>CAVOSJ010000003.1:0-752104 GCA_963698885.1 Nitrospirota bacterium | reverse complement strand
AGATTTGGTGCCGGCGGCCGGAATCGAACCGGCACAAGGTTGCCCTTACTGGATTTTGAGTCCAGCGCGTCTACCAGTTTCACCACGCCGGCATCTGGGGGTGAATTTGCAATATATTACACATCTTAAGCCCCGTCAACTTCTTTTTGCTTGCGCGCGCCTTTGCCTTTATATATAATCCAGCTACTTAAAACGCAATATTTAAAAAAAATGCTCACCGGCTTCAATACCGACTTCCGGTACAAAGGTACCGTCTATCACGTCCAGACCGAAGATAACGGCCTGCGTAACCCCGTTATCGTCACCCTCCTTTACAGGGGCGGGGCAATCCTCGCGTCCCGGAAGACCAGCTACGCCGACATCTTGAAGTTCAATAAGCTGGAACAGGTCGTCCGGGAGATAATGGAGGAGCAGCACAAGCAGGTGATAAAGGACCTTGTGGCGGGGCAGTTCACGGCAAAGGAGGAAAATCTCCCGGACCTGGATACGCCCGCACCCGATTTGAGCGCGGCTCCCGAGGTGAAGACCAAAGCAGAACACAAGGCGGAGACAGCCGAAGAGGCCAGGGAGAGGCCTTTGAAGGAAAGAGGATTGGACAGCGAGATTCTTGACTACCTGGCGTCCGAGGACGACTGGGACTAAAAAGGGGGATTAAGTTGGTAATGGCTGTTGACATGATAAAGGGCTTGAACCAGACGGCCTGCAGGATAAGGATGGACATCGTGGAAATGCTGAACAAGGCAGGTTCCGGACATACCGGGGGCTCCCTTTCGGCGGCGGATATAGTCACCGCCCTTTATTTCCACAAGCTGCGGCACAACCCGGAAGACCCCTCGTGGCCGGAGCGGGACCGGTTCATCCTCTGCAAGGGGCATGCCGCCCCGGTGCTTTACGCCGCCCTTGCCAGGTCCGGGTATTTCCCCGTGGAAGAGCTTTCCACCCTAAGGCAGCTGGGGAGCCGTTTGCAGGGACACCCGGATTCAAAGAAGCTGCCCGGGGTAGAGATTTCCACCGGCTCGCTGGGCCAGGGCCTTTCGATATCATGTGGTCTCGCGCTTTCCGGTAAAATGGATTCAAAACCCTGGCGGGTATATGCGCTCCTTGGTGACGGGGAACTCCAGGAAGGCCAGGTATGGGAAGCCTCCATGACCGCCGCCCATTACGGGCTGGATAACCTGACCGCCATCATCGACAACAACGGCCTCCAGATAGACGGCGCGTGTTCGGAGGTGATGTGCGTGGACCCCATCGCGGATAAATTCGCCGCCTTCGGCTGGGACACGATAAGCATCGACGGGCATGACATGGGGGAGATTATAGACGCGCTGGACCGCGCGGAGCACCACAAGGGCAGGCCGACGGCCATAGTGGCGCGGACGATAAAGGGCAAGGGGTGTTCTTTATTCGAGGGGAAGGTGGAGTACCACGGGACGCCGCCGTCCAACGATGAACTTACGATAGCTCTGAAGGAAATAGGGGGGCGGGGATGAGCAAGGTCGCGACTAGAGAGGCATACGGCAAGGCGCTCCTGGAACTGGGCAGGAAAAACGAGACGGTCGTCGCACTGGACGCGGACCTGTCGGGCTCCACAAAAACCAAGGTTTTCGGCAAAGAGTTTCCGGAGAGGTTTTTCAATATCGGCATAGCGGAGCAGAACCTCATGGGCGTCGCGGCAGGGTTCTCGCTTGGCGGGAAGCTCCCGTTTGCCAGCACCTTCGCGGTATTCGCCACCGGCCGCGCATGGGAGCAGATACGCCAGTCGATATGCTACCCCGGGCTGAACGTAAAGATTGTCGCGTCACACGCCGGGATTACCGTCGGCGAGGACGGCGGCTCGCACCAGTCGGTAGAGGACATATCGCTTATGCGCACCATCCCAGGCATGACGGTCATAGTCCCAGCGGACGGCACAGAAACGGCTAAGGTAATAATGGCGATGGAAGAATATGCCGGCCCGACATACATCAGGGTAGGCCGCGCCAAGACGGAAGTCATCTACGACGACTCTTATGAGTTCAAGGTAGGGAAGGCCGACGTCCTGAAAAAGGGCGCGGACGCGACCATCATCGCCTGCGGGATAATGGTGCCGGAGGCGCTGAAGGCCGCAGAAGAGCTTTTGGCGGAAGGCGTTTCGGTAGGCGTGATAAATATGTCCACGATAAAGCCCATTGATTTGAACGCCGTCGTAGAGGCCGCGAAGGACTCCGGCGCGATAGTCACCGCCGAGGAGCATTCCATAATCGGGGGCCTGGGCAGCGCGGTCGCGGAGGTCCTGTCCGAAGTCTGTCCCGTGCCGCTCAGGAGAATCGGGATAAAAGACGTATTCGGCACCTCCGGCCAGCCGGACGAACTGATGGAGCATTACGGCCTGACGGCGGAGGCGATAAAGGCCGCGGTCAAGGAGGCGGTCGCGAAGAAACTCACACAACCCGCGAAATGATCCAGTTCTACCACGTCACGAAGTCCTACGACGGACGCCGGCCCGCCGTAAACGATATCTCCTTCCGGCTGCAAAAGGGAGAGATGGTTTATCTGACCGGCCCGTCCGGCGCGGGGAAGAGCACGATCATCAAGCTCATCCTCTGCGCGGAAGAGCCGGACGACGGGCAGATACTGGTAGCGGGCAGGAACGTCGCGAGGCTTAAGCAGAGGGATATACCCGGCTTAAGGCGGAGCATCGGGGTCGTATTTCAGGACTTCAAGTTAATCGAGCGCAAGACTGTATACGAGAACGTCGCGCTCTCCCTGCGGGTGGCTGGCGCAAGGGAAGAGAAGATAAAGGACAGGACGGAGACGGTACTTAAGGCGCTTGACCTCCACAGAAAGAAGGACAACTACCCGCTCCAGCTATCCGGCGGGGAACAACAAAGGGCGGCGCTCGCGCGTGCGCTGGTTAAAGAGCCGGTGATACTCCTGGCGGACGAGCCTACCGGGAACCTCGATTTCGAGACGACGCAGAACATAATGTCCGTCATCAAAGACATCAACGCCCAGGGGACCACGATAATCCTCGCGACTCACAACCGCGACCTGGTGGAGATGGTGCCGCGCAGGGTCTTGCATATCGAGCGGGGAGTTATGAAGGAGTAGTCAAGCCGGCGGCGTCGGCGTCGGTTTAACGTCCCGCAGGAATTTCTTCAGTATGGCATTGAACGTCGGTTGTCCCTTCTCCTGAATCGAATACCTCACCCTGATTATCGGTTTTTCCGTTTTTATAAGTCTTGATAAATCCGCTGGCGTCGCCGAGACGACTATATCGCACGGCACGGCGTTTATCGTCGCCTCCAGGTCACTAAGCTGCTGAGGGCTGTATCCCATCGACGGCAGGACATCTTTTAAATGCGGGTACTTCAAAAAGACCTCATGAAGGCTTCCCTTTGCCGAGTTACGGGGCTTTACTATAATGGCCCCGGCCTCCTTTGCCGCAATGTAACCCGCGCCATACGCCATCCCGCCGTGGGTTACTGTCGGCCCGTCCTCCACGACGAGCACTTTCCTGCCTTTTAAATTTTCCGCCCCGCCCTCGACCGTAATCGGAGATTCGGCGGTAATTATTACCGCGGCGGGGTTAACCAGCTTCACCGCCTCGCGCACCCTGTTTATCCCTGCCCGTTCTTTTACTCCCGCCTTGTTTATAACGACTATGTCCGCCCGCCGGAGGTTTATCTCTCCGGGGTAGAACCCAATCGCCTGGTCCGGCCGGAGCGCGTCCGCGACGACGATCTCCAGGTCAGGCAGGATGAAAGGGAAGTCGTTGTTGCCGCCGTCCCAGATTATAATGTCCGCCTCTTTTTCCGCCATCGACAGTATCTCCTCGTAGTCCACGCCCGCGAACACGGTTACGCCCTGCCCGACCAGCGGCTCGTACTCCTCCCTCTCTTCGACCGTGCATTTCTGGAGGTCCAGGTCTTCCATGGAGGAGAACCGCTGGGCCCTCTGCAGTTCGAAATCGCCGTATATCATCGGATGGCGTATCACGGCCGGTTTCCTGCCTAAGCGTTTTAATATCCCCGCCAGCTTTAAGGTGAGGGGGCTCTTGCCGCTTCCCGTGCGCACCGCGCAGACGGATATAACGGGGAGCGATGATTTCAGCATCGTGCTGTGAGGCCCAAGGAGCATGAAATCAGGGCCCATCGCCATGACTTCCGAGGCCTTGCCCATTACGTATTGTGCCGATACGTCGCTGTAAGAGAAGACCACCGTGTCCGGAAGGAGTGTGTGCAGAAGCTCCGGGAGCCGTTCCTCGGAGAATATGGGGATGCCCTCCGGATAGAGCGGGCCGGCAAGCGACGGGGGATACGTCCTTTTGGATATGAACGGGATTTGAGCGGCTGTAAAAGCGACTACTTTATATTCCGTATTCTTCCGGAAAAAAATATTGAAGTTATGAAAATCGCGGCCTCCCGCGCCCATGATTATAACGCGGCGCGGCCTTTTTGCGGTCATAGCGTAAGCGCGGCCTCCTCGAATATATGCAGCGCCTCGTCCATCTCGTCGGGAGATGTTATAAGCGGGGGTGCAAGCCTTATGACATTTCTATGCGTCCCCGCTTCCAGGATGATGAGGCCCTTTTTAAAGCATTCCTCTTTTATCTTTTTCACGGCATTTCCGTCCGGCTCCCCTTTGCGCATGAACTCTATGCCGATCATGTACCCAAGCCCGCGCACGTCGCCGATCGAGCCTACCTTCTCCTGCAATGCAAAGAGACGGCTGTAAACCCCGCGCGACAGCTTCTCCGCCTTCTCCAGGAGGTGCTCCTCCTTTATGGCGTCTATAGTCGCGGAGGCCGCGGCGCACGCAATAGGGTTGCCTCCGAAGGTCGTGCCGTGGGCGCCGGCCTCCCAGTCGTCCATCAAATCCGCCCGCGAGATTATTGCGGACAGAGGCAGTCCTGAGGCGATGCCCTTGGCGACGGTCATTATGTCCGGGACGACGTTATAGTGCTCCAGCGCAAACCACTTGCAGGTGCGCCCCATCCCGCTCTGGACTTCGTCGAATATCAGGAGTATCCCGTGAGCGTCGCATATCTCGCGCAACGCCCGCAGGAAACTTTCCGGCGCGGGGACGTACCCGCCTTCGCCCAATACCGGCTCTATGATAAAGGCCGCAATGTCTTCGGGCGAGACGATGTGCGCGAACAGCCGTTCAATCTCTCCGATGCAGCTCAGCTCGCACGTCTCTTTGTCACCGCCGCAGGGACGGCGGAAGCAGTAAGGGTAGTCAACCTGATACACGGACGGGAGGAGCGGTTCATAACGGCTGCGGTAACGCGAGGACGAGGACGTTAAGCTGAGAGCGCCCATCGTCCTGCCATGGAACGCCCCGTTGAACGAGATTAAGACCTTCCTTCCCGTCTTGTAACGCGCGAGCTTTATTGCGCCCTCGACGGCCTCGGACCCGGAGTTGGAGAAGAAGAACCTGTCCATGCCCGGCGGAGTTATTCCCGACAATTTTTCCGCCAGCGCCAGCCAGGGAGTCGTAATAAAATATCGAACCCGAATGGAAAAACTTTTCGGCCTGGGCCTTTACCGCCTCGACGACTTTAGGATGGCTGTAGCCGATATTCATTACCGCGTGGCCGGAAGTGAAATCTATAAACTTTCTGCCGTCTTTGGCGTACAGGTAGATCCCTTCCGCGCGCTCCACGGTGATATCCGTGGTAAATCCCCATGCACGCGTCAGGTGCGTCTTTAAGTATTCCTTTGCGTCCATTACTCTATCTGCGCCTTCTGAAGCTTGCCGCTGTAGTCCCGGTAGATGGTCTTCCATTTTGTGAACAAGTCGAGAGCGCCGCCCCTGCCGCCGGCTTCCTTGCTCCCGAAACCGCTCTTCTTCTCGCCGCCGAACGGCAGCTGGACCTCCGCCCCTATCGTGCTGGCGTTGACGTAAACTATTCCCGTTTCCAGTTCCCTTTCCGCAAGGGCCGAGTAGCGGATATTGTTCGTATAAATCGACGCGACCAGGCCGTACTGCACCCCGTTCGCCACCTCCATGGCTTCGTCAAAATTTTTCACCTTTATAAGCGAGACCACCGGCCCGAAAATCTCCTCCTGGGACGTCTTCATCTTAGGGTCCGCTTCGGCCAGTATCGTCGGCTCGAAGAAGTAGCCGTACCCAAGGTCGCCGTGTGTCAGATGCTGTCCGCCGAAGGCGATATTCACCCCCTCCTGCCTGCCTATCTGGACATAATGCTGGACCTTTGTAAGCTGTTCGTCCGATGCGAGCGGCCCGACGTCTGTCCCTGGGAAAAGACCGTTCCCGAGTTTCAGGCCCTTTGCCGCGGCTATGAACTTTTCCTTGAACGAGCCGTAAACGTCCTTGTGGATGATAACCCTCGACGCGGCGGTGCACCGCTGGCCGGCAGTGCCGAACCCGCCCCAGATCGCCCCTTCCACCGCTAAATCAAGGTCCGCGTCATCCATCACGATTATGGCGTTCTTGCCGCCCATCTCGCAGGCTATGGCGTGCCCGGGCCTCGCGCATTTAGAAATCAAGCGATTCTCCCACTGCCGAGGAGCCGGTGAAAGACAGGCCGGAAGCAAGGGGGTGGGTGGCCAGGTATTCCCCTATATCGCCTCCCGTGCCGTGGATCAAATTCAGGACGCCCTTCGGAAGCCCCGCGGCCTCCAGCTTGCGGACGAATTCCGTTGCGCACACGGGCGTGAACTTGCTGGGTTTGAAGACGACGGTGTTCCCGGCGATTAACGCGGAAAACAGCTTCCATGCCGGGATGGCTATCGGGAAGTTCCAGGGTGTGATAATTGAAAATATTCCCACAGGCTCGCGCACGGTTTTGATGTCTTTATCCTTAAGCTCGGACGGTACGGTCTCACCTGAGAGCCTCCTGCCCTCGCCCGCCATGTAATACCCGATATCTATCGCTTCCTGTACGTCGCCAAGGCCCTCAAGCTTTACCTTGCCCATTTCCCGCGTAACCAGTTCGCCAAGACGCGTCTTGTCCTGCCGGAGGCCTTCAGCCGCCCGGAAAAGTATCTCCCCCCTCTTCGCCGCGGGCACAAGCCGCCAACTTCGGAATGCCCGCGTCGCCGCGTCAAACGCCTTATCCACATCCGAAGTCCCGCTCTTCGTCACCACGCCCACCGTATCGCGCCGGTCGGCGGGGTTCGTGCTGTCGAAGCTGTCGCCGTTTGACGATTCTATCCACTCGCCATCGATGAAGTTCTTTATAATTTCCACGGTTATGGTCTCCTGTGCCTACTTAAAATATAACAAATAGATTATACTTTCGCAGAGAAAACTTTTTTGTTATAGTATTTTTATTATGAAAATTACCATCTTGGGTTGCGGCACGTCTTTCGGCGTGCCGATGATCGCCTGCAAATGCCCCGTATGCCAGTCCTCCGACCCCAGGAACAAGAGGCTGCGCTCGTCCATATTAGTATCATGGGATGATAAAAACGTCCTGGTGGACACGGCCACCGACCTCCGGGCGCAGTCGATCGCCAACGGGGTCGAGCATATCGATGCCGTCGTTTATACCCATCCGCACGCGGAACACATAAACGGAATCGACGAGCTCAGGCGGTTCAACTGGCTCCAGGGCTCATCCATCCCGTGCTACGGAAGCCCGGAAACCCTGAAGGTGCTTCGGGATAATTTCAAATACATATTCGTCCTGCAGGGAAAGCCCGGCTGGCAGCCGAACCTGACGACGAACGAGATCGAGGAACCTTTCGACCTTTTCGGGTTGAAGGTAATCCCCGTCGAGGTGATGCACGGGGACCTGCCGATATTCGGATACCGTTTCGGCGATTTCGCATACGTCACGGATTTCAGCGAAATACCGGAGGAGTCCATGGACCTCCTGAAAGGCCTTGACGTGATGGTGCTTGAGGCCCTTCGGACGGAACCTCATCCGGCGCACGTGACGATCTCGCAGGCGATGCAGTACGTGGAGATATTGAAGCCTAAGAGGGCGATATTCACTCACATGGCGCATGGGTTCGATTACGAGACCGTGATGAAGGAAATGCCCTCCGGCGTCGAGCTGGCATATGACGGCATGGTGATAGAAATACAGGAGAAACAATAAATGGGCATGGACCGGGAAAAACTCCGGGCGATGGCGTCCGGATATCAGTCCGCAAAGATACTTCTGGCGGCGAACGAGCTGGGGATATTTAAACTGCTTGCCGGGAAGGGTCTGAGCGCGGACGAGGTATCGAGCGCCTTAAGCCTGGACCGGGAGGCGGCAGAGATGCTCCTCGGGGCGCTGGTGGGCTTGAAGCTCCTTGAGATTAAAAGAGGGAAACTCTACAATACCCCGGAAGTAAACGAGCACCTGGGCAAAGACTCGGATGAGAGCCTGTCCTGCATATTCAGCCATATGAACCACCTTTACGAGTCATGGGGAAACCTTGACAAGGTGGTTAAAAAAGGCAGGCCTAAGAGAAAGGCGCCTTCAAAACTCCTGTCGGATAAAAAGGAGAACAGGGCCTTTATCTGCGGTATGTTTGAGGTAGGCCGCCCCACGGCTCAAATGTTCGTGGAAGAGATGGACCTGTCCGGTGTCAGGAAATTCGCGGACATCGGCGGAGGGCCGGGCGTGTATCCTATCACGATAGGAAGGAAGCATCCGGACATCAGCTTCGTCCTCGCGGACTATCCCAATACTGTCAAAGTGGCGCGCGAGTACGTGAAGAAATATGGGATGGGCAGGAGGGTGAAACTTGCCGAGTGCGCCTTCTTTGACGTGGATGAACTCGGGATTGGCGGCGACTTCGATATGGCCCTTCTTTCCCAGGTCCTTCACGCGGCGCCGGACGAGAAGGCGAAGGGGCTTCTTAAAAAAGTCTTCAGCATCCTGCGTCCCGGCGGGAGGGTCGTCATAAACGAAAATGCCCTGAACGACGACAGGTTCTCGCCTCCGCCGCCGCTGGTTTTCGCTATTAACATGCTCGTTCAGAACGCCGGACGCACGTTTACAATAAGCGAGCTTAAAAACTGGCTGAAGGAATCGGGGTTCGGGAAGATTAATGCCAGAAGGCTCCATGACCGCTCGGTGCTGGTGGAGGGGACCAGACCCTAAGGAACCGTATAATAGACGATATTCGAGCTCATCGACTGCACGTCCCTGTAAAAAAAACCTTCTTCCCGAACTGCGCCGAGCCTTCCGCGAAAACCATCGCCTTTCAGAAAAGCGATAAACGGGCTCTTCCTTGACAAGAAGCGCCCATTTGTATTAATTTAAATCTAATTTTAAATCTAAATAAGGAGTTCGCTTGGATATCCCGCTTTCGGAGAAAGACAAGAAATACCTCTGGCACCCGTTTACCCAGATGAGGGATTGGGAGGCCGGGGAGCCGCTTATAATCGAGAAAGGCAAGGGGAACTATCTCTATGACATTGATGGGAAACGCTATTTTGACGGCGTCTCCTCGCTCTGGGTGAATGTACACGGGCATAGAAGGAAAGAGATAGACGACGCAATCATAAGGCAGGTGAAAACCATCTCCCATTCCACGTTCCTGGGGCTGTCCCACCCCCCCGGGATCGAGTTGGCCGAGAGGCTGGTCAATATAGCGCCGGAGGGGCTTAAACGGGTATTTTATTCCGACAACGGCTCCACGGCCGTCGAAATAGGTCTTAAAATGGCCTTCCAGTACTGGAAGCATAAAGGGCGAGGACAGGCCGCTTTTCCTCTGCCTGAAGGAGGCCTACCACGGCGATACCATCGGTTCGGTCAGCGTCGGAGGGATGGAGCTGTTCCACGAGATTTTTAAACCACTTCTCTTTCAAACCGTCAAGGCGGCGACCCCGTTCTGCTACCGGTGCGGGCTCGGGTTGGAGAGAAGTTCCTGCGGCATGGCCTGCGCGGACGAGTTGGAAAGGCTGATGCGGGAAAATGAAGGCAAAATCTCGGCGCTGGTGATGGAGCCGCTGGTACAGGGCGCGGCGGGGATAATCGTCCATCCGGCGGGCTATCTTACGAGGGCGCGGGAGCTTTGCGATAAGTATGATATCCTGCTCGTCCTGGACGAGGTCGCTACCGGCTTCGGCAGGACCGGTCAATTATTCGCATGTCAGCACGAGAGGGTCTCTCCGGATATTCTCTGTCTCGCCAAGGGCATAACCGGCGGCTACCTGCCGCTCGCGGCCACGATGACTACCGAGAAGATATATGAAGCTTTCCTGGGGGACTATGCCCAGCTTAAAACCTTTTTCCACGGTCACAGCTATACCGCGAACCCCCTTGCCTGCGCCGCCGCGCTTGCGAATCTGGACGTTTTCGAGAAAGACGAGACGCTTCAACTCCTACCTGAAAAAGAGGCCGGTCTTTCCGCGGGGCTGGAAAACATTAAAAAGCTTCCTCACGTGGGGGACGTGCGCCGGAAGGGGCTCATGGCAGGTATAGAGCTTGTGAAGGACAAGGACACGAAGGAGCCGTATCCATTGCAGGAGAAAATAGGGATACGGGTTATAACCGAGGCAAGGCGGCTTGGGCTTATAATCCGCCCGCTTGGAAACGTCATAGTGCTGATGCCGCCGCTCTCATCCACGCCGCCGGAACTGAATAAAATTTGCAAAATCACTGAAGAATCAATAATAAAAGCCACGGCATAGATGCATTAACATGCCGGGAGCATGGGAGAACATGGGAGAACTGGCGGAAGTAATATCTCCTTGCGAAATAGCGGAGGCGGTCAGGCGGCTCGGGACGGAACTAAACCGCGACTACGCGGGGGGAGAGATCCTGGCCGTCTGCGTCCTGAACGGCTCGGTTATCTTTTTTTCCGATTTAATCCGGGAGCTTAAGGTGCCGGTAGAGGTGGATTTCCTGAAAGTAAAGAGTTACGGCTCCGGGACGGAGAGTCCGGAGAGTTGGAGGTAGATTGCTGGCTAAAGGCGGACGTGAAGGGAAGGGACGTCCTGGTAGTGGAGGATATCGTTGACACGGGGCTGACTTTGAGCGTTATCATCCAGAGGCTGAAGGCAGGGAATCCAAAAACATTAAAGGTTTGCGCCCTCCTGGACAAGCGGGCCAGGAGGACCGCGGCGATTAATCCGGACTATACCGGTTTTCTGGTGGAGGACCAGTTCCTCGTAGGGTACGGCCTCGACCTGGATGGCCGCTACCGGAACCTCCGGGGAGTTTGCAAAGTACGCCCTCCAGGGCAGGAATTGCCGTAAAACTCAATAACTTATTTACTTCTTGAGGAGCGGGTGATATAATTTTGGAAGGGAAAAATGACTAAAGGAGGTTATACAATTGGGTCATAAAAGGCTTGTAACGTGGTTAGGGGTAATCGTGCTCCTTACGCTTGGAGTCGCTTCCGGACTTATAATATCATCACGTCTCGATATAATGAATATCGGCAGGGCGCAGAAAGACAAACCTTTTAAAGTATCTCCCGCGCTTACCCAGATCTCGGACGCCCTTGCCGACGTGGCGTCGCAGGTTACGCCCACTGTCGTAAATATTTCCACAACCAAGACGGTAAAGCCGGAAGACCAATTAAATCCGTTCTTCGAGGACCCCTTCCACAAGTTCTTCGGAGTACCGGAACATCATAAAGAGTTCAAGGAGAGGAGCTTAGGCTCCGGCGTCATAGTCTCTTCCGACGGATATATAATCACGAATAACCACGTGATCGAGGGGGCCAGCGAGATAAAGGTCGTCCTGCCGAACAAGCGGGAATTCAAGGCAAAGCTGATAGGCGCCGATTCCAGGAGCGACGTGGCGGTGATAAAAATAGACGAAAAGGACCTCCCGGCGATAACCTGGGGCGATTCCGATAAACTCCGGGCTGGCGAGATGGTCATGGCGGTCGGGTCTCCCTTCGGGCTTACCCAGTCGGTAACGATGGGGATAATCTCCGCGGTGGGCCGCGCCAACATCGGCATTGAGGATTACGAAGACTTTATCCAGACGGACGCCGCGATAAACCCCGGCAACTCCGGCGGTGCGCTCGTCAACATGCGCGGTGAACTGGTAGGCATCAATACCGCCATATTCTCGCGCACGGGAGGCTATCAGGGGATAGGTTTCGCGGTGCCGTCGAGGATGGCCAAGCAGGTTATGGAAAGCCTGATCCGCACGGGTAAGGTGGTCAGGGGCTGGCTGGGAGTATCGGTGCAGGACGTAACCCCGGAGTTATCCAGGCAATTTGGCGTCCCGGTGGGCGAAGGGGCGCTGGTTGGCGAGGTCGTTAAGGGGAGCCCCGCCGAGAAGGCCGGTTTCAAGCAGGGAGACGTGATTATAGAGTTTAATGGCAAAGAAGTTCAGGATTCCGGGCACTTAAGGAACTTGGCCGCCTCTACCGCGGTCGGCAGCAAGATAAAGGTGGAAATAATAAGGAATCAAAAGAAAGAGAGCATTACCGTGACCGTGGGAGAGTTGCCCAAGGAAGCGTTAGCGGGGCAGGCCGAGAAGACGGCTACGGCTACGGCGCTTACGGGCGTGACCGTCCAGGACCTCACTCCCGAACTTATCGACAGGCTGGGACTGGAGCCGAACGCCACGGGTGTAATAGTGGTCATGGTGGACCCGGGGAGCGTGGCGGACGAGTCCGGTCTTCAGAGGGGCGACGTGATAACCGAGATTAACAGGAAGCCCGTCAGGAACGTGAAGGAGTATAATGCCGAGGTTAATACTCTCAAAAAGGGCGCCGCGGTACTCCTTCTTATAAACAGGAAGGGTTCGGCGCTCTGGCTGCCTGTTAGCCCCGGGGAAGAATAAAAATTTATCTGTTCTCTGGAGGATATTTTTTATTATGTTTAACGTAATCAGAATATGTTTTCTCATTGTCTCCGCGATAATGGGACAACTGATATTTTCGCAGATGACTAACCTGGGGGGGAATACGGCGCTCGGCGCGGGGATAGGCCTGGCCGTCGGCATGGCGGCAATTGTCCTTGAACTCGCGGTAAGGAAGGCCCCGGTGCGGGCGTTGACTGGCGCTATTATCGGCCTCGCCCTGGGCATCATATTCGCGGCGCTTGTGTGCGTGCCTATAAAGAACCTGCCGATCTCGCCCGAAGTCGGGGGGATAACAAGGTTCTTCATATACGCAGTGCTGGGCTACTTCGGCCTGGTGTTCGGCGCGAGGAAGGGTATAGAGTTTGATTTCAAGAGAACCATCAGCGCGTTCAAGGCCCCGCAGGATGCCGGTAATATCAAGATACTGGACACCAGCGTCATAATCGACGGCAGGATTGCGGATATCTGCGAGACCGGCTTCCTTGAAGGCGTTTTTATTCTACCCCAGTTCATCCTTCACGAACTCCAGCACATAGCCGACTCATCCGACCCCTTGAAAAGGGCCAGGGGCAGGAGAGGGCTGGACATCCTGCACCGCGTTCAGAAAATAGCTGGTCTGGACGTGCGGGTGGTGGAGGACGATTTCCCGAAGATACGGGAAGTGGACGCGAAGCTGGTGGCGCTGGCCAAGGTTAAAAACGCCAAGGTCATTACCAACGATTTCAACCTGAACAAAGTCGCGGAGTTGCAGGGCGTCACCGTACTGAACATCAATGAGCTGTCTAACGCGGTCAAGCCCGTGGTCCTCCCCGGCGAGCTTATGAGGGTGTTCGTCCTCAAGGAGGGCAAGGAGTTCGGTCAGGGCGTCGGCTACCTGGACGACGGCACGATGATCGTAGTGGAAAACGGCAGGAAGCACATCGGGAAGACCGTGGACGTGGCGGTCACCTCCGTCTTGCAGACTACCGCGGGCCGGATGATATTCACGAAGCTTAAGGAAGATTCCGAGAAAGAGGAGTATCAGGTTGCCAGCGCGAGCTGATTCGTCGAAGCTGCCAGAATCTAAGGTAACGAAGGTTACGGTGCTTGTTCCGGCGGCGGGTTCGGGGAGCCGGATGGGCAGCCGTGTCAAAAAGCAGTTCATGCTGCTTAACGGATTGCCTGTTCTCGCGCACACGCTGAAACGCTTCGACGAGATGCCGGAGGTGTACGAGATAATCCCAATCGTCCCCGAAGCGGAGTTGGAAGACTGTCTTCTGAAGTGCGTGGAAAGCCAGGGACTGAAAAAAGTAAGGCGGGTAGTCCCCGGCGGAGAGATGCGGCAGGACTCGGTCTATAACGGACTGAAGGCCATAGAGCCACCCTGCGGCTATGTAATGGTTCACGACGGCGTCCGCCCGTTCGTGACACGCGAGCTGATATCAGCCCTTTTATCGGCCCTTGGAGGCTGCGACGGAGCGGTCTTAGGCGTGCCCGCCAAGGATACCTTAAAGGAGGTCGGCCCCGACAACCTCGTCCGGAAGACTCTGGACAGGAGGCTGTGCTGGCAGGTTCAGACCCCCCAGGTGTTCTCGTACCGGGTGCTCGCGGACGTTTTCCGGAAGGCGTACGCGGAAGGATTTTACGGGACCGACGAAGCCTCCCTGGTGGAGAGGTACGGCGGCTCCGTGAAGGTTGTGGCAGGTTCTTACGCCAACATCAAGATAACTACCCCCGAGGACATGGTCCTGGCAGAGGCCCTTCTTATGAAGGAGGCGGGGGAGAAGGTGAATGCGGGGAAGGCGGCCTGCAGGATATGAGGGTCGGGAACGGGTACGACGTCCATAAGCTCGTCGAAGGCAGAAAGCTGATATTAGGGGGAGTCGATATCCCTCACAGCAAAGGTCTTCTGGGCCATTCCGACGCGGACGTCCTGGTTCACGCGGTAATGGACGCGCTTCTGGGGGCCGCGGGCCTACCCGATATCGGAACCCATTTCCCGGATACCGACCCCGCTTACAAAGGGATTTCGAGCAGAGAACTGCTGAGGGCAACGGCAAAAATGCTCGAGGAAAAAAAATTTCAAATCAACAACATTGATTCCATAATCGTCGCGCAGGCTCCGAAGCTGGCCCCGCATATACCCGCCATGAGGGTAAACCTGGCTTTCGACCTGAAAATAACCGGCGACAGGGTGAACATAAAGGCCACCACCACCGAAGGCCTTGGACCGGAAGGCAGGGGCGAAGGCATCGCCTCCTATGCGGTCTGCACCCTGAAGGAATCGGAATAAACGAGGGGAAAAGAGAATGTTCGATAAAATAAGGGCGGATTTCAGGGCCGTCTTCGAGATGGACCCCGCCGCCACGAGCAGGCTTGAAGTAATCTTTACTTACGCGGGCTTCCACGCAATCCTGATGCACCGCATAGCGCACTGGTTCCACAGGATGGGGATGCCTTTCTTCGCGCGCGCTATATCCCAGGCTACCCGCATCTTCACGGGCATCGAGATCCATCCCGCCGCCAAGATAGGAAAAAGCTTCTTCATAGATCACGGCATGGGAGTCGTCATCGGCGAGACCACCGAGATCGGCGAGCACGTCGTGATATTCCAGGGCGTGACACTGGGCGGCACCGGCAAGGAGCGCGGGAAGCGCCATCCGACATTGGGAGATTATGTAGTCGTCGGGACGGGCGCCAAGGTGCTGGGCGGGATCACGATAGGCGACCACGTAAAGATCGGCGCGAACGCAGTCGTTCTTAAATCCGTCCCGCCCCATTCCACGGTGGTGGGCGTGCCGGGGAGGGTGGTGAGGGTCCACGGAGAGAAGTTGATGGAAGCGTCCATGCTGGACCACGTCCATATGCCCGACCCCTTGAATGAAACGCTTGTCCGGATGCAAAAACAGATAACCCGCATGGAACAGAAGCTGGGGTTGCAGGAAGCCCCTGCGCAGGGGGAGAGGCAGAGGCCTGAAAGGCCAAAGCAGGATAAGCCGCCCCAGGAGAAGAGGCAACAGCAACTGAGGCAGGTCAAGCCTGAAAAAATGTCCAGGATACGGGAGGAAGTGGAACAGCTCCCTTCCGAGACGGTCCAGGAAAGACAGGCCAGGATGGCCAGGATGGAGAGGGATGAGCGCATGAAGGCGCAGGCCTTGAAAAAGCGCGAAACGGCAATACTCCTGCCGCAGGAACCCGTCCCGCATCCTGGCGGGCAAACGCCTGCTGAAGGGTCGCCGGTAAAGAAAAAGAGCCGCCGCAGAAGACGTCCGAGGAGGCCGGGAGAAGCTCCGAGGGTTCAACAGGAACAGACGGGGGAGATTACCGCGGGCGGCGAAGCGGCAAATGTACCGGCAGCGCCCGCGCCGCTTTCCATAGTCTCCAAATCCGATAACGCGGATACCAAATGGCCCGAGGGCGGGGAAGGATAATGCTGAAGATTTTCAACACCCTTTCCTCCCAAAAAGAAGAGTTCGCGCCGCTTTCGGACAACGAGGTCCGCATGTACGCCTGCGGCGTGACCGTGTACGACCACAGCCATTTGGGACACGCGAGGGGCGCGGTGGTGTTCGACGTCGTGCGGAAGTACCTGCAGCGCAAGGGGTACAAGGTGAAATATGTCCGCAATTTCACGGACGTGGACGACAAGATAATAAAGAGGGCGGCGGAGTCCGGGACCACCTGGAAGGAACTCGCCGAGAAATACACCCAGGAATATATAAAAGACATGGCCAAGCTGGGCGTGGACAGGCCGGACATCGAGCCGAAGGCCACTGACCACATCCAGGACATTATAGACCTGATAGGCAGGCTCTTCGCCCAGGGACTGGCGTATGCGTCCGGCGGCGACGTTTTTTTCGCGGTCCGGAAATTCCCGGGCTACGGAAAGCTGTCGAAGAAGACCATAGACGACATGTTGTCCGGCGCGCGGGTTGACGTCAACGAGCGGAAAAATGACCCGCTGGATTTCGTCCTATGGAAAGCCTCCAAACCGGGCGAACCGGCATGGGACTCTCCATGGGGAAAAGGCAGGCCCGGCTGGCATATAGAATGCTCCGCCATGTCGATGAAGTATCTGGGCGAGACCTTCGACATCCACGCGGGAGGGATGGACCTCCAGTTCCCCCATCACGAAAACGAGATAGCGCAGGCCGAGGGAGCAACCGGGAAACAGTTCGTACGCTACTGGATGCATAACGGCTTCGTGAACGTGAACCGGGAGAAGATGTCCAAGTCTCTCGGTAATTTCTTCACCATAAAAGAGATATTGGAGGCGTACGAGCCGGAGGTAATCCGGTTTTTCCTCCTCTCCACGCACTACAGGAACCCCATAGACTTCTCCGACCAGAGCCTCCAGGACGGCAGGGCTGCGCTCGACCGTTACTATACCATGATGGAGGCCCTGGATAAGGCGATAGGTCCGGACTACAAGCCGGGCCCGTACACGGAGGACCAGATGTCTCCGTCCGCGAATGCGGTCTGGCATGCCGCGGATGCGTTAATGCAGAAGTTCGACGAGGCGATGGAGGATGATTTTAATGCCGCATCCGCGGTAGGCGCGGTATTCGAGATGGTGCGTGAGATAAACCGGGTTGTCTCGGATGCGGAGCTTATAAAAAGCGACCCGCAAATAAAAGACGCACTCGTTCAGGCAAGAGACGCCCTTCTGGCGGTATCCAGGGTGCTGAACCTGTTCGGCAGAAAACCGGAAGAATGGTTCGGGCGCAGCCTGGATAAAATTCGCATAAAAGAAAGCGGCGAGAAGCTGGCGGAAATACGAAACGGCTTGTCGGCATTCGGCGCGGAGCTTGCCCCGGACGGCAGCCTGTCCCCGCAGGTAATTGATATGCTTATCTCCGAAAGGGATTCCGCCCGGTCCGCCAAGGCGTGGAAAAAAGCGGATGAAATCCGTGACTTACTGGCAAGAATGAACGTAGAGCTTTTAGATTCAACGGAAGGGACTAAATGGCAGATAAAAGAGTAGGCAGCGGAGGCCCGGGAAGAAGAACGGGAGACGGTCAGAAAAGAAGCGCAGGGCCAGGCGGCAAGAGGCCCGGTGGAACCTCCGGGGCGTCGAGGGGAACCTCCAGTGCGTCGCGTGGAGCTTCCGGGGCGTCCAGGGGAACCTCTGGAGTTTCAAGAGGAACTTCGAGTGGCGGCGCGAGGGGGGCGATGGGTTCAGGAGGGGCCGGAAGAGGGACTTCGGGAGGCCCAAGACAACCGAACTCCATGAAACGCGGAGGATATACACCGGCGCCGGATTTCGCAAAAAAACGCGAGGGATCCTCTTCAGGCGTACCTCGCTGGTCTGATATCCCCGAACATAAAAGCAAAAGCCGTGGTCCGGACAGGGGACCGTCCAGGGGGCCATCCCAGGGTCCGGCCAGGGGTCCAGCCAGAGGGCCGGCTCAAGGGCCAGCCAGAGGTTCCGATAGAAGAGAGACGCCTTCCCGGCAAGGAGATGCCGCCGCTCCCCGCAGATCAAATTATTCGAGCGCGGGCAGGAGCGACCGTCCGGAATATTCAAGCGCGGGCAGGGGCGACCGTCCGGTCGCACGAAAAGAAGGTTATTCGAGCGCGGGCAGGAGCGACCGTCCGGAATATTCGAGCGCGGGCAGGGGCGACCGTCCGGTTTCCCGAAAAGAGGGTTATTCAAAGCCGGCACCGGAAAGACGCGAGTTTGCCGGCACCGGGAAGAGAGATTTTTCTCGCCCTGACAGGCGCGAGGAGCCGGTAAGGACGTCAGCGCCCCGTGAGAGAAGAGAGACTTTCGACAGGTTCAAGCCCGCCCCGGCTTATGACAAACCGGTGCGAAGGGCTCCTCAATCGGAGGATTTTTCTGAGGCGCCCTCTAAGAAATTTTCCTCGGAATCTTTTGTCTCCCCGCAGGCGGAGGAAGGGATAGTAGCCGGGATTAACCCGGTCCTGGAACTCCTTCATTCCGGGGACCGCCCGATAGATATCCTCTTCATAGATAAGGATAAAGGCGGGAGCCAGATTGAGCAGATGCTGGCCATAGCCCGAAAAAAAGGCATTCAGATCCGGATTGTCCCGAGGGCCGCGCTGGACAAGATGGCTTTTGGAATACGCCATCAGGGCTCGGTGGCGACGGTGCCCCCGAAAGAATATGCGGACCCTTACAAACTGGCGGAAAGTGCTATAAAAAAAGGGAAAATCCCTCTGCTCGTAATCCTGGACGGCATCGAAGACCCGCACAATCTCGGCGCTATAATACGGACTGCCGAGGGTGCGGGCGCGGACGGGGTCGTGATTCCGGAACACCGGGCGGCGCATTTAACCGCGACGGTGTCCAAGGTCTCGTCCGGCGCGTTGGAGCATATCCCAGTTGCCAAAGTGCCCAACCTCGCGAATTACCTGGAATTCCTGAAGGAAAAAGGGTTCTGGACGGTGGGGCTTGCCGGGGATGCGAAGGAAGCTTATAACAAGCCGGACCTGACCGTGCCTTTGGCCATCGTGCTGGGCGGGGAAGAGTCCGGGATCAGGCCGGTTATAAGAAATTCCTGCGACATGCTGGTTTCGCTCCCGATGCTTGGCAAGGTATCGTCGCTGAATGTCTCGGTGGCGGCGGGGGTTATGATCTACGAGGTCCTCCGGCAAAGGGCTAAGCAGCGGTTAAATAAAAAATCCTTTATTCATTGATGCCGGGACAGCGAAATTCCGGAAATGCGTCGATGAAAATCGTTATTTTTTAGCTACTTGCAAATATCAAAATGAGATTTTACGCCGTCTGAAAATGGGCCAATCAGGCGGCGTAACTCTTTATTGAATAAAGTAAAATATGTCGTAGAGCCTCTTTAAAAACGATGTATCCGTAACCCCCCTTTTTTATATCAGTAATGGCCCCCCGGTGTCGCAAAAGTGGCATAATATGAAGCGGAATTAAAAACGGCGGATAAGCCATTTATATATTGATAGAGATTAATTGACGATAAGTTGCGGCGCGAAATCAGAAAGAGCTATTAAGAGCGGAAAAATGTGGACGCATCCCTAATTTTCAAAATTCAGTTTGGCGAGAAAATAACAATGAAAACACATAAAATATTAGCAATCGTTCTATTAAGTATATTTTGTTTTATTATCAATGCGGGAAATGCCGAAAGTGCGCCCCATTTATCCTTATCAAAAATATTATTTAACGAGTAATGTTGAGCAAGCTTCTTCTTCATTGGGACGTTAATGGTGAAACGATATTTGATCGTAGTTATCTTCTTATGTGAAGAGTTTTGATAAACAGAATATAACTGGACTGGCCGTAAACTAACAAGTTTATAAAATACGGCGCAAATCTGATTTTCTTGGTATACATCTTTGAATATGATGCTGGAGCTTGATCCATCTTGTAGGCATATATAACCCTTGGGTGATGAGTAGTGATAGATATAATGACAGTGGTGGATTCGGCGGAAGTGCATTTCATTTTAATGTTCTAATATATAAAAGATAACACAAGTCTTGTCCGATTTTAGAAAGCGGCTCGCATAATTTTCCTGAACAATGTAGATATTGTATAATGATGGGGAAACAGAAATATTAGTTTCAGAAGGCGCATTTCTTAGATGGATGATCATAAACGATTCTACGATATCCTGAAAAAACAGATATCCATATAAATGGTGACGGTAAATCATATGTTTTGTGTTAAAACAGTCGCACTGGAAATCGCGTTTGTGATGTAAAGGTAAATCAGAAAATTAGATGACACATCCGTTTTAATGAGCATGGCGGCTTTATGGCTCAGAGGTATCCTGTTCGGGGCATTCCAATCTGCCCCGCCACCTCAATTATATTCTTGACTTCCCCTTGATTTTACCCTAAAATTATCAGATTCCGTAAAATCTGCAACGCTGGCGTAGCTCAGTTGGTAGAGCAGCTGATTTGTAATCAGCTGGTCGGAGGTTCGACTCCTCTCGCCAGCTCCAGTTTGAAGTGTACCCGACGGGGCACTGGGGGGCGGGCGGCGACTTTTTTAAACCCTTTAAAAATAAAGGGTTGACAAAATTTCAGCTATAATGTATAAAATGTCGCCCTGGTAGTCCCGCGGCATTGCGGGGAGGTGGCCGAGCGGTTAATGGCAGCAGACTGTAAATCTGCCGGTCTTGCACCTACGGAGGTTCGAACCCTCCCCTCCCCACCATTTGCTTTTTTTTGCGGGTGTAGCTCAGTTGGTAGAGCGCCAGCCTTCCAAGCTGGGGGTCGCGGGTTCGAACCCCGTCGCCCGCTCCAAAAAACGGAGTTTGATGGCAAGGCTCCAGGTAGTTTTAAAAGTCTTTTTTGCGGCGCTTGCCGTGCTTTTGCCGCTTACGCTGGTCCTGGATAAGTGCGGGGCTGAAGAGCCCGCTGGTAATCCGGGCGCAGACCGGTTCGGTAAAAGGGCGTGCGATAGAGGCGATTAACGCCGGAGACTATTCGGCCGCGATAAATATACTGGAGAAGTCCCCTTCCCGGGACCCGTTCGATGAAGATTACAAGGCCCTGCTGGCCAAGGCGTACGGCGAACGGGGATGGAAGAAGCAGGGCGCGGGAGATTTTCCGGGCGCTTTAGAAGACCTGAAGAAGGCGCGGTTAAACGAGCCGAAGAAGCAGTTTACCACGTACTTCGGGCTTGCGTATTGCTCGTACCGCTTAAAGCAGGCGGACGACGCGCTCGATTATCTGGACGAGGCGATCTTTCTGGAGCCTTCCGAGCCGCAGGCGAGGACGCTTCGGGGCCAGATATATTATCAGCGCGGGCGTCTCCCGGAAGCGGTGTCCGAGTTGGAGTTGGCGCTTCAGGAAAAGCCGGGGGATAAAGGCATAAAAGACCCTCCTGGCTAAGGCACGGAAAGAACTTGGGGTAGAAGGCTCCTTTACGAACAGGGAGACCTACTACTTCAATGTAAAATACGAAGGCGAAGAAAAAAGGCAACTGGGCGACCTGGTGCTTGATGTTTTATACAAGGCCTCGTCCAATGTCGGCGGCGACCTTGGCTATTATCAGAAGGAACCGATAAACGTAATCCTTTACACCCGTCAGCAGTTCGTGGACGTAACCGATGCGCCGGACGTGGTCCGGCGGGGTCTTCGACGGCAACATCAGGATACCCGTCGGGGGCAGGGAAATAGATAAGACGGCCCTCGCGGCGGTGATTCACCACGAGTTCACCCATGCGGTGATACACATGGTGGCAGGCGGGCAAGTGCCGGCCTGGCTGGACGAAGGCACCGCCCAGTATGAGGAACGCTGGGCCAGACAGCCGAAAGCGGATGGTTTTACGCCTGTCCCGCTTTCTACGCTGGACAAGACGTTTATAAATATGGACCCGGACAAGGCGAAGAACGCATATGCCGAGTCGCTCTCCGCGGTGCAGTACTACGTGGACAGGTTCGGGATGTACAGCCTCTCCAACCTGATAAAGAACCTGGGAGAGGGCAGGGGCGTATCCGACGCAATGAAAAAAGCCGCCGGGGTGAGCCTTTCCGAGTTCGAGCAGGATTGGCTGGGCAGCGGCAGGTAGTTTATTTGAGGTGGAAATGGCGCTTGAAATGAGGAGCGCCTGAACATAGAGCAGGCCGACGTAGCTCAGTTGGCAGAGCACATCCTTGGTAAGGATGAGGTCACCAGTTCGATCCTGGTCGTCGGCTCCAGTAACTTGTTAGCGGGGAGCACCCCTCCGGCGAAGTTTTAGCTTAACCGGACTCGGGGAGGTTTGCACCTTCGCGTTTTCCTTTTTTTTAAGGGGGACAGTAATGGCTAAAGAGAAATTTGACAGGAAGAAGCCTCATGTTAACGTAGGCACGATAGGCCACGTTGACCACGGTAAGACGACCTTGACTGCTGCGATAACTAAGGTATTGGCGACGAAGGGTCAGGCGAAGTTTACGGCGTTCGACCAGATAGACAAGGCCCCCGAGGAGCGTGAGAGGGGCATCACGATAGCGACGGCGCACGTGGAGTACGAGACGGATGCCCGTCATTACGCTCACGTTGACTGCCCTGGCCATGCCGACTATGTAAAGAACATGATAACGGGCGCGGCGCAGATGGACGGCGCGATACTGGTCGTATCGGCGGCGGACGGTCCGATGCCCCAGACGCGGGAGCATATCCTTCTTGCCCGCCAGGTCGGCGTGCCTTTCATAGTTGTTTTCATGAACAAGGTTGACACGGTGGACGACCCCGAGCTTCTGGAGCTTGGTCGAGCTTGAGCTTCGCGAGCTTTTATCAAAGTACGAGTTCCCGGGCGACGATATACCAATCGTCAAGGGCAGCGCGCTTAAGGCTCTGGAGTCCGCCTCGACGGACCCGACCGCGGAAGAATACAAGTGCATATGGGAGCTGATGGCCGCGGTCGACAGCTACATCCCGACGCCTGAGCGCGCCATCGACAAGCCGTTCCTTATGCCTGTCGAGGACGTTTTCACCATCTCCGGCCGCGGCACTGTCATAACGGGCAGGGTCGAGAGGGGCGTTGTCAAGGTCGGCGAAGAGATGGAGATAGTCGGCATCCGGGACACGCAGAAGACGATCGTTACGGGAGTCGAGATGTTCCGGAAGCTGCTTGACCAGGGTCAGGCCGGCGACAACATCGGCGTACTTCTTCGCGGCACCAAGAAAGAGGACGTGGAGCGCGGTATGGTGCTTGCCAAGCCGAAGTCCATCACCCCTCATACGAAGTTCATGGCGGAGGCCTACATCCTTACGAAAGAGGAAGGCGGCCGTCATACGCCCTTCTTCAACGGCTACCGTCCGCAGTTCTACTTCCGCACGACGGACGTGACGGGCGTGGTGAAGCTGCCGGAAGGCGTTGAGATGGTAATGCCTGGCGATAACGTTTCGATGGAAGTGGACCTCATAACCCCGATAGCGTGCGAGAAGGAGCTTCGCTTCGCAATACGCGAGGGCGGACGCACCGTCGGCGCAGGCGTCGTGGCGGATATAATCGAATAGTCGAAGGGAGTTCTTAAAATGCGGGACATAATATTGCTTACGTGCCAGACTTGCAAACAGCGCAACTACTCCACGATGAAGAACAAGAAGAACACCACGGAGAAGATCGAGCTGAAAAAGTACTGCAAGTTCTGCAGGATTCATACGGCCCACAAAGAAACGAAGGCTTAAATCGCCTTGCAGGCCAGTAGCTCTAACGGTTAGAGCACCGGACTCCAAATCCGGGTGTTGGGGGTTCGAATCCCTCCTGGCCTGCCATTTAAGAGGCGCGGCGCTGAACGTGCCGCTTGAAGCCTCGGGAGAAAAAAATGTTCAACCGGGCGATCGAGTTCCTCAAGGAATCGAAGAGCGAGCTTTCGAAGGTGGTCTTCCCGTCCAGGGCCGAGACCATCAGCGCGACGATTGTCGTGATATTGTCAGTCATATTCGTATCAGTGTTTCTTGGGGTAGTCGACCTCGGGCTGTCGAAGCTGATGTCGATGCTGGTGATGGGCTAAATTTAGCCCTAATACGTTGGGAGACAAGATGGACAAGGAATGGTATGTGGTGCATACCTACTCGGGTTTTGAAGGGAAAGTAAAATCGAGTATCGAGGAGCGCGCGAAGTCGCTGGGGCTCCAGGACAGGATAAGCCAGATACTGGTGCCGACCGAGGACGTGGTTGAACTCCGTAACGGCAAGAAGCGCACCTCGACAAGGAAGTTCTTTCCCGGATATATCCTGGTGGAGATGGAACTGGACGACGCTACATGGCACCTTGTGAAGGATACCCCGAAGGTGACGGGCTTTGTAGGCGACAAGCAGAAACCCTCCCCGATAACCGAGGAAGAGGTCGGGCTTATAAAGACCCAGATGGAGGAGGGCGCGGCCCCCGCCAAGCGCGAGGCGGCATTTGCCCATGGCGATACCGTCAGGATAGTGGACGGCCCGTTCGTCAGCTTCACCGGCACGGTGGAAGAGGTGAACCCGGTCCAGGGCAAGCTGAAGGTCATGGTATCCATTTTCGGGCGCGCCACGCCGGTGGAACTTGATTTCCTTCAGGTGGAGAAGGCATAGCAAATTTAAAAAAAAATCCCGGAACCCCGAGCGGCGCTCTTTGATGCGAGAGCGCGCTTCTGCCGTTTAGGGGACCTGGTTTTTAATAAAGAAGATTCTTCTGATCTCAAATATATAGGAGTTCAAAATGCCGAAGAAGGAAATAACCGGATACGTAAAGCTCCAGATACCCGCCGCGAAGGCAAACCCCGCGCCGCCAGTCGGCCCGGCCCTTGGCCAGCACGGCGTGAACATCATGGAGTTCTGCAAGGCTTATAACGCACAGACTCAGGAGATGGCAGGCCAGGTCGTCCCGGTCGTGATTACCATCTACAGCGACAGGACCTTCACCTTCGTGCTGAAGACCCCGCCCGCGTCCGAGCTTTTAAAGAAAGCCGCCGGGATCGTCAAGGGCTCCGGCGTCCCCAACAAGGACAAGGTCGGAAAGGTCACCGAGGCGCAGGTCCGGGAAATCGCCCAGACGAAGCTCCCGGATTTGAATGCCGTTGACCTCGAAGGCGCGGTCCAGATAATCAGGGGCACCGCCCGGAGCATGGGGATAGACGTTACGGCGTAAGGAGAGCGACTCAAATTTTTCCGGTAGATACCGCCACCCGGAGAAGGACAATTGAGGCGGGAGAATAAGGAGAGACGGGGACAGAATTCCGCTCTCACCATTCGACAAGGAGAAGAGATGAAACAGAAAAAACTGAAGGCAAGCCTCGCGAAAGTGGACACGTCCAAGCAGTACACGCTGGAAGAGGCGATGGCGCTGGCGAAGGAATGCCATTTCACGAAATTCGATGAATCGGTTGACCTTGCCGTGATGCTGGGCGTGGACCCGAAGCGCTCCGACCAGATGGTCAGGGGTTCGGTAAACCTGCCGCACGGGACCGGCAAAACGGTCAGGGTCCTGGCGTTTGCCAAAGGCGAAAAGGAAAGAGAAGCGACCGAAGCCGGCGCGGATTTTGCGGGCGGCGAGGACATGATCGCCAAGGTTCAGGGCGGCTGGATGGACTTCGACAGGGTCGTGGCCACGCCGGACATGATGGGTTCCGTCGGAAAGCTCGGCAAGTTGCTGGGCCCCAGAGGGCTCATGCCGAGCCCGAAAGTCGGCTCGGTCACGATGGATATAGGCAAGGCGGTCAAGGAGATAAAGGCCGGGAAGGTGGAGTACAGGGTTGAGAAAGCAGGGATTATCCACGTCCCAGTCGGAAAGGTCTCATTCGCGCCGGAGAAACTGGCCGAGAACGCGACGGAGGTGCTGGAGTCTCTGATGAAGGCGAAGCCCTCGACCGCCAAGGGCCGTTATATGAAAAAGATAACCGTGTCCACCACGATGGGACCCGGAATAAGAGTTGACGTGGCGCTTGCCACGGCCGCGATGTAATTAAAAATTTCCGTCCCGTTTTTTGGGGAGGGGCGGTTAATCATAAAAGTCGAAGACAGCAGGAGGGGCAGGGAATAAAGGACGCGACAGTTTTTTGTGACTCACGCGATACTTTACCTGTTCCTTAATTGGCCGAGTGGCCGTCCCGCCGAGACGAGAGGGTAAAAAAAATCAATTTCCCCTGTCGACGACTTGGAAAGGGGGTTAAGGTTTGAAAAAGAATGAAAAGCAGGGACTGATAGACGAGCTTCATGGGAAATTCGAAGCCGCCAAGGCCACGATTATCACGGAGTACAAGGGCCTGACTGTCGCCGAGATCACAGAGCTTAGAAACGAGCTCCGAAAGGGCCAGCTCGAGTACAGGGTCGTGAAAAATACCCTGGCGATAAGGGCGGCCGCGGGCACGTCCGCCGCCACGCTGATCGAATACATGCAGGGCCCGACCGGGCTTGTGCTTGGTTTCGGAGACCCGGTGGCGCCGGCGAAGGCGGTTACCGAATTCGCAAAGAAGCGGGACAAGCTGAAGATAAAAGTTGGCGTAATCGAGGGCCAGCTTGCGGACGCCAAGCAGCTTAAAGCGATAGCGATGCTGCCGTCCAGGGAGCAGCTGCTTTCCCAGATGGCCGCGGGCTTCCAGGCGCCGGCTTCACAGATGGTAAGGCTGTTGAACGCAACGGTCGCAAGGCTTGGTTATGCGTTAAACGCGCTCAAGGATCAGAAGGCATCAACTTAATTTTCAAGTCGGATACAGGAGAGAAAAAAAATGGCAGACGTTACAAAAGATCAGGTTTTCACGTTCATCGATAACATGACCATACTCCAGATGAGCGAGTTCATCAAGGAATTCGAAGAGCGCTATGGCGTAACCGCCGCGGCCCCCGTCGCAGTCGCGGCCGCAGCCGCTGGCGCGGCGCCGGCAGCCGAAGAGGAGAAGACCGCTTTCGACGTCATCCTCACCTCGGCGGGCGACAAGAAGATACAGGTAATCAAGGTCGTGCGCGAGCTGACCGGCCTTGGCCTCAAGGAGGCGAAAGACCTGGTGGACGGCGCTCCCAAGGAAGTAAAGGGCGGCGTGTCCAAGGAAGAGGCTGCCTCGATAAAGGCGAAGCTTGAAGAGCAGGGCGCGGGCGTAGAGGTAAAGTAGGTGCATTCCCTTGGCTGTTGGTCCTCCGGCCGAAAGGTCCGGGGGACCGGCGGCTTTTTGTGTCTTATGAGCATGAGTAAAAACGTCCTTTAAAAAGGACATATCAGATAAAATCAAGGAGAGTAGATGGCCTATCCCAAGATGCGAGAAGAGAGAAGGGACTTCGCGAAGATACCCGCGATTACGGACATCCCTGACCTTATCGACATTCAGAAAAGTTCGTATCGTCGCTTCCTTCAGCAGGACACGGCTCCGGCGGAGAGGAAGAATATCGGGCTTCAGGCTGCTTTCAACTCCATATTCCCCATCGCGGATTTCAACGAGACGTTCACGATCGAGTTTGTAGAATATTCCATAGGCGAGCCCAAGTTCTCAGTCAGGGAGTGCCTCCAGAGGGGCACGACCTTCGCGGCGCCCCTGAAGATAAAGGTGCGGCTGGCCGCATGGGAAAAAGACGAAGAGACCGGGACCAGGCGCCTTAAATACGCCAAGGAAGAGGGCGCGGATATCTATCTGGGAGAGCTCCCGCTCATGACGGAGAACGGGACTTTCATCATAAACGGAACGGAGAGGGTCGTCGTAAGCCAGCTCCACCGCTCCCCGGGCGCGTTCTTCACCCACGACAAGGGCAAGACGCACGCCTCCGGCAAGATACTTTTCTCCGCCCGGATAATCCCCTACAGGGGCTCCTGGCTGGACTTCGAGTTCGACGTCAAGGACCTGCTCCACGTCAGGATCGACCGCAGAAGGAAGATACCTGCGACGATCCTTTTGAAGGCGCTTGGCTATTCAAACGAGGAACTCCTCCGCTATTACTACCCGGTCGAGAAGGTGCGCGCGGTCAAAAACGGCTTCATGCGCAAGATCGACGCCGAGATACTGGCAGGGTGGAAAGCGGTTAGCGATATAACCGCCGCCGACGGCAAGGAAGTCGTCGTCAAAAAAGGCAACAAGATCACCAAGGCCGCGATCAAGAAGCTCGAATCCATGAAGATCACCGAGATACCCATAGCGCCGGAAGAGATGGTCGGCAGGGTCGCGATAAAGGACATCGTGGACTCCGAGACCGGCGAGGTGATCGTCGAGGGGAACGAGGAGCTTAAGGAAGAGACGATCCAGAAGCTCCTGAAGGCGACGACGGGTACCGCGGACGACCCGTATCTGGAGATACTCTTCATCGACGGCATACGGTTCATTCCGTCGCTTCGGGACACGCTCATCCTGGATAAACTGGGGACCCCCGACGAGGCGATGATAGAGATATACCGGAGGCTCCGCCCCGGCGAGCCGCCGACGTTAGACATGTCCAGGAGCCTTTTCGAGAACATGTTCTTCAACGACAAGCGCTACGACCTCTCACCGGTCGGCCGGCTGAAGATGAACAAGAAGCTGGGTCTCGACGTGGATATCGAGAACCGGGTGCTCACGAAGGAAGACATCCTGGAGACCATCAGGTATCTGATCGACCTCAAGACCGGCAAAGGCGACGTGGACGACATCGACCACCTCGGCAACCGCCGCGTCAGAAGCGTCGGCGAACTGTTGGAGAACCAGTTCCGCATCGGCCTCGTCCGGATGGAACGCACCATCAAGGAACGCATGAGCCTCCAGGACCTGGAGAACATCATGCCGCACGACCTGATAAACGCGAAGCCGGTGACGGCGGCGATAAAGGAGTTCTTCGGCTCCTCGCAGCTGAGCCAGTTCATGGACCAGACGAACCCGCTGGCGGAGATAACGCACAAGCGCAGGCTCTCCGCACTGGGACCTGGCGGCCTCACCCGCGAGCGCGCAGGCTTCGAGGTCAGAGACGTACACCCGACCCACTACGGCAGGATATGCCCGATCGAGACCCCTGAAGGTCCGAACATCGGCCTTATCACCTCCCTTGCGACGTATGCCCGCGTAAACGAGTTCGGGTTCATCGAGGCGCCGTACAGGAAGGTTATAAAGACGCGCGTGACGGACGACATAGAGTTTCTCTCCGCGGTTGACGGCGAGAACTATGTCATAGCGCAGGCTAACACGCCGATGGACGCCAAGGGTAAAATAACCGCGGACAGCGTTTCGGCGCGTGTCGGCGGAGAGTTCAAGATGGTCGAGCCGGAGGAGGTCCAGTACCTGGACGTCTCCCCGAAGCAGATCGTTTCCGTTGCGACGGCGCTCATCCCGTTCCTGGAGAACGACGACGCGAACCGCGCCCTGATGGGCTCGAACATGCAGCGCCAGGCGGTGCCGCTGCTCCGGTCCGAGGCCCCGATAGTCGGGACGGGCATGGAACAGGTCGCCGCGCGCGACTCCGGCGTCATAGTGTTGGCGAGGCGCAGCGGGACCATAGAGAGCGTTGACGCGAACAGGATAGTGGTGCGCGTAAGCGAAAAAGAGGTGACTTCGGCAAACCCGTCGCCGCTCGACGTTTATACGCTGATAAAGTTCTACCGCTCCAACCAGAACACCTGCATAAACCAGAAGCCCATCGTCGCAGCCGGGCAGAAGGTGAAGAAGGGGCAGGTCTTAGCTGACGGCCCCGCGACGGACGGCGGGGAACTTGCCCTGGGCCAGAACGTGATGGTGGCCTTCATGCCCTGGGGCGGCTACAACTACGAGGACGCGATACTTATCTCGGAGAAGCTGGTCCGTGAGGACAGATACACCTCGATACATATCGAAGAGTTCGAGATAGAAGCCCGGGACACCAAGCTCGGGCAGGAAGAGATAACCCGCGACATCCCCAACGTGGGCGAAGAGGCCCTTAAGAACCTGGACGAGTCCGGCATAATCAGGATAGGGGCGGAAGTCAAGGCCGGAGACATCCTGGTGGGCAAGGTAACGCCCAAGGGCGAGACACAGCTCACGCCGGAGGAGAGGCTTCTTCGGGCGATATTCGGCGAGAAGGCGGGCGATGTAAGGGACGCGTCCCTGACCGTTCCGCCCGGCGTAGAGGGCACGGTCGTGGACGTGAAGATATTCTCCCGCAAAGGCGTGGAGAAGGACGAGCGCGCCCAGAGCATCGAAGACGAGGAAGTGGAGCGCCTGGAGCGGGACAAGCAGGACGAGTTCCGCATCATCCAGGAAGAGAAACTGAAGAAGCTCAAGAAAACGGTGCTGGGCCAGGCCATATCCACGAAGATAGTGGACGAGGCCGGCAAGACCATACTTGCCAAGGGCAAAGCGATAACCGAGGAGATAATCGAGAGGCTGGACGAGTCCGACCTGTCCATGCTCTCTTTCGAAGACGAGTCGCTCGCGGACAAGCTCTCCGAAATAGAGGAGTACGCCGCGGAGCAGATGAGCTACCTGGAAACCCTCTTCGACGAGAGGATTTCCCGCCTGAAGAAGGGCGATGAACTCCCGCCGGGCGTCATAAAGCTGGTGAAGACCTATATCGCGATGAAGAGGAAGCTCTCCGTCGGCGACAAGATGGCCGGGCGCCACGGCAACAAGGGCGTGGTCTCCAGGATAATGCCGGAGGAAGACCTCCCGTACCTCCCGGACGGCACACCGGTCGATATAGTCCTGAACCCCCTTGGCGTTCCCTCCCGAATGAACGTCGGGCAGATACTTGAAACGCATCTGGGCTGGGCGGCGAAGACGCTGGGAATACATGTATCCACGCCCGTGTTCGACGGGGCGACGGAAGTGCAGATAAAGGACATGCTGGACGAGGCGAAGCTCCCGAGGACCGGCCAGATAAGGCTGTCCGACGGCAGGACGGGAGAACCGTTCGACAGGAAGGTCACCGTTGGAAACATGTACATGCTGAAGCTCCATCACCTGGTGGACGATAAACTCCATGCCCGCTCGATAGGGCCGTACTCGCTCGTCACCCAGCAGCCGCTGGGAGGCAAGGCGCAATTCGGCGGTCAGAGGCTGGGCGAGATGGAGGTCTGGGCGCTCCAGGCATACGGCGCGGCATACACGCTGCAGGAGTTCCTGACGGTTAAGTCGGACGACGTCTCCGGACGCGCGAAGATCTACGAGGCCATCGTCAAGGGCGAGAGTACCCTTGAGCCGGGGCTTCCGGAGTCTTTCAACGTCCTCATAAAGGAGCTCCAGAGCCTTTGCCTGGACGTGGAGCTCTTAGAAGAAGTGAAGGGATAAAAAAGGATGGGATCATCCATCTATCGGAGGTAATGAAGTGGACGATATATACAGCCTTTTCGATAAACCGAGAGAACCGGTAACTTTCGACGCGATAAAGATCCGGGTCGCGTCTCCGGAGAAGATAAGGTCATGGTCGCACGGCGAAGTCAAGAAGCCGGAGACCATAAACTACCGCTCTTTCAAGCCGGAGAGGGACGGCCTCTTCTGCGCCAAGATATTCGGCCCCACCAAGGACTGGGAGTGCAACTGCGGCAAGTACAAGCGCATGAAGCACAGGGGCGTGATCTGCGACAAGTGCGGCGTCGAGGTCATACAGTCAAAAGTCCGCCGGGAGCGCATGGGCCATATAGAGCTTGCCTCCCCGGTCGCGCACATATGGTTCTTGAAGGGCCTTCCCTCCAGGATAGGCAACCTCCTGGACATGACTTTAAGGCACCTGGAGAAGGTACTGTACTTCGAGTCCTATGTCGTAATAGACCCGGGTGATACGGCCTTAAACGAGAAGGAGCTCCTGACCGAGGAAAAGTACAGGAAGCTGTTCCAGGAGTACGGGAGCCGCTTCAAGGCCGACATGGGCGCGCAGGCGATACGCGAGCTTTTAAGGCGTTTGAACCTGGAAGAACTCGGCGTGGACCTGCACATGAAGATCGAGATGGCCAGCTCCGCCGCCGTCAAGAAAAAACTGACCAAGCGTCTTAAGATCGTGGAGGCTTTCAGGAAGTCCGGGAACAAGCCGGAGTGGATGATACTGGACGTTGTCCCGGTCATCCCGCCGGAGCTTCGGCCGCTGGTGCCTTTGGAAGGCGGACGTTTTGCGACCTCGGACTTAAACGACCTCTACAGGCGCGTGATAAACAGGAACAACCGTCTTAAAAGGCTGGAAGAACTGAAGGCCCCCGGCGTCATCATCCGGAACGAGAAGAGGATGCTCCAGGAGGCGGTGGACGCGCTGTTCGACAACGGCAGGCGCGGTCGAATTCTGAGAGGTCCCAATAAGAGGCCTCTGAAGTCGTTTCCGACATGCTGAAGGGCAAGCAGGGCCGGTTCCGTCAGAACCTGCTGGGCAAGCGCGTTGACTACTCGGGCCGCTCCGTTATCGTCGTCGGCCCGGAGCTGAAGCTGAACCAGTGCGGTCTGCCGAAAAAGATGGCTCTTGAATTATTCAAGCCGTTTATCTTCAACAGGCTGGAAGAGAAGGGATACTGCACCACCATAAAGAGCGCGAAAAAGATGGTGGAGCGCGAGAGGCCGGAAGTCTGGGACGTGCTCGAAGAAGTAATCCGCGAGCACCCGGTAATGTTAAACCGCGCCCCGACGCTGCACAGGCTCGGCATACAGGCGTTCGACCCCGTACTGGTGTCGGGTAAGGCCATAAGGCTTCACCCGCTGGTCTGCACCGCCTTCAACGCGGACTTCGACGGCGACCAGATGGCGGTCCACGTGCCGCTCTCAATCGAGGCGCAGGTCGAGGCCAGGGTGCTGATGCTCTCGGTCAATAACATCCTCTCCCCGGCTAACGGCCGTCCGATTACCGTGCCCTCGCAGGACATGGTACTTGGCGTGTATTACTTAAGCAAGCTCCGCCCGAACGCGCGCGGCGAGGGGATGAAGTTCTCCAGCCCCGACGAAGTGCGCATAGCATACGACCACGGCGTCGTGGCAAAACATGCGGGCATAAAGGTAAGGATAGACGGCAAACTCGTGGATACGACGGTAGGACGCGTGATAATCTCGGAGATACTGCCCGAGGGGCTCACGTTCGACGTCGTGAACAAGGAGATGAACAAGAAGGAGATATCCAAGCTCATCGACGCGTCATACCGCCAGTCCGGCTCGCGGGCGACGGTGACCCTGATGGACAACTTGAAGGATATCGGGTTCAAGTACGCGACCGAGGCGGGCATCTCCATCTGCATGAACGACATGCACATCCCCACGCACAAGCACGAGCTTATCGCGCAGGCGGAAAAGCAGGTCATGGAGATACAGAAGCAGTACGGAGACGGACTTATCACCAACGGCGAGCGTTACAACAAGGTCATCGACATCTGGGCTTCCGTCACGGAGACGATCGCCGCCGAGATGATGAACGAACTTGGAATCGACGACGAGGTCGAGGGTATTCCGGAGTCGCAGAAGCGCTCCTTCAACTCCATCTTCATGATGGCGGATTCCGGCGCCAGGGGCAGCGCGCAGCAGCTCCGCCAGCTGGCCGGCATGAGGGGACTCATGGCCAAACCATCCGGCGAGATCATCGAGGCGCCCATCCAGGCGAACTTCCGCGAAGGGCTGAAGGTCCTCGAGTACTTCATCTCGACGCACGGCGCACGTAAGGGCCTGGCAGATACCGCGCTGAAGACGGCGAACTCCGGCTACCTGACCAGGAGGCTCGTGGACGTGGCGCAGGACGTCATCATCACCGAGGTTGACTGCCACACGGTAGACGGGATCCAGGTATCGGCGCTGGTAGAGGGCGGTGAGATAATCGAGCCGTTGGACGAGAGGCTCCTGGGACGGGTGAATTCCGAAGACATCATGGACCCGATAAACAACGAGAAGCTCGTCCCGGCGAATTCCGAGATAACCGAGGACAACCTTAAGAAGATAGTGGACGCGGGTATCGACCGCGTAAAGATACGCTCGGTGCTGACCTGCCAGACAAGGCGCGGCGTGTGCAGGATGTGTTACGGGCGCGACCTTGCAAGAGGCCATCTGGTTGATATCGGCGAGGCTGTCGGCATAATCGCGGCCCAGTCCATAGGCGAGCCGGGCACGCAGCTCACGATGAGGACCTTCCACATCGGCGGTACCGCGTCCAAGGTGGCCGAGCAGACTAAGCTGACCGCGAAGAACGCCGGTATCGTGGAATACATAAACCTCCACACGATAAAGAAGGACGACGGCTCGATCATAGTGATGAACAGAAACGGCAAGATCGCCATACGCGATGCTTCCGGCCGCGAAAAAGAGCGCTACATGATCACCTACGGCGCCAACCTGCATGTGACCGACAAGCAGAAGCTGAAGGAAGGCCAGATACTGGTCGACTGGGACCCGTACTCTACTCCGATATTGACGGAAGTCGGGGGCAAAATTGCCCTTGGGGACATCGTGGAAGGCTCGACCATGCGCGAGGAAGTCGATGAGACGACGGGCCTCTCCCATAAGGTCATCATCGATTACCCGGCGAACATGAGGCCGCGTATCTCGATAAAGGACGATGCCAACAAGACCGCGAAGATACCCGGCACCAACGCAGTGGCAAGATACCTGCTGCCGGGCGGCGCGCATATCCTGGTGGAGAAGGGCGACGTTGTCAGCCCGGGCGATATCCTGGTGAAGATACCCAGGGAGACGACAAAGACCAAGGACATCACCGGCGGCCTTCCGAGGGTGGCAGAGCTTTTCGAAGCCAGGCGCCCGAAGGAGCAGGCGGTAATATCCGAGATCGACGGGACCGTCGAGTACGGCGGGTTCGTCAAGGGCATGAGGCGGGTAATCGTCAAGGGAGCCCTGGGCGACGAAAAGGAATACCTCATACCGAAAGGCAAGCACGTGAACGTCCACGAGGGCGACTGGGTGATTGCCGGCGAGCCCCTTATGGACGGCTCGGTTGACCCGCATGACATCCTGGACATCATGGGCCCGAAAGAGCTCCAGAAGTACCTGGTGGACCAGGTCCAGCAGGTCTACCGTCTCCAGGGCGTCTCGATAAACGACAAGCACATCGAGGTCATCGTCCGCCAGATGCTCCGCAAGGTAAAGCTGGAGGACGCGGGCGACACCAGGTTCCTCCCCGGTGAGCAGGCGGATAAGTTCGCCTTCATCGAGGAGAACAACATCGTCTCGAAGCAGGTGAAGGTCGAAGACCCAGGCGATACGGAGTTCCTGCTTGGGGAACTTGGAGACCCGAAGGTTATCGAGGAGGTCAATATCAAGATAGAGGCGAAGGGCGGGAGGCCGGCGCTTTTCCGGAAGGCCCGCACCGCCGTGGGCAAGCCGATACTCCTTGGCATAACCAAGGCGTCTCTGTCGACGGACAGCTTCATCTCCGCGGCCTCCTTCCAGGAGACCACCAGGGTACTCACGGAGGCGGCCATCACGGGCTCCGTGGACCATCTCCTGGGGCTGAAGGAGAACGTGATCATGGGCAGGCTTATCCCCGCGGGCACCGGTGCGGCCCAGTACAGGGAAACCTATGCACTGCCAAAAGACATGGAGCTTCCGGAGAAAGAGGCCTTAACGGCCAAGTAACTGGAACGAAAGAGATATTTAAAAAGCTGGGCGTCCTCCGGGACCGGGGGACGCCCTCCTTTATTTTTTATTTCTTTCGTGTATAATTAATTCTTGACATGACGCATTAGATTGGGATATAATCCGCGAGTTTTTGGCCGATAAAACTGTTTTTGCTAAGCATCGGAAAAAACAAGGGTATTTTAAAAAGAATGTTTCTGGAGGTTGGGCGTGCCGACTATTAACCAGTTAGTGAGGAGCAGCAGGGAGAAAATCTCCATAAAGAGCAAAAGCCCTGCTCTTAAGAGTTGCCCGCAGAAAAGAGGCGTCTGTGTCAGGGTTTACACCACAACGCCCAAAAAGCCGAACTCGGCGCTTCGGAAGGTGGCCAGGGTCCGTCTGACGAACCAGATGGAAGTCACCACCTATATCCCGGGCGTTGGACATAACCTGCAGGAGCACTCCATAGTCCTCATAAGGGGCGGCAGGGTAAAGGACCTTCCAGGAGTAAGATATCATATAATCCGCGGGACCTTGGATACTACAGGCGTGGCGAACCGCAAGCAGGGCCGTTCAAAATACGGCGCCAAGCGGCCCAAGGCCTAAGGAGGAGAATAGATGCCGAGAAGAAGAGAAGTACCCAAAAGGGAAACCCTCCCGGACCCGAAGTTCAATAACAAACTGGTCGGCAAGTTTATGAGCTGCCTGATGATCGAGGGCAAGAAGAGCGTCGCGGAGCACATAACCTATGGCGCCTTCGACATTATAAAGGACAAGACCAACGGCGACCCGCTGAAGACTTTCAAGACCGCGCTCGATAACATAAAGCCGGCTGTCGAAGTCAAATCCCGCAGGGTCGGCGGCGCGTCATATCAGGTTCCGGTGGATATCCGCCCGAACAGGAGAATGGCGCTTGGTATAAGGTGGCTCATCATATTCGCCCGCAAAAGGAGCGAAAAGACAATGAGAGAGCGTCTTGCGGCCGAGCTTATGGACGCGGCGAACAACACCGGGGCGGCAGTCAGGAAGAAGGAGGATACCCACAAGATGGCGGAGGCGAACAAAGCCTTTGCGCATTACAGGTGGTAAAAATATAGATGGCACAAGCAGTTGAAAAGACAACAGGGTCGGGTAAAGTGAAGAGGCAGTTCCCTCTCGAGGACACCCGTAATATAGGCATAATGGCGCACATCGACGCGGGCAAAACCACGACGACCGAGCGCATCCTGTACTACACCGGCGTATCCTATAAAATAGGCGAAGTGCACGAAGGCACTGCCGTAATGGACTGGATGGTTCAGGAGCAGGAGAGGGGCATCACGATAACCTCTGCCGCCACTACGTGTGCCTGGAAGGGAAAGCGCATCAATATAATAGACACGCCGGGCCACGTGGATTTCACCATCGAGGTCGAGCGTTCTCTTCGCGTGCTGGACGGCGCGGTGGCGGTATTCGATTCCGTCGCGGGCGTCGAGCCCCAGTCGGAGACGGTATGGCGCCAGGCGGACAAGTACGAGGTCCCCAGGATAGCCTTCATGAATAAAATGGACAGGACGGGCGCGGACTTCTACCGCTCGGTCCAGACCATGATAGACCGCCTCGGAGCGAGGCCTGTCCCGATCCAACTGCCCATAGGCAGGGAAGAGAATTTCAAAGGGATAATAGACCTGGTCCGGATGAAGGCCGTGCTTTTCCTGGACGAAACACTCGGCGCCAAGTTCGAGGAGTCTGAAATCCCCGAGGACATGACAGCCAAGGCCCAGGAGTACCGCGAGAAGATGATCGAGGCGCTGTCCGACGTGAACGACGCCCTCATGGAGAAGTATCTCGGCGGGGAAACCATATCCGAGGAAGAGATAAAGAGCGCCCTGCGCGAAGGCACGATTAAATTAAAAATAACCCCATGCACCTGCGGCACCGCGTTCAAGAACAAAGGCGTACAGACTCTGCTGGATGCGGTGGTGGACTATCTTCCTTCGCCTCTCGACGTCCCGCCGGTAGTCGGGAAGCACCCGAGCAGCGGCGACGATGTTGTGCGTAAAGCGGACGATAGCGAGCCGTTCTCCGCGCTGGCCTTTAAAATAATGACTGACCCGTTCGTCGGCCAGCTCACCTTCTTCAGGGTGTACTCCGGCACGATGAACGCGGGCTCCTACGTATACAATGCGACCAAGGACAACAAGGAGCGCGTCGGCCGCATCCTCAAGATGCATGCCAACAAGCGCGAGGATATAGACGTAGCCTATGCGGGCGATATCGCCGCCGCGGTCGGCCTTAAGAATACCACGACCGGCGACACTCTCTGCGACATAAGCCACCCGGTAATCCTGGAGAAGATGGAATTCCCGGACCCGGTTATATCCGTCGCCATCGAGCCCAAGACCAAGATCGACCAGGAGAGGCTTGGGACTTCGCTCTCAAAGCTGGCCCAGGAAGATCCTTCATTCAGGGTAAAGACTGACGAGGAGACCGGACAGACGATAATCTCAGGCATGGGCGAGCTCCACCTGGAAATCATAGTGGACAGGCTCCTGCGCGAGTTCAAGGTGGACGCGAACGTGGGCAAGCCCCAGGTCGCCTACCGCGAGACGATCCGCAAGAAGGTCGAATCCCAGGGCAAGTTCGTGCGTCAGAGCGGCGGCCGTGGCCAGTACGGCGACGTGTGGCTCACCATTGAGCCGAACGAGCAGGGCGCAGGTTTCGAGTTCGTCAACAAGATAGTAGGCGGCGTGGTCCCCAGGGAATATATCCCGGCGGTCGAGAAGGGCGTCAAGGAAGCGATGGACGGCGGCGTGCTGGCCGGCTATCCGATGGTGGACATAAAAGTCACTATAATCGACGGCTCCTACCACGATGTCGATTCCTCTGAAATGGCCTTCAAGATTGCAGGCTCGATGGGCTTCAAGGCGGGCGTGGCGAAGGCTGGAGCCGTCCTGCTCGAGCCGGTGATGTCCGTGGAAGTCGTCGTGGCGGAAGAATATATGGGCGACGTTATAGGGGACTTAAACTCAAGGCGCGGGAAGATACAGGGCATGGAGCCCAGGGGCACCGCGCAGGTTATACAGTCGATGGTGCCGCTTTCACAGATGTTCGGCTATTCGACCGACCTTCGCTCCGCGACCCAGGGCAGGGCTACTTATACCATGCAGTTCTCGCATTACGAAGAGGTCCCCAAGGGGCTTGCGGACGAGATAATCGCCAAGGTTAAGGGCGAATAAAAGGCGAAATTATCCCGTTCAACAGGAGGGTTTATCATGGCTAAAGAGAAATTTGACAGGAAGAAGCCTCATGTTAACGTAGGCACGATAGGCCACGTTGACCACGGTAAGACGACCTTGACTGCTGCGATAACTAAGGTATTGGCGACGAAGGGTCAGGCGAAGTTTACGGCGTTCGACCAGATAGACAAGGCCCCCGAGGAGCGTGAGAGGGGCATCACGATAGCGACGGCGCACGTGGAGTACGAGACGGATGCCCGTCATTACGCTCACGTTGACTGCCCTGGCCATGCCGACTATGTAAAGAACATGATAACGGGCGCGGCGCAGATGGACGGCGCGATACTGGTCGTATCGGCGGCGGACGGTCCGATGCCCCAGACGCGGGAGCATATCCTTCTTGCCCGCCAGGTCGGCGTGCCTTTCATAGTTGTTTTCATGAACAAGGTTGACACGGTGGACGACCCCGAGCTTCTGGAGTTGGTCGAGCTTGAGCTTCGCGAGCTTTTATCAAAGTACGAGTTCCCGGGCGACGATATACCAATCGTCAAGGGCAGCGCGCTTAAGGCTCTGGAGTCCGCCTCGACGGACCCGACCGCGGAAGAATACAAGTGCATATGGGAGCTGATGGCCGCGGTCGACAGCTACATCCCGACGCCTGAGCGCGCCATCGACAAGCCGTTCCTTATGCCTGTCGAGGACGTTTTCACCATCTCCGGCCGCGGCACTGTCATAACGGGCAGGGTCGAGAGGGGCGTTGTCAAGGTCGGCGAAGAGATGGAGATAGTCGGCATCCGGGACACGCAGAAGACGATCGTTACGGGAGTCGAGATGTTCCGGAAGCTGCTTGACCAGGGTCAGGCCGGCGACAACATCGGCGTACTTCTGCGCGGCACCAAGAAAGAGGACGTGGAGCGCGGTATGGTGCTTGCCAAGCCGAAGTCCATCACCCCTCATACGAAGTTCATGGCCGAGGCCTACATCCTTACGAAAGAGGAAGGCGGCCGTCATACGCCCTTCTTCAACGGCTACCGTCCGCAGTTCTACTTCCGCACGACGGACGTGACGGGCGTGGTGAAGCTGCCGGAAGGCGTTGAGATGGTAATGCCTGGCGATAACGTTTCGATGGAAGTGGACCTCATAACCCCGATAGCGTGCGAGAAGGAGCTTCGCTTCGCAATACGCGAGGGCGGACGCACCGTCGGCGCAGGCGTCGTGGCGGATATAATCGAGTAAAGGGGCAAACCGTTACCTTTTTAGAAAAAAGGTAATGCCAAAAACTTTTAGAGTGTTTTTGGTCCGGCTTTCTTTTGGTACTTTTCTTTCACCCGAAAGAAAAGTACGGTCTTAAATATAATTGAGGGTGTGAGACGTGGCACAAAAAATAAGGATAAGGCTTAACGCCTACGACCACAGGCTGCTTGACCAGTCGGTGACCGAAATAGTGGACACGGCGAAAAGGACCGGCGCAAGGGTGTCCGGGCCGGTGCCCCTGCCCACCAAGATAAACAGGTACACAGTGCTCCGGTCCCCGCACGTGGACAAGAAGTCCAGAGAGCAGTTCGAGATAAGGACGCACAAGCGCCTTATCGACATCCTGGACCCGACCCCGCAGACCGTTGACGCACTAATGAAGCTCGACCTTTCCGCGGGCGTAGACGTGGAGATAAAGTTATGATCAGCGGCATAATAGGCAAAAAACTGGGCATGACCCAGGTCTTTACGGAAGACGGGCGCGTGACTCCGGTCACAGTCATCGAGGCCGGGCCGTGCGCGGTCATCCAGAAAAAGACAGTCCCTTCGGACGGCTATGACGCGGTGCAGATAGGCTTCCTCGAAGTGAAAGAGAAAAAGGCGAACAAGCCGATGACGGGCCATTTCAAGAAGTCCGGCACGGCGGCCTACAGGCACTTAAGGGAGTTCAAGGGCGATTCCTCCGACATGGAGCCGGGTTCCAAAGTGACCGTGGAAATATTCGCCAAAGGGGACAAGGTCTCAGTCATCGGGACGTCCAAAGGCAAGGGTTTCCAGGGCGTCATCAAACTCCACCACTTCAAGGGCGGCGGCGCAACTCACGGCTCGATGTTCCACAGGGAGCCGGGCGGCATAGGGTCGTCCGCATGGCCTTCCAGGGTATGGAAAAACAAGAAGCTTCCGGCCCACATGGGCGACAACCGGGTCACCACACGGGGACTCGAAATCGTCGAAGTAAAGGGCCAGGACAATTTGTTGTTAATAAAAGGCGCAATCCCCGGAGCCCCCGGCGGTATCGTCATCGTAAACAAGATATAAGGGCAGTCCCAAGGAGACCAGGATGCCAGCGGTAGATATAATAGACGCAAAAAATAATAAAGCCGGGCAGGTAGACCTCTCGGATGAAGTGTTCGGGGTAAAGGCGAATTCAGGCCTGATCCACGAAGCCTTCGTCATGCAGATGGCGAACGCCAGGCAGGGTACGAACGAGACCAAAACCCGCCATTTCGTAAGCGGCGGCGGCGTTAAGCCGTTCCGTCAGAAGGGGACTGGCCGGGCACGCGCGGGCTCTTCCCGTTCGGGCTTGTGGAGGCACGGCGGAGTTATATTAGGCCCGCACCCCAGGGATTACTCCTACTCCATGCCAAAGAAGGCGGCGAGGCTGGCGCTGGCGGCGGTGCTCTCGGCGAAGCTTCGGGACGGCGAGCTTATTGTCCTGGACAAGCTGACGTTCTCGGAGCCGAAGACTAAAGAGGCGGCGGCGCTTATCTCCTCTCTCGGCATCACCGGCACCACAATGGTGCTGACCTCCGAGACGGACAGGAACGTCTACCTTGCGGCGCGCAACATTCCGGGCGTGAAGGTGTGCCGGGTTGAGAACATAAATATCTACGACGTCCTCAAGTACAAGAACCTGGTTTCCGACAGGGAGTCGTTGGAGAAGCTCCAGGAGGCGCTGTCATGAAAAGCATATACGAAGTCATAAAGAAGCCTCTCATTACGGAGAAGGGTTCAAACCTGAAGGAAACCCAGAACAAGATAGTGCTTCAGGTTTCCACGGAAGCGAACAAGATAGAGATAAAGAACGCGGTCGAGGCCGTTTTCAAGGTGAAGGTCGAAGAGGTGAGGACGATGATCTTCAAGGGGAAAAAGAAGCGCCTGGGCGCCAGACAGGGCGTACGCTCGGACTGGAAGAAAGCGGTCGTTACGCTGCAGGAAGGCCAGACCGTCGAGTACCTTGAAGGCGTGAAATAGGGGAGGCATAATTTAAAATGGCTATAAAATCATATAAACCGACCTCTCCGGCAAGGCGTTTCCAGACGGTGGACACCTTCGAGAACATCACCAAGACGGAGCCCGAAAAGAGTCTGGTAAAGGTATATTCCAAGAGCGCCGGCAGGAACTGCTACGGCAGGATAACGGTCCGCAGGCGCGGCGGCGGCGTCAAAAGGGCGTACAGGATAATCGATTTCAAGAGGGACAAGGACGGAATACCCGCCAAGGTCGCGAGCATTGAATACGACCCGAACAGGAGTTCCAGGATTGCCCTCCTGCACTACGCCGACGGCGAAAAACGCTATATACTCGCGCCGGTCGGACTTAAAGTGGGGGACAATTTAATGTCCGGTCCGGAAGCGGATATACTGCCCGGCAACTGCCTCCCTCTCAGGAACATCCCGTTCGGCACGCAGGTGCACAACGTGGAGATGAGACTTGGCGGCGGCGGCCAGATGGTCAAGAGCGCCGGCTCATATGCGCAGCTGATGGCGAAAGAAGGCAGATACGCCCAGCTCAGGCTCCCGTCCGGCGAAGTGCGCCTGGTCCTGATGGACTGCAAGGCGTCCATAGGCCAGGTAAGCAACATCGACCACGAGAATATATCCCTGGGCAAGGCGGGCCGTGCCCGCTGGCTCGGTAAAAGGCCGAAGGTCAGGGGTGTCGCGATGAACCCGGTGGACCATCCCCTTGGCGGCGGCGAGGGCCGCTCCTCGGGCGGAAGGCCGCCCTGTTCTCCCTGGGGCAAGCCGGAAGGCGTAAAGACCCGGAAGAGCAGGAACGGGGACAAGTTCATAGTCAAGAAGAGGAAATAGTTCAAGGGCTGATTTTTCAGGAGGAGCGCTGTGCCAAGATCGGTAAACAAGGGGCCGTACGTCCAGGAAAGCCTGCTAAAGAAGGTAGTTGGGATGAACGAGGCCGGGGACAAGAAAATCCTGAAGACCTGGTCCAGGAGCAGCATGGTTGTCCCGGAATTTATAGGACACACTCTGGCCGTACACAACGGAAAGAAGTTCATCCCGGTATATGTCACGGAGAACATGATAGGCCATAAACTGGGCGAGTTCTCGCCGACTAGGTCATTCAGGAGCCACGGCGGGTCAGAGAAAAAAACTGGAACAGCGAAATAAGGCTAAGAGGGGTCGATGGAAGCCACTGCAAAGGCAAGATTTATAAGAGTCACGCCCAGAAAGGCGAGGCTTGTAATTGATGTAATACGGGGTAAAAGAGTGGGCGAGGCGATGAACACCTTAAAGTTCATGCCCCAGCACGCATCCCGTGTGGTCGAGAAGCTGCTGAAATCTGCCATAGCCAACGCGGAACAGAAAAACGTACCCGACGTGGACAGGCTTAAAGTGAAGGCGGCGTTCGTAGACCAGGGCCCGGTCATGAAGAGGGTAATGCCTCGCGCGATGGGCAGGGCGAATATCATAAGGAAACGATCCAGCCATATTACCTTGGTGCTGGGCGACGAATAGGGCGATAAAGAATAATCGGAGGTGAACGTTTGGGCCACAAAGTCCATCCAATCGGTTACAGGTTAGGCGTCAACAAGACCTGGAGCTCGAGGTGGTACGCCAAGAAGGAATATGGCGAATACCTGCACGAAGACTTAAAGCTCCGTAAGGTCGTTAAGGCCAAACTCTATCACGCCGGGGTCGGTAAGATCGACATCGAGCGCGCGGGCAGCAGGATCAAGGTCAACATCCATACCGCCCGCCCCGGAATCATCATTGGCAAAAAAGGCGCCGAGGTGGACAAGCTCAAAAAAGAGCTCGAGGACCAGACGGGCAAACAGGTCTATATAAATATAATGGAGATAAGGAAGCCCGAGATGGACGCCCAGCTCGTGGCTGAGAATATCGCCCTCCAGCTTGAGCGCAGGATAGCCTTCAGGCGCGCGATGAAGAAGTCGGTTACCTCTTCGCTTCGGTTCGGCGCCCAGGGCATAAAGATAGCCTGCGCCGGCCGCCTGGCGGGCGCCGAGATAGCGCGCTCCGAATGGTACAGGGAGGGCAGGGTGCCCCTTCACACCATAAGGGCGGACATAGACTATGGTTTCGCCGAAGCCAAGACCACTTACGGACAGATAGGGGTCAAGGTCTGGATATACAAAGGCGATATCCTGGGCGCAGCCGCGATATAGCGGTCTTAAAGACGATGCGGCCGCAGTGAACGAAAGAAGGCGGCGAAAAATAAAGGGAGCTTTCAATGTTAGCGCCGAAGAAAGTCAAATACAGAAAAAAGCAAAAAGGCAACATGAACGGGAAGGCCTGGCGTGGCGGCGAGATAAGCTTCGGCGAGTTTGGCCTTAAGGTCCTCGAGCCGGGGTGGGTGACAAGCGCTCAGATAGAGGCCGCCCGTATCGCCATGACCCGCCACGTGAAAAGGGGCGGCAAGATCTGGATCAGGATTTTTCCGGATAAGCCGATAACCAAGAAACCGGCCGAGACCAGGATGGGCAAGGGCAAAGGCGCCCCGGAGTACTGGGTTTCGGTCGTGAAGCCGGGCCGTATAATATACGAGATGGCAGGGGTGCCGGAAGAAGTGGCAAGAGAGGCGCTGCGGCTGGCCGCGCATAAGCTTCCGCTTGCGACCCGGTTCGTATCCAGGGAAGGAGGACTGCTGTGAAGGCATCCGAGATAAAAGACCTTTCACCGGAGGAGCTTAAATCAAAGCTTTCCGACCTGGACAAGGAGCGTTTCAACCTGCGCTTCCAACTGGCGATGGGCGACATTGAGAACCCCATTCGCATCCGGGACGTAAAAAGGGACATCGCGCGGATAAAGACCGTTCTTAAAGAGAAGGAGATTGGGGGCTAACCCCCGGAGGATAAGGCTGATGGCCGAAAAGAAGACATTCATTGGTGAAGTCGTAAGCGACAAGATGGACAAGACAGTCGTAGTCAAGGTCACGCGGAGAGTGCCCCACCCGGTCTATAAGAAGATCGTGAGCCGGGTCTCCCGCTTGAAGGCCCATGACGAAAAGAACGAGTGCGCAGTGGGCGACACCGTCAGGGTGGCCGAGACCAGGCCGCTTTCCAAGGACAAGCGGTTTGTAGTCCTAGAGGTAATAGAGAAGGCCGGTTAAGGCCTAAAGGGAGAGGTTAACCATGGTCCAGGTCCAGACTATGCTGGATGTTGCGGATAATTCCGGCGCCAAAAAAGTAATGTGCATCAAGGTGCTCGGGGGAACAAGAAAGCGCTACGCCACGGTAGGGGACATCATCATTGTCGCCGTAAAGGAAGCTATCCCCGAGGGAACCGCCAAGAAGGGCAAAGTGGCCAAGGCGGTGGTCGTGAGGACTTCGAAGGAAGTCCGCAGAAGCGACGGCTCGTACATCAAGTTCGACAAGAACGCCGCAGTCTTAATTAATAACCAGAGGGAGCCCGTTGGCACCCGCATATTCGGCCCCGTCGCCAGGGAACTGCGTTGGAAGAATTTCATGAAGATAATTTCACTGGCGCCGGAAGTCCTTTAAGGGAGTCTAACAGATGGGCGTGAACATAAAGAAAAATGATACGGTGATGGTTATCGCCGGCAAGGAAAAGGGCAAGAGCGGAAGGGTGTACCGGGTCATGCCGAAGGACGACCGCCTGTTGGTGGAAAAGCTGAACGTGGTCAAGAGGCATACGCGCCCGAGCTCAACCAACAGGGAGGGGGGGATAATAGAGAAGGAAGCTCCCCTGCACATCTCCAACGTAATGATCGTCTGTCCCAAGTGCGGTAAAACCACCAGGGTCTCCCACAGCTTCGAGGGCGAAAAGAAAGTCCGCGTTTGCAAGAAGTGCGGCAGCCCCATGGACAAGGTTTAACGGAGGGTTTTAGTCAAATGGCGGCAAGGCTCAAGGATAAATACGAAAAAGAGGTAATGCCGGTCCTGATGAAGGACTTCGGGTACAAGAACGTCATGCAGGTCCCCAAGGTATTGAAGGTAGTTGTGAACGTGGGCCTGGGCGAGGCGATAGCTGAACCCGAAGCTGATGGACGGGGCGGTAAAGGAATTAGGCGACATAACCGGCCAGAGGGCGGTCGTTAAAAAAGCCAAAAAGTCCATCGCCGCATTCAAGCTCCGCGAAGGGATGGCTGTGGGATGCATGGTCACGCTCCGCCGCGACCGCATGTGGGAGTTCCTTGACAGGCTTCTGAACGTTGCGCTTCCCCGCATACGCGATTTCAAGGGAGTGTCCGGCAAGGCCTTCGACGGCAGGGGCAACTACACCCTCGGCCTTAAGGAGCAGTTCATCTTTCCGGAGATCGACTACGATAAGGTGGAGATGGTACACGGGATGGATATCGCCATCGTGACCAGCGCAAAGACCGACGAGGAGGGCAAGGCGCTCCTTCGCCACATTGGGATGCCTTTCAGAACCTAAGAGTGAGGAAAAAAAGTTGGCAAAGAAATCTCTCATAGCCAAGCAGAAACTTGAGCCGAAGTTCTCGACCCGCGGATATAACCGCTGCAAGATTTGCGGCAGGCCCAGGGGCTTTCTTCGGAAGTTCGAGATGTGCAGGATATGCTTCCGTGAGCTCTCCTTAAAGGGCGAGATACCGGGAGTAATAAAGGCGAGCTGGTAAAGACCCCGGGGGGCTGGGGGCGGGCGGGACAACCTGCGCGCCTGATAACGGCCAATGACGGGTGTCTTATCAAATATCGAAAAAGGAGCAATGGAAGATGGGAATGACGGACCCGATTGCAGACATGCTGACCAGGATCAGAAACGCCAACCTGGCGAAACAGGAGAAGGTGGATATACCTTCATCCAACCTGAAACTGGAACTGGCCCGCGTCCTGAAGGAAGAGGGATACATAAAGAACTTTAAGCTCCTCAAGGACCGCAAGCAGGGGATAGTCCGGGTCTATATGAAATACAGCCCCGAGGAGTTCAGGGTCATCAACGGCCTCAAGAGGGTGAGCCGGCCCGGGAACCGCGTCTATGTCGGAGCCGAGGACATCCCCCGCGTGATGGGCGGCCTGGGCGTCGCCATAATCTCCACCTCCAGAGGCGTCATGGTAGACCGGGTCTCCAGGCAGAGGAACATCGGCGGCGAGATCATCTGCTACATCTGGTAAACCGGGCAAAAGATAACTGCCGGGCAGGAGATAGAGTGCGGCGTGAACCTTCAGGGCGGCCTCGGCACTAAGAATAACGGCGGCCTCTGTATAAAGAATAATAGCGAACCCGTAAGGAGTAGAAAATGTCCAGGATAGGCAAAAAACCGGTGGAGATACCGGCGGGCGTGGAGGTAAAGCTTACCGGCACCAGCCTCCGCGTGAAAGGCCCTAAAGGCGAGCTCTCGAGAGAGTTTCACCCGAAGATGGCGATACGCCAGGAGGGGACATCGATCGTGGTTGAGAGGGCTTCCGACCACCGGTTGGACCGTTCGCTCCACGGGCTGACCAGGACCCTTATAAGCAACATGGTCTCCGGCGTCACCAAGGGTTTCGAGAGGGTGCTGGAGATAAACGGCGTCGGATATAAGGCCGAGGTAAAAGGAAACATCCTCGTGCTGAACATGGGCTATTCGCATCCCGTCAACTTTGAACTCCCTAATGGCGTCTCCGCAGCCGTCGAAAAGGCGACCACCATAAAGCTCTCCAGCATAGACAAAGAGCTCGTGGGCCAGGTGGCCGCAAACGTCCGTGCGGTGAGGAAGCCGGAGCCTTACAAGGGCAAGGGTATAAAATACGCCGAAGAGACGATACTCCGCAAGGAAGGGAAAAAGGGTAAATAACATGGGCTCCACGAACAACAGGCTCGCCGGAAGGCAAAGAAGGCAGTACAGGGTCAGGAAAAAAGTGCATGGCACGACCGAGCGCCCAAGGCTGAATGTATTCCGGAGCGCCTCGAACATCTATGCGCAGGTTATAGACGACATGAACGGCGTCACGATAACCGCCGCGTCCACGCTGGACAAGGACGTCAAAGAAGGCCTCAAGTCCAGCGGCAACATCGACGCCGCGAAGAAGGTCGGTGCCGCCGTGGCGAAGAAGGCCATCGAGAAGGGCGTCAAGGACGTCGTGTTCGACAGGGGCGGCTACATATTTCACGGCAGGATTAAAGCCTTGGCCGACGCGGCGCGTGAAGCCGGTCTGAATTTCTGAAGGAGGAATTTAATTGGATAAGTACGATGCCGAGGGCTCGGCTTTAAAGGACAAAGTCATCCACATTAACAGGGTGGCCAAAGTCGTCAAGGGCGGCCGGAGGTTCTCCTTTTCGGCGCTGGTCGTCGTCGGTGACGGCGCGGGGAGTGTCGGGATAGGCAAGGGGAAAGCCGTCGAAGTGCCGGTCGCGATACAGAAGGCGGTCGAGCGCGCAAAGAAGAGCATGGTAAAGATGGCGCTCAAGGAGACGACGATACCGCATGCGATACTGGGACATTTCGGTTCGGCGAGAGTCCTGCTGAAGCCGGCCTCCGCCGGTACGGGCCTTATCGCGGGCGGAGCGGTCCGTGCGATACTCGAGGTCGCGGGCATTCATAACATACTCTCCAAGTCCCTTGGCAGTTCCAATCCTCACAACGTGGCGAGGGCCACTCTTGAAGGACTGAAGCAGTTAAGGAGCGTGGAACAGGTCGCCAAGCTCCGCGGCAAGACCGTGGAAGAGATAGCGTCTTAAGAGGAGGCCATAATGGCTGGAAACATAAAGGTAAAATTGACGAGGAGCCCGATAGGCCACCCGGAGAAGCACAGGAAGGTCCTGGTCGGATTGGGGCTGACGAAAGTGAACAGCGTGGTGGTAAGGCAGGACACGCCCCAGATACGCGGGATGATAAACAAGGTCTCGCACATGGTTACAGTAATGGAAGAGGGGATCTGATGAAGATAGAGGAACTGGCCCCAAATCCGGGGGCGAGAAAGAACAGGAAGAGAGTAGGCAGGGGCGCGGGTTCCGGCCACGGAAAGACCGCCACCAGAGGCGAAAAGGGACAGAAGTCCCGCGCCGGCGGCGCGAAAGGTCCTGGCTTCGAGGGCGGGCAGATGCCCCTTATCCGGAGAATACCGAAGCGCGGATTCACCAATATCTTCCGCAAGGAATATGCACTGGTGAACCTCCGCGACATCGCGAATCTCGAGGGCGTGGACGTGATAGGCCCGGAGGCGCTTTTCGACCATGGCATAATAAAGAAGCTCGGTGACGGGATAAAAGTCCTGGCCCACGGCGAACTGACGAAGGCCGTGACAGTGCAGGCCCATAAATTTTCCAAGAGCGCCGTCCAGAAGATTGAAGCTGCCGGCGGACGAGCAGAGGTAATCCAGCTTTGATAGAAAGCTTCAAAAATGTCTTCAAGATACCGGAGCTGAAGAAGCGCATCGCCTTCACCCTTGCGCTCCTCGTGGTGTACAGGATAGGCGGGCACATCCCCACTCCGGGCATCAACGGCGAAGAGCTGTCCAAGTTCCTGCACGCGAACGCCGGCGCCTTGATGGGCTTTTTCGACATGTTCTCCGGCGGGGCCCTGTCAAGGGTGACGATCTTCGCGCTGGGCATAATGCCATACATCAGCGCCTCGATCATCCTCCAGCTCCTCACCGTGGTCTTCCCGTATCTGGCCCAGCTCCAGAAGGAAGGGGAGCGAGGCAGGAAGAAGATCACCCAGTACACCCGCTACGGAACGGTCGGTATCTCCCTGGTGCAGTCATTTATGATTGCGATAGGCCTGGAGGGGATGCAGGGCGGCGCGTTCATAGCGAATCCCGGCTGGGGCTTCCGGATAATGACCATGATTACGCTCACCTGCGGCACGTCATTTATCATGTGGCTGGGCGAGCAGATAACCGAGCGGGGCATCGGCAACGGAATATCGCTCATAATATTCGGGGGCATAGTCGCCAGGTTCCCCAACGCAATCATCGATACTTACAGGCTCTTCCGCGCCGACGAGCTCTCGCTCTTCACCGTGCTTATCATGGTCATCATAATGATAGCGGTCGTCGGGGCGATAATATACATGGAGCGGGGCCAGCGGAGAATCCCGGTACAATACGCCAAAAGAGTGGTCGGCTCCAGCTTGGGCGGCGGCCAGAACACGCACATGCCGCTGAAGCTCAATACCGCCGGGGTTATCCCGCCGATATTCGCCTCCTCCATTCTGATGTTCCCGGCGACCCTTGCAAGCTTTTCCAATGCGACATGGGTGGCCTCGATGAAAGAGCAGTTAAGCCGCGGGGCGCTGCTTTATACCGTGCTGTACGTCGGGATGATCGTATTCTTCGCCTTCTTCTACACGGCGGTCGTGTTCAACCCGGTTGACGTTGCGGACAACATGAAGAAGTACGGCGGGTTCATCCCGGGGATAAGGCCCGGCAAGAACACGTCCGACTATATATACAAGGTGCTTAACAGGGTGACCTTCGGCGGAGCGATCTACCTCTCCGCGGTCTGCGTTCTGCCGGACATATTCTACAGGGCTTTTCACATAAGCTTTTATTTTGGCGGGACTTCTTTATTAATAGTGGTCGGGGTCGCCCTTGACACCGTTAGCCAGATTGAAACCCATTTAATCACCCGCCATTATGAGGGTTTCATGAAGGGCGTTCGCATCAAGGGAAGGAGATAACCATTATGAGACTGATATTATTAGGCCCTCCGGGGGCAGGAAAAGGCACGCAGGCGAAAGACCTGGTACAGAAATATGGAATACCCCAGATATCGACCGGAGACATCCTCAGGAAGAATCTGGCGGATAAGACCCCGCTTGGGTTAGAAGCGAAAAAGTTCATGGACAAGGGCGAGCTCGTTCCGGATTCCGTTGTGGTGGGAATTGTGAAGGAGCGTCTGAAGGAAGACGATTGCAAGAAGGGCTACATCCTTGACGGCTTCCCCAGGACGGTACCGCAGGCCGAGTCGCTTGACGCCGCGCTCGCGGACATGAAGACGCCCATAGACAAGGTGCTCTCTATCGAAGTGCCCGATTCCGAGCTGGTAAAAAGGCTTGGAGGACGCAGGACCTGCCGCAACTGCCAGGCAGGCTATCATGTCGCTTTCAAGCCCTCGAAGAAGGAAGGCGTCTGCGACTCCTGCGGCGGCGATCTCTACCAGAGGGACGACGACAAGGAAGAGGCGATAACGAACCGCCTGAAGGTGTACCAGGCCTCGACCTCGCCGCTTATTAATTACTACAAGGCCAAAGGCCTGCTTGCGGCGGTTGACGGCGTGGGCGGGATGAAAGATATTCTGGACAGGATGGTCCGGGCCCTCGAAGGATAGACGTGATTATCCTTAAGTCTCCTTCCGAGGTGGAGAAGATGCGGGCGGCCTGCCGGATAGTGGCCGGGGCGCTTGCGGGGCTCCGGGAGATTATTACGCCCGGCATCACCACGGACAAGCTGGACTCCTTCGCCGAGGATTATATAATAAAGCACGGCGGAAAGCCGGCATTCAAAGGCTACCTGGGATATCCCAAGAGCCTCTGCGCCTCCATAAACGAGGTGGTGGTGCATGGGATTCCGTCGGGCAGGGCTCTTAAAGAAGGGGAGATAATCGGGCTGGACCTGGGGGCGGTGGTCGACGGGTATTACGGAGACGCCGCCATAACAGTACCGGTGGGCGAGATATCGCCCGAGCTTGAGAGACTCATGGAAGTGACGGAGCAGTCGCTTTACAAGGGTATAGAAAAAGCTCTCCCAGGCAACCGCGTCTCGGACATCTCCCACGCGGTACAGAGCTTTGCCGAGTCCTTCGGGTATTCGGTAGTGCGCGAGTTTGTCGGGCACGGCATCGGCAGGGCTCTTCACGAAGAGCCGCAAGTTCCGAACTTCGGCCCTCCGGGGCAGGGACCCAGGCTTAAGGCCGGTGCGACACTGGCGATCGAGCCAATGATAAATATGGGGAAGTCCGGCACGGTGGTCATGAAAGACGGCTGGACCGCCGTAACGATTGACGGGATGCCTTCGGCTCATTTCGAGCATACGATAGCGGTTACCGAAGACGGGCCGGTAATATTGACAGTGGCATAAAGGAACCTATGGCCAAGGAAGACGCGATTGAAGTACAGGGAAAAATCCTGGAGACCCTGCCGAATGCGATGTTCCGGGTGGAACTCGACAACAAGCACGTCGTACTCGCGCACATTTCCGGAAAAATGAGGATGCACTTTATTAAGATACTGCCAGGGGACAGGGTTACCGTAGAGCTTTCCCCGTATGACTTGACCAGGGGCAGGATAACGTACAGATTCAAATAAGAGGGTTCAATCATGAAAGTCCGTTCATCAGTAAAAAAGATCTGCGACAAGTGCAAGATCATAAAAAGGAAAGGCACCGTCCGGGTCATCTGCGTGAACCCGAGACACAAACAGCGGCAGGGTTAATAGCCCTAGCCCAAGGAGGAAGCATTGGCAAGGATTGCAGGCGTAGACCTACCAAGAGAAAAAAGGATTGAGATAGGCCTTACCTATATCTTCGGGATAGGACGCGCCTCTTCGCAGAAGATTCTGGCGGAGGCGGGGGTCAGCCCGGACACGAGGGTTAAGGACCTCACCGACGCAGAGGTGAACCGCCTCAGGGAAATCATCGACAGGTCCTTCAAGGTGGAAGGCGACCTCCGTCGGGACCGTACCATGGCCATCAAAAGGCTCATGGACATCGGCTGCTACAGGGGACTGCGCCACAGGCGGGGGATGCCCGTCAGGGGCCAGAGGACCAAGACGAACGCGCGTACCCGCAAGGGGCCGAAACGCACCGTCGCGGGCAAGAAAAAGGCCGTTAAGTAAACGAACACGCTAAAGGTATTCAGGAGGTAAAATGGCTGGACCGAAGAGAAGTGGTCCGAAGAAGGAGAAGAAGAACATCCCGACCGGGGTGGCTCATATCACTGCCTCCTTCAACAACACTATCGTGACCATAACCGACCAGAACGGCAACGTCGTATGCTGGTCGAGCGCGGGCAACCAGGGTTTCAAAGGCTCCAGGAAGAGCACCCCTTTTGCCGCCCAGATGGCCTCGGAAAACGCCGGCAAAAAGGCGATGGACCAGGGCATGAGGATCGTCGAAGTCTGGGTGAAGGGGCCGGGTTCCGGCCGAGAATCAGCTATACGGGCCCTTCAGTCCGCGGGGCTGGATATTTCGGCGATACGGGACGTGACGCCGATACCGCACAACGGGTGCCGACCGCCCAAAAGGCGAAGGGTTTAACATAATTTCGGGGGCGGCACATAAGTCGGCCCCTGCAAAAAATTGTAGGGGAGGACTCTCGTGTCCTCCCGCACAGGAGGAAAACCTTGGCAAGATATACCGGTCCTGTCTGCAGACAGTGCAGGAGAGAGACCATCAAGCTCTTTTTAAAAGGAGACCGCTGCTTCACCGAGAAATGCTCGGTCGATCGCAGGACGTACGCCCCCGGCCAGCATGGCCAGGGCCGGGCGAAGGTCTCGGACTATGGCGTGCAGCTCCGCGAGAAGCAGAAAGTCCGCCGTATTTACGGCGTCCTGGAGCAGCAGTTCAGGGGCTACTACGTTAAGGCCGCCCGCATGAAAGGCGTGACCGGCGAGAACCTGTTGCAGCTCCTTGAGAGAAGGCTGGATAACGTCATATTCAGGCTCGGCTTCGGCGCCTCCCGCAAGGAAGCGAGGATCATGGTTTCCCACGGGCATTTCAAGGTCAACGGCAGGACGGTGAACATCCCCTCCTATGTCGTGAGGGCCGGGGACGAGGTCGCGCTCAGGGAGAAGAGCAAGAGTGGCTTAAGGTTCCAGGAGTTGGCTACGGCGATGGACAGAAAAGGCCTGCCGGGCTGGCTGGAGCTGGACAAGCAGAACCTGAAAGGAAAAGTGCTGTCCATGCCCTCGAGAGAGGACATTGCACTGCCTATAAATGAGAACCTCATAGTCGAGCTTTACTCGAAATAAAGAAGGACAGGTTAGGGGCAATAAGGCTCCCGGCCTCCTTTTAGAGTTTTAAAGAGAAACCGACAAGGAGAGGTTAATGACAATGAAGCTAAAGGGATTCCAGATCCCCAAAAAGCTGGAGTTCGAGGCGGACTCGCTCACGAACACCTACGGCAAGTTCAGCGCGGAACCGTTTGAGCGGGGCTTCGGCACCACCATCGGAAATTCGCTCCGGAGGGTGCTGCTCTCCTCGCTGGAGGGCGCGGCCGTTACTTCCATCAGGATAGAGGGCGTGCTGCACGAGTTCTCTTCTATCCCGGGGGTGGTCGAGGACGTCACGGACATAATACTGAATATAAAGAAACTCCGTTTCAAGATGCATACCGACAAGCCGAAGACCATCAGCATCGACGTCGAAGGCCCAGGCGCGGTTTACGGCTCGCACATTGACACGGACGCGGATATCGAAGTTTTAACGCCGGACCTCCTCATAGCTACGCTGGATAAGGATGCCCGCTTCACTATCGAGATGACCGTCAAGAAGGGCAGGGGATACGTCCCCTCCGAGAGGAACAAAGAGCCGGACATGCCGATTGGCGTAGTCCCGGTGGACTCCATCTTTTCGCCTATCCAGAGGGTCAACTACTGGGTGGAGAGCGCACGCGTCGGCCAGGAAACCGATTATGACAAGCTGATAATGGAAGTGATAACTGACGGGAGCGTCCGGCCGGACGACGCCGTCGCCTATGGCGCGAAGATACTGAAGGACCACCTGGGCATCTTCATCAACTTCGAGGAAGAGGGCGAGATAATAGAGGCAGAGGCGGAGGAAGTGGAGGACAAGTTCAACGAGAACCTGCTGAGAAGCGTTAACGAGCTGGAACTCTCCGTCCGCTCCGCGAACTGCCTGAAGAACGCGAACATAAAGACGATTGCGGACTTGGTACAGAAGTCCGAGGGCGAGATGCTGAAGACCAAAAACTTCGGCAGGAAGTCCTTAAACGAGATAAAGGAAATCCTCACGGAGATGGGGCTTTCCTTCGGCATGAAAATAGACAACGAGAAACTCAAGGCGTACGAAAAGTCGCTGCAGAAGACCGGCGTATAAAGGGAAGGGATAATATCTCATGCGACACAGGCTTGCGGGTAGACAGTTCGGAAGGAATTCGAGCCACAGGAAGGCTCTTTTCAGAAATCTCGTGACCTCGCTGCTTGAGCACGGGCACATTGAGACGACAGAGGCGAAGGCCAAGGAACTCCAGGGCATCGCCGACAAGATGATCACCCTGGGCAAGAAGGGCGACCTCTCCGCGAAGAGGATGGCGCTCTCCTATATCATGAGCAGGGATGTGGTCGCCAAGCTGTTCGACGAGATAGCGCCCCGTTCGGCCGACCGTGCCGGCGGGTACACCAGGGTCATGAAGACCCGCGTGCGCCTGGGCGATTCCGCGCCGATGGCGATAATCGAGCTGGTGGACAAAGAAGGCGCCCCCGCCCCGAAGCCGAAGCCCAAAAAAGAAGCGCCGAAGGCCGCACCGGCCCCGGCGGAAGTTGCCGCCGCGGAGAAGCCGAAGAAGGGCGAAAACGGTAGAAGAGACGCCAGCGGAAGCCGCACCGGCAGAGGTTGCGAGCGCCGATACCGTAGCCGAGACACCGGCTCCGGAAGCGGCTGAAGAGAAGAAAGCCGAATAATAAATCAGACAGCAGAAAAATCAAAAGCCCCCGTGAAAACGGGGGCTTTTTTTATAGTCGATATAAAGCGAACGGGGACGTGAAGATTATTTTGCCCCGAAAAGGGCCTGCCACTCGTCGAACCTTTTTAACTGCTCCTCGCCATAACTTGCAATCATCTTCCGGACGGCAGCAGAGCGGCTTCTCTTCCGCAAGCTTATAAGGTATTTTGGAGAAGAATTTGTCCGCCCAGCAGATTATCTTCTCCTCCAGCGTCACGGGTATCATGTCCCGTTCCGGCAGGTGAAGCTTATGTTTCTTTATGTCTTCCACCGATAAGCCCGCGCCCACGTGCCTCTCGCATACCAGCGCGTGCCGTGGATAACCTTCCTCCTCCAGCAGCTCCCGCCCCAGATAGCCGTGCTCGATATAATGCATTGGCCCGATGCAGCCAATCGTCGGCGCATGGACCTTGAATATCGCGATGTCGTGCAGGAGAGAGGCCTCCTCAATGAACTGCATATCGGGGTTTAAATCTTTTACCCGCTCCGCAGCCTTAAGCGCAAGCGCCGCGACAGCCCTGCTGTGCGTGAGGAGATAGCTGTAGGTGCTGGAGTCGGTGAAGTAATATTTTCCAAGTAATTTGTAGGGTTCCATGCGATATCCTTTAGGTATGATTAAAGCTTTACAATCTCCGCTTTCAGTTCGTCATCAAGCGTAATGACTGCGTATGAGTTCCAGGGTGCATGGGTCCGGTCGGTGGGGCTTCCGGGATTGACCAGCAGGATATCATCGCGCCTCTCGATATTCGCCCTGTGCGAATGGCCATATACGATGCAGTCCACCTTGTCGCCTTTGAATTTTTTGACGACCCTGGCTTCCAGGTCCCGCACGCTGCCCCCGCCGTGTATGAGTCCTATTTTAAATTTCCCGGCCTGGATTATCTTCTTCTCAGGGAGCTTACTTGAGACATCCCAGCCGTCCATATTTCCCGCCACCGCCTCTACCGGCGCATAAGCCTTCAGTTCGTCGATGACATCCAGGGAGGTTATGTCTCCGGCGTGGAGGATGAGGTCAGCGCCGGAGAGTGCCTCGATAAGGGCGGCGGGGAGTCCTTTATTGCCTTTTTCGATGTGGGTGTCGGAGATGCAGACGATGTTCATAACGAATCACAGGGACTGCATGACGACGTGCGGGTTTTCAGCTCTTCCACAAGCCGCTCGAATTTCACTTCCGACTGCTCGCGGGTCTTCATGTCCCTCAGTATTGCCGCGCCTTTGGCAACCTCGTCCTCGCCGATTATGACGGTGAACGAGGCCCCGGAACGGTCAGCCTTCTTCATCTGGTTTTTTAAGCCCCCCGGAGAGTAATCGCGCTCAGCGGAAATGCCTTCCTTCCGGAGTCCGTCCGCGAGCTTCTGGCCTATCCTCACGGCCGCATCGCCAATTGCCGCGATATATACCTTAGGAGGCGTCACATCCGCGCCCGTTTCCGGGAGCATCATCAGCAGCCGCTCGACTCCGAGAGCGAAACCTATCCCGGGGGTAGGCGGGCCGCCGACTTCTTCCACAAGCCCGTCATACCTTCCCCCTGCGGCTACAGCGTTCTGCGCGCCCTTCTTGTCCACGGCTATCATCTCGAAGGTGGTGCGGGAATAGTAATCGAGCCCGCGTACCATCCTGGGGTCTATGACATAATTAATCCCCAGGTCGCCGAGGCCCTGCTTAACGGCTTCAAAATGCGTCCGGCACCCGTCGTCCAGGTATTCCGACATCATCGGCGCATCGGCCGTGGCGGCCTTGCAGTGTTCGGACTTGCAGTCCAGCGCCCGCAAGGGGTTCGTCTCAATCCGCCTCTGGCAATCCGGGCAGAGCAGGTCTATCCTCTGCATCAGGAAGTCCTTCAGGGCGGCTTTGTATGCGTCCCTGCAATCCTTGCACCCGAGAGAATTTATATGCAGTTCGACTCCCTGCACCTTCAGCCGGTTAAATAACTCGACCAGCACCGCCAGCACGTCCACGTCAATACCTGGCTCCGATACCCCCAGCGCCTCCACGCCCACCTGGTGGAACTGCCGCAGACGCCCGGCCTGCGGGCGTTCCCGGCGGAACATCGGTCCCATGTAATATACCTTCGTTACCGGCTGGGAGGCAAAAAGCTTATGCTCCACGAATGCGCGCACGACTCCCGCCGTGCCTTCGGGCCGCAGGGTTATCTCGTCGCCGCCCTGGTCCTTGAAGGCGTACATCTCCTTCTCCACGATATCGGAGGTCGCGCCGATACTCCGCGCAAACAGGACGGTATGCTCGATTATCGGCGTGCGGATTTCGGAGAAGCCGTAGTCGGAAAAAAGTTTTCTTACGGAATTTTCCAGGTACTGCCACTTGGGCGAGTCCGCAGGAAGGATGTCTTTAACACCTTTTATGGCCTGAGTAAGCATGAGGGAAATATTAAAACATTGGGGGGAAATTGTAAAGCTTAAATCAGGTATTCAAGGCCGCGGCGATTGCAGCCTGGCCTAAAGAGACGCAGGCGTCGTTGGTTGGGACCTTGCTGTGGGTGATGACGCTGAAGCCGTTAGCCTTAAGCTTATCCAGTGCCGACTCGAAAAGCGTCGCGTTCTGGAAGACGCCGCCGGAGAGGACGACGCGGCTTATCCGAGTCTCGCGCCTCGCTTTCTCGCATATTTCGAGTACCGCCTCCGATATGGTATTGTGGAAGCGCTTTGCAATCGTCTGGGCCGGCACTCCGTTTCTTAGGTCATCGACTATAGCCTTAAAAAGCGGGACGGCGCGAATAACGGCCGGGGCGGCTCCTTCGATTGAAAGGTGATAAATCACCTGGTCGTCCGATTTATCCGCGGCCATCTCAAGCGCTATCGCCGCCTCGCCCTCAAAAGTTATCCTGTCCTTTATGCCGAGAAGCGCGGATACGGCGTCAAAATACCTACCCATGCCGCAGGAGAGGGGAGAGTTCACTTTTTTGCGGATCATTACCGAGACCGTATCGGCGTCACTACCATATTAGCCCGCCCCGAAGCTCCCGGAATATTTTTATACCGTCATCGCCGAACGCGCTTATTAAAAATGATAACGCTATCCTCCAAGGCTCCAGCACCGCCTTGTCCGCCCCGGGGAGCGGAACGTAATCAAAATGAGCAAACCGCTCGAAACCTTTCAGGTCCGCGATCAGGAATTCGCTCCCCCATGTGAGGCCGTCCGTGCCGTAGCCCGTGCCGTCGAAGGCGACGCCGATAACCTTTTCCGTCACGCCGTTCTCCGCCATGCAGGCGGCGACGTGTGCGTGATGGTGCTGGACGGGTACGAGTTTTTTGTCCCCGCCGGTATCGTAGTCCAGCGCAAAACGGGTACTCAAATAATCGGGGTGCAGGTCGTGGGCGATTATGTGCGGGTCGGCCTTGAACGTGCGCCGGAGGTTCCAGATGGTTTCCTCGAAAAAATTCATCGCCTCGAAATTACCGAGGTCGCCGATGTGCTGGCTCATTATGGCGTAAGGGCCCTTTGTTATGCAGGATGTATTTTTCAGCTCCCCGCCGACAGCCAGTATCTCCGGCATCTCCCGGCCCAGGTCGAACGCGCCCGGCACGTATCCACGCGCCCGCCGTATCAGCCTTGGTATTCCCGCGACTACCCGCGCTACGGAGTCGTCCACCCGCATGTATATCTCCCTGTCGTGCAGAAGGAACGAGTCCGCGAGCCCGGAAAGTTTTTCCAGTGCCTCATCGTCGTCTGTCACGATAGGTTCTTCGGACAAATTTCCAGAGGTCATCACAAGCGCCGAGGGGAGGATTGTCTGCGCCGGCTTTCGGGTGGTTGAAGAGGAGGCTATGGAGCGGAGTATAGGGCAGCATAAAACCGAGGTACGCGTTACCCGGCGCTACCTGGGCGGATAGAAGCGCCTCCGCCTCCGGTTTTTTCCGCAGCAGGACTATCGGCGCCTGGACGGCTGTCAAAAGATGTTCTTCGACTTCATTTATAAAACAATATTTATTTATTTGAGAGAGGTCCCGTGCCATCAGGGCGAAGGGTTTTAAATTTTTTCGCTTTCTTTCCCGGAGCGTATTTACCGCATAACCGTTGGACGCATCACAGACGAGCTGAAATCCCCCCAACCCCTTAACCGCCACGATTTTGCCGTCGGCTATATCCTTTATTGCCTTTACAAGGGCGTCATCGCCTCTGACATCCGGCCCTTGGCCCCTGTATGTAATTTGGGGCCCGCATTCGGCGCAGGCGGTTGGCTGAGCGTGGAAGCGGCGGTCAAGCGGGTCTTCATATTCTTTGAGGCAACCTTCGCACATCCCGAACTTTTTCATCGTTGTCAGGGGGCGGTCGTAGGGTACGCCTTTTATTATCGAGTAGCGGGGGCCGCAGTTGGTGCAGTTAGTGAAGGGATAGAGGTAGCGCCTGTCGGAAGGGTCGTATATTTCGCGGAGGCAGTCCGGACAGACGGCGATATCGGGAGACACCAGCGAAAATTCATTTTCGGCCAGTTCGGAAAGTTTTATCTCGAAGCGCTCATAACCGGCGGGAGGAAGCTCCTGGGATTCAACCGTTTCTATTTTCGCCAGGGGAGGGAGGCTGCCGAGAAGGGCGTCCTGAAAATTTTCCGCGCCTTCGCCCTCGACTTCTATCACGACTCCCTTCGAGGTGTTAAAAACGAAGCCTTTTAATCCGAGCCTGGCGGCGAGTTTAAAAACATGGGGGCGAAATCCGACTCCCTGTACGATGCCGGTTATGGATATTTTAAATCGTCTGGCCATCAGTGGCGGGAGACGTTCTCGCGAAGCCAGCCGTACCAGGCATCAATTCCCTCGCCGGTACGGCATGAGAGCGGGAATATGGAAAGGGAGGGGTTTATTGTAAGAGAGTCCGCCGTCGCCTTATCCAAATTAAAGTTCGTATATGGTATGAGGTCTATTTTATTTATAATGAGCGAGCGGGACTCGTGCCACATGAGAGGGTACTTAAGCGGCTTGTCGTCTCCTTCCGCGGTCGATAGCAGCATGACCTTGCAGTCTTCGCCGACATTGAATTCCGCAGGGCAGACGAGGTTGCCGACGTTCTCCACGATGAGCAGGTCCAGTCCGGCCAGGTCGAACTCTTCCAGCGCGCTTTTTATCATGCTCCCGTCCAGGTGGCACATGTTGCCGGTATTTATCTGGACTACAGGCACGCCGATTTTTTCGATCCTGTCGGCGTCCGCGGTCGTAGCGACGTCCCCCTCTATTACGCCTATGCTCATCTCGTCCTTCAGCGCGGCAAGAGTTTTCTCAAGCAAGGTAGTCTTGCCAGCCCCCGGAGAAGACATCAGGTTTATCACGAACACGCCGTTCTTTTTGAAAAGCTCGCGGTTTTCCGCAGCTATCCTTTCGTTCGCGCTTAATATGTCCGCGACCACTTTTACTTTCATTATGCCTCCAGGTCTATTTCCTCAATCAGCATTTCTCTGCCGGAAATTATCTCTATCTCGGGGCTGTCGCAGCGCTTGCATGAGAACGCGTAGCCGACCACATGGAATTCATTTCCGCAGGAGCGGCATCTTGCGGTAAGCGGCACGTCGATTACGGTAAGCGTCGCCCCTTCCGCGAGCGTCCCTTTCATTACTATCTCGAAAGCGAACTTGAGAGCATCCTCCACCACCCCGGCCATCTCGCCGATCTTCAGCGTCACCTGGTTTATGCGAGAGGCCTTGTTCTTCGCGGCTTCTTCCAGGAGTACGTCCAGTATGCTCTCGCAGATCGATACTTCGTGCATTTATTTTTGTCTATAAGTTGGAGTATTTATATAAAAGTTCTATATCGTCGGCCACCTGCTTCGTCTCGCCCCGGATGGATTTTTCTTTAATCGTGAACTCGAAGATGTAGTTGCGGCTGGGAAGCTCGGAGAGGTCGAAATTGGTCTGAAGGGCCGCTTTGTTGAAATATATCGTGTTGTAAGGCGATTCTTTTTCGCGGCTGTCCATTATGCAGATTTCGCCTATCTGCTTTTGAAATTTCATAAAGCCGAAGTTGTCGTCCTGCTTGTAGAAATAGCATGTACCCCGCACCCTGGACCCTACCTCGCCCCACTGGGACCGGTCTCTTCTGTCCTTCACCGGGAGAAGGTCGGGGATTAAATAGCCGGACATGAACATATCGCACTCGCGCCTTAAGTCCTGAGAAACGTTATCGAAGGAAATAACCTCCACCCGGCACCCTTTGTTCTGGAGCGCCCGGACCACCTGCACGAAGTCGCCGTCGCCGGTAGCCAGTATCACCCTCTCCAGGTTCTCCGACTGAAGGAGCGCGTCCACCGCCATGTCCAGGTCGGCATTCGCCTTCCCGAACTCGGTGCCGTCCTCGTTCGTGTACCACTTTACTTCCTTCTCGATTACCTTAAAGCCGTTGTCGCGGATGGAAGAGAAAAATTTATTGATGTTATTGCTGTATTCGCCGTCACTCCCGGCACGGCGCTTGTCGAAGGAGACGTAAGCGTTCAGCCGGATGGGTTCCGCATTCCCCCGGCAGGCAAAATTGCGGAGGATCTCATACCTCATCCCGAACCCGCCGTTTCGCCGGATGTTCTCATTGTCAACAAATACGCCGACTTTAAAAAATGAAGACATTATTTTCCTTATCGTAATAGTATTAAAAGTATTAAAAAATAATTGTAACATAACAGTGAGTTGTGGCAATAGTTTTTTTACTTAAAAATAGCCGGAAGGGCGGCTTTCAAATTCCCGAAACGAATGCTTTGTTGTTGAAGCGCGCCTTTAATAAGAGTAAAATAACGCAATGCGTTTATTCGAGAAATTTCGTCTCCTGCCCGGGAAGATTTTGAATAACTGGGTCTGGCTGCTTTCGTGCATACTGCTCATCGCGGGCGCTATCCGGTTCTTTACCATGGGCGCTTATCCGCTTTTCGATAATACCGAATCCAGATATGCCGAAATAGCGAGGAAGATGGTAGAGACCCATATATGGGTCATGCCCCAGTACCACTATGGCGTCCCGTTCTGGGCGAAGCCGCCGCTGTCCACCTGGTCCTCGGCCGCCACCATGGAGATCTTCGGCATAAACGAGTTTGCGGTAAGGTTGTCCTCCTTTATCTTCTCCCTTGGAATTTTCTGGCTGGTCTATATATTGGCGATGAAAAAAGACGGCCGAGGCTATGCCCTTAGTTCCTCAGTAGTTCTGTGGACGACCCCGGTTTTCTTTATCATAAGCGGCGGCGTCATGACGGACCCCTCGCTGGCGTTTGCCACCACACTGGCAATGGCGGCATTCTGGAATGCGACCTCTCGCACGGACGGAAGGCGCGCCTGGGGTTATACTTTTTTTGCAGCTCTCGGCATAGGTCTTTTGGCCAAGGGGCCCGTCGCCGTCGTCCTGACAATGTTCCCGATAGGGGTCTGGGTATTATGGAAGAAAAAATGGAGCGAGGTCCGTCATAGTTTTCCGTGGGTTACGGGCATACTTTTGATGCTGGCCATAGCGGTGCCCTGGTATATCGCCGCCGAAATTTACTCGCCGGGATTCCTCAAGTATTTCCTTATCGGCGAACACGTTATGCGGTTTATCGACAGCGGGTGGCACGGAGACAAGTATGGCTATGCGCATTCCCATATCCGGGGCACCGTCTGGCTGTACTGGCTGGCCGCGACATTCCCCTGGTGCGTCATCTTCATAAAGGCGCTATTTAGCGATAAGTCAAAGGCGTCCGGCATCGTTAGTGACGGCTGGAGGTCGTACCTGATGCTCTGGGCTTTGACTCCCATGGTTTTTTTTACGCTCGCGGGCAATATCTTATGGACATACGTCCTGCCGGGCATACCCGCGTTTGCGCTCCTTTCAGGAGAAATAATCAACGCGCGGGCCGGTGAAAAAAAGGTGAGGCGCCAGGTCCTTGCGGCGGGCCTTCTGCTCCCGATACTTTTCCTGGGAGTTGTGCTGTTCGCAAAACCTCTCCAGGTAGTGAAATGCCAGAAGGAAGTCGTGGAGGGATATTACCATGACCGCCCCAGTGCCGCAAGTAAGCTGGTATATCTTTTCAATACGCCATATTCGGCCGAGTTTTATTCAAATGGCAAGGCAATTCAAGCACTGGACCTAAAAACTGCCAAAACATACCTGCAAGTCGGAGCGCCTACCTTCTTTGTCATCCAGGAAGGGCAGATGCTGCCGCCATACCTTAAGACCCGTCTTAGTTTTGTCCATGAATATGGAAAGTTTCAGCTCATGGAAGAAAAAACTTCTAACCAGCCGTCTTAAGTACCCTTTTTCCCTGTAACTATATCCACCATTAAACCGTCTATCATATTAACGGATAGATGGGGAGGAGAAAAGAGGGCGTTATGAAAAGGCTGTATTTAGCGATACTTACGGTCTCTATGTTTCTGATTATACCGGCATTTGCCGTTGCCGGTGAATATGCGCCTGATACCAAATCTGCGCCCTCCGTAGGCCAGCAGGTCATAAGAGAGGGCGATTATGCAGTTGAGCTGGTCCAGGCGCTAAAAATCGGCCCGCAACAGGGAGAGGCGGATGCTGAAACCGCCCTTGCCAACCTCGGTATAACCCCTCAAAGCGGCTGGATTTCCGATTTTCCGGTCACTCCGGATATTATAGCGGATATCCAGGCGTCAATTGACGCTGCCGCCGACGCGGGTAAGCTGCCGATTGGTAAAGCCGGTGCGGACCAGGCGTTTGTTGCCCTGAATACTGAAATCGGCATTGAGGTTACACCGGCCGCGGCAGGCGCGGAGGGCAATTATGCCGAGGACGAGGCATATACAGAGCCTACCGTAATAGATAACTATTACTCCGATGAAGGGCCGCCCGTTGTAACATATTACGCGCCGCCACCCGATTACGCGTACCTGTACGCCTGGGACCCGTTCCCGTTCTGGTGCGGCGGGTTCTGGTTCCCTGGTTACTTCGTTCTTAACGATTTCGACTTCGCGTTCTTCGGACATGGCCACTTCGGACACTTTGGCCACGACCACTTCGGATTCCACGGCAGGGCGATTTCCGGTTCTACAGGAATCACGGGTCTTGGAATGGGAACAGGCAGTTAAGCAACCATGTCATAGACCCTGTAACAAGGCGTGCCGTAGCGATTGACCCGATCTCCAGGCGCCCATTCACCAGGACAGCTTTTCGTCCGGTAGGGGCCAGGTCTTTCGACCCTGTTGCGAGAACCGCAGGGCATGGACAGCGGTTTATCGGCAATGCCGGCGTCAGGAACGGCAGCGGGCAGTTTAACAGGTCCTTTAACAGGACGAGCGCCGCGAATATAGTAAACAGGGGCACGGGCCGTTTAGGTTCGGCTACATTCGGCAGGAGCGCCGGACAACCCACGAGCTTCCGCAGGGATGCTATATCCGGCGGCACGCCGTTCCGAGGGTATAACAGGCCGTCCGGGAACTTCAGCAGGCCATCCGGGAACTTCAACCAGGCCGTCGTATAACCGGTCGTTTAGCCGGCCCGCAATGAGCGGAGGCAGATCGTTCAGCGCACCGAGCAGGTCGTTCAATGGCGGCGGTCGCAGCTTCGGCGGTGGAGGTGGACGTAGCTACAGTGGCGGAGGCGGCGGTGGCCGTGGCGGCGGAGGCGGCGGACGTAGTGGTGGAGGAGGCGGTTTTGGCGGCGGTGGCGGCAGGCGGTGATTCAAGGGGATGAAAGCGTTATAATAAAGGAATGAGCATCTCCTTAGAGGAACTGACCGACGAGAGTCTTGTGGAGGCGGCAAAATCCGGCGGGGACGACGCATTTGCCGAGATCGTCCGGAGGCATAAGCGCAAGGTTTTGCGCCTTGCCTCCCGGTTCGCCGGAGACAAGGGTGAGTTAGACGATATTTCCCAGGACATCTTCATAAAGATATACCGGAACCTGGGCGGATATAGAAGAGAGGCGCCTTTCGAACATTGGCTGACACGGGTCGCGGTTAGCGCCTGCTACGATTTCTTACGGAAAAAGAAGAAGGGCAACCGCGACATACCGCTGGAGGACGTGGAATACAGCCTCAGCATACCGGCGGATGAGGAAAAGACTTTCGAGGCATTGCAGGCCAAGGAAATACTGGACAAGGCGCTTGTGAAGCTGAAGCCTAAAGAGCGGGTTATTATTACGCTGCTGGAACTGGAAGAGAGGTCCATAAAGGACGTGGCGGTTATCACGGGGTTATCCGAGGCAAACATAAAAGTCCGGGCGTTTCGCGCGCGGAAGGCACTGAAAAAAATCCTAGGGGTTAACGAAGAGGCATAAAGATGAAAAACAAAATGGACGAGCTTTTTAAACTGGCGCGGACCGTGGAGCCGGACATATACCACGTCGAGAGGGGGCTTGAGACGCGGGTACTGGCGAGGCTCCGGGAGGAGCATGAATCCCTGGCCGTCTGGTTTACCTGGACATGGAGGCTCGTGCCAATTTTCGCGGTTTTAGTCATGGCGCTGGGAGGGTGGTATTATTCAGTTTCTCCTAATATCGACATGCGCACCGCCATCACGGCTAATTACGAGCAGTCTATGCACCTAAGCAGCCTTATGGGAGACTGAAGATGGAAAAATGGAAGGTGCTCATAGGCATTATCGTCGTATTTATACTTGGCGCTATAGCCGGCGGATTAATGAGTTATGCGGCATGCTGGAACAGGCCGCATTGGGGGGAGACTCATCCGAGAGAAGAAGTAGTCAGGAAGCTCTCACGGAAGCTCCATTTAGATGATGCCCAGAAAGCCCAGGTCGAGGTAATAGTGAACGACGCGCACAACCAGATGCGCGAGATGCGCAGGGAGACCCAGCCTAAAATTGACTCTATAATGGGAAGCGCACAGGCGAAGATACGTGAGATCCTCCGTCCGGACCAGAAAGCAGAGTTCGAGAAGCTCATAGCCAGATGGAAAGCGCAGCGGGAGAAGTTGCAGGAGAACGATTAATGTGTGCTCAACCCTTTCCTAAGGAGCGTGTTTGAGAAAAATCGTTCTTATTTTCGCAAGCCTTTTTATCTACACTTCGGCCTATGCTTCCGGGCCGGGTTATCACATAATCAAAAGAATTCAAGTAGGCGGTGAAGGCGGGTTTGATTACCTGCAAGTGGATCCCGGCGCCAGACGGCTGTATATCTCGCGGGAGTCGCATGTTATGGTGATCGATATCGACACGGATAAACTTGCAGGCGACATCCCGGGCACCGAAGGAGTGCACGGGATCGCAATCGCGCCGGAATTTGGCCGCGGCTTCACGAGCAACGGACGCGCGGACACCTCCACGATTTTCGACCTTAAAACTCTTAAAGTCTTAGGCCAGGTCAAGACGGGACAAAATCCTGACTGCATTATTTATGACCCCGCCTCCAAAAATGTCTTTACATTCAACGGCAAAAGCCATGATGCCACAGCCTTTGACGCCGCTACCGGCAAAGTCGCCGGAACTATTTCATTGGGAGGCAAGCCCGAGTTTGCCGCGGCGGACGGCAATGGGAAAATTTTTGTCAATATCGAAGACAAAAACGAGGTTGTCGAGCTGGACAGCATGAAGCTTACGGTCGTAAAGCGCTTTTCTTTAAAGCCCGGCGAAGAGCCGTCTGGAATGGCACTGGACCCGGAGCATCACTTGGTCTTCTCTGGCTGTCACAATGAGATGATGACCGTCCTGGATACCGTCACGGGTAAGGTTATCGCCACTATCCCTATCGGTAAGGGCGTTGACGCAAACGGATATGACCCGGTAACGGGGCTGATTTTCAGTTCAAACGGGGATGGCACGCTGACTGTTGCGCGCGAGCTTTCTCAGGGTGGATTTGAAGTTGCCGAGACGGTCCAAACCCAAAAAGGCTCACGGACCATGGCTATAGACACGAAGACGCACGATATCTATCTCACCGCCGCACGGTTCTCTTTGCCCGCGCAGGTTTCGGCAGACGTAAAACATCGTCCGGAGATGATCAAAGGAAGTTTCGAGGTGCTGGTGGTGGGCCAGTAATACGTAGCCGCTTTTACGGTTTTTTGCGGCGATTTTCATCGGGTCGGGGAGGTTCTACGGGTACGGATGAAAATCATTTCAATAAATCCCTACACGGAAGAGATGGTTGCGGAATATCGGCAGATGACGCCGGATGAGGTGGACGGTGAAGTCCAAAAATCCCGCCAATCTTTTTCGTCATGGTCAAACCTTTCGGTTGCAGAACGAATAGCGTATATCGGGAAGCTTGCCGACAATCTCCGGGCGGATAAGCGAAAATATGCGGAAGTCATAACCCGCGAGATGGGGAAGCCTATCCGGGAATCGGTCGCGGAGATAGAGAAATGCGCCTTAGCCTGCGATTATTACGCCCAAAATGCTGAAAAATTTCTGGAGCCGGAAAAGGTATCTACCGTGGGCAAAAGTTATATCCTTTTCCAGCCGCTCGGCATCGTGCTTGGCATAATGCCGTGGAATTTCCCGTTCTGGCAGGTGTTCCGGTTTGCAATCCCCGCGCTCGCCGCAGGGAACGTCGTGCTTCTCAAGCACGCGTCTAACGTCCCGGCCTGCGCGCTCGCGATAGAGGAGGCGTTTTTAAAGGCGGGCTTCCCGGAGAACGTATTCAAAACTTTGATTATAGGCGCGGCAGCCGCCCTTAAGTTAATCGAGGACGACAAGGTGGACGCCGTCTCGCTGACAGGGAGCACGAAGGCGGGAGAAGAGGTCGCGGCGGCCGCGGGAAGACGTATAAAGAAAGTCGTGCTTGAGCTCGGAGGTTCGGACCCGTTTATCGTCCTGGATGACGCCGATATTGCCGCGAGCGCCGAGATGGCTGTAAAAGCCAGGATGGTCAATGCGGGACAGAGCTGTATCGCGGCCAAAAGGTTCATCGTGATGGAGAGTGTGGCGGACGAATTTAAAAAGTTTTTCCTCGCGCGGCTTATGGAACTGAAGGTGGGCGATCCGATGGACGAGACGACGGATATCGGCCCTGTCGCCAAGAGAGAGGTCCTGGATACGCTGAATGAACAGCTAAGTGACGCGAAGGCGAAGGGAGCGGAAATCCACCAGGCAGGGCACGTATTTGACAGGGGGCTGTTTTTCCTGCCATGCGCCGTCTTTAATCCGACAAAAGAGATGAGGATACTGACTGAAGAAGTCTTCGGTCCGATAGCCCCGGTCATTACGGTCAAGGATGAGGATGAGGCAATCCGGGCCGCGAACGATACCGGGTTCGGTCTCGGTGCGTCGATCTGGAGCAGGGACCAAAAAAGAGCGGACCGGCTCGCCAGGCGGCTTGATGCCGGGTTTGTCGCTGTAAACGACATGGTAAAGTCAGACCCGAGGCTGCCGTTCGGAGGGATAAAGAAATCAGGCATCGGCAGGGAACTGTCGCATTACGGACTTAAGGAATTCGTGAATATCAAGACGGTGGCGATAAAGGAATAAAAAAAGGGCCGCTTTCGCAAGCCCCTTTTATTTTGTCAGGCCAGGACTTGGACTCATGCCGCTTTTTTGTGATGCGCCATAAAGTCGCTGTATTCCTTCTCCGCTTTAATCTTGTCATAGCCGTATTTCTTTTGCAGGATCCCAACGAGTTTGGTTGCCGAACCTTCGATAGCGGTAAGATCGTCGTCAGTCAGTTTGCCCCATTTCTGCATGACCGAACCCTTGAGCTCCTTCCAGCTCCCTTTAAGGATGTCCTCGTACATATGTTACTCCTTGCATAAAGGTTCATTTATATCACCACTATATTATTATAGTATTTCAGCAGCTTACTGTCAAATTATGAAGCGGATAACGGCCTTATTTTAACCTGACAGGAGCATTCCGGGCGGCGAAGATGTGGTCTGACCAGAAACGCCTTGATGCCAAAAGACTTAGAACTCCATAGAGCGATCCGAGACCGTGACTGATGTGAAGCAGTGCAAAGACCGGGGGCATGGCAAGTATCAGTTTCGGGTCTTTCCTGTCCCGGCTTATCTTGAAGGAAAAATAAAGAGCGGCTGAAATATATGAGCATAAAATTGCCGACAGCAGCCAAACAAAGACCGGGGAAAATATGGAGAGGGATATTGAAGTAATAAGGGAGGTTACAAAAATAAGGGGGATAAGATGTCTGACGGAAACAGGTTTTACTTTGCTCTCCTTCAGGGAGCTGAAGATGGAAAATCCATTACCGAAATTATGCAGGAGGAAGGATTTTATATCCGTGCGGGCATAATATTGGCAGACGATATCCGGTGCAAGCAGGATGTGCCCGCCGGATGCCCTTAACCTGCAGTTCAACTCCATATCCTGGTGCTTGACAAGCTTTTCATTGAAAAGCCCGATCCGATCAAATACCTCTTTTTTATAGCAACCTCCAAACACGGTATCGACGAATACAGGCTCTTTGGTCCCCGACCTGAACATTGAATTGCCAACGCCAAACCTATGCGATAATGCCTGCGCTATGGCCTTGCCTGTAAGCGTATTGTCTCTCGGCACGGTGACCATCACGCCTCCGACGTTGTCTACGGCATACTGTTCAAGATATTGAACGCATTTAGTAATATAGTCGCTGGCGTAAGTCGCATGCATGCCCATTATTATTATAATTTCACCGCGGGCATTTTTAATTCCGAGGTTGAATGCGCAGGGTGTTGTCCTCTTTGCATTCTCAACCATCTTTATAAATTGATAAAGGCTTGTATATCTGGCCAGGATTTCCCGTGTGCCGTCCTCGCTCATTCCGTCGACGACAAGCACTTCCAGCCTGTCCTTCGGATAGTCTGAAGAAGTTATGGAATCCAAACAGCCCGCAATAAACTTCTCTTCGTTCCGGCAGGGCAGGATAACGGTAACAAGAGGGCGGAAAAGGACACAGCAATTTCAATTTCCCCGGCATGAGTTATTGGCGCGTCCATAATTACTCTCCGTTCATTATACCCTAAACTTTGCCAGCCTTCCGTTCAGGGCCTGTTTTACGCTGTACGCTTTCCGGTAGAGTTCTCTGCCCAGCTTCGCGGCGGCATTATAGCTCTTTGCATATCTATATACCTTCACCTCGCGAGCGCCGAACTTTGGCTTGAAGCTTCCATCTCCGCACATGTCCATTTGGGGCAATCCTTTCTTCCCGAACATGGTCATGGACGTCCAGTAAAGCAGTTCGTTTGGATACAGGCCCTGGAATTTTCTGTAAGATGCCGCTCCGAATATATAAACGCAGCGGCTGTCATATGGGAAAAGGCCGGTAGCTATAACCTTGTCTTCATGTCTCACCTGCAGGGCAACTATCGAGCCTGGGTGAAGTATTTTGAACAGGCTCCTGACTCTTTCAAGAGAGTATGTCGGCACAAGCTTCTGCCTCGCGAACACGTCAATGAGCTGGAGATAATATTCATCTATAACGGATTGGTCGTTGCATTCTTCAACGACGAGATTTTTTTTTATGGCTTTGCGGATATTCTGCCTGCACTTGCGATCAAGGCGTTTCCGCATGAGTTCTTCGTCTTCGGACAAAGACACCACGTAGGTTATTTTTTCCTGGACGGCATATCCCTTGCGACGCATCAGGTCAACGGGGAGAAAATGGCTGCTAAGTTCGATATGATGGATTTTTAACAGTCTGCAGGTCGCATCGAGCGTGTCAATGAACTTCTCGAAGTCAAAGTCCTTATTGACTATCGGGCCCATGTAGTCCGTGGTCCAGCCGGGAAGCGGGCTTCCCAGGATTTGCAAAGGTCCCTTCCTTACAATAAGGCCGGTAAAGTAGCCCTGCTGTTTTCCGTTGTCCGTTATCCGGAACCGGAGCGTCTTCGCGCCTTGCGTTTCTTCGATGTAATTGAGCCACGCGGACTGATGAAAGAGGCATTTGGTATCAAAGCCATCGATTGCTTCATCCCACGCCTGTGGAGCCATATCCGATATAATTTCGAGTTTCATGTGTCCACCCGTTTATGAAGTCCTGTGAATCAATTTTGAAAAAAACCACCTGAGCTCCATGTTCATCCTCTCGCGATAGGACAGGATCTCCCTGGTCTGTCTGGACAGCAGGTGGTCCCAAAGCGTGACACCGGGACGAACCAGCCATTGCGCCGCGAAAGCTCGGTGAGCAGTTCCTCCGTCTTCGGGTTCACCTTGCCGTCTTTTACAAAGCCGTCCGCAAAATGCGTATATACGATGCATACGCCGCCTTCGCGTTCGAGGCTTTCCTGGTTTCTGGAAGAAAGCAGCTGGTTAAAACTATTCACATCCGCTCCTTCGCAGGAGGAAAACCAGTAGTTGACGAAAGTTTTTTTCGGGTCTCTGTAGGGCATGGTCGGGTTTACCCGGAGCAGGTTAGTTTCCCTGAAGACAAAATTTCTGACATACTTGATCCTGCTCTGGCAGATATCGCCCCAGAAATATGGAGAATCGGGCTTATGCCCTTCAGAGACGGCGCTATTGAATTTAAAGAGCTTGTTGAGAATTTCGTATAAGTTTTTTAAAACTGCCAGGCTCAGACCGGTCGTTCCCCAATAGATGTTTTCTTTGTTCCGTTCGTGGTTGGCATGGGCCTTAGGATAATAACCTAATTTCTCATTGAAGAATTCCATCGCGGATATCGTCGTCTCCCGCTTGTTTGAGCAGTTCGAGGCGTTATGGAACGCAATCTCAAAGCCTCTTTCGGTCAGCCATTTTATAAAATCCAGATATTCCCTGTCCTGCAGCGTATGCGCGGGCGGCTCGGTCTCCTCTTGCGGGCGAAGAGCCCAAACGCTTTTGGTGGTGGCCATGCCCACCTGTCCAGAAGTTCGTATATCGGCCTGATGTTTTCCAGCACCGCATAGTCGGTATCATCGAAAACCGTGAAGGCGAACCTTTTATGTCCGGGAAATTCGGGCGCGTTCATTCGATACCCTCCAGCTCGTTCAGGTGTTTTACTATCTTGTAGCCCGCTCCTTTTACCTTCTGGTACCGCCATCTGATGCGGTTCTCTTTTCCGACATAGTTGCAATAATCCGGCCCCATGTATTCCTCGACAAGAGAGCATTTTCTGTCCTTTAGCATTTCGAACAGGGATAAATACAGCTTGGTAGCCAGGCCTTTTCCCCGATGCTTTTCGCGCACCAGGATCCCGAATATCCTGGCCTTTTCCGGCGCGCCGGGCGCCCACGAAAATGTAGGGGTATCTCTATTTTCCCCATCCGCATGTTCCCTTATCTCTTTGTTTTTTTCGAGTTCCGTTCAGCCCGGAAAACCATAACCATCAGCGCGGCGACGGGATGCCTTAAAGCGAAGCCGCGCCAGAAGCGGCTTGAATCGATGGTTGAAAATATATAACCGGCAGACCTTTCGCCCTCCGCGCGGGCCATCAATATTATGCACAGAGGGCTGCCGATCGAATATTCCAGGTATTTTTTCCAGCCCGCGGCGCGAAATCCGTTCGACCAATCCGAGGGATATTTCTTGCACAAAGCTCAATCAGGCCGCCTATGTCCGACAGTCAGGCCCGTTCTATAGACAGGCTTTCGGTTTTTTTCTCCCGGTTATCATGCGGTCTCCTTTCTCTCGCTAACCCTCGGGTCTTCCCTAAGGATACGGCTGTATAGCCCGAGTATTTTTTTCTATTGCACTTCCCAGTTATACTTCTCCATTATCGCCTTTCTGCCATTTTCTCCCGCCTGTCTTGCGACCTCAGGGTTATCGGCGAAATACATTATTTTCTTTGCTATTTCTTTGGGGTCGGTCAGGTCTGCCGGAGCCCCGCAGCGATCGGTTCTGGATTATCTTTGCCATGTTCGGAAAATTAAAACCAGCACGGGCATGCCTGCCATCATATACTCGAAAAGCTTCACGGTGTTCTCGCCCGCGTAAAGATAGGCGGGGGTGGGCTAAAGCAGCGCCAAGCGCGGGTTGCATTCCGGCAGGAGCTCCAGCACCTTCTGCCAGGGTATCACGCCCAGGTCGTCAACTCTTTCGAACCCCTTAGTTTTTGGCTTTCTCCAGATCGGCCTGATATGAGACCGGCAATTATCAGCCGGGCCCTATCGTCGACGTACTCCATCGCCTCGATCATTTTAAACAGGCCTCTGTCCCCCTCAAGCCCGCCTACATATACGCATTTGAAAGTCGCTCTCGTCTTTTTTATTTGCGCGCGGGGCGGCAATATAGCTTTTTTATGGCGTAATTCCGGCCGTTGTCGCCCTCCCCTTGAATTTCCTTTCGGTGTCCCTGTCCGCGACTATGATGCCGCTGAATAATGGCGGGGCCATGGATTCAAATAGTCAAACGCCCAGGGGGCGAAATGCCTCAACCCTCCGGGTATATGGGTTTTTGATAAAAGTTTCATCTTATAGTATTCGTGCACATCGTATATAACTTTCTTGCCGAGCGCCCTGAGGAGTAGCCCATAAGGCACCGGCTCCGGGTCATGGAAATGATAAATGTCGGCTTTCTCCGCCAGCCCGGCCCTGAAAACCCGCATCGGCATCAGTACGAGGCGCTGCAACCTGTCTCTCCTGTTTGGGCCCGCCCTTTATCCGGACTCCTTCAATAACCTCGTCAGTTTCGTCCGGAAGCCTAGTGTTACGTCGTATCCCGCTTTTTCCGGGCTTCTCCCTCTTTGTGAATGCCCTTGGGTAGGCCGTATTATGCGACGATGTCAATATGCAGACTTTGGCTCTTTTTTCATTTTGTGCTCCGATCTTTAATGTCCGGGCTTCACCGTAGCCTGAAATTTCTTTACCCTCTATGACGGCCTTCACTGATGGATTTGTTTTCATGTCGCGTTCCAGCGCGTAAATGGCCCCGATCATGATATAGAGCAAGCGCTGGTCATTCAAGTCGCCCGACTTCAGCGCGTTAAGCACCGAGTAATAAAAATAGAGGTAATGGTAACTGCGATATAATAATTATCCCCGGTCGCATTTTTTACCAGGGAATACCCCTTCCTGAAACTCCAGTAAATGAGTAGTATTATCGCAGCCAGGCCGAAGACGCCGGTTTCGGGCCCCAACTCAAGCAGGTGTTATCAGGGTGCGTGTACACGTTCCAATGCTCCCCGCGTTCTGTTTAGCGCGCCGTAATACCATGAGAAACCGCCTATGCCCAGGCCTATGAGGAAATCGGGCATCGTGACATCGCTTGCAAGGCCGACGTAATCATGGAAATTCTTATATTGACCGAGTCTCCGCCCCTTCATCAATAGAGGAGCGATCGCGGGACATCCTTGTGAATTGCCCGAAATCGATACGTGAGGTATACGCCCCCCGCCGCCGGAAGGGCGAAACCCAGAACGTCATTTTGCGGCTGTAGACGTGGGGATTTAATTGCAATCAAAATGATGATTAGCAAGGTAAGTATCAGGGAAAGAAAAGGGCCCCGCGCCCCGGAAATCATGAGGACATAAAGCGTGGCGAGGCCGGGCACTAGCCAGATAAAAGGCCCTGCGGACGGGAAAATTGTCCGAAGGAAGAAATAAAGGAAAATCATTATGAATGCGGTAGCCATCACGCCGCCGATGGCAAGGTAGTCTGAACCGACGACCGATATTGTGTCGTACCCGGGCTTCGGGCTTTCTGGAGGGCATCAAACGCCGTGAGCATCGAGACCGCTATATAGGCGACCATGAAGTTCCTGATTTTGTTGTTTCCCCGCAAAAGGTAGAAAGCCCCGAAAAAGGCTAGCGCGGAAAGCGTGCAGAACTTGAGCAGTTTATCCAGCCCATAGACGGGCGCCATTGTATACGTGAGGCTAAAAGCCGAGATGGCGCATATGAAAAGGAAGGGCAGGGACATCTCTAAAGGCGGAAACGCAAGCTTGGCGCGTTTACGTCTTATTTCTAAAAACGCCCCAAGGGCCATTAATATACCGAGGAATAGGTCATGTCTATGAACGGAATTGAAAGCTCGGGTCATTATTGAACATGCCGGCAGTCAGAACAGGCCCAGTATGACCTCCGGGTATTTGAGCGACAACAGGAGCAGTAATATCGCTGCAACGGCCATTACGCTGTATTTGCCTGGCAGCTCCGTAAACATTAAGCCTGCAATTACTGTAGACGAGAGCGCCAGCGTTGCGGTTGTTAATGTTCTGAACCCCGGCTCTTGTAAAAAAGCCCCTTCTTTCATTACCTTATCCTCGCTAAAAGCATTTTAAGGTTTAATCCGTAGGTGGACAGGAAACCCTTACTGTTAAAAAGGAGGCACGGCCATCCCGATAATGAAAGACAGGGGGATGCCGGTAAGTGGAAAATGGCCGGCTTTTACCATGAGGTATGCAAGTGCGGAGACGAACAGGGCCTTGTAAATGTTTACCGCATTAACTGCCTTGACGTTCGCCGCATCAACGGAACTCCTTAGAGCTACAAACAACGCGTTCGGCACTGCCGCCAGCATCGCAAGCCTTACTATCCCGGTCGCTTCATCGAACTGCGGCCCCAGCCAATAATGCACCACATACTTTGCCGACAAGAACAGGGCGATCGTCACCGCGAAAGATATTATCGCGGTATACTTAATTGTCTTTTGCAGGATAGTCCGCGCCTCGTCATTTCTGCCTTCGGAAAGGATTGAACTCAGTTTCGGCAGGGTGATGAGGCCTACTGGCTGGAAGACCGCCCTTACCATTGAAACCATGCTTACCCCGAACGCGACAAAGCCTGCTTGCTTTATCCCAAACAGGTTCGCGGTCAAAAATACAGGCAGGGCCAGAATGGCTGCCATGCTTATATCACCCGGAACCCGGGCCAAGCCATATCTTAGAAGCTCTTTTAGCGACGGGATTAGTTTAATCCCCTTGGGGCACGTAAGGGCCAGCTTCACTGCAGGCACGGAAAAGAAAAGGGCGACCAGGAAAGTGCCTGCCGCGGTAACTTCGAGCGCGGGCTTCACCGAACCGATAAAAAAGAGCGCCGCGAGCGGAACGATGCCCTGAGAAAAGGCTATGAGAATATTCGCCTGTACGAATTTTCCGTTGCCTCTGTAATAGGCAAAAACAAGGGAACTGCAAATGGTGCTTTCGGCCAGTAATGAGATGATTCTAATATAGCCCTCATAGCCCGACGCTCCAAAAAGTGCTCTTGAAAGCAAGCCTGGGCATAAGGTTAATGATCGCAAATAACAAGAACGAAAAGAGCAGGACGGAGCTATATCCCGCGATAATATATGCAGCCTGTCTTGAGTGCTGCATCCTCTTTTGTTGTTGACGAGATGGCTATGTACCGGGTGAGGCCGACGCTAAGACCCATCAGGAGGACAGGTTCCATGAAACTTACCGCCCGTCTTACCAGCGCATACTCGCCAAACCCCACAGGACCAAACTCCTTTGGCGGCCATCTTGAAGATGAAAATGCCGCAAAGGAAGCAGAAGGCGTAGGTTATTACGGTTATTATCAGGTCTCTTTTCATCTAATCTACACCACCTTCTGCGGGTACTGCCTTATCTCGGCATAAATATTCTCGTCTTCAGACGGAAGCCTATCATATGCATTCGGTGTGAATCCTATAGATCATGATCCAGGCAATGTATTATCTGAATTAGTTATATTTTGGTGAATTGAAACAGCGAGGGCGAAAAGCTTTTTTGAAAACGGATATGCTCTTTTAAAACGCGGTTCTCTGTAGTATTTGGCTATGAAGGATTCTTATTAAAGAATAGACCATCGACAGCTATATGTCAAATCAACCTATCAAGCTAAATCACAGCTGATTATAAGAAATTAACTCTATGCGGAACGGAGATTTATTAACCCACTCTGAGCATAACAGCTTCTTTTCATCGATACTATAATCTTGACCCGGATAATATGGGTGACCGGGGTGACACATCAGTTCCACAATTCCTATATCTTTTCCACCATTTTCGAGACTTTTCAAAAACCAGTCTGCCTTGGTAAAATAATCTGTAGTTTTTGAACTGAAATAGCTACACAATACAAAGCGCCACGCTTTTTTGCGAAGGAGTAATCCGAAAGGTGGCTGACGTTTGTCATGATGGTACCAATTCATTGTGCCGCGAACTTTTCGGATCCCGAATTTCTTCTGAAGCTTCTTAAGCTGCATAAACAACCAGGGCAGTGTATGGGTATGGTGGTGCGAATCGAAATGCGAGATGTGGACCCCGTTATCCAAAACTTTCTTGACCTGCTGTTCCCATTCCTGCAGTATTGCATCTTTTAAAAACCGGGTATGGACAACCTTAGATAAATTCCCCGTAAATATCCCTTTTTCATCGATAAGACCTTCGTCGTAAAATACCGGCGGGTGCGTTAGAGAAGAAAATTCCGTTAAGTTAAGATGAACCCCAAACGAAAAATCCCGGTAAGAATATATTTGTTTTACTGCATTCTCGAATGCCGGGCCATCGGCAAGCAGCGTCGCCGAAGTGATTCGATGAAAGTCCATTAATTCGAATATTGCCCGGTTTGTATGTAAAGAATACCCCAGATCGTCCGCATTTATTATAATTTTCATTAGGTTGACTCTTGGTCGCGGGAAGTGATAGATATGATTTTTTCGTCCTTAACCATGCCCAAATCAGGAAGTTTATAGATTATAGATTGTTCATTTTCTTCGATGACTTCAAAAGGCAGGCCTCTAAAAACCTCTACCAGCGGGCCGTTTCGCTTTGTCTTAAGCAGCTTGGCGAGCATTTCATGATGCCCGTCCTCTTTAAGCCTTTGGGAGACCCAATATACAAGCGCGTGTTCGAAATGTTTTTGTGAAACGCGGCAGGAGATCACCATGTCCTTTAGCTGCGGAATACTCTGCAGCGCAATCGATATAAACCCTACAATGCCATAATCGCCGAATTTATCCTGGCACCTGAATGCATAGCATTGCATGTTTTTTGATGCCTAAAAGATCGGAGAACTCCTCTGCCGTATAACGGTGGGTCGAGATATTGAGCTGGTTCGACCGCTGCAAGAGTTCAATGCAGCGTGTTACCTCGCTGTCTTCTACTGGATGAAATATCTCCATCCGCATCTCTAAACCCCTTAAGAAACCATCGTAGTTATCGCCGAAATTCGCCTTTATTTCCTCCCGTTTCATTTCGGTCAGATATGAATTGTCTTCTGTTGAGGCTAGTCTCCGTCAGCGGCACGCGAAATTCTGGCAAATCCGGCAGCGCCATAATCTGCTTATCTGTAAAAGTGCGGACCATCGGCAAACCGGGAAGAAACTTCTTCCCGTTCCTGCGGCGAATCGTCAACAAAAGCGAAGGCATTAAGTCCGATATTTATCCGCGAAGCCACCTGCTTGAGGTTCTCGCTTTTGGCGCCCCAATTTATCGCCGGATAGATGAAATAATCCGCTATACCCAGCGTTTCCAAATGCGTCATAGCCTCCTTATGGGTATTCTTGCTGACAATCGTATTTAGGATTCCCCGGCGGTCAGTTTCCGAATAATATCTATTGCTTCCGGATTCAATACTACCTTATCGGGACCGTCTTCTATAAGGATACCTTTCCATAGAGTATTATCAAGATCCCATGCAACACATTTTACCTTTTCGTCATGGCTGGTTTCGAACGGCCGGCCTCGGTGCGAACCGCACAAAATCGAGCCAACTGAAGATTAGGCGGCATCGGCGGTCGTTTTCGGGGTAGAGAAAAATCCGTGCGTCCGAAGTCCGGGGCGAGATACCAAACTCTCCAAAAGGTATTTCGTAATAGTTGTGGCCCGGCCTGATGTCGAACGCATGCCGAAACAGTATGTTTCCTTCATAATCGCACTGCATCTGAAGCTTGAATGGTTCGGTTTCCGCCGAATGGCACTCCAAAGCAAATACATCAAACCTGGGGACGGCATTTCTTCCCATTCGGAGAAGCCACCATTTGTTTAATGCATTAAGCGCTCCGCTCATTTTGAGTGTAGGGGAGAGGAACCTCAGCAGTTTTGACAGCGAAAGTACCCTCCGTGTAAGCCATTGGTTGACGTGGTCCAAGCGGTCGAATTACTTCGGGCGCCAACCCGAAGGGATTGAACCGGCATTCGATCTTAGCCCAGGGTTCGAACCGGCAGTCGACTCCGTACGGGAAAAGCCCCTGGAAATCGAAATTCGCCGCAAAACCATATGTCATTCGTATGCATTTATAGTCCAAACGCCGCTTGTATTTAAGGCAGGTCTGGTAGCATGTGGGTGGAGCGCATTCAAGGCAGTGTTCCTGCCAAAACAAAAAAGCGGCCGATTCGACCCTCTCGCGGGGAAGTCTTGTCGATGTTCCATCTATTCCGCTTTCAGACGTGAATAATTTTGTATTTTCCCAAAGTAAAATCAAACATAAATCGCTATCCTTTTGGTTATTTATTTGTTTAATGAATATTATCGAAGAATTTCAATTTAGTCAAATTTTGACAAATATTGATTTAATGATACAGTTTATTTAGGCACACCCTGAAACGCCATATGCCGGAAAACCAAAAGCATTAAGCATTCATGTTGATAAAATATAGGTTCGCAATCTTCTGAAAAAATAAATTAAGATATTAATGGAAATGACTTACTCAACTCACCATAATACGTATAGCACCTTCAATTTGATAAGGGCATGCGCCGCAATTGTTGTTTTGGTTGGCCATGTCAGGAATCAATTCTACGTCAACTTTCAAACATTGGAAAAACCTACAATATTAGATAAAACTGCCGTCTTTATCGGCGGGTTAGGGCACTCGGCGGTTATTGTTTTTTTTGTGCTTAGTGGTTTTTTTATCTCCTCCAGCATCTTCCGTATGTTAGAGCAAAACAAATGGTCATGGAAGAAATACCTGGTTGCTAGATTCTCTCGTTTGTATACCGTACTCATACCGGCATTAATGCTCACCTGGTTGTGGGACGTTCTGGGACACCGCATGTTGGGGGCCGAGTTTAATTCAAGCTACTTGCAGAATGACCAAGGGTCTATATTTTTTGGGAACCTGTTCTTCTTACAGAAGATATATTGTTCCGGTTTTCGGCTCAAACCGGCCCTTGTGGAGCTTGAGCTATGAGTTCTGGTACTATATAATTTTCCCTCTGTTATTCATTGCGATATCCAGATTGAACATGCCATTTAATAAAAGGGCAGCCTTCGGGGTCGCCGGAGTTCATACTGCTTCTTGTGGTTGGACAGGAGATCGCAATATATTTTATAATTTGGCTTTTGGGCATGGCAGTCGTCATTTGCGCTCCGCGCGAGGAACAGAAGAAATCAGGTATGGCTATGGCGGCGCTGATCGCGTTATCTTTGCTTTTGTTCTTGCTTTCCTTGACTTGTTACGGGGCGCATTTAATCAAGTCAGTTTTTATAACCGATTTAATTGTTGGTGTTACTTTTGCAGTTTTTATGTACGCCATGCTGTGGCTTCGCACCGGGTCGATAAACAAACTGTATTCCAATATCGCGGACAAAACAGCAGGTTTCTCCTATACCCTTTACCTTGTCCATTTCCCGTTTCTTTGCTTCCTTGGCGATTCGGTGTTAAGGGTAAGGAATAGTTGGAAATTCGACGTGGTTCACCTGTCGTATGGTTTTGTTATCTGTATCTTGATGTTATGCTATTCGATTGTAATAGCACACTTTACGGAAGCAAAGACCGGACGTGTAAGACAGAAGATAACATGTATTATGGGTTCGCTCCAGCGGATATATCTATCCGAAGAGCTCTAAAACTTAAACTGGCTTGCGCCTTCTTTTTCATGACCAAAAATAAAAAAAAAGGGTTGGGACTTTCCCCAACCCTTTGAAACAAGGCAGCTCGCAATATAAGTCGTATCAATAGGCTCCAATATTATACGGGGCCTGCCGGGTGACATAGTTGAATGTTGTACGGAGCCGTGCTTAGTAAGGCCCCCGCGCCGACTGCAGGGCTTCCGGAATTCAGCTGGTAGTTGCCCGTTGAAGAGCTGACATAGGAAGGATTCGCGCTGATCGAATGCTGCTCATTGCCGGATACTTCCGGCGCCGCCGATTTAAGCGACGATAAGCTGTAGTTCGACCCGTTCCACTGGATATCAACCGCATTTCCGTACCAGAGGTTATAATCTCCAGCAACGTTTTTCACATCGAAACGAACCGACCCGCATGCCCCACTGGCTGCAATTGCTTATGATGTTGTTTTTCATCATGAGATTGACCACCCCGAACCGGGTCGTCCTCGCCTGCCTGACCAAAATCAAGGCCATATTGGTTACCTGTTTATGGTATTGTTGTAGATTTGAACGTTCGACCGCCTCGTCGCCCATCAGTATGCCGACCTTGTTGTTAACAATTATATTGTTGTATATCTGCAGTCCGCTTAGCACCCGGCCCATGCCAGCACTGAATGCCGCAGCTTGCAGTGCGCTCAATCAAGTTGTTTCTGACGATGATGCTGGTTTCGTGTTCGATGCAATATATATACCCTGCCGGTTAGTGGTTTGCGTTCGTGCCGTTGTCGTGCAGGGTGCAGTTCTGGATGGTTATGTTGTTGGCGCCATTCCAGAAATAGGTTGGGCAAGTATAGCGGGTGATTGTAAGCCCATCAATTACTATATAGCCGGAAGGGCCGATAATCATGAAGTAGTTTGAACTGTTCACTACACCGTCAAATACGGGCGTCTCGCCGGGATACGCCTTGATGGTGATTGGCGCGGTTGCGGTTCCCGACGCGATAGGGCCAATTGTTGGACGACCCTTGTTCACTGTAAGTCCCGCCGCGCGCATAAAGGGTATCGCCTGCCTTTAATTTGGCGACGGCATACGTAATCGTCTTCCAAGGCGCGCTTATCGTCCCGCTGTTGCTGTCGGAACCGGTGGGAGCCATGTAATAGGAGTTGCCCGTAGAAGTGCCGGCCGCCGCCAGGGTGTAAGCGTCCGAATTCGTGGTGGTAGCGCCTGAACTGTCCTTAACTGTAACTTTGATGGTATTGCTGCCCGCCATGGCGCTGGTCGTAGCCCAGTTCCAGGAACTGGAAGTGCCATAGCCCTGCGCCACCACATATGTGCCGCTGGTGTCAGGCCCGCTCCTGGAGAACTGGTACTGGTAGCCTCCGCTGCCGCCCGAAGCGGTTGAAGTGCATGTAACCGTAGTCCAGGCAGTCGCTGTAGTGGGGTTGACAGCAAGGCCGTCCGAGAGGGGAGGCGGCGTCGATGCGGATAAAGTATATGCACCGGAAACGGTCGCCGTAGCGCCTGTGCTATCTTTTACGCTAACGGTTATGCTATTGCTGCCCGCCATTGCGCAAGTCGTAGCCCAGTTCCAGGTATTAGAGGCGCGATAGGCTGGACTATGGTGGATGACCCGCCCGTATCCGGGCCCATCCGGGAGAACTGGTACTGGTAACTCCCGCTCCCGCCGGTAGCCGACGCCGTCTAGGTGACGGAGGCGCCCGCAGTCGCGGTAGCCGGGTTGGGTGTAAGCGAACCTACCGTTATCGGTGCATAGCTTACCGTGTATGCGGGGGACGTGCCTGTGACCTCGCCCGTGCCGTCTGACTTCCTCACGCCGACCGTTATCGTGTTCGCCCCGACCGTTGCGGTTGTGGGAGTCAATGTCCATGTCTTTGCACGTCCCCCAGGCCTGGGCCACCACGGCCGTCCCTCCGGTATCAGGGCCGGTGCGAGAGAACTGGTACTGGTATGTGCCCCGTTCCGCCGGAGGCTGACGCCGTCCAGGTAACCGGAGTCCCCGCTATATCCGGACTTGGTACGCTTGGGGTTATGGAGCCGATGACGATGGCAGTAACCACCTGCGCTATGGTATATGTCACCGATTTTGAGACCGTTCCTGTGCCGTCCGGGTTTCTGACGCTGACCATTATGGTTTAGTCCCAACCATTGAAGCTGTTGTGGCCCATGTCCACGAACTGGAACTTCCCCAGCCCTGCGCTACCACGTAGGCCCCGCTCGTATCCGGGCCCATCCTGGAGAACTGGTACTGGTATGTGCCGCTCCCGCCCGTGGCCGACGCCGTCTAGGTGACGGAGGCGCCCGCCGTCGCAGGGCTGGCAACTGATGGTACCAGCGAATTTACCATTATAGCCGGAACAGTGGCCGTACTTACCGTGTATGCCGGGGCCGTGCTTGTTACCTCGCCCGTGCCGTCCGAATTCCTAACTCCGACCGTTATCGTATTTCCCGGGCCGTTGCAGTGGTGGTAGTCCGGGTCCATGTATTTGCGTCCCCCAGGCTTGGGCCACAACGGCCGTCCCGCCGGTATCCGGGCCGGTGCGTGAGAACTGGTACTGGTATGTGCCTGTTCCCACGGTGGCTGACGCCGTCCAGGTGACCGGAGTCCCAACTATACCGGGACTTGGTATGCTCGGGGTTATGGAGCCGATGACGATTGCAGTGACCACCTGGGATATGGCGTATGTCGCGGAACTTCGAGACCGTCCCCGTGCCATCCGAGTTCCTGACGCTGACCATGATGGTATTAGTCCCTGCCATTGAAGAAGTGGTGGCCCAGGCCCACGAACTGGAGCTGCCCCAGCTCTGCGCTACCACATAGGCTCCGCTCGTGTCAGGGCCCATCCGCGAGAACTGGTACTGTAATGTGCCGCTCCCGCCCGTGGCTGACGCCGTCCAGGTAACCGCAAGTACCGGACGGCGCAAGGCTTGCAACTGACGGTGCTAAAGAGTTTATCACAATGGACGGAACAGTGGCCGGACTTACGGTATAGGCCGGGGCCGTGCTAGAAACCTCGCCCGTGCCGTCCGAATTTTTGACAGAAACAATTATCGTATTGGTGCCGCCATCGCCGGAGTCGTCGTCCCGACCAGGTATTTGAAGTCCCATAGCCTTCACCACCACTGTCGTCCCGCCGGTGTCCGGGCCTTGCGCATGAACTCGTACTGGTATGTGCCGCTACCGCCGGACGCCGACGCCGCCCAGGTTACCGTATTGCCCGCCACGGCCGGAGCTTGTTTGGCGTTATGGAGCTTATGGTGATGGCCGTGGCTTTTTCCACAGTATAAACCTTATACTTTGAGCCTCTACCTTTCGAACTGAAAGGTTTGCCCGCCGCGGCCGTCGTAATGGACGAATCCGTGACGTTTACTAAAATACTGTTGGTGCCTACCGACGAACTATTGATGTCCCAGTTCCAGCTGTTTGAATTGCCCCAGTCCTGGACTACGGTGTAGGCTCCCGCCGTGTCCGGGCACTTCCGTAGGAACTGATATTTATAATTGCCGCTCCGCCGGCGGCGGCGGCGGTTCATGTACAGCCTGTCCGGGAACTGCGGCCGTAAGCTTGGAACAAGGCTTTTTACAGTTACCGGTACGGAAACGGCTACACTTATGCCTGTGCCGGGTACTTCGACGTTTCCTGCCTTATCCGTGGCCCTTGTCGTTATGGTGTATGAGCCATTCTGGGGCGGAGTCCAGCTGTAGCTCCATTGTGCGGCGCCTTTTGCCGTATTCCAGGTCGTCCCGCCGTCTGTGGATACTTCCACCTTGGCCACGCCGCGCACTTTCCGTCGGCCGCGGCGCCCTTCCTACGACTCTGGAACCCGTAATCTTAGCGCCGTTTTTTGGATTCGTTATTTTCGATCCCGGCTCCGCAAGCCTGACTACATTCACGTCTGAGCAGCTGATTATGGTCTCATGCGCGCCGCTGGAATCAGTCGCACGGCTTATTATCAGATATGCGCCTTTTTCGGCGGTGTCCATGTATAGTTCCATGCGGTTGTGCCGCTGGCCGTCCAGGTCGTACCGCCGTCTGTCGAGACTTCCACGTAGGAGACGCCGCCCGCAGCCGAAGCCGTGCCGGTGACGGTTAGGCCGGAGTCGCCGGAAAATACTTTACCGCAATTACGGGCGAAGTTATTGTCGAGACCGGTAAGGCGTATGACGGCCCCTCGACCATCCTGACGCGGTTGTTCTTGCTGTCGGCTATGAATATATCGCCCTTTGAATCCGTCGCGAGGCCAAACGGGTAGCGAAGGACGGCGCCGCCCGCAGCCGCGCCGTCGCCGGAACACCCGGCAACCCCGGTTCCGGCCAGGGTGTTTATCGTGCCGGAGGCATTGACTACCCTACGCGCTGGTTATGCCAGTCGGCTATATATACGTCTCCTCAGTCGGTACCGACACGCCTGAAGGAAATCTAAGCGAGGCGGAAATGGCATGCCCTCGTCTCCGGAGAAGCCAGGCTTACCGTCGCCCGCCAGCGTTGTTATAATGCCGCCCACGACGACCCTGACGCGATGGTTATAACAGTCGGCGATGTAAAGCTTGCCGCCGCGTCCAGGGCGATGCCCGCTGGCCTGTTCAGCTTCGCCGAAACGGCGGGGCCGCCGTCTGCGGAAAAACCCGCCGCGCCCGTCCCGGCGACGGTATTTATTACGCCCGCTGCAGAAATCATCCTGATGCGGCTTTGCCGGTGTGATGTATATATGTCTCCCTTGGAGTCCACCGCCACGCCTTCGGCATTGTTTATGGACGCAGAGGCAGCCGGGCCGCCGTCGCCGGAGAAACGGGCGGCGCCGGTCCCGCAACGGTAGTTATCATGCCGGACGCGCTTATCTTCCTGACGCGGCTGTTGCCCATGTCCGCAAAAAACACGTCCCCGGCGCTATCGACGGCAATGCCGGAAGGGTTTTTGAGCTTTGCGAGTACGGCGGAGCCGCCGTCGCCCGAATAACCCGGCGCCGACGCCCGCGATAGTCGATATCTTTCCGGCGGTGTCCACCTTCCTGACGCGCTGGTTGGCCCTGTCCGAGATATAGAGGTTGCCCGCGGCATCAACGCCACGGAGCTCGGGGAATTTAGATTGGCCGCGGTAGCCTGGCCCCCGTCGCCCGTGAAACCTGCCCTGCCAAGACCTGCATATGTGTGGATATCGCCGGGTGACGCGAATGCCCCCTTGCGAGGCGAATATGAGAAGCGGGAGCAGGAGATGAAACTATAGAAATTGAAAAGCTTGGAACTCTTTTGCAGGCCCATTTTTTTTCCTCCGTGTTGCTTGAGGGCAAAATACTTTAATAACTATACCCAACATACCTGTCGGGATTTTTTTTATCAAATTAATTGTCTTTAATTAACCCATATTAATCATATTGTTAGCGGTAATGGACTAAGGTGTTTGTGGAGTAATATATCACCTGAAAGACATAAAAAAGCCCGCTTTCAACGTTGCGGGCTACTGGATTTTGGAAGCGGAAGCTTCTTTGTTCGCTTTTTTCTTAATACGTCGCCCGATATCGTACGACGTCCGGGCAGTACCGGCTATATTTGTATTGAAAGGCGCTTGTGGTGTCCCCTTGTCGATGGCCGGGCTTCCCGAATTCAAGTGGAAATTTGCAGCTGAACAGCTGACATAGGAAGGATTCGCGCGACGAATGCAGCTCATTTCCGGATACTTCCGGCGCCGCCGATTGAAGCGACGAAAAGCTGTAGTTCGTGCCGTTCCACTGGATATCAGCCGCATTTCCGTACTAGAGGTTATAATCTCCGGCGACTTTTTCACTCGAACGAACCGACCCGTAGCCCCACTGGCTAAAAGCAATTTCTTATGACGTTGTTTTCATCATGAGATTGAGCACCCCGAACCTGTAGGCGTCGCCCGCCAGACCAAAATCTACGCCGATAGTGGTTACCGTCTATGGTATTATTATTGATTTGCACGTTCGCGCCGTCACCGAAGAGTATGCCGAACCTGTAGTTATAAATTACATTTTGTATATCTATCCGCTTACACCCGGCACATGCCAGCACTGAATGCGCAGCTTGCAGGGCGCTATATAAGTTGTTTCTGTCTATGGTGTTCGACGTGTTCGTTGAATATATATCCCTGGTCCCTGGTTTTAGTCACTGCCATTGTCGTGAATGGTGCATTCTGGATGGTTATGTTGCCGGCGCCATGCCAGAAATAGGTTGGCCAAGTAAAGCGGGTGGTTGTAAGCCCATCTATCACTACATAGCCGGAAGGGCCGTTAACCATGAAGTAGTTTGAACTGTTCGCTACACCATCAAATACGGGGGTCTCGCCGGGATACGCCTTGAAGGTGATCGGAGCGGTTGCGGTGCCCGAGGCGATGGGCCAGTTGTTGGACGCCCCTTGTCACTGTAAGTCCCGCCGCGGGCATAGAGTGTGTCGCCCGGCTTTAATTTGCGCTGGCATAAGTAATCGTCGCCCACGGCGAGGTTATCGTGCCGCTGCCACTGTCCGAACCGGTCGGAGACATGTAATAGGAGTTGCCCGTCGAGGTGGGGGTCGGAGTCGGAGTAGGAGTAGGAGTAGGAGTTGGAGTGGGGGTTGGGGTCGGGGTTGGGGTCGGAGTCGGAGTCGGAGTCGGGCGCCAGTTGCCGACAGGCTGACTGCGACATTTACGCCTGTGCCGGGCACTTCGACGTTTCCTGCCTTATCTGTAGCCTTTGTCATGATGGTGTACGACCCATCCTGGGGCGGAGTCCAGCTGTAGCTCCATTGTGCGGTGCCCTTGGCCGTTTTCCAGGTCGTCCCGCCGTCTGTCGATACTTCCACCTTGGCCACGCCGGGACCCTTTCCGTCGGACGCGACGCCCTCACTACGACTTTGGAAGCCTTAAGCTTCGCGCCGTTTTTCGGATGCGCTATTTTCGAGCCCGGCGGGGCAGCCTGAGGATTACATTCACGTACGAGCAGCTGATTATGGTCTCATGCGCGCCGCTCGAATCCGTCGCACGGCTCATTATCAGATATGCGCCTTTTTTCGGCGGTGTCCATTTGTAGTTCCATGTTGTTGTGCCGCTGGCCGTTTTCCAGGTAGCCCCGCCGTCTGTGGAGACCTCCACGAAGGAGACGCCGCTAGCGGCCGAAGCCGTGCCGGTGACGGTTAGGCCGGAGTCGCCGGAAAATGCCTTGCCGTAGCTTACAGGCGAAGTTATCGTCGAGACCGGAAGGCGTATGACGGCCCCTCGACCATCCTGATGCGGTTGTTCTTGCTGTCGGCTATGAATATATTGCCCTTTGAATCCGTAGTGAGGCCAAACGGGAAGCGAAGTACGGCATTGCCCGCAGCAGCGCCGTCGCCGGAAAACCCGATAACCCCGGTCCCGGCCAGAGTGGTTATCGTGCCGGAGGCATCGACTACCCTGACGCTCTGGTTGTACCAGTCTGCTATGTATACATTTCCGGCGGCGTCAACCGACACGCCGGAAGGAAATTTAAGCGAGGCGGAGATGGCAGGTCCTCCGTCTCCGGATAAGCCAGGCTTCCGTCGCCCGCCAGCGTCGTTATCCCGCCGTTCAAATCAACGACCCTGACGCGATGGTTATAACAGTCGGCGATGTAAAGTTTGCCCGCCGCGTCCAGGGCGATGCCCACAGGCCTGTTAAGCTTCGCCGAAATGGCGGGGCCGCCGTCTCCGGAAAAACCCGCCGCGCCCGTCCCGGCGACGGTCTTTATTATGCCCGTCGCATCTATCATCCTGATGCGGTTGTTGCCGGTGTCCGATATGTATATATTCCCTTTGGAGTCCACCGCGACGCCTTCGGCATGGTTTATGGCCGCCGAGGCAGCCGGCCCGCCGTCGCCGGAGAAATGGGCGGCGCCGGTCCCTGCAACGGTAGTTATCATGCCGGATGCGCTTATCTTCCTGATGCGGTTGTTGCCCATGTCCGCAAATAACACGTTCCCGGCGCTATCGACGGCAATGCCCGAAGGGTTTTTCAGCTTTGCGAGTATGGCGGAGCCGCCGTCGCCTGAATAACCCGCGGCGCCAACGCCCGCGATGGTCGATATCTTGCCGGTGGCGTCCATTTTCCTGATGCGCTGGTTGGCCCTGTCCGAGATGTAAAGGTTGCCCGCGGCATCAGACGCCACGCAGCTCGGGGCACTTAAGCAGGGCCGCCGTAGCCTGGCCCCCGTCGCCTGAAAAACCTGCCTTGCCAAGACCTGCATAAGTATGGATATCGCCGGAAGACGCGAATGCCTCTTGCGAGGCGAATATTAGAAGCGGGAGTAGAAGGATGAATACATAGAAATTGAAAAGCTTGTAATTTTTTTTCAGACCCATCATTTGATTCCTCCGTGCTGTTTGGGGGTAATTCCCTTTCAGAACTGCCCCAAGATACCCGGAAGCGGACCATGAATCAAATTAAAAGTCTTTAATTAATCTTTATTAATCAAATGGTTAGCAGTCATGGTATTAAGAGGGGTCTTTGGGTGGTGTCAGGGCACCGTCAAAAGCAGTTTTTGAAAAGTGATAGAGCTTATGGCAAATACTCAGCCGGAAGTTGTTTTCGTGGCAATCTCTTCCGTCATTGCAATTTTTCCCGGGTCATATCCTCCTTTCTTTTGTTTTGGTTCAAGTGATATCCAAGATAGAACGGACATATTCTGCATAAAATAGTAGTGCAGTACTACTTGGCTGGAAGTTACTGGGGCAGTACGATTCATTTACTGTGCAGCAGTGGTATGCAACCCTATTTAACAGATGTGGACATCTTGTTTTAGGCATACTTAGCACCCTTGGTATAATTTCCTTAACCTTTTAAATAAGAGGTCTGTAGAGTACTTTGTAGACGGCACGTGACGCGTTGAAGTTACAAAAAAGCGTAATCTTGAAACGTATAAAAAAGAGAGAATTTCAGCACATTATCGAGGTCTTAATGAAATGATATACTTTGTATAATAAAAAACGAATCATGGGTCAGGGAAGTCTTCGGGCTGAACGGCGGCAATCGGTGCGGCTGAGCCCGCCAGTAACAATTTCAAATTAGGTAAGTGATGGATTTATCCCATAAGGATTAGATACCCGTATGTTATGCTAAATTGAGGCAAAGGGGTATTTGCAATAATAAGGTTGACGCAGTAATCTTTAAATAATGCTGTCGGTTAATCTAATAAAGGGAGGCTGTTATGGCGGGGTTGGGTGATATATTCAAGGGCAATATCGTTACTGCCGTAGTGATTGGAGTGGGTGCGATAATACTTGCGCCCGTGGCGGCCCGCGCGGCGAAACCGCTCGCCAAGGCCGCGTTAAAGGGCGGGCTGATTGCCTTTGAGAAGGGCAAGGAGGCGTTTCACGAGGTGAGCGAGGTGGTCGAGGACCTGGTAGCGGAGGTCAAGGCGGAGATGGAGAAGGAGGAAGCGAAGGAAACCCTTGAATCCATTGTCGCTGAAGGGGGAGAGATTACAAGTGCCTCCTAAAGCCGGGCCGGAAACGCCGTCGGCCCATATAAGCCATGCGACAAAAGGAAGGGTGCGGTTCAAGATACCTTCCAAAAAGGGCAACGCCCGTTTCTTTTCAAATATCAAGGACGTTCTTGAAAAAAATACCAGGGTCGCGGGTGTTGAAATCAATCCAGTGACTGGCAGCGTCCTTGTCACCCACAATGCCGACATGGATTCCATAATCAAGCTCGCGGAGTCGAACAAATTATTTAAGCTCGAAAAGCGCAGGCAGCGTCTATCCAACAACCTCGTAGAGAGCTTCAAGAGCCTGGACAATACGTTGAAATCCGCGACGGATGGAGAGATTGACCTGCCCACCGCGTCATTCCTGACGCTGGCGGGAGTCGGGATTTATGAGATAGCGAGAGGCAATTTCGCCGCGCCCGCATGGTACACCGCATTCTGGTATGCGCTGAACATATTCCTGAAGGCAAGGCCTGACGCCAATGAAATCGAACAAGAGCTTGTTCCACTTGGCATTATCGAATAATGCAAGGGCAATGTGGTACAGCCTATACATACTGCGGTCAGAGGGAGAGCACGGTATAAGGTAAAAGGACTTTACCACTCCGAATCCCTCAAACAAGATATCGAAAAGGGCCTCTTTAATGAGGCTCGTGTAATTTCTTTTTCCGTCAACATCCTGACCGGAAACGTCCTTGTATTTTTTCCTCCCGAAGAATCCAGCTCCGTAATAGCCTCACTGCTCAAATCCATTTTAGACAGCTACATAAAAAAACTTCAGGAATCCGGCCCGCCAGCCAGGACGGCAACCTCCCCCGCGAAGGAAAAAGCTGAGCTTCGGGAAAAATTCAAGAGAATAGTCCGTCATGAAGAACAGGACGCGGCGCACTGGCATCTTATCAGTTCCGAAGACGCCCTCAACCTCACAGTGCTCTCAGGCGGGCTACGGCCTCACGTCCGAGGCCGCGGACGATAAGCTCAGGAAATTCGGACCGAACCTCCTGCCGGAGGCTGTAAAGCGCTCCGGCCTTGAGATATTCGCTGAACAGTTCAAATCGATTCCGGTTGCGCTTCTGGGGGTAGCCGCGGGCCTTTCAATCTTTACGGGAGGCATATCCGACGCGGTCCTTATAGCGGGCGTGGTCCTCATCAACGCCGCAATCGGTTATGTCACTGAAACCCAGGCCGAAAAAACCATCAGTTCATTGAAAACCCTGGTGAGGCCTTACGCGACTGTCTTAAGAGACGGCCTGCCGACAGAGCTGGATGCCAAAGACGTGGTGCCGGGCGACGTCATTATCCTGAAACCCGGCAGCTACGTGGCTGCGGACTCAAGGCTTATAGAGGCCGATTTTCTCACCGTTGACGAGTCAGCCTTAACCGGCGAGAGCATGCCGGTGACGAAGAATACCGAGACGCTGGTAAAGCTGGACGTGCCCCTTGCGGACAGATTGAATATGGCTTATATGGGGACTCTTGTAATCGGGGGACAGGGCTATGCCGTGGTCGTCGCCACAGGCGAGTTCACCGAAATAGGCAGGATTCAGACGATGATGGGGGAAGCCCAGTCGCCGGAGACTCCCATGGAGAGACAGCTCCGGGTAATGGGCGGACAGTTAGTCGTCATAAGCGGGGGCGTGTGCGCCGTCGTGTTCATAATCGGCCTGTTACGGGGATATGGGTTCCTGCAGATGCTGCAGTCGTCGATATCGCTTGCCGTGGCCGCGGTCCCCGAGGGCCTGCCCACGATCGCGACTACGACCCTTGCGCTCGGGATAAGGAAGATGCGACAGGCATAACGTGCTTATCCGGCATCTGGAAGCGGTGGAAACCCTGGGCTCAGTCCAGACCATCTCGTTCGATAAGACCGGCACGATCACGATGAACAGGATGACCGTAGTGGAGGTTTACGCAGGCGGCATAAGGTTAAAGATATCAGACGGCAAATTCATCTCGGATACGGACAGAGTTAACCCCTATGCAATGAAAGAGCTGCTGATGCTGCTGCACGTATCGGTCATATGCAATGAGACAAAAATAGACTTCAAGGATGGCGAATACGAGCTTCGAGGCTCGCCCACGGAAATCGCGCTGATTAACCTGGCTATAAACGCGGGCATAGACGTGGTGGAACTAAGGGCGAGGCACCCCCTCCGGAAGATAAGCCATCGCTCCGAGAGCCGCAACTACATGAGCACCATTAACGGCGCACCGGGCGGCGGCAAAATTCTTGCGGTAAAGGGAAGCCCGGCGGAAGTCCTTGCGATGTGCAATTGGCATATGAAGGACGGGCAGACGCTTCAACTTACCGAGGAGGACAGGCAGGAGATATTCACGGAAAACGATAGGATGGCCGGCGCTTCCATGAGGATGCTGGGGGCGGCTTTCAATTATTCCGATGAAAACGGGAGCGGGCTGATATGGCTTGGCCTTATCGGCATGGCGGACCCTGTGAGGAAGGGACTCAAGAACCTTATGGCCGGTTTCCACCAGGCCGGCATCGATACGATAATGATAACGGGCGACCAGAGCCCTACCGCGTTTGCAATCGGCAAGGAGCTGAACCTTAGCCAGGACAAACAACTCGAAATACTGGACTCGACGCATCTTGCCGATATGGACAAGGAAGTCCTGCGGGCGCTCGCCGCGAGGGTGCATGTTTACGCGAGGGTAAGTCCGGCGCACAAGCTCCAGATAGTCAGGGCCTTGCAGGAATCCGGCAGGGTGGTCGCCATGACGGGCGACGGCATAAACGACGGCCCGGCGCTGAAGGCGGCGGACATCGGTATTGCGCTTGGACATACCGGGACGGACGTAGCCAGAGAAGTGGCGGATATCGTCCTGGAAGACGATAACCTGGAGACGATGATAGTGGCGGTCAGCCATGGAAGGACAATATATAATAACATCCGCAAATCGGTCCACTACCTGCTTGCCACCAAACTTAAGCGAAATCAACGTTATGTTTCTTGCTATCGCGGGCGGCCTGGGCCAGCCCCTGAGCGCGATACAGCTCCTTTGGATAAACCTCCTTTCGGATATCTTCCCCGGGCTTGCGCTGGCGCTCGAACTGCCCGAGCCGGACGTTCTATCCCGGCCGCCCAGGGACCCGCACGAGCCGATAATAAAGCGCTCTGACTTTAAAAGGATCGCTTTTGAGTCGGCGCTTCTGTCCGGCGGGGCGCTTGGGGCATATGGATACGGGATAGCGAGGTACGGGATGGGGGCAAAGGCAAGCACGATGGCGTTTACGACCCTGACGACCGCCCAGCTGGTACACGCGATAAGCTGCCGCTCAGAGACGGAAAGCATCTTCGGCAAGGAAAAGATGCCGCCGAACCCTTATCTCAACACGGCGCTCGGGGTTTCTCTCGCCTTGCAGGTTCTAACCCTTGCGGTACCGGGTTTAAGGAGGCTCCTTGGCATTACGACGATCGGGTTTGCCGACGCGGCCGTTGTCGGCGCCGGCTCCATACTGCCATTTCTGATAAACGAGGCGACGAAGAGTAAACCTTCGGAGAAAGCTGATCGCGAAAAAAGCGCCTCCGCGCTTGAAAGCACCGTACCTTCAACCGAACGGGAGACGAACGGATATGAGAAAGAACTTCATGTTTACCTCGGAGTCGGTAACGGAAGGACACCCTGACAAACTTTGCGATATTATAGCCGACGGCATCGTGGACCACTTCCTCCAGCGGGACCCGCTCTCCAAGGTGGTCGCCGAGTGCGCGGTTTCCACGTCCATCGTATTCATCGCGGCGAGGTTCGCTTCCACGGCCATTGTGGATTTTCCGGCGGTTGCGAGACAGATAATAGACCAGGTAGGCTATGATCAGCCGGCCTTTAACGCGAAGACGTGCAGCATACTTACAAGCCTGAGGGAGCTTCCGGAGAAAGAGCGCCCGGCCGTGGACGAGAAGGACATGTCGGATGAGGAGATCGAGGCGACGCCCGCAAGAAACCAGGTCACGGTCTTCGGTTATGCCTGCGATCAGACATCGGTATTGATGCCGCTCCCGATATGGCTCGCGCACAAGCTGGCCAGGCGGCTTACGATGGTGCGGCTGACGAAGACGCTTCCGTACCTATGCCCGGACGGAAAGACACAGGTTGGAGTGGAGTACAGGGATTTTAAGCCGCACAGGATACACAGCATAACGATAGTCGCGAGCCAGGATAAAACCGGCGTCCCCGTCCTTAAAAACCTGCACGAAGAAATCAAGGGAGCGGTGATTGACGAGGTCTTCAGGGACGAGAGAATAAAACCGGACGACAAGACACGCATATTCGTGAACCCGAGGGGGCAGTTGATAGTGGGCGGCCCCTCCGTGCATTCCGGCCTTACGGGCAGGAAAAACGCCATCGATACTTACGGCGAATATTCGAGGCATAGCGGCGCGGCGCTCTCCGGCAAGGACCCGTCGAGGATCGACAGAGTCGGGGCCTATGCCGCGCGGCATGCGGCCAAGACGGTGGTCGCGGCAGGGCTTGCAACCGAGTGCGAGCTCCAGTTGAGCTATTCGATCAACCTCTCAAGGCCGGTGAGCGTGCAGGTGGAGACGTTCGGCACCGGCAAAATTGGCGATGAGGAGATAGCCTCGATGCTGGAGAAAAATTTCGATTTCAGGATAGCCGGAATAATAAAAAAGTTCAACCTGAGGCACCTGCCATCTCAGGTCAAGGGTGGCTTTTACAGGAAGCTTGCCGCATACGGCCATGTGGGCAGGATGGACATGGGACTGCCCTGGGAAGTAACGGAAAAGATATCCACTTTCAGGAGGTAGCATGCTGAATTATCTTTATGACGACGAGGCGGAACGCCTGATACACCTGCACGCCATGGAAATACTCTGCAGGGAGATAACGCTCCCGGAGGAGGAAGTAAGGGAATTGTATGAGCGGGAACTGGAGAGGCTGAAGGGAACCGCGAGGGTCAAGGATTTTCTGGTCGTGCTGGTCTGCAGGTCCGTGAGAGACACCCTGCGCAGGCACCAGGAAACTGAGGAGATGGCGTCATGACCCTCACCCGGCCCCGTCTTTTTCTCCGTCTTTCGGTGTCACGTTTTTCATTAAAAAATCCACGATAACAGCCGCCGTCAGGGCCAGTATCAAGAGCCCAGCCGCGGTCATGATGCTGTTCAGCAGGTCGGGGCCGAACACCAGGACCAAACCAAGGCCGAACATCATAAAGCCGGAAACCAGGTTCAAAAACTTTCCCTGGCGGGCCTCCGTCTTTTTTGTCCCCAGGCTTACCGCGAAGATAAGGACAAGAGCCGCGAGCGGTATGACATAGACGATGCAGTAAAGAAGAAGATAGGCGTAATAATCTACCGTGGAGAGCTTGAAGAGGGTCAGGCCCCTTGTGAATATCAGCGGGAACCCCAGCGAGCTGACCATTTCATAGACGTTTACGGCTATGGCAAGAAGGCTTGCGCCCGCCTATCATCGGGACCGTGCGTTTTCGAGCATGCATTTTACAGCCCTTTAATCCTGGATATTAAGTATTGCCGTGGTTTGTCGGAATTTAAAAAAGTTGTCTCGATGCCGATCGCAATCAGGATGGCTCCGCCCACAACAGCTGCCTTGTCGGATATCTTTTTCCTGATACAAAATTCGGCAACGTGGTTTCCCGCCCAAAGGGCAATGAAATTAAGCACGGCGGACAAAAATCCTACCAGAAATGAGTTCAGGCCGAGCATCCCGGCACTCAGGCCCCCGCCTACATTGTTTATTGACAACGCGATGCCCAGGAAAGTCGCCTCTTTGAAGTCTATGTGCTTCGAGTCATCCAGGTCAGCATTTTCAGGCTTCACCAGGACGTGGAGGATGCCCTTCCCTTTATTCAGGGCTAGCTTTTCGGCGTATTTTTTTTTCAGGGGTTTTTCAAAAATCATCCATAAGCCGACTACCGTAAGCACGACCATGGCGATAATGGACGACGATCGTCTTCCCAAAGCCCCTAAAACCATAGTCCCCGAAGAAGCAGCAAGATAAGAGATTACAAAGGTGATCACGGAAATCCAGAGATTGATCAGGTTCGTTATTTTTATTCCCCGGATGCTGTAAGCGATTCGCGCAGTGATATTGTCAACGTTGTTTGATAGGGCAATGAGAAATATATATAGAAGATGTTGCATGGCGTTTACTCTATAATTTTTATAGCGATCATTTACTGCTCACTGTCGGCGAAATAGTTCCTGACGTTCATCGCCCCGCATATCATGGAGGCTACACCGGCCAACGTCGTTATTATACTTAAGTGGCAGGCAAAAAGGAAATATTCAGCCACGCGGATATTAAGATGAAATGGGCTGGGGAGATTGATGACGGATCAACCTTCCCCAGCATAGGCAGGATTAATAAGGCGTTGGACATTACCTGCTTTTCTTCCTCGCTTTTGCATGCCCTTCCGCCGCCTCGGCCTCCGCCGGTTCCGCTTCTTCCGTCGCCCCGACAGCCCTCTTCGGAAGCGCCGCGCTGGCCACATCTTTCAAGCCGCCCACCACGCCGATAAGGACATCTTTCACGGTGGCCACGGCGGCACTTCCGATGGAGCCGGCTGCCTCAACAGCGCCGCCTACCGCGGAAACCGCGACTGCTTCGAGATTGCCGCCCACTTCCTTTGCGGCCTCGATTATCCCGTCCACCGCGCCCTTCGCCACAGTAGCGACATCCGCGCCGACGTCGGAGGCGCCCTTAACGGCGCCTCTTGCGGTCTGGCTTGCGGCCGTTACAACGTCTCCGCTGATATCGCTTATCCCCATTACGGCGCCTTTAGCGACGTTTCTCGTGCTGTTGATAAGGTTTGCGCCCACTTCCTCGGATGCCTGTATCGCCCCTTTCAGGACATCCGCCGTCACGTTCACGGCCTGGTCCGCCACCGTGCCCGTCGCCTTGATGGTATTTGACACCGTGTCGCGCACAAGACTCACTATCTCAGCCTCTATCTCATTTAGCCCTTGCAGGCTTGAAGTTATCTCACCTTTTACGGTAGTACCTGCTTTTCCTATCGACATGCCGGGATGTTCCATCGCTTCTTCCTTAGCCATAAAGCCCTCCGTAGTTAAATGTACCATTTAAGTATAGCATTCCCGGAAAACTGCGTAACCCATTGTTCCGCAGTGATTTTCATTACTTACCTATCATCAGGTAAGTATCTGTCAATTATACGACCTGCCTGAGCCTTTCGGCGTATGTGCCGCTTTTTACCAGGATTTCTCTCTTTATCTCGGCTAAAGTAACTATGACCTCGTCTATTTCCTCCGGCGCCAGGATGACCGTATCGTTTGTCTCCGTCGGACATTCACCAGTATTGCAGAGGTAGAGGTGTTTTTCTCCCCGTACGCCAAAAAGAAGCGTCGTTCCCGATTTCAGCGGGATCATTTTTTTACCATCCTTTAAGGCGACTATCATTTTATCATCTCCTTTTCCGGTACAGCCAGAAGCCAGACTCGACCATACGGAGGTGATGTTACCACTTTAATGTTACAACCTTATTGTGTCTAAAAGAATTTATTGTTAAGCAGGGGAACTGAACTGGTATGAAACTGGAAAATACTACGCTCTCCGCTGTGCGGCAATGGCAGGACCGGCAGCGGTTATTGAACCCGATTTCTCTTACAGCAGTACGCTTAAAAGTGAAAGCGCCGAGCCCTCGAAGACCAGATCGACCGCGACGCCGAATAGGGTTTTGCTGACGGCGCGGCCAGCCTTATGGGCCGCCTCGTGCACGTACTGGTCGTTGGTTACAGCCTTTGAATAGTCGAAATACCCTTTTTTTGCCATTTCGGAAACTATGGATTTGTGCGTCACGGAGATGGGGTCGTAATTGATGACGATGCTGCCGGTAACGGTGTTGGTAGCGACGGCGGTAACTCCGGCAATGGAGCTTATCTCACCTTCGATCCTTGCAGCCACCAACTCCTTGCCCTTGATGACCGGGGTCTTGACTCTGAGCCTGCCAGGTACATTGTGCATGTAATAGCTCAAATCTCACCTCCCTTGATTTTTATATACGTCCTGCAAACCGGATATCCTGAACATCGGAACCTCCAGAAAACGTCCTCCCTCCGGTATATGTGCATATGTTTGCCGCAGACGGGACATGAAGGTTTGTGGTTTATGACAGGTCTTTTGCTCCCCAGGGTAAACTGCTTGTTGCATATCAGGCACAGATACCGCTGTTTTTCCCGTGAGGTGTGCCCGTACCTGTAAACTGCTTCGCTCAAGCATGAAGGGCATACAATTTCCTCCGGTGCATCCTGGGGCGGCTTTGTCATGCCTACAGTTATACAATATTTAAATTACAGGGTAATTAACGATTTGTTAAGATTTGGTTACAGTCGAAATCAGATGGGAATTTATGTTGGTTTGCCGAAATCAGGGGGCCTTTATAAAGGCCCCCTTTGTGTCAACTTTTAGCTTTGGCAGCCTTGGTAGCCGCTTTTTTTGCCGGTTTCGGCCGGGATACCGTCTCTCCCTTGCCCGGCGCCGCTTTCTTTACGGCCGCCTTCACGGAAGACACATGCCGCGCCACCGTTCCTCCCACGCCTGCCGCCGCCGCGGCTAAGAGAGGCTCGTCGGCTGCGGCGTGGCGTTCGGATTTTATCTCCGCGACCAGGTCGCCGACCACTTCGCCGACGTCATGGTACGCCTCCCGGCCTTTATCATACGCTACCAGCCCTCCTTTTATGGCCATCTTCACGACCGGTTTCGCCACCCTGGCGATAATCGGCACGAATATGATGCCCCCGACGCCTACCGCGAGCGCCGTCGCTATGTTCCCTTTGAACAGGTCATCGATTCCCACGTCCCCACCTCCGCTGAAATCCTGTTATTCAAATCTGCCTCCATATTTAATTATAGCAAATATAGCAAATTCGATAAGTTAAATACCCAGGAATTCAGCGACCTTGCTCCTTAATTCGTACAGGTTGCCTTTGCATATATAACCCCTTAGCCCATGCTCCACGGCCAATTTGCGCAGGCTGTCTTCGTCGTTCGACGAAAGAAAGGCTACAGGGATGTCTTTGCATGACGCGGTGTTTTTTATTACTTGCGCGAGCGATTCGCCCGAGAGTGCGGGCATGTTTATATCGATCAGGATCAGGTCCGGCCGCAACGTCTTTATCACATTCGTGGAGCCGAGTGCCTGGCTGTGGGTATGCGCTTCATAACCCTCATGTTCCATGATTTCTTTTGTCGTTAAAAGAAGTCTCTCATCGTCATCGATTATCAATATTTTTTTCTTTTTCTTTTCCATTTCCATTTCCATTTCCGTTCTCCATTAAGTCAAGTGGAAGGCTGATTTCAAACTTCGTGCCTTCTCCAAAGGTACTGCCAAGCGAGATATCGCCTCCAAGCAGGTCAACCAGGTGCTTCGTTATGGTAAGGCCAAGCCCAGTCCCTTCATGCCTCTTCGTATGCGCGTCCTCAAGCTGGGTGAATGCCGTGAAAAGTCTTTTTAGGTCTTCCTCTCTTATTCCTATGCCGGTATCCCGGACTGAAACGAATAACCTGCCTTCTTCCTTACGCGCCTCAAGGATGATCCTTCCTTCATCAGTGAACTTTGCCGCGTTGCTCATGAGGTTCGTCAGTATCTGGCGGAGCTTGACCCGGTCCGTATAAATACTGAAAGGACTTCCAATTAAGTGGACCTCCACAAAAACGGCTTTTTTCCCGAGAAGCACGCGGGTGGTATCCGCGACTTCTTTAAATACCGGGGCCGGGTCGAATAATTCAGGGATGACCTCCATCCTGCCCGCCTCGACCTTCGACAGGTCGAGTATGTTGGTAATAATGGCGCGAAGTCCCAGGGCGCTTGACGAGAGCAGGTCCAGCCGGTCCGTCAGCTGGTCGATGTATCCCTTGTCGCATGATATCTTCATCAACTCGGCCAGGCCTATGATGGCGTTGACCGGGGCCCTGAGTTCATGAGTCACGTTGGCGATGAACTGGGATTTGATGTTATTGACCTTCTCCAGTTCCTTCGCCTTCTCGTTGGCCAGCTCCTTCTGCATAATGCTGTTGGCCAGGGCGTTGCTCTGTTCGATGACGATCCTTTTTATGGAGAGAAGCCCGATGTAATTATCGTCGTCATCGACGACCACGATATCGTCATAGACGTCCTGGAACGGCCGGCGTAGCGCCCTGTCGAGCGTCTCATCTATGCCGAGCGACATGTTGACCGACAGGGGTTCCTTATCGGCTATGGTAAAAATCGGCTTCCGCTCGTGAAGCTCAAAACCGAACCTTCGAAATAGCGTGAAAAGCAGCTTATTTCTCGTAACAAGGCCGACGGGTTTGCCCATATCCACGATGGCGAGGGCGTCGAGATGCTTCTCCTGAAAGAACCTTTCGGCCACTTCCTTCACGCGCATATCCGGAAAGATATGCTCTCTTGATGTGATAAGCTCTCCGATTGGAGTTATAGTTTCTTCCATGATTTTCCTGTTCCGGCTCGCCTAATATGCGAACCATCTATCGAGGCTGTACAGGCCGGACATGACGCTTTCGCGGCTCTTTGCGGAGAGGTAGTTTCTGCTGACGGACCTTTTTCCCGTCCTGCCCTCAGATGTTATCGCCCGGCTGAAATAAAGGAATGACTTTGTCCTGGGGACGCCCAGCAGGCTCCAGAGGTGCGGGAGGAGGGTCATCTCTCCGTACCAGGGTATCTCCGCGCTCTTGTCGCCGGAATAATATTTGATGCTGACAGGGATGACAGCAATGCCGGCGCGCGCGGGCGCCTCAAACAACATCCTCTTGAAGTCCCCCGTCTCGCTGCCGTCGGTCGTGGTGCCTTCAGGGAACGTAACGACGTTTACCCCGTGCGACAGCGCCGTCTCCACGTCTGACAGCGATTTCCACGATGCGAGCGCCGAGCGCCGGTCTATGAATACCGTCCCGCCGAGCCGCGCCATCCAGCCGATCAGCGGCCACGACTTAACCTCCATCTTAGATACGAAAACCGACGGAGAGAGGCTCGCCATCACTAAAATGTCGATGTAGCTGACGTGATTGCAGACGGTAAAACCGGTATTTTGCACCCTGTACCCGGTGGAGCCGACGTCTATTCCCAGTATTGCGCAGACTGCCTTCGCCCAGACCATGCAGCCGAACGCTGAAAATTTTGCCTTAAGCCTTGCATCGAAAATAAGGATAAGCCGGCCCGCCTGGACGGGCGGCAGCATGAAGGCTGTCCAAAGGACCAGAAGGAGGAGTCTTATGAGCCTGAGCGGAAAGCGGCTGTCCATTAGAAGTACCTGTTCCTGTACCGGTTAATAAGGCGCTCGCGGTCGAGCAGGATTAAAAAGTCCGAAACGCCGAACCCGCCGTCGAATGCCGGCTCTCCGCAGATGCGCGCGCCAAGTTTTAGATATGCGAGCAGCAGGGGCGGGACCTGTTCAAGCACGGCGCCCCTGTCAAAGTCGGCATGCGCGTCAAAACCCGGCACGCTTGCCAGAGGAAAGGTCCTGAATTCCGGTTCGGCCAGGTAGGACTTTTTGAAATACGCATACGCATTGCTTATGACCAACGGGTTTATGGTGTGGATGCTCCCGCACCCGAAGACGTACTTTATATCGTGCTCCAGTATATACTTCGCCACCCCGGACCACATGAGGTTAAGTACGGCCGAGCCCCGGTAATCCCTGTGCACGCATGCCCGGCCCAGTTCCAGCTTTTCTCCTTTATGCCGAAAAATATTCCTCAGGTCGAATTCGTTCTCCGAATAAAAACCGACCCCTGCATCGGCCCTCTTTCCCGTCATCATGCGGTACGTGCCGACGACCATGTCCCGGGATGAGTCCACGACCATTATATGATCGCAGTGCCTGTCGTAAACATCCCTGTCCAGGCCGGTCGCAAACGACGAGGCGAGCCCTTCGTTCAGTTCGAGGTTGAAGACTTCGAACCGGAGCCTCAGGACCGACTCCATCTCTTCTTCGGTGACCGCCTTCTTCAGTACCAGCGCGGACTGCGCTTTCTCCATTACCGTATTAAAACTCATCGATACCTCCATATAGAATAATCACCGAGAGTAATATGCGGGAATCATAATGCCGGAACGTTACAGGTTTATTAAGGAGGCGTTAAGATTTCTAAGGGGCGTGAAACTTAACAGAGCTTTAACAATTCATTAATCAACCGGTCACTAAATGAGAGTATAAAGGACGCATGGAGACAATAAGCGTAGCCTCTTTAGGACTGGGAGTCGCCTTTAGCCTCGGCTTGTCCTATTTCTTTTTCTATGTCGCCTATCCGTTCATCATCTGGAAACTCGGGTTGATAGAAGGCGGCATAACGATGACCTGTTTCTCACTCCATGCTAAGCTATATAGGCATATCGTTCTACGACACGTCGGGCAGGGATTGGTTCGGCATCGAGGCGATAAAGGAAAAACTGAGCGGGCTGAAGGGCAAGAACTGGATAAGCAGGCTCATAGCGGCACAGGTAAAGAGGGGCGGCCCGTTGACGCTGGTCATACTGTCAATAAAATTCGACCCGTTCGTGACCACGGTCTATCTGAGGCATGGCCACAGGAAGTTTGGGGGCCTGGCCTTCCGGGACTGGATAATATTCTTTTCGAGCGCGGCCATAGGAAACGGATATTGGATTTTCATCATGTTCGGAGGCGGGACGCTGCTTAAATACCTGGGACATTATTTTTTTAGCCCGATATGCCGCTCATTGAACTATCCTTTTCGGGCGGCAGGTCCAGTTTCCTCTAATCGTAATTTAATGTATCCTATTAATATCAGCAGTCTATGACCTCAGAAGGCAGGTCAATTCTGGACGCCGGTTTACACTGGGGAGGCACGCCATGGACACCGCACTTAAAAAGACTCTCGAAAAATTGGTTGGGCGTCCCGGCCAGGGAAGCATATTGGAGCAAATCGACAAGATTGTACGTAAACAGCAAAGGACCGAGCTATATGAGATGCTCGAACAAGTAGACAAAAAAGAAATGGGGAAGTATCCCGTCGTACTTGTTAAAAGCATCCCGCAGACGGGGAAGAAAATCCGACACTGCTTCGCTTCTCTTTGCAGACATGGAAAGGACATGACGAGGTCTTCTGGCGGTCCCTTGGAGATTATATCATCCTCGCGCTCCATCGCGTGAAAGACGTCGAATATGACGGCATGAGGGGGAAAATCAAGGTACAATACTTCGCCAAAGCGACAGGAAGAATAAAGTCGCCGGAAAACATAAGGGAGATTATCCAGGGTATTGCGTTTCTGGTGGATACAGAGGTATTGCCGACAGACTTTACTCATTTCCGGAGAATGGCGGAAAGGCGCGGCAGCCTGGGAGAGATGAGTAAGGAACAAGCTGCCATAATTGGCGCTATATTGAAGCTCGTTTGAACCGCGGCGCCTGTTGATGAAACCGGGAAGGCTCAATTCCTATTGTGCCAACCTTAATCGAGGATCATAAATAAAGGACCACCCCATGAAAATCGACCTGTCAGGAAAGACTGCCATCGTCACGGGATCAACGGCCGGAATCGGCTATGCCATCGCGAAAGGCCTGGCGCGGGCTGGCGCCGATGTGGTTGTGAACGGCCGTACGGCTGATGCTGTCGAGAGTGCCTTAGCCAGGCTGTCCTCGGAAGTCGCACAAGCGAACATCCGCGGCGTTGCGGCCGATGTTGGTACCGCGGATGGTTGCGCGGCAGTGGCGGCTGCGCATCCGTCGGCAGACATCCTGGTCAACAACGTCGGGATATACGGGCCGCAGGATTTCTTCGAGATTCCAGATGCCGAATGGACACGCTACTTCGAGGTGAATGTAATGTCGGGCGTAAGGCTGTCCCGCGCCTATCTGCCTGGCATGGTGCAACGTAATTGGGGCCGCGTACTGTTTTTGTCCTCGGAGTCAGCGCTGAATATTCCCGCCGACATGATCCATTACGGCTTCACCAAAACAGCAGTCCTCTCTATCTCACGCGGCCTGGCCAAACGCACTGCCGGCACTGGCGTAACCGTCAATGCCATCATGCCGGGTCCGACATTGTCGGAAGGCGTCAAAGCCATGCTGAAGGAAGAGCAGAAGGCATCCGGCCTGTCCATGGAAGAGGCGGCGACAGCCTTTGTGATGAAGCATCGCCCCACCTCGATCATCCAGCGCGCGGCGACCGTGGAAGAAGTGGCCAATATGGTCGTCTATGCCGCTTCGGTGCAGGCGTCGGCAACAACCGGCGCTGGCTAAGGGTAGATGGCGGCGTGGTCGAGACGATCACATGAAAACGAAACGATGTGCCTGGGTCGACATGGACGATTCGCTGATGATCCAGTATCACGATAACGAATGGGGTGTGCCAGTCCACGACGACCGCAAACACTTTGAGTTCCTGGTGCTCGAAGGGGCGCAGGCCGGACTCAGCTGGTCGCTCGTGCTTAAAAAACGGGAAGGTTATCGCCGTGCCTTCAGCCAGTTCGATCCTGAGAAAGTGGCGCGATATACCGATGAGCGAATTCAGAAGCTCATATTGGACCCGGCGATCATTCGAAACCGGATGAAAATCGAAGCCGCGGTAAAAAACGCCCGGGCGCTTCTCGCGATTCAGGAAGAGTTCGGAAGTTTTGACGCATATTGCTGGCGCTTCGTCAATGGACGGCCCAAGCTGAACCGGTGGAAGGCTACAGAGGAGATTCCGGCGACCTCACCCGAATCCGACGCGTTCAGCAAGGATCTCAAGCGACGTGGTTTCGGCTTCGTCGGTCCTACTGTCATTTATGCGCACATGCAGGCGGTCGGCATGGTGAATGATCACCTCGTCGATTGTTTCCGATATCAGGAGATTCGGCAACTCGATTAACATGACGGAGATGTCCCGACACTCGAAAGGTATATCCATGATTTCAAAATCGTGCTATTTATCACGCAATTTGGTAATAGCCCTCGTCATACTATCAACCACCCTGACTGGTTGCTTTGGGATGATCGAGGGAATAAGAGCCGCAAGATACTGGCGGAAGAGACATCCCTACCAAGGGACAGCGCCGGATCCTCATAGGGGCCGAACCTTTCTCTTATCCGGTGGAGGGAGGTGAAAGGGCGGTACTCTTAATACACGGATTTGGAGGCACGCCGTTTGACCTCAAGCCCCTCGGCGAGTACCTTTCCCAAAATGGTATAGCGGTATACGGAGTTCTTCTTCCGGGTTCGGGACATCCGAGCTGACTCGAAAAAACTAATTGGCGGCAATGGGCGGCAGGCCGGAGAAGGTCTTAGATACCCTTACGGCACGTTATAAAAAGGTCTACATAGTCGGGTTCTCGATGGGCGGCTCCATAGCGCTGCACTTAGCCGCCAGGCACAAGGTGGCGGGAGTGATACTACTTGCGCCTTGCATATACATTAACGGCCAGAACAGGCTGATTACCCCGGAGTATGCAATAAAGCATCTCGCGCAGTTCATGACGACGGACTATATTATTAATGACAAGATGAGGGCGTTCGATTTCAGCGCCCTGAAAGACAGGCCATATTACCACCTTTTCCCTATCAATAGCCTAAAGGAGCTTGTAGGACTCGAAGAGACGGCGCGCGGCGAGATAGGGGAGGTGGAGGAGCCTGTGATTATAATTCAGTCTGTAAATGACCGCACAGTGGATAAGTCCGGGCCGACCTATCTTGCCTCTCACCTGCCGCGCACTGCGCGAGGTTTTCTGGGTGGAGCGCTCAATGCACCTTCTTACCCTTGACGCTGAACGGGACAGGGTTTTTAAGAAAACCCGTGAATTTATACTTCGGCATTAGTCCCTGTAGTTCAAGCCGGTGGTGCGGCCTGCGCGACTCAGGCGGGATTACCGGCCCCGGTCGCCGCCGCCACCGCCCCGGCCTGCCTCCTCCGCCTCGGCCGCCACCGCCACCAGAACGCGACTTTGACGGAATAGACGGCACCGAGTGGGAAGCAGGCGCGGCTCTGTAAGCTCGCGCAGGTTCGTGGCCGCCTTCATGGGTTGGACGATGGTCCGCCGCGGTCACCGCCGCGAAACGGCGCCACTTCGTAGTCAGGTCCCCAGCCACCGTAGTCGACACCGGAGGGTTCATAGTAATCCGCCCCGATGTCTCCGCCGTAATATCCATATCCGCCACCTACAGCGCATCCGGGCAATAGGACCGCCAACGTCCCGACCACGAAGGCAAGCGCCAACCGGCGTAAAAGTGAGATATTCACTTGGGCACCTCTTTAAGCTCAGTGCCGGGCCATTCTAGCAATCCGAAGGGTGCCCCTAAAGGGTCGGCGACCACCGCGACCTTGCCGCCTTGGCGATCAATCCGCGGCTCGACCAGCACACTGCCACCGAGCGACACGACCTTTGCAGTCATCTTGACCGTATCTTCGACTCGTACGAAATTGAGCCAGTGGGGATGGGCATTGGGCCTATTCGCAGGTAGCGTATTCACGCTCGCACGAGCATAGTTGTCGGATGCGAGCAAGAGATGTTGGGAGCCCTCGCTAGCGGGCAACTCGAAGACTTCGTACCCGAATAGCTTCTGGTAGAAAGCAGCATCGGTATCCGGATCGCGTCGTGATTAACGAGGTCCAAATCCATTCACCGGGTGTGGCCAGAACATCGGGCGGATCACCGCTGCTGGAAGCGAGGACCGCAAAAACGGCTCCCTGCGGATCCGCGAAGACTGCTTCCCGGCCGCGGTCAGGGATGCTGTGCGGCTCAAACAGCACCTTCGCGCCATTTTGCAAGGCAACCTTTTCTGCTGCGTCGACATCGTCCACGGCGAAGAAACTCAGCCACGCTGGCTGTCGATGCTCGCTCGCCGGTACATTCTTCTGAATCAGTCCCGCGACCGGACGACCGTCGAGAAGTGCCTCGGCGTACTTTGTCCCGCCGGCCTTAATATCTCGAAATGTCCAGCCAAACAATCCCGCATAGAACTGTTTGGCGGCGGCGAGGTCCGGCGTCACCAATTCAACAAATATAAGTTTGCCGACGTGATGCTCCTGGCTGGCGGGCTCAACAATCGCTGGCAGTTGAATCGGTGCAGCCATGGCCGGCACAGCGTACGCAACGCCGAGAAGCGCGACGAGCAACCCTTGCGTGAGAAAATGTCTTGCTATAGCAGGCTGCATCCTTTGCGGACCGATTTGATTTGGTGTCAGGTTTGTGCTGTGCTTATGCACGTGGACCCCTTTTTAATTGAAATTTAAAGTGGCTCCTTTTTTGAGCGCCTGCCTTTAGCGGAAAAATATATTGAACCCCTTCAACCCTTTTAAGGCGGGGGTTCCATATTCGTTAAGCTTATCTCACTATCGAGCCGGGGTCAAATCCCGATAAATCGGGCACACGCTCGCAATCGAACGGCCTGTTACCGCCGCGCCATCGAAGCGTCCATAAACAAGATATGACCTGACAGGGTTCTAATTTCACGAAGGGGTGGGGGAACGCAGATGAACGATATAAGGTTAATTAATTTGGGCGGAAAATAAAATGTGCTGAGTCGTACTGAGTAGGCGGTTTTTCAAAGGGTTGCGGTTTTTGACGCAACCCCTTGATTTTTACCTCAAATATGGTGGGCCGTGTAGGATTCGAACCTACGACCCGCTGATTAAGAGTCAGCTGCTCTACCAACTGAGCTAACGGCCCATATTTAAATTTTATGACCCGCTGATTAAGAGTCAGCGGGCTGTTTCTTAATTCTGACCGGAAATCTGGTGCGCCTGGAGAGACTCGAACTCCCGACACACGGATCCGGAATCCGTTGCTCTATCCAACTGAGCTACAGGCGCCCTCTAAATCTGATGGCCCGAGGCGCTGCCTGAAAATTCTACGCGCCGTTCGGACTCTTTAACCTCCCGGGGTTCTGGTGCGCCCGGCAGGGCTCGAACCTGCGACCTGCGGATTCGAAGTCCGACGCTCTATCCAACTGAGCTACGGGCGCATGCCCCATACCCGGCCGGCCACTGGTGAGAGCTTGATGGGGTGAGTGATGGGACTCGAACCCACAACGCCCAGATCCACAATCTGGTGCACTACCATTGTGCTACACTCACCATAAAATTAAGCCGTCTTTTTACCTTAGACCGAGAGGGCTTAAGAATTCAGTCTGAACACGGACGGCAGAGCCATATCCCATCCGACGACCTCCCGCCCGTTTCCGCCTTACCGATTACTGGTGCGCCCGGCAGGACTCGAACCTGCGGCCCACAGCTTAGAAGGCTGTTGCTCTATCCACCTGAGCTACGGGCGCCCAGGACTGGGACCGTTCGGCCTTACGCCGACCGGTTTCCCGTCGCCCACTTGGTCGGGGCGAGAGGATTCGAACCTCCGGCTTCCTGCTCCCAAAGCAGGCGCGCTACCAGGCTGCGCCACGCCCCGCTCAGAATGCAAATTTATACACCAGCTATTGAGTAATGTCAACAGTTTTTGCTGTAAAAAGTATAACATAACGCCGCCCCTGCCCCCATAACTTAAATGGAAATGGCAGACGGATTTACAGCGCCCCCCCAGGTCCTCGTACTTCCCTGCGATACGGGCGTCTTGTCCGAGCGGGCCACCAGCAGCCTTCTCAAACCGGGAAAGAAGATTACGCTCTGCACCGTCGTCCGGTTCCCGACCGGTTCGGCGGCCAAAACGGAAACGGCGTCGGATACGGCGACTTTATCCTTTGACGCCAGGGCCATTACGGAATCGAAACGCATTTTTGAGTACGCGTAGGAGAAATATTCCTGAGGCACGTCCGTCCTGGGCGGCTTTTTTATGCTCCCCTGAGAGCCGGCCATGAGGGGGGTCTCAAAGTGGTTCGTGCAGGCGAGTATGTTATCCGGCGCGCTTCTTGAGACGACCTGACTGGCTGAAACCTCCAGCACCCGCGCGCCTTCCGGCGACGCCAGCATAAGGTTTTTTCCTACTGTACGATTTGCATCGCGAAAGATGTTCTCCATCTCGTCCAGCGTCCGGCCTTGCTGTATCGCGATGCGGTTCAATAGCAGGGCGGGCGTGCCTTTCAAAGTCCTGTCGCGGGACAGAGAGGTCAGGTCGGCGATGAAGAGGCCGGAGGCATTCAGGCCCGTGACGACGGCGCAGAATCCGGGCCATGCGACGGAGACGAACGGCAGACCCTTTTCGGGATGAACTTTGAATACAGTGTTTAGTGTTGGCAGCATATCGTGGAACAGGGGATAGTCGAGGTTCCGGGCAACGAACAGTTGTCCGTTTTCCGAGCGCGATGCGGGTACGGCGAACGACGAGCATGCGAGGTTCACCAACACGTCGTCAAGCGCGTTTAACAGGAAGATAAATTTGAAGCCCTGTCCCGGAGCCTTCAGCGACGCCGCGCATCTCGTCGAGTAAGTCGTCTGGTACGTACCTAGCCATCTTTGCCGCAAGCTTCTCAAAGTACCAGAGAAGAAACCTGCCGCCGATGCCGAGGGAGATGGAGTTCAGGTACTCCATCAGCCGCCTCTTCATCAAGGCGATTTCCGGCTTTAAACGCCTTCCCGTGCGCGAGGCCTATCTCGCGAGGGGAGCCGGAAAGCTCGATTATTGTGAGGCCGGGGAGGCGTTTAAGGATGCGGCTGCTCATAAAGAAATCTTGGGTCCTGGCGGGTTTTGAGGCGGAAAATTATCTGACCAGTTCCTGTCCCGTTTCGTACGCCTCTTTCATCGCCGTTAGATGGGATTTGTTCCCGTCCCGTCTCGTACGCATCCTTCATCGCGGTCGGATGGTCCTTTATCTCGCCCTTATCGTCGATTTTTCCGTACAGGAGGTTCTTCCATGGAAAGACGCCTACCGCGTCGAAGAAATATTTCATCGTGAATACCGCGCCGTCGAACGCGCCCGGCACTCCGGAGCCCGCGGTGGATATGAAAACTCCGCGCCTCTGCAGGCTGCCGCGGTACTGCGGCACAGGCTCCTTCAGAATGTATTTCTTCGCCCAGAAGCACTGGCAGCGGTCGATTAAGGTTTTAGCCCAGGCCGTGACGCCCATGAAGTAGATAGGGGAGGCGAGGACGATATGGTCGGCTTCGGCTATTTTATCGTAGATGGGCTGGAAAGCGTCCTCGACCTCGCACCGCCCGGTCTTGAAGCACCGGTTGCAGGAGATGCACGGGTCAAACCGGACCTTGCGGACCTGTATAAGCTCCGTATCCGCGCCGGCGTCAGACGCCCCGCGCAGGAGTTCCTTTAAAAGAAGCTCCGTATTTCCGTTTACCCTTGGGCTTCCCGAAAAACCAAGAACTTTCATCATGCTCTCATGAAATCCCCGCCTATTTTACCGACCTGATGTACAAAACGAGCGAGTCCATACGCGAGGAATCTTCCGGCAGAGGCTTGCCCTTCAAATTTCCCTCTATGCAGCCGTTAATTACATTTTTAAGGCTGGAGTCGTCCGGGTGTCTGGCGGCATCTTTCTTGATGTTCTCATCCGTGTTATGGCAGGAAGCGCATGATTTTCCATTCGTTCCGAGGGATGGGTCGTTGAAAAGCTTCTTTCCAACCGCGACGGAAGGCGGATTATCTGCATAGGCCACATATGACCCGTGACAAAACGCGATAACGGCCAATGCAGCCCAGACAAGCGAGATATGTTTCATAGGATGTGTCCCTCCTGAAAATTAGACAACGGCTTCCTCGTGCGGTTTTTGACGCCGCAAATAGCCAGATTAAAGTTTATTATAGCAGAGAGCTGAATTTATGGGTTGCACTTCCCGCAGATAGACTTGAATAACGTGGTGCTCAGGTAGCGGTCGCCCCTGTCCGGGAACAGGGTGACGACGGTGCCGGATTTAAGATTTTTTGCTATCTGGATTGCCCCGGCCATAGCCGCGCCGGAAGACATCCCGACGAATATGCCTTCTTTAAGCGCCAAGTCGCGGGCGGTTTCGTAGGCCAGGTCATCCTGGACGACTATTGTGTCATCCAGTTTTGATGGGTCGAAAATACTTGGGACGATTGCCTCTTTCATGTTCTTCAGACCCTGGATCTTGTGTCCCATGATAGGCTCGACGCCGATTATTTTAATAGAAGAGTCATATTCTTTCAGCCTTTTCCCCACGCCCATAATAGTTCCCGTGGTCCCGATACCGGCGACGAACGCGGCGATATCTCCCCGTGTCTGATTGTATATCTCCGGCCCGGTGGTCTCGTAATGGGCGCTGACGTTGTAGCCATTTGCGAACTGGTTCGGCATGAAATATATTTCGGGTGCGGCATCCAGTATCTTGTGCGCCTCGCGTATCGCCCCATCCGTACCCTCTTCCGCCTTCGTCAGGACGATCTCCGCCCCCAGGGCCTCGAGGATACTTCTGCGCTCCATCGATACGCACGCCGGCATCGTTAATTTCAGGCGATATCCTTTTGCCGCGGCTACCATGGCAAGCCCAATGCCGGTATTGCCGGAGGTTGCTTCCAGTATTATCTTATCCCTGGTCAGAACGCCCTGCTCCTCCGCCTTCAGTATCATATACAGGGCAGGCCTGTCCTTGACGGAGCCGCCGGGATTCGCGCCTTCCAGCTTCGCCATTATACGGACATTCGGGTTCGGGTTTATGTTCCTTATCTCGACCAGGGGGGTATTCCCTATGGAGTCCAGTACGCTCATCTGCTGACGTCCTTTCAAAAAAGTTCCAACAATGAATCCATTATCAGTATAAATTCATGGACAGACCCTGTCAACCGAAGTTATAATGGCACGCTATGTATTTATCTCTTCCAAGACTCACGATATCAGCCCCGCACCGGAGCTCCGGCAAAAGCACCGTCACTATCGGCCTGTGCGCCGCGCTTTCGGCAAGGGGCCTGAAAGTGCAGCCGTTCAAGAAAGGCCCGGATTTCATAGACCCCATGTGGCACGAGGCCGCGACGGGCAGGCCGTCATACAACCTTGATTTTTTTATGATGGGCCCTGAAAAGATAGAAAAAAGCTTCCAAAAACGTGCGAAAGGCGCCGATATATCCATAATAGAGGGCAACATGGGCCTCTATGACGGGATAGATATAGAGGGATCGGACTCCACGGCGGGCCTGGCAAGGCTCCTTAAATCGCCCGTCATCCTGGTAATCGACTGCTCCGGCATGACCAGGGGGATTGCCCCGCTGGTCAACGGGTTCTGCAAATTCGAGCCGGAGACTAATGTCGCCGGGGTTATCCTTAATAAGGTAAAAGGTTCAAGGCATGAAAAGAAGCTCCGGGAGGCTGTAGAGCGTTTTTGCGGGGTGCCGGTACTTGGGGCGCTGCCGCACCAGGAGGAAATGGGCATCAAAATGCGCCACCTCGGACTCGTTCCCCTGAAGGAAGAGGAGGGGCTCCTGCCGGTGGTTTCGGAGATGCAGAAGGTCATAACCGAAAATCTGGACCTTGATAAGGTAATCGACATAGCCTTTTCCGCCCAACCCCTTGAGGAACTTCCGCAGGAGGATATGCTTATTTCGGAGCCGGTGGTCCGGATAGGGGTGGCGATGGATAGAGCGTTTACCTTCTATTATCCGGAGAATTTAGAGGCGCTCCGGGCGGCCGGTGCGGAGTTGGTCCCCTTTTCACCGCTGGCGGACAAGGACCTGCCCGCGGTTGACGCGCTATATATAGGAGGGGGGTTCCCTGAGGTTCATATGGAAGCCCTGGAAAAAAACGCCTCCATGCGGAAAGCGGTGAAAGATGCCGCAGAGAAGGGTATGCCCGTTTACGCCGAGTGCGGGGGGTTGATGTATCTTTGCGGCAGCCTTGTGTGGGAGGGGCTGATGTGCCGGATGGCGGAGGTTTTTCCCTGCGCCATAAGGATGTCGAAGCGGCCCATGGGCCACGGCTACGTCCTGCTCCGTCCGACGGCCGAGGGCTCCTGGCCCGTCTTTGCCGAAGAGATAAGGGCGCACGAGTTCCATCACTCCAGTATTGACAGGGCGGGTGAGGATATAAAATTCGCTTTTCAGGTGCTTAGGGGCAGGGGAGTGGACGGCAGCCATGACGGGATGGTCTATAAAAATGTCCTGGCGGCGTATACGCACATACATTCCCTTGGGACGCCGGGGTGGGCCCCGTCTTTCGTGCAGTTCGTAAAAAGCACATGTTAAAACCTATTAATTAAAGTTATAATGACTTAAAAATTATCTATATAGTCACATTTCAAAAAAGCTTGACAAACGCGCTTTGCCGGACTTATAGTATCACTGAAAATAAACAGCGTTTTAAAATTAACCCTTAAGTAGTATAACCTTCGGCAATAAAACGCAAAGTTTATAATTTCCCGTCTGTCCGTTCAGGCTCAATTAAGGTCTGAAAACAAGATAGAATGACCAAGTATTTTAAAGAATCACAGGTGTCGATGGGGCGTCTGTGGGTGACAGGGTAACTCTCTAACAGGAGGTAAGTAAGATGCCGAATATCGAATTTAAGGGCAAATCCTATGAAGTGGACGAGGACGGGTATCTCATTAACCTGGACGACTGGAACGAGGATGTCGCGGGTTATTTAGCGGAGCAGGAAGAAGTCGAGATGACCCCCGCCCACTGGGAAGTGATCAACTTCCTCAGGGATTACTATGCCGAATACAAAATTGCCCCGATGATCAAGATATTGGTCAAGGCCCTGGGCGCGAAACTCGGACCGGAGAAGGGCAACACGAAGTACCTTTACGAGCTCTATCCCGCTGGACCCGCGAAGCAGGCTTGCAAGATCGCAGGGCTTCCCAAACCGACCGGCTGCGTATAAAGCAATCGGAAACGTTTCCCTGTCCCGTCCCGCTTGAAAAGGCGGGACGGGATAAGAGTCAACCGGTCTGGAAGGAAGGATATCGATGGAATTCTCTCTTATTACGGTAATCTTTTCCCTGATGGCCTATGGAGCGGCGGCCATTTTTATCTTCGGCCTTCTCTCGAAGATAATAACCTACGCCAGAACCCCATCCCCGCTTATAATCCCTACGACCCCGGCCCCCACGACTTCTTTCGGTGCGATGGTCCGGGTCCTGAGTGAGGTATTTCTGTTCCGGAGCCTTTACAAGGGCAACAAATGGACATGGGTAGGCGGCGTGGTCTTCCACTGGGCCTTCCTGCTCGTGATACTCCGGCACCTGCGTTATTTCTTTTTTCCCGTGCCAGCCTGGATTATGGGACTCCAGAATATAGGCATCTATGCCGGGATAATCCTTCCCATAGGCGTGCTGTACCTGCTGATGAGGCGCACCACGGTAGACAGGACAGTTTTCATTTCATCCCTGGCGGATTATTTCGCGCTTGCCCTTATTTTCTTTATCGCCGGGACCGGCCTCGTTATGAAATTCTATGAGCGGCCGTTCATGGTGGACATAAAAGGCTTCGTGTACGGCCTTATGACCTTTAATCTCTCTACCATGCCGATGGACCCGCTCTTCCTCGTACACTTCACCCTGGTGCTGATGCTGCTTGCGTACTTCCCGTACAGCAAGTTAGTGCACGCGGCAGGAATATTCTTCAGCCCGACGAGGAACCAGGCGGACAACCCGAGGGAGACAAGGCATGTAACCCCCTGGTCGCCGAACCTTACTTAAGGAGATTTCAAATTGGCAAAAGTAAAGTTTGAGGTCCCGGAATTAACCGGTGAGTTAACGATACCCGGCCTGAAAGAAGACGCCGCCGCGGCCGCCCAGAAGCCAACATGCGCCGGTAAAGGACATGGTCGACCTGGGCTTCCCCACGGAGCTTGTGCCGGACTGGAAGGAGAAGGCGGTCGCGAAGTTCGATGAGCTTCTCAAGAAGTACCGCTCACTGAAGGTCTTCATGGACATCTGCGTCAAATGCGGCGCATGCACGGACAAGTGCCAGTTCTACCTTGGCACCAAAGACCCGAAGAATATGCCGGTGGCGAGGGCGGAGCTTCTCCGCAAGGTTTACCGCCGCTACTTTACGACTGCGGGAAAAGTGCTGGGCAAACTGGCCGAGGCAGATGACCTGACCAAGGAAGTGCTGGACGAGTGGTATACCTACTTCCACCAGTGCTCTGAGTGCAGGCGCTGTTCAGTCTTCTGCCCTTACGGCATCGATACCGCGGAGGTAACTATGGCCGCGAGGGAGATTATGGACACCGTCGGCTACGGCGCAGAATATACCACTCCAGACTATCAACAAGGTCTATCACCGTAGGCAACAACCTCGGCATGCCCGGCCCCGCTATACAGAACACGCTCGACTTTATGCAGAGAGAAGTAATAGAGCTGACCGGCGTACCGAGCTCGAAATTTCCGATGGACGTAATGGGCGCGGACGTGATGCTTCGTAACGCCCTCGGCGGACTTCTTCGCCAGCCCGCACGTCGAGTCGCTTGCCGGATACGCGAAGGTATTTCATCAGGCGGGCATATGCCTGGACGCTCTCCTCGCATGCGTCCGAGGCCGGCAACTTCGGCATGTTCAACGGCAACTATGGCGTCATGCGCAAGATTGCCGCCGGATTAAGGTGGCCATAAATGAATTGAAGCCAAAGAGGCTTATACACGGCGAATGCGGGCATGCATGGCGCGTAGCCTACAGCTTCTGGAACACGCTTATCGGGCCGTTTGATAAACTTGGGCTGGACCCGAAATATCCCGCGCCCCAGCACATCTGCGATTTCACGAACGACCTGATTAAGAGGGGAGCCTTGAAGCTGGACAAGACGGCAAACGACGAGTTCGTCGTCACCTTCCACGACTCCTGCAACGTCGCCAGGGCCACCCGGATAGGCAGCTATGCCGGCAGCCAGTTCGAGATACCCAGGGAAATAATAAGGGCCACCTGCAACAAGTTCGTGGACATGCGCGCCGGACACCATCCGCGAAAAGACATTCTGCTGCGGCGCCGGGGGCGGCATACTCGACAGACGAGATTATAGAGCTCCGTCTAAAGGGCGCGATGCCCAGGATGCAGGCGTACAAGGAAATCAAGGACAAAAACGGCGCGAACTTCTTTGCCCTCATCTGCGCGATATGCAAGGCGCAGATGACAAAAGTCTTCCCATACTACGGCTACGAGATGGAGGAAGTCGGCGGCGTGCACCAGCTCGTAAACCGGGCGATAGTGATGGGCGGGAAGGAGGGGATATAATGAAAAAAACAATCCTGGCCGTGCTGTTCATATCCCTCCTGGCAATGGTAGCCGTCGGCTGTTCGAACAAGCGGGTGACGAAGCCCGAGCTTAAGGGTACGGGGCCGCTGGCGCTTAAACTTCCCGCGGGAATACTCTCCCCGGAGTACCACCAGCCGGTCGATTTCTGGAAACAGCATCACATGGACATCCTTAAAAGGGGCGACTACAGCAAGCACGAGTGCATGCTCTGTCACGACGCGAACACCTCGTGCAACAACTGCCATGAATATGTGGGCGTCGCAAAGGTCGAAGGATACGAATAATAGGGGAGCCCAATACGATGGAAGAGAAGAAAGATACGGCTCAAGCGGGCGCCGCACCGGCGCCTGAGGAACATCACGGCGGACAATTCATGGCCGGAAGGCGCGCCTTTCTGGGCGTTTTCGCCGGATGCATAGGCGCTCTGGGCGCCGGGCTCGTCGGTGTCCCGCTCCTGGCGTCGTTTACGCCGGTCCAGAGGGGCAAGCCGGAGCCCGCGGTAATAAACCTTGGGGACATACCTGTGGGTGGTTCCGCGCAGGGTGTTTATGCCGGATACTCGTTCCTGGTATTTAACAGGAAGACCGGGATCGAGTGCATCTCCTTGAAATGCTCTCATCTGGGCTGCACCGTCAAATGGGTCGAGGCGGAGAAGAAGTTCAAATGCCCGTGCCATGACGGAACGTTCGACGAGCACGGGATAAATAAGAGCGGTCCTCCACCAGTGCCGCTCGATAAGCTGGATTATAAAATCGCCGGCGACAAACTAATAGTCGGAGGTGCATAGGATGAGCAAGGTGATTGATTGGGTTGATTCCCGAACGGGGGTCTCCGAACTGCTGGACGACGAGGTATTTTCCAAGAAGGCTCCGAGGCTCGCGAAGTGGTACGAGTTCTTCGGCTGTTTTGGCGGGATGTCGCTTATACTCTTCATAATCCAGGTGCTATCAGGTACCTTCCTCCTGATCTACTATACGCCTTCTCCAGCGGATGCTTTCTCCAGCGTCGTCTTCATCGACAATGGCGTCTACTTCGGCTGGCTCTTCAGGCGTCTGCACGCGGTCGGCGCGAATGTGATGATCCTCCTGGTGATGATACACATGCTCAAGGTTATAATCACCGGGGCGTACAAGGCTCCCAGGGAGTTCCACTGGATATCCGGCTTCGTCCTTCTGATGCTCACGCTGATGATGGGCATCTCCGGTTATCTCCTGCCCTGGACCCAGCTCTCGTACTGGGCGGTCACCGTGCTCACGACCTCGTTCTCGGTCGTCCCCGTTCTCGGGCCCACAATGATGAAGGTTATACGCGGAGCTGATACCGTCTCTGGACCGACCTTGGGCAGGTTCTTCGCCCTGCACCTGGCGCTCCCGGTGGTCATGTCGCTCTTCTTGGCTTTCCATTTCATGATGATAAGAAGGTCTGGTATCCAGGAGCAGTTATAAGGAGAGGATGGGAGAATGAAATACAACAAAGACAACTGGAAGGGCGAGCTCGAACCTTTCTGGCCGCACGATGTCATCGACAAGGGGTTAATAGCCTGCATCATAATAGGCGTCTTCTTCGCGATAGCCTTCTTCATGCCGGACCTCTTCCTTCCGCCCCATGAAATGCCGGCGGACTCGACGAACACGCCTCTGGCCGTGAAACCTGAATGGTACTTCCTGGCGGCTTACCAGACGCTGAAGCTATTCCCGACAAAAATTTTCGGGGGCGCTGCCGAGCTGATGGGGATGGGCGTGCAGGTAATAGCCATCACGGGTCTCTTCCTCCTGCCGTTTCTGGACAGGGGCAGCGAGAAGAGGTGGAAGATGCGGCCCATGTTCCAAAAGGGAGTCATAGCCGGGGTAATAGTATTCGTAGGCCTGACCATTTGGGGCCACTTATCTTAATTTTGCACGGAAGGAGCAACCAGTGACAGGGAGAGTAAGAGGACTTCTTTTCGTAGCGGCTCTCGCCGTACTTCTCACTCCCGCTTTCGCGGCGGCGAAGGACAACTACTGCGGAGAGTGCCATACCGCAAGAGAGATTGCGTCCTTCGGGAGTCTGACGAGGTGGGACAGGAGCATATACCAGCAGAAGGACACGCTCTGCCCGGGGCTCTTTGAGATTAAGAAAGAGCAGTACTTCACGGAGAGCAGGCTCCTGAAGTACGACAACTTCCTCACCGTGATGGAAGAGCAGACGCGGAGATACCCGGAATATTTAAAAGAGGACCTGGTTAAATACGGGGTGCAGTACGCGGATCTGAAAAGCCAGAGTGTAGATTCGATAGATGCATTCGCGGTACCGAACTTGAAGATCAAAAAGAACCTGGGGGGGGTGTACGAGACCTTCAACAAGCTCCGTGAAGACTACAAAATGGAAAAAGTGATCGGACTGGGGCTGCTGGCGGTAGTCATTATCTCCCTGCTCTTCTTCATGGGGCTCAAGAAAACCGTAAAGGAATAACGAGGTCTAAAGGATGCTCAAAAGAATATTCGCAATAACATGTGCTGTTGCACTTCTGGCAGTCCTTGCCTCCTGCAATGAGAAGGAAGGCAAATCAGTAGACCCCAAGGTGGTAGCGGCCGCCATTGAAAAGGCGGGTAAGACCGCCGACGCTCTGGACAACACGAATCTGAAGGCTTATGAGCTTGGAAGGCTTGGAGCCGCGATGGCGGAGCAAGGCGTAACCGGCGCGTCCGAGACCCTTGACGAAGCCCTGAAGCTGGCAACGGGCGTGCGGGCGCCGTCGAACCTGGCGCTGGCGGCAGAGCTTCGCGACCAGTCGAAGGACTGGGGGCCGAAGGACCGTGAAGCCATCGATCCCGTACTGGAAAGAATTACCAACGACTCCACCCGCGTCTGGGTAATCCGCTCCATAGCGGAAGGCATTGCAAAGTCAGACCGGGCGAAGGCCGTTGGAATTCTGGAACAGGCCGCAAAAGATGCGCAAACCATCCCTAACCCGAGATATCGCGACCTGGACCTCCGGGGAATATCCGCGGCGCTAGCCGAGCTTGATTTTTCGGCTGGGATGAGCGTGGCCGCGAATATCTCCGACCCGAGGGTCAGGTCCTGGGCTTTAATGGAAGCGGGGAAGGCCGCAAAGGCCAATGGCTCAAAGGACGCAGCCCAGGCCTTTACGGCCGCTGGCGACGCGGCGGAGGCGGTTTTGAAGATGGAGCCTTCGAGTGAGCTGATAACCGATGCGACCCCTGCGGACGTGAAGGCGAAAGTCCTCGCGGCGGATAAGGGGAAGCTCGAGGCATATGCGGCCAGGGCGATGGCCAACGCCGCCCTTGCGATGAAAGATTACGACCCGGCAAAAGCGTCGGCGATGTTCGCCAAGGCGGAGGAAATCGCCGATTCGATACAGCAGCCGTACACCAAGTCATACGCGATGAGCGACGTCGCTATAGCGCTTGCCGGTTCGAACGCGACCGAAGCGGACGCCTATGCCTCCAAGATTGCGGCGGGCCATGAAGACGCGAAGTTCGCGGCGATGATGAAGTCCGGGGCCACGGAAACCGACAAATGCCGCAGTGGCTGCGATTCCGGCGAGATGGCCAAGGCTGTCAGTGTCGCGGAATCCATATCCGATCCCTACGACAGGGCGAAGGCGCTGGAGTTTACGGCAACCGCCCTGGCGGCCTGTGACCCGAAGCAGGCCGAGGAAATTGCGGGGAAGATAGAGTATACGGACCTTAAAAATTCGGTATTGGCATCCCTTGCGGTCGCGGCCTCAAAAGGGGGAGATGAGCAGTTTAAGAAGGCCCTCGATAAGATAGATGAGCCGAGGTTCGCCAAGGATGAGGCGGTTTACGCCAAAGCCTGCGCGCTGGTCGGCGCCGCCGAAATGAAGGCGAAGACGGAACCAGCCGCCGCCGTAAAGATCTACGGGAAGGCCGCCACGGCAGCTGCCGATGCAAAAAGCCAGGCGCTCCAGTGGAAGATAGCGGTGGAACTCTGCAGGCTGGACCCGGACAAGCTTGTGAATTATGCCGCAAAGCTCGAAGGGGACGACGCTACCAAGGCAGCCGCTCTCGCAGAGGTCGCGGCGGATTGGTCGGCTAAGGGCGATTACCGTTCTCCCATGGTCTGGGACATGGCGGTAAAGTCCGCGATGGCAGTGGATGACAAGACCGCTTCGGCGGAGCTTCTGAGCAAGATCGCTTCGTCCTGCGCGAAATATGATAAAGCCAGGGCCGCAGCCATATTCAGCAAGGCCCTTGAGAAGGCCGGGAAAATAGGGGCAGTCCAGAGTTGACGGCAAGAACCTTAAGAGGAGGAACTCAATGAAAATAGGCGTAATGATACAGGAAGGCCCGTACAACCACGAGGCCTCCGACACCGCCTACCATTTTATCGAAGCGGCAATGGCGAAAGGCCATTCCATCCAGGGTGTTTTCTTGTATGACGACGCGGTATCGAACGTCGCCAAAAGCATGGAGCCGCCCATGGATGACAGGCATATAGCCAGGAGATGGTCGGAATTAGGAGCTAAAGGCGTGGATATAATAGTCTGCGTAGCGGCGGCCAAGAGGCGCGGCATAAGCCCAAGCCTTATCGTGGACAATACCAGGATTTCCGGCCTGGGCCAGCTTAGCGAGATATGCACCGAAGCTGAGCGCGTCGTCACCTTCGGCGACTGAGGAAAGGAGACTCAAAAGTGGCAAAGATAATGTTCGTAAACAGAAATGCACCCCACGGGACGATATACGCCTGGGAGGGTCTCGAGGTCATCCTTATCTTCGGCGCGTATGAAAACGAACTCGCTGCGGTATATATGGACGACGGCGTATTCTGCCTGAAGAAGGGCCAGGATACCTCCGGAATAGGCATAAAAGGGTTTATCAAGACCCTTCCGGTGCTCGAAGATTACGGCTGCGAAAAGATATACGTCGATAAGGAATCGATGGAGAAAAGGGGCCTGACGCCGGACGATTTCGCGATACCGGTTGAGGTGATGGATTCGGCGGGTATCGGGAAGGTTATGGCGGAGCAGGACGTTATCCTGCCGTTTTAGATAAGGAGGAGCAACCGTGCTTCATATAGTAAATAAATCTCCGTACATGAAGAGTAGTCTGGAGAGCTGCATAAGGGTCGCGCAGAAGGACGACCCGATCCTGCTGATTGAAGACGCCGTACTCGGCGTCGCCGCCGGCGGAGGCATTGAGAGCCTGATTCAGGGCGCGATGAAAGATCATCCGGTCTATGCCTTGGGCGCGGACCTCCTGGCGAGAGGCATAGACGGCCTGATTCCTGGCGTGAAGGTGGTGGACTACGGCGGGTTTGTCGAGCTTGTCGAACAGCACAGGACGATGACCTGGCTTTAATGAGTATGGACAGGAACATCCTGTCGGACCTTCTGCTTGCACGAAAATATCGGGAAGCGATGGACCTGATAAAAAAAAGACATAGCCGTTTAAGGATACTCCTGGGCCTTTTGTATTCCGAGGAAGAGCTGGTCAGGTGGAGGGCCGTGACATTGCTGGGGCTGATTGCCGCCGACGGCGAAACCGACCTGGCCCCGGCGGTGAAGAAGCTGCTGTGGTTTCTTAACGAAGAATCCAGCACGGTCGGCTGGTGTTCCGCGCAGGCTATCGCCGAGATATACAGAAATAATCCGGGCATGGCCAGGGACGCGATACGGGTCGTGCTCCACCTGTCGGACGATCCGGAGATATCTGCTGCCCGCCAACAGGAACACTCCTATACTCGCGGGCTCCATCTGGGCCATCGGGATACTGGCGGAAGGCGAGCCGGCGCTTGTCTCGGAGATGGGTCCGGCGCTGACGGAATTTTTAAAAGACCCCGACCCCTCGATAAGGGGTTTTTCCGCATGGGCCCTGGGCAGGATGGGTTTCCGGGAGGCGCAAGAAGGACTCAGGGCGCTTGCCCATGACGACTCACTCGTTAATCTTTACGAGGACGATTCGCTTAAGAATATTACCGTAGCGCGCGCCGCAGGAGACGCGCTTGAATATATTCAGAAAAAAAACGGAGAACGAAGGAGGTGAGGAAAGCCAGGCGGCTTTAGGTTTTAGAGTCACTTTTTATACACCAGAAAAGGAGAAAGTACTGATGTCTGATACCCCATTGATTGACCAGCTTGAAACCGGCCCATGGCCGAGCTTCATCAGCGACATAAAGCGCATGGCCAAAACTAATGCCATGTGCAAGGACCTTCTGGGGCTCCTCGAAATGTCCTACAAGGACAAGAGGACGCACTGGAAACACGGCGGCATAGTCGGTGTCCGCGGCTACGGCGGCGGCATCATAGGGCGCTATTCCGATTCTCCGGAGATGTTCCCGAACGTATCCCACTTCCATACCGTCCGCGTCAACCAGCCGGCCGGGTGGTTCTACAACACGTCTTCTCTCCGTTACCTCTGCGACCTCTGGGAGAAGCACGGCTCGGGCCTCACGAACATGCACGGCTCGACCGGCGACATGGTCATGCTCGGCACCACCACCGAACACCTTGAGGACATCTTCACCGACCTCTCGGAGCACGGCTGGGATCTGGGCGGCTCCGGCTCGGACGTCCGCACCCCGTCCTGCTGCAACGGCATGGCCCGCTGCGAGTTCGCCTGCATCGATAGCATGGACATATGCCACGACATAACGAACGAGTACCAGGACGAGCTTCACAGGCCGGCCTTCCCGTACAAGTTCAAGTTCAAATTCTCGGGTTGCCCGAACGACTGCGTCGCATCCATCGCGCGTTCCGACTGCTCCGTCATCGGGACCTGGAGGGACGCCATCCAGCAGGACGACGCCGCCGTGGCCGAGTACGCCAAGGGCGGAAAAATCGACATAGCGAACGACGTCGTCGGGAAATGCCCGACGGGCTGCATGTCCTGGGACGGCTCGAAGCTCTCGATAGACAACTCCAACTGCAACCGCTGCATGCACTGCATAAACCTCATGCCGAAGGCGCTCCGCCCCGGCAAGGACAAGGGCGCGATGGTACTGCTTGGCGCGAAGGCCCCGATCGTCCAGGGCGCGCTGCTCGCATCTGTTGTGGTGCCGTTTATAAAGATGGAAGCCCCTTACACCGAGTTCAAGGAGCTTATCGCGAAGATATGGGAAGTATGGGACGAGCACGGCGAGAGCAGGGAGCGCATAGGCGAGATGATCGTGCGCATAGGCAAGGGCAACTTCATCGAAGAGGTAGGCCTGGAGCCGGTCCCGGCCATGATAAAGGAGCCGAGGTCCAACCCCTACATCTTCTACGAAGAGTTCTTTGAAGAAGAAGAGGCGTAGGCGGGAGGTTCATCCGGGTTGTTGTAGTAGTTTAATATAAATAAACTGATGAATAAATAAATCAGACGGAGGGATTAAGAAAATGGCAGCTCCGAAGAGAAAGACAGACATAGGGCCACCCCATTACGAACAGATGCTCCACCCGACGGTGAAGGCCAATTACGGAAAATGGAAGTACCATGAGAATATCAAGCCGGGCGTCCTCATGCACGTCTCCGAGACCGGCGACAAGATCTACACCGTCAGGGGCGCGTCCTCGAGGCTTATCAGCATCGAGAAGATAAGGGATTACTGCAACCTGGCCGACAAGTACTGCGACGGCTACTTAAGGTTCACAAGCCGCAACAACGTCGAGTTCCTGACTGAAAAGGAAGCCAACGTCCAGCCGCTGATCGACGAGATGAACAAGCAGGGCATCCCCGTCGGCGGCACCGGCAACAGCATATCCAACATCGTCCATACTCAGGGCTGGGTACATTGCCACAGCTCCGCGACGGACGCCTCCGGCGTGGTCAAGGCCACGATGGACGAGCTGATGGACTACTTCACGTCCATGACCCTGCCCGCGCATTTAAGGATAGCGGTCGCCTGCTGCCTGAACATGTGCGGCGCCGTCCACTGCTCGGACATCTCGATCCTCGGCATACACAGGACCCCGCCGACCATCGACCACTCCAAGCTCGGCAACATGTGCGAGATACCGTCAACCGTCGCCTCCTGCCCGAAGGCCGCCATACGTCCGAAGATGGTCGATGGCAAGCAGTCGGTCGAGGTCATCGAAGACCTCTGCATGTACTGCGGCAACTGCTACACCGTCTGCCCGGCGATGCCGATAGCCAACCCGCTTAACGACGGCATCTCGATATGGGTCGGCGGCAAGGTCTCGAACTCCAGGCACGAGCCGATGTTCTCGAAGCTCGCGATACCGTACCTCCCGAACAACCCGCCGCGCTGGCCGGAAGTCACCTCAGCGGTAAAGAACATCGTCGAGACATACGCCGGCGACGCGAAGAAGTACGAGAGGGTCGGCGAGTGGATAAACAGGATAGGCTGGCAGAAGTTCTTCGAGAAGACCGGCCTCGAGTTTACGAAGTACCACATTGACGACTTTACCCTGGCGTCCAGCACGTACAATTCCTCTACACATGTCAAATTTTAGGGGGGTATGATCATGGCGTCCATAGAAGAGATCAAAGACTACATATTCCACAAAGTGGAGTCTTACGCTGGCAAGAAGCAGGTGAAGGTACCGATCCTCAGCCAGGAAGTGATCGAACATTTCGGCGAGGCCGAATGCTCGAAGAAGGACGTGAAGCAAGCGCTGAAGGAGCTTATAGACGACGAGAAACTCGTATATGGCTACTTCGGCGGCACTACACTCGAAATACCGCACACAGAAGGAAGCGCGAACGCGTAAACGGAGATGAACCATGGCGTTAGTTAAGAAGAAAAAGAAGGATTACGGCGCAAAATCAGGCTCGACTCAGACCTCTACCCTGAGGCCCAAATACCAGCCGAAAACGCCGCCCTGCACGTTCAAATGCCCGTCGGGAGTTGACGTGAGGGGCTACGTGATGCACATCAGCCAGTCCGAGATGTACGGCAGGACGTTTGAGCAGTCGATGAACGAAGCCTGGTACATGCTGACGGACAAGAACCCGCTCCCGGCGACGACGGGAAGGGTATGTCCGCACCCCTGCGAGAGCGAATGCAACAGGGGGGGCATAGAGGGCCCGCTCAACATCAACAACATTGAGCGGTACATGGGAGATTTCGGAATAAAGAACGCCCTCCCGCTCAAGAAGATGACCGATGAAAAAAGGGCCGAGAACGTTGCGGTAGTCGGGTCCGGACCGGCAGGCCTTTCCTGCGCCTATCAGTTGGCCAGGCGCGGCTACGGTGTGACTGTCTATGAATCCTTCGAAAAGGCAGGCGGAATGCTGCGCTACGGCATACCGGCTTACAGGCTGCCGGAGGATGTGCTGGACGCCGAGATCAAGAAAATCCTTGACCTGGGCGTACAGATTAAACTGAATACGAAGGTAGGCAAGGACGTCCCATTCGAAGAACTCCGGAAATCCAACAGCGTCGTATTCATGGGCATAGGCGCCCACGCTGGAAAGAAGCTCGGAGTACCCGGAGAAGACGCGGCTAACGTGATGACCGGCGCGGAGTTCCTCCACAAGGTCAATAGCGGCGAAAAGGTAGAGATAGGTGACAAGGTCATAGTCATCGGCGGCGGCAACAGCGCCATCGATGCAGCCAGGGTCGCGGTCAGGCTCGGCGCTGACGTTACCCTATCCTACCGCAGGACCCGCGCGGAGATGCCCGCCATCGAGCACGAGATCCATTCCGCGGAAGAGGAAGGGGTCAAGTTCGAGTACCTTACCGCCCCCGTCGAAGTGGTTGTAAAGGACGGCAAGGCTGCGGGCCTGAAGCTCCAGAGGATGGAGCTTGGCGAGCCGGACGCATCCGGCAGGCGCAGGCCTGTCCCGGTCGCGGGTTCCGAGTTCGTGGTGGACGCGACATTTGTCTGTCCGTCCATCAGCCAGGAGCCTGAGTTCGACGGCCTGGATACGCTGAAGAACGAGAAGGGCTGGATATCGGCTGACGCTGGCGGGAAGACCGCGGCCGAAGGCGTATTCGCGGCCGGCGACGTGACCAACCAGCTCGGTCTGGTGACTGAGGCCATAGGCCTTGGCAGGAAAGCGGCGGAAGCCATCGACGACTTCATCCAGAAGAAGGAGAAGCCGGAAGTGGCCCCGCTGGCGGTAATACGCTATCAGAACATGTACCGCGACTTCTTCCCGAAGAAGGAGAGGACTTCCACGAAGTTCCTCTCGGCGGCCGAGGTAAAGGGTAGCATGACGAAAGAGCCGATGATCGCTCTTTCGGACCCGGAGTTCAAGGAAGAGGTATCCCGCTGCATGAGCTGCGGGCTCTGCTTCGACTGCGACAACTGCTGGATGTACTGCTCGGACGGCGCCGTGCAAAAGACGTCGAAGGAACTGCCGCGAGGCACGCATTACGAGTTCATCCTGGAGAAGTGCCAGGGTTGCAAGAAATGCGCAGAAGCCTGTCCCTGCGGCTACATAGACATGTTATAAAAATGTTCTGTTTCGTCTCCCGGAGGGCCGCCCGTCCAAGGGGGCCCTCCGGGTTGTTTTTTAAGGGCATATCAGGAGATCTGAATGGAAGATATTACGCTGAGAGAGATCATCGACTACGCCAGGATAAACGAGGAAAACTCCAAGCGCTTCTATTCCGAAGCCGCGGAAAAGTCCACAGTGGAGAACGTCCGGGCTTTCCTGACGCATCTGGCGAAGGAAGAGCAGAAGCACATCGACCATTTAAACGATCTGGATAAGACGGTCGATAAGGGCGGTGCTATACCGAAGCCGCATGAGGTGGCGAAGCCGCTGGGATATGCCGAGTTTGTCGGCAATGTAAGGCTGGACGACACGGCGAGCTATCAGGACGTGCTCAAGGCTGCTATGGCCAAGGAGAAAGAGGCGCTGGAGTCTTACAAGAAGTACGCCGCTCTGTCTGACGACCCGAAGGCGAAGGAGCTGTTCCTTTTCCTGGCGGCCGAAGAGAGCGTGCACTTGAGGGGCTTCGAAGAGAAGTATGATGATTTCATGAGAGAGATCGAAAACAACTAAGGGTGGGCTGAATGTACGAAATCTTAAAGAAGACAATTTGGTCTGCGCAGGAACCGAGGATAACGGAGTTCGTGCTGGATGCTCCTGAGATTGCGAGGGCGCACAAGGCGGGGCAGTTCGTCATCATCATCCCATGCGATACGGGCGAGAGAATTCCTCTTACGATTGCCGATAAGGACGCCGAGAAGGGCACCATAAGCATCCTGTTTCAGGAAGTTGGCGCCTCCACGATGCTCCTGGGCTCGTTTAAGGAAGGCGACAAGTTGATGCACGTGGCGGGTCCGCTTGGCAAGCCCACGCACGTGGAGAAATTCGGCACGGTTGTCTGCGTCGGGGGCGGCGTTGGCATTGCGCCGGTCCATCCGATAGCGAAGGCGATGAAAGATGCGGGCAATAAGGTCATATCCATCCTGGGAGCCAGGACGAAGGACCTTTTAATATATGAAGACCTGATGAGGAAGGCCTCGACCGAAGTGCGTATCACTACGGACGACGGCTCGTACGTGAAAAAAGGTTTCGTGACGGACGAACTGAAGCAGATGATAGAGGTCGAGAAAATCCCAATCGACCTGGTGGTGGTAATCGGTCCGCCGATCATGATGAAGTTCGTCTGCAAGGTCACGGAGCCGCACAAGATAAAAACCTTCGCCAGCCTCAACACCATAATGGTGGACGGCACCGGGATGTGCGGCGCGTGCCGCGTGACCGTAGGCGGGAAGACAAAGTTCGTCTGCGTGGACGGGCCCGAGTTCGACGGCCACGAAGTGGATTACGACGAGATGATGGCGCGCCAGAGGCAGTACCTGCCGGAGGAGAAGCAGGCCGTCGATATCTGCAAGAAGAAACTCTGCCATTCGGCTTAGGAATAAAGGAAGGGTAACGATGACCGAAGAGAAAAAGGAAGGTAAGGGCAAGCCTAAGGTCCCAAGGCAGGGCATGCCGGAGCAGGACCCGCACGTAAGGGCGAAAAATTTTGAAGAGGTTACGCTTGGTTATACCGAAGAGCAGGCGCTCCTGGAGTCCTCCCGGTGTCTTCAGTGCAAGAAGCCTTTCTGCACCACGGGCTGTCCGGTAGGTATCGACATCAAGTCTTTTATCGGCCTTATCCAGAGCAAAGATTATCTGGCGGCGCTGGGAAAGATTAAGGAGTCGAGCCTTCTTCCGGCGGTCTGCGGCCGTGTCTGCCCGCAGGAGATCCAGTGCGAGAAACTCTGCGTCCTGGGCAAGAAGGGCGATTCCGTCGCCATAGGCCGGCTGGAGAGGTTCGTGGCGGATTTCCAGGCGAAGCACGGCGGGGGGGAACTCCCGAAAGCCGCGGCGCCATCCGGCAAGAAGATAGCCATAGTCGGCGCTGGCCCGTCCGGACTGACCGCCGCTTTTGACCTCACGCTCATGGGCCACAAGGTAACGGTTTTCGAGGCGTTGCATAAGGCCGGCGGCGTGCTGGTATATGGAATACCTGAGTTCAGACTCCCGAAGGCTATAGTGGACCGCGAAGTGAAGGTCTTAGAGCAGATGGGCGTGGAGATAAAGCTGAATTATGTCATAGGCAAGATAAAGACGATCGACCAGCTCATGGAAGAGGGTTTCGAGGCCGTGTATATCTGCAACGGCGCGGGCCTGCCATGGTTCATGGGTATCCCCGGCGAAAACTTGAACGGCGTCTATTCCGCAAACGAGTTCCTGACCCGCTCAAACCTGATGAAGGCCTTCCGGTTCCCGGAGTACGAGACGCCGATAAAGAGGTTCAAGAATGTCGCGGTGGTCGGCGGCGGAAACGTGGCGATGGACTCGGTGCGCACGGCGCTTCGCCTCGGCGCGGACAACGCATATATAGTATACAGGCGCTCGAAGGACGAGCTCCCGGCCAGGAAGGAAGAAGTCGAGCACGCGGGGCACGAAGGTGTAAAGTTTCAGCTTTTGACCGCGCCGGTGAAAGTCCTGGGGAACGAGCAGGGCTGGGTACGTGGCCTTGAGTGTATAGAGATGGAGCTTGGCGAGCCGGACGATTCCGGAAGGCGCAGACCCGTCGCAAAACCCAATTCGGAGTTTGTGCTTGAGGTGGACGCGGTAATCGTTTCCATCGGGACAAGCTCAAACCCGCTCCTGTTCCAGACCACTCCGGGCCTGGGCCAGACGAAAAAGGGATATATCGAGGTGGAGAACGAGCAGACCTGCCGGACGACCAAAAAGGGCGTATTCGCGGGCGGGGACATCGTTACAGGCTCGGCTACGGTCATCCTTGCGATGGGCGCGGGCCGGAGCGCCGCCAAGAGCATAGACCAGTACTTGAACACCGGCGAATGGTGGAGCACGGAAGATAAAGCGTAGTAGCGTGGGAGGCCGCACGGTTCAAGTGCGGCCTTTTTATTAAAATTTCCGGTAAATCCGGGAGAAGGGGGTTATAATATGGATATCAAGGCTGATCAGGTATTAGATTGCTCGGGAATGGTATGCCCGGAGCCGATACTGAAGACCAACATGGCCGTAAAGAAGATGGAGTCCGGGAAAATCCTGGAGATGATAGGCACGGACCTCGGCACCGTTAACGACATGGTCGCCTGGGCAAAGAGGACAGGCAACGAGCTTCTCGGCACGGAAGACATTGACGGCAAGCAGCATTATTACGTCAAGAAAAAATAGTTTTGGGCTGCATGGGGGCCCCGGAATTCCGGGGCCTCCGTAATCCCGGCAAGGCTGCAGGCTAAGAGGGCGGATAAGGTTTTAGAAGAGAGGGCAAAAGGGGCAAAGAGTTACGTGCGAAGCGGGCAAAGAGGTTACAGGCAAAGGGGGGTACATGAAGATTAAAGATATTCTTGATACCAGCAGGGGCCTCATTACAGCAAACGTGGACCAGAAAGTCTCGGAGGCTCTTAAGACCCTCATTGTCAACAAGATTAGCTGCCTGCCCGTTATTGACAGCAATGGTGACCTGAAGGGCATTATATCTGAGAGAGACCTGCTCCGCGAAATCAATGAAAACCCTAACGGCTTCTCCGTCCGCAAGGTCAGCGAAGTAATGTCCCACAACATCCTGATCGGCCTGATCGAGGATGACCTCGACTACGTAATGAACATCATGAGCCAGAACAACATCCGCCATATGCCCGTAATGTCCGGGCAGAACCTGACCGGCATCATCTCCATAAGAGACGTAGTCAAAGGGCTGATGCACAAGGTGACGGCGGAGAACCGGTATCTTAAAGATTATATCGAAGGCAAGTACGAAGGCTATCAATAACCGGAGGACTGAAACTGATGCCATCGCTAAAATATGAAGGCGGTACCGTAGAGCTGGACACAAATGGATACCTGACTAACATTAACGCCTGGAACGAGTCCGTAGCGGAAGCTATCGCGACGCGGGAAGGCATTAAAAAGCTGACCGAAGACCGCCTGGAAGTAATCAGGTTCCTCAGAAGTTATTACATGAAATTCAACTCCTTCCCGCTGCTCGGTATGGTTTGTACCAACGTGCACCAGCCAAAAAACTGCACGTCGAAGCCGTTCAAGATGGACCCGCTGAAGGCATGGAAGGTGGCGGGGCTGCCATATCCTGGTGAAGAAGTCCTGGTATATCTCAAGGGGCCGATTCATCCTGAAGAATAGGATTTAAATGAAAGACGCTGCAAAGATTGGAACTGTTTACCTTGTAGGCGCGGGTCCGGGAGACCCGGAGCTTATAACCCTTAAAGGCGCGGCCATCCTTAAAAAGGCGCAAGTGGTGGTTTATGACGCGCTGGTGCTGGAGTCGCTCCTTTCGCTTGCGCCCCAGGACGCGCGGCTCATATATATGGGCAAACGCGCGGGGAGGATGTGTCCTTCGCAAGAGGAGATAAACCGGACGCTCATCGAGCAGGCGCTCGCGGGTAAGACGGTCGTGAGGCTGAAGGGCGGCGACCCATTCGTATTCGGGCGCGGCGGCGAAGAAGTCATGGCGTTAGGCGAGGCGGGCGTGCCCTGCGAGGTGGTGCCGGGAGTGACTTCGGGTGTCGCGGTACCAGGTTCCCTGGGCATTCCCGTGACGCACAGGGGCGTCTCCGGAAGCGTCGCGTTTGTCACCGGACATCCGGGAAGCGGCCTTGATGACCCGGTAGACTGGGAGGGCCTCGCGACCGCGGTAGGCACGATAGTAATTTATATGGGGCTTACACGTCTGCCGGAGATAGCGGAACGCCTGATTTCGGCGGGCCGCCCGGCCAGTACGCCCGCGATCGTCATCAGCCACGGGACCTCGCACGAGCAGCGGCAGATAGTCGCTCCGCTCAACGAGCTTTTCGCGGCGGCATGCTCGGCTGGGCTCGATACGCCGGCGCTCATCGTCATTGGGGACGTGGTAGAACTCCGGAAGGAATTCAAGACGCTCCTGTCCGCATACCTCCCGGCGGAAGTTAAGCCGCAGAAGGAAAGCGCGAAATAAATTCCGCCCCGTAATACCCGCCTGAAAAAAATAAGGAGCCTTTCAATATGGGAAACGATCCGGAGCTTCAACTCGAAAATTATAAAGAGAAAGTGAAAAGTTCCATGAAGGGTTTCCTCTTCTGGGAGAGGGATCTGCTCTTCAAGGGTATGACCCAGTCTGGCTATGAGATAGAGTTCGACGCGGAAGTCCAGTGGGGCTGCATGCCAACTGAGTCCCTGATGCTCTCGCTCGCCGGGTGCATGGGGATAGACGTCCTGAGTTTCCTTAAAAAGATGAAGTGCAAAATCGCGAAGTTCAAGGTGGATATCGACGCCGAGAGAAACGCCACCCCGCCGCAGTATTTCAAAGTCATAACGATGCAGATACACGTGAGCGGAAGCGGCATTACCGAACGGCATTTAGAGCGGGCCGTATCGCTGTCGCAGGATAAATACTGCTCCGTTTATCACTCTCTCAGGAAAGACTTGAAGGTGAAGGTCGGCTGGACGATAACGGACGTGGAAGTCCCGCACGAGGTTAAATGAAGTACTCCGGGATGAACCATCTCGCGTTCGCTACAGGCGATATGGACATGACGGTACGCTACTGGCGCGACCTTCTGGGAATGAGGCTTGTCGCGGGACATGGAGACGAAAAGCACAGGCAATATTTCTTCCAGGTTTCATCTACGGAGTTCGTGGCGTTCTTTGAATGGCCGGAGGTGCGGCGCGTGCCGTACAAACGGCACGGCGAGCCGGTAAAAGGTCCGTTCGTTTTCGACCACTTCTCCATCGGTGTGGCTTCGGACGAAGATTTATGGAGCATCGCGGACAGGCTGATTTCGGCTGATTTCCCTTGCTCCAACATGGTGGACCACGGCTTCATCCATTCCATATATACCTTTGACCCAAACGGGATTCCGCTTGAGTTCTCCGCGTTCGTTCCGGGAGTGGACCTGATAAACCACCCGGTGCTGGCGGATTCAGGCAGGGGGAAAGCGGCTCTTGAAGGGACGGAGCCGGTTAATTTCTGGCCGGCGGCTGATTCGCCTTTTTCCGAGGAAGAAAAGATATTAGTGCCCGGAGAGGGCAGCGAGGTCTTCGGCCTTAAAAAATAATCCCTGCGTAACCCACCGCCATTTTGAACTCTCTTTCAGGCCGCACGTCATAGCTCGTCACATGTTCCAATAATATCCCTTCCCGCGCGCCCATCGATTTCGCGGCGGATACCGTAGCGGCTATCGCGCCGGCCCCGCATGCGTTCATGTTCGCGTCCGCCTCAGGGATTATCTCGTCGGCCCGCATTTCGAGCACCGGCCTGATTATCTTCAGGTCGTTTCCCAGCATCCACCTTTTTGCATCTTCTCCATAACCGGCGGGGGTAAAGCCGTAGTCGTCGCCGTAATGCGTGAGGTCGGAGGAGCCTATAACCACTGCGTCCATCCCCGCAATTATTTTCCCTATCCTGCCGCCAAGCTCTACCGCGCCGTCCATCGGCGGGACAGCGACCGGCAATATCTCCGCATCCGGAAACAGGTACTTTATCATCGGAAGCTGGACCTCTATCGAGTGTTCGTATGCATGAGCGCGCGGGTCTGGAACTACTAAATCCTGCATCTCGTCCAGCAGTTTTTCGGCCAGCTCATGGTTTACCCGCACTTCGCCTATTGGAGTTTGCCAGGCGCCGTTTAGATAAAGAGCGAAAGACCGGACGCCGGGGACATGTACCGCCCCGAACAGTACGAAGACTTTTGGAGACTGCCTTTGCTTAATGGAAAGATATACCTTGGACGCGGTTCCGCCCGAGTAGTACCACCCGGCATGAGGGACAATCCCGCCTGCAATCCTGCCCGGAAGTACCCGCGAAGGTTTGAACTTCTTTTCAAATTCCACCATCTGCGCGCGGACGTCGCCGGAATAAAAAGGCGCCGCGACCGGAACCCTGACAGGCATAAAATTTACCTCCGAAATATAACCGTATTATACCAGATGCTGGTTATAAAATAAAAAAAAGCGGCCTCCGAAGAGGCCGCCAGATGTTGCTCCGTATTATTCCGCTTCCCGATAGCAATACCCGTCCACCATGGACATTAACGCCCTGTCCTTGTCAACTAAGGTCTGCCTGATCGCGAAATAGAGGTGGATGAGCGACAGGACGATAAGCGCCCACATCCCGAAGAAATGCACGAGGCGCGTATAGACCAGGCCGCCCAGCAGGCCGTTCACCCAGGCGAACTGGCCGTGCAGCCAGCCGTCGCGAAGCGCGAAGCCGGTGCATGCCATCACTATGACACATAAGCCCATGCAGGTATATGCCAGAGCCTGAAGCGGGTTGTACCTGTGGTAATGCCTGTGCGTGTCCTTCATGAACAGGTAATAAGCTGCAATATCCGGGATGTGTTTTACGTTCCTCCAGAGCGGCAGTATCTCACGCCAATCAGCCCCCTCATAGGAGTTGAACATGAGGTACACTCTCCAGATAAACGCGAACACCAGCACGTATGCGCCTACAAAATGAAACCACCTGTTCCACGCCATCGACTCGCCCGTCCCGGGATAGAAGGCGGAGTGAATATAGAAGCCGGTAAAAACCAGCGTCAGTATCGCGGCCAGATGGAGCCAGTGCTGGATCCTGAAGGCCGCCGACCAATGATATAACCGCTGCTTCGCCATGTACGCCTCCCTTTAAGAGACCCGGAATTTATAGACCTCGTTCGTGCCGGGGTCTATCACGTGTACCGTACAGGCGAGGCACGGGTCGAAAGAATGCACCACGCGCAGGATTTCCAAGGGCTTCTTCGGGTCCACGACTGGAGTCCCGATGAGGGCCTCCTCTATCGGCCCGCGTATGCCCTTGTCGTCTCTCGGCCCCACGTTCCAGGTGGTCGGTACGACCAACTGGTAGCTTTTCAGCACCTTGTTCTCGATGGTGTTCCAATGTCCTAACGCGCCTCGCGGCGCTTCCCAGAGGCCGATGCCGCTTGCCTTATCCGGCAGCTCGTACTGCTGGAAGAGCTTGGTATCGCCGGCGCCTAAATTCTTTGCGAGCTGGGCCGTCCAGCCCACCATCGCATCGGCGACAATCTTCGTCTCAAGCGCCCTCGCCGCGATTCGGCCAAGCACGGACATCAGGACTTCCGGCTTTCCCGCAACTCCCAGCGCTTTCAGCGTGCCGTCGATAAGTTCCTTCGCCTGCGGCTGTCCTGAAACATATGCCACCAGCATTCTGGACAGTGCGCCGACTTCCATGGGCTTGCCGTTAAGCCTGGGCGCCTTCGCCCAGGTGTATTTGCTGTTAGTATCGAATCCCGTAAAATCCGGAAGGGTCTCGCCCTGCGCCGGGTTGAGGGCGGGGCCCTTCTTGTAGAAGCCGTGGGTGACGTCCTCCGTAACCATCTCCGGGCCGACCTTCTGAGGCGTGAGGCCCTTGTCCGCAAACACCGCGCCGCGGGGCAGAAGCCTCTTGTACGGGTCCCTGGTCGCCAGGTCTTCGAATACGCCCCAGGCCAGGTAGTTTCCGTGGCCTTTGCCTATGCCCGCCCAGTCGAGATAAAAAGGCGCCACGGCAAGGACGTCCGGGATGAACACGTTGTCAACGAACGCTTGAAGCTTCTTCAGCCTGTAAAGGAAGTGGGCTATTATATCCAGGTTGACTATCGCGTTTACGCCGCCGGGAGGCGAGGTCATGGTCATGGGCATCCTGCCGCCGAACAGGGCGGACATGCTCGCGGCTTCCGCCTGCATGTCGAGCGCGTCCAGATAATGCGAGACTGCAAGCAGGTTCACTTCAGGCGGGAGTTTGTACGCCGGATGTCCCCAATAGGCATTTGCAAAGGGGCCGAGCTGGCCGGACTCCACGAACGTCTTCAGCTTGCCTTGTACGGCCAGGAGTTTCGGGTCGCTCGTTTTCGCCGAGAGCGCGGAAACCACGTCCACGTAATCCAGCGCCGCCAGGTGGTAAAACCAGAGTATGTGCGAGTGCAGGAACTGGCAGCCTTCTATCATGTTCCTTATTATTAAGGCGTTGTCCGGTATCTTCACCTTGAAAGAGTCGTCCAGGCCCATCGAGGCGGTATGGCCATGGGAGGTGGGGCAGACGCCGCATACCCGCTGGGTAAACTGCCAGGCGTCCCTGGGGTCTCTGCCCTGGAGAATTATCTCGAATCCCCTGAAGAGAGTGCCGGAGGTCCAGGCGTCTTTTACCTTGCCGCCTTCAATCTCGACTTCAAGCTTCAAGTGGCCCTCTATCCGGGTTATGGGATCTATTACTATTCTAGCCATATTATTTCTCCTCCTTCTTGCTGCCTTTGCCGGCAGTAACGGCGGCATGTGCCGCAATACCGACAACCGTCGCGGCGCCAACTACTTTGCCTATGGTGTCGGCGGAGGTGTCGCCGCCGAAGCCGGGAACCGATACGTTCTTTAGTTGGGCGTAGAACGGGTGGAATGCGTCCGGCCACTTCATGTCGTAACAGCCTATGCAGGGGCCGCCCGCCATGATGCACCAGTTAGCATTGTCGTTGTAACGGATAGTCGGGCAGGGGGCGTATGTCATCGGGCCCTTGCAGCCCATCTTGAACAGGCAGTATCCTTTATCCATTTCAGGTGTGCCGAAAGCCTCCACGAACTTGCCCGCCTCGAAATATGCCCGGCGTTCGCATTGCTCATGGACGGTCTTGGAATAGAACATCTTGGGCCTGCCCTGTTCGTCCAAATCCGGGAGCTTGCCGAAAAGCAGGTAATTCACTATTACCGCCACCAGCATCTTCGGGTCCGCGGGACAGCCCGGGAGGTTCACGTTCTTTATCCCCATGGGCCCCAGGACATCGGGTACGCTCATGAGCCCCGCCGGGTTCGGCGCCGCGCCCGGTACGCCCGTATTCGTCGCACAGGAGCCTATCGCCACGACGGCCGCGGCCTTCGGTGCGGCCTCCTTGACAATGTCTATAAAATCCTTGCCATGAATGCTGCCGTAGCCCTTTTTGGAGGGCATGGAACCCTCAATGACGAATATGAACCCGCCCTTGTCAACAGCGCTATGGAAATTTTCCTCCGCCTGGTCGCCGGCCGCGGCCATAATCGTATCATTGAAATCAAGGCTGATTATGTCCAGTATTATCTCGGCGGGGCCAGGGTTTTTGGCCTTGATGAACATCTCAGTGCAGCCGGAGTCGCATGCCAGGGTCAGCCATACGACGGAGGGCCGCTTTGAAGCGGTAGTCACGGCCTGAGCGATTTGAGGTATGTATGCCTCGGACAGCCCCAGGATAGCGGCGGTGGCGCCGCAGAACTTGAGGAAGTCCCTCCTCTTCATGTGTTTTAGAGCATTCTGTGAATTGCTCCGCATTTTCCCCTTCCTTTCGCTTGGGTTAAACGCAACATTCCCGAAGGCGCACCGCTCCTTCAAGGCCGATCATCCCCGAAATTCGAAACCCCGGGTCCTTCAGCATGGAGACATCCTCCAAATCAGATAATCCCTGTCACTATGTTATTTCAATTACTTAAATTTCTTTTAGGCATGGCAAGTGTCTGGCGGAATACTATTAGAGAACAGTATAGCAAAAAAATAAAATTTTGGGCAAGAAAATCCACTGTTTAGCGAAATTAGCATCTTTGGCGGGCAGCGAAAGGAATTGTGGCGTCGCCTGGCTGGAAAAACCACTTAATTTAAGCCATATTTTCCGGCAAGAAATTCGGCGGTGTACCGGTTCACCAACTCGTCGGAGTTCAATATGGCATCGAGCTGTCTGGTGTAAGATATAAGCCTGCCGAGCTGGTCGAGCAATTCCTGGACTCTGTCCTGGCTTATATTAGAGAGCCTGGCGACCAGAAGGTCCCCCTTTATGTTAAGGCCGAAGCCATGCTCCTTTAAAACCGCGGCTATGAAGGTCACCCTCCTTGAGCGCTTCACTATGTCGGTAGCGCCTCCGACGAACCGGAAGTAAATGTGGTTATTCCGCGCATTTTCGCTGCAGTAGCAGTCGATCATGTTGAAGTGATAGCCGAACCGCAGGTTTAAACTTACATATTCTCTCGAAACCACGGCCAGATTGTATCCTACGTAACTTTCCGCATCAATTCGGATATCGGGCATACGGATCATGCTTGAAAGTAAATCCCTGACATTCAGTGAAACCGTTTCCGAATGCCACACGCCAGGATAAGTCATTCCCTTTAATATACTGGCAAGCGGTAAGGACGACACCTGTTCGATGCCGATTTTATCTTTCTTATCAGGAAGAGTGAGTCCGCCGCCGATATCGACCACCATCAACGCCGCCGGTATCGGGAGCTCAAGTCTTACGGTTGCCTGACTATTTGCATTTACGCCTCTGTGCCGCGCCTCGTCAATAAGCTCTGTAACCGACTTCTCGTGCATAAACCTCAGTACGTCATGGATAGTCCGGCATCCTTCCACCGTAAAATCCTCCATCAGCGGGTCAACGAGATGAAGGGGCGAGATATATCTCAAAAGCTGCCTTTTCTTTCGATACTCGCCGATACCCTCCATGCCGAACACGCTTTCCCTGGAGGCCTTTACCAGTTCTTTGATAAATCCTTCATAAACTCTGGCATTGCCTTCTTTATCCATATGCAAGGTTACAACCTTGCCTTGCTTCAGTATTTTTGTCGCATCGCCGGCATTGACCAAAGTCGGGATTTTGAATTCACGGCAGACTGAAGCCATGTGGCTGACGGGCGCGCCCGTATCCGTTATGATGGCGGAAATGTACGGCATGACTTTGACGAATTTCGAGGAGTCAGTCCTGGCGACCAGGACAGCCCCTCTGGGGATATTTTCGATATCGTCGTCGCGGTTCGTTATGAAAACCGCCCCTGCGCCCGTACCCCTCTGAACTACTGTCCCCTTGCCTTCCATTATGACGGCGGCTTCGGCTGGTATTGGAATATCCTGGTCCCGGTCCTCCTCCAACCGAAGCGGCCTCGCCTGGAGAATATATATAATGCCGTCTTTGTCCGCCGCCCATTCAATATCCTGCGGCACTCCAAAATGCCTTTCTATTAAAACGGCCTGGGAAGCAAGCTCGAATACCTGGTCGTCCGTAAGGCAAGGCGTATTAGTTTTATCGGCCGGCGTGGCCATGGCTTCTATTCCGCCGTCGCTCAAAAGCACGGCCATCGAATCTTTTCTGCCCGTCTTCCTATCTGTTATTTTAAAGCCCGGATTTTTATCAGTGGGTTTTTTTACCATGAACAGGTCGGGCTCCACCGTTCCGTCGACCACCGAGACGCCGAGCCCCCATGAGGCGTCAATCATTATATCCGCCGAGTGTTCGGGGCTGCTCGAAAATATCACGCCGCTTGAAACCGCATCTATCTGCAGGACGCACCCTACCGCCATCTTCATGCTTCCCGCGACATGGCCCGTATTCTTCAGATACGCGGCCGCATCCCTGGAAAAGAGACTTGCTATTACCTCTTTGTAGGCCGCTTCTATCGCATTTTTCTCGGCAGGCACGTTCAGTACAGTCTTGAACTGTCCGGCAAAAGTAAATTCGCCGTCCTCCTCTTCCGCGCTGCTTCTCACCGCGACAAAGCATGGGGTCTTGATATCCGATTTTAAAATCGCAAGAGCGTTGCCTATATCGTCCGAGATTGCCGGAGGGATTTCCCCGTTTAACACCAAGTCGCGCAGCCTGTCTAGCTGTTCATCCTCTAAAGAGCCTGCGCTGGACAGGCCTTCTATCATTGTATCGATATGGTTATGCAGGGTGAACATTTCGTAGGCGCGGGTTGTTATGGCGAAGCCGGGCGGGACGTTCAGTTTCAGCTGATTTTTCATTTCCGCGAGGTTTAAATTTTTACCGCCTACCTCGTGCGTCATGTCCCAGCCTATATCGCCGTAGGATACGACAGCCTTCCCGACAATGACGGCCGTGTCTTTTATGGCCGAATTTATCCGGGAGTCGATGCCGTCAAAAGTTTTCTGAAGGCGCGAATATTTTTTTTGGGTGAGCGTGTCGAACTTTTGAATTGAAGCGCCGACGGCATTATTGAGTTTATGATAAGCCGATTTGATGTAAACTCTATCGAACAGGTAGTCACCGCCGAGTTTTTCTCCCAAATCGGTGATGATATCGAGGGCCCTGTTGTTGCTGTCGATGATTTCTTTAAAAAGTTTGAACTGGTCCTGCCATGGAGGTTTCTTCCCGCTAAACTTTTCAGTTAAAAAGCTTTTAAGGTTAAACATGGATTGCTCCGGGGTCCCTTTTCAAAGACGCCTTTACCAAAACTCCGGCAGTCTTTGCTCCGCCATCATTTTACCATTTTACTGGTTGGAAGCTCTATGGAAAAGGTAGTGCCGGTCCCCAATCCGCTGTCAACCTTAATATTGCCGCCATGGTTCTTGATTATGCCGTAGCTGACGGATAAACCAAGTCCGGTGCCTGCCACGCCCTTGGTGCTGAAAAACGGGTCGAACACGTGCGGGAGAAATTCCGGAGATATTCCCAGGCCCGTATCCGTTACGCATATCTCAATCGTGTCCTTTTTCTTATTATGTTTTGCCCCGATATTCAGCCAGCCGCCCTCCGGCATCGCCTGTGAGGCATTTACCAGAAGGTTTACCAGGACCTGTTGTATCTGGTGCTGATCAACCATGACGTGAGGAAGTTTGTTCTTGAGGTTTGCACGGACTTCTATTTTGTTTATATCCAGCATGTTTTGTACGAGGTTAAGGGAGTTGCGAATAACGTCTTTAATATCGGCATCTCCAAAAACCGCCTTCTTTGGTTTTGAGAAATCGAGCAGGTTTTTAACTATCTCCTTAATCCTGTCGGCCTCCGACTCGACCTTCTTCATAAACTCTATGCGGTCCTGCCGGCTCATGCTGTCATAAACTTCGGCATAGGTCTGGGCTATCATGGATATATTGTTCAACGGGTTTGTTATTTCATGGGCTACGCCTGCGGTCAGTATGCCCATTGAGGCCAATTTTTTGGACTGGAGCAGTTCCTCTTCGTGGATCTTCAATTCTTCGGACATGGAGTTTACTGCTTTTATGACGGAACCAAGCTCATCGTTGGACTCCACTCCGTCAATCTTTTCAAAATTACCCGATGCTATGGTGTTGGCCAGGGTTTCTATTTTTCTCAGCGACCTTAAAATTTTTTGCGAAACAAGATGGCTTACGGCAATCGCGGAGAGGATTATGCCTATTACGGAAAACAGCATAATTTGCTTCGTGCTGGAGAGGATGTTTCCCACCCGTATCCGCTCTAAATGGACCATTGATTCAGAGAATTCCCGAAGTTTTTTGCCTTCGGTCCGCAGCTTTGTCTCACATCTCCGGTCCTTGTTATCGCAGGTTACAATCGACTCGTTGACTGCACGGTAGTAGTTATCGATGTATGTCTTGAGCTTGACAAGGTTTTCGTTTCCAACCGCACGAGAAATATCTTTACTCGCAGAGTCCACGGTACTTTTCGCGGTTTTTAACTTGTCCTGTATTTCGGTCAGCGCGGAGGGGTTATTATAGAGGAAGTAGTTCTTCTCTGAAAGCCGCATTTCCAGGAAGGATGCGTTCAAGTCGTCGGCAATCTCCACGAACCTTAGCTTTGTAAGCACGACATTCAGCGACTGAACGGCAAAAAAGCCTATCAGCATCATGAGGCCAACATTTACAATGTTGGACATCACTATCTTCTGCTCTATCTTCATATGTCACTTCTTGGTTAAGGCGCCCTGGGTATGCCGAGGGAACAATCGAGCGCCCCTGGGTATGCCGGGTAACAATCGAGCGCCTCCGGGAAGAGGGCGGACGAATGACCTGCTGCATTTGCAGCGAAATACCTTAAATATTAGATACTTAGGATTAGAATAGAATAACTGGAATAAAAAGTCAAGCAATAAAAAACGAATATTTTGTGCAGGAATTACAAACTTTCACCATATCAGCATGATTTAACTACGAGGACAGGTGTGCATGAGTAACCAATAACCTTCTCGGTAACGCTCCCCATCAGAAGCCGACTTAAGCCCTTGCGTCCGTGGGAACCCATCACTATAAGCTCCGCCCCCTGCTCGGCGGCGAGGCCCGTTATGATACTGTAGGCCTCGCCCGCCTTCACGTACGTCATGGCGTCAATGCCCGACGTTTTCGCTTTATCGGCTGCTTCCTGAACTATCCCCTTCGCGTCCCTGGTCAGCTTCTCCACGATCTTAGACGCTTCGATCTTGAATTCATCCGTAACATCTGCCACGGATACTATACCGAGTGATGAGCCATAAGATTTTGCTAAATCTATCGCCTTCGCTATAGCGGCGTCACTGCACTTCGAACCGTCGGTCGCAAGCAGGATCGCGCTCAGCCCAAGCGTCGTGCCATTTGGTACCACCAGGACATCCTTCATTGTATGCCCTATGACTCTCTCGGTGACGCAACCAATCAACGCCTTCTCTATTCTGCCGTGACCCTTCCTGCCCATCACTATCAGCTCGCATTTCTCTGACTCGGCCACATCCACTATCCGCTCGTACGCCTCGCCTTTCTCTAAATTCGTAATTACGGAAACGCCCTCACCCCCGGCTATGGCCTTTGCCTCACTAAGGAGCTTCTCTGCCGGGCCCCTGATAGCGGTTTCAACATCCCGCACGCCAAGAAGCTCAAGCTCCCCCTCGTATGAAGGCACGACCGAAACCACTTTCACCCACGATTTCTCAAGCCTCGCAAGCTTTATGGCCTGCCTCAGCGCGTTACTGCTTGAGTCGGAGCCGTCGAAAGCGACGAGTATTCTTTTATACCTGCCCATGCTGCAGAGCCTCGCTGGCCATACTCTCGCCCAGGAGCCTCTCCTTCTCGGCCCGCTTGCCCATCCACATCGCCCTTAGTACGATGAACGCGCCCAGCAGCAGCGCAAGCACCATTACCGCGAAACTCACGTTTTTCAGCACTTTGGCGACCGGGTCGGAGAGCTTCTGGATAAGACCCAACTGAGAGAGGTAAACGGGTATCATAAGGCCCCTGCTGACGAGCACTATGGCCATTATGACGCCCATGACCAGCTTTATCACGAATGGTTTAACGTAGGTGGTACCGATGGCGCCCAGCTGTATGCCAAAGAGCGAGCCAGCAAGGATTATCATCGCCAGGCGTATGTCCACCAGGCCGTGCATCGCGTATTTAAAGGAGCCGCCAAGGCCCATGACAAACGCAATGACAAGCTCGCTTGCCGACGCCATGAGGGACGGCGCACCCATGACATAAATCATGGAAGGAACGCCGATGAAACCGCCAACAGCTATCGTAGCCGCAAGCATACCGGTTGCGAAGCCGAGAGGTATCGTGAAAAGTACCGATATTCTTGCGTTAAGGCTTTTGAAATACACCATCGTCCCGGGGATATTGACGGACTGCGCCCATTTGGCTAACCTGCACGTCTTCTCCTCTTCTTGTGTATTACCGGAGCGGTAGGTCTTAATAGCGTCGAGGAGGACAATGCCGCCTATCACCGCCAATATCACGACAAATGCAACGCTTACGTAGAGATTTGAGCCCGCATCGCCGTATCTTGCTTTGATGTGCTCCTGTATGTTTGCGCCGTACAATACACCAGCCTCGGCGGATATCCCCAGTATTATACCGAGCTTAACATCGACCTGGCCATACTTTGCACGTTTGATCGCGCCAATAAGTGCCTTGGGGAACTTGTGGCACATATTGCTTGCCACGGCGACAAGCGCCGGCACACCGAGGCTCATCATTGCAGGCGTCATGACAAACGCACCGCCGGAGCCTATGAAGCCGCTGACCAGTCCACCCACGAAGCCCACTCCGAAAAGGTAGAAGAAGGTCATTGCATCTATGTTTATGAAATTCGAAGCTGTTTTTATCGCCTCATGCATTATTTTACCTCCTTTATCTTCTTCGACGCCTCAACTCCCATCATGGTCCAGAAATGGCCGGTAAATGAGCCATGTATGAACGAGAATATGAACGCCGTCGCTATGGGAAGCACGGCATACAGGCCGCCTCGTCCAAAACTGCCGTTTACAAGATCCTGATGGCTCAGTAGCGTCATGTAAAGACCGACTGAGATTATGCCGAACAAAAAGGTTCGCAAATAAGGTTTTTTCTTCTTTTTGACGATGCAGTTGTTCATATTACCTCCTCTGTTTTCACGCCTCGGACACCACCACTATCGGGCAGTTCATCCTCTTCCATGCCTTTATGAGTTGGCGCTCAGTACAATTCTCATCGAGATCCTCAGCCGACTCGAGGACCACGAGCTGTATATCGCTCCTATTCTGAGCGTGGTTAATCAATTCGTTTTTTATACAGCCGGTCCTCTTCACGACCTTCAGTTCCACGCCTTCCCTTTCAGTCTCATCCACAATGCTGGTAAGCAATGCGGCGACCTCCGGTTCCGGCGACACGTAGAGCACTTCAAGTCCGGCGTCGATTCTTTTTGAGATGTTCAAAGCATACTTGAAGGACGCCCTGTCCGACTCTGTTCCGAGCAGGATAAGCAGGACTTTCTTTTTTCGGTCTATCTTCCGCGCCATTTCGTAATTTCTTTTCTCTGTGAATGTCGCCGTGGCTAACAGATTCTCGATTTTACGTTTTAGCACCATGGCCGCCCCTTTGGTTTCAGATTTCAACCTATGCTTATTGCCACTTTAGTACTTCAATAACCATGCCATCACCGATAATCTTTGTAACTATTTGTATTTAAAGAAAATTGAGTAAGGAGCCTTGAGATACTAAATGTTGCTATTTGCAATATGTATCTTTTTTAGTTTCAATTTGTCTATATGCAGGGCATCCGCCAAGACTGTTGCATAAAAAAGATAAATATTGCATTTTGCAATATAGTTATATATGCTTTGGAATAAACGGATATCATCAGGCGTCGCTAAATGCCGGGGCAAAGATTTTTTAATGTCAGCGGAAAGGAGCCGTTTAAAAGATGAGCCAGGATAAGCTTCTTATTGTTGTCGATGAAAAAGCGGCCCTTAAGAACCTTGAGCAGATCATGAAGAAGGAGGGTTATGAGACCGTCTGCACGACCAGCGGTGCAAATGCCCTTAGGCTCGTTGAGGAGCAAGAGGTTGGGGTTGTCCTATTTGATTATCCTGTGGGTAATGTGGATGACCTGGAGATTCTTGAGAGATGCAAGGGCCTTTATTCAAATACCGAAGTGATAATGTTAACCAGTAACGCTACGATACCATCGGCTGTCGAGGCGATTAAAAAGGGCGCATACGATTATATTGCAAAACCTTTTGAGCCTGAAGAGGTGAAAACTATCGTCGCGTCTGCCTTCTCCAAAGTAAGACTCTGCAGGGAAAACATCCAGCTCTGCGAGCAGATCAAAAAAGTTGACGGAGAAGTTAAGATAATTACGCAGGATACGGAGGTGCGGAGACTCCTCCAGACGGCGCGTCAGATCGCGCCGACAGATTGCAACGTCATTATAACGGGCGAGTCCGGAACAGGCAAGGAGCTTTTCGCGCGCTATGTCCATTTTTCGAGCCAGAGGACCAAGGGGCCCTTCTTCGCAATTAACTGCGGCGCCTTCAATGAAGAATTACTCACGAACGAGCTCTTCGGCCATGAGAAAGGGGCGTTCACTGGCGCCTTAACCATGAAAAGGGGTCTTATCGAGGTCGCGTCGGGCGGGACATTATTTTTGGACGAGGTGACCGAGATGAGCCCCTCAATGCAGGTCAAGCTCCTTAGGGTCCTGCAGGAGAAAGAGATGATAAGGCTTGGCGCCATAGCGCCTGTAAAGGTAGACGTACGGATAATCGCCGCCACTAACAGGGATATCCGCGAGGAAATGAACACTGGGAGATTCCGGAATGACCTGTACTTCAGGCTGAACGTGGTGACGCTCCGCCTTCCGCCGCTCTCTGATCGAAAGGGGGACATCCCCCTTCTCTCTCGTTATTTCCTTGATAAATATTCCACTCTTATGCAGAAGGACGTGACGGAGATCTCGCAGGACGTGCTTCATACGCTCATGAACTATGATTTGCCAGGCAACGTCCGGGAGCTCGAGAATATAATCGAGAGGGGAGTGGCCCTTTCGAACGCGAAAACGATTGAGACGGCTCACCTTCCAGAAGATCTGAAAGGCCTGAGCATCAGGACCTTCAGGCCTAAAGAAGGCAGAATGTTTACTCTGGCGGAACAGGAGGAGGCTTATATAAAGCTGATATTAAAAAAAGCCGGCGGCAACAAGACTGTTGCCGCCGAGATACTTGGTATCGATAGGGTGACTCTATGGAGAAAATTGAAGGCCGCGGTCGAAGAAAATCCTTAAGCCTTTTTATTTTGCTATCAGCACCGGACAATGGGAGTTCATAATCACCCTTTCGGTGGTGCTCCCCATGATAGCCTTATCGACACCCGACCATCCATGGCTGCCCATTACTATAAGGTCGTTTTTCAGCGTCTGGCTTGTGCTTACGATAGTATCCGCCGCCTGACCCTCACGGATAAGTGATGCGAGCGGAAATCCGTCCGTGCTTGAAAGCTCATCCTTCGCCCCGTCTAAAACTTTCTGAGCCTCTTTATATAAGCCGGATTTTATGGAGTCGGTCATGAAAAACTCGACCATCTCCTCGTAGTGGGGGATAACATACAGCACGGTCAACTGCGCGGCCTGCTCCCTTGCAAGTTCTCCCGCGCGGGAGAGCGAGTTCCGGCTGCTGGCCGAACCGTCATATGCCGAGAGGATAGACTTGTATGTCCCGGCGCAATCGGAACAAGCTTTCTTCACGACGAGCACGTCGCAACCAGCCTTCGAAACGACGCCCGAGGTGACACTTCCCAGAAGCAGTCTTTTAAGCCCTTTCCGTCCGCGTGTGCCAAGGGCAATTAAGTCCGCACCTTTACTTGCCGCCACTTCCGCTATCATTTCCGGCGGCTCGCCATCGCATAAAAGCGCCTCTATCTCTATGCCGTATTCATCGGAGTACTTTTTGCCGGTCTGGTAGCACATATTACGGCCGATCTCAAGCCGTTTTTCGTGCTGAATCTGAGCGCCCCCAAACTCTTCCTCATCGAAATATACGGCATGCACCAATGCAATTTTCCCGTTGTTTTTTTTCGCTATCCCCGCGGCTTCTGCAAGGGCGGCCTTGCTGTATTCCGAATCGTCATATCCTACGATTATGTTTTTGTACATCAATGCGCACCCCCACCCTTTCCGAATATAATGCCGACGCCGAATCCCGCGCCAATCGCCGTCAGAATAGCAAGGACGCCATAAAAAGCGCTCTGATTCTTAGCCATACCCGCCAATGTCTTTACCGTACCCACCTGCTCTACGTTTACTTTTGATGTGGCCTGCTCGACCACCTTTTTATCCTTCACCGCATAAACCGTGACCAGATAATCTCCCGGCGGCGCCTGATAAGGCCATTTGAATTTCATCTCATACGCCTGTTTGCCGTCAGCGCCTGATATCTGAAAGTTGCCGCTGGCTGTAAAGAACAGCTTTTTCGACTCCTTGTACTTTACGAATTCGCTGAACCATTTATCCTTTTCAGCCTGGTCCTTTACCGGCTCAATATCCATGTGCTTTTCGAGAGCCGGATAGCCCAGGACGTAGCGCTCCTCCTCGGCCGCAGGCAGCAGCTCGTCAAGATTTTTTGAGCTCTGAACGAAATAAAGGTTAGGCACCTTATCGCATTTTAGCTCGCCTACATTCATCCAAAGCGCGCCGACTACTTTGCCCTTTCTTTTAAGGATTTGATGGCCTTCAGGAGAAGTTACAGTTATTACATAGTCCAAGCCGGGATCAGACAAGCCGGAGACTTTGACCTCACTTCCGCTGTAGAAGAAGCCGATGGTGATATGGTCATGGTTGGCCTTAGTGGTAAGAAATGCGGAGGCCCCGGTTGAGAATGCCGCGACAAACAAAACAGTTAAAGCGAGAGATAATATCTTATTCATTATTAATGGCCTCCTCCCATACCAAGAAGTAACGACGGCGTAAGCGTTATTTCAAATATTATCTTCACCGTCACTATCAGCGCTATTACCGCCAGGAGAATCTTAAGCTGGTCCGCCTTCAGCTTTCTGCCGAAGTAAGTCCCTACCTGCGCGCCGAGCGTCGAACCCACAAGAAGCAGGACGGCGAGGACAAAGTCCACGGTGTGGTTTGTGTAGGCCTGCAAGAACGTGACCTCGATACACGTGAACAGTATCTGGAACAGGCTTGTGCCGACAACGACATGCATGGGCATCCTTAAGATGTAGACCATTACCGGGACCATCAGAAATCCGCCGCCCACGCCCATAATGGCGGCGAGCACGCCGACCAGCCAGCCGAACAGTATCGGGACTATTACGGAATGCGTTACGCCCGACTTCTCGAACCGGGTCTGGAGCGGAAGGCTGGCCAAGAACCTGACCATCCCAGACTCGCCGGCCGGCTTTTTTTCGCCGGCTGACGCCCGGCCGGCTGCGGCTTCCTTGCTCTTCTTCATGCTCATAAGGCTCTCATAGAACATATAGCTGCCGATTATGCCGAGCATGATTATATAGGTCATCTTTATTACGAAGTCCGCATTGCCCGTGGCCCTGAGTAATTTTACCGCCTGGACGCCGAAAAGGCCGCCGGTGAACCCGCCCACCAAGAGGTAGGCGCCCATCTTGAAGTCCACGTTGCCGACCTTCCAGTGCGCGTAAGTGCCCGAGGTCGAGGCCGCAACTATTTGGTTTGAGTCAGTCGCCGCCGCGACCGTGGCAGGTATTCCGAACATTATGAGAAGCGGGGTCATAAGCCATCCGCCGCCCACGCCAAAGAGGCCGGAAAGAAGTCCGACGGCCAGCCCGAGGCCGACCGGGACCATTACATTAATGCTCGTGAGAGCGACAGGCAGATACAGGTGCATGATATTATAATCCTCCTCTTTTATGCCATTCTTGCAGTTTTTGCGATTGTAACGACCGGGGTGGTCGTTGATTTTAAAAGCCTGTTCAGTTCCTTGGCGGAAATGTTTTCGTTTCCTGTCACCGTCGGGCCCAAAAGGACCATCTCGACATTAAACTCCTTCACGGCCTCGCGTATCGCGGGTAAAAGCTCTTTTTCGGAGTTGCTTATTTTGGCCTTTAACCCGCCAACCGCACACTTGCGGAGCGCCCTGGCTTTTGTTTGGTATTCGGAGCTCTCAGGCAGGTTGCCCTCGCCCATTATACGGATGCCGGCGTCCGGCTCGCAGGCCTCGGCAAATGCGGATGAGGCCACAAGGTCTGTAAATTTTGCCATCAGGCCTTTCTTCTCCCGCACGACAAGAATCGAAAGGTCTTTGCCCAGCGTCCTTGCAAGCTCAATCGCATAAGACAACCCATCATCGAAATGCTTGTTGTGATAAGTAACGAACAACAGGTTCCTTTTCATTTCACCCTCCGGTTGGAAATATTTTAAAAATCTAACCGGATTATATAGCAATTAAGGTGCCAAAATTTAAGTTATTGATATTCCAGGTTTATTTAGTTTTTGCCTGGCGAGGTTATGTTCAAAAATGAAACAGGGGTGAACGTTTTATTCCTCTTTAAGTATTCTCCAAAGGCTGGTGCGGGATATGCCTAATACCTCTGCGGCCTTTGTTTTATTGCCTCCCAGCAAATCGAGCACCCTCTCCACATAAGCCCGGTTCAGCGCTTCGATAGTCTTTATATCGCCAGGCTCGAATGTCTCAATCTGAAACATCTTGAGGCTTTGGGGCAGACTGTCAGCCGTTATCTCGCGGTTTTTTTCGAGGATAATGGCTCGTTCGATAATATTTTCAAGCTCTCGCACGTTCCCTGGATAAGTGTATTCTTTAACGATTTTCATCGCATCTTTGGTTATCCCGGAGATTTTTTTATGAGACTTGGGCAGTAGCTTTTCAAGGAAGAACCTGGCCAAAGGTTCTATGTCCTCTTTTCTTTCCCTGAGCGGCGGGATGAATATCTCCATTACATTGAGCCGATAGTACAGGTCCTCGCGGAACCTTCCTTCCGCAATCATTGACTTCACGTTCTGATTAGTCGCGGCAATGAACCTGACATCAACTTTAATCGTCCTGGTCCCGCCAACCCGGTAAAATTCGCCTTCTTCTATGACTTTGAGGAGCTTAGCCTGCAGGTTTGGGGCCATCTCGGATATCTCATCTAAGAAAAGCGTGCCTGTGTCGGCAATCTCGACCAGGCCCTGCTTCATCTTAACCGCACCCGTAAAAGCCCCCCGTTCGTGGCCAAACAGCTCGCTCGCCAGCAGCTCCTCCGTAAGGGTGGCGCAGTTCAGGGAGAGAAAGGGAGCTTCCTGTCGCCGGCTCGTATAGTGGATTATCTTGGCAAGGAGGCTCTTGCCTACGCCGGACTCGCCCGTCAGGAAAATGTTGCATTCTGATTCCTTAAGGCCTTCTATGGTTCTTAGGATCTCGTTCATGCTGGCGCTCTTGGCGATTATGGAAATCTTCCGCTGCTCGCTTAATATAGTACGGAAAGCCAGGTTCTCCTTGACGAGCGCCTTCCGTTCAAAGATTTTCCTGACTTTCATGGCCAGTTCTTCAAGCTCAAACGGCTTTGTAACATAATCCAGCGCGCCAAGCTTCATCGCCTCGATGGCCGAGTCAATGCTGCCGTAGCCGGTAATGATGATAACGTCTACCTCCGGGTGCTTCTCCTTTACCTTCGGCAACAGGTCAAGGCCTGTCATCCCAGGCATCTTTATATCGGCAATAAGGAGGTCGAAATCGCGCTCTTCAAACGCAGCCAGGGCGTCCAGCCCGTTATATAACGGATGTAACCCTGTGGCCTTCCCTCTCAAGCGTGCTGCGGAGGTGCTTCTGTGTTATCTCCTCGTCCTCGGCTATCAGTATGTCATACGGCATCTAAGACCCTCTTAGGCAATGTTATCTCGAATGCGGCGCCTCCATCCCTGCCCAGCGCCTTTATCTCTCCGCCATGTTTCCTGACAATATTGAATACGATTGCAAGGCCTAAGCCCGTGCCCTTGTCCTTGGTGGTATAGAAAGGTTCGAATATCTTTTCGATATGATCATGGGAAATTCCAGGGCCGGTGTCAGATACTGTTATCCGCACGGCCTGGGCGTCTTCCTCAACTTTCACGGCCAGCTCGCCCTTGCCCGCCATTGCGTCTATCGCATTGGTGAAAAGGTTTATGAATACCCGCTCCATCTGGTCGGGGTCCACCAGGATAGTGCATCGCGGCGGGGCTTCAAACGCAAAATTAATCCTTCCGGCGCTATACGCAGTGGTCGTGGCAAGCAGCCTGTATGTCTCGCGTATAAGCGCTACGATATCCGTCGGCAGGAGCTGCGGTTCCTTGCCCCGTGCAAATTCGAGAAGGTCCCCAACTATCCGCTTCACGCGCGCGGTCTGCCCTACGATGTCTCCGACAATTTCTTTTATTGCCGAAGGCGAATCCCTCCGTGACCTCGCGGGCGAGCACCTGCGCTGACAGGTAAATGTTGTTGAGCGGGTTATTAAGCTCGTGCGCCACTCCCGAGGCGAGGGTGCCTATGGCGGCAAGTTTCTTCGTCTGCATGAGTTCTTCGGTTTTCTTCGCAAGCTCCCGTTCCCTTTGCGCGAGCTCTTTTTCCATCGTGTTAAACTTCTCTACCAAAACATCTACCTCGTCTTTGTGCGTAGGATCCCCAGATACCTGCGGCACCCTCGGATATACCCCCTTGCCGGTGTGCTCCACTACGTTTGTCAGCATCTCAAGCCTCATGGTTACGCTGCTCAGTATCAGGAAAATCGACCCCAGGCCTATCAGAAGAAATAGCGGAAACACAATCAGAAGGGCGAGTTGTGAGAGCTTAATAGTGTGCTCCACCCTGTCCCTCGCCGCCTTGTCGAGATTCTTTGTAACATCAAGGATGTCCTCACCGGTTTTCCTAAGGCCGGCAATATCACCGTTCACCGCCTTTAGTTCCAAGACGAGCCTGTCGTCCGGCGACAGTCCGAAAGTTTTTTGTCAGGTATTCTGAGCTCTCGAGTGGACGCTCCATAAAGGTCAGCTGTATCAGAGGCGTAAATTCCCCTTGTTTTCCCCGACGCTGTATATCGCCATCAAGTGAATGGAACGAAGCTTCAATCCTCTCGAACCGGGTCCTATATTCTCTGGTCAGGGATTGGAGACTTAATAATTCCCCTCCGATGTCTGTTCGCCTTGCCGCAGTTAAAGTCTGCACTGTCTCTTTCAGATATCTGTGCACCTCAGCTGATTCTTCAGCCGACTTCTGCGGGCCGTACAGGAAAAAATTTTTTTCATGCCTTCTTATCTGTAGAGATTTTGTCCGGAGGGTATCAGTCAGCTCAAGAAAGGTGATCTCGTTTCGCATCTGGATAAAATTAACGTATTCGAAAATAACCAGAAGGGCGATAATGGACGCGCTGATGAGAAATCCATATGTTATCTTCTTTTTCAGGGACATGAGGGTCTCAGTTTTTTCAATTTGAAACATTATAAGCTTTAGGGCATAAGATGTCCAAATTTTTTTTCACTTGATAGAGGCTTGGGGCAGGGGGGCACAAAAAGGGGCACTGTTGCATCAATAACAGGCGGATTATGGTCTATTGTTTTTTGTATCGTCTGCGGGTATTGTCCAGATTTTCCTGAGAAGTTGGGTCGGTTGGGTCCAGACGGACAGCGGTCCGGAAGTGCTCTAAGCCCTTTTCAATGTCCCCTTTCTGAACATATTCTACGCCGATATCATTGTGCACATTCCTATTGTTGGGGTTAAGTCTCAGCGACTTCTCGTAAGCCTCGATGGCCTTGTCCACCATGCCCATCCTGCGGTATACGTTGCCGAGGTTCGTATATGCAAGACATGCATCATCGGCGGGTGGATTGCAGTTCGTCGCCGTGATGTATTCCTCGATGGCAAGGTCGTCGTGACCGCGTTTTTCATACTCTAGTCCTAAGTCGATATGGGTACCCGCAGCCGAGCAAAGGTTGTTTTGTGCCACGTCGGACCCGGGCGAATTCTTCAACTCGGCAGTCCACAGGCTGTAGTCATCCTTCCAGTCCGCATTCCTGAGTACGGTCCCGGCAGAGTACAGGACAACCAGCGCGAGGAACACAGGTGCGGCGGCAATCCGCCACCGTGAACCCGCAAGCCGGGAGACCATTAAAGAGACCAGCATGCAGAACCCGGCGGACGGGAGATAGAGGTATCGCTCTGCCTGAACGCTTGACCCGCTGATCGCGGGTGTATAAAGGCACGGAAGAAGCGGGACGACGATGATTAAAAGACAGAAAAATACCAGCTTGTCTTTTTTATATGCGAGATAAAAAAAGACGCCAACCAGCGCTGTAAGGAGGACGTACGTCAAAGCGCTTGCCTCAAGCAAGGACTGGACGGGCTTGAACGAATAAAATAACTTTAGGTTGACTGGCAGGATTAGTTTTTTAAAGTATGTCACAAAGATTATAAAAATGTTTCCATAATGGCCATACTCGCCATGTTGCATCGAGTTCATGCCCCCGCCGAGCGCATAAAACCTGATGCAAAGGTAGGCGGATGCGGCCAGCGCAAACAGGGCGTATCTCTTCAGAATAAACTGTAATTCTGGCTTCTTTTTGTTTAGCAGCAGGTCGTAGGCAATTAACAGACCCGGGAGGGTTATCGCGGGCTCCTTGCACAGCGTGCCCATGAAGAAGGCAACTACGGAGAGGTAGTAGCCTGTAGTGAACCTGTTGTCGGACCGGAGATACAGGTAGAACGACAGCAGGCAGAAAAGCGTGTACGAGAGTTCCGGGACGCACGAAACCCAATCGACCGCTTCCGTGTGTATGGGGTTCACGGCGAAAAGGACTGCCGCCATCAGAGGAATCGAGAGATATTTTGAAGGGGATTTATATTCCCTGAACAGAATCCTGGCGATCAGGAAAACGAGGACGGAAGACCCGGCATGAAGAAGCACACTCACAAGGTGAAAGCCCCACGGCACGATGCCGAAGAGGTAGTGAGTCAGCATGTATATAACGTACATCATTGGCCGGTAGTAGTTGGTGGTTTCCCCTCTGAACCCCCACACATTGTTCGAAAATATTTCGGGGATAAACCGTACATTCTTGATCCACGGGTTACCTAACACCTGATAATTGTCGTCGTAAGCAAACCCGTTTCCAAACGTATTTGAATAAACAGCCAGGGAGACGGCTATTATTATAAACAAGGGGATTAGCAATTCTCCCCAGACGGGTTTTTTATGTGTTTCTCTCATAATGTTTTTCCTGACTTTCCCTAAGGCTCGTTTTTACTCCGGATTAAATTACCGTGGGTTTTAAGTGTGTCTGTGCGCGGGCAGGTTAGCTAATCTTAGCAATCACGTTAATAATGATAAATTTGGCGTCCCCCGGGGGATTTGAACCCCCGTCGCCGCCGTGAAAGGGCGGTGTCCTGGGCCAGGCTAGACGAGGGGGACGGGTTTTTGGCGTGCAGGTAAATATACAGAAAGGCATGACTTCCTGTCAAGCCATATTTTTAAATGCCGGCATGATTATTTAGCTGGACTTTTGGCATCTTCATTAATATAATCCAAAAAGCGTTTTGCGCCTCGCCCGTCATGATATCCTTCCTCCGGGCAAGATAATTATTGATAATTATTATCACTTTATGGTAGGATTACAGAACTTGTAATTCTAATACGCGGAGAGCCATGAGAAGCGTAATGGAAATCAAAAAGATCAATAAAAAAGCCCCGGAAAAGCCTTCAAAACCGCGGAAAAAGGTGAAGCCGAAGGTGGACCTGTCTCTGATAGAGAAGGTGCTGGAGGGGATAGACACCAATGCCAGGGACATATTCCTGCCGGTCCTGAGGCGCACTCAGGAAGTATATGGGTTTATCCCGCAGGAGGCGGTGACAGAGCTGGCGAAGCGGCTTAAAACCACCCCCGCCCATCTTTATGGAGTAGCCACTTTTTATGACCAGTTCTCGCTCGCCCCGCAGGGGAGAAACGTCATCAGGCTTTGCACGAATATGGCCTGCAACGTGAACGGGGCCGAGACGCTCCTGGGCTTCCTGCGAAGCAAGCTGAAGATAACAAAGGGTAACACCACCGCGGACGGCAGATACACGGTTATCGAGTCCGAGTGCATAGGCTCCTGCGGGCGGGCGCCCGCGATGATGATAAACGACGACTTTCACTACGACCTGACTCCCCAGAAGATAGACAAGATACTGGCGAGGTATAAATGAGCAAGGTGCTTCTTAAAAACATAGACACTCCAAACAGCCAGGACATAGACGTTTATCTCGCGTCCGGCGGATACACTGCGCTGAAGAAGGCATACTCTATGACGCCCCGCGAGGTCACGGACGAAGTAATCAAGTCCGGCCTTAAAGGCAGGGGCGGCGCGTGGTATCCGGCCGGAAAGAAATGGGAAGTAAGCCTTGACATAGACAAGAAGCCGAAGTACTTGATCGCCAACGCGGACGAGGGCGAACCCTGCACGTTCAAGGACCGGCCCTTCCTCGAGAAGGACCCGCACATGCTGATCGAGGGCATGTTGATCGCGGCCTACGCCTTTGGCGCGGAACTCGGCTACATCTATATCCGGGGCGAATATCCGGAAGGCGCGGAGGTGTTGAACGCCGCCATAAAGCAGGCCGAAAAGAGGGGCTACCTTGGGAAAAATATTCTCGGCACGGTAAATAATTTTGAGTTGAAGGTTTACAGGGGCGCGGGCTCCTACGTATGCGGAGAGGCTTCGGCGCTCATCGAGTCTTTGGAAGGCAGGCGCGGACATTACCGCACCAGGCCGCCGTACATGGCCGTCGAAGGCGCCTTCTCCATGCCGACCGTGGTGAATAACGTAGAGACCCTGGTGAACGTCCCGCATATAATAGAGCGGGGCGCGGAATGGTTTGCCGCCATAGGCTCTCCGAAATCTCCGGGACCAAAAATATTCAGCCTGAGCGGGAATGTGGAACGGCCCGGCCTCTACGAGCTGCCGACCGGGATTACCTTGCGCGAACTGATTTATAAACACGGCGGGGGTATCAGGGGCGGCAAAGAGCTGAAGGCCGTAATACCCGGCGGTCTCGCTACCTCCGCGCTGACAAAAGAGCATCTGGACGTCAGGATGGACGTGGACTCGCTCCGGGCGGTCGGGACTTCCATAGGCTCCGGCTCGGTCACTGTCATGGATGAGGACGTCTGCATGGTCCATGCGGCGAGACGGGCCGCTAAGTTCTTCTCTCACGAGTCCTGCGGCAAGTGCGCCCCGTGCAGGGAAGGCACCAAAAGGATGCACGAGCTTTTAATAAAGATAACGGACGGGAAGGGCAAAGAGTCCGACCTGGAGCTTATGCGCGAACTGGGCGAGACGGTCCAGGGGACGGCGCTCTGCGGCCTGGGCGAGAGCTGCGCGAACTTCATCCTGTCCACCCTGAAATATTTCAGGCATGAATATATGATGCATATAAAGGAAAAGGCCTGCCCGGAGAAGTCATGCAAGGCCCTGGCGGTTTAAGCCTTAAGGAGAGGCGATGCACGAACTGATAATAGACGGAAAGCCGGTTGCCTTTAATTCCGGTGAGACCATCCTCCAGGTGGCGAAGAAGGCCGGGATTTACATCCCGACGCTCTGCTGGGACGAAAGGCTGAAACCATCCGGCGCGTGCAGGATGTGCGTCGTGGAGGTGGAAGGCAGCCACAGGCTTGCCGCCGCCTGCCACACGCCCGCGAGGAGCGGCTGGGTGGTGCATACGGCCTCGCAGAAGGTGCACGAGGCAAGGAAGCTCATAGTCGAGCTGATGCTGGCGTCGCACCCGGGCGAGGAGGAATGCTCCGACTGCGTGAAATGCGGCAGCTGCGTGCTTCAGAGCTGGGCTTACGCGTACGGACTCCGGGAGCCGGCGATGCCGATGACCTGCCGCCACTGCGAGAAGCCATATTGCAAGGAAGTCTGCCAGAGCGGCGCGATAACAAAAAAGGGCAATGTCGTCTTTATCGATTATAAAAAATGCAACGGTTGCAGAGAGTGCGCGATGGTCTGCCCGACCGGGGTAATCCGGTGGGACGGCAAGAAGATGACCGTCCGCAAATGCGACCTCTGCATAGATGAAACTTCCAAAGGCGGACTTCCCGCCTGCGCCAGCGTCTGCCCGTCCGGCGCCATGGAATATGGCGACATGGAGGAGATAGTGGGCCGTAAAAAGAAAAAGGCGGCGGAAAAAATCCGTACGGCGGCATTGGCAGGAAACTCCAAAAAGGACAGGTAACGAGGGGACCGCATAGATGGCGAAAGAAAACAGAGTTCTTTTTACGCACCCGGATAAATGCATAAACTGCAAAACCTGCGAAGACGCCTGCGCCGAGGCCCACGACGGCATATCCAATATTGAAGTGGTGGCCTTCCCGAAAAAAGGCAGGTTCGGTGGCGAAAACCACAACTATGAAACCGTCCTCACCGACCCCTTCATAGTCCGGGACAACAACAAGTGCGTGATGTGCGGCAAGTGCGTCCGCATCTGCCAGGAGGTCGAGGGCAGGGGGGTCCTGACGCTGTCCAACCGCGGGTATGGGACAAAGGTGGAGCCCGCGTTCAACCAGCCGCTTAAAGATACCGGCTGCAGTTTCTGCGGCCACTGCGTCTCCGTCTGTCCGGTCGGCGCCCTTGTCGAGAAAGATACATATACAAAGGACCGTACCTGGCGCGATTTCCTGCTGAAGAAGACGGAGACCACCTGCGCGTACTGCGGCTGCGGCTGCGTTATGGAGATAAATTCCAAGGACGGGGTCATAGCCAAGATAACATCTTCCGTCGGCAGGGGTTCCAACAATGGGAGCCTGTGCGTCAAGGGGCGTTTCGGGTATGAGTTCGTGAACAGCCCGGACAGGCTCAAAAAACCGCTCATCCGCACCAGCTCGAAAAAAGCCGCGCCGAAATTCCGGCAGGCGTCGTGGGGCGAGGTCCTGAAGCTTATAGCGAAAAAGTTTTCCGCCGCAAAGAAGAAGGATCCCGATTCGTTCGCCGCGCTATCATCCGCCCGCTGCACCAACGAAGAGAACTATATTTTTCAGAAGTTCGCCCGCATGGGTATGGGGACGAATAACGTAGACCACTGCGCGAGGCTCTGTCACGCGTCCACGGTAACGGGTCTCCTTATGGCCTTCGGCAGCGGCGCTATGACGAACTCCATCGCCGACCTGGAAAATGCGGAGATAATATTCGTCATCGGCTCCAATACCACCGAATCGCACCCCATAATTGGTCTTCGGATAAAGAAGGCCGTCCGGGAGCGGGGCGCTAAGGTTATACTCTGCGACCCGAGGAAGATTGAGCTTGCCGATTACGCATCGGTATGGATGAGGCAGAAGCCCGGCACGGACGTCGCCCTGCTCAACGGATTGATGAACGTCATCGTCCAAAAGCACCACCAGAAGCACAGGTCGTTCATAAAAGACCGGACGGAAAATTACGAAGAATTCTATAACTCGATAAAGGATTTCACTCCGGAGATGGCATCCGAGATTACCGGAGTCCCTGCCGAGCAGATCCGCAATGCCGGGACCATGCTGGCGCGTTCAAATGCCTCGTGCTTCGTCTATTCCATGGGCATCACCCAGCACACGACCGGCGTTGACAACGTCCTCTCCGTGGCCAATATCGCGATGCTGACCGGCAACATCGGCAGGACCGGGACGGGAGTATATCCGCTCCGGGGCCAGAACAACGTGCAGGGCGCATGCGACATGGGGGCGCTCCCTAACGTTTATCCCGGATACCAGAACGTCGCGGATGCGGCTGCAAGGGAAAAGTTCGAGAAGGCCTGGGGTACAAAGCTGCCCGATAAGCCCGGCCTTACAGTCACCGAGATAATGGACGCCGTTTCGCACGGGACAATAAATACACTGTATATCATGGGGGAGAACCCGGTGCTTTCCGACCCGGATTCAACCCATGTGAAGAAGGCGCTCAAGAAGGTGGACTTCCTGGTAGTGCAGGATATATTCCTGACCGAGACGGCCCAGCTCGCGGACGTGGTCCTGCCCGCGTTCTCATGGGCGGAGAAAGACGGCACTTTCACAAATACGGAGCGGCGCGTCCAGCTTGTCCGTTCTGCTATACCGGCGCCGGGGGAGGCGAAGGCGGACTCGGAGATTGTAAAGCTAATCGCGGAAACGATGGGGCTCACCGGATTTAAATTTAATTCCACGCGCAACATATTCCGCGAAATGGCGACCCTCACGCCTCAATACGCCGGCATGGGACATGGGAGGCTGGAGGAGACCGGCGGACTATGCTGGCCGTGCCCGACGCCGGACCATCCGGGGACGCCGATACTTCACACGGAGAAATTCACGCGGGGTCTTGGCAAGTTCCACGCCGTGAGTTTCAGGCCGCCCGCCGAAAACCCGGACAAGGAATATCCCTTCCTTCTTACGACAGGCAGGATACTCCAGCATTACCATACCGGCACTATGACGAGGCGCGTCGGGGGCTTAAACCATATCGTCCCGGAGGCGTTTGTCGAGATAAATCCGAAAGACGCCACAAAGTTGAAGGTAGGCGAGGGAGATTTTCTGAAGGTTGCGTCGCGCCGGGGCGAGATAAAGATAAAAGCGCGGGTCACCGAGCGCGTGACAAAGGGAGTAGTATTCATACCCTTCCATTTCGCCGAGGCGTCCGCGAACGTCCTGACCTCGGCCAACGTGGACCCGCTGGCGAAGATACCGGAGTACAAAGTCAGCGCGGTAAAAATCGCGAAGGCATAAGAAAGCCTCCGAAAGATTCCTTGATTACCGGTTCCATTTTCTTTTAAAATAATACATGGACGAAATAGAAAAAAGAGTCCGTGACGCCATCGATGCGGATACGGAGGGCATCGGCAAATTCCTGAAAGACCCCTCCGACAAGGTCATCCTCTCGCTGCTCGCTAACCGCAATATTAACGAGGAACACCTGGTCGTCCTGGCGAAGAGGCGAGACCTGGCCGGCGTCATCCTGGAAGCGGTGGGGGCAAGGAAATTCGGGCCGGAGGGCTACCGGGTAAAGCTCGCGCTTGTCACGAACCCGAAGACTCCGAGGCGGATGGCGCTTAGTTTCCTTAGGGATTTAAGGCTGCGGGATTTGGGGTTCGTCACGCGGAATAAGGCGATTCCTACCGAGCTCAGGCAGGCTGCGGAGGGGATAATAAAAGAGAAGCTTCCAATGCTGCCGCCGGGAATAAAGATATCCCTTGCCAGGCAGGTCTCGGAAGAGGTGGTGAAGTACCTGCTTGCAGAGGGAAACCCGATGGTGGTAAAGGCGTGCTTTGAGAATACCCTGATGAATGAGGCGGTGGCGCTGTGGGCGATAAACCATAAAAAAACGCCGGCAACCACGATCGAAATTATCTCGGCGCATCAAAAATGGTCCGCGTATAAATCCGTCAGGTTCGCGCTTTCACGGAACCCGCTTACGCCAGTCGAGCGGGCGATCGAATTCGTGCGGGGGATGAACTCGTTTGACCAGCGCTACCTGTACAATGACCCGTCGGTCCCGGCAGCTGTAAAGGTGCAGGTGGAGATAGAACTCGAAAGGAAGGGACAACCGCTGTTTCCGCCGAATGAGGCGGGGAGGGTGATAGGCGTGCCGGAAATGCCGGAGCCGCCGGAAGCGCCGGAGCCGCAAATGCCGGAAGATGAATAATACGAACCTCGGCCGAATATCCCCCAGGCCCGGCACCCCCGGTTATTTTTCTACTTTATAGCCCGCCTCCGCGACCGCCTCCGCCATCTTCTTTGTATCGACCGCCGCTTCATCGTAAGTGACCTCGGCTGATTTCTCCTGCAGGTCCACTTTTGCGGTAGAAACTCCAGCCAGGTCCTTGAGCGCGTTCTCCACGTGCATCGCGCAGTGGCCGCAGGTCATTCCAGATACCGAAAGCTTAATCGTCTTCATTTATCAGACTCCGATTTTCAGATAATGCATTATATTGCCGGATAAGGACTCGAACTGCCCGAAGAACATCAGCGCGCCAACGGAAATTAGGAGCAGGGCGGTCGCGACTTCTATAATCCTGAAGTGGTGTTTTACGCGGTTAAAGAGGGGCATGAAGAAGTTAATCGCAAGAGACGTCAGGAAAAACGGCAGCGCAAGGCCCAGCGTGTAAAGTGAGAGCAGCCGTATGGCTTCCCATTGACTCTGGGAGGAAAGGCCCATGCCGACAATGGAAGCGAGTATAGGCCCGACGCAGGGCGTCCACCCGGCGGAGAAGGCTATGCCGACGATGAACGAGCCGAGATAGCCGGAGGGAATTTTATGGATATGTGCCCGCTTCTCCTTGTACAGCCATTTTAATTTGAATACGCCCAGGAAATGAAGTCCGAACAAAAAGATCAATACCCCGCCAATCTTGCCGACAAGACTCCTGTGTTCCCTCAGCGCCCCGGAGAGAAGGGTTGTCCCCGCGCCGAAAACGACTATAAAAATAAAGGCGAACCCGGCGATGAAACAAAGAGTCTTCAGCACCACCCTGCGCTGGGCTGATTTTTCAAGGTTACTCTGGTACTCCTGTATGGACATCCCCGTGATATATGAGAGGTAAGCAGGGATAAGCGGCAGGACGCACGGCGAAAAAAAAGACAGAAGTCCGGCGGAAAAGGCCATCAGGTAAGTGACCCCATACGTGAACATCTATTTTATTTCGCCCCTTTCGAGACGTATTCGTCCCACGTCATCTCCTTGTATTTCCCGGTCTTTATAAACTGCAGGTATTTTAGAAACTCGTCCGGCGCGAGATAGCCGTTCAGCACGGCGGCCTTGTTCCCGTCCTTGTCCAGAAAATATACGGTGGGATAGCTCGCTACCTTGTACTTGTCCGCAAGCTCGGACATGGTTATCTGGCGCATCTCGTAGGTTACTTTATCCTTCGATTCGGAATCCACCTTCACCGGCACGAAATCCGCGTTTAAAGCCTGGGCCACCTTCGGGTCGGAATAGGTGGTTTTGTCCAGTTCCTTGCACCACTTGCACCACTGGGCAAAGAAATCCACCATCACGAATTTATTCTCTTTCCGGGCCTTCACGAGAGCGTCGTCGTATGAAGACCACTGGAGCTTGTTATTCTCCGCCGCCGCCTCATTTACGGCCTCCTGGTGGAGGTCTTTCACCGGATTTGACTTCTGCTCCACTTCGGACTTGTCTACCGTTGCCGCGCATGCGGGCAGGACAAAAGCCGTCAGCAGAAGAGTTAACAAAACTGCCTTCTTAACCGCCGTATGGTGACGCATTATTTTCCCCCAACAGATTTAAGGTAGTCTTCGAATTTGGTACCCTTCCCGTAAGCGCCGCTCGAAATGTAAGTGAGCTTGGGCTTGAAGTCCTGGGCGGATTCGTAGCCCGGGATCTGTCCGATTTTCTGCTGTTTTCCGTCAAGGAACCAGATGCTCGGAAAGCCTGTCACGCCGAACTTTGAGGCCAGGTCCCTCTCGGTCATCGATGCGCCCTCGTACGTTACTTTGTTTTCGCCTTCCGCGTTGACCTTGATCGCTATGAAGCTGCCGTTGACAGTCTGCGCGACCCCTGGGTCTTTATAGGTCGTATCGTCGAGCAATTTACAATATTTGCACCAGGAGGTGTAAAAGTCGATCATGACCGGTTTTCCGGACTTTTTTGATTCGTTGACGCCGTCGTTAAAGCTCATCCATTTTATAGCGCCAGCGGAAACCGAGCCCGCCGACGGCATAGCCGCCTGCGTGTTTTCACTTGGCGCGGCCGTACGCGCTTCCTTTTTCTCGCAACCAAACTGAAAAAATAAAAATACCGCTGCCGCCGTTATCGCCGCCATTTTGAGATAGGACATTGAACCCCCCATTGATTTCTTTTGGCCCCTCTTTTACTTCTTCTTTTGCTCAATGTATTTGGAAGGATTCTTATCGAAAGCCTTCTTGCAGTTAGCGCTGCAGAAGTGATAGGTCTTCCCGTCGTACTTTTCCTGGTATTTCGAGTCCTTCGCGTCCATGCCGCATACCGGGTCAACCGTGGTTTCCTTTACGGCCGCCGCTTTTTCTTCCATGCCGCATGTGCCTTTGGTGCACTGTTTCGGCGCGTCCGCCCAGGCCGGCGACAAAGCCGCCGCAAGAGATATTGCTGAAATAACCAGCAAAAATTTCTTCATAAGACCATTCCTCCATTTATCTGAATATAATCAACCATGTCCTTTGTCATCCTCCCAAGCGGCAAGGTCCCCCCGAAATGGGCGCGCTTCCTGTTTAAGCAGCCGGAAATGGGATGAGAAAGAACCGTATATGCACGTGTCAAGTATAACAATGAAAATGCTCAAACGCAATGGGTTATGTTTGACTCTATTGACAAAACGGCTGCGGGAGGGTTAAAATGCGACAGATTCCGATTTCTGTTTAAAACATGAGGGTTACTTAAAAGATGATACCTGCAATAGAATGGAAGGACGGAAAAGTCTGCATGCTGGACCAGACGAAGCTTCCCGGCGAGGTGGCTTACGTGGACTGCGCGGACTATATAACCATAGCAAAGGGCATTAAGGAACTCTGGATACGCGGCGCGCCCGCGATCGGGATTGCCGCGGCAATGGGGGTCGCGCTTGCGGCTAACGATATAGAGGCGAAGGATTTCGATAGCTTTTACCAGAAATTAATGCCTGCATGCGACCACTTAGCCGCCCAGAGGCCGACCGCCGTCAACCTCTTCTGGGCGATAGACAGGATGAAGCGCTTTGCCCTCGCGAACCGCGACGCGGGCGTGGATAAGGTGAAGGAGTTGCTTGCTCTTGAAGCCCAGAAAGTGCTTGAAGAGGACGTTAAAATAAACCGCGCCATTGGGGAGTTCGGCGCGGGATTCATCCGTGACGGCGACACCATCCTTACCCACTGCAACGCGGGGTCGCTGGCTACCGGAGGATACGGGACCGCAACCGCCCCTATCCGGGTGGCTGTGGAGCAGGGAAAAAAGATAAAGGTATTTGCGGACGAGACCAGGCCGGTGCTCCAGGGCGCCAGGTTGACCGCCTGGGAGCTAATGCAGGACGGCATAGACGTGACCCTTATCACGGACAATATGGCAGGCTATTTCATGAAGAAAGGCGAGATAGACCTGGCTATAGTGGGGACGGACAGGACGGTACGGAACGGGGACGTGGCTAATAAAATCGGCACTTATACCGTCGCCGTCCTTTGCAGAGAGCACGGGATACCTTTTTACGTCGCCGCGCCGACCTCGACGATAGACCTCTCCATGCCGTCCGGCGAGCACATCCCGATAGAGGAAAGGCCATCCGGCGAAGTTACCGACATCTGCGGGAAGCTCTGCATTGCGCCTCTTGGGGTAAAGGTAAAGAACCCCGCCTTTGACGTAACTCCGGCTAAATACATAACGGCCATTGTAACGGAGAAAGGGGCGTTTTTGCCCAGGGATATAAGGAAGCTCGGGGACAGCGGGATAGACCTGGACAAGGTGAGGATCAAGCGGGAGGGCGGTTCGTGATAAGGGGACTCAGGTTAAAACTCGGGATTGTCATTGTTTGTCTGATGATAATGTGGTTGGGCGCTTTCATCTACCTTTCCTCCAGTCATCCTTCCTGGATTCTCCCGGTCGTATCGGTGCTTGCCGTATTTACTCTATTCGTCATGACGTTCAGCTTTGACAGGATGGTGCTTCGGCCCGTGCTCAGGATGAGGGACATGATGGGCAATATGGCCGGGAACGAGGCTGACCTTACGCAGAGGCTGGACCTTTCCAGCAACGATGAGCTGGGTGAGATGGCGGCATTTATAAACCTTTTCATGGAAAGGCTGCACGACCTTGTGGCGAGCACGGGCGATAAATCCGACCTCCTGCTGAAGCTTACGGATGAGATACGGAAAAAAACCGATATTTTCGCAGCCGGCGCCAAAGAGCAGGGGGAGGCGACGAATGAGAATTTCCGGGCCCTTGAGCGGATGGACCGCTCTGTCCAGGACGTAGCCGGCAGCGCGGAGAGCCTTAACATAACATCCGCGGACAGCTCCGCGACAGTCACTGAAATGGCCGCGCAGGTGGACGTCGTCGCGGAGAGCACGGCGAACCTTGCGGGTTTTGTCGATGAGGCGTCTTCATCGATTTCCGAAATGAACGTGTCCATAAAAGAAGTAGCCGAAAACGTGAAGATGCTGGCGGAGCTTGCAGCGAATACGGCTGACGGGGTTGGACATATACACGAGACGACCCGGCAGGTTGAAGGCAAGGCGAAAATGTCCGCGGCGCTTTCACAGGAGGTCTCCCGTGACGCGGATACTCTGGGGAACGAAGCAATCGCCAGGACTATTGGGGCGATGGATATGATAAGGGAGACCGTGGAGCAGGCGTCGGAGGTAATAGAAAGCCTCGGCCAGAGGTCCGCGGAGGTGGGAAAGATAATAAAGGTCATAGACGAGATAACCAACCAGACCTCGCTCCTTGCGCTGAACGCGGCGATACTGGCGGCGCAGGCGGGAGAGCACGGCAAAGGATTTTCGGTCGTGGCAAACGAGATAAAAGAGTTGGCTGAGCGCACTTCTTCTTCCACCGGGGAAATAGCGAAACTGATATCGTCCGTCCAGGAGGAATCCCAGGCCGCGGTGGAGTCGATGCGCGCCGGGAAAGAACGGGTTATCGAAGGGGCTAAGACGGCCTCGGGAGCGGCGGATGCTCTGGCAAAAATAATAGAGTCGTCCAACCGCTCAATGAAGACGGCCGTGGAGATAGAGAAGGCGACTACAAGGCAGGCCGAGGCCGTACGGCAGGTGGCGGAAGCAATCATAAACGTGCATGAGAGGATTCAGCAGATAGAGAAGGCGACCCAGGAGCAGAGCAAGGGAAGCGAACTCATCGCCTCCGCCGCGGAGAAGATAAGCTACGTTTCCAGGGAAGTCCGGAAGGCGATGGACGAGCAGGCCAGAGGCATCAAGGAGTTCGCGAAAAGCCTCGACGATACCCGCGAGATGGCCGGCACCATCGCACAGGCGACGAAAAGCCAGAGCGACGAAAGCGGCAGCATCGTTAAGTCAATGGAGAAGTTCCTGGAAATCGCACAGAGCAATTCGGAAATATCGAAAGACATGGAGGAGGCGGTCGGCAAGCTCCTCAGGCAGGCCGGATACCTCCGGGAAGATATGGGGAAGTTCAAGGTTTGAGAAGGAAGTTATTTATCCTGCTCATGGTTTTTGCCTCCCTCGCGGCGTGTGCCGGGCCGAAAGAGGTATCCCGGAAGCCGCAGGGCGAAAAGCCCCCAAAGCCGGTGGCGCCGTCGGCGCTTTTCAAGCTAAGGCAACAGGATTATCCTGATTTTATTGATGGCGCGGAGCCTTTCTCCCTCGCCCGGGCCGCCGCAAATTCGACAGATTATTTCTTAAAGCTCCCGCGTAAACAAATAATGTTCGGGCATGACAGGTATTCCGCGCGCGGCATGGCGAAATCGCTCTCGGAGTTCAGGGAGTTCCTTCTCGCAGGTCCTTCGGCTGCCTTGATTAAAAAATACGTGACGGAAAAATTCAACGTATATGAATCCACGGGTTCGAACGGCTCAGGCCGCGTCCTCTTTACCGGCTATTACTGCCCAGAAATCGAAGCGAGCCTCACTCCGGACGAAAAATTTAAATATCCTTTATACAAAAAGCCGGACGACCTTGTCCTTGCGGACCTGGGGCGGTTCAGGAAGGATATGAAAGGGACGCTCCTGGGCAGGGTGGAAAACGGCAGGCTCGTCCCGTACCATAAACGGAAAGAAATCCGGGAAGGAGCCTTGGACGGCCGGGGCCTTGAGATAGCCTGGTGCGCCGACCCGACGGAAATATTCTTCCTTCAGGTCCAGGGCTCCGGTGTGCTGTCCTTCCCCGACGGCTCCAGGAAGCACATCAATTACGCTGGGGAAAACGGCAGGGCATACAGGAGCATCGGGGCTGTCCTGAGTGACAAGTGCCGCGCGGAAGGGGGCGTGATGTCGCTTGAGTGGCTTAAAAACTACCTGCACTCTCACCCCGAGGAAATGGATCCCGTAATGGACCAGGACGATAGCTACGTCTTCTTCACCCTGGCCGATGACGGCCCGTTCGGCTGCATCGGAGAGCCCGTAACCGGCGGGAGGAGCATAGCGGTGGACCATGCCGTATTCCCTTCCGGCGCGCTGGCGTACGTGGATACGGAAGCCCCCGATTTTGCAGGGGCTGACAGCCCCTCCGGCTGGTCCGCTTTCAAAAGGTTCGTCCTCGCACAGGATGCGGGCGGCGCCATAAAAGGGCCTGGAAGGGTTGACGTCTATTTCGGATACGGAGATGACGCCGGGAAAAAAGCGGGGTGGATGAAGAGGGACGGGAGACTGTACTTCCTGGCGGCGAAAGACGCGCTTATTGTATCTCCTCGATAAAGATTTGAAGCCCCGATTCTTCCAGCATTTTCTTGAACCTCGCCAGATCCGCCTCGAACTCGCTCACTGCCTGGCGCTTCTCGTTTACACGGTTCAGTTCCAGGACCTTCCCGTCTTTATCGCTTTTCCCGTAATAGTTTATCGCCACCACCATGCCTTCTCTGTCCAGACGGCTTGCCATCAGGCGGATATACCCCTTCTCCAGGGGAATAAAATACCCCTTGTAAGGTTTTTCTCCTTCGCCGACTTCGGCCAAAGCTAAGAAATTGAACTCCATAGATTAATTATACCGCGCTCATATCCTTTGACAAATAAAGGTAAATATTATAATGTAAACCCAATAATATCTTAGTGTAGCAACGTTTAAACATTTTATGAGGACTTAAAAATTGGCCTCTGTAATCGCGGTAAGCGTAAGCGAAAAGAAGGGGATGCGCAAGAAAAACGTGGAAAGCGCGGCGCTGATTGCAAATTTCGGCATTGAGGGCGACGCGCACGCGAGTTCAGAGTGGCACAGGCAGGTGAGCCTTCTGGCGATAGAGAGCATAGACAAGATGCGAAAAGCGGGGCTGAACGTGAATCCCGGCGATTTTGCAGAGAATATTACTACTGAAGGCATCGACCTGGTGACGCTGCCTGTAGGGACGAAGATAAAGATTGGCCCGGCGCTGGGCGAGGTGAGCCAGATAGGGAAAGAGTGCCATACCCGCTGTGCGATATATTATCAGGCGGGGGACTGCGTAATGCCGAAAGAGGGAATTTTCATAAAAGTTCTTCAGGGCGGTACGGTCCGGCCGGGCGACGAAATATCGGTGGCCCCATGATCAAGGCGGCCGTTTTCACTATATCCGACAAGGGTTCGCGCGGCGAGCGGGAAGATTTTTCTGGTCCTGCCGTGATGGAGATGCTTAAAGGAGCGGCGGCGGAAATAGTCCATTACGAGATAATCCCGGACGAGATTGAGATCATCATGGACCGGTTCATAAGGTTCTCGAAAAGTGGCGTGGCCGACCTTATCGTGACCACCGGCGGCACCGGGGTCTCGCCCAGGGATGTGACTCCGGACGCCACGAAAGAGGTAATAGACAGGGAGCTTCCGGGGATGGCGGAGGCGATGCGGGCCGAGTCTTTAAAGAAGACTCCGCATGCGATGATCTCCCGCGCCGTCTGCGGGATACGGGGCAGGACGCTCATAATAAACCTGCCGGGCAGCCTTAAGGGGGCAACGGAAAACCTGGCCGTAGTTCTGCCCGCGATACCGCATGCCGTCGAAAAAATTTGCGGGAGCGATGCCGAGTGCGCCCGTTAAATAAAATTTCATTGATTTATTGATGCCGGGATAGCGAAATTCCGAAAATTCTCCGAATAAAGTCCTTATTTTTCAATTAGTTGCGTTTAGGGTTTTCTGTTTTTGGAAGCGCGCAATTATAGGGCGTAACTTAGCGTAAAATAAAAGGAAATAGCCTAAAAAACCTTTTTAAAATGATGTATCAAAACCCCCCCTTCTATGTCTCAAAAGTGGCCCCTGACGTCTCAAAAGTGGCTCCGCATGATGCACGATAAAAAAACGGCGGATAAGCCACTCATATATTTATAGCCGTCAATTAACGATGAGTTGCGGCGGTAAACGGGAAGAGCTATTAAGAGCAGGTTTGCCGTTGACTCATCGCCGGGTCTGATGTATAGTCGGTTGTGATGTTCAAAAAAAGGGAGACTGTCATGTCTGAAAACGAGTATAAAGAGCTTATAGATTTCCTTGGGAAGAACTTTGAGAATATAGATAAGAAATTTGAGAATATAGACAGGAAATTTGAGAATATAGACAACCAATTTTCCGACCTTCGAAGAGAAATGGGTGTTCTTTATGAGGACGTCCAGCACAAATTTGATATTGTAGCTGAAGGCATGACGGCAATCCACCAGGTATTTGATAAACACAAGGATGAGAACGAGCAGGAGCACGCCCGGCTGGAGAAAATGACGCTTGTCAACCTGGCCGACATTGCAACGCTGGACCAGCGGGTGGGCAGATTGGAAGAGAAAATTTAGTCAGAGTAAGCTTGACCGCAAGCTTTCATTTCATCGAAGCCCATCTCTGAAACGGGGGTGGGTTTTTTATTAACGATGAGTTGAGGCGCGAAACGGGAAGAGATATTAAGAGCAGGAATATTACTAATTTTTCATTCAATGTAAAGCAGAAAATGAACATGAGAGATTTGATCTAGGAAAATAACAAATTTATTTAAATTAACTTGAAGCAAATTTTAATTTCAAAGAATGCTCATCGCGACACAGTAAATCGGTCTCATTAGCATCAGTAAAGAAAGACAATTATATCTAAGACTAGTGCATTAGAATCATTAGAAAAAAGGGTCTCAATAGGTCCATTATGAATATCCTTTTGAGTAAGACATATTACTCGTTGATCACGAAATCCGTTACTGATTTCTCTTTTCATTAAGGACCAAATAGAGCTTAAGACTGATGAAATGCCGTACTAATGCTTATGCGGAATATAATAGAGGCTAATCCTGTGAGTTGGCTTAGGTTATGGGCTGCAAATAAATACATGGTTCCTCATTGGAAAATGGACTGAGTCATAGGAAATTAACAAGGTTGATTTTAGCAAGTATATCGAATATTCAGATGCTACCAGCATACTGGAGACTAAAAGCTTCATTGGATTTTAGCTTCAAAAAGTGGAGGTGGCAGAGAGTTTTCGATTACTGAAAAAGAAAATTCTAACATCCATTTTTGCAACCGCGATGGCGGGATATAACCATAAGCTTACAGCGGAATTCCCTAAACTGATTCAATCTGCAAATGTACGTTCATTAAAATAGATGCGAAAGGACACCCCATATTGGGAGGATTATCCTTTATTTAAGCAAATTGAAGAACCAGAGTTGACTACACCCTTAGATAAAACAAGAACTTGTTTTTTAAATCTAGACTATCGGGGCAATGATTGTTCTATTTACGCCATTGGAAAAGGGTCTGGATTTAACCGATTGTTCAGACTAGTGCACAAAGGAATATCGGATAAATCCTGATCAAATCGCAGATGAGTTTGTACCGATAGCAAATTACTAAAAGGAGCTAAGGAGATTTTAGCTATTCCAGGCCTAACTGGAATTTATTACAGCGCAAATGATCGAATTTTGTACCGCAATGACGTTAATCTAAAAGTTCGGCGGCCTGAATAGAGATATCATCCGTTATTTAATAGGCAAGGGCCGAACGTAAATGCAAAAACAAGCAACGCTATTGACAGTCTTGATGTATGCAGCCGAACATTAACAATTTAGACGCAATGCGGGCATTGGATTGAAGCAGGCGCAGATGCTAATTCGAAAGCTGGTGGGCGCAAAACGGTTCTTTAGGTTGGTTACGCCATAATGAAAAACCGAACCCTGATGTGTAAGATTGCTGCTTGAACATAATAAGCAGAAGCAACCCTAAAGATTAAATGAAATTGAAATTATCCGTTTCAGGTGCCGACTCCACTTCTCTTTGTTTCCCCGCTTATCAATTTCCTTGCAAAACACGCCTGATTATTGTATAAATTCCTCTACTTTAAAGGAAAAGGCGGTGTTCGGCCCGATGCCCAAGATCGAGGACTTAAGGAAAAAAATAGACGAGATTGATGACGAGCTCCTGGGGCTTCTGAATAGCCGCGCCAAGCTGGTCATCGAAATAGGCCGGATTAAGAAGGAGCAGAATACCGTCTTCCACGTCCCGGACCGCGAAAAGCAGATCCTTGAGCGGCTGGCAAAAAAGAATAAAGGCCCGTTCCCTACGGAGTCCCTTCAGGCGGTATTGAAAGAGATATTCTCCGCCTCGCTATCGCTTGAATCGCCCGCAAAAATAGCGTATCTCGGCCCCAGGGCCACGTTCTCGCACCTTGCCTGTATCCAGCAGTTCGGGTACTCCGCGCAATACGTCCCCGTGAACAGCATAAAGGAAGTCTTCGCCGAGGTCGAGCGCGGCCTGGCGGAATACGGCGTAGTGCCTATAGAGAACTCCACGGAAGGCGTCATCAGCTACACGCTGGACATGTTCATGGACTCGGACTTAAACATATCCGGCGAAATAATGCTGGAGGTCTCGCACTACCTGATGAACCATACCGGGAAGCTTTCGGACGTGAAGAAGATATACTCGCATCCCCAGCCGCTGGCCCAGTGCAAGCATTGGCTGGAACAGAATATGAAAGACGTACCCGTCGCGGAGACTTCATCCACCACGAAGGCCGCAGAGATGGCCGTGGAAGACCCCTCTCTTGCCGCTATAGGCAGCAAGCTTGCGGCTGATATATACGGCCTCAAAATCCTGCGCGAGCGCATTGAGGACAACGTAAACAACTATACCCGCTTCCTCATAATCTCCAAAAAATCGCCCGCCCGGACGGGGAAAGACAAGACCTCGATACTGTTCTCCGTGAAAGACCGGCCCGGCGCGCTCTACGATATGCTGAAGCCCTTCGCCGAGCGCGGCATAAGCCTGACGAAGATAGAGTCCAGGCCCTCCCGCAAGAAGGCGTGGGAGTACCACTTCTTCGTGGACATCGAAGGCCATTACGAGGACCCGGAGGTCAAGGAAGCCATCGAGGAGCTAAGCCGGAACTGCCTGTTCATTAAAGTCCTGGGGGCGTATCCGGCGGCACGGATCGATAAATAAAAAGGCAAAACCTTTGTTACCTTTTTGTAAAAAGGTAACGCCAAAAACTTTTGAACTTAAACCCCGCTTTTCTTTGTGTTACTTTCTTTTCCCGTGAAAAGAAAGTAACGGTTTTGGTTTTTAATTATGAAAAAACTTACATCCGAATATATAGAAAGACTGACGCCTTACGCTCCCGGGAAACCGATAGATGAGCTTGAGCGCGAGCTTGGTTTGACCGGCTCCATAAAACTCGCCAGCAATGAAAACCCCATCGGGCCCTCACCTAAGGCAATCGCCGCAATCGCGGGCCATCTCGCAAGCCTCAACCGCTACCCCGACGGCGCCGCGCATTACTTAAAAGATGCGATAAGCAAAAAATTCGGCCGCCCGATGGATGAGATAATCCTGGGCAACGGCTCGAACGAACTTCTGGACATAATCGTCCGCACGTTCCTTCTGGACGGCGAGGAGTCGATATTCGCGGAGCCGTCATTCGTCGTCTATAAAATGTCCACGCAGGCGGCGGGTAGAAAAGGCGTGGCCGTGCCCCTGAAGGACGGGCGGCATGACCTCTCCGCGATGGCGGACAGGATAGACGGCAATACGAAGATAATCTTCATCGCCAATCCAAATAACCCGACCGGCACGATGAATACGGCGGGGGAGATGGACGAGTTCATGTCGCGGGTCCCTGAAGACGTGCTGGTGGTGGTGGACGAGGCATATTTCGAGTACGTAACCAGCCCGGAATATCCGGATACGTTCAAATATTTAAGGGACGGCAGGAACATAATAATACTTAGGACGTTCTCGAAGATTTACGGCCTTGCCGGACTTCGTATAGGTTACGGCTTCGCGCCTCCGAAACTCGTGGACCTGATGAACAGGGTACGCGCGCCTTTCAACACAAACTCGCTCGCACAGGCGGCGGCGCTTGCCGCCCTCTCGGACGACGGGCACGTGCAGGGGTCGGTAAAGGTGAACGAGGAAGGCAAGAAATATCTCTACGCGGAAATGTCTAAGATGGGCCTGGACTACCTGCCCACGCAGGCCAATTTCATCTGGATAGACCTCCACAGGGAAGCGCGTGGGGTTTATGACGCGCTACTGAAAAGCGGCGTTATCGTCAGGCCGATGGGGCCGACGCAGATAAGGGTGACGGTGGGCCTGATGCAGGAAAACGAGAGATTCATTAGAGCGCTTTCCGAAGCGTTACAGGGGGCATAAAGCAGTTTTGAGCGCTCATTTTAATCAGGCGACAGTAATCGGAGTAGGGCTTATCGGCGGCTCTATCGCCGGCGTGATAAAGGCGCGGGGTATTGCGCAGACCGTCGTCGGCGTGGGAAGGAACAAAGATAACCTTGAGAGCGCCGTCCGGCTGGGCTTAATCGACCGCTATTCGCAGGACGCGAAGAAAGGCGTCATCGGCTCCGACCTCGTGGTGCTGTGCTGTCCCGTCGGCTCGTTCGAGCAGGTAGCGAAGGAAATAAAGCCGTATTTAAAGGACCAGGCCGTCGTGACGGACGCGGGGAGCGTCAAGGGCAGTCTCGTTGAGCGGCTGGAAGAGATATTTTATTTAAAGGCCCGGTATGTCCCGGCGCACCCCATCGCGGGAGGCGAGCGTTCAGGAGCGGAGGCGGCGGACTTAAAACTTTTTCAGGGAGCGCGCTGCATCCTTACCCCGACAAGGCATACCGACATTCAGGCGCTGGAAGCGGTTTCCGACCTCTGGGAGGCGGCGGGCGCGAAGGTGGAGAGGATGGACCCGTTCGACCACGACCGCGTGTTCGGGATGGTAAGCCACCTCCCGCACGTCGCGGCGTATGCGATGGTCGGCGCGCTGACAAAGATGGACGGCGGCGAAGACGCGATATCCTATGCCGCGGGCGGCTTCAAGGACTTCACCCGCATCGCCGGAAGCCACCCCGGCATGTGGCGGGACATCTGCCTGCTGAACGCCGGGAACATAAAAGCCGCGCTGGATGTTTATATAAAATCACTTGAGGCCTTACGCGGCCTGATAGAAGCAGGCGACGGCGACGCGCTGCAGGCGGAATTCGAAAAAGCGAAGACGCTAAGGCAGAAGATAAAATAAAGACCTTTGTTACCTTTTTATAAAAAGGTAACGCCAAAAATTTTTAAACTTTATGGAAAACTTGAAAATAAATAACTCCGGCTCCGCTTAGCGGCTCCGTGCGCGTGCCGGGCGATAAGTCCATTTCTCACCGGGCCGTAATGCTGGGCGCTATCGCGGAAGGGACGAGCCGGGTATCGGGTTTCCTTGACCGGCGAAGACAGCGTGAATACCGCAAAAGCGCTAGCCGCGATGGGCGTGGAGATAGAGGGCCTGGGAGGCACGGAGCTGGTCATACACGGCGTCGGACTCCATGGACTTAAGGCCCCGAAGGACGTCCTCGACCTGGGCAACTCCGGGACCAGCATCAGGCTACTCTCCGGGCTTCTTGCGGGGCAGGGTTTCCAGGCCATTCTTACGGGCGACCAGTATCTACGGAAGCGCCCCATGACCCGCGTGGTGAAGCCGCTTTCCATGATGGGCGCGCTTATCTCCGGAGAGGGGGACAAAAATTATCCGCCGCTTACCATAAAGCCGTCTGGCGGGCTTAAGGGTATAAATTATTCGTCTCCTATCGCCAGCGCGCAGGTGAAATCCGCCGTGCTGCTGGCCGGGCTTTACGCCGAGGGTGAGACGACGGTTACGGAACCGATGAAGTCGCGCGACCATACCGAGCGGATGCTCAGGTACATGGGGGCGGAGCTTGAAGACGGATGGACTGTCCGTTTCCATTGCAGGCGGACAGCGGCTCCTGGCCAGAGATTTCATGGTGCCGGGAGATTTATCTTCGGCGGCATTTTTCATGGTAGCGGCGGCGGTCGTGCCGGATTCGAAGGTAGTAATAAAAGACGTGGGTCTAAATCAGACGAGGACGGGCATAATCGATATCCTGCGTCTGATGAATGCCCGCATAACCGTGGATAACGTGCGTGAGGACGGTCCGGAGCCGGTGGCGGATATTATTGTCGAGCACTCGGACCTTCGCGGGATAGAGATTGGCGGGGAATTATTTTTGCGCGCGATAGATGAATTCCCGATAATCTGTATTGCCGCGCTCGCGGCGGAGGGCAAGACGGTAATCAAGGACGCCGCCGAACTTCGGGTCAAGGAATCGGACAGGATAGCCGCAATGGCGAGGGAGCTAACTAAAGTCGGCGTGATGGTGGACGAGACTCCGGACGGCATGATTATTACCGGCGGGTTGCCTATCCACGCGGCGGAAGTGGACAGCCACGGCGACCACAGGGTAGCAATGGCGATGGCTGTCGCGGGGCTTATAGCCGAGGGCGGCGGCATGGTGATTAACGATACCGAGTGCATAAATACGTCGTTTCCGGGATTCATCGAATTGCTGGAATCGTTAAAGGTCAAGCGAGGAATGTAATGAGAAATCAAGTTTCTTAAATTTTTGTTCATTATCTTAGCAGTATTCATGATTATGACGGTCCCGATTGGTCTTTTAGGCATTCATGGGTTATGGGGAAAATTCGGTATTTTGTGTATGCTCATCCTTCCTATTAGAATTATATATATTGAGGGAAATTATGTTAAAGAAAGAAGTCTGCCCGCATTGTGCAAAGGAGATTAATTTATCTTTATTATTATATAAAAAGAATCCATTCAGTGATTTAATTTATCCAACGCAGTGGTTTAATTTTGAAAGAAAATTCAAAGATTATGACTTAATAGTCTGTCCCTATTGCCATCACGAATATAGAAGCAATAAGGCTAAGTTTTTTGGCGTATTAAAGTTTAAACATCTTAGGTTGCTTTTATTATTAATTATTTTGGGGTTCCTAATTTTTATTCTTGGTAAAGATATAGGAATTATTAAATAACTAACTTTAACGACAATGGCAATATAGCCGACGACTGGGACTACAATAAGAACGACACCATGAAGAAGTATGATGTCTTTGACCAGTTATCAAGCATGACGCTGCCCGCGCCGCAAAATGGCGCGAGTACTATTACATCGACTATGTGAACGATATAAACAACAACTATGCATTTGAAAAGTATAGAACGGAATAAAAAGACTTGAATGAAAAAATTAATCGTCGCCATAGACGGCCCTTCGGGGGCCGGTAAGAGCACTGTCGGCAAGATGCTCGCAAAGGAACTGGGCTACCTCTATATCGACACCGGGGCCATGTACCGCGCAATCGGCCTGAAGGCTGTCCGCGAAGGTGTCGAGCTGAAAGAGGGGAGGCCCTCCGGGAGCTTTGCGAGAGGACGGAAGTGCGGACTTGAGCAGGCTGATGGCGGTGTCAAGGTATATCTGGATAATGAAGACGTAAGTGACAGCGATCCGCACGCCGGAGATGGGCATGGTAGCATCCGCCGTATCGGCCCAGCCCTGCGTAAGGGAGAGGCTCCTGGAGCTTCAGAGGAAACTGGGCGAGGGCGGCGGGGTAGTGCTTGAAGGGCGCGATATAGGGACGGTGGTCTTCCCCGATGCCGCAGGTGAAATTTTACCTGGACGCGAAGGTGGAGGAAAGGGCGAAGCGGCGCTGGCTGGAATTCCAGGCGAAGGGGATGGAGGCCGACCTCCAGAAGACAATCGAAGACGTGGCGAAGAGGGACTACGACGACAGCCACCGGGAAATCGCGCCGCTGAAAAAAGCCCAGGACGCGGTAATCGTGGACAGCTCCGGGCTGGGAATTGACGAAGTGGTAGCCCTGATGAAGAAGAAGGTGCTGGAAGTTGCCGGGACCTAAGACGCATATCATCTACGACATATCGCACACCATCTTTTATATCCTGTTTAAAATCTTATTCGGGTACAGGATTATCGGCCGCGAAAACGTCCCGAAAACGGGGCCTGTCATCCTTGCCAGCAACCACGCGAGCTATCTCGACCCCCCCTTTGTAGGCACGGCGCTGTGGCGCAGGGTAAATTTCGTCGCGCGGGACTCGCTGTTCAACAGGCCGTGGAAGAAATTTTTTCTGGACAGATGTAAGGCCTTTCCCATAAACCGCGACCGGCTGGACAAGACGACGCTGAACGAGATACTGGGCAGGCTTAAAAAAGGGGAGCCCGTATGCCTGTTCCCGGAGGGTACGAGAAGCCTGGACGGCTCTTTACAGCCGGGCAAGGCTGGAATCGGGATGATAGTCTCTCTGGCGAAGGTGCCGGTGGTGCCGGTATATGTGAGGGGAAGTTATATGACGTTCGGGAAAGTACACAAGTCTTTCCGGCTTACGAAGGTTTCGGTGACGTTTGGAAAGCCGATGGATTTCTCAAAGACGGAAGGTAAAGGCCGGCAGGAGCGGTACCAGGGCATAGCCGACGCGATAATGGCGGAAATAAAAAGTCTTGAACAGGGTAATCCCGCATAAAATGCTGGAAAACCGTAATAAAATATGTTAGTATTTAAATCTTGCACGATTTCAGGCTTTATAGCCTGAAAATTAAAAAACCGGAGGTACGTAGTCTGATGGCAAAAGAGGAAAAGAAACTGGCAATGGAATATTCCGCCGACGAGGAAGACGATTTCGAAGAGGGGGAGGCGGAAGACCAGGACCAGGATGAGATGTCCCGCCTGTACGACGAATCGTTTAAGAGCGTGGAGGAAGGGACCGTCGTAAGGGGCCGGGTAATACAGATCCGGCAGGACGGTGTCGTAGTAGACGTTGGATATAAATCGGAGGGTATCATACCCATCGAGGAAATACACCCCAACGAGCTAAAGAATATAAAGGTCGGGGACGATATCGAGGTATATCTTGAAGAGCGCGAAGATTCCGAGGGGAATATCGTCCTTTCCAAAGAGAAGGCCGACAAAATCAAGATCTGGGAGCAGATAGAAGAAGCCTGCAACCAGGATATGACCGTGACCGGCAAGGTCGTCGCCCGCATAAAGGGCGGCATGACGGTGGACATAAACGGCGTAAAGGGCTTCCTGCCGGGTTCCCAGGTGGACTTAAGGCCGGTAAGGAACTTAGACTCCCTTAATAGGCCAGACCTTCGACCTTAAGGTGCTCAAGGTAAACCAGCGCAGGGGCAACATAGTCCTTTCCAGAAGGGCGCTCCTCGAGGAAACCCGCGACAAGAAGAAGTCCGAGACGCTTTCGACTCTTAAAGAAGGCGTGGTGATCGACGGCATCGTAAAGAACATCACCGAGTACGGCGCGTTCATAGACCTGGGCGGCATCGACGGCCTGCTCCACATCACGGACATGTCATGGGGCAGGGTAAGCCACCCCTCCGAGATGTTCGTCGTGGGCGACAGGATAAAGGTGATGGTCCTGAAATACGACCGCGAGAACGAAAAGGTCTCTCTCGGCCTGAAGCAGCTCTCCAACGACCCGTGGGCTTTAGCCGACAATAAATATCCCGTCGGCGCAAGGGTGCGCGGCAAGGTGGTAAGCTTAACTGATTACGGCGCGTTCGTGGAGCTGGAGCAGGGCATAGAAGGCCTGGTCCACGTCTCCGAGATGTCCTGGACCCAGAAAGTCCGCCACCCGAGCAAAGTGGTCGGGATGGGCGACATCATAGACGCCGTGGTGCTCTCCATAGACAAGAACAACAAGCGCATATCCCTGGGCATGAAGCAGGTAGAGCCGAACCCCTGGGACGTCATCGCGGAGAAGTATCCGATAGGCTCGAAGATAGAAGGCAAGGTAAGGAACCTTACCGACTTCGGCGCTTTCGTCGGGCTTGAAGAAGGCATCGACGGCCTTATCCACATCTCCGACATCTCCTGGACGAAACACTTGAAGCACCCCTCCGAGATCCTGAAAAAGGGCCAGAAGGTGGAGGCCGTGGTGCTGTCCGTGGACAAGGATAAGGAGAGGCTCTCGCTGGGCCTCAAGCAGCTCGATGCGGACCCCTGGGACCGTGAGATCCCCGGTTCGTACAGGGTCGGCGACAACGTGACCTGCAAGGTCATAAAGATCACCGACTTCGGCGTGTTCGTCGAGCTGGAAGGCGGCGTCGAGGGGTTGATCCATATCTCCGAGATAGACAAAGACCCCCACACCAAGGTGGAGGAGCTCTTGAAGCTCGACGACGAAGTGACCGCCAAGATAATCAAGGTGGACACCTCCGAGCGGAAGATAGGCCTTTCCATAAAGGCGTTCAAGAAAGAGGGCGAGAGGTCCGAACAGGAGAGCTATAAAGGCTCTCAGGATAAGTTCGACAGCTCGCTGGGCGCACGTATAAAAGACAACGCTAAAGACGAAGAAGCTTAGGCTTCAGGAGGCTGGATGAACAGGAAGCCAATTGCTTTCCTGATCGTCGGGGTAATTGTCGTTGTCGCGATTATAATCGCGCTTTCAACCGGCGCTTCACTCTTTTTGGGTGAAGCGCCGCTTGTGTCTTCCAATAAAGTCGCGGTTGTGAAGATAGAAGGAATAATCCTCGACTCCGACGACGTAATAGACCAACTAAAGAAATATTCCAAAGATACCTCCGTAAAAGCCATTATCCTGCGCATAAACAGCCCGGGCGGGGCGGTAGTGCCCAGCCAGGAAATCTATGAGGAAATAAATAAAATCCGCAAAAAGACCGGCCAGAAAATCGTCGTCTCCATGGGCATTGTCGCGGCCTCGGGAGGTTACTATATCGCCTCCGCCGCGGACAAGATAATCGCCAACCCCGGCACCCTTACGGGCAGTATCGGCGTCATTATGGAGTTTGCCTCGGCGGGTGAGCTGATGAAAAAAATCGGCGATCAAAGACGAGACCGTCGCCGTCGGCAAGCGCAAGGACGTGGGGGATTTCATGCGGACGATGACTCCCGACGAGCGGGAGTACCTCCAGAATGTGCTCCACGACGTGCACTCGCAGTTCGTGGACGCGGTCGCCGCCGGACGCAAGATGAAAACGCAGGACGTCTGGGCCTTGGCGGACGGGAGCGTATATACCGGAAGACAGGCGAAGGCTGTCGGCCTTGTGGACGAGCTTGGCGACCTTGACGACGCCGTAAAAGCTGCCGGGAAGCTGGCGAATATTCAAGGGGAGCCGAAGGTGGTTACGGAAGAAAAAAAGACCTCGATCTTGGACCTCCTCAAAGGCAAAGACGCCGGGAGCCTCTTCCGCGGCATCCTGGGAAAGAACCTCCAGGGCATGATGTACCTGTACGCCGCGCCGGAAATAAAGTGATAAAAAAACGATATCTTTAACCTTGACAACAGGTTATGGATATGTTATTTATTCGCTTAGTATCTTATGACAGCTCATAGAGTTTCATATAAATCGGGGGGGTAATAGTTTATGACTAAGGCGGAACTTGTTGAGAAGGTCTCTGACAAGGTCGACGGTCTTACCAAGAAGCAGACCGAGGTAATTATCAATACCATTTTCGACAGCATCAAAGACGCCCTTGCCGTCGGCGATAAAATCGAGATCAGAGGCTTCGGAAGCTTCAAGATCCGCTCCCGCAAAGAGCGCGAGGGCAGAAACCCGAAGACCGGCTCCCCCGTTTCCGTGCCTTCCAAAAAAGTGCCTTTCTTTAAGGCGGGCAAGGAGCTGAAGGAACTGGTGGACGGCAAGTAGGGATACACCTGTAACTTTTCTTTCTCTAATGGCAGGGGCTTATTACATTGAGCCGCCTGCCTTTTTTGCTCTATAAGTGAAACTATGGGCTACAAGGATATGCTGGGCCGGGGCGAAGTGGTAACCGTGGATGAGGCCCGCCGCATCTTTTACTCCTCGTACGTTCAGCCGGAGCCGCAGACGGAGGAATTACCGTTGACCTCCGCCCTCGGACGCGTGCTCGCCTCGGATATAGTCTCCGAAACCCCCCTCCCGGAATTCCCCCGCTCGTCTATGGACGGCTACGCCGTATTCTCCGGCGATACGTTCGGGGCCTCTGAATCACTTCCGGCCTATCTGAAATTAGCGGGCGAAATAAAGATGGGCGAGCAGGCTTCAAAACCGCTGCCGCGCGGGCAGGTCTTTACCATATCCACCGGCGGGATGCTGCCGGAGGGGGCCGACGCGGTCGTGATGCTGGAACATACGCAGACCCTGGGCACGGACGAGGTGGAGGTAATGAAACCCGTTGCGCCGGGCGAGAACGTGGTCCAGCCGGGCGACGATATCAGGGCGGGTGAGACGGTGCTCCCTAAGGGCCACCGGCTCAGGCCGCAGGACCTGGGCGCGCTGGCGGGGATAGGGGTGACGCGGCCGCTGGTATTTAAAATGCCGAAAGTAGCCATCATAAATACGGGGAACGAGATAATCCCGGCAGAGCAAAAGCCGCTTCCCGGGCAGGTGCGGGACGTCAATTCATATAACCTTGCCGGGCTTGTGCGGCAGGCGGGCGGGGATCCCGGTGCTGAAAGGCATATTCAGAGACGATTACGGCCTGATACGCGGGGCGGTGGAAGACGGCCTCGCCGATTGCGATATAGTCGCGCTTACAGGCGGCAGCTCCGTCGGGCTAGGCGACCTGACGGCAAAGGTGATAAACGATGCGGGAGAACCGGGCGTGCTCGTGCACGGGGTATCCGTCAGGCCGGGAAAGCCTGTTATAATAGGGGTGGTCAAAGGCAAGCCGGTTTTCGGCCTGCCGGGGCATCCGGTCGCAGTGACGGTATCCTTCGAACTTTTTTTAGGGCCGTTAATTAAAAAAGCATCCGGAGAGACCGACCCGCTGGGGATTGCCGGGATACCGAACGTACAGGGTGGTGGAGGCAAAGATGGCCCGGAACTATTCCTCCGCGCCGGGACGCGAGGACCATCTGAGGGTCCTGCTCAAGTCCGAGGGAGGGGAGCTTTTCGCGCATCCGGTGCTTGGAAAATCGGGCCTTATATCCACCCTCGTGAAGGCGCACGGGACGGTGGTGATACCGGTCGAGAAGCCGGGGCTTCTAAAAGGGCGAAAAAGTAACGGTGAGGTTATTTGATTAACATGCCAATGAATACTTATTATATTGTTCTTATGTTCGTATGACTTATCATATGCAAATCAAATAAAGATGTGACGACCCTCAAATTGTAAAGACAGTATCAAACTTTGGATATGAAACAGAAAATTATGAGTCGCAAATGAAATTGCTTGCGGAGAAACCTTATCAATCTGGTTGCTTGTTAATCAAAGAGTTACGAAACATTCCGGAAACCGCCATATATTCAAACGATGAGGAAAAACATAAATCATCAATGCATATTATTTGGTGTATTAGAGCATTAAGATACTTGACTGGTTTGGATTTCAAAGGCACTACAAAACATATATTTACTAAACAAGAAAGAGATAGGAAATATTGGCTTACCTTGAAGAATGAACAAGAGTTACCTTTTTTTGCAGATTGGATGTCACGCGAGAATATATATATTGCACCTAAGGATGCTCAGGAAGAGATAATCAAGAAATGGAAATCGTGGTTTTTAGAAAATGGCGAAAAATTTAATTATAAAACTGATACCGATTTGACAGCATTGGTACTTTTGATATTGATAAATCAATTCAACTGTAGATCCCTCCGTTTCGGTCGGGACGGCAAATAAATAAGATGGCTGCAGCGAAAAATATACATAACCGCTACTCCGCTGGATGAGGCGCTGGCCCTGTGGCAGAGGCGTCTTGACCGAGGCGGGCGTATGGAAGCCGCTTCCGGGCGAGCTGGTCGGCGTGGACGATTCCCTTGGGCGGGTGACGTCGGAGGCCGTGGCGGCAAAATTATCTTCTCCTTTTTATCATTCGGCGGCGATGGACGGCGTGGCGGTACGCTTCGCCGATACAGTCGGCGCGTCCGAACATCATCCCAAAAAGCTGAAGCTGGGCGAGCAGGCGCTGTACGTCAATACCGGAAACCCGCTCCCTGACGGCATGGACTCCGTCATAATGGTGGAGGACATAAACGACGTAGAGAATATCTATATCGAGATAATCCAGCCCGCTACCCCCTGGCAGCACGTGCGGGTGGTGGGAGAGGACATCGTGGCGACGGAGCTGATAGTTCCGGAGAACCACCTTGTCCGTCCGGCGGACCAGGCGGCGCTGATTGCGGGAGGCATCACCGAGCTTCTTGTGCGGCGAAGGCCGAAGGCGGGTCTTATACCTACGGGAGACGAGCTTGTCCAGCCGGGTACGGAACTTAAAAAAGGGGACATCATCGAGTACAACTCCCGCATGCTCTCCGGCATGGCTGAGTGAGTGGGGCGCGGAGGCTAAAAGGTACGATATAGTGCCGGACGACCTTGGCGCGCTTAAGGCCAGGGTGCTGGAAGCGGTGCGTGAATGCGATATCGTAGCGGTGAACGCGGGCTCTTCCGCCGGGTCGGAAGACCATACGTACCAGGCGATAAGCGAGCTTGGGGAAGTGTTCCTGCACGGGATAAACACGAAGCCGGGAAAGCCCGTGATACTGGGGATGGTGGAGGGCAAACCGGTAATAGGGGTGCCGGGTTATCCGGTCTCGGCGTACCTTGTTTTCAAGTTTTTCGCCCGCCCGCTCCTGTACGCAATGCAGGGGATGGAACCCCCCAGGGCCCAGAGCATAAAGGCGACGCTCTCCCGGCAGATGTCATCACCGCTCGGGCAGGAGGAGTTTGTCCGGGTGAAGATAGGCAAGGTGGGTGAGAACGTAATCGCGACTCCGATGCAGCGGGGCGCGGGAGTGTTGATGACGCTGGTGCGGGCGGACGGCATCGTGCGCATCCCGGCGGCCTCGGAAGGTCTTGCGGCGGGCAGCAGTGTCGAAGCGGAGCTTTTGAAGCCTTCGGAGGAACTGGAAAATACCGTCGTCTGCATAGGGAGCCACGACAATACTCTTGACCTGCTTGGAAATTTCCTGAAGAAAAGGAACCCGAAGCTCGGCCTGTCTTCCGCGCATACCGGGAGCCTTGGCGGGATTATCGCGCTTAAGAGAAACGAGGCGCATATCGCGGGGACGCACCTCCTGGACGAGGAGACGGGCGAATATAACGTCTCATACCTAAAGAAATACCTGCCGGGCAGGAAGGTATTCCTTGTGAACCTCGTTTACCGGGAGCAGGGGCTGCTGGTACAAAGGGGCAACCCGAAAGGCATAAAAGGTTTTGAAGACCTGCGGCGGCCTGACGTTGTCTTCGTGAACCGGCAGGCCGGGGCGGGGACAAGGCTTTTAACCGACCTGTACCTGAAACGCCTGGGCATTGAGGCGTCCTTGGTGCAAGGATACCAGCACGAGGAGTACACCCACATGGGCGTGGCATCCGCGGTGCTCTCTGGGGCGGCGGATACCGGGCTGGGGATACTCGCGGCGGCGCGGGCGCTGGGGCTCGATTTCCTGCCTGTCGCACAGGAACGCTACGACTTAGCCATCCCCGGCGAATATTACGACGACCCGAAGGTGCTTGCGCTTCTGAACATAATCCGCGAAGACTCAGAGTTCCGCGAGGCGGTCACCGCCCTTGGAGGATACGACGTGCGGGACATGGGCAAAGTAATGTGGGAGGCCGGTGGACCGGCAGCAGACAGATGACGCCGCTTGTGAAAAAATATTTTCTGAAACTTCCATACCCCTTCGGATAACGACAAGACCCCGGACCTCGAACGCGTCCTGGCGGGTCTTGGGCGCGAGGGGATAACTATTCAAAACGTCCCCATATGGGTAGTCCGTAAACTGCCCGAAGCGCTGCGGGCGAATAATTTTGAAATAACCGCCACGGTAGGGTTCTTAAGCGAGCCGGAGCTTATAGACGTGGAGCCGCGGGGAGCGGCGTCAATAATAATTTCGGGCTTGCCGTGGACCTCGGCACGACGAACATCGTCGGCAAACTGATCGATTTGAATACAGAGGCGACTGAAGCCGGTTTACTGCCTGAAGCCGGTCTACCGGCCGAGGCCTCGGAGACCAACCCCCAGACCGCCATAGGCGAAGATATACTCGCACGGATTCACCACTGCCTTAAGGCCGGAGGACTGGAAGAGCTGAGGACGGCGGCGGTGGACTGCGTGAGCAGCCTGGCCGGGAAACTTGCCGAACATAGCGGGCGTATCCGTAAACGATATTTCCTGCGCCTGCATATCCGGAAACACAACGATGTCGCATTTCTTCCTGGGGCTGGACCCGTACAATATCTGCCGCGCCCCTTATGTGCCCGCCGCGAACCGCTTCGGCGCACTCAACGCAAGGGATATAGGCCTGAAAATCAAGCCGGAAGCGCCGGTCCTCGTCCTGCCGAATGTCGGGAGCTATGTCGGCGGAGACGTCCTGGCGGGGATACTTGCGTCCGGGATGGCGGATAGGGACGGGATATCCATACTGGTGGACGTTGGGACGAACGCGGAAATAATCGTCGGCAACAGGGACTGGCTGGTCGCATGCGCGGGCGCGGCGGGCCCGGCGCTTGAAGGGGGAGTGGTGAATTCCGGCATGAGGGCGGCCCCCGGCGCGATAGACAGGATAAAAATAGACGCGGACTATGAACCGTCCTTTACCGTAATAGGCGGCGTTCAGCCCGAAGGGATGTGCGGCTCCGCGCTCATAGACCTGTTGTCCGAGCTTTTCAGGACGGGCTTAATTGACGGCAGGGGCAAATTTATCCCGGCAAAAACCAAAAGGATAATCGAAACTGAAGCGGGGCTGGCCTATAAGGTAACGGGCGACATAATCTTTACCGAAAAAGATATAGAGAACCTGATCCGGACGAAGGCCGCCATGTACACCGCGCTGACGGTTATTACTACCGAAATAGGCATAACTTTTAATGATATCGAGTCATTTTTCGTGGCTGGCACGTTCGGCGAGTATATTGCGGCGGACAAGGCCGTCTCCATCGGGATGCTCCCGGACATCCCTCTTCATAAATTCAAGCTCCTGGGCAACTCTTCGCTTAAAGGCGCTACCTTTGCGCTCCTGGACCGGGACGCCCGTGAAAACATGGAGAGAATAGCCTCGATGGTCACTTACAAGGAATTAAACGCCAGCGCGGAGTTCATGAGCCTTTACCGGGCCGCCATGTTTTTACCCCATACCGACGCCTCTCTTTTCCCGAGCCTGCATAAAATCTGAGTTATAAGGGCGCCTTAGGATTTCAATTAAATTTTTACTTGACACACGTCGCCCTTTACAGTACTAATAGTCGTCAAATATAATACGGTAGTTATATTTCTGTAAATTTTAAGCTATCCTCAAAGGGGAGTAAGCATGGAAAACAACGATGACAAGGTTTGCAAGGAAAGCATGCCTCTTTATCCGATAGGTATTGCCGCGGAACTGGTCGGGACGACGGACCAGACGCTGAGGCTTTACGAAAAACACGGCCTGGTAAGCCCCGCGAGAAGAAATAAGAACCGGTTCTATTCCGACAACAACATCAAGTGGCTCCGTTGCGTGCGCGAGCTGGTCCATACAAAGAAAATAAGCATAGAGGGAGTGAAGAAGCTCCTGGATTACGCGCCATGCTGGGACATACAGGGATGTTCGGAAGAGGTCCGGGAACAATGTTCCGCCTTCGTGGACCGTTCGACCCCCTGCTGGGAACTGACCCGGAAGCACTGCAAAAACGGCACGGATTGCGGCAAATGTGCCGTTTACCTAAGCGGGATTGAAAAACGGAAGTAGCGCGATTAATTAAGCTTGCCCTTAAGTTTACCCTTTATTACCTTTTCCCATTACGGTAAAATGCACAGATGAAGTTCGCCGCGGACGCCATGCTGGGCAGACTCGCCAAGTGGCTTCGGCTCTTGGGCTTCGATACGTCTTACGAGACTGACGTCGAAGACAATAAGCTTGTGCGGACGGCCCGGCAGGAGGGCAGGCTTATCCTGACGCGGGATACCCGGCTGGCCGGCAGGCTTCGCGAAGGGGAGGCGCTGCTGGTAACGGACGACCGGGTAAAAGTCCAGCTCACGCAGGTGCTGGATTTTTTAAAAATGCCGCCCTCCTCATTTGCTTTACTGTCGCGGTGCGCCGTTTGTAACGAAGTACTTCGGGAGACCGGGAAAGACGATGTCCGGGACAGGGTGCCCGAATTTGTGCTCTGCCGGGAAAAAAATTTCAGACAGTGTCCGTCCTGCGGCAGGGTTTACTGGCCGGGCACGCACTCTGTAAGGATAGCGCAAACTTTAAAATCCATTGGGCGATGATGCCGGGCCTTAAAGACTTAAACATAAAAAAGACGGACGGCGCGAAGCTATTACTATACTCGGCGCTGGCGCTGGCGGTCGTGGTGGTCGGCGGGACGCTGGGGTATTCGCGGCTTGAGGGCTGGAATGTCCTCGACTCTCTTTTCATGACCATAATCACGATCACCACGATTGGATATGGCGAGGTCCATCCGCTGGACCCGGCCGGCAAGGCGTTTACCATAACCGTTATACTTTTCGGTTTGGGGGCCGTGGCCTTCGCGGTGCGGAACGCGACGAGGCTGATGCTTGAAGGGGAGTTGGCCGACATCCTCGGGAGGAGGAAATTGGAGCAGAAGATAAAGAAGCTTAAGGACCATTACATCGTCTGCGGGTTCGGCAGGATGGGCAGGATTATCTGCCGCGAACTCGCAGCCAGTCCCGTGCCTTTCGTGGTCATCGAGAGAAACGCCGAAAACATCGAAGAGGCGGACTGGGAGAGATACCTGATAATGCAGGGCGACGCCGACCGCGACGAGACGCTTGTCGAGGCCGGGATAAAAAGCGCGAAGGGGCTGATTTCCGTCGTATCCACGGATGCGGACAACCTCTACATCGTCCTGACCGCAAGGGGACTTAACGACGGGCTTTATATCGTCGCGCGGGCGGGCGATGAAGGCTCGGAGCAGAAGCTCATGCGCGCCGGGGCGAGCAAGGTCATCTCTCCTTATCACATCGGGGCGGACAGGATAGCCCAGGCGATGCTCAGGCCCGCGGTGGTGGATTTTATCGAGTTCGCGACACAGTCCGAGAACATGGACCTAAAAATGGAAGAGGTCACTATCGGCAAAGGGTCTTCCCTCGTGGGGCGGGCGATCAAGGACAGCGGGATAAGGCAGGACCTGGACATCATAGTCGTCGCCATAAAACACGCGGACGGGAAGATGGAATTCAACCCGAACCCCGGCGACATCCTCCGGGAAGCCGATTGCCTGATTGCGCTCGGACGTCCGGAGCAGGTGAAGCTCCTGGAAAAAATCACTTCGGATAACGGGGCCGCCGGAAAATAAAAATGACAGCGGAGCTTGGGAAAATACTTATTACAACCGGCGCCGTCCTGCTGGTCTTGGGCGCCGTGTTCCTTTTATCCGGGAAGCTGCCGTGGATAGGAAAACTCCCAGGCGACATAGTCATACACAGGAAGAATTTTACGTTCTACTTCCCGCTCGCCACCGGCCTGCTCGCCAGCCTGATACTGACGCTCATCCTGTGGCTCATAGGCAGGAAATAATGAGACCGATACTTAAACTCCTCGTGCTGTTCATAGGCCTGCTGCTGTTTTCCCGGGTTGCCTGCGCGTCCGAAAAGGTCCGCGTGCTGGTCCTGGACGACCTGCCCGGCGTGACGCTCAATTTTCCGCCGGAGTATAACGTGGAAGGTGTCTCCGGTCTGGGCATTGCTTCGCCTGACCCTGACGGGCAGGGCGGGACGCGCATAGACCTGGAAGGCGACAGGTGTCCGGAGGGCGGCGTAAGGATAAACGCGGAAGGCATTATAGTCCGCGTCAACCGTTACGCCTTGACCGGCGTCATAGAGATAAAAAGAAACGTCAGGGGCCGGTACAGGATAATAAACGAGCTGGACCTGGAGGACTATACCCGTTCGGTGGTGGGCGAGGAGATGGGCTCGAAGTGGCCGATAGAGGCGCTCAAAGCCCAGGCGGTGCTGGCCCGGACGTATGCCATGTACAGGAAATCGTGCCGGTGCGCGGTCGATTACGACCTCTGCGCGACTGTGAACTCTCAGGTGTTCACGGGCGGCGCGAAAGAAAAGGAAGGCCCTTCCATAGCGGCCAGGGAGACGGCGGGAGAGATACTGACATATGGCGGAGCGCCGATAGAGGCGGTATATCATTCCACCTGCGGAGGCACGACAGAAGACGCGTGCAACGTATGGGACACTAAATATCCCTACCTGAAATCCAGGGTATGCAATTACTGCAAGGACTCCCCGTATGACACATGGAAAAAGCGCATTGCAATCCCGGAACTGGACGAGTCGTTGATTCAGGCCGGGTATATGATAAACGGGCTTAAATCGATAAAAGTGCTGGAGAGAAGCGTGTCAAAAAGGATATTGAAGCTAAGGCTGATTGGCCAGTCGGGTAGCGTGGTAATGAAGGGCGCCGATTTCAGAAAAGCCGTAGGCTATTCCAAACTTCCGAGTACGGCGTTCGAGGCGCACAGAGAAGGGGATAACTTTGTCTTTATCGGTAAAGGTTCCGGGCATGGTGTAGGTCTCTGTCAATTCGGCGCAAAAGGCATGGCGGAAGCCGGGAAGAATTACCAGGAGATACTTCAGTATTATTATCCGGGAGTGACTCTCTCGCGGCTGCCAGACACCGGGGATTCAAAATAGATGCTGATAGAGGATTTCGATTACGAGCTTCCGAAGGAGCTGATAGCGCAGTCGCCAGCGAGCGAGCGTGATAAATCGCGCCTTATGGTCCTGCCGCGCGGGGCCGGGAGCATCCGTCACGGGATATTCTCCGACCTGCCGGAGTATCTCGGACCGGGAGACGTGATGGTGATAAACGACGCGAAGGTGGTGCCCTCCCGGCTTATGGGGACAAAGGCCACCGGCGGGAGGATCGAGGCGCTTATCCTGCGCCGTATCGGCGAGGAAAGGTATGAGGCCCTTATCAAGGGAAAGACCGCGCCAGGGACGGAAGTCATTTTTACCACGGAGCTTCAGGCAGCCGTGGAGGAAGACCTGGGCGGCGGCAAGAAGGTAATCAGATTCTCTAAGCCGGGCGCGGAAGAGGCCATCAGGAAGGCGGCTTCAATGCCGCTCCCGCCGTATATAGACCCCTCCGGCAGGGACGCGGACCGCGACAGGGAGCGCTACCAGACGGTTTATGCGGCAAGGCCCGGCGCAGTCGCCGCGCCGACCGCGGGACTCCATTTTACGGAAGCCCTCCTGCGCGAGATAAAAGAAAAAGGTGTCTCGGTCGTATCCGTCACTTTGCAGGTAGGCCCCGGGACGTTCATGCCGGTGCGGGAAGAGGTAATCGAGCGCCATGAGATGGAGGAAGAGGAATATAGCGTGCCGGAAGAAACTGCCGACGCGGTGAACCGCGCGCTTGCCGAAGGGCGGCGCGTAATCGCGGTGGGGACGACCAGCGCCAGGACGCTGGAATCGGCATTCAGGGACGGCCAGGTCCGGCCCGGAGAGGCCAGGACCCGCCTTTTTATCTACCCCGGATATGAATTCAAGGCTATCCGGGCTATAGTCACTAATTTCCACCTTCCCAAATCCACATTGCTTATGCTAATATGTGCCTTCGCGGGCAGAGATAAAACGCTTTCGGCATACCAGGAGGCGGTCCGGGCAGGTTACCGTTTCTATAGCTACGGCGACGCGATGTTTATAACGTAAATGAGAGGGGAGTATTCTCGTAGAAAAATTATCGTTGAACGTAAAATAGAAATACTGCCGCCAACGCGTTATTGTGAATAATAATTTTTCGGAGAGAATGCTCACCTCGCAAAAGCAGCAAGAGGTAATTTGAAAGACCTGGGAAAAATAAGAGACCGATACGATTATTCCTTCGACGCGCGCCAGATGGGCCTGGTGATATTTGGCGTCGCCGCCATCGCCGCGCTTGTTTTCGTGCTGGGCGTCAGCGTCGGGATCCAGTGGCAGAGGAAGAAGCAGCCGGAAGTCCCGCCGCAGGCGAAGGCGCAGACGGGGATACTTCAGGCCAGGGCAGTACCGGCCGCCCCGCCGGTCCTGAAGCCGGTAACGACGTCGAGGGCCGCTTTTGTCCCCGCTACCACCGCTTCGGCCAAGCCGAGGTCGGTTACCCTGACGTTTCCGAAAGTTCTGACTTCCAAAAATGATTCCGTCGCCCCTCTCGTAGAGAAGAAGCAAGAGAAAGAAGAGAAAGAGAACCACGCCGACGACAGGGACATTACACCGTGCAGTTGGGAGCTTATAAAGACGCCTCCGCGGCCAAGGCGAAGGCGACAATGCTGAAGAAAAAAGGGTACGACGCAAGGGTATATTCCGCCTCGGGCAGGAAAGGCGGCTATAACTATAAAGTGCACGTGGGGACTTTCCAGACCAAAGAAGACGCCGCCTCCGAGGCGAAGAAACTTTCAGCCTCCGAGAGGACGGCGTCTTACGTTACCAAGGAATAACGGCTTAACTTTTAAAACGGTTCAGGACGCATGAAAAAAATCGCCCTCCTCGCGCTGGGTATTTTGCTGTCTCTTGCCGCATGCGGCAACTCTTTTGCCCAGGACAGACCTCCGGCGCTTTCTAACGGCCTCGCGTGATTAGCTCCGGCTTCTCCGGAGAGACAGCGGCCGCCTGCCTGTTCATAAAAACGGGTTCCGCTTCCGAGCCCGCGGGAAAGAGCGGTATAACGGCCCTGCTTTGCAGTTCAATCCTTTCAAGTAATCCGGCCGGCAATGCCGACCCTCCATCTCTCAGGATAGAGCAGGCTGGCGGCAAGGTCACGGCGGACGTCGAGGCTGGCTATACCTGCTTTACCCTTGTCTCGCCCGCCGCCAGTTTTCCGGTCGCCCTTAAGGCGTTATCCGAAATGGTCTCGGGAGGGTATTTTTCGGATACCGCCGTCCAGGTGGAAAAAGGCGCCCTGATTGCAGGGAATGACCTTGCCCAGGACCGTGCGGAAGACAAAATGTACCATGCCCTGTTTCCGTCGGGACTTCCGGAAGACATAGAAAAACTTTCCAGGGCCGACCTTCTGGCCTGGCGTACGGCGCGGTTCAGGCCGGATAATTCCCTGCTGTCCATCTGCGGGTCATTTTCAAGTCACGCGGCCATGAAGATGGCCGAAGAAACTTTCAAGGACTGGACGGTGAACTGCAAGACGTGCAGCCAGGAAGAAAGGCCGCCGGCATTCGAGCCGGGCGAGGTGCTGGAACTGGAATCGAGACCCGGGACCGCCGGTGTCCTTTTCGCTTGTAAGTTGCCGTCTCCGGATAACCCCGAATATTGCGCGGCGCTGACCGCCCGCGCTATCCTCTCCGGCGGGAGCTGTTCCGACGTTTATAAATGTCTTCGGGCGAATGAGCCGAAGGCGTACCAGTTGGGAAGCTCGCTTCGCTGGGAATCCGCCGCCCCCGTGATGACCATTTATTCGGTAACGGACGAGACCAGGATAGACGGGGCGATCGAAGGGATTAAGAACTCTGTCAAGGCCGTCGAAGAGGGAAAATTTTCTCCCGATGAGCTTGAGCGCGGAAAGGAATTTGCCCTGGGCGACGCAGAACTTTCGGCTGAGAGCGCCGAGGGGACTGCCAGGTATTCCGGGCTCTACGCAATTTCGGGCGCCGGACAGGACTACCGGAAGAGCTTGCCGAAGCAGTTTTTAAAGATCGGGAAACAGGACGTCGTAAAAGCGGCTGAAAAATATTTAAATGCGAATGCGTTAGTAATTATGAAGCCCCAGAAGTGATTTACCTGTCCAGAGTGAAACGAAGACAGAAGGAGCAGTAATCGCAGATGACTGCGGCGGCGGAGGATTAATATGATAGTTTCATGCAGCCAGTGCAATGTGCGTCTTAAGATTGACGATGCGAAAATAAAGGAGGGAGGGTCCAGGCTAAAGTGCCCCAAGTGCGGGAACGTCTTCCTCGTGGAGAAGCCCGCCGTAGCGCCAGCCCCTGAACCGCCCGCGCCCCCGGTAGAGGCCCCCGCGCCGCCAGTGCAGGAAGAACACGTTTTCAGGCAAACGGAACCTTCCGCGCCCCCGGAGCCTTCTACGCCCCCGGAACCTTCATGGCCTCCTTTCCAGGAACCTCCCGCGCCGGAGCCTTCGGAGCCTGCCTTTACTCCACCGCCTCCTCCGCCCGCGCCGCCAACGCCAGAAGCTTCAATAGGAGCGCCGGAGCCGGAAGCTTCACCGGAAGCTTCAATAGGAGCGCCGCCGCAGATGGAGAGCGCCCCGGCCGCGCCTAAATGGAAGCTGGACAGGTCGAAGATAGTCGTAGCTCACGACGGGGATTCCGTGCTCAGGCTGGTCGAATCCATTTTAACCGAAGAGGGCTATCAGGTAATCTGTGAAAGCGAAGGCATCGCGGCGGTCGTCGCCATAGAGAGAGAGAAGCCGTTCCTTGTTTTGCTGGACGTAGCTCTCCCAAGGATCTACGGCTTCGAGATATGCGACAGGCTTAAGAACAGCCCCGAATCCGATGAAATAAAGGTCATACTCCTCGCGGCTATTTATGACAAGACCCGCTACAAAAGAGAACCCGTCAGCCTGTACGGAGCGGACGACTACATAGAAAAACACCACATCCAGGACTGCATTGCCAAGAAGGTGAAGCGGCTGGCGGCGGACGGGCAGCCGGCGCCGGGAACGAACTCGCCGCGTGAAGAAGAGACATGCAAGCCCTCTCTCGAAGACCTTCCTCTGCGGGAGGAGCAGATATTCGAGATGCGCAAAGAGGAGATAAAGCCGGTCCTGGCGACGTCGTCGGTGGGCAACCAGCAGGTGGAGGCCGCGCGGCGCTTTGCCAGGATTATACTGTCGGACATCGCGCTTTATAACCAGGGCGCGGTCGAGGCTGGCGTGAGGGACGGGAATTTCGAGCAGGCCCTTGCGGCGGAGCTAAAGGAAGGGCGGGACCTCTACAACGGCAGGATCTCCGGGGAAGTCACCGCGACAGGTGATTATTTCGCGGAGGAGATGTCGAAGTTCGTCGAGAAGAAAAGGCAGACGATGGGCCTTGGAATTTAGACGAAAAACCTTGACACGTCAAGGGAACTGCTATAACATACTAAAATTGACGGGGCGTAGCGCAGCCTGGTAGCGCACACGGTTCGGGACCGTGGGGTCGAAGGTTCAAATCCTTTCGCCCCGACCATTTTTGCAGCAAGTGAAGGGTATCCTCGAAAGAGATGCCCTTTTTCATTACGGCCGTCCAAGGGGGGCAGGTGCCGGGCAGGAAGGTAGCGGCCGGGATTATCGTCAGCGGACGCGTCCAGGGCGTCGGGTACCGGTTCTTTACGGAGAGGGCGGCCGCGAAGCATAACGTGCGCGGCTGGTCCATGAACTTGCCGGACGGGCGTGTGGCCCTCGAGATAGAGGCGGTCGAAGAGGACGCCAAGGGGTTTATAAAAGAACTCGAACAGGGCCCTCCGATGGCGCGGGTGGAAGAAGTAAAGGTCAGCTGGAAAACTCACCAGGGCAAATTCAATAACTTCACAATCAAGGTTTGACGGGTGCAATAATGCCGAAAAAGAAAAAACAGAAAACCGGAGAGTTCTCAGGCGAGACCGTCGAACTGGATGTAGAGAAACCGAAGGACGAGGAAGAAGAAGAACTTTCCTACTTTCCGGCGGAAGAGGCCGAAGAGGAAGAGTTCGAGGCGGGGCTGGGTGAGGAGCTTTTCGACGCGGAGGAAGAGGAGGAGGCCGAAGCGCCTTCAGCCTATCCGGACGAGGCCCAGGACGCCATAAAGCTCTACTTGAAGGAAATCCGGGTATCGGCCCTTTTGTCCTTCGAGGAGGAACAGGAGCTTGCCCACCGCGTAGAGAAGGGCGACGAAGAAGCGCGCGCCCATATGATCGAGGCGAACCTCCGGCTCGTCGTCAATATCGGGAAACGCTATATCAACCGGGGCCTCCCGTTCTCGGATATTATAGAGGAAGGCAACATCGGCCTGATCAAGGCCGTGGAGAAGTTCAAGCCGGAGAAAGGCTTCCGTTTCTCAACCTATGCCTCCTGGTGGATAAAGCAGTCCATAGAGAGGGCGCTTGTCAACCAGACACGCACCATACGCCTGCCCGTACATATATCCGAAGTCATCAATACGTTCGTGAAAGTCGTCCGCAGGCTTATCCAGAGCTTGAAGCGCGAGCCGACGGTGGAGGAGATTGCCGCGGAGATGAACTACGCGCCCGATCAGGTCAAGGACATCATGCAGCTCATCCGGAAGACGCACTCCCTTGATACGCCCATAGGCAACAAGGAAGAAGGGTCGCTCAAGGATTTAATCGAGGACGAGGCGTCTTTATCCCCCGCGAAGGTTACCGAGGGCATCATCCGGCACGAGCAGATAATCGAGTGGCTGGACTACCTGACGGAAAACGAGAAGAAGGTGATAAGCCTCCGGTTCGGCCTGGAGGACGGGGAGGCGCAGACACTTGAGGTCATCGGCAAAGAGTTCGGCCTGACCCGCGAGCGCGTGCGCCAGATAGAGGCTTCGGCTTTAAACAAGCTCCGGTTCATCACCAAGCGCAAGAGTATAGACCTGGACAGCATTTTATAAAGACATTTAGTTCAAGGGGGCATATGCTCGACCTGAAGTCCCGCATAAGGGACATCCCGGACTTCCCAAAGAAGGGCATCCTGTTCAAGGACATTACCACGCTCCTGAAGGACAGTGAGGCCTTCCAGAAGGTCATCGACAAGATTACCTGTTTTTATGAAGACGAGGGGATAGAGAAGGTTGTCGGGATAGAGTCCCGCGGCTTTATAACGGGCGCACCCGTGGCGTACGCGCTCAACGCCGGGTTCATCCCGGTCAGGAAATCGGGCAAGCTCCCAAGCGATATATACGAGGCGAAGTACGAGCTTGAGTACGGTACGGACACCCTGACAGTCCATCAGGACGCAATAACGCCGGGCGAGCGCGTGCTGGTGGTGGACGACCTGCTGGCGACAGGCGGCACGATGGCGGCGACGCTGGACCTTCTAAAGCAGCTCGGCGCGGTGGTGGTCGGCGCGGCGTTCCTGATAGAGCTTACGGAGCTTAAGGGCCGGGACAAGCTTGCGGGATACCAGGTGCTTTCTTTAATCAGCTATTAATCGGGGTTGACTAAGACCCCATTTTGTTCTATATTTTTTTTTCACTTTCGCCCCCATAGCTCAGTTGGATAGAGCACAGGTTTCCTAAACCTGGTGTCGCATGTTCGAGCCATGCTGGGGGCACCAAATAAATCAAGGGGTTACGGTTTAGCCGTAGCCCCTTTTTAGTCTAACGCCGATCAACAAGCAATACGCTTGCGTTCTTTCCTTTATTTAATAACTATTGATAATTAGATTTTTGACAAAATCTTGCTTTAAATGTAAATTAAGAGTGAGCCTGATATAAATCTTGTTTTAGAATAATACCAAATATCCCTAATATTCCTGAGCCGCAATCCTAAAAATGAGAGGATAAAAAATGAGGAAATTGATCTTTAGGCTGTTGACGATACGATGTTGAGCATGTCTATTACAGGGTCTGGGAAGTGGGAAAAAGGGCAGTTTGAAAGTTAGAGCTGAAAGTTCGCATCGCGGGTAAGCGGTAACGGGGGCACCATGTACAGGCCGTCCAGGATAATACAGTTGATATTCGCGGCATTTATTTTAACTGTGCCGCCTCTCTCCATCGCGTGTTCGGCTGACGAGTTTGTCAGGCCCTCCCAGGAAGAGATACAAAAAGAGGTCTCGAATATAAACGCGGCCATACAGGCGAAAGGTGCCAAATGGGTTGCGGGTGAGACCTCGATGACCAGGCTTTCTCCGACGGAACGCAAGGCGCGCCTGGGAGTTTTTATACCGCCGCCTGATCGGACAGCCCCTATATCGGGCGCGGGCGTCGCTACCGAAGCAGATACGCTTATACAGACAGTAGTTAGCTCTGCCCCGACCGGAGTACTGGACTGGCGGAATTATGGCGGCGGCAAATTCAAAATAACATCTGGCAACTACGTTACACCTATACGCGACCAGCAACAGTGCGGTGACTGCTGGGCCTTCGGCTCCGTCGCAGCTCTCGAGTCCAGGACGCTTATGACAATGAATACCCCGGGTGTTGACCTCGACCTTTCCGAACAAGTCCTGCTTTCATGCGATCTTAAGGACGAAGCCAATGGAGACGGATGCAGTGGCGGGAATCTGGTTACAAAATTTTTTGTCGATACAGGCGTTCCCGTCGAGTCCTGCTACCCTTACACCCAGGCGGAAGGCTCCTGTGGTTACGCCTGCAGTAACTATTGGTCTGGGATAGGCAATTATAAAATCACAGGATATAAATGGATTGCCAACTACTGGGGACGATATTTTGGCGTGGCTCAGACAAGGCCGACCGTCAATGGCCTGAGAAACGCGCTTTACAGCTACGGGCCGATAGTAGTCGCTTTTGAGGTATTTGACGACTTCGATTCATATACGTCCGGCATATACTCGCACACATGGGGGAGTGACCAGGGTGCGCATGCCGTCCTGCTGGTCGGATACGACGACAACAACAAATGTTTCATCGTGAAGAACTGCTGGGGGCCTAATTGGGGCGAGAGCGGATTTTTCAGGATAGCCTATAGCCAGGTGGGCGCCGTCCCTACCGTGAACCATAACAACTGGGTCTTCAAGGACCCCTTTTTCGGAGGTTATGCGCTTGCGTACGACGGCGCACGGCCGGGTGTCCTTTATACCGATATCAAGACTCCCGTAAATAACAGCTATCTGAGCCGGAAGGTAAACGGGACACGCTATAGGATCAAAGGGACTGCAAATACAGACTCCTTATACCTGGAGCCAGTGGGGATCTCGACTGACGGCGGGAGCACATGGCCCACCGCCACGGACACTTCCAAAGGCACATGGACAACGTGGAGATACGAATGGACCCTACCTACCATAGACAACAAGTACGTCGTCGAGTCCGAGGTGATGGACAACAACGGTAATAGGGTGACGAGTACACCTGTTACCGTTCTGGTTGACAGTACCCCGCCGTCCTCCGAAATTACCGCACCTGCCACGGGAAGTGCGCTAAACGTCACAACCTACGCCATAACCGGCACCGCCTCGGACAATCTGGCGGGCGTCGCCAAGGTAGAGGTCAGTACCAACGGCGGAAGTACGTGGCACCTAGCAACGGACACCTCCGGCAACGGCACATGGACGACGTGGAACTACAGCTGGGCCTTAAGGAAAGGCAATTTCACCATAAAATCCCGGGCGATCGACCTTGCAGGCAACGTCGAGAAGTCAGGGACGGGAGTGAGTGTTACAGTTTCCCTGCCCTTGCTATAACAGATCCAGACAAGGACCTGAAACAGCGTCACCGACCAAGCGGGTCGATCGACTACTTCGGCTCGCGCACCCTCTCAAGATTTTCGGGATCGGGTATTTGCTTTTTTATAAGTGCTGGGTTCCGCAAATAGGTTTTTTTGATATTCTGACTCCTCAACGTGACACAAAACGTGCCGCAGGTTAAAAAATAAACAAGGCAGTGCAAATTATCATAGAAAATCTCCAGGAAAGGGCTATCGGTTTTCCAGAGTTTGATCGGCGCGCAATTTTGACCCACCATCGGCATCCTGTTTGACCCAGGCTTACTTTAATGTATCACATTAATAACAACCAGTTAGGACATTAGAAGGTGGGTCAATTTTGGACGCCGATTACCCGCAAAGTGGGTCATTATTGCATGCCGGTCAACATGTCAAGGCTTTAACGCAATGGATAAAGAAACAGAGAGGATAGGGAGGGGAGGCGCTCCCAGCCGATGGACTTATGGGATTGGCTGAGGTAAAGTAGGGGAAGGAAGATGAGCAGCACAAGGAGGATACACCATGTCAACGTCACGTGGGAACCAGTTGGCGCAAGATATCCGGCAGAAGGTTCAGGGGCTGAAACAGGTATGCCAGGGCGTGGACGAGAACCTGGCCTCGCGCGCTCCGAAGGACAGGTGGTCACCCAAACAGATTCTTTCTCACCTGAGCGGGCCGGAAGGGACGGGACACCTGCCGATCCTCAGGGCTTTTCTCGACAGTGATATTCCCACCATAGAACTTGATACCGAGAACCCGTTTTTTACCGAAAATCGAGCTCGCATGAGCTTTGGCGAACTTGTCGCGGAGTGCGAGAAGAATTACGATCGCGTTGCCAACCTTGCCGCCGAGCTCAGCGAAGAGCAGCTGGGACGAAAAGCACATATCCCGAAGCTGAAAGATTCGCCGCTGGGCGAGTACCCAACTCTTGAAGGGATGATCTCCGGTCTGGGCGAATACCACGTCCAGTTCCACATCGACCACCTGCGCGAGGTCCTAGCGGCTCTATCGGCTGAATGATCCTGCAAAGCCGAGGAATGAGAAGGCGGCAGAGACATGCTAGACGCGGCTGAGCGTTTTGTCCGTATCGGGGATCAATAGGTTGGGAGAAAGAAAGGTACAAATAAAAAATCATGCGATCATCGTTCTTACCTCCATGTCAATATGTATCTCTTCGATAGGAATGGCTGCAGAAAAAGTATGCTGGCCTCTTAATTTTGCTGGAGTGACCCTAGGAATTACCACAGATCCACAAGTTACTCGCCTTCTTGGAGAAGGTCTCTTTCAAAAAAACGTACCCGATACCGGCGAGAGAATTTTTGTTGATAAAAAACACACGGCAACTCTCCAGACTGTGTCCTTCACAGATTGGGTTGTAGGAGAAGTTACTCTTGCTGCTGGCGTTGAAGGCATATCCAAAACCGATTTGCGTAAAGCGGAAAGCAGCTTTTTTAACCCCGAAGATGGCTTCGGCAACTGGCACGAATTGCAACTGGGATCGACACAAGCAGAGGTAGAGCAGAACTTGGGTGAGCCAGCGGAAAAGGATGAGAATGGCGGATGGGTGTACTACACCGCTTGTGCCTGTGAACTCCCGGAATATTTTACAATTTACTTCACCAAGGGTCGGATCGGAAAGGTTGTTTTCTCGGCTCCGCCCGGATAGCTACAACCAGGACGAAAGACTGCTGTGGCATGCCAGCGATTTACTGTGCTATCGCTGACGAACTGGATAGCAAATCTCACACCTCTTGTCAATGAATCTCGAACTGATTGTCAATTAACAGTGGGCTGCTCGCCTTGTAGCTCCTTGAGCGGCTTGATGTGGAGCTCGGCCCTACGGTTCCTCTTGCGACCCTCGTCGGTCTTGTTGGTGGCGACTGGTTTGGACATGCCGAAGCCCATAGCCGAAAGCTTGTTGCCGTCCACGCCGAAGTTCTCGATAAGGTACGACCTGACCGACTCGGCCCTCTTCTGCGAGAGCCTGTTGTTGTAAGAGACGGAACCCCTGTCGTCCGTGTAGGCCTCGATCGCGGCACTGTTCTCCGGGTACATCTTGAGGTAGTTAGCAACCCTCTGGAGCTCGTCGTGGTATATCGGTCTGATGAACCACTTGTCGGAGTCGAACTCGATATTTATGGGTATAAACACCTCTTGCCTAATCGGTGGCGGAGCTTCAACTTTCGGCTCCGGCGTTGGTGGTGGCGTGTGGTGGCTGGAGGCGGCGGTGGAGGCATCAGCGACCCAGAGGGGAGAAGTACGAGTTTGTATTCGATATCGGTTAATCCACCAGGCGCTATGTATACGTTTACGCTGAAAATTTTGTAGTCGGGAGCCTTAAACTGCACTTTGTGCGTGCCCACCGGGAGTTTCAGGTGATTTATTGGGCCGTCGAAGTTTTTTGCGAGACCGAAGAATTTACCGTCAACCCAGACCTCTGCCTTGTTCGGCTCAACCTCCGTCCTGAGCTCGCCGTAATCAGGCGGAGCATAGTAATCCGGTGGATAGTTGTAGGGGTCATAATAAGGATATGGATAAGGATAGGGTAGCAATCCCCCAACCACCACGGAAACCCCACCGCGCTTGGGCCGCCCCGCAGAAAGCGGTAGAGAATAGCATGGTCAACACCACGCCGCTTATTATTTTCACCAGAAGTTTCATATTTTAACCCCCGTGCTTATACCTTTAATTATAACAAGTCGTGTTGTCATACGTGCTTGTTATTAAATTGTGCCTGGACAACCAGGAGAATATGCCGCTGTTGGGTTATTATTAAGGATGGAGATTCACATAAAGTTATCCACAGTAAGTGCTAAGAAGTTGTGGGAAAGACTGTTTCTCCTCCCCGCCTTTTATATCGCACCTCTTGTCAATAAATCTCGAACAGTATATTAATTAACATCCGCTAACCCGCAAAAGCCCAGCCAAAGAGTGGACCGACTCAACGTCCTGCTGGCCTCCTGGGCCTGCCGTTCCTTGTAGATTAAGGCTAATCCCAAAACTGATAGTAAATCTCGCGGCACTTTCGGCGGTACATGGGGAAACAGATTTCCCTTTTCTCTTTCCACTTAAACCTTTTGAATATGCGGAAAGCACATTTGACAAATTATCATTGTTTAGATTATATAAAGATAGAGTATTTATTTTATCTGAAGTCCAGGTAATTTCCTGAGCTTTTGCAGTTCCAGCATCTAAGTCGGCATAGATACTCGTTTCCATATTTATAGGAGGTTAAATCATGAAAGACACGATACTTGCGTTGTTGATGAAGTTCAAACTTGCGTTGACGGATGAGAGAGGGCAGAGCCTGGTGGAATACGCCCTTATCATCGCGCTCGTGGCCGTAGTGGCTATCATTACGCTGACCGCTCTTGGTGTGAAAATTACCACAATTTTTACCTCGATCACGGGTTCATTATGAGGTAATTATGCATAAGATGATGCCGGATTAGCGTGTAACGTACCATAAAATTTCCTGCCGGGGTCCCTCGTGACCGGCGTGTACTCGGCTAAATCGCTGGCCAAAATGAATATACGCATAAAAAAAATTATTGCCGGTAACTCAGGCCAGACGCTGGTTGAGTTCGCATTTGTCTCGATTTTGTTCCTTGGACTTATTTTCGCTGTAGTGGAGTTCGGGAGGCTCTGGTACTACTCGACTCATCTTGGGAACTCCGTCAGGGCCGCTGCGAGGTACGGGGCTGTCCTGCCGGACCCGACTACGGTAGTGAGCAATACCCAGTCTTATGCTATGGCAGAAATAAATGCTTATCTGCCGTCAGGTGGCTCAAACGCCCTGGCCTCGGTAGTGACGACATTATTTGACAGAAGCGGCAACAAGATAACAGGCGTACCGGTTCACGGGAACAAGATTACTGTGACGGCAACCTACAAATTTGAGTTCCTGACCAGCAGTTTATTGTCCGATAATTTTCAAATGCCCACAAGCCTCACCATTACGCGAGAAGCGAGCGCCAATTATGAATAGGCCGAATAACCAAAAAGGCCAGGCCCTGGTGGAGTTCGCGCTGGTGCTCGTAATAATAATGGGGCTTGCGCTCGGGGTTGCGGAGTTCGGGAGGGCTTTGTACTATGACAACGCACTTGACGACGCAGTCCGGGCCGGGGTCCGGTATGCATCCGAACTGCCCAATATTCAAACAACAAACGACCCCAATGTAATATCTTACGTGAAAGGTGAAATCACCTCTTATGTCCCGTCCATTACCGTCAGCAACCTGAAAATTACCACGGCACTCAGCCCTCAGACCTTTTCAAGCGGGACGAACGGACAGGTCGTTACGGTTAAAGCAACATACGGCTACGCTTTTTTGACCGGCAATTTTCTAAACACATTCTTCAATATATCCCCGCTAACCTTGACACGTTCGGGAACGATGTACTACGAGCTCGGGACAACTTAAAAAAGGAGAAAAGACATGGCACTTCCGCCAAAACTTAGCGCGATGATAGCGGTGGTCGGCCTGTGGTCCTGGCATCGGTTTCCGCGTACCTGGTTTACAACTATCTATCCGCCAAGGACAGGGAGGCGGCAAAGGCGAAGATGGAAGTCCAGCAAGTGGTGGTAGCAGCCGCTGAGATACCGTTCGGCACGAAGACCAAGCCGGAACAGCTCAAGCTTGCGGACTGGCCGAGGCAAAATGTACCCGCCGGCTCTTCCAGCAGTTTAACCCAGGTCCAGGACAGGCTGGCTGTCTCCGACATTCCAGTTGGAGCGCCCGTGCTGGAATCCAGCCTCGCGCCCTTGAATTCCGGGGCCGGGGTGATGAGCTATATCATCAAACCCGGGAAGAGGGCCATAACGGTCGCCGTCAACGAAGTGGTGGGAGTCGCGGGGTTCGTCCTGCCGAACAGCATGGTGGACGTCGTGGCGACGATGGATTCCCCTTATGGGAAGCAGGCGAACGGCAGGGATACCAGGATAAGCAAGATAGTGCTCCAGGACGTGCGGGTGCTGGCCGTGGGCCAGATACTGGAGGAGAAGGAGGGGAAACCGGTGTCGGTGCCTACCGTGACCCTGGACGTCTCGCCCGAAGATGCGGAGAAGCTTGCCCTGGCGAGCGAGAACAAGGTCCAGCTTATCCTCAGGCACCTTGACGACACGGAAGTCGCAAAGACAAAAGGCGAAACGGTAGCGTCTCTCCTTAGCGGGGATGTGCCGCAGCAGCCGCAACAGCACGTCCAGCGCGTGGCAAGCGCCAGGCGCGCGCCAAAAGCGGTGAAGGCGGTAAAGACGGTGGCGGTGGAAGCGCCCGCGGGAGTGACCATAGAGGTAATCAAGGGCAGCCTTCGCACGAATGAATCGTACAAATAATAAGCAGTAAAACAAAAGGAGAGGCGAGACGTTTGTGGTGGCGGGCATTTTAAATGATGACTGGCAGAAGAACATCACTAAGAAAACGAGAGGGAACTGGTATTTTTTGTGACGCCGAAGCTCGCCAAGGCAATGTCCCCGGGCACGAAGCCCGAGATACCAGGCGCCAACGAGCCGACAAAGGAGCAGGATGACGCTTTCAAGTTGATACCCATGCTCCCGAACGCGATATCAACGGACCCATTGAAACTTAAATAAAATGATTAAACCGATAATTAAGCATATCGCTAATAAAAGAGGCGGGGTGCTGGTCGTCTTTGCTATCTCGCTTATCGTCATGACGGCGATGGCGGGGCTGGCTCTGGACGTAGCTCACCTCTACGGCGTAAAGAGCCAGCTCCAGGTTGCCGCGGACGCCGCGGCGCTCGCGGGGGCAAACCAGCTGACCGGCTCGTCGCCATCCGCAATGATAGCCAACGCCACAAATGCTGCGACCACGGTAGGGAGCCTAAATGCCGCGGACGCGGACTCCTCGGGCAAACCGATCCCGATATCTCTTCATACGGGAGATATAGTCTGCGGTATATGGAATCCGACACCCCCACCGGGGACGTTTACCGCGTCCACTACCGGCGCATTGAACGCGGTAGAGGTGATAGCCAATCGGCGCGGGGCGAGCGCCGACCAGCCGATGGTCCAAAACGGGCTCATTAATGTGCTGTCGCTCTTGGGCGCCACAGGCTTGAATCAGACAGGAATCAGCGCTACGGCGATAGCATGCAGGACGAAGCTGGGGCTCGCGCCGATAGCGGTGAACGAGTACTGGACCGGGGGTGGACATACATACCCCTACAGTTACATGCGTGCAACAAACGTTGACCTTTCGACCCCCACCGGGGCGGGGGCGACCTTCCCGTTCTTGGGGGGTGCCGCGAACAGGAACCATGGCGGCGGAGACAATACCAACGGTTTCGTGTGCCTGGATTACAGGGTCAATCAATATGACGGCGCCGACGGCCACTGGTATAGCGTGACGAACGGGACCGGGAGCTGCACGGATTGCACGAACGGGAATGTGTCGGGCCCGGGCGGCGCTCCCAATAACGGAAGTATCAATAACCAGAAAAACACCTTCAAGGATTATATCAATAACGGTATCCCGGACGGCTTGGTCCCGCCTAACGCTGTCCACGAAGCGTATAACCCTAATTATGGTACCGGCTCCGATGCGCAACAACAAAACGCGTACAAGGCCATCGGCACGTTCACTTCGCAATGTCCCTATGCCACCATTCCCCATTTTGATACCAGCGGGAATCTCTCGGGCTTAAACTTGGCCGTAGGGCAGAAGGTCCTTGTCATGGTATATGACGGGTACACCGAGAAAAACGGAGGCCTGTCGGTTGTTACCGTGGTGGGTTACGGTATAATCCAGGTTGACACTATCGGCGCCCCCACCTGGACCGGGCATGCGATTCCGCACGGCATTTCGGGCCAGGCAGACGCGTATTTACTTCAACCGAGTTCAGCAAACCCCAGTTGCAGCGACCTTATGCAATTGCTTGCGCAGGTCCAGCAGAATTTCCCTTCGGCGAAGCTGGTGGATTCAAATGATGCCGATATGCATTACGGCATGACCACTCATTAAGGGAGAAGGATAAATTTCCATGAGCAATTTAACGGCAGTAATAATCGATTCGGATGCCGCGCAGGCGGCATCCCTTAAAAAGCATCTGGAATCGGAGGGCTGGGTAATAGCAGGTGAGGCCCGCAATTTAGCCGCCGGCCATGAGCTGGTATCGGAGGCAGCGCCGAACCTTATCATTATAGAGCTTGAGACGAACATACAGGCTTCTTTCGGCTTCATAGAGAGGATCTCGCAAGAAAATCCTGCTGTAAGCATCATAGCCACGTCGGCGAATAGTTCCTCCGAAAACATCCTCAGGGCCATAAAGAGCGGCTGCTCGGAGTTTCTTGTGAGGCCGGTCATGCAGGAAGACCTGGCACAGGCGCTTAGGAAAGTCCAACGCCTGTTTCTCGGTAAGGTTCCCGGCTGTCATCAGGTGGGGAAGGTTATAACATGCTTTTCGCCCAAGGGAGGCTGTGGCTGCACGACCTTTGCGGTAAACATCGCCGCCGCGCTTAGTGTGAAGGGGAAGGAAGTCCTGCTGGCGGACCTGGACTTGTCTGGGGGTTGCGCCGACGTCTTCCTTAATTTAAGGCCCAAGTATTCGGTCGCGGACGCAGTCAATAATATTGACAAGCTTGACCAGTCCTTCCTTCAAGGTGTCGTCGCCCGCCACTCCTCCGGGATAAGCCTGCTGTCAAGCCCCGGGAGTGTAAGGGAGCGGGTGAAGCTAGACCGGCCTCAGCTTGCTTTCGTTGTAGAGCAGTTGAAGAAGATGTTTCAATTCGTAGTCATCGATATGGGCAGATGCTACAACGAGGTCGACGTCTGGGCTTTGAAATCCGACCTCCTGCTCATAGTCGGAGAGCTGACGCTTCCTTCTATAGGAAATATCCAAAAGGCGTTGGTTTTTTTCTCCGAGTTGGGTTTCAGCGAGGACGCGACAAAGCTCATAATAAACCGATTCAACAGAAATGGGCGCATTAATATAACGGCTGCGGAAAAGGCATTAGGGAAGAATGTCTCCTGGCGGCTGCCGAACTTCTATGATGAGTTCGAAAATGCAGTGAGTAAGGGCCAGCCGCTCGTCACGCTCTTCCCAAATTCTGTGGCTGCAAAGGTCTTTACGGATGTAGCAACAACTATTGATGAGATGATACCGCGGCCCGCCGCGGCATATTGCAGAGGTATTGATGTGACATTTGAATCTCAATGAAGACGGAAGGTAAAACATGGCTCTCTCTCCGATGAATAAAAAGGACTTTAACCAGGAACTGAAATCCCGAATCCATAGAAGGCTTATAGACAGGCTCGACCTGGACAGCCTGGAGGTAATCGGGAAGGAACAGCTTCAAAACGAAATAATGCCTATCTTAAACGAGATTATAGGCGGCGAGGGCGTGCCCCTATCCCATGCGGAGAGGGAGAGGCTGGTGGTTGACGTCCAGAACGAGATATTCGGTTTGGGGCCGCTTGAGCCCCTTTTCGCGGACAGGGAGATAGACGACATACTGGTAAATAACTCGCACGAGATATACGTCGAACGTAAGGGGAAGCTCTACAAAACCGAGGTAGTATTCCGCGACGACGCCCACCTGATGCAGATAATCGACAGGATCGTGTCCAAGGTGGGCAGAAGGATTGACGAGTCTTCCCCAATGGTGGACGCCCGCCTCCCGGACGGCTCCCGCATAAACGCCATTATCCCGCCCCTGGCGCTCGATGGTCCGGCGCTCTCAATACGTCGTTTCGGCAGTAAGCCGCTTATGATGGAGGACTTGATAGAAAAAGGCACGGTAACGCCGGCGATAGCGGAGGTCATCGAGAGCGCGGTGAAGGCCAGGCTTAATATGATAATCTCGGGCGGCACCGGCTCCGGGAAGACGACATTCCTCAACATTTTGTCCGGGTACATACCCGATAACGAACGGATAATAACTATCGAGGACTCAGCCGAGCTTCAGCTGAAACGGGACCATATCGTGCGGCTTGAGACGAGGCCGCCCAACATAGAAGGCATGGGGGCGGTAACCCAGCGCGACCTGGTGCGGAACTCTCTTCGCATGAGGCCGGACCGGATAATCGTCGGGGAAGTCAGGGGCGGAGAGGCGCTCGACATGCTTCAGGCGATGAATACAGGTCATGACGGCTCCCTCTCCACGCTCCACGCGAACACGCCCCGCGACTGCCTGTCCCGCCTGGAAACCATGGTGCTGATGGCCGGGATGGACCTTCCTGAGCGCGCCGTAAAGGAGCAGGTCGCGGCCGCTATAAACATAGTGATACAGCTCTCCAGGATGTCCGACGGCACCAGGAAGATGGTCAAGCTTTCAGAAATCACCGGCATGGAGGGCAGCGTAATAGTCATGCAGGATATATTCGTTTTCGATAAGAAGGGGATAGGGCCGGACGGCGAAGTGATAGGCGAGTTCAAGGCGACCGGCGTGCGGCCTAGATTCGCGGACCAGGTAAAGCTCTGCGGGATTGAGCTTTCCTACCATATGTTCGAAAAATAACGGGGGTCATATGGGACCAGCTTTCATAGCGGTTATCGTTTTCGCGGCCTTTCTTTCGACTTGCGCGGTAATCTATATATCCGCCGCCGGACCGCAAGCCGCCGAAAGGTCGGAAATAAGAAAACGCCTGCAGGCGATAGCACTCCGCAAACCCTCGGAAAAGGTCATGCCGTCATTTTTGAAGGACGAGCTGATGAGCGCGATACCGGCGCTGCATAAGTTCCTTTACAGTCTCCCCTTCTCGCAGAGGTTGGAGCTTTTGATAGCGCAGGCGGACTCGAAGATAAAGGTGGGGCCGCTGGCACTGCTTACCCTTGCTATCGGTGCCGTGGGGCTGCTTATCGGCTCACATATCGGGAAAAACCCGTTATTCCCCGTGCCGTTTATTGTCGTAATGTCTTCGCTTCCTTTTCTGTATCTCTTGAACCGCAGGCTGGCGCGTTTTAAGAAATTCTCTGAACAGCTCCCGGACGCGCTGGATATGGTCGCGAGGTCGCTCCGGGCCGGACATTCCTTCACTAGCGCCATTCAAGTGGTATCTCAGGAGATGTCGGACCCCATAGCAAAGGTATTCCGGCTGGCTTATGAGGAGCAGGGATACGGCATCCCTATCCATGAGGCGTTGAACCACATGACTAGAAGTGTCAGCTCAATAGACCTGCGCTTTTTTATCACCGTCGTCAACGTCCAGCGGGAGACCGGCGGAAACCTCTCGGAGATACTGGAAAAGCTCGGGATGACTATCCGGGAAAGATTCCAAGTGTTAAGACAGCTCAGGGTGTATACAGCTCAAGGCAGGCTTTCAGGATATATACTGTCGATCCTTCCTATCTTCATGTTGGGAGTAATGATCGTTGTCAACCCGAATTATATCAAGTTGCTATTTAATACGAAGTCTGGAGTAACGATGATGGTGGTGGCCTTCACTCTGCAGATAATCGGGTTTTTTGTGATACGCAAAATAATAAAAATCAAAATATAGGTCCTCAAATGATGACTACCGCAGTGATAGCCGGAGCGGTATTTTTAATCGTGGGCATGCTCGCGCTCATGTTGTCTTTTTTAGTATTCTCACGGCCCACCGCAGAGGAGTTAAGGCTGCGCGAGATGCAGAAGAAGCCTGACACGCAAAACGCCATCGGTACCGAGATGATGCTTGAGAAGGCCGCGAGAATGGCCGGCACTCAAGTCCCCATGTCGGAGAAGGAACGCGGCAAATTAAGGACCATGCTGATCAAGGCGGGGTACAGAAAAAGTACGTCCCTTCTTGTATTCACCGGCGTAAAGGTGTTTGCCGGAGCCGCCGCCTTTTTGCTCGTTTATCCGTTTGCGCAGGCGCACCTCCACAAATTTTTTGCCGCGGTCGTCCTGGCGGCGCTTGCGTGCCTCTTAGCGTATATCGCTCCTAACGTCTGGCTTAACGGAAAGATAAAGCGCAGGCAGACGGAGATATTCCACTCCCTGCCGGATATACTGGACCTGCTCACGGTATGCGTGGAGGCGGGTCTTGGCCTGGACGCCGCGATAGTCCGGATAACCGAGGAGTTTCAGGGGAACGTGCTGGCGCAGGAGTTCAGGACGGCAAGCGCGGAGGCGCGGGCCGGAAAGCCCAGGATGGACGCCCTCCGGGACATGGGGGAGCGCACCGGGGTAGACGATATCAAGGCCCTGGTCGCCCTTTTGGTGCAGGCCGAGAAACTGGGCGCAAGCCTTGCGCGCTCCCTCAGGGTGCATTCCGACTCTTTAAGGACCAAGCGCCGCCAGATCGCCGAAGAGGCGGCGGCGAAGACGACGATAAAAATGGTCTTCCCGCTCGCGTTCTGCATATTCCCGGCGCTACTGGTGGTAATTTTAGGTCCGGCCATGATACAGATATACATTATGCTCTGTATAAAAAAATGAATCTTTAACAAAATTATGTAGCGACTCGAGATAACTTTCACGAAACGGTGAGATACCTCACTCGCTCGCCAAATTGCATCACGTGAAATCTCATTTCACGGCAACGGTCCAAAGATGTGAATTATTGCCCACCTCTCATGCCTCCAAAATCCCTGAGGCCAACAACGTATCCCTGCCATAAGGTGTGGCTTACAATGTTTAACCAGAAGAGAGGTTCATTGAAGGGCTTCTTATGCATTTGCTGTCACCAGGTCTTTAATCTCACACCTCTTGTCAATAAATCTCGGACTGTATGTTAATCAACTATGTCCTTGCAATGTCCTTTTTTGCCTAAAAATGAATGAGGACGACAAGTTGCAAGGTTTTAATTAGACTTGTATAATCTATTTAGAAAAACTCTAACAAGTTTTTAATATCCTTTATCAATTTGGCCATTCCCATAAACAAGGGATCTCCCTATTGAAGTATTTTCTTTCAGTAATGTTTTTCTGTGTACTGCTGTTGGCTTTTGCGCCAATCTCCTTGGCAGAGAAACCCGGAGATGCGCTTATCTGGGCGGCCTATGACGGCCAATCGGAAGTTATACTCTTCTTGCTGAATAGCGGCGTGGACGTTAATGCAAGAAATGACCGTGGCTGGACGGCATTTATAGCCGCAGCTGCCGCAAAGAATGCATATATCATGAGCTTGTTGCTCGACAGGGGAGCCGATATCAACGCAAGGGACAAAGACGGCAGGACAGCGCTAATAACAGCTTCTTGGAACGGGCATATAGACACTGTGCGCGTTTTACTCGATATGGGCGCAGACGTTAACGCAAAGGATAATGAGGGTGAAACGGCATTGATGCACGCGACCTCGGATGGCCATACGGACGTAGTGCGCTTGCTGCTTAAAAAAGGCGCGGACGCTAATGCCGTGGATAAAAACGGCTCTACCGCATTGAATTATGCGATTTCAATGAACTGGCTGAATATAGCACACATAATTGAAAAATATTCTAACGTTAACTCAAAGGACACTGCCTTATTGTTTGCGGCCGCAAGCGGCAATACGTCAAGAGTGCTCTCCCTGCTCGATATGGGCGCGGACCTTGAATCAAGAAACAAGGATGGCGAGACGGCGTTGATGATAGCGATCCGGAGCGGCGCGAAGGGCCACACTGAGATAGTACAGGTGTTGCTTGACAGAGGCGCAAACGTCAATGCAAGGAACAAGAATAATGCAACGCCATTAACGTATGCTGTTAACTGGGGCCGAACAGATATTATGTATGCCTTACTTAAAAGAGGCGCGGACGTAAACGCCAAGAGAGATGACGGCTGGAATGCATTATTTTCCGCGGCTGAGTCCGGACAGGTCGAGATGGTACGCATATTGATAGAGCATGGCGCGGATGTTAATGCGAAAAAAGACGATGGCCAGACGGCATTGATAGTTGCGGCGGCGGCGGACTATACGGAAGTTTTGCGCTTCCTGCTCGACCATGGCGCAAATGTTAATTCGAAACTGAACCGTGACAACACGGGGTGCATAAGAGCAGATCATTCAGGCTCCAACGTCATTCCACTTAAGAAGGGCGGGACGGCTCTGATAGCCGCGATTGAAGCAGGACATACGGATGTTGTGCGTATATTGACTGAAAGAGGAGCGGATACAAATTCCAAGGACAATTTCGGCATAACGCCGCTGATGTACTCGGCCACGTTTGGCCATATTGACATTGTACGTGCCTTGCTGGAAAAAGGCGCAAACGTAAATGCAAGGATGAATGATGGCCGGACTGCCTTGATGATTGCGTCCCAGACAGGATATGCTGAGGTGGTGCGGGCCTTGCTGGAAAAAGGCGCGAACGTTAATACCGTCAAGGCTGATTGCGGATGCACGGCGTTACTTTATGCAGCAGGAAACGGCCATGCGGACGTTGCGAGGATTTTGCTCGACAAAGGGGCGGATATTACCGCAAAGAGCACTGGCGGCGGGACGGCGTTAATTGAGGCGGCTTCAAGAGGCTATACGGAGACAGTTCAAACGCTGCTTGAAAAAGGCGCAGACGTCCATGCAAGGAGCGACGATGGATGGACGGCGTTGATGTATGCGGCAGCAGACGGCCATGTGGAGGCCGGCAAAAAGTTGCTTAAAAAAGACAGGGATATAAATGCAAAAAACAAAAATGGCATGACGGCGTTGATGATAGCGGCAAATAACGGCCAACCTGACATGGTTCGAGCCTTGCTTGATATGGGTGCCGACGTTAACGCAAAAGACAAAGACGGCTGTACTGCTTCGATGGTGGCAGACAGACAAGGTCATGCGGATATCGTGAAGTTGTTGAAAGCTGCGGGGGCGAAGCAATGAAATGTAAGCAAGTAATCTATATAATTTTCTTTTTTTTCTCTTTCCAATCTATAGCACTCGCAATGGAGGCCGATGCTCCCCAGCCCTTCATTGGTCAATGGGTGTGGTCTTCAAGGGACGCGAAGATTTTCAATGACGCCCGCCGGAACGTTCCAGACCTTGTCCCATCGATATGGGTAAGCACTATTTCCGTCTCGGACGGCAAGATAGTTCAGCGTTTGGCAAACGTGCCGGACCTTATCGGACGGAAAAGCCCGGTTGCGGTGGTAATAAGGTTTGACGACTCTTTCAACTCAGTCTGGCATACAAAAAAAGCGACATATGTTGCCGAAGAACTGGACGAGAGGCTTTATAAGTTAACCGGTATCCTCACGGACACCGGGATTACCGTACGGGAAGTCCAGCTTGATTACGACTGCCCCGTCAGGCGTCTCGAAGACTGGTCAAAGGTCATATATGTATTAAATAAAGGCAGTCTTAAAGATAGGGACGTGTGGATCACTAGCCTGCCGTCCCATATACAAGTGCCCGGCTTCGGATTGTGGTTTAGTGGATGTGTGACGGGGCATATCTTGCAGGTATTCGACACAGGGGTTTCCTGTAACCGCACCAACGTTGAACGTATCGCAGGCCTTCTCAGAAAACAGGGGGTGGCGTTCAGGCTCGGACTGGGCGCTTTTGAACGAACAAAAGGAACTCTGTCCACAAACCACAGACGGTGGTTCTCCTCACTTTCCGCCTTTTCTTCCATACCGGGATACCGGGGCCTTTGGGTCTTTCCGGGAGGCAGACAATGGGACTATCTATTATGAAACGGCGGCTGATTTTTTATTTCACGCTTGTACTTGCCGTCTTTGCCGTCCTCATCGCACTGCCGGACCCGTTAACGGCCTGCGGCGGACCTGCTATGTACGAAATAGTCACCCCGACCTATGGGCCGGATTTCCTGTTCGGTTATTTGGAATCCGGGGACGATTATGAAGAAGTTACGTCAAAAGAAGAGTTTCAATTCCTTTACCCGTTCAAGGTTATGAAGCGAGATACAGAGGCGCTGGAACGGCTCAGCGCGCATGAACCAAAATTCCCTCGGCCTCCATCCTATGATGATTTCCAGTCGGCCATAGGGCGGTCCGACTTCAAGGAGGCGGATAAATACGCGAGGTTAGTCGTGGAGGAGATGCTCGACATGCCCGCGACAGCGGCTGACAATTATCAGTTGGAACTCAACCGAGCGCTTGAATTTATCGAAATCGAGCCCCTGATAAAAACCGCCGACCCTAAAATCCTCTCTAAAGCCCTTACTGGGAAACTGGATATAAGCGAAATAAAACTGTTGCCCGCCCCCATCCTCGATGCATTTGCCGTCAGGGACATGGACAAAGAAAAAGTCGATGAATTCCTTAAGGAACATCCCGGAAACCCTCGGACTCCGACGCTAAGGTTCCTCGCTCTTCAAAAAAAGTTCAAAAGGGAGATACCGGATGGCTGGCCAAATGAAATTAGGAAATGGGTGCCTGCTTCAAAATGGCGTGAATTCGAGGACACGGCTGACGAGTGGATGAAAGATTACCCCGAGCACCCCTTGTATGACCTTGTGAAGCTCTGGAAAAATCGGGTCTATACTCTCGAAGGAAGAGATGACCTTGCGGCGGAAAATCTTTTTGACATCTATCCAAGGCACCTGCCGAGGGTCCTGTACGAGATGCGTTTTGTGCACTTCTCAGATGAGAAAATAGTTTCTCTGACCGACCCTGTTCTGTTCACGGCGATGGTTTCATGGATAGAAAAAGTTACCCCGGAGCAATGGACGAAGTGGTGGAGCTTATCGGAGAAAAATATCAAAGAACCGTGGGCTGTAAACCTTCAGGAAAGGCTTCTGCTGAAGGCCTCGCACCTGATAAAGCCGGGAATCCTTCCCGAAGGATTTCCCGCTCGGCCCGCGAACCCGACTGAACTATGGGGCCAACTCCGCGCTGTAGGTCTGATGAAGGCCGATAAATGGGATGCGGCAAAAGAGCAGATATTTTCGCTTAAGCCTGATAGAACGCAGGCATTGCTTGCCGCAACTTACTATGTAAGACAGAACGAACTATTGGCGGCCGTACAAGTCGAGGGTCTTTACGGGTCAATTGACCCTTCCACTGGAGAGTTTTTACATGGCTGGCCTGAATTCAAGACTTATCTTATAAGGGTCCTTATAGACGACGAGGGCCTGAAAAAGCTCTCATCGGCAAAGGATAAAACTACCCGAGATGCGGCCCTTTATTCCGAAGGAGTGCGGCTTGCATCCTTTGGCAACTGGGATGAAGCCGCCGATCTCATTAAGAACACCGACCGGTTCCATGCGCATCTCTGGAAAAAAGCGGCTGCACTGAGCCGGGACGATTCTCCCTCTGGACTACTAAAGTATGCGCGGTTTCTAAAAGCGCAAAACGGTGAGCTTTTTTATGGCACAAACACCACATGGTATGGAACTCTGAATGAAAGATATGAAGATATGAATGGCTATAAACCGGGAGGGCATGGAACTTTTGAAACAGAAGGCGACGCTGAAAGGAGGCGAAAGGGCAGCCCTTGGAACCTGCCTTGGTCCGTGGATTACGAAAGTGATGCAATTAAAAGGGACCTTACCGGTACTTCAGAGATTTGGCTTTCCTTGCAAGCATATGTGAAGTGGCTCGCTTTGGCTAAGCCATCGCCAGAGATGAGGGAGGTGGTAAAAGAGGCTGATTCCTGCTACAACAAACTAATAAACGCTTCCGCCGCCGAGAACCATTTTTGGAAAATTTATCTTGATGGGAAGAAAATACATTTCATTAATGGCACCCGCACATGGGAAACGCTACACCCCGTTAACCCTGTTGTAGTCAAACTGCGCGAGGCAGGAAAGCGAGCAGAGATCAATTATCCTAAAGAGAAAGCCAAGCCCAAGCCGCCAAAAATCACATTTGTAGAAAGAACTGATATCCCTGAGAGCGTGAAGAAGGAATGGAAGGCTGTCAAGATCGCCGTAAAAGACATGAACACGGGCATCCAGACCGAGTATATCGTTAATATCGGAGAATCGATGAGGATCCTCGATACTGACTTCAAGGTTAAGATTCTCGCTTTTCTCCCGGACTCTGATTATCAGTTTAGACGCCCCAATGCAATGAATATTGAAAGCACCATCATAACGACCAAATCTGATAGGCCGGACAATCCGGCAGTCCAGATGGTAATTGAAGAAAGGGGTAAGGAGGTAATCAGAGGTGTTCGTCGTTTAGGTACGAAGCGGTTTAATAGCGCTTACGAAAATAAAAGGTTCAAGTTATTTTTCATAGAAGGTATCAGAAGAGAGGCGGCGGAGCGCGATCGGTAATATTCATCGGTAAGTATTCAGTAGCCTTTACTAGCACGCTGATCAAAAAGTTGAATTTACCCAGCTATTTTGATATACATAAGATAAGCGTTTTATCGAGGTATGGGATTTCAGGCAAGTTGGGGAGAGAAGCATTATGGCCGAGAGTTGTACGCCAGGAATACGCCGAGGACCAGGACGCCCATGCCCAAGCCCGACCTGATACTCATCCACCCGCCAAGCGTATTCAACTTCAGGGAAGAGCCGGTTTTCTCCGGCCCGGTAAGCGACGTCATACCCTCATCGTCGGTCTTTGAGATATACCCCATCGGTTTCCTCACCCTCTCGGAGTATCTAACGCGACACGGCACCAGCGTCAGGATAATAAACCTCGCTCTGAAGATGCTGCGGGACCGCTCATTCGACCCCGATCCCTTTGTCCGGAAGCTCGACGCACTTGCCTTCGGTATCGACCTGCACTGGCTCCCCCATGTGGACGGCAGCCTGAGCCTGGCCGCGCTCGTCAAGAAACACCACCCGGGTAAGCCGGTCATCCTCGGCGGTCTGAGCGCGACCTACTTCCACGAAGAGATAATAAGAGACTACCCGTTTGTGGATTTCGTCGTCTGCGGGGAATCAACGGAGGAGCCTCTGCGGCTGCTCATGGAGGCTATCAAGTCCGGTACCGGCTATCAGGCAGTGCCCAACCTCGTATGGAGAGACGCGGACGGGCGCATCGTGGTAAACGAGCGATCCTATTCGCCCACAAACCTCGACCATGTCCGTTTTGATTATTCACACCTTATAAGGATGGCGATCAAGTATCGCGACCCTTCTGGCTATATGCCGTTCGAGAACTGGTCCAACTATCCAGTCACGGCGGTATTCTCGTGCAGGGGCTGCAACCACAACTGCGGTTCCTGCGGTGGCTCTATCTCCGCATTCCAGAAAGTCTGCATGCGTCCTCGGCCCTGTTTCCGCTCTCCGGAGTTACTTGCCGAGGACATACACCGCATATCGGAATATACCGTCGCCCCCGTGATGGTGCTGGGAGACCTGCTCCAGGCGGGCAGAGACTACGGCGAGCGGTTCCTCGACGCCCTCAAAAAGCACCGCGTCAAGAACGAGATCGCCCTGGAGTTTTTCAACCCCCCTCCGGCCGGGTTCCTGGAGAGGGTCGCGGATTCCATTGAGACCTTCAACGTCGAGATATCCCCTGAATCCCACGACATCAACGTCAGGAAGACGTTCGGAAAATGCTACACGAACGACGAGCTTGAAACCCTGATCGAGGAGCTGTTTCATACGGGCTGCAAACGTATAGACCTGTTCTTCATGGTTGGCCTTCCGCACCAGGACTACCGTTCGGTCATGGAGACCGTGGACTACTGCGGCGAACTTATGGCAAAATACGGTTCCGGCAATAGGCTCCTGCCGTTTATTGCGCCCCTCGCGCCGTTCATCGACCCTGGCAGCGGCATATTCGAGGACCCCGAGAAGTTCGGCTACCGGTTTTTCTACCGGACCCTCAAGGAGCATCGGGAAGCCATGCTCATGCCGAGTTGGAAGTACACCTTGAACTACGAGACAAAATGGATGACGCGTGAAGAAATCGTAAAGGCCACGTATCACGCGGCGCTTAAACTGCTCGACCTCAAGGAAAAGTACGGGGCCATAGGAAAGAAAAAAGGGGAGCTGGTTAGGAAGCATGCCTTGCGGGCGCTCGAGCTCGTCGATAAGATCAACGACACGGGTAACATCGACAACAACCTGCGGGATGAGATAGCCCGACTTAACACGCTAGACTCGCTGTGCTACAAGCACGAGATCGACTGGCCCGTCAAAGGCTGGCGGATTAACCCGTTCAAGATATTTGGGGTATTCCTGAATGGCTGGGTTAACCGTGGTAATAACGTAGTCAAATAAAAGGGGTCTTCCACCTTAAAACCCCACTATATTTCAACCTGACCTGCTACCAGAAATTCCAGCCTACTACCTAAAAAGGGGGGCTTAAGACAACCCGGGACCAAGCACAGTAGCAACCTGCCGAAGACGCTCCAAGCCCTGAATCTCTTGCGGGAAGAGCGGGATCTCCGTAATCGGCAACTGGCCATATTGCCGCCGCAGCTGACGCAGATGGTCTTGTTGTTGTGCGGCCTTCTGCGCGAGGAAGGGTGAGTCCGCGTCCGTGACCACGTTGTTCACTATCAGATGCTCCACCTTCAACTCGTAGTGCGCCAGCTCGCGGAAGACGTCATCCAACTGACGCAACGCAAGCGCCTCCGGAATGGTAACCATCACGAACCGAACGGCCTGGCACAGAAACGCCATGCACAAGCTGGCGAGCGATTCCCACCGTCGCAGCACATCCATCATCGACTCGCGTTGCTCACCGGACGTCCGCAAGTGCGAATATACTCTCGGCGCCAAGCGAAGGTGGCGAGCGAGGAGTGACGGGGTGCCTAACAGGGCCAGCGTCTGGCCTAGGGGCGCTGTATCCCATACGATGCGTCGGTACCGGCCCTCCAACGCGAGGCGGCGGACGTAGTCCACCATGAACTCCTCGTTGAGTCCCGGCAACACGGACGTCATGAACTGTACGAAGGTGTCGTACTCTACATCCACAAACGCCGAAAAGACGGCGTACACCTCATGGCCGAATCGCTCGTCCCACATCGTGCGTACTTCCTCCAGCCCGAGCTCGGTTAGGAAGAGGTGCTTCACAACCTCGTGCTCGGGCTTCGACCGCAGTCGATCGAAGATGTGCGATAGCGACGGCGTGGGGTCGGTGGATAGGACCAGTGTCCGCTCGCCGGACTCCGCAAAGTGGAGCGCCGTGGCAGCGGCGCACGTAGTCTTACCCACTCCGCCCTTTCCCAGGAACACGCGGATGCGAGAGCCGGATAAGTCATAATCGTTCATTGCTGTTTAGTCAATCCAGAAAATAATTTGAGCATGTTTACAAGTTTTACTTTCCAGCCTTCTACCGGCCATTTCATCTCATGCTTGCCGCACATGGAATCAAACCTGTTCAGACTGAATATCTTGTTCTTGAGGGCATCGTCAAACACTGCTGTATCTTCCATTTGTCTCATGACATCTTTGGACATACGGATATGCTGCCTGATTTTCTCCGCCTCTTCTTTACCCATAATACCATGCGCGGCTTTAAGCTCGGCAAGACGCATTGTGCCGTCATAGGTCGCCCGTACTATATCATCCCGTGTCATCCACTGAGTCTCATAATTCAGTCGCAGTTTCCAGGTAGGCATAAGCATTGCCTGCCTGTGCTCCGCGAGAGTCCGGTAAAAAAGCCGGTACCCGAACAGCTCCGGTTCCTCGAACAGCCTGCTACCTGGATCGATAAAGGGGGCCAGAGGAGCGATTATCGGCATGAGTTTCTTCGTTCTGCCATATTTTTGCAGCAGGTCGCCGCAGTACTCGACCGTTTCCATAACCGACTGGTAATCCTGGTACGGAAGCCCTACCATAAAAAAAAGGTCGAGCCTTTTGCAGCTGCTCTTCATAAACGCTTCAATGGAGGCCTCCAACTCCGCATTTCCGTATGATTTCCCGAAAGCCTTTCTGACCTTAGGGTCATGGGACTCAGGCGAGATTTCGACATTGAAGTTGATCAGCGAGTCCGCAACTTTCCTGACGAAATCCGGGGAAGGCGGGTGAAAAAACTCAAAACCCACCTGGTTTTTAACACTGTACTTTTTCATGGCGGACAGAAATTTATCGGTATAATCCCGCCCTGCCTGGAGCACGTCGGCGATAACCATAACGGGCGCGCCGGTATACCTGGCGACATTCCTGATATCTTCAGCGAGAAGTTCCGGAGACCTGAATGCAGGCTTGACCCGTCCGCAGAGCTTGTTGAAGGCGGATTTTGAGCCGCCGCAGGGGGCGCAGTCATGGATACATCCCCTGCAGGAAAAGACCGCCATAACAGGGTCGGACAGCCAGTTTTTGAACGGGAGATACCCCGTGGGGTCGTGGTATTTCATGGCCATTTTCAGCGGGTGGGAGCAATCAAAATTCACGTAGTCGATATTGTCAGGAAGAAATGAAATCTCATTGACAATAATATTCCCATCATCATCCCGCCATACCAGGTTCGGTATATTTCTGTAATCTCCGTTGCACTTGATTGCTTCCATCAGGAGCCGGAACGGCTCTTCGGTGGAGTCGCCACACATGATGAAATCCACGAAGGGATAGTCGCGCATTATTTCCTGGTGGTAATAGGTCGCCGACAACCCCCCCATGATAACCGGTATGTCAGGGTGATGCCGCTTCGCGATTTCGGCAATGGCGAGGCTCCCGTCAACATGAGGGAGCCAGTGGAGGTCGATGCCGAAGGCTATAGGATTGAGACGTGCAATGAATGCTTCCGGGTCGAACGAGGCGTCAAGAAGCATTTTCATGGCAAGGTTGACGATCCTGACTGAAATTCCATGCCTGTTGAGATACTCAGACAAGGTTAGAAAGCCTATGGGATAGTTCTCGAAAATGGATGAAGAGGGGACGGCGACGCTGATCGGGCCATAAAAAATCGGCAGTTCGCGGAATTTGTAGTTGCTCGGGGGATGAAGTAGTACCAGATCGACGTGCCGCATAGTCTCTTGACCCCTGTACTGTCCCCTAACCCGTATCCCGCCAGCGGGAACTACGGCAATGTGTCGCATCTGGGAATAGGCTCTTCTTGCCTGCAGAAACTAACGCGTTCTCACTAATTAATATAGCACTACTTGGGGAAAACTTCCTTGAGCTATCCCGGATGCCCCAGCCATCCGCGCCGACCCAGTAAATACCCTTTTTTATCTCGGTGACTTTCATGTATAAAAAACCTCCTTTTTAGGATATTATCTTTTAGGATATTATCTAAGATAAGATAAATAGGGGGCGCGTCCAAAGGTGATAAAAATAATTTTCAATGTCCTTTTCCTCATCCTCGTCATGTCAGGGCCCGTATTTGCGGAAGACCCGGCGAAAATTTTAAGCGAGATGAGCGGCTCGTACTCAAGGGTAGATGACTACACCGCGACGTTTTACAAGCAGGAGAGGGTGAATGGGACGCTCCTGCCGGAGGAAAAAATCCCGCTCAAGTTCAAGAAGCCTTTCAAGGTTTACATGAAATGGCTTCCTCCGGGACCGAACACGGGCCTTGAGGTGCTTTACGTGCAGGGGGAAAACGGCGGGAAGGTTATAGGCCATAGCGGGGGCTTCTTTGGTTTCTTCGGGGGTAGCTATGACCCGAACGGAAGACTTGCCATGAGAAAGAACCGGCACCCGGTAACCGACCTGGGGCTCGGCAAGCTGATAGAGAAGATTGACAAAGACATCCAGCGCGGCAAAGAGCGGCGTGAACTTAAACTGTCCATCCTGGGTGAAGACGAGGTTTACGGACGTAAGACATGGCATGTCCTGAAGGAGACTCCGTCTGGAGGATATTATGCCCCAACGGCTGAGATATGGGTGGACAAGGAGCTTAACTTACCGATAAAAATAAAAATCTTCGGGCCAGCATGCGAGCTTTTGGAAAGTTACGGGTATGAAAATTTAAAAATCAATCCGGGGCTGAAAGACGAGGAGTTCACGAAGGGATACAAGGATTACCGCCTTTAGAACTAGGCCTTGCAAAGCAGCGCGTTGATCGGCGTCCAAAATTGACCCACGATCGGCATCCTGTTTGACCCAGGGGCAGTTTCATTTATCGTATTTAATAACAGACTGTTATGACCTCAGAAGGTGGGTCAATGTTGGGCGCCTGATCTTCATACTGCGGCCTTTACGCTATGTTTGCGGAACATGTCCACTGCCATTGACGGCAGATAGATATAGAACGTGCTTCCCTTCCCTAATTCGCTGTCAATCTCGACGCGCCCGCCGTGTGCTTCGGCCACGGCTTTGACTATCGTGAGCCCCAGTCCGGCGCCCCTTACGCCGCTGGCTTTTTTTGAACGATAATATATATCGAAAAGTTGTGATATCTGCTTTGCCGGTATTCCAGGCCCCGTGTCCGATACGGATATAGCCGGGAAAATATCTTTCCCCACCCTGTGGTATTCGGTTTTAAGAGATATCCGTCCTCCTTCGGGTGTGTAGTTGATTGCGTTTTGCAGAAGGTTGTTAATCGCTCTTTCAATAAATCTTCTATCCAGAAAAGCAAATTGAAGGTCTTCAGCAAGCTCCATCTCGATTACCTGATGCTTTTTAGCAGCCTGGATAGCGAATTCTGTTTTTATTTCCTTTAATACCTCATTCAAATCGGTAGAGGTAAATTCAGGCGTCAAGATACCGGCTTGCAGTCTTGCATGAAATGTAAAATCGTCCACCATCCCCAGAAGCTTATTACCGCTCGTGAGTATGTGACCGCACATTTCCGAGATGTCGCTATCCAAACCTTCATGAGTGGCTATCAGCTCGGCGTAACCCATTATGACTGTCAGCGGCGATTTAAAATCATGAGTCACCATGGCCAGAAAGTTATCCCTTTGCTGTTCAACCCATTTTTTCTCGTCCGTCGGGGAAACTTCAGGCAGGCTATCTTTAACTTTACCGGTTTTCACGAGGGTACCCTTTCCAGCCCAAAAAGCAGGACCAAACATTAAAACAAACTAACAATATTAATTATTATTATAACAAATTATCATTAAGAAATTATTAAAATCGCATTAATTTTAATCAATGCGATTTGACAAAACGAACGAATCTCATTATATATTGTAAATATGCATACACTAAAATACCGCATCGTGATGGCATTCGCCATAATGTTTATTTGCCTGTTCCCGGCGGCGGGAATGGCGCAGGACTCCGCCATTTCCAATGGCGACCTCCTTAAAATCACCGTCTATGGCAACGACGACCTCGCCACCGAAACGCTTGTAAGTTCGGAAGGTGTTATAACCTTCCCACTTATAGGGGAGGCCAAGGTCGGTGGACTCAGCGTGCACCAGGCGGAGAAGAGGATAGCTAAACTCCTGGCCAAAGGATATCTTCGGGACCCGCACGTGACCATCCTGATCACCGAGACGAAAAACGTGGTTTATGTGACCGGAGAGGTACAAAAACCCGGCTCGTACAAGGCGGATCCCGATACGACCGTACTCAAGGCCATTGCGCTGGCGGGGGGCCTGACGGAAAAAGCGGCCCCCGGCAGGACCAAAATAACACGCAAGGTGGACGGCAAAGAATCCACGATGAAAGCGCATATGGGCGATTCCATCAAGCCGGACGACGTGATAAACGTCCCGGAGAGCTTCTTCTAAGCCATCCACCCCTAAAGCGTATTTATGCGGCTTTCAAGAGCTTCTCGATTGCCTCCTCGCTTACTTCCACGCCCATGGATTTCAAGGTCATCAACACACCTTGCTCGTAGCTCCGCGCCTTCATGGCGTAGCCGAACATGTCTATGGCACGGATGCCCGGTACCCTCGTCGATGAAGACATGCTCTCAGCCTGAAGCAAGCCAAACTCCTTGGCGTAGGTGTTGAAGTCCACCATCTTCGGCTCCGGGAGGCCCATGAGCGCCGTTATATGGCTCATCAGGGTCCTTTGGGTGACCGGCCTGTCGTCGGATAGCGTGAAGACGTCGCTGTTGTTTACGTTCTCGACTATCTCGGCGTACAGTCCGGCTACGTCGTCGATGTGGATGAGGTTCAGGTAGTTGTCGCCGGGCTCCACGAGCCTCGCCTTGCCCGCCTTTAAGGCCTCTATCAGCCCCTTGAACCACCCGCCGCTTCCGTAGACCATCGCCGGAAAGACCCTGATCACGTTAAGCTCAGTTTCCTCCGCCAGCTGGTCCACTACCTTCAGCGAGCCTTCAATCGGCCTGCAGTACCCGATCGGATCGACGGCGTCCGCATCGGATGCCCATTTGCCGTGACGGTTGCCATAGCAGTCCGTATGAAAAGTCGCGATTACCGTATTTGCGTTGCCGTCGGAGGCCGCTTTGATGAGGTTTGCCACCTCTTCGGTATGCTTTCTTGAATATGTTTCAACCTTGTCCTTGGGAATCTTCTCGCTGCTGTCGATCGGACTGATAAGGCTTATTACCTTATCCACTTCCCTTATCCTGTCGCACCATTCCCCTGATTCCAGAAGGTCGCCAGTAAGGTAGTTGACTCCCTTTTGTTTAAGAGATTGATTTTCACCGGCCCGCACCAGGCCAATGACGTTATGTCCTCTGTTGGCAAGCTCTTTCGTTACGGCTGAACCGAGAAAGCCGCTTGCGCCTGCGATGAATATCTTCATTGATATACCTCCTCTAAACCGCACTTTTTCATTTGTTACACCTGCTATTAAGTATAGCACTCATTCCTATTATTGTAATTTGGCGCTGGATTATCCTGTTTTTTTCAATTGATATTTCATGCCGTTTATGTTAGTTTCACATCCATGGAAGAGCAGATTATTAACGCGGATATACTTAATCTTTTCAACGAGAAACGAGATATAAGCCATGTCCTGGAGCAGGTAGCGTTCAAGCTGAGAAATTACCTGGGATGTGAAGCGCTGGGAATAAGGATAAAGGACAATAAAGGCAATATCCCATACGCAGTAACTACCGGATTTAACGATAAATTTCTGGCCAAGGAATGTTTTTTATCCGTAAGGACCGACAGCTGCGTCTGCATCGGGATAGTAGAAGGAAAATACGACCCTGCCCTGCCTTTTTATACTCCCCACGGCTCCTTTTTTGCGGATAATTTACAGTCATTGACGCCCGCGCGGGATGGGATGCGGGACGGAGTGCTCAGGGGTGAGTGTGTCCGGTGCGGGTGGGAGTGCCTGGGCGTCGTGCCTATCCGTTTTGCACACCAGTATTTCGGGGCCATCCATTTCGTGCACAAGGAAGCAAATGCCATTCAGAGAAGTCAGGTCCGGTTTGTAGAAAATATCGCCTCGCAGATTGGTCTTTACATCCACTCAATTGCCGCCGTTAAAGAAAAGGACGTCGAGTTTCAGGAGATTGTCCAGCGGATAATCCACGACCTCCGAAGTCCGCTCACGTCGATAAAAGGTTTTTCGGAGCTTATCACATTAAAATATTCGGACCGGCTTGAAGACGACATCCCGGAAATGGTCGAAAGGATTTCCAGGAACGCCGAGTATATCGAGCACCTAATCCATAGCTTTGGCGATTTCGCGCACTCTACCGGCGGCGCGAAAGAACATTCCGAGACGATAGATTTAAAGGAATTCATTTTAAACCTCGTCTCGGAAATGGACCTGCCGCGAAAAGAAGAGGTCGAAATAAAGTTTGAGGAAAATATCCCCTTTATAGAATATCCGCCGTTTTGCCTAAAGAGGATATTATCCAATTTGATAGGCAACGCCGTCAAATATACTCCCGGCGACCGCACGCCGGTAATCGAGGTCGGCTGTCAGGAAAAGGATATCTTTTATCAGGTCTCGGTGAAAGATTCCGGCATGGGCATAAAGGCGGATGAGACGGAGAAAATTTTCCACCCGTTATACCGCTCCAGCAAGGCGGCGAATATCCGCGGCTCGGGGCTCGGCCTGTCAATCTGCAAAAAGCTGGTGGAAAAAAGCGGCGGCACGATATGGGTCTATTCGGACAAGGGTCAGGGGAGCACCTTTTATTTCACGGTGCCCAAAACTATAAAAAATCCATAAGCACGGCTTAGCCCACCCGGGGAAGCCCCCTTCCTTTTCCAACGTCTCCTTTTTGTCGCTTCTACTTCCCGATTTTATTGATAATTCCCTGATAATAATGTAAAATTATCAGTTGGCATCTAATATTTTTCCCCGGAGCTATCATAAATGGCTGATGAAGACTTAAATAAATTAAAGATAGAGAAAACAGTAACAAAAACGGGCATCCGCAAGCGGAAAAGGCCCTTTATCTGGGCGGTGGCCGCAGTGATTATCCTTGCAGCGGTCCTCGCGGCGACAGGCGTCCTTACTCCCGCGGTCGAAGTGAAGACCGCCGTCGTATCCATGGTCTATCCGACACAGACGTTCACCAGTCTGGACGCGAGCGGGTATGTGGTGGCGCAGCGCAAGGCGGCCGTGGCGGGCAAGGTGACGGGAAGGCTGGATTGGCTTGGCGTAAAAGAGGGCTCCCGCGTGAAGAAGGGCCAGATAATTGCGCGCCTTGAGAAGCAGGACGTGCTTGCGGCCGAGGCCCAGGCCAGGGCCAATCTGGCCAGTTCCCGCGACGCGCTGAATCAGGCGTCGGCGAACGTGATAAACGCGAAGTCGGCGCTCGATCAGGCCCAGGCCGAGTTAAGCGACGCGAAGCTGAACATCGACCGTCAGAGAGACCTCCTGAAGAAGGGGTTCGTCGCGAAGTCTGATTATGATTCAGCCGAGGCGAGATATAAAAAGGCGGTCGCCGGCGTCGAAGGCGCGAAGGCCGCAATACGCGCGGACGAGGCGGCCAGAAACGAGGCCAGGTCGGCAATAGCTGGCTCCGCCGCGGCGCTGAATGGCGCGGAAGCGAACGTGGAATATACCCTCATCCGGGCCCCGTTCGATGCGGTGGTCCTGACGAAGAACGCTGATATCGGCGACATCGTAACGCCTATAGGGGCATCCACTAACGCCCAGGCCGCGGTGGTTACAATCGCTGATATGGACTCGCTGGAAGTGGAGGCGGACGTCTCGGAGGCGAACCTGGAACTGGTGAAGGAGGGACAGCCCTGCGAGATTCAGCTCGACGCGCTGCCCGGCAGCAGGTTCAGGGGCGAGGTGTCCGTAATAGTGCCCACCGCCGACCGGACGAAGGCTTCGGTCATGGTGAAAGTAAAGTTCATAGACAAGGACCCGCGGATACTGCCGGAGATGAGCGCGAAGGTGGCGTTCCTCGCGCATTGGCCGAGCCCGGAAGACAGAAAACCGCTGTTAGCCGTAAACCCGGCCGCGCTGACTGAGAAGCACGGAAGGCAGGCGGTCTTCGTGATAAAGGACGGGCGGGCGGTTCTGACTGCGGTACGCACCGGGAAGAAGCTGGGGGATTGGGTGGAAGTCACCTCCGGCCTGAAGACGGGGGACAAGGTCGCGGTAAGCAACGTGGATAAATTAAAAGACGGCTCCAAAATAAAAGAAGCCGTGGAATAACGATGGCAAATAATAAAGAGCCTGTAGTCCAGGTCAGTAACGTCACGAAGTCCTACCGCCGGGGAAGCCAGGTGGTGCCGGTACTGCAGGATTTGACTTTCGATATACAAAAAGGCGAGTTCGTCGCCCTGATGGGGCCATCCGGTTCCGGCAAGAGCACGCTCTTAAACTTAATCGCCGGACTGGACAAGGCGGACAGCGGGAGCATCCATGTAGGCGGGGTCGATATTACCGCCCTTTCGGAGACCGAGCTTGCCGGGTGGCGCGCGTCGAACGTAGGGTTCATATTTCAGTTCTACAACCTGATCCCGGTATTGACCGCGTTCGAGAACGTGGAACTTCCGCTGGTGCTGACCGGACTTTCAAAAAAAGAACGGCGCGAACACGCCGATACGGCGCTTAGAGTAGTGGGTCTCGAAGACCGTATGGACCACTATCCTTCCCAGCTTTCGGGCGGCCAGCAGCAGAGGGTGGCAATCGCCCGAGCGATTGTCACGGACCCTGCAATACTTGTCGCGGACGAGCCGACGGGGGACCTGGACAAGGTCTCGGCGCAGGAGATACTGGGCCTGATGGAGCGCCTGAACCGTGAATCGGACAAGACGATTATCATGGTGACGCACGACCCCAGAGCCGCCGAAAAAGCGCACGTCCTGAGGCACCTCGAAAAAGGTATCCTCACCAATGCTGATTAAGCTACTTTTTAAAAACCCCCTGCGCCACAAGCTCCGGTCCATCCTCACAGTTCTGGGCATCGCCATCGCCATATTGTCTTTCGGTATGCTCCGGACAATCGTCGGCGCGTGGTATGCGGGGGTCGAAGCGTCGTCGGCGACGCGCCTCGTTACGAGAAATTCCATATCGATAATTTTCCCGCTCCCGCTTTCCTACAAGGAGAAGATACGTCAGGTATCCGGCGTGAAGGATGTATCCTACGGGAACTGGTTCGGCGGGACTTACCAGAACGAAAAGAATTTCGTGCCGTCTTTCGCCGTGGACACGAAATCATATTTCAAGATGTTCCCGGAGCTGGTAGTGCCGCCGGACCAGCTGAAGGCATTTACTAAACGACAGGAAGGCCTGCATAGCCGGACGTAAGATTGTCGAGAGATACCACTGGAAGATAGGCGACACGATTACGATCAAGGGGAATATTTATCCCGGAAACTGGGAGTTCGTACTCAGGGGGATATATAAAGGGAAGTACAAGAGCACACCCGAAGACCAGTTCATGTTCCATTGGGATTACTTGAACGAGACGATGAAAAAAACGGCGCCTCAGCGGGCTGACCAGGTCGGTTTCTATATGATAGAAGTGGAGCGCCCCGACCTGGCGGCGCGTGTCGCGCAGGATATAGACAAGATGTTCAAGAACTCCCTGGCCGAGACGCTGACGGAGACGGAGAAGGCATTTCAGCTTAGTTTTATCGCCATGACCGAGGCGATAGTAATCGCGATACAGCTGGTTTCTTTCGTCGTCATTTTAATCATCATGGCCGTGGCGGCGAACACCATGGCCATGACCGCGCGCGAGCGGATAGGGGAGTACGCGATATTCAAGACGCTCGGTTTCGGGGGATGGGATATCGCCTTCCTTATCTTCGGAGAGTCGATCATTTTGTCGATGACCGGATGCGCGATAGGCATAGCGTTGACGTATCCGGCGGCGCAGTGGTTCAAATCGGAGCTGAGCGACTGGTTCCCGGTCTTCAACGTCGCCCGGCAAACCATTTACATGGACATCGCGGCCGGGATGATCGTGGGAATTACGGCCTCCATTTTCCCGGCGTGGCGGGCGATAAAGCTGCGGATTGCCGACGGCCTCAGGAGGATCGGATAAATGGCGGCGATCTTCTTTTTTTATTCCTTCAGAAACCTCTGGACCAGGAAGCTCACGACTGTCCTGACGGCGGGTGGGATGGCGCTCGTCGTTTTCGTGTTCGCGTCGGTCCTCATGCTCGCTGCCGGTTTGAAGAAGACGCTGGTGGAGACAGGCTCCCATGATAACGTCGTCGCCGTCCGCAAGGCGGCGGATACCGAAGTCCAGAGCGGAGTGGACCGCGACCAGGCGTCCATCGTGGAGAGCCAGCCGGAAATTGCGACTGGTCCGGACGGAGAGAAGCAGGTGGCAAAGGAGCTTGTCGTGCTGATAAACCTCTTGAAGCGGGGGAGCGACAATCCGTCTAACGTGGAGATACGCGGCATAGGCAAAGAGTCCATGGCGCTCAGGCCGCAGGTGAAGATCGTCGCGGGGCGTATGCCAAGGCCGGGCTCGGCTGAGATTATGGCCGGGCAGGGCGTCGCGGAACGCTTCCAGGGCGCGGGCCTCGGAGAGAGTTTAAAGTTCGGGATGCGGGACTGGAGGGTCGTGGGGATTTTCGACGCGGGCAACACCGGGTTCAACTCGGAGATATGGGGGGACGCCGACCAGCTTATGCAGGCATTCCGCCGGCCTGTTTACTCCTCGGTCATATTCAAACTGCGGGACTCCTCCGAGTTCGGCAAGGTAAAGGCGAGGCTGGAATCCGACCCGAGGCTGACGTTGGACGTAAGGCGCGAGACGCAGTATTACAAGGACCAGTCCGAGCTGATGGCGAAGTTCTTGCGGATTATGGGGCTTTCGCTTACGGTGATATTTTCCATCGGCGCGATAATCGGCGCGATGATAACCATGTACGCCGCGGTGTCGAACCGGGTGAGCGAGATAGGGACACTCCGGGCGTTAGGTTTCACGAGGCGGAACATAACTCTGGCGTTCATCTCCGAATCCCTTCTGCTGGGTTTCATCGGGGGACTGGCGGGGCTTTTCCTGGCGTCCTTCCTCCAGCTCTTCACCATATCCACCATGAACTGGCAGACATTCTCCGAGCTTGCGTTCACGTTCACCCTTACGTTTGAAATTTTCTGGAAGTCGCTGGCGTTCGCGCTTGTGATGGGCCTTATAGGCGGAGTGCCGCCGGCGATTACGGGCCGCACGGATGAATATCGTGGAGGCTCTGCGGACGAGCTGATAAAAAGTGAAAAAAATTCCACAAAAAAAACCCCCGGAATTTCTTCCGGGGGTATTGGTTTTTCGTTTTTGATGCGCTTTACGCGCTCATCACGTTAACCGCCTGCGGACCCTTCGGGCCGTTCGTGACTTCGAACTGGACTTCCTGTCCTTCGTTCAAAGTCTTGAAGCCGTCCATCTTTATCTCGGAGAAATGCACGAAAACGTCTTTGCCTTCCTCAGGAGAGATGAAACCATAACCCTTGCTCTCGTTGAACCACTTTACTGTACCCTTCATCAACAAAACCCCTTTTTCTTTGGGCTGGCGCACCCTGCGCATCGCCCGATTAACCTGTCAAACTTTTTCAACCTAAGTACAGCGTTCAACCTCTTAGCAATGAAAAATCGCAGGCATAAAAAAAGCCACGGCGTTGTGCCGTGGCACCACTTGTCAAATACTACTCGCTTGTTTGGAAGATGTCAAGACTAATTATATACTAATCTTTAATAAACCTGTCCCTGAACTCGCGCGCCTCCGCAGGCGGGACGTTCTTCGCGTTCTCCAGCCTCTTAAGAGTCCCCGCAGGGTCGTCATGCACGCCCTCGACGACCTTTTGCACCGCCGTCGCAAACCGCGCGATCCGCGCATCCACCTTTGCGGGGAACAGCTTTACCAGGAGTTTTAAAGCAACGCCGGCAGCCGAGTTATCAACCATCATGTAGCCTTTGGCCTTTGCATCGAGCTTTCCGGGGCCAGTCTCATGGTACTCCACCAGAAGGGCGATCCTTCCCTTCAGTATTACGCCCAGGATTATCTTCCAGTAGCCGTCGATGTAGTACAGCCTCCTGCCGGGGGTGGAGTTGATAAGCTCCATGTCGCCTACCAGTTGTTTGGTGTCGTCGATGTGATAGACCTCGGGGCCGGTCTTCGTTATCACATATTTGTCGAGCGATTTATGCATTTTCCCGGCAAGGGCGACGGAGGTGCGGGGCCTGTCCAGCAGGAACTCGAAATCGGGCGAGGTGGTAGGCAGGGCTTTAAGATCCGCTTCCCTGTAAAGGGTGGGGTCTTTAAAAAGTTCCTTTGCTTTCCCTTCTTTGGCGGTGAGGGCGCCGAAATCAGGATCCGCCGAGCCTGAAAAAGCAAGGGTCGGAACCAGGACAGCCAAGACCAGCGCAAAGAAGAGGTAATACTTAGTTCTCATAGTCATTCTAATAGACGCTCTTAATGCTAAAAAGTTTACACTTCTTTATTCTAACCTATCTGACTACGAATTTCTCAAGTCTTTTTCCGAAAACACACGAGAGCCGGTAGAAATCCTCCGACTCCTCCCTGGTTATGCAGTCTCTTTCGAGCATCTTTTTCGAGTATGACTCAATTGCGGAGGCTTCACGCTTCATGTCCGCGAACTGCACGCGCAGGCTGCCGTTCATCTCTTTAAACGAGTCGGAGAGACTTTTTATCTCGTCCTTGGCCCGTAGCTCAAAACTACCCGTCAGGTCGCCCCTGCCTATTCGCTCCGCCGCCTTCCCAAGCCGGAATATCGGTCCCGCAAGCCTGTGGGATACCACCAGCACCACTATTGAAACCGCCGCGACAATCAGCAGGACTGCTAATAAATTTACCTTCAAGAGGGCGGGGATTACCATATCCGATGTGCTTGTGAGCCGGAAGTGGTTGCTGTAGAATACTTCTTCCGCGCTCCTTTCCACGGAGCGGTAAACCAGGTATCCCGCCGCCGCGAACCCCGCTACGGCAACTATCAAAAACCTGGCCACGAACCGCGACTGAAATCCCTTTTTGATGAAATAGTTCCGTCTCCTCCAGTCATTATTTTGCATTTGGTTCACTCCTTAACTCCTTATGGCAGGCGAGGCAGAGGCCCTGGAAGCTCCCGCGGGCACCTATTACCAGCGTCTTCCCTTCAGCCGCATAAGGGTCGTGGCAGGTGCAGCAGCCGATTTTCCCGTCAAAAAGACGGAGCCTCTTATCCAGTTTCTCTTCCGGGACGTAACCGGCGTTCCCCATTGTCGCCAACGAGTAATCGACGCCTATCGGGTGAGAGAGGCCGATGCAGGAAGTCGAATGGGGCCAGACGCCTTCACCCAGGGTCGTCTTCGGGGATGCGCCGCCGTGACAGTCCAGGCAGGCAAGCGAGAGCGGGTCCAGGTCTTCGCTCTTGTCCGAAACCTTGAAACGGGCGAACCCGTGGCCCTTTTCCATCACCGTCCTGTGCGAGTCTGTAAGGGCCGTCGTGTTCGCGTCCGGCCCTATCGACGCCAGCTGTATCTGCCTTATCCCTTCTTCCGTATTATGGCAGGATAAGCAGAAGTTCTTGCCGATGACGTCGCGGCGGAGGAAATATGTCTTCTGGCCGGTGAGGGGATTGACGTATGCCCTGTGGATGTCGTGGCAGGTCGCGCAGGTCATCTTTCCGTCCGCGTCCAGCGGCATATCCCTGGGTATGTTCACCCGGTCCGACGGCCTCATGTTCACCTGGTGGGATATGCTTTTGGACATGTCGTGGCAGCGCGCGCACATATTAGAGATAGTGTCCGTGAAACGGAGCGGTCCCTCGCCTGGCGTCCCCTTGGGCGGGAGGGTAACGTGGCAGTAGAAGCAGTCCGTCCGGGCGAACTCGTGCGGGTTCGACCTGCTATCGAATTCGACAGCGAAAGCGGCGGCGGCGACGGCCGTCGTTAAAAGTGCGATTATGAAGATGCGGCGCATTCTATTGTCCCCGTCAGTTTGACGTCTTTATGGCATCTAATCTCTCGACGAGTTCGCCAGCGGCAAGATGTATCTCACGCAGGGTCTCCGCACGCTCTGTCGCCGACATGCCAAGGGGCGATTTATCCCGCAGCCTCCGGGCGCAGCTATCCAGCTGCAGGTATGCCACCTCTATTCTGCATACCTTCTGCCTGAGTCCCTTCACCATGCCGTTCACCTGCCGGGCGAACTCCTGGACCTCGTCGTTGTCCCTCAGGGTAAGGTTATGCGAGAGGTTGCCCTCCGCTACCATGCGCGCCGTCTTCTCTACCTTCCAGAGGGGGCCGGCCAGCTTATGCGACATCAGGAGGCCTATAACCGCGATACCAAGCGCGAGAAGCGGCAAAACGGCGGTCTCGGACAGACCGATTGCGGATGGCACGCTGAACCGGAAAGACCTGACGGTTTGAAGGGCGGCGGGGAATCCGCCTTGAATATCTTTCCTTAGAACAAAATAGACAGCGGCGCAGAAGAGGATTTCGGAAGCCACGGTGAGGAGGAAGGCTTTCATGATTAACTTTGACTGAAAGCTTTTCCCGATAAAATATCTTCTCATCTCCGTCCCTCCCTTGCCTGGGTAAAAAGCTTTAAGTCCTTGACACTTAAACCCGGACGTGCTAAGTTTCCAGTGCCCGGGAGAGGCCCGGAAAAGCATCCGGTCAAAATAAAAAAGTTATACTTAATTAAAACAACGCAACCTTTATTTGTCAAGCCTATGTATTATCCGGATATCAAGGAATTCAAGAAAAAGGCCGGGCAGGGAAACCTCGTCCCCGTATATCGCGAAATGCTCGCGGACATGCTTACGCCCGTCTCCGCCTTCCTTAAAATAGATTCAGGCCGGTATTCGTTCCTCTTGGAGAGCGTCGAGGGAGGCGAAAAATGGGCAAGATATTCCTTCCTCGGGGCAGACCCGTCCGTTATAGTCCGCACCTCCGGCAATAAGGGGTTCATAGAAACAAAAGGGTCTACGGAAGAAAGAGAACTCACGGCTGACCCGGTAGAATTCCTGAAGGAGACGATGGCACAGTACCGCCCGGTCCCGGTCCCTGGCCTGCCGCGCTTTTTCGGCGGCGCGGTCGGGTACGCGGGCTATGACGTAGTTAGCTTCCTGGAGAATATCGGGACAAGAGAAAAACCGGGAGTGGACTGCCCGGACCTCTTCTTCATGCTGACGGACACCCTGCTGATATTCGACAATGTCGCGCAGAAGATAAAGGTAGTGGCGAACGCGCACGTCGGGGAGGCGGGCCCGGAAGCGGCGTACGAAGAGGCGAAAATTAAAATCGACGCCCTGGTGGAAACCCTGAAGGGGAAGCAGCCGAAGCGTAAAAAGCCCAGGGCGAAGATTACCGGAAAACTTAAATCCAGCTTTACAAAAAAGAATTTCGAAAATGCCGTAAGGGCCGCGAAGGAATATATCAAGGCGGGCGACATCTTTCAGGTCGTGCTCTCCCAGAGGTTCGAGGAGAAGGCGACAATCGACCCGTTCGACGTGTACAGGGCGCTCCGGGTGATAAACCCGTCGCCTTATATGTTCTACCTGAACTGCGGGGACTTCGTCCTGTCCGGCTCCTCGCCCGAAGTGATGGTCCGGGTGGAAGGCTCGCGGATAGACCTTCGGCCTATCGCGGGGACCAGAAAAAGAGGGGCCACCGAGGAAGAAGACGAGGCGCTGACTAAGGAACTCCTGGCCGACCCCAAGGAGTGCGCCGAGCACATAATGCTGGTCGACCTGGGCCGAAACGACGTGGGTAGGGTATCGAAGCCGGGTAAGGTCGCCGTGAACGAACTGATGGTCATAGAGAAATATTCTCATGTCATGCACATAGTCTCAAACGTCCGGGGCGAGCTGAGTGATAGCCAGGACGCATATGACGTCATGAAGGCGTGCTTCCCGGCGGGCACGGTATCCGGCGCGCCCAAGATACGCGCCATGCAGATAATAGACGAGCTGGAGCCGACCAGGCGCGGCCCTTACGCGGGCGCGGTCGGGTATTTCAGCTTCACAGGCAACATGGACACCTGCATAACGATAAGGACGCTCCTCTTCAAAGACGGCAAGGTCTATGTGCAGGCGGGGGCGGGGCTGGTCGCGGACTCCGTGCCGGAGACGGAATATATCGAGACGGTGAATAAGGCCGCCGCAATGATGAAGGCGCTCGAAATGGCGGAGAAGGGGCTATAGGGCGCTGTCCGGTAGAGAGTCTGTGAGGCGGCGAATAAGGGGTAACATATGCTTTTGATGATCGACAACTACGACTCCTTCACGTATAACCTCGTCCAATATTTCGGGGAACTGGGCGAGGAGCTGAAGGTCTTCAGGAACGACAAGATAACGCTGGACGAGATAGCGGACCTTCAGCCGGAAGGCATCGTCATATCACCCGGCCCGTGCACCCCGAAAGAGGCGGGCATCTCGGTGGACACCATAAAGCGTTTCGCGGGGAAGATACCCATCCTGGGCGTATGCCTGGGGCATCAGTCCATAGGCGAGGCGTTCGGCGGAGACGTCGTCCGGGCAGCCAGGCTCATGCACGGCAAGACGTCCATGGTACGCCATGACGGCAGGACGATATTCAAAGACATCGAAAACCCTTTCGAGGCCACGCGCTACCACTCCCTGATTGTAAAGCGCGAGACTCTGCCTGATTGCCTGGAGGTATCGGCTGAGACGGAGCAGGGCGAGATAATGGCGCTTCGGCATAAGGAATATTTTGTTGAGGGCGTCCAGTTCCACCCGGAATCCATCCTGACCCGCCCGGGCAAGGACATACTCAGAAACTTTCTGAGATTGATGAGGGCCAAGTGATAAAAGAAGCCATATTAAAAGTCGTCGAGCGCCGGAACCTCTCCCAGGAGGAGATGGAGACGGCGATGCGCGAGATAATGGACGGCGAAGCATCTCATGTGCTGATTGCCTCGTTCATCACCGCGCTCAGGATGAAAGGCGAGACCATTGACGAGATAACCGGCGCGGCCCGCGTAATGCGCAGGAAGGCCACCCGGATACCTCTTAAATCCCGCCCCTTATCCATCGACTGCGACGATATCAACCTGGACGAGGAAACCATCCTCGACACCTGCGGCACCGGCGGGGACTCTACCGGCACGTTCAATATATCCACCACCTGCGCTTTTGTCGCGGCGGGCGCGGGGATAAAGGTGGCGAAGCACGGGAACCGCGCGGTATCGTCGTGCTGCGGCAGCGCGGATGTCTTAGGCGAGCTTGGCGTGAACCTCGAACTTTCGCCGGAAGAAGTCGGCAGGTGCGTGGATGAAATCGGCATAGGCTTTCTCTACGCGCCGCTTCTGCACTCGGCGATGAAATACGCCCTCATCCCCCGGCGCGAGATAGGCATCAGGACCATGTTCAACCTCCTGGGCCCTCTCTCCAACCCGGCGGGCGCGAACGCCCAGGTGATGGGGGTCTATGAGGCCGACCTGACGGAAAAGCTCGCGCACGTTCTCTTGAACCTGGGCACGAAGCGGGCGATGGTGGTGCACGGGATGGACGGGCTGGACGAGATTACCGTCACGCGCGAGAGCAGGGTCTCCGAGGTGAAGGACGCGGGCGTGCATACGTTCATCCTCGACCCGCGCGATTATGGGATTGAACTTTCTTCAGCCGAAGGCATACTGGGCGGAGACGCGGCGAGTAACGCGGCGATTACGGTTTCGGTCTTAAAAGGCGAAAAAGGGCCGAGGCGCGATATCGTCCTTTTAAACGCAGGCGCGGCGATTTATGTCGGCGGCGCCGCATCGTCGCTTGCCGAAGGAATAACGAAAGCCTCCGAGTCGATAGATTCCGGGGCGGCGCTGAATAAATTACAGACTTTGATTGAGTTCGTGTGAGTGGCGGGGAAGCCTGACGCAGTTTGTCAGGCACGAGTAGTAATGGGTAAAAAAGAAGGAGGGTAATTCTATGAGCAACACGAAGAATCAGGAAGCCGCAATACTGGAGCACTTGGAAAATCTCGACGATTTAAGATGCATCGAAGAGACGAAGAAGCAGGACCTTAATTCCGCGATACTGGCGAGTTTATAAGAGGCCCTGCGCGTAGAACTTGTCAGTCGGGCGCAGCCTTGGGAACTTAGTTTGAATTTGCTTTAAAATTTTGCGGCGGGTCCCTCAGGCTGCGCCCGCATGACGGGCTGTTGAATTCACTTTGAGGTGCAGGTGATTTTAGACAGGATAGTTGCGGACAAAATAGAAGAGCTTAAGGACATTAAGAGCCGCCTGCCGCTGAGTGAAGTCAAGGCGATGCTGGCCGAAGGACGTCCCGTAATGGATTTCGCCGCCGCATTAATAAATGCGGACGCGGTTTCGATAATAGCAGAAGTAAAGAAAGCCTCGCCTTCAAAGGGCCTCATCCGCCCGGACTTCGACCCCGTCACCATCGCCCGCGTGTATGAGGAGAACGGGGCGCGGGCAGTGTCCGTGTTAACTGAAAAAAAATATTTCAAGGGCGACATCGGCTATCTCAAATGGATATCGGGCAGCATAGGCATCCCGGTGCTCCGTAAAGATTTTATATTCGACGAATACCAGGTATATGAAGCGCGCGCCAATGGCGCGGACGCCATTTTGCTCATCGCTTCCATCCTCGAACGGGACCAGATGGAAGACCTCTACCTCCTGGGTAAAGAGCTCGGGATGGAGGCCTTGGCGGAGGCGCATGACGAGGACGACCTGGGAAAAATACTGGACCTGACATTTAAAATAATCGGCATAAACAACCGCGACCTGAAGAGCTTCGAGGTGGACATAAAGAATACGGAATACTTGATCGAAGAGATACCGATGGACCGGATCGTTGTGAGCGAGTCCGGGATTTCCACAAGGGACGATTTAAAGTTCCTGAAATCGGTCGGCGCGGACGCGGCCCTCATAGGCGAGGCGCTCATGCGAGAGACGGATTTCGGCAAAAAGTTGCGGGAACTGACCGGCCCGAAGTCGGCGCTTTAACCATAGCGGAGGATAAATGAAAGAGACGAAAATTATCCTGACAGAGAAGGAGATGCCGAAGAAGTGGTATAACATCATGGCGGACATGCCCAACAGGCCGGCCCCGCCTCTTCACCCGGGCACGCATCAGCCCATTGGGCCCGACGACCTCTCGGCGATTTTTCCCATGCCGTTAATCGAGCAGGAAGTCTCCACGGAGCGCTGGATAGATATACCGGAAGAGGTGATGGAGATTTATTCCCTGTGGCGGCCGTCCCCTCTTTACCGCGCCCACAGGCTGGAAAAGGCGCTCAAGACCCCCGCGAAAATTTATTATAAACACGAGGGGTTAAACCCCACCGGAAGCCATAAGCCGAACACCGCCGTCCCGCAGGCGTATTATAACAAGCAGGCGGGCATGAAACGCATTGCAACCGAGACCGGGGCGGGGCAGTGGGGGAGCGCGATGTGCTTCTCGGGCGCGTTTTTCGGCCTGGACGTGACGGTCTATATGGTGAAGGTCAGCTATAAGCAGAAGCCGTACAGGCGGATAGCGATGGAGACCTGGGGCGGCAAGGTTTTCGCGTCTCCCAGCAACCACACGAACGCCGGACGTCAGGCGCTCGCCGCCGACCACGAAAATCCCGGGAGCCTGGGGCTGGCCATAAGCGAAGCGGTAGAGGACGCCGCGACTCACGCCGACACGAATTACGCGCTTGGCTCCGTGTTGAACCACGTCTGCCTGCACCAGACGATAATCGGCCTGGAGGCGCAGGAGCAGTTCAAGAAGGCGGGCGATTACCCGGACGTGATACTCGCCGCATGCGGCGGCGGGAGCAACCTCTCGGGCGTATCCTTCCCGTTTATGCGGGACAAGATTAACGGAAAAGACATTCGCGTCGTCGCGGTGGAGCCCGCGTCCTGCCCTACCTTGACGAAAGGCGAATTCCGCTACGACTTTGGCGACACCGCCCAGATGACTCCGCTCATGATGATGTATACCCTGGGCCATAATTTCATTCCGCCGGGGGACCATGCGGGCGGCCTCCGCTACCATGCGGATTCGCCGATAATCTGCCAGCTTTACAAAGACGGGCTGATAGACGCCATATCGTACCATCAGACCGAGATATTCGAGGCGGCGTTGACTTTCGCCAGGACCGAAGGGATAATCCCGGCGCCGGAGTCCTCGCACGCGATAAAAGGCGCGATAGACGAGGCGATAAAGGCGCGTGAAGAGGGGAAGGAGAAGACGATTTTCTTCAACCTCTCAGGCCACGGCATCTTCGACCTCGCGGCTTATGACGAGTACAACTCCGGAAAAATGAAGGACACGGAGTTCGACGTGGACAAGATGAAGCAGGCACTCGCTGAGTTGCCGGTAATATAATGACTAAAGTAAAAATATGCGGCATCACGAACCTTGAAGACGCGCTGTTCGCCGCCCTGGCCGGGGCGGACGCGCTGGGGTTCGTCTTCTTCAACGAAAGTCCGAGGTACATAGACCCTGCCAGGGCCGGAGAGATAATAGCCGCCCTGCCGCCGTTTATTTCCACCGTCGGCGTCTTCGCCGATGCGGAAGAAAACTTCGTGAAGCATGCCGTCAATGAAAGCGGCGTGGGGATTTTACAGTTCCACGGCTCCGAAGGCCCGGATTACTGCTCTTCCTTCGGGATGCCGTATCTCAAGGCTTTCAAAATCCGGGGGATGGAAAGCCTGGACGCGCTGAAGGATTATCCGGACGCGGCGGCGTTCCTGCTGGATACGTATTCCGAGAAGGAGATGGGCGGCACGGGCGTCGCCTTCAATTGGGACATAGCCGTAGCCGCGAGACCGTTCGGCAGGATAATACTCGCTGGCGGGCTCGACCCGGAGAATGTCGCCGAGGCCGTCCGGAAAGTAGGGCCGTACGCGGTGGACGTGTCTTCAGGCGTCGAGGCCGCCAAGGGGAAGAAGGACCCGGAGGCAGTCCGGAAATTTATATTGGCGGCAAGGGCCGCATCGTAAATTCTTACTCCTCGTTCCCCCTCTTAAGATAAGAGGGGGTGCAGGGGGCGTTATTGAAAGAAGGTCGTTAAAATGCTGCCAGATAAAAGCGGGCACTTCGGGCCATACGGCGGTAGGTACGTGCCGGAGACGCTTATGCCCGCACTGTTAGAGCTGGAAAAAGAATACAACAAGGCGAAAAAAGACCCGGCTTTCAAGCGGGAACTGGATTACTACCTCGCCAATTACGTCGGAAGGCCCACGCCCCTTTTTTATTGCGCGCGCCTCACGAAAAAGCTCGGCGGGGCGAAGATATATCTGAAGCGCGAAGACTTAGCTCATACCGGGGCGCATAAGATAAACAACGCGCTCGGCCAGGCGCTGCTCGCCGTACGCATCGGGAAGAAGCGCGTGATCGCGGAGACCGGCGCGGGACAGCATGGAGTGGCGACCGCTACGGCGGCGGCGCTTCTGGGCCTTAAGTGCGAAGTATACATGGGCACGGAGGACGTGCGGCGCCAGGCGTTGAACGTATTCCGGATGAAGCTTTTGGGTGCCGAGGTCGTACCTGTGGACCTGGGCAGCAAGACGCTCAAGGACGCCATCTCCGAGGCGCTACGGGACTGGACGACCAACGTCCGCACCACGCATTACATAATGGGCACGGTATTCGGCCCGCACCCGTACCCGGTAATGGTGCGTGATTTTCAGTCCGTCATCGGGAAAGAGGCGAGGGCGCAGATATTGAAGGCCGAGGGGAAACTGCCGGACGTGCTTATCGCCTGCGTGGGCGGCGGCAGCAACGCGATGGGGCTTTTCTTCCGCTTCCTGAAAGACGATATCAAAATGGTCGGCGTCGAGGCGGGCGGCAAAGGCATCAAATCCGGAAAGCACGCCGCCCGGTACGCAGGCGGCTCGCTTGGCGTCCTCCAGGGGACGAAGAGCTGGCTTCTGCAGGACGACGAAGGCCAGGTACTGGAGACGCATTCGGTATCCGCGGGGCTGGACTACGCATCCGTAGGCCCGGAGCACAGCTTCTACCGCGACAAGGGCAGGATTGAATATACCTATGCCACGGACGACGAGGCCCTGGCCGCCTTCGACCTGCTCTCGCAGACGGAAGGGATAATACCGGCGCTTGAGTCCTCTCACGCGGTTGCGGAAGCGGTGAAGCGCGCGCCTAAAATGAAGAAGAGCCAGGTTCTAATCGTGAACCTGTCCGGCAGGGGCGACAAGGACGTGAACCAGGTCGCGGAGATGAGGGGGGTCAGTCTGTAATGTCCCGCATAGAAAATAAGCTTACCGAACTGAAAGAAAAAAAACAGGCCGCATTCATCCCGTACGTCATGGCGGGGGACCCGGACCTTCAGACGACGGCCCGGATAGTCCTGGAACTGGAGAAATCCGGCGCGGACATGGTCGAGCTTGGCGTCCCTTTCTCCGACCCGCTCGCGGACGGCCCGACGATTCAGCGCGCGGCGATACGCGCGCTCAAGCAGAAAGCGAACTTAAAAAAAATATTCGCGCTGGTAAAGGAACTCCGGAAATCCTCCGGGATCCCAATCATCCTGATGCTGTATTATAACCTCGTGCATAAATACGGCGAGGAAAAATTCGCGGAGGACTCTAAAAGGGCGGGCGTGGACGGGTTCATCGTGCCGGACCTGCCGCCGGAAGAAGCCTCGACACTATCGGCACATTGCGGGAGCCGGGGGCTGGACCTCATATTCCTCCTCGCGCCGACGTCGGACGACGACAGGATAAACATGGTAGCGGGAAGCGGCGGCGGGTTCATATATTACGTCTCGCTCACCGGCGTTACCGGGGCCCGCGCAAGCATGTCAACGGGCATCGATAAAGCCGTCAGGAAGATTAAGCGGATGAGCAAAAAACCCGTCTGTGTGGGCTTCGGCATCTCGACCCCGGAGCAGGCGGGCGAGATGGCTAAAATTGCCGACGGCGTAATTGTCGGCAGCGCCATAGTGGGAAAAATAGAGAAGGCGGCTCAAGCCCCGAAGAAGCGGTGAGGGAGGCCGGAAAGTTCGCGCGGGAGTTGAAGGCGGCGATTATAAAAGCGGGACGCTGACCCTCGAAGGCCTGGACAAAAAATTACCCGAAATACGGGTTCTGCTTCTTCTCAAGACCTATCGTCGTATCGTCGCCGTGTCCGGGATAAACCTTCGTATCGTCCGGGAGATTGCCTAGCTTGTCTTTCAGGGAATGGATGATGGTGTTGTAGTCCCCGCCGGGAAGGTCCGTCCTGCCTATCGAGCCCCAGAATAGCGTGTCGCCGGTGAAGACGACATTCGCCTTTTTTATGTACAGGCTGATGCCTCCGGGCGTGTGCCCCGGCGTCTCGATGACCTCCATCTCTACGTCCCCGATTTTTATCTTGTCCCCGCCCTTCAAAAAAATGTCCGGCCTCGGAGGCTCTTCCACATGCATCCCGAAAATCGCGGCCTGAACGGAAATATTTTTCAGGAGAGGCCGCGTCCTTCTCGTGCACCATGACCGAAGCGCGGGTCTTCTCAAAGAGTTCCTTTGCCGCGCCCGCATGGTCGAAATGCGCGTGGGTTAAAATTATATATTTCAGCTTCAGGCCCCGCCGGTGCAGGACGGCGTTTATTTTTTCCGCGTCGTCGCCCGGGTCTATCACCGCGGCCTCGTGAGTCGCCTCGGAGCCGACGATATAACAATTTACCGCGAGCGCGCCCACCGCGATAGTTTCAAGGATCATTTATGAAGCACCTTTCGCCTTAACATGTTGGTTATGAATGACAACTCTTCGCTTTTAAGAAAATAGAGTATGAGGCAATAGACGGCAAGGCCGGCGGTGATTGCCGCGCCGACTATCGCGCCCTTCCTGGCGGTATGGCCGCTTAGCGCCCATAAATCGCCCCGGCCTATATAATAACATACGACGCCCATCACGGCGGCGGCCAGGACTATTTTTATAGCCGATATAAAAATCTTTTTCGCCCCTATCCGTCCCATCCTTCTCCTGAAAAGAAATAGAAGCAGCGACATGTTTACCATTGAAGCGACCGCGGTGGCGAGCGCGAGGCCGCCGTGTTTCAGCGGGCCCATCAAGAGAAGGCTTAACGTCGCGTTGACCGTTACCGCGAGGAACGCCCCCATTACCGGTGTCCTGGTATCGTGCAGCGAATAAAAGGCGGCGTTTATAACCCTGACCCAGGAGTAAGCCCAAAGGCCCAGGCTATAGAATTGGAGCGCGTAGGCGGTATTTACGGTTGACGCATAAGTGAACGTGCCCCTTTGAAAAAGGAGGCTGGTAATCGGGACGCTCAGCACGATGAGGCCGACCATCGACGGGACCATAATGAAAAGAATGTATCGAAGTCCGAAAGAGAGCGTATCTTTCAGGCCGTCATAATCGCCCACGGCGGCCTGGCGCGACATGCTGGGCAGGACCGCCGTGGTAATTGAAACCCCGAAAATTCCGTGCGGGAACTGGAACAGGGTAGTTGCGTAAAATAGATATGAGACGCTGCCTTCGGGCAGGTAAGTCGCGATCAGGCTGCTTATGAACATGTTTATCTGGGTAGAGGCCTGGCTGCCGATGACCGGAATCGTGAGGCGTCCGACCTTCCTGACGCCTGGGTCGCGCGGCCTGATCATGAAGAGAAAACCCATCCCCTTTTTCTTAAGCGGCGGGAGCTGGATGAGCAGCTGCAAGAGCCCCCCGAACACGACACCCAGCGCCAGTCCGACTATAGGCGTCTCCATATGAGGGGATACATAGAGCGCAAACCCGATCATCGAGAGGTTCAGCATCACAGGAGAGAGCGCGGGCACGGTAAAGGAGCCAAGGGAATTGAGCATGCCCATCGTGACCGCGGCGAGGCCGACGAACATGACGTACGGGAACATTATCCTGGTGAGCTTTACAGTCAGCGCGAACTTCTCGGGATACCTGGCAAAGCCGTGCGCGATGGCGTTTACGATCTCCGGTGAAAAGATTATGCCGAGCGTTACTACCCCCGTGCATATGAAAAGCAGGATATAGAAGATGGAGCTTGCCAGTTCCCTGGCTTCCTCTTTTGATTTAGTATGGAAGTATTCCGTGAAGACCGGGATGAAGGCCGCGGACATCGATCCTTCCGCCAGCACTTCGCGGAGGATGTTGCTTATCCTGAAGGCCTGGAAAAAGGCGTCTGCAACCATCCCCGCGCCGAATATCCTGGCGATTACCATGACCCGGATGAAACCAAGAATACGCGAGACGGCCGTCACGAGGCTTATCGACCAGGCGGCGCGGGTGACGCTCGTCTGTTCGCTCATGAAGCGGGGCCGCTTAACCGGGTCATTGCCGGAAGGCGGACGGTGAAGGTGGTGCCTTCGCCCACGCGGCTCGTCAGTGAGATGCTCCCGCCGTGCGCTTCGGTAACGGCCTTGGCGATATAGAGGCCGAGGCCCATGCCCTCTATTTTTCCCGTTGCGCTGGAGCGGCGGAATTTCTGGAACATCGTATCGACGTCCTTTTCCGGTATCCCTTTGCCGGTATCGGATATGACTATCTCGATCCCATCCTCCGCGGCCTTTGTCGAGACTGTAACCGACGACCCGGAGGGAATATACTTCAGCGCGTTGCCCAGTATATTTCCCATCACCCGGTCGAGCTGCACCTTGTCCGCCATGATGCGCGGGAGGCCGGTCCCTTTCAGGAAAGAGATCTTTACGTTCTTCCTCTCCGCCTGGGGGATGAAGAAAGTCATGGAATCCTCGATAAGTTCATTTATGCTGACAGGCTGGACGTTAAGTTTCAGCTTTCCGGCGTCGATTGCGGACGAGACCAGGTAGTTATCGACGAGGGTCAAAATCTTTTTGCCGCTCGCGTACACGCTGGTCATGGCCTTATGCAGCTCGTCTTCGCCCGAAAGGGTGCCGTCGCCGATCATTTCCGCATACGTCAGGATGGTGGAAAGCGGCGACTTTATGTCATGCGTTATCATGGCGTTAAAATCCGCTTTTTCCTTCTCCAGACGGACGAGTTCATCGTTCGTCCTTTCGAGTTGGTAATTAGCGTCTTTTAAATAGTCGTTGTACTCGTTTATTTTCACGTCCCTTTCCTGGAGGGCATTCGCCATGCTGTTGAACGAGTTCGCCAGTTCTCCTATCTCGTCCTCGTGTTTATGGGGGATCCTCAAGGCGAAATCGCCTGCTCCTATTTTGGCCGCGCCATCCCTCAACTCGTTGACAGGTTTTACTATATACCCGGCAAGATACCTGGAAATCACGAACGCGCCGAAAGCCGTAATGATGAAAAGCATGAAATATATCTTGAGCAGGCGGTTCATCGGGTCCTGCAGTTCCGAATAATTTTCATTGACTCCCACGGACCAGCCATGCCCCTTGTAGTCCCCGAAGCCCTTGAGCGGCGCGAAACCGGCCAGTTTCTGGACGCCTTTTCTGGAGGAATAATAGGCCGTACCCCGCTTACCGCTAGTCATGTCATGGACCATTTTCTTCATATCCGGGGGCATGTGTGGCTGCGGCTGAAGGAGTTCGTCTTTGGGGTGGGCGATAAGGAGGCCCTCTCTGTTCAGGAGGAAGGCATAACCGGTATGCCCGGAAGCCTTGTTCTCCTTCGCCACCGCATCCAGAATTTCCCAGATATTTTCCAGTTTCAGGTTTGCCGTGATGATGCTGACCAGCCTTCCTTGCTGATCATAAACGGGCGCCGCGAAAGACATGGTAGGCTTGTCGGTCAAGGGGGATATATACATGTCCGATGACGTGACCTGGCCGTTCAAGGCCGGAAGGAACCAGGAGTTACTGTAACTTTTCCCGCCGGGTTTTCTTATGTCCTCGACGTTTATAACGCTCATATGGTCGTAATAAGGATATATCTTCATGTATTCGGAAAGTATCGCATTCTGGCTGCTTGTGGTGGTCTTCAGTCCGTGGAGCGAGTAATGCAGCGCGATCGCGCGGGTGTCTTCGTACTTATCCTCAAGGTAGCGGTCCACCTTGTCCGCAAGCTCCGAAGCCATGATGGATAGGCTGTTTTCGGTCTGGCGCTTCAGCGCGTCTTTCTTGGACTGGTAGGAGACGAACCCCAGCAGCAGGATAACCGCGAGGTCCATCACGAAGAATATCAGGAAAATCTTGGTCTTAAGGCTCATTCGTACGGTGACTGGCATAAATTAATCCTTGACTTGGAATGCTCGTTGTGTTAAATAATTTAACTTCGTTTAAAAACACCAAGGAGGTCGGATTTGGCAAACCATAAGTCAGCCCTGAAAAGGAACAAACAATCTCTCGTCCGCAGGGAGAGGAACCGCCAGGCGAAAGCGGCGCTCAGAACTATCGTAAAGAGCTTTAATACGACCGTGGCGAAGGACCCGGAGGCCGCCAAGGAGTTATTGGCATCGGCCGTCCCGGCCATATCGAAGGCCGCTTCAAAAGGCATAATCCACAAAAACGCCGCGTCTCGCAAAATTTCACGCCTCTCTAAAAAGCTTCACAAATCTGCCACTCAGGGGGCTTAAACAGCCCCCGAAAGTTCCAGCACAAGCCGTTCCACTATCAGCCTAGGCGGCACGGGAGACCCTTTAAGGTCCCTGTCCGCCTTCTGGAATAAGCCGAATGCGCGGACGGCGTCATCTTCCGATATCGTCCTCGCGGGGGCTTTCTGCCCCTTAAACCCGCCCTCGTCGCCCGCAGACATCTTACGCCAATGGCCCGCGAGTATTGCAAGAAGCTTCAGCGGCTCCTCGCCGTCCCGGAGGAGCTTCTCCAGCGTCTCTATCGCTTTCGAGGCATCCTTCGCAGCCGCCGCGTCCGCCAGCTCGAACACCGCCGGGAGGCCGAAATCCCCCACCGACTCCTTAACGTCCTCCTCCTTCACGCCGCGTCTGTCGCCAAGGAGGTTAAAAACCTTGTTAAGCTCCGCCTCTATCAGGGCGAGGTTGCCGGAAAGGGTCTCCGCGAGGTATAAAACCGCGCCCCGGTCAATCGTGAAGCCGTTTGCCTTAACTAACCTCTGGACCAGGTCCGGTATCTCATAATCCCGGGGCCGCCAGAAATGGACATAGACGCCATCGTCCGGGAGCAATTCCGAGAGAGTCCGCTCTTTCGAGCGTTCCGCGCCCATTGCTACCATTACCAGGACACTGTCAGGGGAAGGCGATTTAAGATACTCCTTCAGCGGCCCCAGGTCTCGGAGCTTATCCGCCTCTTTCAGCACCACCAGACGCCTCTCGGCCATCATCGGAAGAGTGGACGCCTGCGCCGCGACCTCTGACGCCTTCGTGTCTTTTCCGTAGAAGACATCGAGGTTGAAATCCCTCGGAGCGCCAGCCAGGGCCTTCTCCGTGATGGCTGCCAGCGCCCTGTCCGCGAAATAAAGCTCCTCCCCCGTAAGGAGATATGCCGTGGCAAGGCCGGTCGCGCGGCTTTTATCCAGGTGGTCGAACAGGGCCTTATGATTGATCGATTTCTTCATCAGAAAATATCCAGCACCCTTATTATGAATTCATCCGCGAAATTCTTCGAGGCGTATTTGATAGCCTCTTCCTGACGGATTTTGCTTTTTGTAACGTCCACGGTTAACCGGTAATCGGCGTAGGACACGAAATCGTCTTCCTTCCAGAGCACCTTCCCGGATTTAATATCCGAGACCTTAACGTCCATGTGCAGCTTCAGGCGGTATTCGAGTACCCTGTCGCTCGGGTCGTAAGACAGCGGCGCAAGTTCCATCCTCTTCACCTTGCCCGTAACGAGTATATCCTCGTCCCCGCTATCCGTAAGGACCCAGCGCCCGTCCAGGGCGATATCCTCTTTCAGCGCTTCCGTCACGTCCTTCTCGACCAGCGGCGCCCATGAATCGTTCTCGAACAGCGGGATGGAGACCTTGTATTTCCCGGCGCCCTTTCCGGTCACGGTGCCGGTCCTGGCGAGCTGATAGCCGCAGGCGGGCAGGGTCAACAGTAAAAATATACAGAACAATTTTTTCATGTAGATATCCTATACCACAATACTAACGAGCTTGGACTTCACGTAGATTACCTTCTTCGGCTCTTTGCCGCCCATGAACTGCCGGACCTTGTCCTGCGAGAGCGCAAGCTCCTTTACATACTCGTCAGCCGACTCCGCGGGTACGGTTATCCTGTCCCGCACCTTCCCGTTTACCTGCACCACTACGAGTATCTCGTCCGACTTTATAAGCTCCGGGTCGAACACGGGCCAGGGGATAGACTCGATACTGCCTCCCTTTCCCTGCGCCTCCCATAGCTCGGATGCGATGTGCGGGGCGAACGGCGAGATAAGAAGCACCAGGGCTTCCACTGCCTCCCGGAGGGCGGCCGCGTCATCCTTATCGCTTTTATTTATTTCAAACTGATAGAGCGCGTTCACCAGTTCCATGATGGCGGATATCGCGGTATTGAAATGGAAGCTGTCCTCTATATCTTCCGTCACTTTTTTTATTGCCTTATGAGTAGCGCGGCGAAGGTCTTTCACCTTCGTGGAGGCATCGTCTCCATGTGTGAGAGGTGCGGTCTTAATGACGTCCAGGTTTTCGCGCACGAGCCGAAAGATGCGCGAGAGAAACCGGAAGGAACCGTCCACGCCCTGTTCGGACCACTCCAGGTCTTTTTCCGGCGGGGACGCGAATAAAGAGAACAGTCTCGCGGTGTCCGCGCCGTACTCGCGTATAAGCTCGTCCGGGTCCACAACGTTGCCCTTGGACTTGGACATCTTCGCCCCGTCCTTTATGACCATCCCCTGCGTAAGGAGGTTCCGGAACGGCTCGTCGGCATCCGTAAGGCCCAGGTCCCGAAGCACTTTATTGAAGAAGCGCGCGTACAGGAGGTGGAGCACCGCGTGCTCGATGCCGCCGATGTACTGGTCCACGCCGCCGCCGGCCATCCAGTAGCCTGCGTTCTCTTTTTTAAACGGCGTGTCATTGTCCCAGCCGGTGTAACGAAGGAAATACCACGACGAGTCCATGAACGTGTCCATCGTGTCCGTCTCGCGTCTGGCGTCAGCCCCGCACACGGGACATTTCACGCTCAGGAACTCTTTTGACGTCGTGAGAGGAGAAGCGCCCAGGCCGGTAAACGTTACGTCTGTCGGAAGCAGCACCGGCAGATCTTTCTCCGGCACCGGGACGGCCCCGCATTTATCGCAGTATATGATGGGTATCGGCGTGCCCCAGTAGCGCTGACGGGATATGCCCCAGTCCCTGAGGCGGTAGTTCACGGTCTTCTTCCCGATGCCTTTTGACTGGAGGTAGTCCGCGACCTTTTCCTTGCCAAGTGCGTTGGGAGTGCCGTCGAAGGGGCCGGACGACGTCATCACTCCTTCGTCCACGTATGCCGCCTGCATCTTATCGGCCTGAAGGGTCTCTCCCGCGGGCTGGATTACCGTCTTTACCTGTAGTCCGTATTTTTTTGCGAACTCGAAATCCCTCTGGTCGTGCGCGGGGACGGCCATTACCGCGCCGGTCCCGTATTCCGCCAGGACGAAGTTCGCCGCCCAGATCGGTATAGGTTCTTCAGTCACCGGATTTATCGCATACGCGCCGGTGAAGACCCCTTCCTTCTCCGCCGTTTCGGCTGTCCGCTCTATCTTGCTGGTGCGCTTTACTTTCTCTATGAACGCCCGGACTTCCGCCTCCTGCGAGTGCCCTTTTATAAGCTCTGCACCAGCGGGTGCTCCGGGGCGATGGACATGAAAGTCGCGCCGTAGAGGGTGTCGGCGCGCGTGGTGAACACGGTAATTTTATCTATTCCAGGTATGTCTTTAAGTTGAAAATCTATCTCGCAGCCGATGGACTTGCCTATCCAGTTCCTCTGCATCGTAAGGACGCGCTCCGGCCAGCCGGGGAGCTTATCCAGGTACTGAAGAAGTTCCTCCGCGTATGCGGTTATTTTGTAGAACCACTGGGAAAGCTCCTTCTGCATCACGACCGATTCGCACCGCCAGCACTTGCCGTCTTCCACCTGCTCGTTGGCGAGCACGGTATTGCAGGACTCGCACCAGTTCACGCTGGCGAGCTTCTTGTACGCAAGTCCCTTCTCAAGCATCCGCACGAAGAACACCTGGTTCCATTTGTAATATTCCGGCAGGCAGGTGGCGACCTCGCGGGACCAGTCGTATGACAGGCCCATCTGCTTTAGCTGGCTTCGCATGTAGGCGATGTTCTCAAGCGTCCACTTGTTCGGGTGGATGCCGTGCTTTATGGCGGCGTTTTCGGCGGGCAGGCCGAAGGAGTCCCAGCCCATCGGGTGCAGGACGTTGTACCCGCGCATCCTTTTGTATCGCGCGATTACGTCGCCGATGGAGTAGTTCCGGACATGCCCCATGTGTATCTTGCCGGACGGGTAGGGGAACATTTCGAGGACGTAATACTTTTGGCGTGCCGGGTCTTCCGTGGCCTTGAAAGCCTGGGTCTCGTCCCAGAGCTTCTGCCATTTTGCTTCTATTGTCTTTGGGTTGTATCTCTCATCCATAAGGACGGAAAACCTCCGGGAGTAATCTTCAGTAAAACAAAACAGTATAATTTACCATTTTAATAATTCTGAGGCAAGGGGAAAGAGGGGGAAGGCACCCTGGGAATTTTACGGATGCGGGATTCCATATAAATAATCGTTGATTAAAGGCGGGCGGGAAAGGGAAAAGGCGGCAGATACGCCAACGTGAGTCTTTATTTTTCAACTACTTACAGAGATGAAAATTGGATTTTTCGTGAATTTAAAATCGGCTTTTTATGCGATGTAACTCATTGTTAATTAAAATTAAAATGTTATTTTTACCGTTTAAAAATGACGTATCAAAAACCCCTCCCTGACCCCCTGAAATAGCATCGTGCGCAGGGGAAAACCCCCTGTTTTTGATACCCCATAAAATTTCTCCCATAAAGCCACTTATATATGGGCGGCCATTAAAAATTGATGGCTTGGCCAGCTAATCAGGAGGTATTTCAAAGAGCGAACTGCCGAGGAATGAGAATAGTTAATTTTGCCTAAAAAATAGGCAGAAATATATTGACAATAAATATTTTATCTAATGTGTAAAAATTGGAGGCGGAATGGCGAATGTTAAAGAATTAATTTATAAATTTAAAGTATTAGATAAGAGGTGTTTCTACGATAGCGCGATTCCGTTGAAGAAAGAAACGGAAGATTTCTACTTAACAATTGAAGATTTTAAAGTAATAGTCATCCTAAACAAAATATAGAAGTTGAAGAATTTAAAAAAATTGTAGAAAAATCTCTTGATGAATGGGAAGATTTTGCAGCATTAAAATATGGTTACAGAGAATTAGAATTTATATTTGAATCAGTCTGAAACAGAAAAACGTTATAAGTTTCTCTGTGGATATGCCTGTATCAATGAGCTTTGAGGTATCTTTAAAATCAGAAAGAGGAAATTACCGCATGAACCTCCTGAAAATTTTTGTTTAAATGCCGAACAGTTCGAAACAATGCTTAATAGATATTTAGGATTTAAACAAGGCAGTGAACAATTTCTTTCGAAGGCATATTATGTCTTACAGTATTTCGAGTAAGTATTGGTCTTGCTACAAGACGAAAACGGAGCATGATGATTGCTGCAGAAATAATATAACAGTTGATGTAAAAGTTCTTGATAAACTATGGCGAAATAGCCATCAAGAAGGGGATGAAAAAGAAGTCGAGATAAGGCAAGCTGGAAGGATAAACTCTTTAACTGAATACAGAAAGATAATCTGGATAGAAGAAGTAATAAAAATATTAATAAAACGCGCAGGAGAATTGGCATAATTCAGGAATGGATAAATTAACTCAAGATAACTTTGAAGGATTTTCCTCAAGTATAAAACTAATAGAGAACTAAATGTCTCATAAAATCCTAATCGTTGACGACGACGAATCGATACGGTTTGTCCTGAACAAGACCCTCAAGAAGGAGGGCTACGAGGTCCAGGAGGCGAAGGACGGCGTTGCCGGGCTGGCCCTCCTGAAGAAGGGACAGTTCCCGCTGGCGTTCATGGACATAAGGATGCCGGGGCTGGACGGCCTCTCCGTGCTCAAGCAGATGAAAGAGGACCAGCTCGATACCTGCGTGATAATGATGACCGCCCAGGGCACGATGAGCACCGCTATCGAGGCCATGAAGCTTGGCGCGTTCGACTACATCACGAAGCCTTTCGACGTGGAGGAAGTAAAACTCCTGGCGTCTCGCGCGATGGACAACCGGGCGATGGTCGCGGAAGTGGAGAGCCTGAAGGCGTCGCTCCGGGAGCGTTACGAGGTCGGGCAGATAATCGGCCAGGCGCCCTCGATGCGCGAGATATTCAAGGACGTCGGGCGCGTTTCCGGTACGGACGTGACGGTGCTTATCACCGGGGAGTCCGGCACCGGCAAGGAGCTTATAGCGCGGGCGATACATGCGCACAGTAAGCGCGTCGCGGGGCCGTACGTGGTCGTGAACTCGGCGGCGATACCCCGGGAGCTGATGGAGTCCGAGCTGTTCGGGCACGAGAAGGGGGCGTTCACCGGCGCGGTCGCCCGGAAGATCGGCAAGTTCGAGCAGGCGTCCGGCGGGACCCTTTTCCTGGACGAGATAGGGGACATGGACTTAAACCTTCAGGCGAAGCTGCTGCGCGCGCTCCAGGAGAGGGAGTTCGAGCGCGTCGGCTCTACCGAAACCATAAAGACGGACGCGCGGATAATCGCGGCGACGCACGTAGAGCTTGAGGAAGCGGTGAGCGAGGGGAAATTCCGTGAGGACCTCTTCTACCGCCTGAACGTGGTGAGCCTGCACCTGCCCCCCTTAAGGCAAAGGAAAGAAGACATCCCGGCGTTAGCGGAGCATTTCCTCGATAAGACCTCTCAGGAACTCGGCGCGCAGAAGAAGAGGCTGACGCCTAAGGCGCTGAAGCGGTTGATTGAATACGAGTGGCCGGGAAATGTGCGGGAGCTGGAGAACTGCATAAAACGCGCTGTCGTGCTGTCGAGTTCGCTGGCCATCCTCCCGGAGGACGTGGAAGTCCTGATGAAGGGGGAGAAGGACGGCATAACGATAACCGACGGCATAACTTTCGAAGGCCTCCTGGAAGAGCGGATACATTCGTTCCTGAAGAAGAACAAGAAGCTCGATAAGAGCGACCTCTACGATTCGGTAATCGCGCTGGTCGAGAGGCCGCTCATTATAAGCGCGCTTTCCGAGACGAATTACAACCAGTTGAAAGCCGCGGAGCTGCTCGGAATAAACCGGAACACGCTTCGGAAAAAAATATTCGAACTGCGCATATCTAACAAAAAAAACCCTTGACAACCGGGCATCCGTGAGAGATACTGCACCATCAATTTTATAGGCAATTATCAGTATTTCGATTTTTAAGAGAAAGGAGGATTACAAATGACAAAAGCGGAAATGATCGAGAAAATGGCGGACTCTGCCGACATCAGCAAGGCGGCGGCCGGCAAGGCTCTCGCTGCCTGTCTTGACAGCGTTAAGGTTTCCCTTAAGAAAGGTCAGAAAGTATCCTTAGTCGGTTTCGGCACATTTTCTGTTACGAAAAGGAAGGCGAGGAAGGGCAGGAACCCTAAGACCGGCGAAACGATAAAAATCGCCGCCGCGAAGGTGCCCAAGTTCTCAGCTGGCAAAGGTCTCAAGGACGCCTTAAAGTAAGTCGTCACTTAGGGTGAGGCAGCCAGAGGACCGGTTTCTTGTTTTATGAGGGGGGCATTTTAAGCCCCCCATTTTTATTCCTCGCGGCGCGAAACGGTACAATTTTCAGTTATCAACTTTTATATACTTGACAAACGGGCAGCTTTAAATTTAGAATCTGCTCCTGCACGGACTGAAGGCGCGTAGCTCAGGGGGAGAGCGCTTGCTTGACACGCAAGAAGTCGGCGGTTCGAAACCGCCCGCGCCTACCATTCCAACTGTATGAAAAAGCTTGACAACGGACCCCTTTGCTGATACCTTTGAACAGTCGGCTAAGGCGGTTTCGCGGATTTATTTTAACCCTGGGGTATTTTCAGTTGTACAATTCTTAACTTTGTTTAGGCGTCATTGAAAGGTACCCCTTTTGGTGATGCCTTTTTTAATTTCGGGGAAAAGTTTGCCAACCATACAGATTACATTGCCTGACGGCACTAAAAAAGAGATGGAGAAAGGCCAGACAGCGGCCGACCTCGCGGCGATGATAGGCAGCGGACTGAAGAAAGCCGCGCTGGCCGCGCAGGTCAACGGCGCAAAAGTGGACTTGAGACTGCCGGTCGAAGAAGACGCACAGGTGAATATAATCACCTTCGACTCTCCCGACGGGAAAGAAGTTTACCGCCACAGCGCGTCGCATATCATGGCCCAGGCGGTGAAGGACCTGTACCCGGAGGCGAAGGCCACGATAGGCCCGGCCATCGAAGACGGCTTCTATTACGACTTCGATTTTGAACGCGGTTTCACGCCCGAGGACCTTGAGAAGATAGAGAAACGGATGGCCGAGATAATCAAGGCCAACAAGCCGTTCGTCCGGAGAGAGATGCCGAAGGCGGAAGCGGCCCGGCTCTTCGACGAGATGGGGGAGCCGTATAAAGTTGAAATTATAAACGAGCTGGAGGCGGATACCGTATCTCTTTACGACCAGGACGGCTTCACGGACCTCTGCCGCGGCCCTCACGTCCCGTCCACCGGCTATATAAAGGCATTCAAGCTTTTAAACTCCGCGGGCGCTTACTGGCGCGGGGACGAGCATAACAAAATGCTCCAGCGGATATACGGGACCGCCTGGCAGGACAAGGAACAGCTTAAGTCATACCTCGACCGTCTGGAAGAGATCAAGAGGCGGGACCACAGGAAGCTCGGGCGCGAGCTGGAGCTTTTCTCCCACGAGGAGGAGACCGGCGCGGGACTGATACTCTGGCACCCGAAAGGGGCGACGGTGCGCCGCGTGATAGAGGACTTCTGGAAGGCGGAGCACGTGAGCGGCGGGTACGAACTGGTATATACCCCGCACATGGCGAAGCTCGACATCTGGAGGAAAAGCGGCCACTGGGACTTCTACCGGGAAAGCATGTTCTCCCCGATGGAAGTGGAAGGGCAGGAGTACGAGATCAAGCCGATGAACTGCCCGTTCCACATCGCGATATACAAGTCGAAGAAGCGCAGCTACCGCGACCTGCCGATCCGTTTGGCGGAACTGGGGACGGTCTATCGCTTCGAGCGCTCCGGGGCGCTTCACGGGCTTATGCGGGTACGCGGCTTTACGCAGGACGACGCCCACATATTCTGCACCCCGAATCAGCTCCAGGACGAGATATTCAGTGTACTGGACTTCACGCTGTTCGTGCTCCGGACTTTTGGCTTTTCGGACTACGAAATATATCTCTCGACCCAGCCGGAGAAGTCCGTCGGTACGCAGGAGAACTGGGACAGGGCAACCGAAGCGCTTAAGAGTGCGCTGGAGGCTAAAAATTTAAACTTACAGTATAGACCCGGGCGAAGGCGTGTTCTACGGGCCGAAGATAGACATCAAAATAAAAGACGTCCTTGGGCGTTCATGGCAGTGCACCACCGTCCAGGTGGACTTCAACCTGCCCGAGCGTTTCGGGGTCGAATATATAGGGGAAGACGGAAACGTCCACCAGCCGATAATGGTGCACCGTGCGCTCATGGGCTCCCTGGAGCGCTTTTTCGGGGTGCTTATCGAGCATTATGCCGGGGCCTTCCCGGTATGGCTCTCGCCCGTGCAGGCCCGGATATGCACGATTACGGACAGGCAGGACGAATACGCGAAGAAGGTCGCGCAGGAGCTTAAAGCCGCGGGAGTGCGCGCGGAGGCGGATACCAGGAATGAGAAGATAGGGTTCAAAATCCGGGAGGCGACCCTCCAGAAAATTCCGTATATACTCGTAGTAGGGGACAATGAGGTCGAGGGCGGAAACGTCAACGTGAGGTTCCGTAACGAGCAGAACCCCGACGGCACACCCAGGAGTGTGCTCATGACCAAAGCGGAGTTTGCAGACAGTATTAAAAAAGTTATAGAAGAAAAAAGTTTGAAATTATAATTCGTGTTTTATTATCCGGCTTTTCTTTGGTACTTTCTTTTCACCCGAAAAGAAAATACGAACTTTTCTTTTCACCTGAAAAGAAAGTACGAACTTTAACAACAAAACCAGGAGGACTGTCATAGGAAAACCCACGACGAGAATTAACCGTGAAATACGGGTGCGTGAAGTAAGGGTTATAGCGGACGACGGCGCGCAGCTTGGGATACTTCCCATATTCGAGGCCGTCAAGGCGGCCGAGGAAAGAGGGCTCGACTTAGTCGAGGTAGCCCCGCTCGCGGAGCCGCCAGTCTGCAAGATTATGGACTTCGGCAAGTACAAGTACGAGCAGGCCAAGAAAGCCCATGAGAGCAAGAAAAACCAGAAGATAGTGCAGTTGAAGGAGGTCAAGATGCGTCCCGGCACGGACGTGCACGACTATACCTTCAAGCTGAACAACGCCAAGAGGTTCCTGGAGGAAGGCAACAAAGTAAAGGTCACGGTAGTGTTCCGCGGGAGAGAGATGGCGCATACCGACCTTGGAAGCGTCCTTTTGAACAAGGTCGTGGCGGACATTCAGGAAGCCGGCAACATAGAGCAGATGCCGAAACAGGAAGGCCGGGCGCTGTCAATGGTAATTGCCCCAAAGTCTTCTTGACAAACGTTTTTTAATAGTGTACCCTGCTCAGACTCAATACCCCGGGGTGTGGGGTATTATTTTTGGGCAGAGCCTTTTTACATAAAGACGCGGGCTGGATTATAAATTTGTCTTACCAGAAGATGGCAGGGGGGGTATTGTAATGGCGGGCTATAAGCTGAAGACGCACAAGGGCGCGGCGAAGCGTTTTAAGTTCACCGCATCGGGCAGGGTCAAGAACGGCAAGGCATTCGCGAGCCATCTTTTGACTTCCAAATCCGCGGGCAGGATGCGCAAGCTGTCCATGGTAGCCTATGCGGACAAGACCAACGAAACGAAGCTGAAGAGGCTCCTTCCTTACAATTAAAGGCGGGCCGCCTGACCTAAATATTAAAGAGGAGATTTACAATGCCGAGGGCAAAAAGAGGTTTTAAAGCCAGGAGACGCAGGAACAAGGTCCTCAAACTGGCGAAAGGTTATTACGGGGGCAGAAGCCGCCTGTTCAGGACAGCGACCGAGGCGGTTGACCGCGGCCTCAAGTATGCGTACAGGGACAGGCGCGTTAAGAAAAGGACCTTCCGCGGCATCTGGATAGCCCGCATCAATGCGGCTGCAAGGATGAACGATATCACTTATAGCCTGCTCATGCACGGATTGAAACTCGCCGGGATTGAACTGGACCGTAAGGTATTGGCCGAGATGGCAGTGTCCGACCCCGCAGGTTTTACAAAGGTCGTGGAAAGCGCGAAGCAGTTCGCCAAAGCCTCCTGAAAATAACCTGAAGTATTATCTCAAATACCTGCGTCTAACATACTGTTGACGCAGGTATTTTTATTTACTTGGGCTGGCTGATAACGAGAGGTTTAATCCTTTGAAGCCGGTAAGCGCTGTCAGGTGCCGGGACTACGAGAAAGATCTAATCGACACAGCCGTGAGAAGGGCAGTGGGCCTGTTGGGCGGAATGGAAAAATTCGTCCGCCCGGGCGCGCGCGTCCTGATCAAGCCGAACATGCTGGCGGCCAAATCCCCGGACAAGGCGGTAACGACGCATCCGGAGGTGGTACGGGCGGCGGTCCGGCTGGTAATCGAGGCCGGAGGGACTCCGGTTATAGGAGACTCCGGCGCGATAGGCTCTTTTAAAAGGATTGCCGAAATCACGGGCATTGCGAAGGTCGCCTTTGATGAGGGCGCGGCTTTAGTCGAACTCTCCGAGGCGTCAAAAGTCCAGGGGACCGGCACCTTCAGACATTTTGAAATATCCAGTGAAGTCCTGAAAGCGGACGCTGTAATCAACCTCCCCAAGGCCAAGACCCACGGCCAGATGCTTCTCACCCTCGCTGTAAAAAACCTCTTCGGATGCATCCCCGGCAGGCGGAAAGCCCAGTGGCACTTGAATACCGGCGTGGACAAAAGCGCGTTTGCGGCCATGCTTGTCGAGCTTCACGGCCTTATTAAGCCTGCCCTATCGATCGTGGACGCGGTGGTGAGCATGGACGGGAACGGACCGGGGAGCGGCAGGCCGCGCGAGACGGGGTTCATCGTGGCCGGGGAAGACGCATTCGCGGTGGATTACATGCTTTGCAGGTTCTTTGGAGTCGATCCCCATAAGCTCCCGACCTTGAAGGCCGCGCGTGAGAAGGGGCTTTGGCCTGAGAAGCCGGAGATAGAGCTTCTGGGAGATTTTGAAAAACCGGAAGACGCCGGGGTCAAAAATTTTAAACTCCCGCCGGGGACGCACCTTGAATGGACGATCCCGGAGCCGGCAAGGAAGCTCCTGAAAGAGGCCCTGACCACAAAGCCCAGGGTAGATAAATTGAAGTGCGAGCTGTGCCTGATGTGCGCGGATATGTGCCCGGCAAAGGCCATCAAAAAGACCGATGCGGGACTCACTATGGACTACCGCCAGTGCATCCGGTGTTTCTGCTGCCAGGAAGTCTGCCCCGTCGGCGCGATAGACGTAGTCGAGGGCTGGCTGCTGAAATACATCAGCTGATTATCTTCACGTAAATTTCCGCCGCTATATCGATATCGAGCGCAAGCTCCGTTTCGCCCGCCCTGATAACGAACGCAGGTTTCTTCTGGTGCAGGACTATCTCCGTACCGGGCACGATGCCCAGAGTGGAAAGCCGGTCCATCCTGCCGTGGTCGCGGGGCGAGATGAACGTGATGCGGGCGCGGTTTCCGGGCTCCAGGTCTTTCATCGGCATAACGAGCGGGCGTATATGATGGGCGAGCTTTTTGCAGCAGGACCCGCGCGGGATGGGTTTTCCGTGCGGGCAGGTGGGCGGGTGGCCAAGGAAAGAACAGACCGAGTCGGTGACCTCGGGGCTAAGGATATGTTCGAACCGGCAGGCGGAGCTTTTTATCTCCATCGGCCCCAGCGCGAATACCTCGGAAAGCAATTTCTCGGCTAACCTTTTCCTTCGGATTACGTTCATGGCGGTCTCACGCCCGGTCACGCTGAAAGATACCTCGTCGCCATCGAGCAGAAGGTCTCCCTGCGGACACCATATAGGCGATTACGGCCTCCGCTTTGGACAGGCTGTCGAGATGCCCCTCCTCGACGACGAAATCGGATATGACCTGTTTCTTGTTCTTCTTCCCCTTGCCCATCTCTTCCAGCAGCCACAGGGACTCCAGGAATTCGTCCGTTATCTCGGCGGTCACTGTGAAACCCGCATCCGACGCCCTTCTATGCGGCATGTTTATTTCTCCTTTTGATGATTTTTTTTAACAGCTCCAGCGTGGAGGATTTTTCTATATATTTATAGCCGCAGTGAGGACAGCATAACGTGCCCTTGCCGCAGTTGACCGGGCAGGAGGCGCATTTGCTATCCGCGCTTTTTTCAAACTTATAACCGCACAGCGGGCAGGTCTTCATTTAAATGTCACTCCCAGGAAGCGGAGGCTGAAATTCAGCACGGAACCTACCAGGATGGCGAACGGAAAGACGAAGGCTGTCATCGCCACCGCCGTCTTCATTCCGCGCTCTTTCACGGTGACGAAAAACTGCGCGATGCAGGGCACGAAAAGCGTCACCGTCACGATACTTACCAGCACCTGCACCGGCGAGAGCTCTCCCGCCTTCTGCATTGCATAAAGTCCCGCCGCCCCGTAATCCCGGCGGAGGAACCCTATAAGGAAGGCCGCCGTCGCCTTCTCCGGCAGTCCCAGAAGCCCCACTATCACCGGAGACGAAACCTTTTCCACGAAGGTCAGCAGCCGCAGCTTGTCGGCGGCGAAAAGTAAAAGCGTGCCAAGGATGAACAGGGGGACGGCCTCTTTAAGATACCACTCTATCCTGCCTATGGTCTTGTTTACTATGTTCTTCAATTTCGGGACCCGCACCGGCGGCAGCTCCAGTATGAAATCCGACGGCTCGCCCTTGATTATCTTTGACGAGAGGTAGCCGATAAGGAGCAGGACGAATAACAGCACGAGCGCCCAGATTACGGTAGCCTCCCAGGATATGGCGGAGAGCATACCCATTATCACGCCAAGCTGGGCGGAGCAGGGGATGGCCAGCGCCAGAAGGAGCGTTACGATAACCCGCTCTTTCTTGGTCTCAAGTATCCTTGTGGTCAAAGTCGCCATGGTGCAGCACCCGAGCCCAAGCACCATCGGGAGGACGGCTTTGCCGTTCAAGCCTATCAGCCGGAATACCCGGTTCACCATTATCGCCAGGCGCGGGAGGTAGCCGGAATCCTCAAGTATTCCGAACGCCATGAAAAAGGTCGCCGTAATGGGCAGGACTATCGCTATGGAGTATGTGACCGCCATCGTGACAATCCCGTACTGGCCGATGAAAAGCTCCTTTAAAAACGGCGCCGGCACGTAATCGAACAGACGGATGATGACCGGGTTTATCCACTTGTTGAATACCACTTTTTCCATGAAGTCTACAAGCGTCCCGGCGCCGAAAACCCCCACGAATTCGTACATGACGAAGAGCACGACGAGCAGGACCGGCAGGCCCCAGACCGGATGCATCGTGATGGCGCCCAGCCACTGCCTGAAACCCTTCCCCGCCTTCTTTACGCGGGACTGGCAGGACTTCACGATCTTGTCCACCACGGCCAGGCGTTTTCTGTTTATGTAATATCCGAGCGGCTCCGGATACTGGGCCTGGACGCTGTTCACAATCTCTTCCAGGGCGTCTATGGAGTCGTCCGGGATGAGGCTGTGCAGCCAGTTCCTGAGGCTTCTGTCCCCGCCTAAAAGCATCAGGGCGAGCGAGCGCCTGGAAATCCTCGCTTCGGGCAGAAGCGGCTCCATTTCCTTTATCGCGCTCTCCACCCTGTCTCCGAAAACCACGGAAAGAGTGGAGTGTTTAGGGGATGAAACCGCGTCCTTCAGTTTCGAGATACCTTTTTTCCTCGTGGCGACGGTGCTGATTGTATCGACGCCGGTATTTTGAGACAGGACGGAGAGGTCGGTGGAAATCCCCAGGTTCTCCGCCTCGTCCGCCATGTTCAGGGCCATCACGAACGGCACGCCCATCTCGGCTAACTGGAGGCTGATGATGAGCGAGCGGCGAAGGTTCTTCACGTCCGCCACCTGCACGACCGTATCGAAATCCTCCATCAGAAGTATGTCGCGGGTTACCTGTTCGTCCTCGGACATCGGCAGGAGGCTGTTCACCCCCGGCGTGTCCATGATGACGTACTGCACTCCTTTTATCACGGCGTTGCCGGTGGAAACCTCGACAGTCGTGCCGGGATAGTTGGAGACCGTGGCGTATTTGCCGGTGAAGTTCCCGAAGATTACGCTCTTGCCGACGTTGGGGTTGCCGACCAGGAGAAGCTTTTTTAAGCCTTTCGGACTCATCCCTTTTCTCCCGCCGGCCATTTATAAGAGAATATGATAATCAATTTCAATCCTTCCGCATTAAAAAAATGGTTCAATCAGGCTGTCCTGCATGTCTTGCAGAGGCCGTAAAGCTCCATCCTGTGGTCCACCACGGAAAAGCCGTGTTTTGCGGCCACGTCCTCCTGGAGCTTCTCGATAAGCGGCTCCTTGAACTCCACGATCTTTCCGCAACGGGTGCAGATTAAATGGTCGTGATGCCGGCTCGTGTCTTCTTTTTCAAATACTCCCTGCGTGTCTTCGGCGAAGCGGCGCTCCTTTGCAAGCCCGGCCTCAGTTAAGAGCCGCAGCGTGCGGTAAACGGTGGTAAGCCCGATGCCGGGGTGGGAGCGGGATACTTTGAGGTAAAGCTCTTCGGCGCTGATATGGCCCGTGGTGTCGAAGAATACCTGCGCCACGGCCTCACGCTGGCGCGTGACTTTCAGGCCTTTTTCGGCGAGGTATCTGTTAAGGTCGGCTATTCTTTTGCTCATATGGCCCCGTTAATCCCGGTTTCTTTGCCGCGCGAAGTGGCCCGTCGCGCCGCCAATGTCTTATATTCAAATTGAAGATGATTATCAATATCATAAAATGGCGGAGCAAGTCAAGGAAAAATAATTCAGGTTGATTAAAAAAGAGGAAAGAAATATATTTAGCGGATGAAAAAAATAAATTTCGCGATCATCGCGGCAATGTTACTGCTTTCCTCCTGCGCCCCGCGCGCTATCGTGAAACCTATCCCAATCAACACGCCGCCGGATGAAGTTATAAAGATGGCGTCGGCCGGGACTGAAAATATCAAGGGTTTAAAAGCATCCGTGAAGGTGACGGTGCAGAAGGACGGCAATAACCCGCAGAGCATCGACGGGGTCCTGTATATCGAGCGCCCGGACAATTTCCGGTTCACCGGACTCGCTTTCATGGGGTTCACGGTTTTCGACCTGGTGCTGACCGGCGATAAATTCTACTTCTACAGGCCGTCCGAAGGCTGGCTATATACCGGCCCAAGGGAATCTTTTAAAGCTTTCCTGGCCAAAAACGGCGTCCAGGCGGACCCGGAGATAATAGGCCGAGCCCTCTTTTTGCAGAAAAAGGAGGAAGAGAAGTACCTTGTCGAAAAGACGGATGACGGCTATGATATTTATCAGGCGGTAAAGGATGAAGGCGTCCTGCTGCCCCGGATGAAGGCCGAGTTCGACGCGGGACTCAACCTTGAAAGGAAGATATTTTTCGACGGCCTTGCCCGGCCCTACTTATACGTGACGGTATCGGGGAAGGTGGAGCAGGGCGGGGCGGCGCTCCCTAAGAGACTGACGGTAAAAGATATCGCGCAGGGTATTCTGCTGACGGTGGATTTCGAGAAATACATCGTAAACCCGGAGGGGCTGGACAAGGAATTTACAATCGAGGGGCAGGAGCTGAAGGGCATAAGGGAAGTGCGGTAGCGCCTGCTTATCGCCTCATAAAATAAAATATTCTTGACAGTTATCCCCCTTTGTGTTAATTTTCAGACGCTTCCGTAACCGGGGGCGCAGGCCATCAAGGTCCATTTAAATCAGCCCGCTATTTGACACGTATCGCTTCTTTTTATTTCCGGGACACAGGGTTCCCGGAAATCCAGCGTCCTATATTCTCATTATACTTAACTGTCAATCCGAGGCCGGTATTCATGGCCCCAAGGAGGCTCTCGTATGAAAAAAACTTATCTCCTCGCGCCCGGACCCACGCCCGTGCCGCCCGAGGCGCTGACTGCAATGTCCATGCCGATTATCCACCACCGCTCCCCGGACTTCATCCCCATCCTGGAATCAGCCAAGAACGACCTTAAATGGCTCTTCCAGACGGAGAACATGGTCCTCATCCTGGCATCCACCGGGACGGGAGGCATGGTCGGAGCGGTGAATAACTTCCTCTCTCCAGGCGATAAGGCGGTCGTCGTACGGGGCGGTAAATTCGGCGAGAGGTGGACCGAGATATGCGAGGCGTACGGCGTCCTGCCCATCAATATCGACGTCGAGTGGGGATACGCGGTAAAGCCTGAGCAGGTTGAGGCCGAGCTTAAGAAGGACCCGTCGATAAAGGCCGTGCTCATCCAGGCGTCCGAGACCTCGACCGGCGTCGCCCATCCGACCAGGGAGATAGGGGAGATAGTAAAAAAATATCCCAATTGCCTTTTCGTGGTGGACGCGATTACGGCCATGGGCGTATTCGATATGCCGGTGGACAAATGGGGCATCGACGTCTGCATAACGGGTTCGCAGAAGGCCCTTATGCTGCCGCCCGGCCTCGCCTTCGTCTCCGTGAGCGAGAAGGCCTGGAAGATGAACGAGAGCGCGAAATGCTCCAGGTACTATTTCAACTTCAAAAAAGAAAGAAAGAACCTGGAAAAGAACCAGACGAATTTCACTACCGCTTCCTCTCTCGTCGTTGGGCTGAACGCGGTGCTCTCGATGATGAAGGCCGAGGGCCTGGAGAACATATTCAAAAGGCACGAGAGGCTGGCCAACGCGACCCGGGCCGCGGTGACGGCGATGGGCCTGAAGCTCTACGCCAAGGAGTCCCCGACCCTGGCCTTGACGGCCGTGGAAGTGCCTGAGGGGATAGACGGCGGGAAACTGACCAAGGTGATGCGGGACAAGTATGGAGTCACCGTCGCCGGCGGCCAGGGGGACCTTAAAGGAAAAATATTCCGGATAGCGCACCTTGGCTACTTCAACACGTTCGATATAATAATCGGTATATCCTGCGCCGAGATGGCCCTTGAAGGAAATGGGCGCGAAAATCGAGCTCGGCAAGGGCGTGGCGGCGGCGCAAGAGATACTGATGAAATTCTGATCCTTCAAGGAGGCATTTCAAAATGAAAGTCTTAATCAGCGACAGCCTTTCTCCGGAAGGGGTCGAGATACTTAAAAAAGGCGGCCTGGACGTCACCGTGAAGACGGGGATGACCCCCGACGAGCTGAAGAGCGTGATAGGCGAGTTCGACGGCCTCGTGATAAGAAGCGCCACGAAAGTGACCGCCGACGTAGTTGACGCCGCCAAGAACCTGAAGGTTATAGGCAGGGCCGGTTCCGGGCTGGATAACGTCGATAAAGTAGCCGCAAGCAAGCGCGGGATTGTGGTCATGAATACCCCCGGCGGCAATACCGTTACCACCGCGGAACATGCATTGTCCATGATGATGTCCCTCGCAAGAAACATCCCGCAGGCCACGGCAAGCCTTAAGGCCGGGAAGTGGGAGAAGAAAAAATTTCGAGGGCGTCGAACTCTTCCAGAAGACGCTGGGCGTAATCGGCATGGGCGCAATCGGCACCCAGATTGCAAAGAGGGCGCAGGCGCTTGGGATGACCGTGCTGGCGTTCGACCCGTACCTCTCTCCGGAGAGGGCGGCATCGCTGGGCGTCGAATCATGCGACCTTGAATGCATATATTCGCGTTCGGATTTCATAACCATACACTCTCCGCTGACGGACGAGACCCGCGGCCTTATAAACGCCCAGACCATCGCCAAGATGAAGGACGGCGTAAGGATAATCAACGCGCGCGCGGCGGGATAGTGGACGAGAAGGCGCTCTACGAAGCCTTGAAATCGGGCAAGGTGGCCGGGGCCGCGCTGGACGTTTTCGAGAAGGAGCCGCCGGAGGATAACCCGCTTCTGGAGCTGGACAATTTCATCTGCACGCCGCATCTGGGGGCAAGCACGGAAGAGGCGCAGTTGAACGTCGCCAGGGCCGTCGCGGAGCAGCTTGTGGACTACCTGGTGAAGGGCGTGGCGAGGAACGCGGTCAACGTGCCTTTCGTCCCCGCGGACATCCTGCCCAAGGTCCAGCCGTACCTTGGCCTGGCGGAGAAAATGGGTTCTTTCCTTGCGCAGATATACGAAGGGGCGCTGGTATCCGTCACGATAGAATACAGCGGAGAGGTCGCGGACCTGGACCCTGCGCCGATAACCACCGCGGTACTGAAAGGACTTTTAAACCCCATCCTCGAGGAGGCCGTCAATTACGTTAACGCGCCTTTCATCGCCAAGGACAGGGGGATAGAGGTCAAGGAAGTAAAATCTTCCGACAACAAGGACTATCCGAGCCTCATAAAGGTTACGGCGTCTTCCGGCAAGAAAAGTTTCTCCGTATCGGGCGCGCTTTATTTCAAGAAAGACCCAAGGATTGTCGCAGTGGACAATTTCAGGGTCGAGGTCGTGCCGGAGGGAGACATGCTTGTGACCTCCAACGACGACCGTCCCGGCGTCATCGGGAACCTGGGCACCGCCCTGGGGAAGAACGGGATAAACATCGCGAGGATGCAGTTCGGGCGGGACGAGAAAGGCGGGAAGGCAATATCCGTCATATCCATTGACGCCGCGCCTTCGAAGGAAGTTATCGCGGAGCTTAACAAGCTCCCGAACGTGCTTTCGGTTAAGTACGTTAAAATATAGACTGAAGGGATGTTAAGATGGCTAACATAGTAGTGGTCGGTACGCAGTGGGGCGACGAGGGCAAGGGGAAGATAGTCGATCTTCTTACCTCCGAAGCGGACGTGGTTGCGCGTTACCAGGGCGGCAACAACGCAGGGCATACCGTGGTAATCGGCGGAAAAAAGCACATCCTGCACCTCATCCCCTCCGGGATACTGCATAACGGCAAGAAATGCGTGATAGGCAACGGAGTCGTCATCGACCCGGCCGCAATCCTCGAAGAACTGGACGGCCTGGCTAAAAACGGCTTTACGCCGGGCGATAACCTCCTTATAAGCAAGCGCGCGCATGTAATCATGCCGTGGCACAAGGCGTTGGACGGCGCGGACGAGGGCAAAAAAGGCGGCGACAAAATAGGCACCACGGGCAGGGGTATCGGGCCCTGCTATGCCGAAAAGATGTCCCGCACGGGCGTCAGGATTTCCGACCTTGTGGACGAGGCCCTGCTTAAGGAAAAAATTTTCCGGAACACGGAAGAGATGAACCTCCTGCTGAAATGCGTCTATGGCGCCGAGGGGTTCGATGCCGGAAAAAGTCTTCGAGGAATATTGGGGGTACGGGCAGAGGCTTAAGGCTTACATCGCCGACGCCTCGCTCTTCCTGGAAGAAGCAATCAAGGACGGCAAGAACGTGCTTTTCGAAGGCGCGCAGGGGACGATGCTGGATATCGACCACGGGACTTATCCCTTTGTCACCTCTTCCAGTTCGACGGCAGGCGGCGCGTGCACCGGCACCGGCGTCCCTCCGACGGCCATCGACGGAGTCCTGGGAGTCGTAAAGGCATATACCACGCGGGTGGGCGCGGGGCCGTTCCCGACGGAGCTGAACGACAAGACCGGCGAACTGCTCCAGGAAAAGGGAAACGAATTCGGGGCTACCACGGGCAGGCGCAGGCGCTGCGGCTGGTTCGACTCGGTCGTCGCGCGCTATTCCGTCAGGATAAACGGCGTTACCGGCTTTTGCCTGACCAAACTGGACGTGCTCGACGAATGCGATAAACTCTACATATGCACCGCTTACAAGTACAGGGGCGACATACTCAGGGACATGCCCTCCGAGATAGACATCTTTTCGGAGTGCGAGCCCGTTTACGAAGAGATGGAAGGCTGGAAAAGCTCGACAGCCGGGGTGAAGGAATTGGCAAACCTCCCCGCGCGGGCGAGGGAGTACGTAAGCAGGCTGGAAGAACTTTCCGGGGCGCCTTTTTCCATTATCTCGACAGGTCCGGACAGAGACGAGACGATAATGCTGGAAAGCCCGTTCTCCTGGCGGCATGGAAGCAGGCTTGCGGGCAAATTGGCTTGACTTTCGCGTCTTCCTCTGGTATTTTTGCCGCCTGTTAATCGCGGGCCGCTAGCTCATTTGGTAGAGCACCGCCCTTTTAAGGCGGGTGTGCTGGGTTCGAATCCCAGGCGGCTCACCAGTAATCTCGAAGGGGTTACGGATTCTCCGTAGCCCCTTTTTCGTTCGCAGTTGCCCAAATAAGCCCCTCGTCGCACAAAACCTTGACGCACTTGCCAAGTACCCCCTGGCGCCTAAGGACCAATACCTCGGCAATCAGCACGCGATCCGGTTTCCGTATTGACAAGTTCACTCCAATATGCAATACTTACCATGTAACAATGATTTCATTCTGAGGGAGCAATATGGTAGAAAATAAGGATAAAAAGCTTAAAAATACTCCGCAGAGGGCGGCAATTTTAAAATATTTAGATGGTAACAAGTCCCATCCGTCGGCGGAGGCGATTTATGAGGCCGTCCGCAAAAAATACCCCATGATCTCCTTCACCACCGTCTATAACACGCTCCAGACGCTGAAAGACATGGACCGGGTGTGGGAGCTGAATATCGACGACGAGAGGAAGCGCTACGACCCGAATACAAAGCTTCATCACCACCTGATATGCGACAGCTGTAAAAAGATAGTGGATATACACATGGATTTTCCGCTGGAAGTCCCGGAAGAGCTTGCGCAGGGCTATATGGTAAACGGACGGCACGTGGAATTTTACGGACTCTGCCCCAAGTGCCGTAAGACGCGAGGCTGATAAATGCAGAAAGTAGTAAAGAGGCGGCGCAATTTTCAGAAACCTCCGCCCGAGTGCACACTAAGGCGCGGCAACATCGGACATATACAAGAAACCAGGGAGGGTGAGGATGGAGATAATAAACGAACACAAGCTGGGTGTGGCAAAAAGGACTGCTGTGGAGCAGGATGTAGATATGAACTTCAAAGGTGAGTGAGTATTAAAGCGAATTAATTTTTTCTTCACAATCTTTGAAGGAGGGCAAAAGCCCTCCTTTTTTTAATAAAAGCCCCTCAAACAGTCAAAAAGAGCCTTTTTCCCGCCGATTCTGTTCCACATACATTAAATAAGACCGCGCCAGCGGCTATGAAACGCCGCCTTAGACTTTTTGACTTGCAAAGCATTACAAAAGGTTATAAAATCTGCCCGATGAAGGCCTTGGTGACAGGAGGGACCGGGTTCATCGGAAGCCATCTCGTCGAGGCCCTCCTGAAGGAAGGCATCGAGGTGAGGTGCCTTGTCCGTGACCCGAATAAATTATCCTGGCTTGCCGGGCTGGATGTAGAGGCGGTGAGAGGGGACTGCGCGGCGCCTGCGGGTTTGTCCGATGCGGTGAAGGGCGTGGACTATGTCTTCCATGCCGCCGGGATTACAAAGGCCGTTAAGCCGCAAGATTATTACAGCGTAAACGCACAGGGGACGGAGAACCTCCTCCATGCGGCGATAAAGGAAGCCGGCCGGATAAGAAAGTTCGTCCTGGTATCCAGCCAGGCCGCCGCGGGGCCGTCGAAGGAAGGCCAGCCAAGGCGCGAGGACGACCCTGCCGAGCCGGTATCCGACTACGGCAGGAGCAAGCTCGAAGCCGAGCGATATGCGCTGTCCGCCAAAGACGAGCTGAATATCGCGATAGTCAGGCCGACGGCGGTTTACGGCCCGAGAGACCGGGATATCCTGACCTTTTTCAAGATGGTCAGCCGTGGGTTCCGGACCGCGTTCTCTGAAAAAAGGTTGCTTTCCGTCTGCTATGTTTCTGATATAGTTGACGGTACGCTTAAGGCGGCGCTGAAGCAGACGAAATCCGGAGACGCCTTTTTCCTGGCGCATCCGGTCCAGAACGACTGGGACAGGATGGGTGAGGCTATCGCCTCTTCCCTGGGGGTGAAGGCCAGGAGACTGGTTATCCCGATCCCCTTGATGGGGGGCGTCGCGTTATGCGCCGAGGCGTTTTCCTTCATTTCCGGAAGACCGGCGCTTCTTAACCGCCAGAAGATGGCGGAGATAAGACAGCGCTTCTGGGTAGTGGATACAAGCAAGGCCGAAGAGATTTTAGGGTTTGCCGCCCGTGTTGATTTCCCGGCGGGCGCAAAAATTACTGCCGAGTGGTACAGGCTACATGGATGGCTTTGAGGGAGGATGACAGCTTGGACATTTTCGGGAAGTGCAAAAAGTTTACAAAAGCGGACGATTTAAAGGCGATAGGCGCCTATCTTTATTTCCGCAGAATAGATTCACCACAGGACCCGATAATAACCATCGCCGGCAAAGAGCTGATAATGCTCGGCTCGAACAATTATCTGGGCCTCACCAACCACCCCAAGGTAAAAGAAGCGGCAATTGCCGCCATAAAAAAGTACGGCACCGGTTGCGCCGGCTCCAGGTTCTTAAACGGCACGCTGGACATCCACGAGGAGCTTGAAGAGCGCCTGGCGAAGTTCATGAATAAACCGGCGGCGATCACGTTTTCCACCGGGTTCCAGACAAACCTGGGCACGATTTCCGCCATCGTGGGCAAGGACGATACCGTATTCATAGATAAGCTCGACCATGCCAGCATCATAGACGGCTGCAGGCTCTCCTTCGGCGACGCCAGGAAATTCAAACACAACGACATGGAAGACCTGGACCGGGTCCTTACCCAGGACGGCAAAGGCGGCAAGATGGTCGTCGTCGACGGCGTCTTCTCGATGGAGGGCGACATAGCCGACCTGCCCAGGATAGTGGACGTAGCCAGGATCCACGGCGCGCGCGTAATGGTGGACGACGCTCACGGCATTGGCGTGCTTGGAAAGAACGGCAGGGGGACGGCGGAGCATTTCGGCCTGGAAGACAAAGTCGATATCATAATGGGGACGTACAGCAAGTCGCTTGCCTCCATCGGCGGCTTTGTCGTCGCGGAACTCGACGTAATAGACTACATAAAGCACCATGCCCGCGCCCTGATATTCTCCGCAAGCCCGCCCCCGTCTTCGGTCGCGTCGGTAATTGCCGCCCTGGATATTATCGAGAGCGAGCCGGAGAGGCGCAAGGCCCTTTGGGACAATACCCATAAAATGCAGAAGGGCTTTAAGGAGATGGGCTACGATATCGGCGTGAGCGAGACGCCTGTCGTCTCGGTCGTCGTGGGCGAGGACATGACCGCATTCATGATGACGAAGAGACTCCAGGAAGAGGGCGTGTTCGTGAACCCGGTGGTCAGCCCGGCGACGGCCCCCGGAAGGGCCCTCATCAGGACGAGCTACATGGCCAACCACACCTTCGACCAGCTCGACCGGGTACTCAATATATTTGAAAAGGTGGGCAGGGAACTCGGGATACTCCAGACGAAGCACGCGTAAGTTAAGGCAGTTTAGACAAAGCATAGGGCCGCGGGAATTATGCGTGGCCGCTTGAATATAACAGGGAGTCTAACGCCGTTTAAGTGAAACATCCGGGCCGCAAGATATATCACCTGCTGGGCGGCCTGTTCATAATTGCCGCATATATTTTCCTGGGACGGGCGCGGGGACTACCCGCGCTCGCCGCGCTTACGGCCATCGCCACCGCGACAGACATCTCCCGCTTCATCTTCCCGAAATTCAACGACTTCATATTCCGGCATGGCAGGGCGTTCATCCGGGATTCCGAGAAACGTACCATCACCGGCACTCCCTGGTACCTGATGGGGATGCTGGGGGCTTTCTTCCTTTACAGCCTGCCCTTGGCCGTCTGCGCCGTCATATTCCTCGCCTGCGGCGACGTGAGCGCGACAATCGTGGGAGAGAGGTGGGGGAAGACGAAAATATCCGGCGTGAAGAGCCTTCAGGGGACGATAGCCTTTTTTGCCGCCTCGCTTATAGCCGGGTCAATCGCCGGGGTTTACTGGCAGGGGCTTCCTTTGTATGTCGTCGCGGCGGGCGCACTTACAGCGTCCGTTGTTGAAATCCTGCCCGTGAAGTTCAACGACAACTTAACTATTCCGATAATTTCAGGTGCGGTGATGCAGGCGCTGATCCGGAGTATCTGACGTCATTTCCGGGAACGCGGCGACTTTAAAATATCTGCAATAAGCCGCGTATAATATATCCGCCATTTTCACGCATACCGGCGCGAGCGCCGCACCCGCGATCACGTCGATAACGTAGTGATACCGCAGGTACATTGTCGCGACTATCAGCCCCGTGACAAGCGGCAGGGCCAGCCAGAAGAACCACCTCTTGTACCGCCACGCATACGCAAGCACTATCAGCACGACTTCCGTATGGCCGGAAGGGAATGCGTCCCGGTTCGTGCCCTCAAGGAGGTTCAGGGTCGAGTCGATTGCCTTGTGCCAGCCCCCCGCGCATAAGGCCGTGCGCATACTGCCCCTCAAGATAAAACCTTGGCCCCAGCGCCGGGACGATTATGTACCCCAGGTACGAAACGAAAAAGCCCAGGGTAATCCCGAAGAGCGAGATATCGAAATATTCCGTTTCCCTTTTAAAAAATAAAATAAGACAGAAGGCCAGGGGTACGAAATAGTACGAGGTGTAGCAAATCTGAAGGACGGTCGTGAGCGCGGGGCGTACCATCCACTGAAGCCATGCGCCGGGGACGGGTCCGGTCAGATACGCATCCATACGGGCCAGCCAGGGGTCCTTGTCAGGCCCGTTTATATAGGCCGTTATGTGGCTCATGCTGTCGAAAGTGAAGAGGATGACGAACAGGGGCATCAGGAAATCGACATATTTTATCAGTACGCTTTGCGGGGATTTCTGCCGCATGTAAGACGCCGCCAGGACGGCGGCCATTACCGCGCCGTAGCGAAGCGCAATCTCCGCCGCATCGGGTATTTTTTTAAAATTAAAGAGGGTAAGGACGAGAAGGAAAAGCAGGAAAAATACCGATAGCGGCGTAACCGGTTTTGCCTTCCGAAGGAAGCGCATCTTCAGGCGCTGAGTCCGACGGTCAGGCCGAAATCGGCAGCGACTTCCTCGATAACCTTGCGGTCTATGCCCGGCCTTTTGGTCAGGAAGCCTTCCAGGAGCGCGTTGTCGCAGATTGTATTGATGAGCCGCGGGATCCCCTTGGAGAACATATACACGGCCTCTATCGCGTCCGGGGAAAAAAGTTCCTTTTCACTGCCCGCGATGTGGAGCCTGTGACGGATGTATTGCGCGGTCATATCATGGCTAAAGGATTTCAGCCGGTATTTTACCGCGACCCTCTGTTTCAGCGGTTCGTCTAAAGAGAGCACGTCGTCCAGCTCCGGCATCCCGAAGAACACGAAAGACACCAGTTTCCCGCCGGGCACTTCGAGGTTAAGAAGTCCTCTGAACTCCTCCATGATCTCCCGCGAGTTCAGCATCTGAGCCTCGTCTATAAGCACCACGGCCTTTTTGCCGGCCTCGTTTATTTCTATAAGGCGGTGGTATATAGAGCTAAGGAGGTTTACTTTATCCTCCGGTACGTCGTCCACGCCAAGCTGCATGGCGATTTTTTTAAGCAGCCATTCGGTCGTTATGGAGGAATGGATTATCACGAGCAGGGCGGACTCGTGCTCATCGTCGTCGAGTTCGTCCAGCATCCTTCTGGCGAGAGTGGTCTTGCCGGTGCCGATGCCGCCGACCAGGACGGCCAACCCCTTCATGGTGCTCACGGCGTATTTAAGACGGAGCAGCGCTTCGGCATGCTGTTCGCTGTTGTAGTAAAACCTGCTGTCGATGGAGTTGGTGAAAGGCTGTTCGTTAAGGCCGTAATATTCGAGGTAATCCATCCAACTCTCCGTAGATTATAAGTACGATACCTTGTTTTTCTTGGGTGCGGCGGGTTTCTCTGCCGCCTTTTTATCCTGGGCCGCAGGTGCCGCCCCGGATTCCAGGAGCGCCTTGTTCAACCTCTGGAGCCTCTCCTTGACGTCTCTGAAACCGGCGTCCGCCTTTGTTATCTCCTCCACGACCGACTGCGCTGACGGTATATCCTCATTCAGTTCGTATGCGGTCGCAAGGTCGTATTTAAGTCCCAGGTACTCGTCCGGCTCGCGTCCTTCGGCTTCCAACCCCTTTTTTAAAGTTATAATCGCCGTGCCGTATTCGCCCTTCTCGATATAGCATAACCCCTTCATGCTCGCGCAGTCGAGGAGCCTGCCCGGGTCGTGCGAGGCAAGCTCGAACTCGCCCAGCGCCTCGTCTAACATGCCCATCTCTTTATATGCGATACCCAGGTTATAATGGGTCTCGTAATCTTCCTTATTGAGCTGCTCCTCAACGCCCTTTTTAAATTCCTGGAAAACGTCCTCGAGCAGTTTGTCTTCGAACGCATCGGATCTCTTCGCCGCGGGCGCCTCGGTTTCTACTTCGAATTCCTCGCGGAGTTCCGCTCCCAGGTCGAAGAAGTCCTCGTCCGGCTTAGGCTCCTGAACACTAAAACCGCTGGAGACGAGCGCGCCTGACTGTTCCCGGCCAGGCGTCATAAGCGGCTCATCCGTCTCCGTTTCATCTGGCGCGGTCTCCTCGGAATCTCCGCCCGAAACAGGCTCGTCCCATGTCTCCTTGAAGGCCTGCTCCAATTCGTTGTCCAGGGATTTGAAGACGTCGTCTTCTTCGCTTGTCTCTTCCTGGATTTCAGCGGATGGCTCGGAATGCTCCTGCTCCTCCGCGACAAGCTCTATATCCTGCGGTCCCGGCTCTTTTGACAAACTATCAAGCAGCTTATCGTGCCTTTCGCGGACTTCAAGGTCGTCCGGGTTTACGGAAAGAAGCTTCTCGTAAATTTCGATTGCCTCTTGGCAAAGACCCTGCTGAGCATAGAAATCCGCCTCCGCGCGCTCCTCCACGTAATGCACTGAACCCGGAGTCATCGAGGGACCGGCCAGAGATTCCAGCTCAATCGGGTTCCCAGTTTCAAACAGAGGTTCCTCTAATCCCTGTTCCGGGAGCGGCACATGTTCAGGCTGTATGTCCAGTTCAAGCTGTATGACCGGCTCAGGCTGTGCGTCCGGTTCAGGCTGTACGTCCGGTTCAGACTGTACGTCCGGCTCCTACTGCATTCTCTGCCGGTAATGAAATTTCCTCCCCCGGCAGGTCGTCCAGTTCATAAACTTTCGACTCCGGCAAAGCTTCCTGTTCCTCTTGTTCATCCTCAAGCGCCGGTAATTCCGTCTCCAAAAGTTCCGGTATTTCCGGAACCGCGTCTATCTCATATACCGAGGATGGCGGCGGCTGCGATTTGGATGCAAGTCTTGGGTCGGCAGGGTCGAGCCGGCGCGCTTTGCCGAGTACCGCTTCGGCTTCCGCCTCCATGCCCATCGAATTATAAATATCGGCAAGTTCGACGGAGACGTTTATAAAACTATCGAGATCGCCCTGAGCCTTGTACAGCTCAATGTACCTCTTTTTTAACTCCGGGTCCCGGGGACGGGTTTCGGAGAGGCCATTAAGAATATCCGTCACCTTTTCCGTCATCCCGTACCTTAGCAGCACATCGGCCTCGCCAAGGCGCTCCTCAAAGCTTTTATCTATCGGCGGAGCCGCTATTTCTTCCATATCGGGGATGCCGTCGCCCGGGCCGCTCTGAATTCCGGTCTCGTCCGCCCCGGAGGTTTCTTCAGAACCTTTATTCACGGCAAAAATATCTAAACCTTCAAGCTCGTTATCCTCCGGAAAACCGTACACCCCGAGGTCCTGAGGAATTTCAACCAGCCCTTCATCCTCGCCCAGTTCCATCGGCGGGAACTCTCCGAACTCCTCGGGCAAGTCCGGCATGGACGTGACCGGCATTGGCTCGTCCGGCATAGGCATGTCCGGCAAAGACGCCTCTTCCTCTAATGGAGGGAGTATCGCTTCAGGCACGGCAGGGGCGGCCTCAATGGGAATTTCTTCTTCAGGGGACGGGATGGGGGTGGTCAGGTCTTTCGCCTGGCGCCTTATTTTGTCCGCCTCTTCCTGCCTGTCCTGCTTCTCCAGGACGTAAGCAAGGAGGTTCAGGGCAGCGACGCTGTCTGCCTTGCGGGCAAGGAACTCCCGGATGAATTTTTCGGCCTCGGCGAATTCGTTTCTGGATATGTGCCAGTCGGCCAGCGCTTCATATTCCTTCCAGGCGGCCTCGAAATCCCCTGTCTTCAGGTCCAGCTCGATGAGCTGATGCCGGTAGAGCATGTTCTGCGGGTCTTTATCCTGAAGGACATTGTAGATCGCTCTGGAGTCATCAAACCTGCCGGAGCGGAGATAGGCCTCTGCCAGCGAAGTCTGTATCCTCGCGTCGTTCGGGTCCAGGTTGTTTAATTCTTCGAGCCTGGAAATCGCCTCCTGAAGCCGGTCCTCCTTCAGGTCTATCAAAGCACAGACCCGGCCGAACTCGAACCCGTCAGACGCCTTTTCCCTGACCTTGGCCAGGAATTCCTTCGCGCCCGCCAAGTCGCCCTGGACAAACTTCTTTTCCGCAAGCTCGACGCATTTATTTACACCCTCCCTCTCGAACCCTTCGCCCAGATAAAGCTCCGCAAGTTTTTGGGCGAGGGAAAAATTGTCGGGGTTCAGTTCGCAGAGGGTTTTGTAAATATCTATCGCCTTGCTCCTCTGGCCTTGTTTAGTAAAGTAGGATGCAGCCGCCAGGTAATTCTCGTTTGCGTTACCCACCATGCCGCGCTCGGCGTTCAGCTTGCCCATCATGAGGAAGACGTCCACCTGGTCGGGCTTTATGTTCAGGACTTTTTTGTAAAGCGCGATAGCCTTGAGGGTGAAGCCGGTCTTATTGAAGATTTCAGCGGACCTTTTGAAAGACTCAATGGCCTTTTCGGTATCGTTCCTTTTTAGGCAGAGGTCTCCGACGGTATTGAAGGTGTTGGCGTCGTTCGGCGACTCAGCTAAGATCTTCTCATACTCGATTATCGCCTTATCCCATTGCGACTTGGCGATAAACTTCTGCACATCCTTTAAAATCTTGCTTTTATTAATCACGTACACCTCGGTTTGAGGGCATAAAATCCCACATGAATTTAGCATATTCAAGGTCTTACTGTCAAGGTTATTGACCCCCCTTCCCGCCGGTTTACATCCGGGGCCAGTTGTGTTATAAATATCCGGATTTATCCGGATTTAACTTAGGGGGAGAAATGTCTTCAACGGGCCGTGTTTTAAGTCTATTTGCGGTTTTTTTGACCCTTTTGCTCGCCCAGGCTGCGTTTGCCGCCCCTTATGAAGGATGGGCCGGGATGTACCTTGGGAAAGAGAAGATGGGTTATGCGTATCTCAAGGTTGAAGATGCTCCCGGCGGCTATGCCATTACCGAAGAGATGACTGCGGCCCTGACCGTGCTGGGAACGGTGCAGGAAGTAAAAATAACGACATCTTCCATAACCGACGGCGGATACAGGGTAAAAAACTTCCGATTTTCAATGGTCTCAGGTTTTGCGAACTCCCAGATCGACGGGGTCGTGGATGGCGATGTCCTCCGGCTGAAAACAGGCCCCGGCCAATCCGATTCGGAAGAGATAAAGCTTAAGGAAAGACCTTTTCTGTCTTCGGGCGCGGACCTCTACATCCAGAACCAGAAGCTTAAGGCGGGAGATTCCATGGAGCTTCCGCTTTTCGACCCGGCGTCGCTCTCGCTGCAGGGGATGAAGGTAAACGTGGAGGCTGTGGAGGAGATGAAGGCGGGCGAGGGCCTGGTCCCGGTGTATAAGGTGCGGGAGAGCTTTTCCGGCATCGACGGGACGAGTTGGATAAGCCCCCGGCTGGGGACCCTGAAGGCCTCCGGGCCGATGGGTTTTACCTTCATAAAAGAGACGAAAGAGCAGGCCCTGAACATGAAAGTAACCGCCCCGCCGGACATTATCGCGCTTACGGCGGTCCAGGCGGAAGGGGCAGTTGTCGCCGACCCCAGGAGCATATCGTTTATGAAGGTGAAGCTCGATGGGGCCGACCTCTCCGGGATGACGCTTGACGGCGGGAGGCAGGTTTTCTCAGACGGTATCCTTTCATCCGCAAAAGAAGATTTATCGGGCCTGAAGCCGGCGCAGCTCCCGGTTAAAGGGCCGGGTCTCGACGAGTTTATGGGGCCGCAGCCATTCGTCCAGTCTGACGACCCGCGGATAATAAAACAGGCCCGGGAGATAACGGGGGGAGAGAAGGACACGCTGAAGGCGGCGCACAAACTGCTGGACTGGGTCCACGATAACCTTAGAAAATACCCTTCCGCGGGGATACCGAATGCGTTGGAGGTGCTGCAAAACCTCTCCGGGGACTGCAACGAGCATGCGGTGCTGTTCATGGCGCTGGCCCGCGCCGCCGGGATACCGGCAAGGATGGACGCCGGACTCGTCTTGATGGACGGGAAGTTTTATTACCACGCCTGGAACGAAGTATACGTCGGCCAGTGGGTAACGGTCGATCCCACCTTCGGCCAGTTCCCGGCCGATGCCTCCCATATCAGGCTGGCCGAGGGCGGGCCGGACAAACAGATGGAGTTGATTAAGGCGGTGGGGAAGATTAAGATAAAGGTGTTGGAGGCGAGATGAGGAATAATAAACTGCTGACGGTCCTGGTAATCCTGGCCGCCTTGTCATTATCCGCATGCAGCATGAAAAGCGCCGTCCAGAAGATGTCTCTGGAACTGAAGACCGTCCATATAAACAACATGACGCTTAAAGGTTTCGATGCCGAAATCGACCTCCAGATAGTCAACCCCAACTGGTTCACCGTCAGGATATCCGACCTGGACTACCACGCATATATTGCCGGGCAGGAGATAGCGACCGGGCAGGCGGACAAGGAAATAGCCATACCTTCGGACTCTACCACTGTCGTGACCCTGCCCTTGAAGGTGAGCTATGGGAATCTGGGCGGCAGGCTTGCCCAGATTTTACTTGCAGGAAACCTTGAATACCGACTTCAAGGGCTCAGCCGTATTCCATACCTGGTTCGCAAGCCGGACCGTCCCGTTCGATACGAAGGAAAAGAAGCTGAACGTGCCTGAGAAATGAAAAGGCGCCTGCTATTAGCGCTCGTGGTTGTCCTTATGCTGTCATCCGTCTGCGGGGCGCGGGACTTGGATGAAGAGCCGCGCCATGCTGGCGCAAGAAGATGCGCTGCATCCCAGGGACGCGGGGGCCGGGCTTCTGCCGAATGCCGGACCTATCTCTTTTCCGGGGAAAGGCAATGAGAAAGCCGCACTTTTGATACATGGGTTCGGCGCTACCCCATACGACCTTAAACCCCTGGCAATTGCGCTGGATAAAGCGGGTATCGCGGTTTACGCGCCCCTTCTTCCCGGCCACGGCACGAGCGTCCAGGACTTTAGGCGTTCAGGTAAAAAAGACTGGATAGCGGCGTCGGATAAGGCCTTTGACGAGCTTTCACGTAAGTACCGCAAGGTCTATGTTGTCGGGTTTTCGATGGGCGGGGACATCGCGCTGGACATCGCCGCGAGAAAAGAGGCCGCGGGAGTGGTGCTTCTCGCGCCAGGCGTGTTCATAAACGGCCAGAATAAATTTATCACCCCCGAATATTCGATTAAATATCTGTCCCGGTTCCTGTTTACCGACTATGTAATCACCCAGCCTTCCTTCTGCTTCGATAAGAAAGCGCTCGAAGGAAGGCCGGTTTATGACCTCTTGCCCATAAATACGCTCCGGGAACTGGTGTCGCTTGAAGAGTCCGTGAGGCGAGAGCTTCCGGAAGTCAAAGAGCCGCTCCTGGTAATCCAGTCAAAGAACGACGCCACCGTGGACTCCTCCGGCCCAGGGTATATAATGGCCCGCGTCTCATCCGGGGATAAGGGGGTTTTCTGGGTGGAGCGCTCCGGCCACCTGCTTTGCCTGGACGCGGAGAAAGACCGTGTAATAAGCAAGGTCTCGCAATTTATCCTGGAACATTAAAGCGGCGCGCGGAGCGGAGGATAGTCTTGGCAAAAACCATATAAATACCATATATTGTACCGTCTTAATCCATCTGCCACATTTTTTAGTGCTTTTCAATTGATTTTTCTAATCTCATATGATATAAATTCAGCCGGGAAAGCCTGAGTAAAAAATCATTTTCCCAAACTCCAAGAAGAGGTAGAAGAAGATGCGCTTCCACAAGCTGGAAATGACAGGTTTTAAATCCTTTTCGGACAAGACATCCGTCACCTTCGAGCGCGGCATGACCGCCGTGGTCGGGCCGAACGGGTGCGGGAAGAGCAACATCTCCGACGCCATCCGCTGGGTGCTTGGCGAAAAGAGCGCCAAGAACATGCGCGGCGAAAAGATGGAGGACGTGATCTTCAACGGGACCGAGGTGCGCAAAGCCACCGGGATGGCGGAGGTGAACCTTACGCTTCAGGACGTGGAGGGCGCGGACTCGCTGGGGTTCTCGGAGTTCAAGGAGATAACCATCACCCGCAGGCTGTACAGGAGCGGGGAGAGCGAGTACCTGATCAACAAGATACAGTGCCGCCTGAAAGACATCCGCGACCTGCTGATGGATACCGGCGTCGGTTCCAGGGCGTATTCCATAATCGAGCAGGGAAAGATAGGCCAGCTTATAACGAGCAAGCCGGAGGAACGCCGCTTCATAATCGAAGAGGTCGCGGGGATAACGAAATACAAATCCCGCAAGAACGAGGCGTTATCGAAGCTGAAAGAGACCGAAGACAACTTAAGCCGCGTGAGCGACATTATCCACGAGGTGAAGCGTCAGATAGGCTCGCTGGACAGGCAGGCGAAGAAGGCGGAGCGTTACAAAAAGCTCTCGTCGGAGCTTCGCGGCCTGGAACTCAAGATGTCGTGGGACGACTACAACGCGCTCCTTGCAAAAAGCCAGGAGGTGGAGGAAGAGCACGAGAGGCTTGCTTCCCTGCAATCGGCGGCGAAGAACTCGGTCTCGGCAAGGGAGGCGGACCTCTCCGAGGCGAGGCTCCAGCTTGTGGAGAAAGAGCGCTCGTTGATGGAGCATCAGCGCGAGGTCCATCGGCTGGAGTCCGAGGTGAGCCGGCTGGAGGCGCGCGCGGAAGTGGCGGCGAACCAGCTGAAGAACCTGGACGAGCGCGAGGAGCGCAGGCTTTCCGAGATGGGCCAGCTTAAAGTCGAGGAAGAAGACCTCCACCAGCAGGCGTCGTCTCTCAGGGAAGAGGAACAGGCGCTTAAATCAGAGCTTGACGGCCTTCGTTCCGAGCTTCAGTCTCTTGAGGCCGAGTACCAGGAAAAGACCGACGGGGCGCACGCGCTTGAGCAGGAGATAGAGCATGGGCGGGTCCGGCTTTTCGATATGCAGGCGGGCCTCTCTAACAACCAGAACGTCCTGACGAGGCTGGAAGAGCGAAGGGCCGCTCTGGAAGCCCGCTCTGCCAGGGCGCTAGAGGAGAGGCGCGAGACGGAGGAAAACCTGTCCGCCGCCAAACTTGCGGCAGAGAAGAAGAGGATGGAACTGGAGGCGGCCCGGTCTTCAAATAACGAACTCGAAGCCGAACGCGGCAGTCTGTCCGCTAAAGTGGACGAGACGCGCGCCTCGTTAAAAGGGCTTTCAGACGAGTTGGCCATTGGCAGGGAACAGCTTTCCCAGAAGTCGAACAGGCTGAAATCCCTTAAAGAGCTGGAAGAGGGTCTTGAGGGGTTTGCCGCGGGCGTGAAAGCCCTTGTATCCGAGAACAAGCGCGGCGCGCTTCCCGGTATCAGGGGGCTGGTCGCGGATATTCTTTCCGCAAGCCCGGAGCATGAACGCGCGATCGAGGCGGTGCTGGGCGAGAGGCTCCAGAATATAATCGTCGGCGGCCACGACGACGCGAAATCAGCGATTGAATTCCTCAAAGCGCGCGGCGCGGGCAGGGGGAGCTTTCTACCCGCGTTGCCGAAGGTCTTTTCCTGCTCGGAAGCTCCTGTGGGAGAAGGAATAATCGGCCCGGCGCTTTCGCTCTCGAAAGTGAAGGACGGATACGAAGATATTCTAAAGAGCCTCCTGGGGCAAGTGCTGGTCGTCCGGGACCTGGACGCCGCGTTCTCAATCTGGGAGCGGGGTGCGGACTGGACGCTGGTTACGCTGGACGGAGAAGTTGTGGAACCTTCCGGCGCGGTTACCGGCGGGGCGGGCGGCTCGGGCGGGATACTTTCCAAGAAGCGCGAGATACGCGAACTGACCGAGGAAGTGGAGAGTCTTTCCCGGAGCAACCAGGCGGCGCAGGACAGGCTTTCCGAGTCCAAGGCCCTGATGGAAGAACTGGAAGGGAAGCTGAAGGGGCTTCATGAGATTATAAATGAAAAGCGCGTTACCTTGGTAGGGCTGGAGAAGGACGCGGCGTCTCTGGCCGCTGAACTTGAGCGGATAACGAAGAAGCTGGAAGTGCTGGACATCGAAGCGTCCCAGCGTACCCAGGAAGAAGATGAAATAAGAGAGTCCCTGGTAAAGACGCGCGCGGCGCTCGAAGAACTGGGCGAGAAGAAAAATAATGCGGAATCCGCGCTTTTTGCCGTGCAGGAAAATCTCAAGGCCGCAAAATCACAACTTGAAAGAGACCGGGAGGCGCTGACGGCGAAGAAGATGGACCTCTCGGCGCTTATCCAGAAGCACGAGTCGTGGGCGCGTGATTTGAAACGGGCGGACCTTAAAAAAGAAGAGCTGGAACGAAGACGGACACGCCTTGAGGAAGAAGGAAGCGAGATATCGGAGAAGAAGGATGAGTTGTCCAAAGGCCGCGCGGAAGCGGAAGGCAGTATCAACTCGTTTTTGACCGAGGCGATGGCGATGAAGGAGCAGGCGCCCGCGCTCCAGGATGCATACCAGACCGCAAACGACGCCATAGAAGGCTTGGAAGAGTCGTTGAAATCGACCCGCCGGGAAGCCGAAGCGGCGCGGGACGCGCTTGGCGAGATTGAGCTTAAGCGCGCGGAACTGAAGCTGAAAGCCGAGCACCTGCTTGAGACCGTGGAGCATAACTACCACATCCGGATACCGGAGATAGAGGAAGAGTTCAAGGCGCTGGAGATAGAGCGCGAGCAGGCGGAGATGGATGCGGCGGAGCTTAAGATAAAGCTTGAAAAACTCGGGCCGGTGAATGTCGGCGCGATAGAGGAATATAACGAGCTGATGGAGCGCTTCGAGTTCCTGAGTTCCCAGAAGCAGGACCTGGAGTCGTCGGTCGCGCGGCTTCGGGAGGCCATCGGCAAGATAAATAAAACTTCCGAAGAGCTTTTCACGGAGGCGTTCAACGCCATCAACGAGACTTTTAAAACGGTATTCCTCTCACTATTCGGCGGAGGACGCGCTGAGCTCGTACTCGTGCCGCCGGAGGAGGGAAACGACGTGCTGGATTCGGGCCTTGAGATTGTCGCCCAGCCGCCCGGAAAGAAGCTCCAGAGCCTGCTCCTTTTCTCCGGCGGTGAGAAGGCGCTTATAGCCGCCGCGCTGACGTTCGCATGTTTCCTCGTGAAGCCCTCGCCGTTCTGCGTCCTGGACGAGGTGGACGCGCCGCTCGACGAAGGCAACGTAACGCGTTTCGGGAACCTGCTGAAAGAGTTCGCGGACAAGACCCAGTTCATCGTCATCACCCACAGCCGCCCCACGATGGAGCTTGCGGACGCGCTCTACGGCGTCACGATGGACGAGCCGGGCGTCTCGCGCCTCGTATCCGTCCGCCTCACGGAAGCGGCGGAACTGGCAGGGGTGTAATATATTATTGAACTAAAAATTCTAAATTATTTTATCCGCCGTTCATCGGCGGATTTTTTATTTAAAAACAAGGGCCTCTGTGTTATCTTTATTAAATGGCAGGTGCTGAAATAATATCAAAGGATATAATAGATAGATTGAAGGCTATCGCCGGCCCGGAGAACGTCGTCTCGGACGAGGCGGGGCTTTTGGCTTACGCCTATGACGCGACACGCCTGAAGGGGACGCCGCAGGCGGTCGTCAGGCCAGGGACCGAGGAAGAGGTTTCCAAAATCCTGATCCTCGCGAGCGGGCATGGTATTCCCGTAATCCCTCGCGGGGCGGGGAGCGGCCTGTCCGGCGGCGCGGTGGCAAGCAGGGGCGGGATAATCCTATCGTTCGAGAGGATGAGCCGCATAATTTCAATCGACGTGGGGAACCGCATTGCGACCGTTCAGCCCGGCGTGGTGACGGCGGACCTCCAGAGGGCTGTCGAGGAGAAAGGGCTTTTTTACCCGCCTGATCCAGGCAGCCTCGCGTTCTGCACAATCGGCGGGAACGTGGCCGAGAACGCGGGCGGGATGCGTGCGGTGAAATACGGTGTCACGCGCGATTATGTTACCGGGCTTCGGGCCGTCCTGCCGTCCGGCGAAGTCATACGCGCGGGGGTGAAGACAGCCAAGGGCGTCGTGGGTTATGACCTCGCGCGCCTGCTGGTGGGCTCGGAAGGGACGCTCGCGGTAGTGACGGAGATAACTCTTAAGTTAATCCCATTGCCTGAGAGAGTGATTACCATGACAGCGTTCTTTGCCGGAACCAGGCTTGCGGGCGAGGCCGTCGCGGCCATCATGGCGTCTCCCTATACGCCCCGTTGCCTGGAGTTTTTGGACAGCGAGGCGCTTAACGCCGGGGCGAAGAAAATCGGCTACCAATTGCCGGAAGGCGCGGGCGCGTTCCTTCTGATAGAGACGGACGGAAACCGCGAGGAGGCGGCCCGGCAGATGGACGGCATCCGTGGGCTTATGAAGGATAAGGCGCTGGAAATAAAAATTACGCAGGATAAAGCCGTTGCGGCGGAATTATGGAAACTGCGCCGGAGCACGTCCCAGGCGCTCTTTTCGATTGCCCCGCATAAGATAAATGAAGACACAGTGGTGCCCATAACCAAAGTCCCGGAAGCCCTGGAAGGGTTCAAAGAGATAGCATCCCGCTCCGGCCAGAAGATAATATGTTTCGGCCACGCGGGGGACGGGAACATTCATGTAAATGTGATGACGGATAAGTCGGACCCGGAGAGGCTACGGAGGGCGGAAGAGGCGATAGAGGAAGTGTTCAGGCTGGTGCTCGCTCTTGGCGGGACGATTTCCGGGGAGCACGGAATCGGGCTTACCAAGCTTCCGTATATCGGGATGGAGCTGAACGATGTCGAGCTTAACCTGCTGAAGAAAATAAAATCGGTTTTCGACCCTGAGGGGATACTGAACCCCGGAAAAATCTTTCCTTAAAAGTCAGCCGGAGGAGACATGGGGATTGTCGAAGAGGCGTGGGAGCGTTCCGAGACCGAGCGAATCCTTAACTACAACGTCGATGTCGCGGCCCAGAAGATAAACCTGGACAACGAGATGCGGACCTTTCTGAAGGTCCCGTTCCGCGAGATAAAGGTCCAGATACCGCTGAAGATGGACGACGGGCGTGTGGAGATATTCGTGGGATACCGGGTCCAGCACAACCAGACGCGCGGCCCGATGAAGGGCGGCATAAGATATCACCCGCAGGTGAACCTTGGGGAGATAAGGGCGCTGGCGGCGGCGATGACGTGGAAGACCGCGCTTATAGGTATCCCGTTCGGCGGCGCGAAGGGAGGCGTGACATGCAACCCGAAGGCGATGTCCCCGGGAGAGCTTGAGAGGCTTACGCGGTTCTTCGTCACCAGGATAAGCGACAGCATCGGCCCGAACGTAGATATCCCCGCGCCCGACGTGAACACGAACCCCCAGGTAATGGCCTGGATAATGGACGAATATTCAAAAAGGCACGGTTATTCTCCGGCGGCGGTAACGGGCAAGCCGGTGGAACTTGGCGGCTCGGCGGGACGCATGGAGGCCACGGGCAGGGGCGTGACTTACCTGACGAAGCGGGCGTTCAAAGACAAAAAAATCGAAATGCAAGGCGCGAGAGTTGTCGTGCAGGGTATGGGCAATGTCGGCGGGGTGTCCGCGAAATTGCTGGCGGACGAGGGATGCAAGGTTATCGCGATATCGGACAGCAGGGGAGGCCTGTACAACGAAGGGGGCCTTAACATCTCCCGCGTCACGATGCACAAGGAGGAGACCGGCTCTCTAAAAGACTATAAAGGCGCGGACTATATCACGAATGAAGAGCTTCTCGAACTGCCCTGCGAGGCGCTGATACCGGCGGCGATGGAGTGCGTGATAATGGAGCATAACGCGGGCAGGCTTAAATGCGCCATGTTGGTCGAGGCCGCGAACATACCGACCTCTCCGGAGGCCGATAATATCCTTCAGGAGAAGGGCGTATATGTGGTCCCGGACATCCTTGCCAACGCGGGCGGGGTGCTGGTATCCTATTTCGAGTGGGCGCAGGACCTCCAGTCCGCATTCTGGGAAGAAGAACGGGTGAACAGGAAGCTCTCAAAGATGATGCTGGACGCATACGAGCTTGTAAAAGTAGTATCCGAACAGAATAAAGTCACTCTGCGGACGGCGGCCTATGCCATCGCTATTGAGAAGGTCTCGAAGGCTGTGAGGCTGAGGGGATTCTGAACAAATTATATGCCTGAAAATATAATAGAAGCGCGGGGACTGTACAAGGAATATTCGGGATACCCCGCCGTAAAGCACATAGATTTCACCGTGGAACGGGCGGAGTGCTTCGGGTTCCTGGGCCCCAACGGCGCGGGCAAGACCACGACCATGAACATGGTCCAGGGCTACGTGACCATCACCGGCGGCACGCTCAGGATTTTCGGGATGGACGTCCGGGGGAACGAGAGGAAGATAAAGGCCCGCCTTGGCGTGGTCCCGCAGGAGAACAACCTGGACCCGGACCTCTCGGTCATAGAGAACCTCCGGGTCTATGCGAGGTACTTCGACATCCCGAAGGCGGAGGCCCAGAGGCGCGCGGAGTCCCTTTTGGAGATGATGTCGCTTTCGGATAAAAAGGACGAAAAAATAACCAAGCTCTCCGGCGGGATGAAAAGACGGCTGATGGTCGCGCGTGCGCTGATAAACGAATCGGACCTTATAATGCTTGATGAGCCTACAACTGGGCTCGACCCCCAGGCGAGGCATTTGATCTGGCAGAAGCTCCGGGCGTTGAAGCGCGAGGGGCGGACGATGGTCCTGACGACTCACTATATGGAAGAGGCGGCGCATCTGTGCGACAGAATCGTGGTGATGGACCAGGGGAAAATACTCGCACTCGGAACGCCCCAGGAGCTGATCGATACATACGCGAAGGGGAGCGTGGTCGAGCTGCCGATCCCGGCAGGGGGCGTGGAAGAAGTCATTCAGGACCTGTCGGGCGCGGATTACGAATATGAAATATCGGGAGACACCCTTTTTATCAAAAGCGCGAAAAGCGACGAGGTCCTTGCGAAGCTCACGCGGTTTATACAAGGCGGGTTCGTGCACAGGCAGGCTACGCTTGAGGATGTTTTTCTGAAGCTTACCGGGAGGGAGCTACGGGAGTGAATGATTTTTTCTCGTGCCCGCAGGTCGGACGCCGCGCGTTCAAGGTCTGGCAAAGGAATAAGGACGCGTGGCTTAAGTTCTACAAGGCCAGCATGGTCGGCAACCTCGCGGAACCGATTTTATTCCTGGTCGCTTTTGGCCTGGGGCTTGGCAAATTCATCAGGAACGTCGAGGGCGTCCCGTATATACAGTTCATAGCTCCGGGCCTTGTAATCGCGGCCGCGATGAACGCGGCGTCTTTCGAGTGCACCTTCGGCTCCTTCACGAGGATGAGCACGCAAAAATCCTATGACGCGATCATAGTTACTCCGGTAAACATAGACGAGGTCGCGGCGGGCGATATACTATGGGGCGCGACGAAGGGTTTTATCTCCGCGGCCGTTATGCTTCCCGTGCTCATGGCTTTCGGCCTGATGAGCTCTCCCTGGCTTATCCTCTCGCCCGTGCTGTACGTACTCATGAGCCTGATGTTCGCGTCGATGGCGCTTATCGTTACCGCGTTCGTACCGTCTTACGATTATTACGCGTATTATTTCAGCCTCGTCATATCGCCGATGTTCTTCTTCTCCGGCATATTCTTCCCGCTCTCGTCCATGCCGCCGTGGGTCCTGAAAATCGCGTGGTTTACCCCGCTGATACACGCGGTGAACGTGTCGCGCGCGCTTGCCACGGGACACCTGTACGTGGGCCTGGTCTGGGACATCCTCTGGATGGTCGTCTTCACGTTCATCTGCTCCTGGACCGCGATTAAATTCATACGGAGAAGGCTTATCAAGTAATGAAGGGAGTCTTATGAAGCGAAGAGACATGTTTTTTGCCGCCGTCATAATCGTGATAATAGTTTTTCTGGTTTACTTGAGCACAATCGGCAGAAAGGCTCCCGCGATACCACAGGACGCGGCGCATGTAAAAATCACCGACCAGCGCGCATGCCTGGACTGTCACGCGCCGGGCAAGGTCAGTCCCTTAAAGCAGGACCACCCGCCGAAGGAAATGTGTTTCGAGTGCCATAAAACGAAACCGGGGTTGCAGAGATGAGCATAAAAAAAATACTGGCCGCTATACTGCCTTTTATTGTTTTAAGTTGTTCTCCGGCCCTTGCCGGGGAGTGGGAGAAATATGATAAACCTGTCCCGACCAGGGTCGTTGTGCGCGTCCTTTCGCATGGCGCTAAAGTGATGAGCGACAAGACCGGGGCGGTTGTGGTAATCCGTGACGCTGATACCGGGCGCGAGCTGGATAAAGGCCCCGTCCAGGGCGGGACAGGCGACGATATCGCGCTGATGCGGGCGGGATATCCCAGGATGCTGGGGGCGATGGGTCTTGTAAAAGGCGAGAAGGGGATGCTTTTCGAGGACCTGAACGGCTCGGATAAGGCCCCGTATTTCGACCTCCGGAATACGTGCCAAACCGGAAGAGCTGAAACCCGTTATCTATGAGAGCGAGGCGGACTCCGCCATGTTCGAGACCACGCTGAACATTACCAGGCCCACCCGGATAATAGTCGAGGCGCATGGCCCGCTGACCGCCACGCAGGCGACAGCGACCGCGGCGACAAGCGCTTGGGTATTTCCGGGCGAGGATATGACGGGCGACGGGATAGTGCTGGAGCTCCGTGGAATAATAGTCGATTCGCCGTCTCTGAAGGATAAGGAAATAAAAATTAATGAGGCAAAAGACGGGATTACCGTGCCTTTTTCCATGAGGATGCTTTGCGGCTGCATCATCGTCCCGGCCGGCCAGTCTGGAATCCCGTGGGAGGCCCAAGGGTACAAGGTAACTATGCAGGCATACTATAAGGGGAAGCTTTATTACGAGGACGTGAAGACCTCTGATAAGCTATATAAAGCTCCGAGCCAGTTCGAGACGAAAGTGCCGCTGCCTGAGGATTTGCCATCCGGGGCTTTTAAGAAGGAGCGGGTGAAGTTGCGGATAATGTCTTTCCAGCAGTCGCAGGATAATTCCGGGATGGATGAGTTCAGCGTTTACCTAAGCAGATGATTTTTGACACTGACATTACGCGGTGATACGATATAAAAAGGATAATCACCCTCTCCCCATAGTGGGAGAGCGCAGGGAGAGGTGGGAATGGAGGTTACGATGATGCTTGACCAGATGAAATGGCTGGGCCACGACACGTTCAAGATAGAGTCGGGCGGCAAGGTTATATATACGGACCCGTTCCAGCTCAAGGAGGGACTGCCGAAGGCGGACCTTATCCTCATCACGCATGAGCATTACGACCACTGCTCGCCGGACGACGTAAAGAAGATAACAAAGGACGGCACGGTAATCGTCGCGCCGGGGGACTGCGAAGGGAAACTGACGGGAAACGTCCGGACGGTCAAACCGGGCGACAGGTTGACGGAGATGGGCGTGGATATAGAGGCCGTCGCGGCGTACAACACCAACAAACAGTTCCATCCCAAGTTCCAGAGCTGGGTCGGGTATATATTCACACGTGGAAGGCAAAAGGATATATCTGGCGGGCGATACCGACCGCATCCCGGAGATGAAAGGCTTCCGGTGCGACATCGCGCTCCTGCCGGTATCCGGGACATATGTAATGACGGCGGAGGAGGCCGCGAAGGCCGCGGAGGACATAAACCCGGAGGTCGCGGTGCCGATGCATTATGCGTCGATTGTAGGCACCGAGGACGATGCGGAGAAGTTCAAAAAACTGTACAAGGGGAAGACGCACGTCTTCAAAAAGGCCGCATGAACCTGTATTACGCCTCGATAGACCTTCCCACCGGCCCCGCTTTCGCGGCGGCCACCGAGGATGGTCTTTGTAAACTGGACTTAAATCCGCCGTCCTTCGGAGAGTTCATGGAGGAGGTTGAGGCGGAGTTCGGCATGAAGCCTGTCGAGGACGGACGGCCATTCCAGGCGCTGTGGCGTGAATTGAAATCATATTTTGCGGGTGAGCCGGTCTCATTCACACAGAAGCTGGACCTGCGCGGTACGGACTTTCAAAAGACTGTCTGGCGGGAACTCCTGAAAATTCCCTACGGCAACGTCCGCTCGTATAAGTGGCTCGCAGCGATGGCCGGGAACCCGAACGCCGCGAGGGCGGTCGGGAATGCGCTGAACGGCAATAAAATCCCGGTAATCATCCCCTGTCATCGGATAATCGAGTCCTCGGGCGGCCTCGGCGGGTTCGGAGGCGGGATAGAGCTGAAGAAGAGGCTTCTTCAACTGGAAGGGGTTATTTCAGGCGATGGAAAGCATTCTCGTAGAAAAAATATCTTGAACGTAAAATAAAACTGTAGCCGAAACAGTATTATTGTGAATAATATTTTTTCGGAGAGAATGCTTCCCATCGCATATGCCGATATTTTAGAAACCTCGTATCTGCCTGAGCGCCTCATAGACCACTATCCCCACGCACGTGGAGAGGTTCAGGCTCCTGACTTCCCCGAACATAGGGATGGTCAGTGAAGACTCGGCGTGCGTTTTTAACAGTTCTTCCGGCAGGCCCCTGGTCTCCGGACCGAAGACCAGGGCGTCGCCATCTTTATATTGCGGCTCGGTATAAGGCCTTGTCACCTTGGTGCTGAAATAGAAGAAGCGGGAGCCGGAAAGTTCCTGGTAAACCTCGTCCAGCGAGTCGTGCACGGTGAGCTTCACGTGCGGCCAGTAGTCCAGCCCGGCGCGTTTTAGGTAGCGGTCCGAAAGCGAGAACCCGAGCGGCCCGACCAAGTGAAGATAGCAGTCCGCGGCGGCGGATAGCCTGGCGATGTTCCCGGTATTCCCGGCGATTTCAGGCTGATATAGTACGATGTGCAAAGGCATGGGGCAGTATAACATTTTATGCGGGATATTAAAATACACCTGCTCCTTTTTGTCCTGACGGTCTTCTCGACGCTGATCGCCGGCTCGTATTTCATCGCTGAGTACGACCTCTTAAGCGAGTTCCCGAAGCACCTGCTGCATGGGCTTGCGGTAGGAGTCCCGTTCGCCATGCCGCTGATGCTGATACTTGGCGGGCACGAGATGGCGCACTACGTGAACTCGCGCCGGCACAAAGTCATTGCGACTCTTCCGTACTTCATCCCGTTCCCGAACCTCTTCGGGACGCTGGGCGCGGTAATAAAGATGAAGTCGCGCATACGGGACAAGTCCGCTCTGATAGATATCGGAGCGTCCGGCCCCATCGTCGGTTTCATCCTGTCGGTGGTCGTCTGCTCTATCGGGCTTTCCATGTCCCATATAGTGCCAGCGCATCCTTCGTCTTCCGGCGAGACGGTCCTTGGCGGCTCATTGCTGTATAACTTCCTGATGAGCGTATTCATCAAGGGCGATTTCCACACGCATGCGGTGGACCTGCACCCGGTGGCTGTGGCAGGCTGGGTGGGGCTTTTTGTAACGTCGATAAACCTGATGCCTGTCGGCCAGCTGGACGGCGGGCATATATCATATGCCTTCTTCCCCCGGAGGCACAGGCTTATTTCCAAAATCTTCGTCGTCGCCCTCATCGCACTGGGTTTTGTATTCCCCGGCTGGTTTATCTGGGGGATACTGCTCCTTTTCGTCCTCGGCACGAAGCACCCGCCGGTCGAGAACCCTTACGAGCCGCTAGACTGGAAAAGGAGAGCCATCGGAATTTTTTCATTCCTGATTTTCATCGCCACGTTCACGCCGGTGCCTATCGTCATCACGCCTTGATTTTTCTCTCTTTCTCTTGACATTACCGGACTCACCTTGTTATTATACGTAAGCTATTTTACGTAAACTATTTTAAGCCGTAATGTGGGCATTCTCGAAAGGGGGAGTGGCGTGGCAGGCTTTAATACCACGATGTCGAAAGAGGTGCTTCTTCTGGGACTCCTGAAGAGGAAGCCCATGTACGGCTATGAGATAAAGCAGCTCGTGGACGAGGAACTCGTCCATGTCGCGCCCATCACCTCCGGCTCGCTGTATCATAACCTCAAAATCCTGGAAAAACGCGGCCTTGTGACCAAGAGCGTCCTCAAGGACACCGCGCACCCCGAAAAGCAGATCTACCACATCACGGACGAGGGCGTCCTCACCTTCGACAGCCTTCTTCAGGAGAACATTACCAACTTCGAGCGTCCGCACCTGGCGCTTGACATATCCTTCTATTTCTTAAGGGAATCGGATGCGGGGCAGTTCCTTGGTCAACTCCGGGAGCTGCGGGTAAGGCTTAAGGAGTATCACGCTGAAGCGGAGAAGTTCAAGGACGAACTGGCATCGAAGGGAGCGCCGGAAAATATGCTTTTCATCCCCGCGCATTACCTCGCGCACTCGGAGGCGGAGATAAAGTTTCTGGAAGGAATAATCGGCAGACTTGAGGCCGGAAGGGAAGGGGCTGCATGAAGTTCGAACTGGCCTGCAACTGGGACCCGGCGCTCCTTGAAGGACTTCAAGGAGCCCCGAAGGTGGAGCTGTTCGGCGGCATTCCCGGAAGCCTTATCGCCGGGGGCAGGGCGTCTTTCGTCGCCCCGGAAATTACGGAAGCCGATGCCGAAAAATACATCGCCGCCGCGCGCGAAGCCGGGCATTCTTTCAATTTCCTCCTGAACGCCTCCTGCCTCGATAACAGGGAGTACAGGAAGGACGAGTTCGAGAAGATACTCCGCCACGTAGAGTGGGTGCAGGCGGTCTCCGCGGACTGGGTGACGGTCACAATCCCTTACCTCCTTCAGATAATCAAAAAACATTATCCGTCATTAAAGCTCGTCGTGTCTTCCTGGGCGAGGGTGGAGAGCGTACGGAAGGCCCAGTACTGGGAGGAGATGGGCGCGGACGCTATCGTTTTGTCCGAGGAGATAAACCGAGATTTTAAAACCCTGGCGGCCATCCGCAGGGCGGTAAAATGCAAGCTTATCCTTATCGCCAACCCCGGCTGCCTGTACGGATGCCCGCGCTCTTTCTACCACGCGAACGTCATGACACACGGCTCCCAGGGCAATCATTCCTCCGAAGGCTTCCTGGTTGACCACTGCTATTTTTCCTGCACGAAGGACAAGATAAAAAACCCGACGGAGCTGATAAAGATACGCTGGATACGCCCCGAGGACGTGGAAGATTACGAGATGATAGGCATCGACTGCCTCAAGATTATAGACCGGTACAAGACCACGGAGACACTGCTTTCCTATCTGAATGCATATACCGGCGGACGGTTTGACGGGAACCTGGTGGAGCTTTTAAACCTTCCCCGCAAGAAGGCGTTCCTGCCCGCGAATGTAAAGTATCTCCTGAGGGATGAATATATAAATACATCTAAATTAATGGAATTCGCGGACATCACGGATTACCCGGTGACGGAAGGCCTGGTCCTGGATAACTCGAGGGTCCCGTCGAACTTCCTCAGCTTCTTCAAGACGAAGGACTGCGCGACGAGCGACTGCGAAGAGTGCGGGTACTGCGCCCTGATTGCCAAGAGGGCGCTGACGGTGGACAAGGCGCTGACGGGTGAGGCGGCGGGTAGGTACGAGGCGCTTTTGGAGTCGCTCGTTTCCGGTGACATCTACCGGGAAGATCCGGAGCCGACGGCTGGCGAATGGGACGCCGAAGCGGTGACGGCGCACAAAAAACTCCTTGATTTCGTGCCCGCGGTCTTCCGTTCGGCCGCCGGGAAAAAAGTGTCCGCGGAGGTAAATGTCTTAAGCGGCGGGAAGGTAGGCCCGGGCGATATTTACGCCGCATGGCAGAGGGCGACGCCCGCGCCGTTTAAGAAGATGGTCGAGGAAAAGATCGCGGAGCTGAAGACTTGCTGAACCACCACTTCGTGGAGATAAAGGCGCCCTTGGAGAGGATATTCGAAGAAATCATCCTCTGGGGTGAAAGTAAGTGGTGGCCTGATGAATCGCCCATGAAGTACAGCCGCGAAGAAAAGGGAGAGATAACGGTCGGCACAAGATTCCATCAGAAAGTGCACAGGCCGTTCGCGCCTGAATGGGACGTCGAGGTAACCTCCATCGTCCCCGGACGCGAGGTATCGAGGAAATTCGTCAACGGGATGTTCAAGGGGACGGACAAGGTATATATAATCCCAAACCGCGGGTTCAACGAGGTCCATTTTCTGATGGACTACGAAATAGTCGGGAATTTAAACCGCATATTGTGGGCGCGCGTTTACCGGCGGATGCATGACGATAATATAAAGCTGATTCTGCGCGCGCTGAAGGCGAGCCTTGAGGGCAAGGAGGTCTCGAAGCAGGAGGATTGGCTTTCTCCTGAAGAGCGGGACAGGAGACGTTTCTTCAAATCATTAATAAGGAGACATTAGATGGACTGGGAGACTGGGGCGCGGACGAAATTTGAAAAAATGATATCTATGATCCCATTTTTTCAGCGGAAGATGGCGGAGAGACTGGCGGGGAAGAAGGCGGAGCAATACGCGCAGGAACGCGGCGCGGCGCAAGTCGAAGAGCACCACATAGTAGCCGCGTTAATTGCCGAGACCCCGGCGCCGTTTCAGAGCAGTATGCGGGACACGGCCAGGACCGCGGGATTCGATATGCCGTCGTAACTCTCTTTTTGACCACTCCTTGAGATGGGCAGGATGAGGATGGATTTGGTCTTAAATATCAATAATTTTTTTCCTTAATCCCCCTCTTAGGTTAAGAGGGGGACAGATGGGGCGTTACTATAAATTCGCGGATCCTATATATAGATTTATCTTCCGGAACTTCCGAAATAAAGGACATTCCGGAGAGCCTCCTGCGCAAATACATCGGCGGGCGGGGGATAAACAGCGCGCTGCTCTTTGAGAATACAAAAAAAGGCCTGGACCCTCTAAGCCTGGAGAACCCGCTGATATTCGGCGCCGGCCTGCTGACCGGAATGCCGGGGCCGTCCTCCGCGAGACTGACCATCACCGGCAAGAGCCCGGAGAGCGGTCTTTTAGGCGACGCGAATATCGGAGGAGATTTCGGATGCGCTTTAGCGTCCACGGGCGTCAGGCATCTGTTCATCACAGGGAAAGCGAAGCGGCCCGTTTACCTGCTTATTAAAAAAAATGGCGACGGGACATCCGCCGAAATAAAGGAAGCGTCGCATATCTGGGGCATGGATACGTTCGATGCGCAGGAGGTTATAAAAGGGGAGCATGGCGATAAAGCGCATGTCGCCTGCATAGGCCCGGCCGGCGAGAACCTTGTCCGCTTCGCCTGCGTCATGCACGGCAGAAAGAACGCCGCGGGCCGCACCGGGATGGGCTGTCTGATGGGGGCCAAAAATTTAAAAGCGGTTGTGGCGTTTGACGGCGGGAAGGTCAAGCCGCACGACCCGGATGGTTTCGCTGCCCTTACCCGTGAAATAAATTCGAAGCTCCGGACGGAATTCCTTACACAGGACTTGGCGCGCTTCGGGACGGCGCATCTATATAACGTAATAAATACGAACATCGAGATGGGCCGGACATATAACGGCCTCTCGACGAAAATGAAAGAGCCGGGTGACCTTGGCCCGGAGACGCTGGAAGCCCGGTATTATTCGGGCAAACGCGGCTGCAGGCACTGCGCGGTAGCGTGCAGGCACTCATATAAGATAACCGAAGGAAAACATGCCGGGCTGACAGGCGAAGGCCCGGAATACGGCATCATGGGACATATGGGGCCGGTGCTTGGGATAAACTCCGCCGAGGCTGTGCTCATGTTGAACGACAGGCTTAACCGCCTCGGTATAGACGCAAGCTCCGCCGGCAACATAATAGCGTGGGCAATAGAATTATATAAAGAAGGTTTTATCGGAGACGCCGAGACCGGCGGGATGAAGCTGGACTGGAACGACCCGGAGACGGCCGCCTTGCTTCTGGACGATATTGCATACAGAAGAGGGTTTGGAGACCTCCTGGCGGACGGCGCATCGGAGGCGTCGGCTAAGTTCGGAGAGGACTCGGCCGGGCGCATGATCTGGGTGAAGGGCCTCCCGCAGTCGGACCCGGTAGACCTCCGGTTCATCAAGGCGTTCGCCCTTGGCGTCTCCACCGCGACCCGCGGCGCGGACCACCTTCGAAGCCGCTGCCCCTGGGAGGCGTTCGAATTCGATAAGGAATTTCTGGCGGGGATTTATGGCGGGCCGGTGGAGCCGGACCCGCTGAAATATGGCGGCAAGGGCCGGGTGGTCTGGTGGTGGGAAAGCTATCTCGCGCTCTTCGACGCGCTGGGGCTGTGCAAACTCCTGGCCTTCCACACCTTGCCGGAGCCGGGCGTATTCGGCTTCGATGTATTCAGCGACTTAGTCAGGACGGGCAGCGGGATGGAGATAACGCCGGAGGAGATATTCGCGGCGGGACACGCTGTAACGGACGTGGAACGCAGGTTCATCTGCCGCGAGGGAGTGGGACGAAAAGACGATTACCCGCCCATGAGGTATTTCGAGCCGCTTATATGGCAGGACGGGCTGGACGACGAATCGCGGACGATGAAGCTCGACCGGGTATTGTACGACGGTATGCTTGACGAGTATTACGCCTGCCACGGCTGGGACGTGAAAACGGGAAAACCTTATTAACCACGGATTATTCGGGTTGGGCTGGATTTAAAACCTGAAAATAGTTCTAACACTTAATCGGCTGAATCTGGTTTTAGGAAAATATGAAGATAGCGGTAATAGGTGCGGGGGCGATCGGGTGCGTGGCGGGGGCGCTTCTCCATGAGAAGGGGCACGCTGTTACCCTTGTTAGCCGCGACCCGCGCCAGGTCCGGGCGATTAACCGTGAAGGCCTGTCGCTTGACGGCATTTCGGCAAGGAATAATTTTGTCATATATGCCGCAAGGTCGCTGGAGTTCATTCCCGACCTGGCCCTCCTCGCTGTAAAGACTCAGGACCTGGAGACGGCATGCAACCAGATTGCGGGCATGGGCGATTTCCCGGCGCTGACGATGCAGAACGGCCTGAGGGCCGACGAGATAGCCGGAAGCATCCTTGGCAGGGAGCGGATCATTTCGTCGGTCGTCATGTTCGGGGCGACATATAAGGAGCCGGGGCATGTAACGTATAACTTTCCCGGCGGCCTCGTTATAGGCAAGGCGTTCGGCCCGGACGGCGGCGGCATCGTGGAGAAGGCGAAGAACATGATGTCCGGGTCTTTAGAGGTGCGCGTAGCCGAAAACATCCAGGCCATGCACCGCGCGAAGCTTATACTGAACTTAAATAACGCGCTTGCCTGCGTACTTGGGAAAAGCCTGCAGGATACGTTTTCGGATAAACGGTTGTGCATATTGGGGCTGTCGATGATGCGCGAAGCTTGGGAGGTTTTCGAAGCGGGAGGCATGGAGATGGCCGACCTCCCGAACCTGCCTCTGGAGAAATTGAAATCTCTGCTATACGCCCCGCAGGAAGTAGGGGCGCAGATTTACGGCAATATCATGCGGGGCCTATCCCACCTCCCCCTTCTCGGCTCGGTATTGCAGAGCGTCATGCGGGGCCGCGCGTCGGAGGTGGATTATTTAAACGGCGAAGTCGCGAGGGCGGCTGGGAAGATGGGGCGTGAAGCAAAGTTGAATTCAAAGGCGGCGGATTTGGTCAATGAAATCGAAAATATAAATCAATTTCTATCAATCGAAGAGATGCTAACGAGGTTCGGCTTATGATGGAGTTTCCGGGTTTTCTGCTGACGGTGGACAGTCTTCAAAAAGAATGTTTCAAGGGATATAAAGTGGGTGACTCTTTTGAGGTAAAGGACTTCGTGACGCCGCCCGACGGCTTCTGCGCCGGGGCGTATCATTCGCTCTTCCCGGTCATTTATGCCTGGACATTCGGCGCGGAATTCCCTTTCAAGGACGGGGAAGGGTGCGTCAGGACGACATGCCCGGACGGCGGGAAACTGACGTTCAAGGTGAGGAAATTATAATGGCTAATCCAAAAAAAATGGTCATATCGGTCGAGGAAGTTTCCGGGCCGTGTTTTTATAAATACGAGCAGGGCCAGGAGGTGGAGGTCCTTGGACTTCGGACGCCGGAAGGGTTCTGCGGCGCGGCGTACCATACGCTGTTCCCCGTGCTCTTCGCCCTGAACTTCGGCGCGAAGTACCCGTTTATGGAAGACCCGAATTCCATCAACACCGTGACCTGCCCGGACGGCGGGTACGTGCGGTTCAAGGTCAGGAGGGTGGAGGGTTGAATCTCCGCAGGGTCGTCATAACAGGCCTGGGCGTCATCGCGCCGGGAGGCATCGGTAAAGACGCCTTCTGGGATTCCATGATAAACGCGCGGACGCAGACCGGGCTTATTACCGCATTCGATACCTCCGGGTTCCTTTCGAAGGTCGCGGCGGAAGTGAAGGGTTTCAATCCCGCCGCCTTCGGCATCTCATATGAAGAGGCCTCGGGGATGGACCGCTATCTGCAGTTCGCCCTGGCCGGGGCGAAACTGGCCGTGGAGGACGCCGGGCTGGAATTCGGCGGCCTGGACGGAGAAAAGTGCGGAGTGGCGCTGGCTAACGCAATATGCGGGACGAAATGGATGGAGGAGGAGTTCCTGCGCGTTACCCGTAACGGACATGAGCCGATCGACCCGGCCCTCGCGTCGCCGTATCTGTATGATGCGTCCATATTCAATTCTCCCGCCAACTTCATAGCCGCGCGCTATGGCTTGAAAGGCGGGGCGTGCGTCATATCCACCGGCTGCACGGCCGGGACGGACTCGGTTGCCTATGCGTATGAAAATATCCAACTCGGTTTATGCGACATGATGATAACCGGCGCGTCCGAGGCCCCTATTACGCCGATAGCCCTTGCCGCGTTCGATGTGATAAAGGCGCTCTCGAAGCATAACGACGAGCCCGGGGCGGCGTCCCGTCCTTTCGACAGGACGAGGAACGGGTTTGTCCTGGCCGAGGGCGCGGGGATACTGGTGCTGGAGGAATACGGGCGCGCGGTTAAGCGCGGGGCGAAGATATACGCGGAGATAGCGGGTTTCGGCTCCACGTCCAACGCATTTCACATGACGGACCTGCCAAAGGACGGCGAAGCCCTGGCCCGGTCTATAAAAATGGCTATGGAAGAGGCGCGGGTCAATGCCGACGACGTGGATTATATAAGCTCTCACGGAAGCTCCACGGAACAGAACGACGTCTTCGAGACGAACGCGATAAAGACGGCGCTTGGGGAACATGCCTGGCGGGTGCCTGTCAGTTCCATTAAGAGCATGATAGGACATCCGCTTTCCGCGGCGAACTCCATCGAGCTTGCGCTTTCGGCGATGGTGATGGAGCGGGGCGTAATCCCGCCGACAGTGAATTACCGTGAGCCGGACCCTGCATGCGACTTAGATTATGTGCCAAACGTGGCGCGGGATAAAAAGGTGGACGTGGTGATAAAAACGAGCAGCGGGTTCTCCGGGATCCATTCGTCAATGGTATTGAGGCGGGCATGAGACGCGCGGTCATAACAGGAATAGGGGTGGTCAGTCCGGCAGGCAACTCGCCTGAAGAATTATTCGACAGGCTCACCTCGGGCGAGGGCTTCACGGGCGAGATAAACCGCTTCGACGCTTCGCGCTACCCGTCGCGTCATGCGGGGCTGGTATCTGATCCCGGCGGGGAAGAGATATTTTCCAAGAGGCTCCTTAAAAAACTGGACAGGTTCTCGCACATGGCGCTCTCCGCCTCCGACGGGGCGATCAAGGACAGCGGGATAAACCTGGACGCCGAGGACAAAAACCGGGTCGGGATAGCCTTCGGCAACGCACTTGGCGGCTGGTCGTTCGCGGAGGAGGAACTGCGGGACCTCTGGACTCACGGCCTTCGTGAAGTCAGCCCGTACCAGGCGACCGCATGGTTCCCGGCGGCGCCGCAGGGCCAGATTTCCATTTTCTACGGTATAAAGGGTTTTTCCAAGACCATAATCTCCGACATCGCCAGCTCGCATCTCGCTATCTCTTACGCCGCGCGTGCCATTCAAACGGGCAAGGCGGACGTGATGTTAGCCGGCGGCACCGAAGCGCCGGTATCGCCTTACGCGCTTCTGTGCTGCAACACCTCCGGGGAGCTTAGCCTGACCGGGAGCTACAGGCCCTTCAGCAAGGGCCGCGACGGGTATATAATCGGCGAAGGGGCGGCCGTACTCGTCATCGAAGAGATGGAAAAGGCAGTCGCGAGGGGAGCCAGGATATACGCGGAGGTAAAGGGTTTTGGGCACACAAGCGACGGGATGCACCCGACAATGCCTGACCCGTCAGGCGACGGCATGGCCCGCGCCATCGGACTCGCGATACAGCAGGCCGCTCTCTCTCCATCCGAAATCGGGATGGCTATCCCGTCCGCGAATGCGGGAAAAGACGCCGATTTATCCGAGGGAAGGGCCCTTTTAAAAATATTCGGAGACAGGGCTTCTGAACTGCCGATTTATTCGCCGAAGCCGCAGACGGGGAATTTATTAGGGGCGTCCGGCGCGCTCGATACGGCGTTTGCCTGCATGGCGCTTGGCAGAGGTGAGACGCCGACCCTCAAGGTAATTGATCCGGAATTCGATTTTTTTGACGGCGGCGGAAAAAAGAAGATAAATAAGCAGGATATCATTATAAATTCCATCGGGCGGGGCGGGGTAAACGCATGCCTTTTAATCGGAAAGCCTTAAGTTAAGGGGTAAAGATGACGGTAGAAGAGAGGATCGAAAAAGTTTTCGAGGAAATGGGCATAGACAAAGCTGAACTTATTCCGGAAGTGACTTTGAAAAGCGATCTCGGGATTGACTCGACGGAGATGGTGGAACTGATGGTCGCGCTGGAAAAAGAATTCTCGGCCAAAATCCCCAACGGCCTGATAGACGGCGAGTGTACTGTCCGCGAGATAATCGACTATTTTCTAACCGTGGCGGCCAGGTCTTGAAAATAATCGATTTAAGCACCCCGATAGACGACCTGGCGCCGGAGCCTTTTCCGGTACAGGTGACCCGGATTGGCCATGAGGAGGGTGCGGAGAGGGTAGGGGAGAAATTTCCCGGCGAGAAGAAAATCGGCGGCGATACTTTTCCCGGCGGGATGTTCCTGTCCCACGAAACCGTCCAGGCGTCGGTGCACTGCGGGACCCATGTGGACGCGCCGTGGCATTTCGGGCCGGAGTCGGAAGGACAGCCGGCGAAGAAGATAGACGAGTTACCTCTTGAATGGTGCTATGGGGACGGCTTTGTAATTGACATGAGGGCCCTGCCGCCGGGCGGGGAGATAAAGCCGGAGGACGTGCGGCGAGGCTTGAGAGAAATCAATTACCAGCCGAAACCAGGCGACATCGCGCTTATCAGGACCGGGGCGGACGCATATTTCGGCACAAGGGAATATTTTCTGAAATTCGCGGGCCTGAACGTCGATGCGGCGGAATATTTATTCGGTCTTGGAATCAGGACCATCGGGACCGACGCGCCCGGCCTGGACAGGCCTTTTATGGATATGGTCGCGGATTATCAAACGACCGCGGACAACTCGAAACTCTGGCCGGTACACATGCTGGGAAGAAAAAAAGAATACTGTCATATAGAGAGGCTCGCTAACCTTGGCGCGCTCCCGAGGGCGCACGGATTTAAGTTCGCCTGTTTCCCCGTAAAGATAAAAAACGCGGGCGCGGCATGGGCACGCGCCGTGGCTATACTCGAGGACTGAAGGAAAATAATGGCACACACCAAAAATTCCATATTCATAAACGCGCCTTATGGGAGCGTGTTCGATATTACGAACGACATCGAGCGCTGGCCCGAGCTTTTTGACGAGTATTCGGACGCGAAGATCCTTTCGCGCGAAGGAAATAAAATAACCTTCCAACTTACCAATAAGGAAGGGAAGTCCTGGCGCTCCAGCCGCATCCTGGACAAGCCCGGACATAAATGCGCCGCGAAACGCGAGGAGCCGATGTTCCCGTTCAAATACATGGACCTCCTCTGGACATACGTCGAGAAAGATGGGGGAGTGGAGATGACCTGGGAGCAGGATTTCTCCATGGACGAAAAAGCGCCGGTCGATGACACGACTGCTGAGACTCGCATTAACGAGCATTCAAAGAAAAACATGCAGAGGATAAAAGAAATAATCGAGGGAATATGAAGATACTTGGTATCTGCGGGACGCACAAGAGGGGGAAGCAGAAATCCGCCAGCGATTATTTTCTGCGAAAGGCCCTTGAGGCCGCCGAAGAAAAAGGGGCAGAGTCGGAAGTTATCCGCCTGATAAACTACAACGTGAAGCCATGCCTCGCGTGCAACCGCTGCCTCTGCGGCCTTACCTGCCCTCTGCTCGAAGACAAGGACGACGACGGGAAGCTCATTTTCGATAAAATGTCGGAGTCGGACGCGTTTATTTTTTCGTCCCCGGTCTATGCCTATCAACAGCCCGCGATAGTCATTAACCTGTTGCACAGGACCCGCCCCTTGCACGAGCAGGAGCGTTCGGAGATATGGGGGACGACTATCACCGCATACCCGAAAAACCCTTTCAAGGGCGCCCCGGTGGGCAACCTCGCGGTAGGCGCGGCGCTCGGGATGGAGGGTGCGCTCTATTACCTGTTCCATTACCTGAAGGCGATGACGGCGACGTCCGTCGCGTGCGCGGGAATCGCTCTGATGGATGCGGAGATGAGGAACCTCTGCATGGTGGGAAAGCGTTTCGCGATGGAGCATCCCGGTTTTAAAACACTGCTGGATAAGCCGATGCCGTCTTACGAAGAGAATAAACCCGCCACGCAGATGGCGCGCGCGGTGGGCGAGCAGGTGTTCGACGTGTGGAATTCGGAGCTTTTTCAAACGATAAAAGAAGTGCTGAGATATTGATGATATTCGATTCTCATTTTCATCTGTTGCCGGACGAGGTGATTAAGCACGCCTCGTTCTACAACGACTCCTGGGGCGGTATGGACGGCCATCTTCGCGCAATGGACGAGGCCGGTGTCTCGCGCGCGCTTATCTCTTATCCGACTACCGATTTTCATCTGAAGGCCGCCCTTGCGGAAACGGATGCGGCGCGGGTATATAACGGGGCGGTGAAGGAAATAGCCGAGCGGTCGGCGGGACGGATTTCGTGGCTTGGGTCAGTGCCCTTGACAGGGCCTGACGAGATGGTCTCTCTGGGCGAAGAGGCATTGGCGCTAGGCGCGCGTGGGTTTACCATGCCGACGAACAGCGGCGGGATATATCCGGACGACCCGCGGTTCCTGCCTTTTTTCGAGAAGGCCGAAGGGTGGGGAGCGCCGATATTTTTTCATCCCACCACGCTTACTCCGTTCGGGTCCGAGAAGCTGCGCCACCCGCTGATAACGCCCGTGTTCCAGTACGCGTTCGATACCACGCTCTGCCTCGCCAGGATTATCGACTGCGGCCTGCTGAAAAAGTTCCCCCGGTTGAAGCTTGTGTTCGCGAGCTTCGCGGGCGTGATGCCGTTTCTTGCAGGCAGATACGGCAGGACGTACAAGATGCTCCTTGGCCGGGGGATAGTGAAGGACATGGGCGAGGAGCCGGGTGAGACGTTGAAGAAAGTTTACGTGGACACTTCCGGCACGGCGGACGTAAAGATGCTGGAGCTGGCGATAGATATATTCGGCGAGGACAGGGTGCTATGGGGGAGCGATTTCCCGGCGAACCGTGAGATAAAGGCGTCGATAGACGCCGTTAACGCTCTAAATTTGAAGCCCCCTTCCAAACAAAAAATTTTGCAAGAAAATTTAGCAACTGTACTTGGTTTTTAACCCGGTTTTCTTTGGTTACTTTCTTTTACCCAAAAGAAAGTAACGAAAGGTTTTTAATGTTAAATAAAAAGGTTTTGATTTTCGGCGCGGGCATCGCAGGACTTTCGACGGCCTATTACCTGCGGAAGGAAGGCTGCCAGCCGGTCGTCTATGAGAAGAGGCCGGATGCGGGCGGACGGTTCGCGACGCTGGAATATGAAGGGGTATATATAAATAAAGGCGCGATGATGTTCGCCCCGGCGCTGAACCCGCACTTTACGGAACTGATCAGGGAACTGGGCGTGTCGCACGAGCTTATCAGGCTTAAAAAATTTGCACTCCAGATAGGCGATGAAATCACCGGCCTGGATTCCTGGTCCATGTTCAGGAGCGGCTTTTTTACTTTTTCCGAGTACATGCAGTGGAGGCGGCTGAAGAAGTTTATAAAGGGCCTGGACTTCAATCTTGAGAGCTGGGACCCGAAGCTTCAGGAGCTTCATTCGATTTCGCTGGAAGAGTTCTGCGTCCGCGAGATGGGCTATTCGCAAAAGATGCTGGACTACATCGTCCAGCCGTTCTCCAGCTTCGGGTATATCGACCCGCCGCACATTGCCGCGGACCACGGGCTGTTCCTGTTCGCATACGGCGATTCGCCCGTGCGCGTCCCGCACAAGGGGATGGCGGAGGTGGCGGCCGAGCTTGTCCGGAGGATGCCGGGCGTCGTAAAGACGGGGTATAAGGTAGAGAGGGTAAAGAAAAATGCATCGGGGACTTTTGATGTAAATCTTAAGGGGCCGGATGGAGCGCCTTTGAAGGATACGGCGGACTGCGTGGTGTTCGCCACCGGACAGGAGAGCCTCGGCAAGGTGATGCCGGAAATAACGGTGGACGTGAAATCCACTAAGACGCGCGGAGTGATATTCGAGTCCCGCACCCCCCGGTACGGCAAATACGACGTCCTGCTATTTTCCAAATATAAAAACCGCCACGGCATCCACGGCGGAGAGATGAAACACCTGCCCGACGGCAGGACCATCGCCGGGATGTTCATGTACAGGCCGGACGCGGACATCGAGGCCGTGTTCGGGAAATATAAAGAACTGCCGAAAGTCGGCTGGTCTCCGGCGATTACGCTCATCCCGCCGGGGAGCAGGACGAGAGGCATCGAGACGGAGGTTCCGGGCGTATTTCTGGCCGGAGATTTCTACCGGCTTCCGTGCATCGAGTCGTGCGTTTACACCGCGAAAAAAACGGTGCAGGCGATAAAGGGGCTTGCCTGACAATGTCATATGACGCGGTAATAATCGGCGCCGGTCTTGGCGGGCTTTCCGCCGGAGCGTATCTTTCGCGCGCCGGGAAAAAAGTGCTGGTGCTGGAGAAGATGTCCGAGCCGGGCGGGCGATGCCGGACGGTGGAGCTTATGGGGCACCGCTTCGACATCGGCGCGGACTATTTCGGCAAAAAATTACTCGGCATATTCTCGGAGCTTGGGAAGAGAAAAGAGCTGGAGCCGGTATGGTTCAAGGTACGGGCGAATTGCTCAGGTTCCTCCATGACCATCCCGCCGGGCCTGCATACGCCTAAGGACCTTCGCGGCATGGGGATGGGGACGAAGGATATCGGCCGCTTCGGCATTAATATGGGCGGGCAGGTATTATTCAACCGCTTCAGAAAAATATCCAATTACAAGGAACTGATAAACAGGATTACCGATAACCCGAGCCTCCGGGAGATACTGAATGTCGGCGCGTTCTTCTCCGGGAACGAACCTGAAAACATGCCGTCTCACTGGTTTAACCTGGTTTTCGGCAGGACGTATGGATACGACAGGCCGTTCATACCCAGGGCCGGTGCGGGGAGACTGCCGGAGCTTCTGGCCGACGTCATCCGCGAGAGCGGCGGCGGCATAGTCTATAACGCGCAGCCGAAAAAGATAATGATAAACGACGGCATGGCGAAGGGCGTCCTGCTGGACGGCAGGGAGATAGAGGCCCAGAACGTCATAAGCGGGACGGGCATTTTGCAGACCGTGCACTCACTCGCGGGCAAGGAATATTTCCCGCAGGGGTTCCTGAACACGCTGGGCTACTACAAAGAGGGTTTTTGCATGGCGAGCGTGTTCACGGTGTTCAGGAGGAGCGCGGGTATTACTCCGGGCGTACACCTCTACGCGATGTTCCCGAAAAGTGTCGGCGGGATGTTCAAGACCCTGAAAGACGGCTCCTTTCCGCAGGATAACATGTATGTCATCTCCGTCCCCGGCGCGGCGCACGACAGCGGCGGGGAGCATCTTGCCGGAACCATAAAGTTCCTCGTGCCCAAGGGCATTATCGCAAGAGAGGCTATCGAGGCCGAGGCCGGGAAAGTAATGGCTAAAATGGATTCGCTGATTCCGGGCTTCCGGGAGAGCGTAGTCGAAAGCAAACTCTACACGCCGATGGACTATGCGGTTAATTTCGGTTTTGTCAGTTCCGTCTCGCCTGTTGCCGAGAGCGTGCATTACGAGAAGATGGATACAAATACACCGGTAAAGGGATTATACTGCGTAGGCTCCACGGTGCTTCCGGCCGGCGGCTGCGCCGCGTCGTCGGTGCTGTCCGGCAGGGCCGCCGCGAGGCTTATAATAAAGAATGGCGGAAGTTAAATTCTCGAAAGGAGGCGAAGGGGTTTCCCGAGTTTTTATTTATTAACCCGATTGTCTGACAGGAGGAATGCAATGAAAAAAATGCTTTTAATAATGGCCGTCGTCGCACTTTTGATACCTATTAATGCCTTAGCCGGGTCGAGGGGCCCGGGAGTCCTTGACAAAGAGAACATAAAAACGGACGAGAGCCTCTCGAAGTACAAGAGCATCGGGATTAAGATATTCTCCACGGAGAACGTAGAGTACAATAACGTGGACGACGAGGAGAAGAGAGAGCTTAAGAACTACCTGAGGGACTGGCAGGAGATGCTCGCCAGGACTATGAAGAACGAGCTTAACGGGGACAGGGTTACCGCCTTTATCATTGATCCGGACGGCAGGAACGCGGACAAGGCGGACATGATAATCGAGGGCGAGTTCTCGCAGGTTAACATGGGGAGCACATTCAGCAGGATGTTCTGGGGGATGGGCGCCGGCCAGGCGGGAGTCACCGTGAAGGGCAAGCTCATAGACGCCAGGACCGGCAAGGAACTCGCGACATTCGAGCACGAGAGCACCTCCGGACTCCAGGGCGGCGACAAATGGGCGCTTGTGGAAAACAGGGTTAAGGCCACGGGCGACAAGATAGCTGAGTTCGTAGAGAAACTGAGCAGATAAGGCCGCACGGAGGATCAGTTAGAGTGAACGTTTTGCTTGTATCCGTGAACCGCGAGACCGAGCCTTTCACCGCGGCCCCGCTTGGCCTTGCGCTCGTCGCTCAAGCGCTTCGCCATGCGGGGCACGACGTGCATGCGCTCGACCTCCTTTTCGCGGAAGACCCGGAAACGGAGCTTAGACAGGCAATCAGGTCTCTCTCTCCGGATTTCATAGGCGTCTCGATTCGTAACATCGAGTCTTCCAGCCGGTTTCTACTGCCGGATTACAAGGAAGTCATCGGGCTGATAAAGAGGGAGACGGAGGCCCCTGTCGCTTTGGGGGGGCCGGGATATTCCATCATGCCGAAGGCCGCCCTTCTATATCTGGGAGCGGATTACGGCATAGCCGGAGAGGGGGAAGTGGCCATGCCGATGCTTGCGGACGCGCTTTCCGGCAAGACGCCTTTCTCAAAGGTACCCGGCCTTTGCCGGTTCGAAGGCGGCTCCTATATCCAGAACCCGGCAAGTCCGCTCAGCCTTGATACGCTCGGCCTGCCCGCGTGGGAGTTCTTCCCGGCCGGCAATTACGACATGATAGGGGTCCAGTCTAAACGCGGCTGTTCCTTCTCGTGCGTCTATTGCACCTATCCGGGGCTGGAAGGAAGAGAAATGCGCCTGAGGCCCCCGGAGGAAGTGGCGCGCGAGATGAGCGGCGCGATAGACGCCGGACTGACGGCCCCTTTTTATTTCGTGGACAATATATTCAATAATCCGCCCGGCCACGCCGCCGCCGTATGCGATGAAATAATTAAACGCGGGATTAAAGCTTCCTGGGGATGCCTTGCAAGCCCCGTCGGACTGGACGGCAGGCTCCTTGATAAGATGAAGCGGGCGGGATGCGAGAGCGTGGAGGTGGGCGCGGATTCCCTGTCCGACAGGATGCTCTCGAAGCTCGGTAAGAAGTTCGGGAAGGACGAGGCCGTGAACGCCGTCCGGGCCGCGAAAGAGGCCGGGCTTATGAGCCTCGTGTTCCTGCTCCTGGGCGGGCCGGGCGAGGACGGGGATTCGCTTAAAGAGACCTTCGACGCCCTTGAGGAACTTCAGCCGGATAAAGTCTTCGCCGTCGCCGGAGTGCGGATATATCCGGGCACGCCCCTCTCCCGCATAGCCGAAAATGAGAAATTAATTTCGCCCGAAGACCCGCTTATGGAGCCAAAGTTTTACGTCTCGGACAAGCTGGGAGACGGCCTTTATTCCATTGCGGGAGAATATTTCAAGACTCATCCGGACTGGGTGTGCTATCCCGCCAATGGTATTTTACAGGGAATGCATCCGAAAGGTATAAGTTCGGGAAGGGGTCTTCATTCACAAGCGAAGGATGCCCTCTGGGACGATTTCGCATTGGAGGTGTTCGAGAAAGTCCTGCTGGAGGTCCCGGCGCTCCTTCGGCCCATTGCGCGCAAGGCCGTCCGGAAAAAGGCGCAAGGGGCGGTAAAATCCGGTCGGGTAAAAGCCTCTGACGTAAAGGACGCTTTTCTCTCCGAGACGCCCCGGCCTTTTCAAGGGCCGATGAGGGAAGCCTTAAGGAAGCTGGGGCTGGCTGATGGTTAAAGGGACTCATTCATACCGGCTGGACAAGCATTCCATCTACTGGTGGATCTCCTGGGGGGCGAGATATATCCCGACCCCTCTCGCCAACTTGATAGGGGACAGGATCGCCGACTGGCTATTCTATTATAAATCCGAAAATATCGTCCCCGAACAGGTAAGGAACCTGGACCACGTCATGGGCCCGGACGTCCCACATCGGGAAAAGTTCAAAACCGTGCGCAAGCTCTGGCGCAGCCACGGGAGATTTCTGCTGGACCTCTTCCGTTTCGAGCGGATGAGCGACGCAGAGATAGCCTCGCGCGTGCCGGAATTTTTAGGCCTGGACAATATTCAAAAAGCGGTCGAGGGCGGGAAGGGCGCAATAATCCTGACCGCTCACATAGGCCATTGGGAACTGGGCGGGATACTGCTGAAATACCTCGGGTTCAAGTTAAACGTCGTCCAGCACCTCTACGACTCGGAGGAGCAGAACCGCCTTTTAGACAGGAACAAGGACATCCGGGGGATAAAAATTATCTCCACCAACGACCCCGCCGGGTTTGCCCTGAGCGCGTATAACGCCCTGAAAAGAAATGAACTCGTGGCGATTCAGGGAGACAGGGACTTAAGCAAATCCGGCATCAGGGTGGATTTTTTCGGGAAACCGGCGGCGTTCCCCAGGGGGCCGGCGCTTCTGGCCATGAAAACCGGCGTGCCGCTTATACCCGCGTTCACGATAATGGGAAAGGACGGCAAATACCATCCCGTCGCGGAGCCGCCGATAGAGATGACGGCTACCGGGGACACTGAAGCGGACCTGCGGGTAAACATAAGGAAAATCGCCACTGTATTTGAAAAATACGTGCGCAGCCACCCTGAGCAGTGGTTCAATTTTTATTATTTTTGGGATTAATCCTTGACTTAGTGCCCCTTGTTTTGTCAAAATTACGTACTCTGCAATCGTAGTGGGAGGTCGAAGCGGCAATGAGTTATTATGAGCAGTTGCGAAATTATACTATTACGCAGGCGGCGGACGCCTTGCTGGGGATTCTGGGCAACAGTTCAGACGAAAATGTCATCCGGTTCACCTACCTGGCCGAAAAATTCGCCAAAAAAGAGAAGTACGTCAAGGCGATAAGGGATATCCGGAAGATGTTCATGGACGGCCACCCGAGTCTGCAGGTGGCGAAGAAGATAATCCGGGAGACCCACCCGAACGTCCGCAAGAGGCTGGTGAAGACGTTCATAGTCGGCCAGTTGCTGGTAGGCACGAACAAGCGGAAGGCGTTTCAGGACGAAGGGGGCGGTTTCTATCCGCCCGGCCTGTATGTCATCTCGCCCTCGATGCGCTGCAACTTGAACTGCTTCGGCTGCTACGCCGGCAGCTATAAAAAGACCGAAGAACTGTCGTTCGACGAAGTTGACGGCGTCATAAACCAGATGAAGGAGATGGGCGTTTACTTCTGCGTCGTCTCCGGCGGAGAGCCGTTCTTCCGGAAGGACCTGCTGGAAATTTTCGAAAAGCACCACGACGTGGCGTTCCTGGTTTTCACCCACGGCGGACTTTTAGACGAGGCGCTTGTAAAGAAGGTGGCCGAGCTTGGCAACGTCCTGCCCTGCATAAGCCTTGAAGGGTTCGAGGAGGAGACCGACCTCCGTCGCGGCACGGGGCATTTTAACAAGGTCATGCACGCAATGGACCTCCTGAAAGAAGCGGGGGTGCTGTTCGGCTTCTCCTGCACCGCTACCCGCAAGAACTTCGAGACCATCACCTCGGACAAGTACTACGACCTTATGATCGAAAAGGGCTGCTCGGTGGGCTGGTTCTTCTCGTACATACCCATAGGCAGGGAGCCGAACATCGACCTTATGCCCACGCCCCAGCAGAGAAGCACGCTCAGGGAGACGGTCTGGCGCGTCCGGCGGACGAAGCCGATACTGTTAGCTGATTTCTGGAACGACGGGCACGTCGTGGGCGGGTGCATCGCCGGCGGTAGGAAATACCTGCACATAAACGCGCACGGCGATATCGAACCCTGCGTGTTCTGCCATTTCGCCGTGGACAACATCAGGAGCACGACGATAAAAGAAGCGCTGATGTCGTCGTTCTTCAAGATGATCCGCGCTCGGCAGAAGACTAACCCGAATATGCTGACCCCATGCATGATGATAGACAAGCCGGAGTTCGTCCGCGAATCGGTCCTGGCATCCGGGGCGCGGCCCACGCATGAGGGCGCGGAGAAGATACTGACCGACCTGGCGCCGGACCTGGACAAATACTCCGAGGAGTACTGCAGGATCGCGGACAAGGCATGGGAGAAGATAAAGGCGGAGAAGGAAGCGTCTGAAGAGGCGTACACGGAAGTAGATCGGTAGGAAAAAATGGTGCCGAGGCGCAGAATCGAACTGCGGACACGAGGCTTTTCAGGCCTCTGCTCTACCATCTGAGCTACCTCGGCACGAGGCCAATAAATTAACAGAGCGTCCGACGGTTTGTCAAGATAAAATTATAGAGCACCACATACTTGAGGTATTTTTTGAAGCAGATTTCCGGAAGGCCCACGTCCTTGAAGCCCGCGCCATTTAGATTCTGTCCGGGTTGCAGCCACGGCACTCTGCACAGGATGATCGCCCAGGCGATAGACGATTTGGGGATGCGCGAAAAGACCATCGGCATCGCGCCCGTCGGATGCGCCGTATTCGCATACGACTATTTTAATTTCGATATGCTCGAAGTCGCCCACGGGCGGCCCCCGGCGGCATGCACCGGGATGAAGCGGGTCCTCCCCGACAGGCTGATATTCAGCTACCAGGGTGACGGGGACCTCGCCGCCATCGGCACCGCGGAGATTATCCACGCCGCTAACAGGGGCGAGAACTTCACGGTCATATTCGTGAACAACGCGACATACGGGATGACCGGCGGCCAGATGGCCCCCACGACCCTGATCAACCAGAAGACTACCACGACTCCAAGGGGCAGAAAACCCGAAGAGGACGGATATCCCCTCCGGGCGGCGGAGATGATAGCGACGCTTGAAGCGCCGTATTACGTGGAGCGCACCGCGATAGACTCGAAGAAAAACGTTGTCAAGACGAAGAACGCCATAAAGAAGGCCTTCGAGTACCAGCTTGCGGGCAAGGGTTTTACCTTTGTCGAGGTCCTCTCGCTGTGCCCGACGAACTGGGGGATGGAGCCCCTGAAGGCGATGGAATGGGTGGCCGGGCCGATGCAGGATGTTTTCCCGGTGAAGGTATTCAAAGACGGCGGGAAATATCTGTGAAAAGCGACGTATTGATCGCGGGCTTCGGCGGCCAGGGAGTCCTGCTGGCGGGCAAGCTCCTGGCATGGGCCGGGATGCTGGGCGGGAAGCATGTAACATGGTTCCCTTCATACGGCGCGGAGATGCGCGGCGGCACCGCCAACTGCACAGTCATAATATCCGATGAAGAGATCGGCTCTCCGGTGGTGGACAGCCCCGGCGCGCTTATCGCCATGAACGAGGCCTCCGCCGTAAAGTTCTCCGATAAGGTCATACGCGGCGGGTTCATAATCCTGAATTCCTCTCTCGTCAAGACGGTCGTCAAGAGGCCGGGCAGAAAGGTATTCAAGGTGTCCGCGAACGAGATCGCTGAGGAAATAGGGAACCCGCGCGTGGTTAATATGGTCCTGCTCGGCGCATACCTGAAGGTCTCCGGCGCGGCCTCCATCGCTCATGTAACGAAGGCCCTCGAAGAATCGCTCCCGCCCAGGAACAGGCATCTCCTCCCCGCGAACATATCCGCGTTAGAGAAAGGTTTTTCCCAGGTCTGCTGATGATACGAAAAGCGCGAATCCAGGACGTAAAAATCATAAAGGACCTGGTCAACCGCTACGCCGAAAAGGGAGAGATGCTCCCAAGGGCGCTTGGCGAGCTGTACGACTCCGTCCGGGATTTCAGCGTCTATGAAGAAGACGGAAAAGTCATAGGCGTAGCCGCGCTCCATGTCGGGTGGGAGGGCCTTGGCGAACTGCGGTCGGTGGCGGTCGCGCCGGAGCATATCGGGAAAGGCATAGGAAAAAAACTGGTCCAGGCCTGCATGGAAGAGGCAGCAAAGATGGGGGTCAAGGAAGTCTTCGTCCTCACGTACGTCCAGGAATTTTTCGATAAAATCGGGTTCCGGACGGCCAACAGAAACGACCTCCCGCAGAAGGTATGGACCGAGTGCCGGAACAAGTGCGTCAAGTATCCCGACGAGTGCAACGAGACAGCGATGACCCTGAAGCTCGATTGATGAAGGCCGGGCTTTATTTCCACGTCCCTTTCTGCGTCCGCAAGTGCCGTTACTGCTCCTTCAATTCCATCCCGTTCGATAAAGAAACCGCGAAAAAATATGTTCTTGCGCTCCTGAAAGAGATGGAGATGCGAATGGGGGTTATATCTCCCATCAGCGTTTACGTCGGCGGCGGCACGCCCACGGTCCTGCCGATGGAGGGCCTCCGCCTCCTGCTGGAGGGCATCGGAGAGCATTTCAATCCACCGGGCGGCACGGAATTAACCCTCGAAGCGAACCCCGGGACTTTGGGGCGTATTGATTTTTCCGCGCTTCAGGCCCTCGGGGTGAACAGGGTAAGCCTGGGCGCGCAGTCTTTCGACCCGGAGGAGCTTCGGGCCCTGGGGAGGATACACGGCCCGGGTGAGATAAAGAGGGCCGTGGACGGCCTGAGGGCGTCCGGGATAAATAACATCAGCCTAGACCTCATCTACTCGCTTCCGGGACAGTGTCTTCACGGGTGGCTAAGTTCGCTCGATGAAGCCGTCAGCCTCTCACCCGAACACATCTCCCTCTACGATCTGTCCATCGAGGAGGGGACCGAGTTTCACGCGATGCAGAAGGCTGGACGGTTGACCCTGCCTCCGGAGACGGTGCAGGTGGAGATGTATCTCGCGGCGGTAAGCCGGCTTTCCGAAGCCGGATACGCGCGTTACGAGATATCCAATTTCGCCCGCCCCGGCCATGAGTGCGTACATAACCTTAACTACTGGTCCGCGGGCGATTTTATCGGTTTCGGCGCGGGCGCGCACTCGCGGGCTAATGGCCATGCCGTCTGGAATATCCCGGACGTAGAGCGGTATATCGAAAGGGTTGAAAATGGAGAAGACCCGGCGGAGTCCTCGGAAGTCCTGACGCCCGAGGAACGGGAGCGTGAGTTTCTGATGCTTGGCTTGAGGAAGAGCGGCGGTTTTTCGCTGGAAGAGTACGGAACGAAGTTCGGGAAGCATTTTCTGGATAAATATGGTCCAATAGCCATGAAGATGGCGGATGCGGGATATATGGTCATAAGCGAAGGCAAAGCCTGCCTGACGATGCGCGGAGTCCTTGCGTCAAACCGGGTAATTACGGAGTTTTTCTAAGAATTTTTTTGTTTACAGCGTCATGGCCGTAGTGCTATATTATGGCACTTTAAAAGGGTGAGCATCAAGGAGGCGATTTTTGGTTTTTCCCCGCACCAGAAAATTTCTATTTCTAACCATCTCCATTCTCCTCTTAGCCACAGCTCTCCCGGTTTTCGCAGCCGATGAAGGGACCAGGATAACTGATATCCAGATATCGGGGAACAAGAAGGTCGAGACCGAGACCCTCCGCTCGAAGATGTCTATTAAAGTTGGGGACCCTTTTATCCCGTCCAAGGTCCGCCAGGATGTGGAGAACCTCTACCGGATGGGATATTTCAGCGATATCAAGGTGGACGCGGAAGGTTATCAGGGGGGACTCAGGCTGACGTTCAACGTCGTCGAGCGGCCGATTCTCGCGTCGTTCAATTTCGAGGGGAACGAAAAACTTGAGAGCACGAAACTGAGGGAGAAGGTAAACCTCACGGCTTATTCCATATATAACCCGTCCCTGGTGGAAGAGAACGCGGAGAAGCTCCGGCTTTTCTACCAGGACGAGGGATATTACAACGCGCAGGTCCTCCCGTTAATAAAAGAGACCGACGAGAGACGTGCGGGTAATATACCAGATAAAAGAGGGCGATAAGGTACGTATAGATAAAGTTACCTTTGTCGGGAACGAAAAGATCAGCAGCAAAAAAATAAAAAGGTCATTTCCACCAAACAATACATCCCGCTGTGGTCCTGGGTTATGAAGACCGGGACGTATAAGGTGATAGACCTCTCCCAGGACATCGAGAGGATAAAAGGCCTTTATTACAACAACGGCTACATCCAGATAAACGTCGGCGAGCCCAAGGTGGACCTGTCCGCGGACAAGAAAAGCCTCTCTATCACCATCCCCATCCATGAGGGCGACCAGTTCCGCTACCGCACGATAGAGGTCTCCGGCAACAAGGTCTTTACCGATAAAGAGCTGATGGCCAAGGTCAAGAGCAAGCCGGGCGAGATCATGAACCGGGACCTGATGAAAGACGACGTGGTAGCCCTTACCGACATGTACGGCTCAAAGGGTTATGCGTTCGCCTCGATCTCCCCGGTCATCAAGCCGGACACCGAGAAGAAGCTGGTTGACGTTACGCTGGAGGCAAGCGAGGGCGACCAGATATTCGTGAACAGGATAAACATCTCCGGGAACGTAAAGACGCGGGACAAGATAATCCGGCGCGAGCTCAAGTTCGACGAGGGCCAGATATACGATACCACCAGCCTGAAAACGAGCTATGACAGGCTCAAGAACCTGGACTTCTTCGAGGACGTGCAGATCGTCCCCGAGAGGAAGGCCGAGAAGGACACGGTGGACTTGAACGTCAAGGTGAAGGAGAAATCCACCGGCTCCTTCAGCATCGGCGGCGGGTACAGCACGATAGACAGGCTGGTCGGGATAGGCGAGATCACGCAGAACAACTTCCTGGGACTGGGCGAAACGCTTAAGTTCAAGGGAGAGTTCGGCGCGCGCACGCAGGACTTCAACTTAAGCTTTCTGGAGCCGTGGCTCCTTGACAGGCCCGTATCGCTCCGCGTCGACCTCTTTAAAGAGCAAAGGACTTATACCGGCTATGCCGACAAATCCACCGGCGCGAGCCTGAGCCTTGGCCGCCGCTTCTGGGATTACTGGGGTATAACCGGCTCCTATTCCTGGTCGGACGAGAGCTATTACGATGTGGCTGACTCAATCTCGACAAACCCTCTCTTCCTGCAGAGCCAGGAATTCAAGACCACCGGCAAAGTCGGACTCAATTTCTCACGGGACAGCAGGGACAACTACCTGGACCCCAGGCGGGGAAGCAACAACTCGATATACGCCGAGTACGCCGCGACAGCTCTTGGCGGCGATAACGCTTTTTATAAGGTAATAGGCGACAGCACCTGGTACTTCCCGTTCTTCTTCGACACCGCGTTCTCCATCCACGGCAGGGCCGGATATGCCGCGGGATTGCAGGGGCGCCCGCTCCCGTTGAACGAGAGGTTCTTTGTCGGCGGCATGGGCACCGTGCGGGGCCTGGACTGGGGCACCGCCGGCCCGCTTTTCCCGATTCTGAAACTGGAAAAAATATCCGGCGCAACCGTGTCAACATCGGATATCGGCGACCCGAAGGGCGGCGCAAAGGAGCTCGTATTCAACGGCGAATATACTTTCCCGCTGTTCGCCGCCGTAAAACTCAGGGGCGTGACGTTCGTGGACGCCGGAAGGGCTTACGACGACAACGAGAGTTTCGATTTAAGCAAGCTGACGTATACCGCCGGCGCCGGTTTAAGATGGACTTCTCCAATGGGGCTTATCAGGCTCGAGTATGGATATGTCCTGAACAGAAAGCAGAATGAGAGATCTGGTAAATTTGAATTTTCCATGGGATCGATGTTTTAAAAAATGGAGGTCAAGAGGATGAAGAAGATAATAGTGGCAGCATCCGCGGCACTTGTCCTTGTGGCAATGTTCTGCAGCGTGTCGTCCGCGGCTGAGATTAAACTGGGATATATAAACCTCCGCAAGGTGCAGGCGGATTCAAAAGCGGGCAAGGACGCGCTGAAGACTCTGGAAAACCTGGTCAAAGACAAGCAGGCCCAGATAGAGCAGCGGAAAAACGAATTGCAGAAGATGCAGGAAGAGCTGGATAAGCAATCCGCCGTGATATCAACGGACGAGAAACGACGCAGGCAGGACAAGATCCAGAGGGCGTACAAGGACTACCAAAGGTTCGGCTCCGATTCCGAGGATGAACTGTCCAAGAAGAAAGAGGAGATGGCGGGCAGGATGTTCGACGAAGTCGCTGCCGTCATCGAGAAGTTCGGCAAGGAAGAGGGCTATACCCTCATCCTCGACCGTTCGGTAGTGCTATACGCCCCGGAGGCGGTGGACATTACAGACAAAATAATCAAGGCTTACGACGACACCAAAGAAACCAACGTAAGCAAACCTAAAAAGTAATGGACAAGACACTACAAGAATTAGCCGACGCCGTTGGGGTGCAGGCGGAAGGTGACACCCAGGTCCGGATAAAGGGCGTAGCCAGCTTAAAAGGGGCGGGACCCGGCGATATTACCTTCATTGCCAGTATGAAGCATGCGAAGGAATTGACCGACACCCGCGCCTCCGCAGTCATAGCCGCGCCGGGAGTGGACGTGGGCGGCAGGCCCTGCCTCCGCACGAAGAACCCGTATCTGGCCTTCGCCAAACTGCTGACTTTCTTCGCCCCGAAGACTGAAGCCCCAAAAGGCGTCATGGACGGCGCGCACGTCAACCGGGAAGCAACTATCGGGCTGGACGCAGCCATTTACTCCAACGTATTCGTAGAGGCGGGCGCGAAAATCGGCGACCGGACCGTCCTTTATCCGGGAGTCTATGTCGGAAAAGGCTCGTCGGTAGGCGCGGACTGCATAATCTATCCCAACGTGGTCATCCGTGAAAACGTGAGGATAGGCGACCGGGTGATACTCCACGGCGGGGTAGTCATCGGCGCGGACGGCTTCGGCTACGCGCCGGACGCCGGAAAGCGCTTCAAAATCCCTCAGATAGGCGGAGTCGTTATCGAAGACGACGTGGAGATAGGCGCGAACTCGACTGTCGACCGGGGCACGCTGGGGGATACGATCATCGGGCGCGGGACCAAGATAGACAACCTCGTCCAGATCGGGCACAATGTACTGGTCGGCGAGGATACGATAATGGTCGCCCAGGTCGGCGTATCCGGCAGCACGCAAGTGGGGCGCCGCGTGATAATCGGGGGCCAGACGGGCCTGGTGGGCCATATAAAGATAGGGGACGGCGCGCAGCTCGGCGCGAAGTCGGGCGTGATGAACGACGTGGAGGCGGGGCAGGTCTATAGCGGCTCGCCGGCTGTGCCGCACATGGACTGGCTCAAGATGCAGGCCGCGCTCAGGAAGCTGCCGGAGTTTCGGAAGAAGATATTGGAGCTTGAGAAGAAGCTGGATAAAAATATGCGGACGGAGGGCTAATGCTGGACATCATCGAGATTCAGAAGATACTGCCGCATCGCTACCCCTTCCTGTACGTGGACAGGGTGCTTGAGGTCGAGCCGGGCAAGAGGTTGGTAGCCATAAAAAACGTCTCCTTCGACGAGCATTTCTTCCAGGGGCATTTCCCCGGAAAGCCGATAATGCCGGGCGTGCTGATTGTCGAGGCGTTGGCGCAGGCGTCGGGGATACTTGTCCACAAGACCGTGGAGTCCGACGACAATATGGTCTACTTCATGAGCATAGACAAGGTAAAGTTCAGAAAGCCGGTAGTCCCCGGCGACCAGCTCGTGCTCGAAGTGGAACCGCTCCAGGTCAGGGGCAAAGTGTATAAGTTCAAAGGCGAGGCCAAGGTTGACGGCAAGGTCGTCTGCGAGGCCGAGTTCATGGCCATGACCGCGAAGGAATAGGGTCTTTTCATGCAAAATATACATCCGACCGCGTTAGTGCATCCCGGGGCGGTCCTGGCCCCGGACGTTGTCGTGGGGCCTTATGCCGTCATAGAAGACGACGTGACGATAGGCGCAAGGTCTAAAATCGGCGCCCATGCCGTAATAAGGCAATACGTCGAGATTGGCGAGGACAACGAGATATACCAGGCCGCATCCATCGGCGAAATACCGCAGGACCTGAAGTTCGGCGGCGAGAAGTCCAAACTTATTATCGGGAACAGGAACCGGATACGCGAGTTTACCACGATTAACCGGGGCACCGAAGGCGGCGGCGGCGCGACGGTGATAGGCGACGACTGCTTTATAATGGTATATGCCCACATCCCGCACGACTGCCATATCGGAAACCATGTCATAATCGCGAACTCCGTGCAGATAGGCGGGCATGTCCATATAGATGAACATGCCATCATAGGCGGGCTTACCGGACTCCATCAGTTCGTGAGGATCGGCGCGCACAGCATGGTGGGCGCTTGCTCCGCCGTCTCGCAGGACGTGCCGCCGTTTATGAACGCGACCGGCAACAGGGCCACGCTGCGCGGCCTGAATATCGTCGGCCTTTCTCGGAGAGGCTTTTCAAAAGAGACCATATCCGCGCTGAAAAAGGCGTATCAGATACTGTTTCGGAGCGGCCTTACGGTAAAGGACGCAGTGGAGAAAGCCTCCGCCGATTACGGTAATTTCCCGGAAGTGAAGACGCTCCTCGAATTCGTCGCCTCGTCCGAACGGGGCGTCTGCAGGTGACGGCGGAGATGGAGAAGCTGGGCATAATCGCGGGGAACGGGAAGTTCCCCTTAATTTTGGCCGGCAACGCGAAGGCCGAAGGGCTTTATCGTCGTCGTCTGCGCGCTCTCGGAGGAGGCGGACAACGCCATAGAAGAGCTGGCGGACAGCGTGCACTGGCTCTCGATAACACAGCTCGGGAAACTGATAAAAACTTTTCAGAAAGAGGGCGTCACCAAAGCCGTCATGGCCGGCCAGGTAATCAAGCGCAGGATGTACACGTCGGACCTCTTGAAGCTCGACCTGACCGCCGCGAGGCTCTGGGCGTCGCTTCCGGACAAGAAGGGTGAATCAATCCTGCGCGCCGTCGCCGACGAACTGGAAAAAAACGGCATTACGCTCCTTGATTCCACTTTATATATGAAGCCCTTCCTTGCGGAACCTGGGGTGATGACGAAATCGAAGCCTACGAAGCACCAGGCCGCGGACGTCGAGTTCGGTCTTAGGATGGCTAAGGTGGTCGCGGAACACGACATCGGCCAGAGCGTCGCGGTGAAGGACTTATCCGTCGTCGCCGTCGAGGCCGTGGAAGGGACGGACAACTGCATCAGGCGCGCGGGCGAACTGGGCAAAGACGGTATAGTCATAGTGAAGGTGAGCAAGAAGGACCACGACATGCGCTTCGACGTCCCGGTAGTCGGGATGCGTACGCTTGAGGCGATGCGGGATAGCAAGGCGAGCGTACTGGCAATCGAGGCCGGGAAGACGCTGATGCTTGAGAAGCAGAAACTGTTAGCCGGCGCGGATAAGTCCGGCATCTGCATAATGGGAATATAGTGAAAAAAATAAAAGTAGGCGTAGTAGGCGTGGGATACCTTGGCAGGCACCACGCGAGGATATATTCGGAACTTCCCCAGGCCGAGCTGGTCGGGGTTTGCGACGTGAACGCGGAGCAGGCAAAAGAAATTGCCAAATCAGCGAAGACCGTCCCGTTCGCTTCACATGAGGAGCTGATAGGGAAGGTGCAGGCGGTATCTATCGCCGCGCCGACCGTCCACCACTACAGGATAGCGAAAGATTTTCTTTCCGCCGGGGTGGACGTGCTCCTTGAGAAGCCCATGACCGTGACGGTGGAGGAGGCGGACGAGCTTGTAAACCTGGCCAGAGAAAAGAACTGCATCCTTCAGGTCGGGCATCTCGAACGTTTCAATTCAGCCGTGACCAAGATGGTGGAGCTTACCACGACTCCGAAGTTCATCGAGTGCAACAGGCTGTCCCCGTTCCCGGACAGGTCAACGGACGTGGACGTGGTGCTCGACCTTATGATACACGACATAGACATCATACTCTCGCTCGTTGGCTCGCCCGTTAAATCCATCCATGCGGTCGGCATCCCCGTCATATCGAAGAACGTCGATATAGCGAACGCCAGGATGGAATTCGAGTCCGGCTGCGTCGCCAACGTGACCTCCAGCAGGATATCGCTGAAGAAGGAACGCAAAATCCGGCTCTTTCAGCCGGATACTTATATATCGCTCAACTATCAGGACCAGGAGATATACGCCTATCACCGCATCCCCAACAAGAAGGACCCGGAAGGGAAGCCTGATATTGTCGGGGGTAAGGTAAAGGTAAAAAAAGAGGAGCCCCTGAAGGCGGAGCTGGAGGCATTCCTCGAATGCGTAGCCTCGCGTACGAAACCGCTCGTATCGGGGGTGGAGGGCAGGGACGCGCTGAAAGTCGCCATGCTCGTACAGGAAGAGATAAGGAGCCATACGGTCTAAGACTATGAAAATACCGATGGTCGATTTAAAGGCCCAGTATATATCGCTTAAAGACGAACTGGACGCAAAGCTGCAGGAGGTCCTGCTTGCGACGCAGTTCATCCTGGGGCCGAACGTGCAGGCGCTGGAAAAAGAGGTAGCGGAATATATCGGCACGAAGCACGCCGTCGCCTGCGCCTCCGGCACGGACGCCCTGCACCTTGCGCTCCTCGCCACGGGGATAAAGGCCGGGGACGAGGTAATCACGACCCCGTTCACGTTCATCGCCACGGCGGAGGCTATATCTTACATAGGTGCGAAACCGGTATTCGCGGACATCGCTCCCGATACCTGGAACATAGACCCGGAAGAGATAAAGAAAAAAATTACCTCCCGGACGAAGGCGGTCATACCCGTGCACCTGTTCGGCCACCCGGCGGAGATGGGGGCTATCCTGGAAATAGCAAACGCCCACGGGCTGAAGGTGATAGAGGACTGCGCGCAGAGCTTCGGGGCCGGATACAAGTTCGTCAGGACCGGTTCGTTCGGGGATGCGGGCTGTTTTTCGTTTTTTCCCAGCAAGAACCTGGGCTGCTACGGAGACGGCGGGATGGTCACCACGGACAGCGACAATACTGCCGAAGAGCTTCGGGCGCTGCGGAACCACGGGAGCAAGACGCGGTACTACCATGACACGGTGGGATACAACAGCCGCCTGGACGAGATACAGGCCGCGATACTCCGGGTGAAGCTCCCGAAGATAGACAGGTACAACAGCCTCCGCCGCGAGCGGGCCGCGCAGTATAACGAATTGCTTGCGACGCAGGACGGGATTGACCTCCCGGTCGAGAAAAATGGATATTATCACGTATATCACCAGTACACGATACTCGCGGAGCGCAGAGACGAGATAATGAATGCACCTGGCGGAAAAAGATATCGCGTCCGCTATATACTACCCCGTCCCGCTCCACCTGCAGAAATCCTACAGCGGCCTGGGATATAAAGAAGGCGACTTCCCGGTCTCGGAAAACCTCTCAAAGCGCGTTCTGTCCCTGCCGATTTACCCGGAACTTAACCCGGCGGACGTCGATTTGATCTCAGAGACGATAAGGGCTACTCTTTCGTGTCCCGCGAAAAAAAGATCCTGATCATCGCCGGAGAGGCATCCGGCGACCTGCATGGCGGCAACTTAGCCAAGGCTCTCCTGGCCCTCAGGCCGGACCTTGGCATCTCCGGCATGGGCGGGAAGATGATGCGGGATGCGGGGGTAAATACCCTCCAGGATATATCGCGCCTTGCAGTCGTCGGGATATGGGAGGTGCTGACCCACCTCAAGGATATAAAGGCCGCGTTCAACCTGATGGAGGAGACGATAGTCAGGGAGCGGCCCGACGCCCTCGTGCTGATAGACTACCCGGACTTCAACCTGCGGATAGCGAAGAAGGCAAAGGCCGCCGGGGTGAAGGTCGTTTATTATGTCAGCCCGCAGGTATGGGCGTGGCGCAAGGGCCGAGTAAAAAACATCGCGAAGGTCGTGGATAGGATGCTCGTGGTCTTTCCTTTCGAGGAGGCGCTTTACCGGGAGGCGGGCGTGAAATGCTCTTTCGTGGGGCACCCGCTTCTGGATGAAGAGACCGAGACCAGGCCGAAGGATGTCCTTGCACAAAAATTCGGGCTCGACCCGCAAAAGCCCATACTCGGAATCCTGCCCGGCAGCAGAAAAAAAGAGCTGCACTTCCACCTGCCGGTGATGTTGGCGGCGTTTTCCCGGATAAAGGCTAAAATGCCGGATGTCCAGGCGGTAATACCGCTCGCGCCGACCCTTTCCCCCGATGATTTCAGGGAGTACCTGGCAGGTTATGAAGACGTGCGGCTTATAAACGACGCGCCGGGGGTGATGACGGTTATGGATACCGCGATGGTAGCCTCCGGGACGGCGACTCTCCAGACCGCCCTCAAGGGAAAGCCGATGGTGATAATCTATAAATTATCCCCGTTTACTTACTGGCTGGGGAAAATGCTTATATACGGTGCCGTTCATCGGGATGCCGAACCTTATCGCGGGCATGGAGGCCGTGCCGGAGCTGATACAGAACGAGGCGAGCCCGGAGAGGATAAGTTCCTTGATTTTAAAGATGTTTTATGATAAAGCATATTACGGCGATATTGTCCGGAACCTGGCGTTAGTGAGCGAGAAGCTGGGCGGTCCGGGAGCCTCGGAAAGGGCGGCCCTGGAAGTGCTTAATGAGGCCGGGATATAGACTTGGAGTATAGATGAAACTGCTTGAAAGGCTTTGGCCTTATGTAAAAAAATATCTCAATGTGACAGCCCTCGCGGTTGTCTGCACGCTGATAGTATCCGGCACGAGCGGTGCGACCGCCTGGCTGGTAAAACCCGTCCTGGACGATATTTTCGTCAAGGCCGATACCACCAAACTTGCCCCGTTGTCGTTCGCGGTGTTCGGCGTATATCTGATAAAAAACGTTTTCACGTATTTCCAGTCCTACCTCACGCAGTACGCGTCATTCAATATAATAAGAGATATCCGTAACGACCTTTACACCCACATGGTCTATCTCCCGCTCAAGGAATATCAGGCCACCAATACCGGCAGGATGATTTCCCATATCATAAACGACGTGGGGGCCTTAAGCCGTCTGGCCGGGAGCCTGGTGAAGGACACGCTCCAGCAGTCGTTCACCATCGTGGGGCTGGTCGTTGTGATCTTCTGGAGGGACTGGAAGCTCGCAACTATCGCCATGATAATAATGCCGCTTATGGGAGTTTTAATTTCCAAGTACGGCAAGAAGACGCGCAAGCTCAGCGGCAAGTCCCAGGAGTCCATCGCCGGCATCATGACCACCCTCCAGGAGAGCTTCACCGGCAGCAGGATTGTGAAGGCATTCACGATGGAGGACCGGGAAGACAAGAAGTTCATGGAGGAGCACGAGAGATTTACAAAACTCCAGATAAAGAACGCCAAAATAAACAGCCTGCTCTCCCCATCCCTGGATTTGCTGGGCGGGCTTACAATGGCGATTATAATCTTTTACGGCGGCCACAAGGTAACGACTCATGCAATGACGCCCGGCGGGTTCTTTTCCTTTACGGCGGCGCTTTTTATGTTGTACGGCCCGGTAAAAACGCTGGGCGGCCTGCATAACAACCTTCAGACGGCTGTATCCGCCACCGAGAGAATTTTCAAGGTATTCGATACCGCGAACGAGATGGATGCGATGTCCAGGGGCATTTCCGGCCCTGACGGGATAAAGGACAATATCCAGTACCGTGGTGTGAGCTTCAAGTACAACGAAAAAGAGGACTACGTCCTGAAGGACGTGGACCTTACCATAAAAAAGGGCGAGGTGGTCGCGGTAGTAGGGGCGTCCGGCGGCGGAAAAACAACGTTGGTAAACCTTCTCCCGCGCTTCTACGAGGTTCAGGAAGGCGCGATATTGATAGACGGCCAGGACACAAAGGGCTTTCAGCTGAAGACGCTCCGCCAGAACATCGCGGTAGTAACCCAGGATACGATATTGTTCAACGACACCATCCGCAACAATATCGCCTACGGCAAGGAAGAGTTTACGCAGGAGATGGTCGCCGCTGCGGCGCGCGCCGCCCATGCGGATATATTCATAGAAAAGCTCCCGAAGAAATACAACACGGTAGTCGGCGAGAAGGGGTTCCGGCTCTCCGGCGGCGAGAAGCAGAGGATTTCGATAGCGCGCGCCATCTTGAAGAACAGCCCGATACTCATCCTGGACGAGGCCACATCGAGCCTCGATACCGAATCGGAGAGGATCGTCCAGCAGGCCCTTGAGAACCTCATGAAGAACAGGACGACGCTTGTGATAGCCCACAGGCTCTCCACTATAATAAACGCGGACAAGATAGTCGTAATAAGCGGCGGCAGAATAACCGACATAGGAAAGCATTCCGAACTCCTTTCGACAAGCCAGATCTATAAGCGGCTGTACGATATGCAGTTCGGGAAGCTTACGGCTGAGAATGTCGAAACGCTCTGACAAATTACTGATATTCGCCGGCCCGTTTCTGGGTGCGGTCTTACTTACGCTTTTAAGGCTCACGCTGCGCCTTAAGGTGATAAACCGTCCGCCGAAAGACACGCAGCTTATATTCTCCTTCTGGCACGGCAGGATACTCCTGATGCCTTTCATGAATCTCTCCCGCCCGTCCTCCGTGATGGTCAGCAGGCACAAGGACGGGGAGCTTATAGCCAGGCTGGTAAAATATTTCGGCATTGCCTCATCGCGCGGCTCAACCACCCGCGGCGGCATCTCGGCGCTGAAGGAGCTGATAAAACTCGCCCGCGAAGGCTTCAGCATTGCGTTCACACCCGACGGCCCCAGAGGGCCCAGGTACGTCGTCCAGCCGGGAGTGATCCAGGCGGCGAAGGCGACCGGCCTCCCGATATATCCCCTCACATATTCCGCACGCAAAAAAAAACTTTAAAATCCTGGGATAGCTTCATCATCCCTTATCCGTTCACACAGGCCGTCGCGATCTGGGGAGAGCCGCTATACGTCCCGCGCGACGCCGATAAGGAGACGGCGGAAGCCCTCCGGGCCGAGTTGGAGAGGCGGATGCGCGAATTGAAGGACAAGGCGGATAACTGGTGGGGGCCCAAGTGATATTTTTCCTCTACGGGACCCTGCTCTACGTCTTCGCGCTTTTTTATTTCCCCTACATGCTCATCTCGCTCATGGCGAAGGGGAAAAAGAGGGCGGGGATAGGCCAGCGGTTCGGCTTTTTCAAACCGGGTTTCTTCACACGCGAAAAAAAGAAAGCGCGTCTGGTTCCACGCGGTGTCCGTCGGCGAGACGGTTGCGGCGGCGCCGCTCGTCATCCGGCTTAAGCAAGCATACCCGGATACGGAGATTTATTTCTCCACCGTCACCGAGACCGGCAATAATATCGCGCATGAGAAGCTTGGGGACGTTGCTAAAATTTTTTTCTTTCCCTTCGATTTCGGCAACGTCGTCCGGCGCGTAATCGGGCAGATGTCTCCGGATTTGTTCGTGGTGGTGGAGACGGAGATATGGCCGAACCTCCTCCGAAGACCCTGCACGATAAAAAAATCCCGTCGCTCATCGTCAACGGCCGCATCTCGCCCCGCTCGTTCAAAGGGTACAGCAGGTTCGGTTCTTCTTCCGGCGCGTGCTCCCGCTGGTCAGCCGCTTCCTGATGCAGAGCGAGATGGACGCGGAGCGGATAATCCAGCTTGGCGCGCCGCCGGAGAGGGTATCCGTTGCCGGCAATATCAAGTTCGACCAGGCGATAGTCGCGGGCAAGCCCGCCGCGACACGGGCGGCACTTGGCATCCCCGAGGGCGCGAAGGTATTCATCGCCGGGAGCACTCACCAGGGCGAAGAGGACGAGGCGCTTAAGGCATATAAAAAACTGCTTATGGATTTTCCGGACATGGTGATGGTCCTGGCCCCCAGGCACCCGGAGCGTTTCGCGGCGGCGGAGGATGAGGTCAAACGGGCGGGATTTGCGTGCAGGAGGAAAAGCACCCTCTCCCCCGGCCCCTCTCCCAGTGGCGGGCGAGGGGAGCAAGTTCACCCTCTACCCTGGTGGGCGAGGGCAGGGAGGGGGGATAGTCCTGCTCCTCGACACGATGGGCGAACTGGCCGGGACGTACGCCGTGGGCGATATAAACTTCGTCGGCGGAAGCTGGGCCGAGGTCGGCGGGCACAATATCCTGGAACCCGCGTCCTTCGGCAAGCCCGTCTTCTTCGGCCCGGTGATGCACAATTTCCGGGACATCAGCCGGATACTCAAAGACTGCGGCGCGGGCATCGAAGTAAAGGACGGCGAAGAATTAGCAACCGAGGCGGCGAAGCTCCTGCGCGACCCCGCAAGATATGCGGCCTTAGGCCAAGGCGGCGCTCGAAGCGATAGAGAAAAACAAAGGCGCGCTGGCAGAAGGATTTGAAGGCGGTGGAGGAATTATTATAGTAACGCCCCCTCGGTCCCCCTCTTAGGCCTAAGAGGGGGATGAAAGGCAAAGAGAAAACAAAGATTTTGTTTTTTTTCTCCCCTCTAGCCTAATAGGGGGAAGAAAGGCAAGAAGGATAAAGATTTTAAATATGAATAAAATAATGGGAAATGTCGCTATGGGCGATATGCAAATAACGTAAATGGTGTTGTTTACTCCTATGCAGTGACGTTTAGGCGAAAACCCAATATTCTGGTACCCGCCTCCTTCGGCAAGCCCGTCTTCTTCGGCCCCGTGATGCACAACTTCCGGGACATCAGTCGGATACTCAAAGACTGCGGCGCGGGGATAGAAGTGAAAGACGGCGAAGAATTAGCTACCGAAGCGGCTAAGCTCCTCGCGACCCCGCCAGATATGCGGCCTTAGGCCATTCCGCGCTGGAAGCGATAGAGAAAAACAAGGGCGCGCTGGCGAAGGATTTGAAGGCGGTGGAGGAATTATTATAGTAATGACCTACAGAGGTTGTACCATGAAGCGATTCATTACCATGCTAATTATTTTGTATAGTTTGTCGGCACAATGCCTCTATGCTGAGACAGCCCCAAAGCCAACGGAAATAGCTCCGAAAGGCGAGACGGTTATTGTTGCTAAATCCAATGAGATGGACGTTCGAGTGAAAATTAATGCGCGTAAAATGCATGCTGGTGAGCCAGGTTATGAAAGGCCGCCAGATGCAATATATTTCCCACATAGTATTGTGACCAATATCGAGATCAGCGTAGACAATAAACCGCTTTTTGTCCCTCACGATATACTTTGTGATCTGATTCAGGTAAATTGGGCGAAGATAAATATAATGCAAAAAGAAGCAATTTTGACGATAACGGGCGGTGATGGTGCAGAGACGTATATTGTGAGAATCAAGTTCGATAAAGAACGAATAAAACATACAAGTTGGTCGAGCGGCCTTGATCCAGCCGAGATTTTGAAAGAAACTACCTACTACAAACCCAAAGTTATAGAGTAACGAGATGTGGCAGAATGCAGAGCAAGCAATGGCTCCCTATTTAAATTTTCATAAGACAGCGGCGTAGCAATAAATGAATCTCTCTCCTAACCTCCTCGAATCCCTGAAAGGCGAAGCCCCGATGCCTCCGTGGCTATACCTTCTCTATCCCGCGAGCGCAATCTATGGCTTCGGCGCGGGCGTGAAGGCGGGGCTGTACACAAGCGGGATAATCAAGCCGAAGCGGCTGCCGTGCAAAGTCATAAGCGTCGGCAACATCACCGCCGGGGGGACGGGCAAGACGCCGATGGTCATAAACATCGTGCGGAGGCTGGAGGGAAAAGGAGTGCGGACGGCGGTCCTGACGCGCGGATATAAGGGCATGTCCGAGGGCAAGGTGCGGGTGGTATCGGACGGCCTGGGGAACATCCTGCCGCCCGGTGAGGCGGGGGACGAGCCGGTGCTTATGGCACGCAGTCTGCCGGGCGTGCCGGTGGTGATGGGGAGCGACAGGTACGCGGCGGGAGAAGCTGGCCTGGGAGCGTTTCCACCCGCAGGCGATGGTCCTCGACGACGGCTTCCAGCACGTCCGGCTGCACCGGGACCTGAACATACTCCTGATGGATGCGGCGCACCCGTTCGGGAACGGCCATACCATCCCGACGGGGTACCTCCGCGAGCCAAAAAGGGGGGTTAACAGGGCAAATTTCATCATTTTTACAGGGGCCACGAACTATACGCCCCGATGCGGAAAAAGAGGTTAAATCCTTCGCCTTACCAGGCACTTCAATGGCTAATGCGAGGATATTTCCCAGTAAGCTTTTACAATATAAAATCACGCGAGGAAATACCCGCCGAACTCTTTGCCGCGAAGAGGATGTTCGCCTTCTGCGGGATCGCCAATCCGGGGTCTTTTTCATTGATTTTACATAAACTTAATGCTAAAATCACCGGGTCGGAGGAGTTCCCGGACCACCATTCCTACTCTTTGGAAGACGTGGCTTTTCTACAGGGGAAAGCGGCTGAATCCGGCGCGGAAGTGCTTGTAACTACTGAGAAAGACGCCGTGAAGCTCGAAGGGCTCGCCCAGGCGGGGACACAAATTTACGCATTAAAGGCCGGCCTGGAAATTTATAACGGCTCGGAATTACTGGATATTTTGTTGAACCGGGTCTTTGAAGGTCAGGATGAGTAAGAAAAAAAACAAAGGAAACAAGAAGTTAGCGTGGCTTTTCGAGTACTGGTTAACCGTGGCCGTGGGCGGGGTTATAAACCTTCTTCCGTACTCGCTGGCATACCGGATGGGCGGTCTTCTCGGTTCGGCCGTATTCAAAATTGATAAACGACATCAAACTGTTACGCTGGATAATTTAAGAAACAGCTTTAAGGATAAGAGCGAAGAAGAGATTTACGAAATTGCAAGGTCGGTTTTTCAAAATTTCGGCAAATCCGCAATCGAGTTCATAAGGTCGGAGAGATTTTTCAAAGACGGCATCGAGAAAAATTTCAGGATAATCAACATCGAAGCCTACGACCGGGCGCTGTCGAAAGGCAAGGGCTTGCTGCTTCTGACCGGCCACTGCGGAAGCTGGGAGCTTCTGGCCCTTGCGCAGTCGGTAAGGAAGCCGCCATTCGGCGTGGTCGCACGTCCGATGGACAACCCGTATATGGAAGAACTGGTCACAAAAATCCGCACCCGCTACGGGAACTTCATGATCGGTAAAAAATGGGGTCTACGGGAGATACTGAAAACGGTTTCCGAGGGCGGGACTGTGGGGATACTCCTCGACCAGAACGTGGCCCGCAAGGAAGGCGTTTTCGTGGACTTTTTCGGCAGGCCGGCCTGCACGAACAAAGGCCTGGCGTTAATAGCCGCGCGGACCAAGGCCCCGGTAATTACGGCTTTTATAAGGCGGGTTGACAGCGGGCTTGCACGAGATACATATCGGAGATGAGTTGCCTCTTCTGGATACCGGCGACAAAGAGGCGGACATAATCGCCAATACGCAGGCATACACGAAGGCCATCGAAAATTTCATAAGGCAATATCCGGACCAGTGGTTCTGGGTGCACAGGCGGTGGAAGACGAGGCCTTTGGAGGCGCCAGCGGAGTATCCCGACAATGCGTGAGAAGGTCCTCGTCCGAGCGACGAACTGGGTGGGCGACTTAGTCATGGCTACCCCGGCCCTCGCGGGTATACGGAAAAGCTATCCGGAGGCCGAGATTACGGCTCTGGTGCGCCCTCCGCTGGATTTACTGCTTTTGGGAAACCCGGCGGTTGACCATGTCCTGTTGCTCGACCGTAAGGGGAAGCACTCCGGCCCGCGCGGCTTGGCCAGCGCCGTCATGGAGATCAGAAAGCAAAAATTCAAGACCGCCATCCTCCTTCAAAATGCGTTCGAGGCGGCGCTTATCACGTTTCTGGCCAATATACCTGAGCGGATGGGTTACCAGACGGACGGCAGGGGAATCCTCCTTACGAAGGGCGTAAAGGTATCGGGCGAGACGAAGAAAAAACATCAGGTTTTTTATTATCTCGACCTGCTCGAAAAACTGGGACTGAAAACAGCCGGTCACTACCCGAAACTTTACCTGTCGAAGGATGAGATAAATTCGGCACGGGAGCTTTTAAACTCACTCGATATAAAAAAAGAAGACACCGTTGTCGGCATAAACCCCGGTGCGCAGTACGGTGTCGCCAAAAAATGGCACCCGGAGCGGTTCGGACAGGTCGCCGATAAATTGGCAAAGCAGACGGGCGCTAAAATAATTATCTTCGGCGGGCCAGCGGAACTGGATACCGCGAATGCGGTCCAGGCTTCGATACGCGGGGGGGCGGTGAACCTTGCCGGAAGGACGGACCTCCGGGGCCTGATGGCGCTGATAAAAACCTGCTCGCTGTTCATCACGAACGATACCGGACCGATGCATATCGCGTCGGCGCTGGACGTCCCGACGCTTGCGATATTCGGTTCGACGGACCCTGTGGCGACCGGGCCATTGAATAAAAAATCGGCGGTCGTCCGGGAGCCGGTAACGTGCAGCCCGTGCTTTAAGAGGACCTGCCCGCATAAGCACTACAATTGCCTTGAGCGTGTGAGCGCGGCAAAGGTCCTGAAGACGGCGGAAGAGATGCTTTCGAAATATGTCTAACCGCGCGGTATTCCTTGACCGGGACGGGACGATAAACGAGGAGATCGGATACCTGTCCGACCCTGAGCAGGTCGCGCTGATACCGGGCGCGGCGGAGGCGCTCGCCCGGCTGAAAAGCGCCGGGTTCAAGCTGGTAGTCGTCAGCAACCAGTCCGGGGTGGCGAGGGGGCTTTTTACGGAGGACGAGCTGCATAAGGTCAACCTGAAGCTCTCAAACCTTCTGGGGCAAAAAGGGGCTTCGGTCGACGCGTATTATTTCTGTCCGCACCACCCGCGCCACGGCGAGATGCTTGAGTGCGAATGCAGGAAGCCGAAAACCGGGATGGCCGTAAGCGCCTCGGAGAAGTTCGGTATAGACCTCTCGCGCTCGTATTTCGTGGGGGACAAGGCCACGGACATAGAGCTTGGCGTAAACGCCGGCGGGAAGACGGTACTCGTCCTGACGGGCTTCGGCAACGGAGAAAAGGCACTGCTTAAAGAGAAGGGGATAGAGCCGGACATGGTCTCGGCGAACCTCCCGGAGGCGGCTGATTGGATAATCGGCGACTCAAAAAAGTCCTTATAATAAAGCCGAGTTCGCTGGGGGATATAATCCATGCCCTGCCGGTCGCGGCGGCGCTGAAAAAGGCGGTACCCGGGGTCCAGGTGGACTGGGCGGTCTTTAAGGCGTATGAGCCGGTACTGAGCGGCCATCCCGCGATCACAAACGTCATCGCCTTCGACAGGTCGAAGGGCGGATGCGGCGAACTGTCGAGGTTCATGAAGGCGCTGAGGGCCGAGGAGTACGATGCGGCGATTGACCTCCAGGGGCTTTTACGGAGCGGGATTATAATTTTTGCGTGCAGGGCAGGGGAGAAAATCGGCCTCCGGAACGCTCGTGAGGGCGCTCATTTTTTTTATAATAAAAAAATCCCCGTGCCGGACCCTGAAATGCACGCCGTTGACCGCTACCTTCTCACTTTCGGAGCTTTCGGCATTCCGGCGCCTGAGACGCCCGAATTCAATATTACGGCTGGCCGGGAAGATTTAATCGAGGCGGGCCGTGTTTTAAAAGACGCTGGCATAAACGAAGGCGAGGAATTCATAGCTATCGCGCCCTCGTCGAGATGGATTACCAAGCGGTGGCCCGCGGAAAATTTCGTCCGCCTCGCCCTGGCGCTTAAGGAACGGAAGGGGCTGAAATACATATTTATCGGGAGCGCGGATGAAGCGGGCGTGATGTCCGCATTTGAAGACCGTGCGGGCCGTGAGAGCCTCGCTTTCGGAAAGACCTCTCTGAAAGGCCTTGCGGCGTTACTCGGCAAAGCAAGGCTTATGATAACCAATGACTCCGGTCCAATGCACATTGCGGCGGCAGTCGGTACGGACGTGCTGGCGATATTCGGCCCGACGATTCCGGAACGCACCGGCCCTTATGGAAGCGGCCACAGGGTAATCACCTCCGGCGCGCCCTGCGCTCCGTGTTTAAAGAAGGAATGTACGGACACAAAACGCGATATGCGGTGCATGAAGGAGATTACGGTCGAAGACGTCCTCCATACGGCGGAGGAGATGCTGGAGGGAAAAGATGATAAGCAAGGAACTGCTTGAAATCCTGGCATGCCCGAAGTGCAAGGGAGTTCTCCGGCTGACCGAAAGCGGCGACGGCCTTGTCTGCGATGCGTGCAAGCTGAAATACCCGGTGAAAGACGGCATACCCGTGATGTTAATCGACGAGGCGGAGAAGCTTTCATAAATGACCGCCCTGTCAGTCGTCGTCATCACGCTGAACGAAGAAAAAAATATCCGGGAGGCGCTTGATAGCGCGTCTTTCGCTGATGAGGTGGTGGTGCTGGACTCCTTCAGCACGGATGGGACGCCGGAGATTTGCAGGGGGTTCACGGATAAGGTCTTTCAGGAAGAGTGGCGCGGTTTCTCCGGGCAGAAACAGCGGGCGGTAGATCTGGCCGGAAACGACTGGGTATTCGTCCTGGACGCGGACGAGCGGATAACGCCCGGTCTTGCGGGGGAGATAAAGAGGCTTATGGAGGCCGGGCCGGATAAGCCCGGATATTACTGCCCGCGCAGGAACCACTTCATGGGCAGGGAGATAAGACACGGCGGCTGGTATCCGGACTACTCCGTCCGCCTTTTCGACAGGAGGCGGGGACGGCTTAAAGAGCGGGCCGTGCATGAAGCCGTCGCGCTTGCCGGGGAGGCGGGGTATTTAAAAAACCCCATGCTCCATTTTACCTACGACAGCGTTTCGGATTACCTCCGGAGGATGGATAAATACTCGACCCTCGCGGCACAGGAGTTGAGTAAGGACGGCCGGACGGCAAGTATTGCCGATATGATTTTCAGGCCGCTTGGAACTTTTGTGAAGATGTTCTTCCTGAAAAGGGGCTTCCTGGACGGTATATATGGGTTTCTGCTTGCAGGGCTGTATTCTTTTTACGTTTTTTCAAAATACGCGAAGCTCCTTGAAATGCAGCTGAAAGAAAAGAAGTAGCCATGGGCAAGGTCAAGCTGGAAAAGGCAAAGAGGGTCCTGGTCATAAAGCTCAGGCACATCGGAGACGTCCTGATGATGACCCCGATGCTTCGCGCGCTGCAAGACGCCATGCCGGATGCTGAAATAACCGCCGTGGTCCCTGACGGGATGGAAGACCTGCTAACGTCCAACCCCTGCGTCAATGAAGTCCTCACGTTCACCAAGGGGAGCGGGTTGATAGAGGATTTAAAGCTCCTGAAATCGCTCCGTGACAAGAAATTTGACATCGCGATCAACATGACCGAAGGCGACAGGGGCGCCGTAATGTGCCTGGCTTCCGGGGCGAAGATAAGGATTGGAGCGGACCCGAAAGGAAAAGGTTTTTGGGGCAAGGGCCGGCTTTTCACCAGCCTCGTCCCCCAGATATGGGACAGGCACCGGGCGCTGATGGACCTGGAGATGGTCGGACCGCTTGGAATCGAGCCGGCCAATCAGAAGCTGGAGCTTTATACGTCCAGAAATGACGACGAATATGTCCGGGGACTGCTCAAAGACCAGGGGATGAAGGGTGACGAGCCGATAGCCACGGTGCATCCGACCTCCCGCTGGCTGTTCAAGTGCTGGAACGATAAATCAGTCGCCAAAGTTATCGACTACCTTCAGGCAAAGGGTCTAAGGGTGATAATGACCTCCGGTCCGGACAAAAAAGAGACGGAGAAGGCGGCGCATATAGCATCGCTTGCCAAGTCTCCGCCCATAGACTTAACCGGCCTTTTGACCCTGGGGCAGCTCGCGTCGATCCTTAAGATGAGCAGGCTGTTCTTCGGAGTGGATTCCGCGCCGATGCACATGGCGGCGGCGGTCGGGACGCCCGTGGTGGCACTTTTCGGACCATCGGACTACAAGGTCTGGGCGCCGTTTACGGATAAGGCGCGTGTGGTGATGAAGAAGGATATGTTTCCCTGCCTGCCGTGCCGGAAGGACGGCTGCGGCGGGAGCAAAAAAAGCGACTGCCTGGAAGCCATAACGGTGCCGGAGGTCGTCTGTGCGATAGAAGAACTGCTGGGGTCGTGGGACAAGTGATAAACGTCTTAAGCCTTTTTGCAACTATGCCGGTCGGAGGGGCGGAGATATTCTGGCTGAACGTCCTGCAGAAGATCGACCGCTCCCGGTTCAACCCCATCACCTGCTGCATTGCCGACAAAGGTATAATCGGGGAGAGAATAGAGGCGCTGGGTTTCGAAGTCATTGCGCTCGGCCGGATGAAAAAAAAGAGCTTTGACATGGGCGCCGTCAGAGAAATAAAGAAGATCATTTCCGAACGTAAAATAAACATCCTCCACGTGCACCTCTATCATGCGGGACTGTACGGCAGGATCGCGGCCGTGCTCTCGCCTCCCGCCGTCAGGCCAAAATGCGTGCTCCAGGTCCAGAACGTCTATTCGAAACTGAAGCCTCACCGGGTCCTGATTAACAGGTTCCTTGCTCATTCTACCGACGCCGTCATCGCTGTATCCGAGCCGGTAAAAAAAGACGTCGTAAAGCACGATAAATTCCAGCCGGATCAAGTCGCGGTAATACCGAACTGTATAGATTACGAGAGGATGCAGACCGGCCTGACGATGGAAGAGGCCAGAGAGCGGCTTGGACTTTCAAAAAAGGGGGTCCTGATAGGTACGGTAGGGCGTTTAGTCGAGGCGAAAGGGCAGTCATATCTGATCGAAGCCCTCTCAATCCTGAAAAAACAAGGGACTGACGCCAAAGCCATGCTTATAGGCGGCGGCAGGCTTGAAGGGGCGTTGAAGGAACACGCGTCTTCACTGGGAATATCGGACGATATAATCTTCATGGGAGAGAGGCACGACATACCTGTCCTTTACAAGGCCATGGACCTGTACGTCATGCCCTCCCTGTGGGAAGGGGCGCCCCTTTCCCTGCTGGACGCCATGGCGGCGGGCGTGCCCTCTGTCGTGACCTCCGTGGGCGGAATGCCTGAGCAGCTTGATGAAGGCTTCTGCGGGATGATAGTGCCTCCGGGCGACCCGGCGGCGCTTGCCGGGGCGATATCCGGCCTTATCCGGGATGACGCGCTGATGAAAGAGTACTCCGCCCGCGCAAAGGCGCGCGCAAGTGAATACTACGGGAGCGCGAACGTCACGAGAAAAGTCGAAGAGATTTATCTTAGCCTATGATGAAAAAAATCGACATAGCTTTCGTAGTCCATAAGAAAGAGGACCCCAACAGCCGCCTCAGGATATATCCGGTCGCCTATGAAATGCGCAAAAGAGGCTGGCGCTGCGAGGTACGCGACGTGCCCAAGAGTTTAATGGGGAGGGTGCGCCTTTTCCTGCAACTAACGAGGACTGACGTCATCCTGTTGCACAAAAAGCTTTTCAACCCGCTCGAAGTGCGCCTTTTGAAGGCCCTCAGGAAGAAGATAATATTCGATTTTGACGATGCGATAATGTATACGGAGGCCAGGCGGAAACAGCCGATGACCGATAAATTCACCGGCCGGTTCAGGAAGATAATGGAGATATCGGAAGTAGCCGTGGCCGGGAACGAGTTCCTGGCAAACGAGGCGAAAAAGCACTGCCGGAGGGTGGAAATAATGACGACTCCGGTAGACGTAAAATTATATACTCCAGCCGCGCCGGAGAATAAAAGAAACGAAGTGGTAATTGGCTGGATAGGCCTGCCGGGGAACCTTTTCTACCTGGATGCCCTGGCCCCGGTATTTCAAAACCTCGCCCGGAAATTTCCCGATATAGCCATTTCAGTCGTATGCAGCGATTTCCCCGATATTGAAGGGGTCAAAATTAATAAAAGATTATGGAGCATAGAGAGCGAACTGGAGTTCCTGCGCGAGATGGATATCGGGCTTATGCCGCTGACTGACGATATTTGGAGCAGGGGCAAGTGCGGGTTCAAGATACTCCAGTATTTTTCGGTGGGCGTGCCGGTGGTTGCATCCCCCGTGGGCATAAACAGCGACATCGTGGAACACGGTGTTAACGGGTTCCTTTCCGCCACCAACGAGGAGTGGGAAGCGCATCTGACCAAACTGCTTTCTGACAAGTCCCTGCGGGAAAAGATGGGCGCGGCGGGCCGGAAGACCGTGGCGGAGAAGTTTTCGCTTAAAGATTATCTTGAAAGATACGTATCGCTGCTTGAAGGCATTGCCAGGACCGCCGGAAAACCCGCCTGATATTCTTATTTTTTCGTTAAAAAGTCCCTGACGGGGTTGCGGACAGACTTCCTGAAAAACTGCTCCAAATTATTGATCTTCGTCTTTTTGAACAGGACTTCGCTCAAGAAGTTTCGAAAGAAGTTTAACCTTGTCCAAATGGCCTTTGAAGAAAACGAATAGTGGATCCCACTGTAATAGGTTCTCTCTATCTCATTTATGACATTGATAATATCCCCGTCCTTGCATGAGAAGACCTTGCCCTCTGGCGCCTCGGAACCAAAAACATTGCAATCCATGTCAAGACAAACGACCGCATCGCTGAACGCTATGGATCTTTTAAGCTTAGAGGTAAGCTCTATGTCTGCGGGAGATTTTGCCTCCACGAATTTAAACGGATACCCGTACGACTTCATCAGGCGCGGCAGGTCTTTTATCATATTGCCGCGGGGCGGAGATATAAAGAGAATACGTGGGGGTCGCAAGTCCAGAAACTGTGCAGCTATCCTGTTTTTCACGGGAATCCTGGCTTCTTTAGCGCTTTTTTTAATTGTCGTTTTCCGTAAAGTTTCATAGAGAATGTCCGCCGTCGCATTCATGTCATAGTTATTTCTGACATACCCGTATGCGTTACTTTTGATGGAGTCGCGCAAATTTACATCTTCAATCAGCCTCTTCATGGCTCCATACCAGGCGTTATCGTTATTCTCTACAAGCAGGCCCGTCTTGCCGTCTTCCACATTGAAATAAACGTCCACGTCCGAATAAATGCCTGCAATCCCGCAGGCGCCGTAATCCCTGAATTTCGTGTTCGTCTTCGACCTGTGGAATAAATCGTCTTTGAGCGGGGCGAGGCCGATGTCGAAACCACCAGAGTAAAGCCTCTTCATGTATCTGGCGTATTCCATCTTTTCGACATGGTTTACGCCCGGAGTATCCTCGAGTCCTTCAGGCATGTAGCCCCATAAGTCTATCTCGACCAGTCCTTGATATTCCAGAAGTATTTTCTTCAGTGCGGGCAGAAACAGCCCGGAAAGGATGTCGTTTTTATAGCGGGACGTGGCATAGATTATTTTTATCGTCTCCTGGCGCGGCGGCCGCTTCAACCCTTCGAAAGCAGAAAAATCAATGCCTCCCGGGGCGGTTTTTATTACTTTTTCATTGAGCGGGCGAACCCGTTCAACCATCAGGTCGGAGTACACCATCACGAGGTCGGAGTTCGTTATATAGCCTGAATAGGCATTAAGCTCGGCCTCTTTCATGGGGCCTATTTCGGAGCGGGAAAGCTCAAAAAAATTGTCGTCGACGGCGTACATGACGGCTTTCCGGCCAGCTTGGAGAAGTGCAGCAGCTTCAACGTGGAGGGGGACGAATTCCTGAAGAAAAGTACGATGTCGTGCCCCATCACGTCCTGTATCAGCGCGTCTTTTTCCTTGATCACAGTAAATGCGACTTCACCCGCCTTCAATATCTCAAGCGGCTGCAGGATATTGATGATGAAAGGAGCGTCCACTTCCGGACTGATACACAGTATTTTGAGATTTTTATTCATTATTTATACTGGTTTTGAACGAGAAGGATGGCTAGGCCATTTTTATTTAGCATGACCTATCTAATGATTTCGCGCCTTTTTACCAATTGATAAAAAATCTTTTATCGGATAAATAACATTTCTTCTAAAATTCTGTTCCATCCTCTTTAGTCCCGGCATATGTATAAAACGGGAATCGTACCTGGCTTTATCGGCGACGACGCGGTTTCTTTCCTTTATGACGCGTTCTCTTTCCGTTAATATATCTATTACGTCCTGATTGTAAAAAATCTTATTCTGGGGCTCGAAGAAACGATTCCGTATCTTGTCAATCTCTGAGAGGTCATCGTCGCTGGCTGCCTCCTTGCCCACAAGGTTAGACAAGACCCCATAATAGTTGAATATATCCTTCGCCCAAACCTTGTCCATAGGGGCCGAATCCCGGTTATGATGTTTCAGACCAGGGTCCAGGAAATGCGCAACCTCCTCCTTGACGTCCTGATAGCTTTTGGGAATTTAATATTTAATGTACTTGAGATGCTGTTCATAGTATTTGAGGTGTCTTTGAGCAACCGTAATAGGTTGTGAACACGCGGGGATATTTTCTGCTGTAAAGTTCCGCATCGAGCATGTATATCATCCATAAGATCAACGATGTTTCCAGGGAAAACCCGTCTCTGATCCTTAATGAATTCGCGATTTCCAAGGGGTTTCGCAACGGGATGATGAAATAAGGATCGATCCCAAGCTCTTCGAATATTTCGGACCATAAGGGAAGCAATCTGCATAGGCGGGGGTCTTTAATGCTTATTATGCCCGCATTTCCAAAATTTGTTTTTATTATCTCCGATATCTCTTTTCTATATCCATCAATGTCGCGTCCATTCCACCAGTCTTCCGGTAAGGCATATAAGCTGTCCCACGAAGAGTGGAGACTGTCAAATATTCTGTCATTTAGTTTGTTTATATCAAGGAGTTCAAAAAACCCCTTTGTATTGTCTGGTCTTGGAATTATATGGTTCGAACCCATTTCAACGCTAAAAGACTTCAAAACGCCCATCAAGGCCGAAGTCCCGCTTCTATGCATCCCTAAAACAACTATACACTTGGTCATTATGTTCCTATGTTTCCTACAAAAATATGGACCGGATTCTATTCCTGGAAATGCTTATAAAATTCTGAATTTTCTTTTATCATTTTAAAAACCTGTTGAGAGAGGATATTGTTTTTTTCCTCTATTTCCTTCTTTTTGGGACTAAGCATTTTCTTAAGCCGGCGTGTGGGCGCGAGCCTAATGATTTTAGCCCTGGTTGCACTGACTACCAAGTCCTGCCGCGTTAGAGGTTTCCTGAACGCGGCGCCATGATGATAAATCAAGTCATCATAAAGAGCGAATAGCACCGGGTGAAGATTTCTCTTGTTACTCCGGCGCATGGGATACCAGTCGAGGCCTTTTTCTCTGAGGATTTTCAATAAATTACCGCCCACATCGGTGACAGTCCTGCCACTCGTATTTTCCCACTGAAAGCCCTTTTTCCAGTCTCCGGCGATCTCTTTCCAGAACTTTATTGTAGTTAGACAAAAGCAGGGATGGGGTTGAATGTCCCCGTTATTCTCCAGCCGTTGGACAGCTACCAGGGGGTATTGCTTCAGTTTTTCATGCCCAAAGGAAATGACGTCGCCTATTGGTATGGCGTCCCCGTCTATAAACATCAGCAGGTCGTCATCACCTTCCGCATTGAAAGCCGCGATGTCCGCCAGGATATTAGTTTAATCGCGTGTTCTTTGATGGGCTCTATCGAACTGTAGAAAAATTTTTTCCTGTGCTCAACCGATATGTTGTTAAGGAACGCGTAAACCTTATAAGGCTGCCGGATATGTTTGCGCAGGTAATCCAACTGGATGTCGATCCATTTGTCGTCATTCCAATGGACTGTAAGTATATGAAGCATGAGTTTTCCTTCTGAGACTATCTGTTCAAATCGCCTTACTGCTTCATAAATTCCAGACCATCAAAATCTGAAATTGCAAAAGGAGAACAACCAATTCCTATTTTAAGTCCCTCTGCCCGCTTCTCGGCAAAATCACAAAATGCCTTCCTTCGAGTAAGTAATAAAGCACTGATGACGTTGAATACTTGCTATGGTCATATTTCCATGTCAACTTGTATATGGGAGTGAGCTTCTCATCGATTTCAATTTTAAGATTTTCATTCATAGGGGAGAAAAGCTGAATGATTGAAGCCTATGTGGCCCATCAGCACTCATTTTTTTTGTATTATTCCAAATAGTTTGACATTCTGGATCGCTTTCAACCAGCCTTTCAAATAGATAGTGAAGTATAAAATAAGGATATACTCTCAACAGTTTTGTTACTACCGGTGAAACCCAATACTTGGTTCTTTTATTTTATTTATAAATTTGCCCATAAATTTTATTGTTTTTTTCTTATACCTTCCATTGATATTGAAAGTATTTTCATAAAGAATGAAGGAAAACATTCTCTCATCTTTAAAACAATAGGACATCCTTTTTTGCAGGCTATGAACCAACTAGACAGCAACCTGTATAAGTACCGGTTTATAGAAAGACAAAAAAACCCGAGTCAAGACAATCTTCAATCCAATCATCAAGCGGCTTCATACAAAGGGTTGTGGAATCAACCCAAACCCCACCATACTCAGACAACAGCTGCAAGCAAACCATGTCAGACTGTGTAGTCAATGATAAATTTGTAAGTTTTTACCATCAGGTAAATCTAAGACCATATATTCACCCAAATTATCTTTAGCCAAAATAACAACGTCCCAGCCTGGATTTTCTTTTATTAAAAATCAATGCATTTCCTTACAATTAATGGGGCCTCCGCTAGACCTCGATACCATAAAATCCATATTTTGGGGGGAATAGATCTTTTCCTATAGCTCATAATTGTACTGCAAGTCTCTGGCATTAACAGCTACGGTTCCTTTGCGATTTTTATCGTTTCTTTTTGATATACCGGTTGAGAATTTGTTTTCTGAAAGTTCTCTCCAACCTCTTTAATACAGGTTTGTCCTATGGTAATTGTTTAAAAAAGAATAATCAATCCCGGTATTTATCTTAATGACCAATGGGACTTCGAAAACCTTTTCATGGTGAACCGAATGTTCCCATATTTCCATCTTCTCCCCACGCGTCCCCATGGTCTCCGCAGATCAGGATATTAAAATCATTGGTGATATCCAGAAATTCCCAAAGTATCGAATCAACATATTCGAGACATCTTCTTTGCCGATACTGTGATATTTCCCGGCTGTTTTCCTTGCCAAAAGGCAAGCAAGGATTTGGAGCAGGGGCCCACTCAGCCCCCTCATGCCAATAGGGGCTGTGAGTTTCTCCAATATTTAGGAATATGAATTTCCTTCGGTTTTGATTTTCAAGAATCTTTGATTTAAGCCATTCAATCTGCTTCCTCAGGTAAAAATAATTGCCAAAAAAATTATAGTGTTTAAATTTTTCTATGAGAACGGCAGAAGCTATCTTTGAAGGGTTAAACCATCCAACACCGCCGGCGCCAATTGTTACGTAGCCTGACTTATTAAAACCATCTACAATATTTTTCCCTGGCAGAACTACCAAATGATTCGACTTTCCGTATGCTTCGTTCACTAGTTTCCAGACGCGTTTTACCTTGGGATTCACATAGTCGATTTTGCTTTTAGGGTCTCCAGGCATGAACCCGCTAAACATCGCTATATGGCTCGGAAGAGTAAAGTTGCCGGGCGCGTAAGCTTTATGAACGCTGCCTATTTTGTCGAGATTCGGCGTTTCCGCTGCTTTGTAGGTATCGTAACGGCAGGAATCCAGCGTGATAAGTAAAAAACTTTCTCTATCAATTTGCGACACTTAAAGCTCCAAACCTTTCAAATTAGCCCGCAGAACCCTTTTTTTCCTTTGTGCTGCCCTGGATTTATCCAGAGAAACCATCCGATGCATAATAACATAATCGCCTTGATATTAAAACCTTTTATTTCTATTAAACCCTCATAAGGACTGAGAACTGCTTGACAAACTAGATGAAAAGGAGTAACAAGTCCCGGCATGAATGAATTTTTTCGCATACTCCATACCGAGGCCTCCGTAGGCTGGGGAGGCCAGGAGATCCGCATCTTAAGCGAGATGCTGGGGATGAAGGGTAGGGGGCATGAAGTCGCCCTGGCCGCGCCGGTCCATTCCAAAATTTATAACAGGGCGTCCGCCGCCGGGATAAAGGTATTCGGAATAAATTTCGACAAGCAGGGTCTTCTGGTTACCGCGCCCGCGCTCTTGAGAGTTATAAAATCGGAGCGGGTCCAGCTTTTAAATACGCACAGTTCGCAGGGACAGCTGGTCCGGGGGCATAGCAGGAAGGCTTGCTGGCGTAAAGATCATCCGTACCAGGCATATTTCCTCAAAATTAAAATCCGGCCCGTTTACTAAACTCATCTACGGCCCATTAATCGACGGCATAGTCACTACCGGCAATTTTATAAAGGAACAGCTTGTCCGGGAGATCGGCCTCTCCCCCCGGAAAATATTTTCAATACCCACGGGGATAGACGTTGCCGTCTTTGCGGACGCGGACGGTGAAAAAGTGCGCCGGGAGTTCGGCATAGGCGAAGGAGAGCCGGTAATCGGGATAGCCGCGGCGCTTCGGAGCTGGAAGGGACATGTATATATCCTGCGCGCGATGCCGGAGGTGCTCCGGCGTTTCCCAAAGGCGAGGCTTTTAATCGCGGGCGAGGGTGATATGGCCACGGGGCTGGACGGTCTGTCCAAACGGCTGAAAATACGGGAATCGGTAATCCTTGCGGGGCATAGGGAGGACGTCCCGGAAATAATAGCCGCATTCGACGTTTCCGTAATGGCCTCATACGCATCGGAGGGTATCCCTCAGTTCGCCCTGCAGTCGATGGCGGCTGGTAAACCTCTGGTCGGTACAACCGTCGGCGGCATACCGGAAGTGGTGAGGGACGGGGTCAACGGCTATATCGTGCCTCCCAAGGACTCAGAAGCGCTCGCGGATGCGATATTGAAGCTTCTGTCGGACCCGGATAAGGCGCGCGGGATGGGCCTTCTCGGTAGAAAGATGGCGCTGGAAGGCCACACGAAGGAGAGGATGCTGGACGATATGGAGGCACTATACCGGAAGGCGCTGGGATGCGAATAGCTATAGCGTCCATCCGCTTCGACAGAAAAGGCGGGAGCGAGAGGCGCACGTGGAATCTGGCCAGGGGACTCGTGGACGGGGGGCATGACGTCTCCATATTTGCGGCAACCTCCGAGGAGCCGGATTTCAAGGCCGAAGTAAATATTGTCAAGATCGCGGCGGGGCCTTCTTTTTTGAAGGTATCAAGCTTTAAAAACAACCTCCTGCGGATGCTCTCCGGCAGGAGCGATATAGACCTGGTGCATAACCAGATAAGGCCGTTCACCGACGGGGTGGTAACGGTCGGCGGCGGATGCCATGCCGAGTACCTGGAAAGGATGGGACAACGTTTCGCTTTCCTGAACCCGCTGCACCGTGTAATCCTGAAGATGGAAAAGGAGCGTTACCGGCCGGGAGGCTGCAAGGCGGTCATAACCAACTCCGAGTTCTCCAAAAAGGGTCTTCTCAGGCACTATCCTATCCCGCCGGAGAATGTTTTCGTGGCGTATAACGGTGTTGACCTTATGAAATTCAACCCGGTCAATATAAAGCTTAAAAGGCATGAGGCCCGGCAAAAATATGGTTTTAACGACGAGCCGGTCGCGCTTTTCATAGGGGCCGGGTTTAGAAGGAAGGGGCTTCAGACGGCCATCAAGGCGCTGTGGTACGCGAAGGATATGGAGGGAAACATCAGCGAATTGAAGCTGCTGGTGGCGGGAAAAGACGACCCGAAGCCCTTCCTCAAGCTGGCGGGAAAGCTGGGAGTAGCCGACAGGCTGGTTTTTACCGGCCATGTCCAGGACCCGGAATCTCTTTACGGCGCGTCCGATATTTATGTCTTGCCAACCAGGTACGACCCGTTTTCCAACTCCTGCCTGGAGGCCATGGCGTCCGGCCTGCCCGTAATAACCACCTCTCAGAACGGCGTTGCGGAGGTTATGGAAGACGGGGTAGACGGCTTCGTGCTGAATGACCCGGAGGACGCGGCGGGGCTTGCGGCTGCGCTTCAGTACCTTTCATGCGAAAAGGCGCGGGAAGAAACCGGCAAAAGGGCCAGAGAAAAGGCGGAAAACTTCACCTGGGAAAAAACTCTCCACAAGACGCTTGAGGTTTACGAGAAAGTAATATAAAATAACACATTTTATCATGCCCCTCGGGAGAGAACTTTTTGGACAAAAAAAGCCTTCTTGGACACCTGGAGCGGTTTAAATCGGCTGATATCCTGGTCGTCGGCGATATCATACTCGACCAGTTCGTATGGGGCAAGGTATCTCGAATCTCGCCCGAGGCCCCTGTCCCGGTCGTGGAAATAAACCATGAATCCATAATGCTTGGCGGCGCGGCCAACGTCCTGAGTAATATAGTATCTCTTGGCGGCAGTGCGAGGATCTGCGGCGCCGTCGGCAGCGACGAGATGGGCCGCAGGGTAATCCATGAGCTGCGGCTTAAAAAGATCGATACGGACGGAATAATCGTGGATAACTGCCGCCCTACTACCGTAAAGACGCGGGTAATAGCGCACAGCCAGCAGGTAGTCCGGTTCGACCGCGAGAGCAAGGGCGACATTGCCTGCGCCTCGGAGGATATAATCCTGGACTACTTGAAAACCTGCAATCATTCCTTATCCGGGATTATCATATCCGATTACGCCAAGGGAGTCGTCACAAAGAAGCTGGTCGCGGGTATCGTGAAGATAGCCAGAGAGAGGAAAATACCCGTCGCGGTAGACCCGAAGGTGGGACATTTCGATTTCTATAAAAACGTGACGGTGGTGACGCCGAATAATTTAGAGGCCTCGCAGGCGGCGGGGTTCGAGATAACCGACGAAATTTCTCTTGCCGCCGCCGGGAAAAAACTCATCGAGAAGCTAAAGAGCGAGGCGGTGCTTATCACCCGCGGCGAGCATGGGATGAGCCTCTTCCGAAGCGGCGGAAAAGCGGTGCACATACCGACCGTGGCCAAGGAAGTATATGACGTTACCGGCGCCGGGGATACCGTCATAGCGGTATTGATGCTGGCCCTGTCGACAGGCGCGGACATGCACGAAGCGGCAGTGATTGCCAACCATGCGGCGGGCATAGTAGTGGGCGAAGTGGGGACGGCGACAGTGAAACCGGAACAATTGAAAAAGACGATAAAGCAGGCGGTGATATGAAGATACTTGTTACGGGCGGCGCGGGCTTCATTGGGTCTACCGTCTCGGAAAAGCTCCTTGCGCGCGGTGACGAGGTAGTAGTCATCGACTGTTTCGACGAGTTCTACGAACCCCGCATAAAGAGGAACAACATTCAAACGGCCCTCAAAAACCAGTCGTATAAACTGGTCGAGGGCGATATCCGGGACCTGGAACTGCTGAAGACGCTTTTTAAAAGGGAAAAATTTGACCGGGTATTCCATCTTGCGGCGCGGGCGGGAGTGCGGCCGTCGATTATAGACCCGCTCCTCTACGAGGACGTGAATTTCCGGGGCACCATGAACCTGCTGGAGGCGGCAAAGGAGAATAACCTGCCTGGCTTTATCTTCGCCTCGTCTTCGTCCGTATATGGAAACAATAAAAAGGTTCCTTTTTCCGAAACTGACAACGTCGACAACCCGGTGTCTCCCTATGCGGCTACAAAAAAAGCCTGCGAGCTTATATGCCACACGTACCATTACCTCTATAACCTTAATATTTCATGCCTCAGGTTCTTCACCGTCTACGGGCCGCGGCAGAGGCCGGAGATGGCCATACACAAGTTCACCCGTCTGATCGACCAGGGGAAACCCGTCCCCATGTTCGGAGACGGCTCGTCCCGCAGGGACTACACCTATGTGGACGACATCGCCGACGGCGTGCTGAAGGCGATAGATTATAATGCGGAATTTGAAATATTTAATATCGGCGAATCACGGACTACGGAACTGAGAAAGCTGATCGAACTTATAGAGAAAAGCCTCGGCAAGAAGGCGAATATCGAGCAGCTTCCGGACCAGCCGGGCGACGTCCAGATCACTTACGCCGACATTACCAAATCGAAAAAGATACTCGGATACGACCCCCGGACCCAGGTAGAGGAGGGCGTCCAGAAATTCGTCGAATGGTACATTGAGAACAGGGAGGCCCTTTGAGAGTCGTCGCCATAATCCCCGCCCGGATGGCCTCGACCCGCCTTCCGGGTAAGCCCCTGGTGGACATCGCGGGGAAGCCTATGGTATGGAGGGTCTATGAGCGGGCGTCCCTGGCTAAAGGCATCGATGAAGTCTGGGTGGCGACGGACGACCGGGAGGTGTTCGAGACGGTGGAGCGCCTGGGCGGCAAGGCGCTGATGACCAGCATTGACTGCAAATCGGGAACCGACAGGGTCGCGACCGCGGCCCTTGAAAATACCGGCTGATATTTACGTGAATGTCCAGGGAGACGAGCCGATGATGCCGCCTGCGCTGATAGAGGAAACAATTGCGCCGATGTTGGCTGACCCGTCCATCGAGATGGCCACGGCGGCGACTCCAATTGAGACCGCGGCGGAGATATTCGACCCGGCGGTCGTGAAGACGGCGCTGGATGAAAAAGGTTTTGCGCTGTATTTCTCCCGCGCGCCAATACCATATAATAGAGACGGATGGAAGCAGGGGCAGTTCGCGGGAGGGTCGTGCCTGAAGCATATAGGAATTTACGCGTACGCGACGGGAATTTCTCCTTGAGTTCACGAAGCTCCCTCAGACGGAATTGGAGAATATAGAGAAGCTGGAACAGCTCCGGGCCCTTGGGCACGGACATAAAATAAAGGTCTCAGTCACTAAGCTTAACTCGATGGGCGTGGATACGCCCGAAGATTTGAAAATGATCAGACGCCTTTTTTCCGAGGAGCAGAAAGCATGACCAAGTTTATTTTCATCACCGGCGGCGTCGTTTCCTCGCTTGGAAAGGGGCTTGCGGCGGCCTCCATCGGCACGCTTCTGGAGTCGCGGGGTTTAAGAGTCACGAACCTGAAGCTCGACCCGTACATAAACGTGGACCCCGGCACTATGAGCCCGTTCCAGCACGGCGAGGTCTTCGTTACGGACGACGGCGCGGAGACGGACCTGGACTTAGGGCATTATGAACGTTATACCTCCACGTCCATGTCCCAGCTCAATAACTTCACCTCCGGCAGGATATATTTCAACGTCATCACCAAGGAGCGGCGGGGTGATTATCTCGGCGGGACCGTGCAGGTCGTGCCGCACGTGACGGACGAAATTAAGGAGAGCATAAAAAAGGTTGCGGACGACAAGGACGTCGTGATAGTCGAGGTCGGCGGGACCATCGGAGATATAGAGAGCCTGCCATTTTTGGAGGCTATCAGGCAGTTCAAGTATGACATCGGCTCGTCAAACGTCCTGTACATCCACCTGACGCTCGTGCCGTACATCAGCGCGGCGGGCGAGCTGAAAACGAAACCGACGCAGCACAGCGTCAAGGAGCTGCTTTCGATAGGTATTCAGCCCAACATACTGCTTTGCCGGACCGACCGTCCGCTCCCGCCGGAGATGAAAAAGAAGATCGCCCTTTACACGAACGTCGAAAGGGAAGCCGTGATAACGGCGAAGGACGTGGGAAATATTTACGAAGTCCCGCTGAACCTCCACGAAGAGGGCCTGGACGACCAGATCGTGAAGCTCCTGAAACTCCCGGAAAATCCGCCAGACCTCTCCAGCTGGCAGGACGTGGTAAGGAGGATAAACAACCCGCGAAAAAACACCACCATCGCCCTTGTCGGCAAATACGTCGAGCTGAGGGAATCTTACAAGAGCCTGCACGAGGCATTGGTGCATGGCGGCGTAGCCAACGACTGCCGCGTCAATATCGAATGGGTGGACTCCGAGGATATAGAGGTGCACGGGCCTGAGAAATACCTGATGGACGTGCACGGAATCCTGGTGCCGGGAGGTTTCGGGAGCAGGGGGATAAAGGGAAAAATAGCCGCCGTGAAGTTCGCGAGGGAGCGGCTTGTCCCGTATTTCGGCATCTGTCTCGGTATGCAGGTCGCGGTAATAGAGTTCGCCATGAACGTCTGCGGCCAGCACGGCGCGAACAGCACCGAGTTCGACGTAAACGCGGCTGACCCGATTATTTACCTCATGGAGAGCTGGTACGACTATCAGAAGCAGTCCATGCAGACGCGGACCAGCCAGTCCGACCTCGGCGGCACGATGCGCCTGGGCGCGTATCCCTGCGTGCTGGAAGAGGGGACGATGGCGCGCGAGATGTACGGGCGCGAGGAGATAATGGAGCGGCACCGCCACCGCTACGAGTTCAACAACCTCTACCGGGACATAGTCTGCGGGGCGGGTCTTAAAATATCCGGCACGTCGCCGGACAAGGAGCTTGTCGAGATCGTGGAGATACCGGGCCACCCCTGGTTCCTGGGATGTCAGTTTCACCCGGAGTTCAAGTCCCGCCCGCGCGACCCGCACCCGCTTTTCAAAGGGTTCATCGGCGCGGCGCTAAAACACCAGCAGTCGGAAGAATTATCATTGTGACTAAAGAAATCAAAATAGGCGGCATCAAAATCGGCGGCGGCAATCCGCTCGTGCTGATTGCCGGGCCGTGCGTGATAGAGTCCGAGGCGAAGCTGATGGATGCCGCCGAGCAGATTGTCAGGGCGGCTGAAGGAGCTTCGCGTGCCGCTGGTTTTTAAATCGTCATTCGACAAGGCGAACAGGTCTTCATCCACGTCTTATAGAGGCCCAGGCTTAGCGGACGGCCTAAAATTACTTGCGAAGGTGAAGGAGACGTTCAAGGTCCCGGTGATTTCCGATATCCATCTCCCGGAGCAGGCGGCGCCTGCGGCGGAAGTATTGGACGCGCTCCAGATACCGGCGTTCCTCTGCCGGCAGACGGACATCCTCCAGGCGGCGGCGAAGGCGGGAAAACCCGTGAACGTGAAGAAGGGCCAGTTCATGTCCCCCTGGGAGATGAAGAACGTAATAAATAAAATAAAAGAGGCCGGCTCGGTCGATATCATCCTGACCGAGCGCGGCACGTCATTCGGCTATAATAATCTCGTCGTGGATTTCCGTTCGATGGTCGTGATGCGGGAGATGGGCTATCCGGTGATATTCGACGCCACGCACAGCGTCCAGTTCCCAGGCGGCGGCGGGGATAAAAGCTCAGGCGACAGGCAGTTCGTCGCGCCCCTTGCGCGCGCGGCGGCGGCGGTCGGCATCGACGGCATCTTCATGGAAGTCCACCCATGCCCGGACGAGGCGCTGTGCGACGGCCCGAATATGGTGGATATTGCAGGGATGGTTGAAATCGTAAAAAAGGCGTTCGCGGTCCGGGAGGCCGCAGAGGCATAATGCTTAACGGCGCAAAAAAAGTCCTGAGAATTGAGGCCGAGGCGATACTTGCGCTTATCGACAAGATAAACGGCGAGTTCGCCAAGGCGATGGAGATAATCCTGTCCTGCAAGGGCCGGGTCGTCGTCACCGGCATGGGGAAGTCCGGCCTCATCGGGAAGAAGATAGCCGCGACTCTTGCGTCAACCGGCACGCCCGCGCTTTTCCTGCATCCCGCCGAGGGAATACACGGCGACCTGGGGATGGTGATGAAGGGGGACGTGATAATCGCCATATCCAACTCCGGCGAGACGGAGGAGATAGTCAAACTGCTCCCGGTATTTAAAAGGTTAATGGTCCCCGTAATAGCACTGACAGGCGGGATGAAGTCAGCCCTTGCGAAGGCCGCCGAAGTCACGATAGACGTAGGCGTAGCCGAGGAGGCGTGTCCGATGGGCCTGGCTCCGACGGCTTCCACGACCGCGACTCTTGCGATGGGAGACGCGATGGCCATTACGTTACTTGAGAAACGCGGCTTTAAGGAAGAGGATTTTGCCTGTTTCCACCCGGGCGGGAGCCTGGGTAAGAAGCTTCTTCTCAGGGTAGAGGACGTAATGCACAGCGGGGCCGATGTGCCGGTGGTGAAGGCGGATACCTCCATGCGCGAGGCCCTTTTTGAGATAACGTCGAAGAAGATGGGCATCACGACGGTCGTTGACGGCGAAGGGAAGTTAGTTGGCGTCATAACAGACGGGGACCTCAGGCGCTATTTAGAGAAGTCAGATGATCTGTTCTCTAAAAATGCGGGAGAACTGGCTCACGGGAACCCGAAGATGATAAGCCGTGACGCACTGGCGGCGGAGGCCGTGGCGATTATGGAAAAATATTCAATAACCTCGCTTCTAAGCGTTGACGGCGAGGGGAGGCCCGAGGGGATAATCCATCTGCACGATTTACTGAAGGCGGGGGTAGTGTAATGATAAGAGAAGAGATACGCCGGAAGGCCTCTAAGATAAAGCTCCTTATATCCGACGTGGACGGCGTCCTGACGGGAGGCCAGATAATACTGGACGACAAGGGAACGGAATATAAGGTGTTCAATGTCCGGGACGGCCACGGGATGAAGATGTTGATGCGCGCCGGCGTGGACGTGGCGCTTCTTACCGGAAGGCAGTCCAAGGTGGTCGAGATCAGGGCGCGCGAGCTTGGCATAGAGCATGTAATACAGGGGGCGCTTGATAAGCTCCCGGCGTATCTGGAACTTAAAGACAGGCTGGGGATGAAAGACGAGGAGATTGCCTATATCGGAGACGACAATGTCGACCTTCCGGTAATGAAGCGGGTCGGGCTTTCCATATCGGTCTCGGACGCCGAGCCGTACGTGAAGGAAGCGGCGGACATGGTGACGGAGAGGAAAGGCGGCCAGGCCGCGGTGCGCGAGGCGATAGATTACATTCTGAAGGCGAGAGGGGACTGGGACGCGGTTAACTCAAAATATTTTAGTTGATAAATGGCCTTCCGATGCTGTAAAATCCGGAAAAGTATTAACTTACGGGAAATGAGGAAAACTGGCTTTGAACCTCCCGAACGCCCTTACTCTTCTTAGAGTCCTGCTTATCCCGGTATTCATCCTGTTTCTTTCCTCATATACACCGTTCAACCTGACGCTTGGCACCCGGGCAATGGCCGCCACGGGCATTTTTTTCATAGCTTCCATCACCGACTGGCTCGACGGCTACATCGCCCGGCGCACCGGTCAGATAACTAAACTCGGAAAACTCTTCGACCCCATTGCGGACAAGCTCCTTACGTCGTCCGCGCTTATCCTGCTCGTATCGCTCCACGGACAGGTCCCGGCCTGGATTGTAATCGTGATAATCGGGAGGGAATTCGCCGTCACGGGGCTTCGGGCGGCGGCTTCTTCGGAAGGCTATGTAATACCCGCCGCGGAAGGGGGGAAGGCGAAGATGGTCTTCCAGACCATTGCCATAATCGCGCTCCTGCTGGACCTTGGGGTAAAGTTTGCGTATTTGGATATGTTCTGGATAGGCATCGTCTCGCTCTGGATATCCATGCTGCTCGCGGTGATTTCCGGCGTTCAGTACTTCGTGGAGTACTGGGACAAGATCGGCCTGTCCGGGGAGGGCGGCCAGTGACCTGGGCCCTGTGTCCGGGATGGCCGATGATATTTACCTTTTGCCTCATTGCGTATCTTTTGGGTTCCATACCGTTCGGCGTGCTGGTTGCTAAAGCATACGGCGCCGACCTCCGCTCGAAGGGGAGCGGCAACATCGGCGCGACAAACGCTCTCCGGGTACTCGGGAAGAAGGCGGGCGCGCTGACTTTGCTGGGAGACATGCTTAAAGGGGTGGCGGCGGTCCTGATAGCGCTAAAGTTCGGCGGGTATGAAGCGGGGACGTTGGCGGCGGGGGCGGCGGTCCTGGGACATGATTTTTCTATATTTGCAGGGTTTAAAGGCGGCAAGGGGGTCGCTACCAGCCTGGGGACAATTCTGGCGCTGGAGCCTTTTGTCGGCCTTGCGTGCGTGGCGGTCTGGCTCCTTGCCTTTATCGCGATAAGGATATCGTCCGTCGGTGCGCTGGCCGCCTTTACAGCGCTGCCCCTGCTGGCCCTGGTATTCAAAGGCGGCAACTATTTTTTTATTATTCTTTCCTTCTTCCTTGCAGTTATGATATTTATTAAACATCGGGAAAATATAAAAAGACTAATTAGAGGGGAAGAGGCCGGATTTTCCCGGAAATAACTTAGAGCAACAAGTAAATCTATATGATGGCACGAAAAATAATATTTGTTATCATAGCTATGGTCCTTTTCGCGGCGCCTTCTTTCGCCCAGGATGCGTCAGCGCCCGCCTCTGTTTCTCCCTCAAAGGCTACTGATATAGCGTTCATCAACGGCGCGGCTTACGGGAAGCTTTCGGAGGTCCGGAAAAGGCTGGATGCGAAAGACTACGAGGGCGCCAGGAATAGTCTTCGCGAGCTGGATAGCTTCTGCATGGACTTGGGGATTACGTCATTTGAGCCGCTGTCGGCGGCGATGTTGAAGCAAGGAAAATCCCTTTTGGAAGCCAAAGATACAGCCGGAGCACTGTTGCTAATCAATTCCGCGGTCAGGATATCCCCTGATTACCCTCCGGCTTATTTTGCAAAGGGTTGGGCTTACTTTGCCCAGGACAAAATGAAGTTCCTGATTACTCTGGATTCATTCCGGGAAGGATTTATTAAATCCCTTAGAGACTTCTGGTGGACGTTCTTCTATGCCGGCAACAAGTTTGCCAGTTTCCTTTTCACCCTGGCCGCTCTCTTCTCGCTTTTTGGGCTCTGCATGGCGGTCAGGTACTCCGCTCTTTTCTCCCACGACATCTCGGAAGTGATTAAAAAGAAAGAATATGAACCGTATCTGACATATATAATCCTGCCGCTGTTCCTTCTCGCCGTACTCGGCCTGCTCGGCTACTGGTGGGCGGCTTCGGCATGCTTCCTTTCGTTCTGGGTTTACTTCAATAAAAAAGAAAAAGCGCTTGCCATTTGCTTTTTTGCCCTCCTTGTCTTTATGCCGGAGATAATCGGGAACTTCTCAAACTTCGCGCAAGCCGGAGGAAACAGGCTTCTTTGGGTGATGGATGATGTGAACAAGGGGCACCTCCATAGCGGCGCGGAGGAATACCTGGAATCGGTGACGTCGAAAGAGCCCGGAAACGAGGCGGCGGCGATGACGCTCGCCGAGTTGTATAAAAAATCCGGAAGATATGACGATGCCGCCGAAGCCTATGAGAAACTTTCGACGGCATACCCTGAAAATCCGGTTTATCGAAACAATCTGGGCAATGTGTATTTTCTTGCCGGAAGGAACTCCGATGCCGTGAGAGAATACCAGGCGGCAATCCAGTACGGCCCTACAAGACCCCTGCCGTATTTCAACCTCAGCCAGGTTTACGGGGAAAACCTGATGTTCCCGGAAAGGGAGAGGGCGGACTTAACGGCCAGGGAGCTTGACCCGGCACTGATTTCAGCCCTTCGGGACAGAGCCGGGACTGAACCGGTGAGGATGGTGTTCGACTATCAGGTCCCTGCCGAGACATTCTGGCGGATAGCGTTTTCCTCCGGACATAGCGGGCTTGCGGATTCTCTATGGGAGATGACGGTAAAGGTGCTGCCGTTAAAAGGCACTCGTCTTGCGGGGATTTCCTTTATTCTCCTTGCTTTTGCCGTCAGTGCGTTCAGAAAGAAGGGGGTAATTTCTCATTTCTGTAAAAAATGCGGCAAGGTGAGCTGCAGGAAGTGCCAAAAGCCCAACTATAGCAAGGAACTCTGCCCCGAATGCCACCAGATATTTGTAAAGCTGGAGGGCGTGGAGGCAAGGGACAGGGTGCGTAAACTTCTCGAAGTGCGGGAGAAGAATAGAAAAAAATCGCTATTTTACCGTTCCGTCTCCCTGGTAGTGCCGGGGACCGGTCATTTTCTGACGGGACATCCGTTCAGGGGATTTCTGTTCATGGGTGCCTTTATTTTCTTCGTAAAGGATATATTCTTCGGACAATTCCTGGATGTCCCGTATGAATTCCGGCTCCCGTTCTTACAGCCGGACGTCCTGCTGATGTCTATACTGTTGCTGGTTTTTTATCTCTTTTCGCAGTTTAGCCTGCGCAAAGTAATTTGAGGCGATAATGGCGCTCGAAGGCACTATAAAAGATTTCGGCCTTGCTGACATTTTTCAGTTGATCGGCCTTCAGAAGAAAACGGGTACGCTCTTCCTTAAAGGGCTTGAGACCACGGTCAACATCCATTTCGAGGACGGGGCCGTTGTAAAGGCCGAAGAAAGCCTTAAAATCCCCAAATATTTAACCGGCAGGATATTAATAAATCTTGGAAAAATTGAGCCTTATCAACTGGAAGAGGCCCTCGAGGTCCAGAAGACGACTGCGCGCAAGATAGGGAGCATCCTGATAGGCCAGGAACTTATCAACAAGGATGACCTTCAGGAAGCGCTCTCTTTCCAGATGAAAGAAGCAGTTTACAGGGTCTTCAGGTGGAAAGGCGGCGATTATAAGTTTTATCAGGATAAAGTAGAATACGACCGCGATACCGTGGCCCCTTTAAGCTCCGAACATCTCCTGATGGACGGAGTAAGGATGCTGGACGAGTGGCCAAAGCTGGAAAAGATGCTTCCTCCTTCGGATGTCGTGCTGGAGAAAGACGCTCTGAAAACGGTTTCAGAAGACGAGACGGCCGGGGAAGGGGATATTTTTACGTACGATGACGGCCCGGGCGGCCTATCAAAGGAGGCCCTCCAGACCCTTAAGCTGGTGCGGGGAGGCAAAACGGTATATGAAATTATCGAGTCCTCGCCCCTTGGGGAATTCGACGCCTCCAAAGCGATCGTCGAGCTTATGCGTAAAGGCTTTTTACGGAAGACGGAATCACTGCCTGAGATTATCCTGCATGAGAAAAAGATAAGGCATCCAAAGGTTGCTTCCGAGTGGCTTGTTTACGTCCTTTATATCGTGGTGGCCGCCGCGCTTTCACTGATTTTCCTCCAGGTTACCGGCACAAGGAGGATAATGGACCCAAGGGTCACGCGGTTCCCGGACGTTAAAACATCTTTTTGCACAGTCCAGGTAAAGAAGGTGCGGGATAATGCGGACCTTTATTATTTTGATAACGGCTTTTATCCCAAAAAACTTTCCGCCCTTGGAACGCTGGATTATGATGCGGATTTAACCGATCCATGGGGCAGGATGCTTGAAATGAAATTCAACAAAGGGGAAGTCCTCATTGAAAGCGCCGGCTTGGACGGATATATCGGCACGGATGACGACGTCTCCAGTAATCCCTAAATTAGTTTACATAATATATCTTATGGGACGTTATAGTTGATAATTCGAGCACGAAAGCTTCTGCCTGTAACCAGCCCGCCCATTGATTACGGCGCTATCGTCATTCAGGGCAGCAAAATAATCGCTCTGGGCAAGGAAAAGGTTATATTAAAAAAATATCCGGCGGAGAAGGTCGTTGACCTCGATGACCGCCTGGTTATGCCCGGGCTGATAAATGCCCATACCCACCTCGAACTCTCCCAACTGAAGGGAAAGATCGGTGAACGCCGCGAGTTTTTCGACTGGATAATAGAACTGGTGGAAACCAGGCGCAGGCTCGGCACAAAAAATCTTGAACAAGCGGTCAGGTCTTCACTGATTGAGCTTTTAACATCGGGCACTACCTGTGTAGGAGACATCTCCTCCACCGAGGCCGCGCTTCCCATGCTCGCTAAAAGCGGTCTCCGGGCGGTGGCATTCCTGGAGGTCTTAGGCCCCGAAGAGCAAAAGTCGGAACAGATTTTTGAAGCCTTGAAGAAGAGGCTGGGAAAACTTAAGGACTTATCAAACCTTATTACCCCAGGAGTCTCCCCGCATTCGGCTTATTCTGTTTCTCCTCTATTAATCAATAAAATATCAGGTTATACTTCAGATAATAGTTTACCTATTCAGGTACATCTATCTGAAACAGAACATGAAAAGCTCTATATAAACGGGAAATCCTCCGACCTTGACGGGTATCTGGAACATTTCGGATGGAAAGGCATTAAAAAGGAAAAATCAAAATCGCCGCTGGGTTTCCTTAACCAATCCGGGCTTAACAACTTCACGGCCGTCCACTGCGTACACCTCAGCGGCCCCGATATAAAATTAATGGCCAAAAATGGGATTTCGTGCGTATTCTGCCCCAGGAGCAACTATTTCCTGGGAGTCGGGAAGGCGCCTGTGGAAGATATGGCCCAGGCAGGGATTAACCTGGCCATCGGGACCGACAGCCTGGCAAGCAATATCGACCTCGACCTCTGGGAAGAGATGCGGTTTGCCTACTTAGTTTCCCGCCTTCCGGCAAAGAAGCTGATCGAGATGGCTACTATAAACGGAGCGCAGGGCCCTCGGACTGGAACGGTTGACCGGTTCCTTAGAGCCGGGCAAGGAGGCGGACCTTATAGCCATTAATACTGACGCCGCAAAGGAAAAAGACCCATATTACCCCCTGCTCATGGAGACTCGGAAAGAAGATATCTCCGCAACCATAGTTCAGGGAAAACCTCTTCATTCAACGGATGGATATATAAGCTATGGATTTTAAGGCGCTTAAAAGCAAGCTATCCTCCGGCGGGAGGTTATCCGAGGCGGAGGCAGTGGAACTCCTGCGCACCGAGGATATCTTTTCGCTCGGAGAGCTGGCAAACAAGGTGAGCGAGAAGAAGAATAAAAAGTTCGTCCACTTTATAAAGAATCGGCACATAAACCCCGGAAATATTTGTATTAATCGCTGCAAGTTCTGCGCGTTCAGCCGTAGCGCCGGGGAGAAAGGCGCCTACTTTTACACTATTCCCCAAATGGCAGAAATGGCCAGACAGGTCCGGGGAAAGGTAAGCGAGTTCCATATTGTAGGCGGCTTAAACCCGGAAATGGGCCTGGATTTTTATAAAGAGCTGTTTCAGGCGTTAAAAAACGAGGTTCCGGGCGTTTCGATAAAAGCACTTACTGCAGTTGAAATCGATTATTTATCAAAGCTTTCCAGTCTTAAAGTTAATAAAATACTTAAAGAACTTCGAGAGGCCGGGCTGGACTCCATGCCCGGCGGCGGAGCGGAGATATTCAGGCAAAAGGTACGCGGCCAGCTCTGTCCGGAAAAAATAGACGGCAGGCGCTGGCTGAGCATAATGGAGACGGCGCATAAACTCGGCATCAGGACTACCGCGACCATGCTCTTCGGCCATCTGGAGTCCTTTGAGGACAGGGCGGACCATCTTCGGAGGCTCCGGACTCTTCAGGACAAGACAGGTGGGTTCCTCGCCTTTATCCCCCTCCCCTTCCACCCGAAGAATACGAGGATAGAGAAGACGCACCCCATAAGCGGCCTGGACATCCTCCGGACGGTCGCGGTCTCCAGGCTTTACCTGGATAACTTCGACCACATCAAGGCATACTGGATAATGACGGGTGAAAAGCTCGCCCAGACCTGCCTGCTTTTCGGCGCGGACGATCTGGATGGCACGGTGATCGAGGAAAAGATAGCCCACGACGCGGGGGCCGAGAGCAAAGAGGTGATGACCGTCGAGGATATAACCTATATCATAAAAAAAGCCGGCAAGGTGCCGGTCGAGCGGGATACTTTCTACCGCCGGTTAAAGGTTTGGGACCAATGAAGGCACTTATTAAAAAAGCGGCGGGCGGAAAGCGTCTGACAAAGGACGAGGGTATTTTAATTTTCCTCAACTCAGACCTCTTAACACTCGGCAGGGCAGCGGATATGGCGAGGAAGCGCCTGCATCCAGAGGGCATCGTCACCTTTATCGTGGACAGGAACATAAATTACACGAACGTATGTGTAAACCAGTGCAAGTTCTGCGCTTTCTACAGGACGGAGGAAGACCCCGAGAGCTACCTCCTGCCTGATAGCGATATCTTTCAAAAAGTGAAGGAGACCGTCGAGGTCGGCGGCACGCAGATACTCATCCAGGGAGGGCTTCACCCGAAACTCGACATCTCCTACTACCAGCGGCTCTTCTCCGGGATAAAAGACAGGTTTTCCGTCAATATTCATGGACTTTCGCCTGCTGAGATAAAGCATATTGCGAAGAATTCAGCTCTAACCATCAGGGAAGCTTTGCTTTTGCTCCGGACGGCCGGATTGGATTCCATCCCTGGTGGTGGGGCGGAGATACTGGTGGACAGCGTCCGGGGAGAGGTAAGCCCTAAGAAGATCACATATGAGGGCTGGCGGGAAGTGATGCTGACGGCCCAGGAACTAGGCTTTCCCACTACCGCGACGATGATGTTCGGAGGGGTGGAGCGTTCCGAGGACATCGTGGAGCACCTTTTCCGGGTACGCGAGATGCAGGACGTGCACCAGGGCTTTACCGCCTTCATCCCCTGGACCTACCAGCCGGGCAATACCGAGCTTGGCGGAAAGACCGCGACCGGAATCGAATACCTGCGGGTCCTGGCGTTCTCCCGGCTGTTCCTGGACAATATCCCCAATGTGCAGGCATCGTGGGTCACCCAGGGGGCTGCAATGGCCCAGGCGGCCCTCAGGTTCGGAGCGAATGATTTCGGGAGTACTATGCTCGAAGAGAACGTCGTAGCGGCTACAGGAATAAAAAACCGCTTAGATATGAGTGACATTGTATATCTTATTAGGAATGCTGGTTTTACTCCCGCTCAGCGAAATACCAAGTATTCAATTTTAAAGACATTTTAGCCGCACTTTTGAAATTTCCAGTCTTTTCCTTGGGTTAGCTTTCCAATCCACAACTACTGTGGAAAATCTGTTGAAAAGGCTGTTGAAAATAAGCCAATCCCGCTCCCTGTAACAGCCCGGACATGCTGCTTAAAAATTAAGCATCATTAAAAAATATAAGCACTTATTAATCTGACGACACCGTATTACCGTTGTCATTGAAATGACGAAAGTTTTTAAAGTATTAAAAATTTTGTCAAAATTCTAACGGCTCGATATTTTTACAAGCAAGTCCCGTAAAGACAGGTTATCTCGAACGCTCTTTTGCATGAGACTGGAAAGAGCATTATCGAGCTGTTCGATCATCTTATCGCGATCAGCGGAGGCGACTTTGTCGTCCCAGTCCGTCTTGTAATCCGACCAGAGCACATCCCCGGTCTTCACATCCAGCACATAGAACTGAATCGCGCCGGAGACGTGAACGTCATTACCTATCAGCGTCTTTTTGGAGTCCGCCATGAATTCCAGGACCTTCGCCCCGAAAACCACCTGCACGGTGGGGTATCTATCCATCATCTCTTTCCGGACCTCTGCGGCGCTTTCCTTGTCAAGAGGCGTCTTCAACTGCGTCCTGACCATCTTGACGCCCAGTCTGCCAAGTTCCGCCTCCAGGGAATCCCGGAATACGTCTTCGACATCCTTATCGTTAATCCCGGAGCTGACGTTCCCGCTGTAGTCGGTATGCCTGATCACCTGCTTCGGATACGGCCGCGTCCCCTGCCTCGCGTCCACGACCGGCAGGAGCGTCCCTACTACGGGTTTAGGGATCATTGCAACCTGTCCCTGGCCTGCGTCATAGGAGATATTCGTCCTGGCGGTGGAACATCCTGCAAATATAATTGCAAGCGAAATCAATATCATGAATTGCTTTAGTTGAAGTTTCATCTCAGCTTTGCCTCCCCTTGATTTTTTTCAGTTGGATTTCAGTTCCTCGACCAGTTCGCCAGGTGCAGGGCTCACCCAGAGAACCGTTTCATCCATACCGGATGTAAAACTTACCGCGACGGAATCGATGCCCTTGGCGTCCGAATACCTTGCCGTAATCCTTGCGGCCAGTTCAAGGTCGTCTTTAGTCGGTTTTCCTCTGAAAAGCGAAACCGGCCCAGGGAAATCCCTTGTACTTATTATAACGTCTCCCTCCCTCGCGAGGGCTGCGAGTTTATCGTTATCTCTCTCGTTTCGACCCACCCTCAGGGTTCCGGATGGGAACTTAAAAAGCCTTCCCACCGACAGGATCTGGACGTCCCGCGCGCTGACCTCACCCTCTTTCAAAAGGAGTTCCCGCACCCTTTTGGAGAGAATTGGGTCCGTCAGGACGCACCCTCCGGCGGGTGACGCATAATCCTGTATCCCGAACCTTTCCGCCAGCTCCATCTGGGGCCTGCGGGAGCGGCCGGAGAAACCGTACAATTTTTCTCTGTCCACATGTCCCTTCTGCTCCGGGATTGTCGGCGGCAGCAGCTTCGCGCATAACGGCCGCAAGAGGTAGCCCTTTAGTCCTGAATCCCGCTCCACTATGCTCATGGCGTCCCTTCTCTGAGACATCGGCCTCTGGCCTAGTACCTCGCCGGATATTAAAAAATCAGCGCCCTCCGCCAGCATTATCTCCTTCGCCTTCCTCATCATAAATATCTTGCAGTCGAGGCAGGGGTTGAAATTCTTGCCGTAGCCGTAAACCGGCTTCCGGACCATCTCGATATATTCCTGTGATACATCCAGAATGCGCACGTCGATTTCATATTTCTTTTTGAAATTTTCGGCAGCCCAAGCCTCCCTGCCCTTGCTGTCGTACCCGAAGAAGGGGGTAATGAAATGGAGCGCGGTCACTTCCACGCCCTGTTCCATTATCGCCCTTGCCGCCAGCATGCTGTCCAGGCCGCCCGAAAAAAGGGAAAACGCTTTAGCCATCAATCTGTCCCCTAGTTGAATTCTCATTAGTTCCCGTTATTTTAACCTTAACGGGCCTTCCGGAAGGTATGTTTTCGCCATCGAAGCCGACCCGGACATAGTTGTCCGTCAGGCCGGAATAAGTCCCATTTTTTTCCTCTACGACGACTTCCATTACCCTTCCGACAAGGGAGCGCCGAAACTCCAGGTTTTTTTTCTTTCCCAGTTCGCGGAGCCTTTCGCTCCTCTCCCGTTTCACGTCTCCCTTTACGGTATCCCCCATCCCGTACGCCTTCGTACGGCTCCTTGGGGAGTAGCTGAATACGTGGAGATAATTTATGGGCGAGTCTTCGACCCGTCTCAGCGTCTCTTCGAAGGCGTCGGCATCTTCCTCGGGGTACCCGACAATAACGTCCGCCCCGATACAGGCGCCGGGCGCGGCCTTTTCAATCCTTTTTATGGTCTTTAAATAATCGTCCCATGTATATCCCCTGCCCATGGAAGCCAGAACATTGTCGTTTGCATGTTGAAGCGGCACATGAAGATGCCGGCAAAATTTTTTAGATCCCATAAGCTCAAGCAGAGGCCCGTCTATCTCCATCGGCTCTATTGAGCTAAGGCGCAGCCTTCCAAGCCCCGGCCTGTCCAGCAGTGAGGATACCAGGAGCGAGAGCCGTAAATCCCCGATATCTTTTCCGTATGCCCCAAGGTGCACTCCGGTGAGCACGATCTCATGATATCCGTTTGCTATCAACCCGTCCGCCTTCGCCAGAACATCATCGAGTTTTGCGCTCCGGGAGCGGCCGCGCGCGTACGGGACTATGCAATACGAGCAGAAGGAGTCGCATCCTTCCTGCGCCTTAAGGAATGCCCTCGTCCTGCCGCCGATGGCCTGCGCTCCGAAAATACCCGCTTTTTCCGAGGAAAAGCCGAACCTGCCGCCAATTATATCCGGAATGCTCTCCTGTTTTTCGTTCCCTATGACCGCGTCCACGCCGTCTATCTTCTTAATGACCTCCGGCGCGGTCTGGGCATAACATCCGGTGACCAGCACTACCGCTCCATATCCCTTTGCCTTTACCGCACGGCGTATTTCCTGCCGGCACTGATAGTCGCTCTTGCCGGTCACGGTGCAGGTGAAAATTACCTGTACGTCCGCATCCGCCGCCAGCGCGACAGCCTCCCCGCCCTTGGCTGAAAGGGTCTCGCCAAGCGCCGCCGCGTCGAACTGGTTTATCTTGCAGCCGAGTGATTTTATGTGAAATTTCATAAATATTAAATTATTTCCCTGATTAACGAATGCTTCTTCCCCTCGGTAATTTTAACGCGCACGAGCTTTCCGACGAGCAACCGAGGACCCTGAAAATTAACGATTTTCCCTTGCCTGCTCTTGCCGGAAAGCCTGTCCGGTTCGCCGGACTTATCCGGGCCTTCGACCAATACCTCCTCGATAAGCCCTACCCGCGCATATATTTTTTCCTGCATTATGCGGTTCTGTAGCTCCAGCACCACGTCCAGCCGCGAGGACTTCACGCCTTCAGGCAGATGGCCCGGCAGCTTCAGCGCGGCGGTATTGGGCCTTCTCGAATATTTAAAGGCAAATATGCTGTCGTAGCGAACATCCAACAGCGCCCGTACCGTTGCCTGGAAGTCATCCTCCGTCTCCCCGGGGAACCCGACGATGACGTCCGTTGACACGGCTAAATCGGGCACGGCATTTTTAAGCCTGTTCAGCTTTTCCATATAACCGGCAAAATCATATTTCCGGTTCATCCGGGCGAGCACGCTGTCGGATGCGGACTGGAGCGGCAGATGTATCGCGTTGCAGACTTTCGGAAGCTTCGCCATGGCATCCACAAGAGAGTGTGACAGGTCCTTGGGGTGCGAGGTGACGAACCTTATCCTCTCAAGACCTTCTATATTATTTATCATTTCGAGAAGGGCGGAAAAGTCGCAGAACTCCGCCCGTCCCCCCTGTTTTTTTCCCGTACGAATTAACATTCTGGCCGAGTAATGTAACTTCCCTGCATCCGGATTGCACGAGGGCTTCTATTTCCAGGATAATGTCTTCCGGCCTCCTGCTCTTCTCGCGGCCCCGAACGAACGGCACCACGCAATAACTGCAGAAGTTGTCGCAGCCGTACATGACATTAACGAAAGAAGTTACGGCGCCATCCCGCGCGCCGGGGATGGTAATATGTTCGTAGCCATCGGTGAAGTCGGTGCTGGCGGGCGACCTGCGGGAGGCTTCGTTAATCAGGGACGGCAGCTTTTCGATGTTCTGGTTCCCCAGGATGACGTCCACATAGGGCGCGCGCTTCAGGATGGATTTTCCCTCCTGCTGGGCTATGCAGCCGGATACGGCTATCTTCAGAGAAGGATTTATTTCTTTGAGCTTTCGGAGCTTTCCAATTTCACTGTAGAATTTCTGCTCCGCCTTTTCGCGGATGCTGCATGTATTTATCAGGATCAGGCCGGCGTCTTCCAACCGATCTGATTCATGGTAGCCTTCAGCCTTCAGGAGACCGGCCATCTTCTCGGAGTCGTGCTCGTTCATCTGGCAGCCGAAGGTCAGGATTTTAAAACTTTTCATCCCGCCCACTAACCTAAAAGGTCTTTCGTCCTGTCCAGGAGGTCCTGGGGCGAGAAAGGCTTGGTTATATATTCGTCCACTCCGACCTCCAGGCCCTTTATCTTGTCGGACTCCTGCCCTTTAGCCGTCAGCATGATGATGATTATATCCTTGGTATCCGGGTCGTTTTTGAGCTGAGAGCATACCTCGTAACCGTTCATGCCGGGCATCATGATGTCCAGGAATATCAGGGCCGGTCTCTCCTCGCGCGCGAGCTTAAGCGCCTCGGTCCCGTTTAGCGCGGTAAGCACGTCATATCCGGCGGACTCCAGCTTATACTTGACGATCCTCAGGATATGCATCTCGTCATCGACAACAAGGATTTTTTTGGACATCGCTCTCCCCCGGAAATGATTTAGTTATGCCTTCTTGACATAAACCTTGTCGCCTCTTTTGAACCCGTAACTCTTCCTGGCATCGCCCTGACAGATGAATATCTCTAAGAAGCCCCCGCCGTTGATTACAGCCCCCGGCTCCCCTTTTTTTAGCGCCGAATAAAAAGGCGAAACCGCATTCAGCTTCAACTGGCCCGTCTCGATACTGTATCCCCCGCCTTCCGCGGAAAACGGCTCGACGTCCGTGGACTTTATGTTTGTAATGGCGTTGCCGAACTTATCAATATAGACGATCTCGCCTGCCACTTCGTTACTTTCTTTCCGTGAGCAGGGGATATTAAACCGCACATAATCCGTAATTTCTTCGCCGAAATTATCCGCTTCGATTCCCTTGGACAGCCATGCCGCCGCTGGCGCGAATACGTCCCTCGCGTTAAAGGTGCTGCCCTGCCCCTCGCGGAAGTAGTGGTCCGCGGTCAGGTGTATCACTTTTGAGAAGCCGGGGTCGGCATATATGAAAGAAAGCACACCGTTGTCCGGAGCGATAAAATAATGCTTGTCCGTCACCGCGAGCACCGGCCTCCTCTGGCTTCCCACGCCAGGGTCTACCACCACCACGTGGATCGTGTACTGCGGAAAATATTCGTAAGCCGCTCCCAATAAATAGGCCGCACCCCAGATATCGTGTGAAGCTACCTCGTGCGAGATGTCGACGATGCGCGCTTCGGGGTTTATGCCAAGTATAACCCCTTTCATCGCACCTGAGAAGTAATCCCTTGTCCCGAAATCCGTCGTAAGCGTTATGATGTTTTTTTTAAGGTCCAATGCTGCCTCTGTGGGCTCCGCCCATTTCCTTGAATTTTTTGAAATCGAACTCCGGGCTGTTGTAGTCGTCGTGGCAGCCTGTGCAGACTTTTTCTTTGACCCGGCGGAAAATATTACCTTTCCGGGGAACGGCCGCTTGCTTCATATCCCCCGGCCTCATGGTCTTGCAATGGACTCCGGCGGCCCCATGGCAATCCTCGCAGGTTACGTTCCTTAAATCATCCTTTCCGCTGTAGCCGGTCGGTAGAGCATATCCGGTAACGTGGCAGGGCAGGCACTCCGGGTCGTACTGGTCGCCCGTCTTCTCAAGCGCGGCAAAGGCCTTTGCATGGCCGGTTGAAGACCAGTTGACGAAAGACCTGGCATGGCATTTCTTGCATTTGTCCGGCCCCGCGAAATTTCCTTTTAACCCGGTCCTGTCCGTGAAAACGAACCTTTTCTTTTTCAGTTCCTGTTTGTAATCCGCTATCAGCTTCTCGACCGCCGGGTCCGGCGGGACGTCTTCGCCGAGACTCACCGCTTCATATTTATAGTCTTTTATTTTACTTCCATCCCGCTTGTTTAGCCACAGGTCCAATCTGCCGATCTGCTTCCCTCTGTAGAAACCTTTCACGACCAGGGTATTCCCGTATTTTGCAGGCTCATTCAGGCCGTCGCCGCCGTGCCCCAGTATTACGACGTCCGCACCGGATTCTTTTACGAATTTTTCCGGGTCGGAGACGCTCAGGTGCGCGAGGCACACCACCACGTCCGTATTTTTTCTTAAAACTTCGACCTGCCCCTTCGCGGACGCAAGAGGGTCTTTCACGCGAATATTTTTGAAGATGGACGGGAACGAGGCATAAGGGAATTTATCGTCCATGACGCCGGTTATCCCGACCCTTACCGCTCCGACCTTTTTAATCAAAGAGCTTGCGAAAGCCGCGCCCGGTTGGCCTGTGCCGGTTGTTTCGAGGTTTGCGCAGATTATTTTATTACCGGTTTCCGAAGCCTTTTTCCTCAGGAACTCCAGGCCGAACTCAAGGTCGTACTCTCCGGGCAATAACGCGTCGTATTCAGACTGCCTGAGCGCCGTCATTAGCAGTGTGGCCTTTAAGTCGTAAAACTCTTTCCGGTCCCTGGGGTCATCGAGGCCGTCGAAAAGCGTGTCGCCCGCGTCAAGTACGAGCGTCCTGTCATTGCTGTGCGATTTTATATAGCTCGCCCTGGAGGAGAGGCCGCCCAACTGACCGTCCGTGCATCCGCACCGCCTTATCATCCCCCGCGTATCGCTGGAAAAGAATATGGTGAGGTCGGGACCAGCCGCCGCATGGCCGTATGCGGGCGCAATGAAAGACAGGGCAACGACGGCAAGGCTAAGCCAGTACTTTCCCCACGATATGGGGCGCATGGTCGATTCCATTTTCTATCAGGTACCTCTCTATCCCATCGACTACCTCTACCGAAGCGGTGGGGTTTACGAAATTAGCTGTGCCCACGGCTACCGCCGTCGCTCCGGCAAGCATGAATTCCACGGCGTCCGAGGCATTCATTATCCCGCCCATCCCGATAATGGGAAGACCGACGGCCCTGTAAACCTGCCACACGATCCGCACCGCGACCGGGCGTATCGCCGGGCCGGAAAGCCCGCCGGTGATGTTTGCGATTTTCGGTTTTCTGCTCTTTATGTCTATGGCCATCCCAAGGAGCGTGTTTATCAGCGAGAGCGCGTCCGCGCCCGCGTGCGCCGCCCTGTCCGCAAACGGCACGACGTCCGTTACATTTGGCGACAGCTTGGCTATTACCGGCAGTGACGTGGCGTTTCGCACCGCCTTTATAACGTCGTACGTGCTGTCCAGGTCCGTGCCGAAAGCCATCCCGCCTTTTTTTACATTCGGGCAGGATATGTTCACCTCAATCGCATGCACGCCAGTCGCTTTATCAAGCCTCGCCGCGACGGCCTCGTACTCCTCTATAGTATTGCCGAAAATGTTGGCGATTACTTTAGTATCGTACTGCGCGAGGAACGGGAGTTTCTTTTCGATAAAATCATCCACGCCCACGTTCTGAAGTCCGATAGCGTTCAGCATCCCCGAGGGCGTCTCGCAGAGCCTCGGCGGCGGGTTCCCCTGGATAGGCTTAAGCGACAGGCCCTTCACTGTTATCCCGCCCAGCTTATTCAGGTCTATATATTTCGAGTACTCCTCGCCGTATCCGAAAGTCCCCGACGCGGTAATGACCGGGTTCTTCAGGACGAGCGGCCCCAGCTTTACTTCCAGCGACGGCTTCATATTTCCGACCACACTATATCGTCCGCGTCGAATACCGGGCCGTCGTCGCAGACCTTCTTGTATATCACGCTCCCGTGCTCCCGGTCCAGCACGCTAATCACACAGCCCATGCACGCGCCGACCCCGCAGGCCATGTTGGATTCCATCGAAGTATAGTTCCTGATACCGTGCTCTCTTTGCCAGGGCTGCGACACTCACCAGCATCGGTTTCGGGCCGCATGAATAAATCGCCCAGCCGCCTGTATCCTTATCCTTATGCTCTAATATATATTCGTCCAGCACCTGGGTAATGAAACCTTTTTTCGGGAGGCTGCCGTCTTCCGTGGCCGTAAATGTTTCGATGCCCTTTTCCTTGAACTGCTCCGTCCCCAGTACGTATTCCCTGCCCCTGCCGCCGATGAACGCAATCGCGCTTACATCCTTCCGTTCGTCGGCTATATAGTCGCCAAGACCCATCAGGGGGGCCACGCCTATACCGCCCCCTACAATAAGCGCGTGACTGACGCCGTCCGGTATGGAAAACCCATTCCCCAGCGGCCCCAGCACATCGACTTCGTCCCCCGCGATCAGCCGGGACAAAAGCGACGTGCCCCTGCCGGCCTGCCTGTACAGGAAACGCACGGAATTGTCCGTAAGCTTCCTGTGCAGGCTGAGCGGACGCCTAAGCAGCGGGTCCGTGGAGGGACCGACTTTCAGCATGAAGAACTGGCCGGGCATCGCTCCCCGGCCTACGCCTTCCGCTTCGATATCGACAAGGAAATAGCCGGAGAAAAGCTCCTCGTTCCTTTTAATCTGCGCTATCATCAGTCCTCGAAAAATATTTCCAGTACTTCATAGTCCACCGTACCGGCGGGAATGCGCACCGTGACTATGTCGCCGACGGCGTGGCTTATCAATGCTTTTCCGACCGGGGAGAGTATCGATATCTTCCCCTCCTTCAAATCGGCTTCGTCCGTCCCGACAAGCGTATACCGCTTTTCCTCTTCCGTTTCCTGGTCGAGCAGGACGACCGTCGCGCCGAATACCACCTTCTCGTTCGTGAGCTTGCTTGTATCTATCACCTGCGAGTGCGCCAGCTTTCCCTGAAGCTCCTGCATCCGGCCTTCTATAAAACCCTGACGCTCCTTGGCCGCATGGTACTCCGCATTTTCGGAGAGGTCGCCGTGTCCCCTCGCCTCTTCTATATCGCGTACATTCTTGGGCCGCTCCACCTTGCGGAGGCGCTCCAGTTCGTCCTGGAGCTTCGCGTAGCCCTTCTTTGTCATAGGTATTCTTTCAGCCATTGTCTTTTTACGAATCTCCTTTCGAGGTACTCATGCCCGCCCGTGGTACTCCTGAATAGTCTTGACGCTGCACCCGCTGCTTATGTTGGAGCTGATGGCCAGCGCCGCGGCGTGCGCCCCGGCGAGGGTTGTGAAATAAGGGACGTTCTGGGTCAGCGTGGTGCGCCTGATGCTTAAGGAATCGCGCTGGGACTGCGAGCCGAAGACGGTGTTTATCACCATGTCTATGTCGCCGTTTTTCAGGTGGTCAACAATATGCGGCCTTCCTTCTTTTACCTTGTTTACCATTTCTACCGCTATCCCCTGGCCGGACAGGAACTTCGCAGTCCCCCTTGTCGCTTCCAGCTTGAAACCTAATCCGGTCAGGTCCTTCGCGATTGAAATAAGAAGCGGATTTTTGTCCCGGTCCTTCACGCTCACGAATACCTTGCCCGCGTTGGGCAGGTGGGAGCCCGCGCCGGACTGCGCCTTCGCGAACGCCTTCCCGAACCCCGCGTCTATACCCATCACCTCGCCCGTGGATTTCATCTCCGGCCCGAGGATCGTGTCCACGCCCGGGAATTTCCCGAACGGGAATACGGCCTCCTTGACAGCGGTATAGTTGATCTCCACTTCTTTTGTGAAGCCAAGTTCCTGGAGCGATCTCCCGGTCATGACCCTCGCCGCCATCTTCGCAAGCGGCACGCCTATGGCCTTGCTCACGAAGGGCACGGTGCGGGACGCCCTGGGGTTGACTTCCAGGATGAAAACATCGCCGTCTTTCACCGCGAACTGTACGTTCATCAGCCCGATTACCTTAAGCTCCAGCGCCATCGCCCTGGTCTGCTCGGAAATTTTCTTTATGATGTCCGCGTCCAGCGAGAATGGGGGGAGCGAGCAGGCCGAATCTCCCGAATGCACGCCCGCTTCCTCGATATGCTCCATGATGCCGCCCATTACGACGGTCTTGCCGTCCGATATCGCATCCACGTCCACCTCGACCGCATCCTCAAGATACTTGTCGATGAGTATCGGGTGTTTCGGGGATACCTTCACCGCCTGCACCATGTACCGCCTGAGGCTCTCCTCGTCATAGCATATCTCCATCGCCCTGCCGCCTAAAACGTACGACGGACGGACAATGACGGGATATTTTATTTTTGCCGCGACCGAAACGGCTTCCTCGGCGCTCCTGGCCATACCGTTTTCCGGCTGCCTGAGGCTAAGTTTGTCGAGGAGATCCTTGAACCGCTCCCTGTCTTCCGCCCGGTCTATCGAGTCGGGCGAGGTGCCGATAATTTTCACGCCCGCCTTCTCCAGTGTCATAGCGAGCTTGAGCGGCGTCTGCCCCCCGAACTGCACGATGACCCCGTCCGGGTTTTCTTTTTCGATTATCGTCAGCACGTCCTCCAGAGTCAGAGGCTCGAAATAAAGCTTGTCCGAGGTATCGTAGTCCGTGCTCACCGTCTCCGGGTTGCAGTTCACCATTATCGTCTCGTACCCGTCCTCTTTGAGGGCGAACGCGCCGTGGACGCAGCAGTAATCAAACTCTATGCCCTGGCCGATGCGGTTCGGTCCGCCGCCCAGGATAACGATTTTTTTCTTATCCGTCGGGTTCGCTTCGCACTCCTGCTCATAAGTGGAATAGAGATAGGGCGTGTACGCGACGAACTCCGCGCCGCAGGTGTCCACGGTCTTGAATACCGCCGTTACACCTAAATCCTTGCGCTTTGCGCGTACCTCGTCTTCCGTCTTGGAGGTCAAGGCGGCAAGCATCCTGTCCGCGAAGCCAAGCTCCTTCGTCCGCTTCATGAACGGTTTGTCCCAGTCCTGCCATGCCTTCTCTTTTATCGTCGTTTCATAATCGATTATTTCTTTTATATTGTTAAGGAACCAGGGGTCTATCTTTGTGAGGTCGTACGCTTCGATTATCGACAGCCCTTTGCGGAAACCTTCCGCCAGCAGCCACAGCCTTTCCGCGGTCGGAGTCTTTATCTGGTGCTTTATCTCGTCCAGGGTTTCTTCGCGCCGCTCAAACCCATACGAGCTTATCTCCAGAGAGCGCAGAGATTTCTGAAGCGATTCCTTGAACGTCCTGCCTATAGCCATCGCCTCGCCAACCGATTTCATCTGGGTAGTCAGCGTCTTGTCGGCCTGGGGGAATTTTTCAAACGCGAACCGCGGAAATTTAGTCACGACATAGTCTATGGTCGGCTCGAACGAGGCCGGGGTCACGCGGGTGATGTCGTTGTTTATCTCGTCCAGCGAATATCCGACGGCGAGTTTCGCGGCGATTTTCGCGATTGGAAAACCAGTCGCTTTAGACGCCAGCGCGGAACTTCTGGAGACGCGGGGGTTCATCTCTATTATGACCATTTTCCCGTTTTCCGGGTTCACGGCGAACTGGATGTTAGACCCGCCGGTATCTACGCCTATCTCGCGGATAATGGCCACGGCGGCGTTGCGCATTATCTGATATTCTTTGTCTGAAAGCGTCTGCGCGGGCGCGACGGTTATGCTGTCTCCGGTGTGTACTCCCATAGGGTCGAGGTTTTCAATCGAGCAGATGATGACGACATTGTCTTTCATGTCGCGCATTACCTCCAGCTCGTATTCCTTCCACCCGATTACGGATTCCTCGACCAGTATCTCGTGCGACGGAGAGGCCTGAAGGGCCCAGTCTATCTGCTGTTCGTATTCCTCGATGTTGTATGCGATGCTCGCGCCCGTCCCGCCCATTGTGAACGACGGGCGGATGATAGCGGGGAAACCGACGGCATTTACAACCTTCATCGCCTCGGACTTAGAGTGCGCATAGCCGGAAGCCGGAAGTTCGAGGCCGATCCTCCGCATGGCCTCCTTGAACTCGTCCCTGTCCTCCGCCTTCTTTATCGCGTGGAGCTTGGCGCCGATAAGCTCGACGTTATACTTCGCCAGCACGCCAGATTCCGCAAGCGCGACGGCGATATTCAAGGCTGTCTGCCCGCCCATCGTCGGAAGCAGCGCGTCCGGCCTTTCGCGCTCGATTATCCTTTCCACCACGTCCGGACGTATCGGCTCGATATAAGTACGGTCCGCGGTTTCCGGGTCTGTCATGATGGTCGCGGGGTTTGAATTTATCAGGACGACCTGATAGCCCTCTTCCTTCAGCGCCTTGCATGCCTGGGTGCCCGAGTAGTCGAACTCGCAGGCCTGGCCGATGACGATGGGGCCGGAGCCGATGATTAAAATCTTGTGAATATCCGTGCGTTTTGGCATTAAGGTTCCTTTATACGTAAAACTTTAAACGTGCTCCTGCACCCAGCCCTCGTAGAGGCCGTGGCGCTCCATCGCGTCCTGCGCGGCCTCGTATTCCGTCGCCGTTATCTTCCTGTTTATTTCCGGGAAATCGACCGCCCTGTAAGTCGGGAAGTATTGGTCCATCAGGCTGACGGCGACCTCCGGCGACAGCTCTTCCGCTATAAATTTCAGGGTCTCCTCCGTACCGGATATCCCTTCAGGAAGTACGAGGTGCCGGATAATAAGCCCTCTTTGGGCAATCCCGTCCGCATCGGTTTTTAAAAGCCCCACCTGCCTGAACATCTCTTTCACCGCCGCGCGGTTATACGACGCAGTACATTTTTCGCCTTCGAGTACTTCTTCGCGAAATCGTCGCGGGCGTAGCGCATGTCCGGGAGGTATATGTCCACGATGCCGTCAAGGAGTTTCAGCGCCGGGAGGACCTCATATCCGCTCGTGTTATAGACGATGGGGATGTCGAAGCCGCCCTCGATAGCGATCGGCAGCGCTTCGAGTATCCGCGGCATGTAATGCGTCGGGGTCACGAAGTTTATGTTATGCGCGCCGCGATGCTGAAGTTCCAGCATGATATTCGCCAGGCCCGCCGCGTCGTACTCTATCCCGTTTCCCTTGTGGCTGATGGGCCAGTTCTGGCAGTATGCGCACTTCATCGTGCAATGGCTGAAAAATATCGTCCCGGACCCGCGAGCGCCGGAGATGGCAGGCTCCTCGCCTGAGTGCAGGTTGTAAGACGCCACCTTAGCCGTCGCCCCTGCACTACAGAAACCAAGCTGGCCCTCCAACCTGTTCACCCCGCAGTCGTTCGGGCATAGGTCGCATTTTTCAAGGCGCGCGAGCGCCGACTGGGCGCGGTTCTGTAATTCCTTAACCGGGATATTCAAATAATTCGCTTTCATAAAACATTAAAACGTCCCCTAATTCTTTACCTTTATCTTCTCTATCTCCATCATCGCGATGAAGCGCTGGAAGAGGTACGCGGAGTCATGCGGGCCGGGAGACGATTCGGGATGGTACTGCACGGAAAAGACCGGAAGCTCCTTGTGGCGCATACCCTCGACCGTATTGTCGTTCAAGTTCACATGGGTCAGTTCGACCGCGCCCGGGACGGTATCCATGTCCACCGCGAAGCCGTGGTTCTGGGCGGTTATCTCCACCTTCCGGGTGCTTAAGTCCATCACCGGCTGATTGCCGCCATGGTGGCCGAACTTCAGCTTATACGTCCTGCCCCCCAGGGCAATTCCCAAAAGCTGATGGCCCAGGCAGATGCCGAATATTGGCACCTTGTCCAGCAGGCCCTTTATATTTTCCACCGCATACGTCACCGGCTCCGGGTCGCCGGGACCATTCGACAGAAGCACTCCATCCGGCCTGAGTTCCATTACCTCCCGCCATGACGTCGTAGCCGGGACAACCGTGACTTTGCAGGCCAGCGTGGAAAGTATGCGGAGGATGTTCCTCTTTATCCCGAAGTCGTAAGCGACCACGTGCAGGCAGGGGTTCTGGGTCTCGCCGTAGCCTTTCTCCAAGTCCCACGACGTCTGCTTCGCCTCGTATGGCTCAGTGCAGGAAACTACCTTTGCCAGGTCCTGCCCGGCCATCGACGGCCTTGCCGCGGCTTTCTTAATCAGGCTCTCCGGGTCCGTGTCCGTCGTCGATATTATCCCCTGCTTAGCGCCATAGTCCCGCAGATGCCTCGTGAGCGCGCGGGTGTCTATTCCCTGTATGCCGACAATATTGTAGCTCTTGAGATAGCTGTCGAGGCTCCCCTGGCTTCTCCAGTTGCTGGGGTACAGGCTGGCTTCCTTTACGATAAGGCCCTCCGCCCAGGGTCTGCCCGACTCGACGTCTTCGGCGTTCACGCCATAGTTTCCGATCAAGGGGTAGGTCATGGTAACCATCTGTCCCTTGTACGACGGGTCGGTCAGTATCTCCTGATAGCCGGACATGGAGGTATTGAAAACTACCTCGCCTCCCGCCTCACCTTCCGCGCCGAAAGAGACGCCCTCGTACCAGGCGCCGTCGGCAAGGGCCAGGACCGCTTTCTTCATATTGGATTTCCTTTTTCTTTTTTGCTTATGATGAAATGGTCTCGGATATTCCCGTTTACATCGACTACCTTGAACTCCGCCTTGTCTTCACCGACCGTCCCGATGACGTAGTGGTGGAAACCGCCGTGAGCGTCGGTCGCATAAAGCGGCGCGCCGCCGCCGCCCGTGGTGACATGGGTAACGCCGCATATATCCTGCCTGAAGTACAGGTGCTCGTGCCCTGCGAATACAGCATCCACACCGTATTCCTGGAAGAGCGCCTGGAGCTGGTCCCTGCTGTCTTTGTACCTGCTCATGCAGGCGACGACGTGTAACTTCTTGGCCGGATATAGCGGGCGGTGCAGGAAGACGAACTTGAATTTTTTATCCGAGTTCTTCAGCTGGTCTTCCAGCCATTTATACTGCTCCCCGACGATCTTCGCATGCATCCCGGTCTCCTCCGAGTCCAGCACGACAATCAGCGCGTTACCGGCGGTGAAAGAGTAGTAAAGGCCGTTCCCGGGATTGGTCGCGCATTGCTTGTAGGCTTTTTCTGTTACGTTATTGGCTATCTCGTGGTTGCCGGGCGTTAGGAAATACGGCATGGTCAGCGGCTTCGAAAGCGTCGCGAACTCGTCCCACTCACTTCTGTCTCCGCCCTCCATGATGACGTCGCCCGTGTTCATCACAAAAGCCGGGTCGTCTTTCGCAATCATGGACACCAGTTTTTTATATGTCTCCTGGCCGCTCCTGTTATCCCCGATGACGGCGAAAGTGAACGGGTTTTTCAGGTCCTTCAACCCGCAGGCATTCTGGTTTGTAATGCGGACCGGGGGCTTATCTGGAGCCGAAGGGACCGTCTGAATTGAAAATGGGGAAATTCCCAGGAACCCGGCGACAATTAAAGGCAGGACTACTAATTTAAAGCTTAACAACAATTTTTTTACCCTCATGGATTGTTTCAACAGGCCATCCTTTCAGGATAAGTCCCGAAAAGGCAGTGTTCTTTCCCTTGCTTATCAAGGCTTCCGGCCGGACAGTCTTCTCCATCTCCGGGTCTATCAGGACTATATCCGCAAGCGACCCGGGCGACAGAGACGGCAGGGCCAGGCCCAGCGCGCGTGCCGGGTTTATGGTGAGCTTCTTAATCAGTTCAACCATCGGGAGCAGACCGGAATTCGCAAGGGCCATCGAAAGGGGCAGGGCAGTTTCCAGCCCTGAAATCCCGAAAGGGGCGAGGTCGAACTCCACGTCCTTCTCGGATGCCGCGTGCGGCGCGTGGTCTGTCGCTATTACGTCTATCGTGCCGTCTGAAAGTCCCGCTATTATCGCCTTCCTGTCCGTCTCCGTGCGAAGAGGGGGGTTAACCTTGAGGTAGGTATTATATGACATAACTCCTTCATCGGTCAAGGTAAAATAGTGCGGACAGGTTTCGGCGGTGACATTAATGCCGTCCGCCTTCGCCCGGCGTATCAGCTCAACCGAACCGGCCGTCGAAACATGCGCTATATGGACTCTTCCGCCGGTCAATTTTGCCAGGGAAATGTCTCTGGCGACCATTACTTCCTCTGCCGCGGCCGGTATCCCCCGCAGGCCCAGGCGGGTTGAAACCGCGCCTTCGTTCATCACGCCTCCGGCGGAAAGAGTCGGGTCTTCGCAGTGCGATATTATCGTCCTGTCGAAGGTCTTTGCATATTCCAGCGCATGCCTCATCATCTCCGCATTGGCCACAGGCTTTCCGTCGTCGGAGAAGCCCACGCATCCGGCCTCGGCCATCTCCCCCATCTCGGCAAGTTCCAGGCCCATCGAGCCCTTGGTTATCGCCCCGATTGGCAATACCTTGCAAAACCCTGCCTTCCGGGCCTGCGCCATTATAAATTCAGTGACGGAGCGGCTGTCGTTTACGGGGTTGGTATTCGGCATGCAGCAGATGGTGGTAAACCCGCCCGCCGCGGCGGCGCGGGTCCCGGAGGCGATATCCTCCTTGTACTCGAACCCCGGCTCCCGGAGATGGCAGTGCATGTCAATCAGCCCCGGCGCGACTATCTTGCCGGTTGCGTCTATAACTTCCGCGCCGTTTTGTTTGATTTTTTTAGCATTTTTCGGCGGCTGGACAATTTTGTTCGCCTTCGATATAAATATCGAGTATCCCGTCTACCCCGTTCGCCGGGTCGATTACCCTGCCGCCCTTGATTATCAGTGTCATATAGCTCCCCTCCCCTCTGTCAGGAGGTATATTACGGCCATCCTTACGGCTACTCCGTTCGTTACCTGGTCCAGGATAACTGAATATGGCCCGTCCGCCACCTCCGGCGATATCTCCACCCCCCGGTTTATAGGTCCGGGGTGCATTATCAAAACCCCTTTCGACGCCAACGCGACACGCTCCTGATTCAGACCGAAAAAGCGGGAATACTCCCTGACGCCGGGGAAAAGTCCCCGCTCCTGCCGTTCCATCTGTATCCGGAGCATCATCACGGCGTCCGCGCCGTCAAGAGCGTCTTCCGGCCTGAAATAAACCTTCGCGCCCATCTTATCGATTTCCGCCGGCATAAGCGTTGCCGGGCCGCATACGCGGACTTCCGCGCCCATTTTGTTAAGGCATAATATATTCGAGCGGGCCACCCTGCTGTGAGCGATGTCGCCGATTATAGCGATTTTAAGCCCTTCCACTTTTCCCAGCCGCTCTTTTATGGTGAAGAGGTCGAGAAGCGCCTGTGTCGGGTGCTCGTGAAAGCCGTCGCCCGCGTTTATGACCGAGCTTTTAAGGGCCTTGGCGAGTATCTCCGGCGCGCCGGACATCGAATGCCGGACTATTATAACGTCCGAGTTCATCGCCTCGATATTTCGCGCGGTGTCGAGCAACGTCTCGCCCTTCACCACGCTGCTGGTGGAAGAGGATATATTTATGATGTCCGCCGAGAGCCTTTTAGCCGCCAGTTCGAATGAAGTCCGCGTCCTCGTGGAGGGCTCGAAGAAAAGGTTTACAATAGTCCTGCCGCGAAGGGCCGGGACCTTTTTAATATCCCTTGTGGAGACCTCTTTGAAAGACTCCGCCGTGGAGATAATCTCCTCTATCTCCTCCCTTTCCAGGTAATCGATCCCAAGCAGGTCTTTGCTTTTCAGGGCCATCGCCTTAAGCCTCCACCTTTTCCATTATCAGGACCTCGTCCTTCCCGCCCTCCTCGACAAGCTTCACCTTCACGGCCTCCTTCAGGGCGGTAGGCACGTTCTTGCCGACGTAATCGGCGGTTATCGGCAGGTCCTTATGCCCCCGGTCCAGAAGCACCGCAAGCTGGATCTGCCTCGGCCTTCCGAAGTCCATGAGCGAATCCAGGGCCGCCCTGATGGTCCTGCCCGTGAACAGCACGTCGTCCACCAGCACTATCGTCTTGTCCGTCACGGAAAAAGGTATCTCCGTTTTCCCCATCGGGTTTTTTCTCTTCCGGGAAGATATGTCGTCTCTGTACATGGTAATGTCCAGAGCGCCCATCGGCACGTCCACGTTCTCGATTTTTTTAATATTTTCCGAAAGTCTCCGCGCCAGGTGCACCCCGCCGGTCCGTATCCCCACAATGGCAAGACCGGTTGTCCCGTGGTTACGCTCCAGGATTTCATGGGCAATGCGGACCAGCGCCCGGTCGATTGCCTCCTTGTCCATTACTTTCGCTTTTATTTTCAATGAGTTTTACCTCTGGATGAAGGCAAAAAAAAAGCCTCCTCTAAAATTTCCGAGGATGCCCTGTATGTTTGAGCCGCAACTTGTCCTGATACACTCCCGTCCCCTTCTTAGCCTCGCCGGGCTACGTTAAAAGGTCGAAAGCGAGATTAACTCATCGCTGTCCGGATGTCAAGGCAAATCATTTCCCTTTTTTACGGTTGGAGTCGTCGATGGAAAACGGGAACTCCCTCTTTATCCCGTAGCCGTAATCCACTTCGTCTGTCCAGGAGAGCTTTATCTCTATGCTTCCGTCGTCCTTACGGATAAGCTGGATATCGTCGTTTGTTATCGGGAGCCCCAAATCGTTTATCTTGTTCATCAGGTCCCCGATGATCATTTCGTCGTCATTTATGCTGGAGAGGTGAATCTGCTGGGCGACTTCGTCGTCCAAGGCATAATAATGCATGTAAGGCGGGATTGTCTTTACAAGGACATAAAACGCCAGAATCCCCACGAGAATATAAAGTAATAACGCGGCCTTCCCGCCGCCACGGTTATCCATCATCTACTTCACGATGTGTCCTATCCTGTCCCAGCGGATCGAACTGCCATCCCCGTCCCAGGACCAGTAGAGCACCATTGCCTTGCCTATTATCTTGCTCTCGTCCACAAATCCCCAGAACCTGCTGTCGTGGCTCCTGTCGCGGTTGTCGCCCATCATGAAATATTTGCGGGGCGGCACAAAAATCGGCCCGAAGTTATCCTTCGCGTCCATGCTCTTCGGCAGGATCTGGTCATCGTGATATATGGTGTAAGGCTCCGGTATGGGCTTGCCGTTGATATATACCTTCTTGGCGATTATCTGCACCACGTCGCCCGGGGTGCCGATTACTCTTTTTATGAAATCCTTCGACTCGTCCTCCGGATATTTGAAGACGATTATATCTCCCCTCTTCGGGTCGCGGATCGGCATAAGGATTATGTTCGTGAAAGGGATGTGCGTCCCGTAAAGGAACTTGTTTACGAGCAGGTGGTCTCCCACCAGCAGGGTGTTCTTCATCGATCCGGAGGGTATTTTGAATGCCTGCACGACGAAAGTTCTTATAAAAAGCGCGAGGATTGCCGCTACTACTATGGCCTCGGCGTACTCGCGGAATACCGATTTATTTTTAGCCGCCAATTGAAACCTCCGGTTTTATTTAATTCTTTACTTTCAGCACCGCCAGGAACGCCTCCTGCGGCACTTCCACGGACCCAAGCTGCTTCATCTTCTTCTTGCCTTCTTTCTGCTTCTCTAACAGCTTTCTCTTCCTGGTGATGTCGCCGCCGTAGCACTTCGCGATTACGTCTTTCCGCAGCGGCCTGACGGTCTCCCTGGCGATTACCTTGGCCCCTATCGCCGCCTGTATCGCCACCTCGAACATCTGCCGCGGGATAAGCTCCTTTAGCTTTATCGGCCAGTTCCCTGCCTCGGAATTCCGCCTTGTCGCGGTGCGTTATAAGAGAGAGGGCGTCAACGCCTTCGCCGTTCAGCAATATATCCAGCTTAACCAGATTGGATACCCTGTACCCTATGAAGTCATAATCAAGCGAGGCGTAGCCCCGGCTGACGGATTTAAGCTTGTCGTAGAAGTCGAGCACTATTTCGTTCAAGGGAAGTTCGTAGGTTATCATGGAGCGGTCGCGGTCTAAGTAGTTCAGGTCTTTCTGGATTCCCCGCCTCTCCTGGCATAGCGAAAGGATGGAGCCGATGTATTCGTTAGGCACCATTACGGTAGCCAGTATGAAAGGCTCCTCCATCTTCTCTATCTTCTGGAGGTCCGGGAGCTTCGACGGGTTATCCACCATGACCACTTCCCCGCCCGTTTTGGTAATCCGATAGACGACGGTGGGGGCGGTGGAGAGAAGCGACAGCCCGAACTCGCGCTCCAGGCGCTCCTGGATTATCTCCATGTGCAGAAGCCCCAGGAACCCGCAGCGGAAACCGAATCCGAGCGCAAGCGAGGTCTCCGGTTCGTATGAGAAGGACGAGTCGTTCAAACGGAGCTTCTCCAGCGCGTCCCGGAGGTCTTCATATTGCTGGGTGTCCGTCGGATAAAGGCCGCAGAATACCATAGCCTTAACTTCCCGGTAGCCCGGTAAAGGCTCCGCCGCCGGCCTCTCCACTTCGGTAATGGTATCCCCAATTTTAGAGTCCTGAACCCTCTTTATCCCGGCGATGATGTATCCTACGTCGCCCGCGGTCAGTTGCTCCGTCTTTATGAGCTTGGGCGTGGAATATCCGACCTCCATCACCTCGAATGTTATATTATTCGAGAAGAGCTTGATCTTCAACCCTTTATAGACCCGGCCGTCAACCACCCGGACCAGCACCACTACGCCCTGATAGGTATCGAACCAGGAGTCGAATATCAGCGCCTTGAGCGGCGCGTCCGCATCGCCCTCCGGCGGGCTTATCGTATTCACTACCGCTTCGAGCGTCTCCCGTATCCCAATCCCTTCCTTGGCGCTAACGGGGATTGCCATGGACGCGTCCAGTCCTATCACCTCTTCTATCTCGTTACGGACCCTCTCGACGTCGGCGCTCGGCAGGTCTATTTTATTTATTACGGGGATTATTTCGAGGTCGTTATCAATAGCCAGGTAGGCGTTTGCAAGCGTCTGCGCCTCAACGCCCTGGGAGGCGTCCACCACGAGCAGCACGCCTTCACACGCGGCGAGGCTTCTGGAGACTTCGTAGGTAAAATCGACGTGTCCGGGGGTATCGATTAAGTTCAGGACATAGCTCCGTCCATCCGCCGCGACGAAGTTTATCCGGACGGCGTGGGATTTTATGGTTATCCCGCGCTCACGCTCAAGCGGCATGTCGTCTAAGACCTGGTCCGACATCTCGCGGGCGCTAAGCGCTCCGGTCAACTCGAGTATCCTGTCCGCCAGCGTGGACTTGCCGTGGTCTATGTGAGCTATTATGCTGAAATTTCTTATGTTTTTGATTTGCATTTCGAACTGATGATTTTATATTGAATTTGTTCGAAAGTCAAAGGGTTTTAGGAGGACGAGTCAAATAGTGCCGCTGAATATTTGTCGATATACCATCTCCATTCATTCTTAATAGCCTCTCTCGATTTGCGCGCCAAGGCATCACCGCTTAACGCCTAATCATATATAAATATGATTTATGGACGGATCCTGCCGGGTACGAATTTTGTATCATTTCACCCCCATCACGGGCCATTTTTGGGGGTAAAAAGCGGGTTTTTGAGACATCTTTTTAAAGGGGTAAATTGACCATTTTTATGTTATTTTGTATGGAGTTATGCCGCAAAAATCTGCCGATTGCCGACGGAGGAAAAACCGGTTTTCGCTCCCTCCAACCAATTGAAAAATAAAGGTTCTCATGCACGGATTTTTGCGGATTTCAATATGACCTCCAGGCATTAATAAGAAGCTATTTATTTGACCCGTGTCATTTTCAGCGCCAGCCCCGCCGCGCCAAGGATTCCGGCGTCGTCTTTCAATTTGCCCCGGACTATCCTGCACCTCTTGGCGGGTATTTTGAATGCCCTTGCCCTGACTTCCTCTTTTAACGGACCGATGAAAAGGTCCCATGCCCCGGCCATGCCGCCCCCGATGACTATGCACTCAATGTTGAGCAAATTAATCAAATCGGCAATGGCAATGCCTAAGTATTTCCCTACATCGGAATATATCCTGCCTGCAACTCTGTCCCCTTTTTTTGCCGCGTCCGCCACCGCTTCCGCCGTTATCGGAAGTCCAGCTTTTTTCAGGTCTTTTAAAGTTGTGTTGCCCCCCCCTGTTACCGCCGCGCCAGCCATCTCCATTACCGCGGTGGCGGAAGAGTACCTCTCCAGGCACCCGCGGTTCCCGCACGGGCAGAGCGGGCCGTCAGGGTCAACCGTGATATGCCCGACCTCCCCCGCCATGCCGTCCGCTCCGCGCCAGATATTGCCTCCCAGTATTATGCCGCCGCCCACCCCCGTGCCGAGCGTAATGCAGACCATGCAGGAGGTCCCTTTTCCGGCGCCGAACCAATATTCGCCCAAGGCATAAGCGTTGGCATCGTTTTCCACATGGACCGGATAAGAGAAAATCTCCTTAAGCCGCAAGCCGAGCGGGATATCATTCCAGCCCGGCAGGTTCGGAGACAACCGCACGATGCCCTCCTTCGCCGAAATTATCCCGGGGACGCCGATGCCTATACCGGCAACTTTCATCCCGGCGGCTTGGGCTTTTCTTGAGAGAGTCTGTATCCCGCTCGTCAGCCGCTCCAGGACTATTTCCGCCCCTTCCGCCGCCATGGTCCCGGTGCGCCGGCGGGCGATAATTTTTTCGTCCTCTCGCACCAGCCCGAACCGCAGGTTAGTCCCGCCGAGGTCAACTCCTATAGCGGTTTTTTGCAACTGGGCGCCCTCCTGTATTAATGATAGATAAAATAATAGTTCCCTCTGGCCCTTTTGTCCATAATAAAACTTTTGGGTTATATTGGCGTGATAAATGATAGGATTTCGCAACCTCCGGCGCAAGACTCGAAATTATTACAGAAAAATTAGTTTATTATTCTTGAATTTTTTTTAAAACCGTGTTAATATTTGCTCCGTATGCAATTATCTAATAATAAAATGGGATGCCTGCCATGAAAAACGACACGAACGGAATTAAGTACAGGATGACGAAACAGAAGAGAGTTATCCTCGAAGTCCTTAAGAATACGAAATCGCATCCCACCGCGGATTGGGTTTACGACAAGGTCAAGAAAAAGATTCCGAACATCAGTCTCGGCACGGTATACAGAAATCTTAACATATTGAAAAACCAGGGCGAGATACTGGAACTGTCCTACGGCAAAGGCTTCAGCCGTTTCGACGGAAACTCTTCAAAACATTATCATTTCACCTGCGAGCACTGCGGCAGGATATTAGACGTCGAAACACCGCAATTTCCCGAAATAGAGCAGGAAGTTACCAGGCACATGGGCGTCAAGGTGGCGCGGCACCGTCTTGAATTCTACGGTTCCTGCCCGGACTGCATTACCGACTGACCCCAACCTTAACGGCACCGAATGACCCAGGCACTGAAGCTCGAAGAATCTTTTTTCAAAATAGCTGTCGAAGAGGCTGTCTCCCTGAGGCTTACTCTCGCGAACCGCGAAAGGCTTACAGGCATAGTAAAAGCGGCGGGGAAATACGATTTAAACCTCGAATCGGAAGGGCGCATCATTGCGCTCATGAAAAAAGAAGTTTTTCATGTCCTGCCATCCAGAAACCTTATCGATGAATCTTTTTTCCAGTCTCCCGCAGAGGAAGAGCCGCTCCCCCATAAATCGCGTGTGCAGGACGAATTCCTGGGCCGTTACGTAAAGGAGCGGACGCTCGCGCTTTTGCGTCTCGTCAACGGCGAGGAGATACGGGGAGTCATAGAAGGGTACGACGGCTTCACGATATCCATAAGAACGGGCAGGGGCCAGGCCCTGATATACAAGCACGGGCTCTGCAACATCAGTCCCGGTTACAGACGCCGCCAGAGGGAACATGAACACCAGCCCATTTGATGAAGCATTGGAAGGGTTTTATTCCAAGGGTGCGGAAGCCGCTATTACCTTAAAGGACGGCTCCGAGCTTAAGGGCAGGATAAAGAAGTACGACGGCTATGTCATATTCCTGGACAACGGGGCCGAAATGATGGTCTATCGCCATTCGATCCTGAAGCTCTCCGAAGCGGCGGCGCGGCCGGAGCAACGGGCGGAGAAGGCCCAGGCGCGCCCCAGGCCGGAACCCCGGACGGCTCCTACGCGAATGCCCCGAAATGCCACTGACCAAAAGAAAAGGCCGCCCAGGAAAGAGCCCTTTCAAGCCACTCCCCAGAAGGAACAGGAGCCAGGCGGTATATCCCGGATGGGAGAAGAACTGCTGAAGTGGCTGAAGAACCAAAAGGGCAATGAGTAACATCTCTTTGTTTTTCCTCCCCCTGCTCTCAGGAATACTCCTCGCGCTCTCTTTCCCAAAGCCGGACATATCAGTCCTTGCCTGGGTCGCGCTGATACCGCTTCTTTATTCAATCAGGGACAAGTCGCCCAGACAATCTTTTAAAGAGGGTTTCATTGCCGGGATAGCCTTTTACGCGCTCTCCCTGAGATGGGTTTTAATCGTCATGCGGGATTATGGCGGCATAGGGTTCCTTCCGAGCTTTTTCCTTCTGCTCGCGCTCTCGGCGTACCTCGCCCTGTACATCGGCACGTTCGCCTGGCTTTATGTCAAGGCGCGGGAGCATGCTGGACCTGCCTCGGTACTGCTGGCCCCTGCATTCTGGGTGGCCCTGGAACTGCTCCGGAATTACCTTCTCTCCGGCTTTCCCTGGAACCTGCTGGGGTATTCGCAGCACCAGAACCTGCCCCTGATACAAATTGCCGATATCACCGGAGTTTACGGCGTCTCCGCTTTAATCGTTATGACAAACGCGGCGATTACCGAGCTTATTGCGGTGATGTCTTACAGGGAATATGCGGACCGGAAGATAATCTGGCCTGTCACGGCCGTGGTCGTCATGGCCGCCTCCGCCCTCTACGGCCATTACCGTCTGACGGACCTCCCGCGCCCGTATGATTCCATGAAAGTAACCGTCGTGCAGGGGGACATAGAGCAGTTCCATAAATGGGACCCGGCGTTCCAGATGCAGGTATTCGATGTTTATAAACAATTAACGGCAGATGCCGTGGCACAGAAAAAGCCGGACCTTGTAATCTGGCCGGAGACCGCGACTCCTTTTTATTTTCAGGACAGGATTCTGGTCGGGGAGCTTTCCGACTCTGTTAAAAAGTCAAATACCTGGCTTCTGACCGGTAGCCCTTCCATCGAGGAGCGCGGCAGCGATTACGTCGAGTACAACAGTGCATATCTCATTAATCCTTCTGGAATACCGGCGGACCGCTACGACAAGATGCACCTGGTGCCGTTCGGGGAATACGTGCCGCTTAAGACCCTCCTGCCGTTTGTAAGCAAGATGGTCCACGGCATCGGCGATTTCGGCGCGGGCCGCGACTATACCGTCATGCGGATGGACAAGGGCTCTTTCGGGACCGCGATATGTTTCGAGGTTATATTCCCGGAACTCGTGCGGCATTTCGTGTTGGGGGGCGCGAATTTCCTGACCAGCATAACCAACGATGCATGGTTCGGAAATTCCGGAGCTCCGTATCAGCATTTCGATATGTCGGTGTTCCGGGCGGTGGAGAACCGGAGGTCGATGGTGCGCGCGGCCAATACGGGCATATCAGGTGTAATACTTCCATCGGGCGAAGTGGTTGCGAGGACGAGTCTTTTCAAGCGGTACGCGATTACGGCGGAGGTGCCTTTGATGAAAGAAAAAACCTTCTACACCCTGTACGGGGACATATTCGCGTACTTATGCTCTGGAATTACGGCATGCTTTATTGCTATAATTTTATACAGGAGGTCCTTAAAAAGATGATAACAATGGAAGAAGTACAGCGGGAGCTCTCAAGCCTGCGGGATAGGGTTTCGGCCCTGAGGAGGCATCTTTGACATACCTGCCAAGGAGAAGCGCGCCCAGGAAATAAACGGCCTGATGGAGGCCCAGGAATTCTGGGAGAACGCGGAAGCCGCGCAGTCGCTTATGAAGGAGAAAACCAGCCTTCAGGGCGCCATCTCGTCCTGGGAGTCTTTAAGCAAGGCATCTGAAGAACTTGACGTGATGCTGGAGCTTGCCTCGGAGGAGGGCGGCGAAGAGCTTACACTGGACATAGACGCGGCGATGAAAAAACTCGCCCATGATATAGACTCGGCTGAGCTGGAGCTGATGCTCTCCGGCGAGAACGACCGGCTTAACGCCATCCTTACCGTCCACCCGGGCGCTGGCGGGACGGAATCCCAGGACTGGGCGGAGATGCTACTCCGGATGTACCTCCGCTGGTGCGAGCGCAGGGGCTACAAGACCGAGATAATAGACTACCTCCCCGGCGAAGAGGCTGGCGTGAAAAGCGTCACGTTCGAGGTCACGGGCAAGAACGCATACGGATATTTAAAGGCGGAGGCCGGCGTCCACAGGCTGGTAAGGATATCGCCTTTCGACTCCAATAAAAGAAGGCACACGAGCTTCGCGTCCGTATTCGTCTATCCGGAGGTCGAGGACGACGTAAAGATAGAGATCGACGAGAAAGACTTGAGGATCGATACCTACCGGGCTTCCGGCGCGGGCGGCCAGCATGTCAACAAGACCTCCTCCGCCATACGGATTACGCACATACCGACGAATATCGTCGTGCAGTGTCAGGACGAGCGCTCGCAGTTCAAAAACAAGGACAAGGCATTCAAGGTCCTGCGCTCCCGCCTCTACGACCTGGAGGTGAAGAAGAAGGAAGCGGAGCGCGACAAGATGAACAGCACGAAAAAGGACATCGCTTGGGGAAGCCAGATACGCTCCTACGTCTTCATGCCTTATCAGATGGTCAAGGACCATCGGACCGGCCATGAGGTCGGAAATATAAGCGCGGTTATGGACGGCGACCTGGACGGCTTCATCGAGGCCTATCTCCTCGGCAAGCGCGCGCAGCCGGGCACCGCGACAGACGACATCTGATGGAAATAAACGACCTCTAATGGACATAAACGACCTCCTCCGGCATTACAAGGACCGCAGAAAAGAAATCCGCGCCCGCCTCGCCGATTTCAAGGAAACATGGCGGCAGGGAGACCTTGCGATATTCAAGGAACTCTGCTTCTGCATCCTTACCGCCAATACCTCCGCCAGGATGGGCATCAACTGCATCGAGGCCGCCGGCGACGATATACTCACCGCTGACGTTGAAGGTATAAGGAACATCCTCTGCGGCAGGTACCGCTTCTGGAGGATTCGCCCGAACTACATCATCCATACACGGGAATACCTGCAACAGGAGTGCGCCCTCAAATATAAAAAAGAAAATCGAGTCGCTTGCCGACTTCCACCAGCGCCGCGATTTCTTCGCGGACAACCCCGGCATAAAAGGCTTGGGTTATAAGGAGGCGAGCCATTTCCTCCGTAACATCGGGTTTGAAGGCTATGCCATTTTGGATATCCACGTCGTCCGCCTGCTCCACGAACTGGGCGTACTCCCGGAGGCGAAACGCCCGGCGAACCGCAAGCAGTATGTCTTCATGGAAGAGAAGATGCGCGAATTCTCCAAAGATATAAAAATCCCAATGGACGAGCTGGACCTTGCGTTATGGAGTTACCGGACGGGGGAGATACTGAAATAAACTGTTCCTTTATTCCCTTGACCTGCCTATAATTTCTTTCTATAATTCCAAGACTTTATAAATTCATGAAAGGACTCGTAATGCTCGAAGAAAACGAACTGATACAGGTGCGCAGAAAGAAGCTCGAAGACCTCCGGGCGATGGGGATAAACCCTTACGGGCAGAGATATGAGGTAAAAGACCACGCGAAGGAACTGCACGATAAATACGGCCCGACATCCAAGGAAGAACTGGAAAACAATAAGGTCCAGGTAACGGCGGCGGGACGAATCGTGGCCTTCCGGAGCTTCGGCAAGGCGGCTTTTGCTCATGTACAGGACGTAAGCGGCAGGATGCAGATTTACTTGAAGCGCGACATGCTGGGAGAGGAGCAGTTCAAGCTTCTAAACCTGCTTGATATAGGCGACTACATCGGCATTGAGGGCTACCTGTTCCGCACGAGAACGGACGAGCTGACGGTAGAGGTGGAGAAACTGACGCTCCTTTCCAAGTCCCTTCGCCCCCTGCCTGAGAAATGGCATGGCTTAACGGACATCGAGACCCGCTATCGCCAGAGGTACGTGGACCTGATCGTGAACCCTGAAGTCCGCGACACCTTTGTCACCCGCAATAAGATAATCAAGGCCATCCGCGCATCCCTGGAGGAAAAGGGATTCCTGGAAGTCGAGACGCCCATGATGCAGCAGATCCCCGGCGGAGCTACTGCAAGGCCGTTTATCACGCACCATAACGCCCTGGACATGGACCTGTACCTGCGCATCGCGCCGGAATTATATTTAAAGAGACTTATCGTCGGCGGGTTCGAGAGGGTCTATGAGTTGAACCGGAACTTCCGGAACGAGGGCATCTCCATCAAGCACAACCCCGAGTTCACGATGCTGGAGTTCTATATGGCATATGCGGACTACAACGACCTGATGGACCTGACGGAGGAGCTTTTTTCGCGCATAGCAATGGATGTGAAGGGCTCGCTTAAAATTGCCTACCAGGGAGACGAAGTGGATTTGACACCTCCCTGGCCTAGGATGAGCATGGAGAAAGCGATTGTACAATTCGCCGGCGCCGGCGATGATGATTTAAACGACCTGGAGCGTGCGCGTGCGTTCGCTAAGAAGAATAACGTGCCGCTTGAAGATGGACTTTCCCTGGCGAAGGTGGTCAACGAGATATTCGAGAAAACCACCGAATTTAAAATAATAAATCCGGTGTTCATCACGGACTATCCCGTCGAGCTCTCTCCCCTTTCCAGAAGAAATGACCAGAACCCGGAGCTGGTAGATCGTTTCGAACTGATAATAGCCGGGCGAGAGATGGCAAACGCATTCTCGGAACTTAACGACCCGCAGGACCAGCTCTCGCGCTTTCAGGACCAGGTAGCCCAGCGTGAGAAGGGCGATCAGTGAGGCGCAGTTCATGGACGAGGACTATGTCCGCGCGCTGGAATACGGCATGCCGCCGACAGCCGGAGAGGGCATAGGCATCGACCGCCTGGTGATGCTGATGACGGACTCCCCTTCCATCCGCGACGTAATCCTCTTCCCGCAGCTTCGCAAGGAGCAGAGGTAGTGGCCTACTCCTCTTTTATCGCACTTCGCTACCTTAAAGGAAGACGCAGGCACACCCCCATCTCTCTCAATACCATCATTTCCATCGGCGGGGTTGCGTTGGGCGTTATGGCGCTTATCGTCGTGCTCTCGGTTATGAGCGGGTTCGAGAACGACCTCATGAAAAAAATACTGGGTACCAACTCCCCCATCATCGTTTCTTCCTTCAACGACAAGGGCATCACGGACTATAACCAGCAGATGAAGAAAATCCAGGAGGTCCCTCACGTAGTATCCGTCGCGCCTTTTACCTACAGCGAAGTAATGCTCACCTCGCCAAGCAGCGTCTCCGGAATAATTTTGAAGGGCGTGGACCCCGCCTCAATCGGCAAAGTAACCGAGCTTTCAAAAACTATGGTAGCCGGTAGCATATCGGGATTGAATGCGTCCGGTCCCGTGCCGGGAATCCTGCTGGGGCGGGAGTTGGCGGCAAACCTTGGCGTGCGCACGGGCGAGAGGGTACGGGTGGTATCTCCCTTCGGGACGATTACACCTCTTGGCATGGCGCCGAAATTCCAGGAATTCGTCGTTACGGGGCTTTTCGATACCGGCATGTACGAATACGACTCCAAGCTCGCATACATATCAATACCGGTGGCTCAGAAATTCTTTGGCCTTGGCGATTCCGTCACGGGTTTCGAGGTTCGAATCGACGACCTTAGCCTCTCGGCGCCTCTGGCCCGCACGATACAAAACCACCTCGGGTTCCCATTCCAGGCGCGGGACTGGATGCAGATGAACAGAAGCCTTTTCTCCGCGCTGAAGCTGGAGAAAATAACGATGTTCGTCATACTGGTGCTCATCATCGTCGTCGCCTCGTTCAACATTGTCAGTACATTAATAATGATAGTAATAGACAAGGCGCGGGAGATAGCGATACTTAAATCCATGGGCGCGACCCGTGCCGGGATAATGAAGATATTCATGATAAACGGGACTATAATCGGCGTGGTCGGAACTCTTATCGGACTTGCGGGAGGGCTGGCTGTTTGTTTCATCATCGAGAAAACCAACCTCATCACCCTCCCCAGAGACATCTATTACATCAGTCATTTGCCGGCGCGTGTTGACCCTGTGGAACTGGTTGTCATATGTGCCTCGGCGATAATAATCAGTTTCGGGGCGACGCTTTACCCGTCATGGCAGGCGGCGAAGCTCGACCCGTTGGAAGCTCTCAGGTACGAATAAAAGAAGGAGGTCCTCTCGATGAAACTCAGGATAATATCGGCGGTAGTGCTCTTCTCTCTCTGCCTTGCTTCTCCGGCGCTCTCGGCGGACGCAAAGGCAAAGCTGTCGTCCAACTCCGGCTTTCTTCTCCGCGGCACTGTCTACAAGCAGAGCGGCGCCGCAAGGAACGGGGTAATTACCGTACGCACGAGTTGGAATTTGCCGGGTGTTTCGCCCATTTACAGGTACGATTTTGATATCCTTTACGGGAGCACGGAAGGCAATCTGTACAGCTTCATGCTCTCGGACATCTCGGAGATAGAGTTCCTGCCGCTCGAAGGAAAAAGGCAGCCGGTGAACGTGCTGCTCCGGAACGGCACGCTGCAAAAGGTAATGCTATCGTCGAACGATAAATTTCTTATGGGGACGATGAACCTGAAGCTGAGCGAGGTTGACGTCCTTACGGACACTTACGGGGATAACGTCATCTCCGGCGGCGATGTACAGAAGATAGTTTTCTCCGCTTCCCCGGCAGTTCAGGACGAGTCCATGAAGGACGTCGTCAACTCACTCGGCGACGCGCTTCAGGTCGGGGCGAGAGATGGACTGGTGGATGGCGACTTTATGATCGTACTGCAGAAAATATATTCCAGGCTGAAGACAAAGGCCGATGAAAAAAGCGGAAAATAAGTGACCGCTCCTTTGATTATATCAGTCCGCGGCCTGTCCAAATCATTCCGGATGGGGAATACGGAGGTCGCGGTCCTGAGAGGCATAGACCTGGATGTCCCCAAAGGGGAAATGCTGTCCATCGTCGGGGCGTCGGGGGTCGGAAAGAGCACCCTGCTGCACGTTATCGGGGCGCTGGACAAGCCCACTTCCGGGCAGGTCATTTACGACGGCAGAGATGTATTCAGTATGTCCAACGGCGAATTGGCGACGTTCAGGAACAGGAATGTCGGGTTCGTATTCCAGTTCCACCATCTTCTGCCGGAGTTTTCCGCTCTGGAAAACGTCCTCATCCCTTCCATGATAGGCGGCATTGAGCCTAAGGAGGCTAAACACCGGGCGGAAGCGTTGCTTGAGGAAGTGGGACTTTCCGGACGGCTAACGCACAGGCCCGGAGAGCTATCAGGCGGAGAGCAGCAGAGGGTGGCTATAGCGCGCGCGCTGATGTCCGAGCCAAAGGTGATACTCGCGGACGAGCCCACGGGCAACCTGGATACGCATACGGCCCAGTCCGTACACGAGCTTTTAAAAAAGCTCAATCACGAGAGGGGTCTTACTTCAATAATCGTAACACACAACGAGAGGCTTGCCGAGATGGGCGACAGGACGGTCCGGATGGTGGACGGGCTTATAGTTCGGCCTTAGGCGCCTTTGCCAGTATTTCCTCAACCGTTGTCAACCCGGCGTTTACCTTATCGATCGCGTCTTCAAATAACGTCCTCATCCCATTCCCTCTCGCGGCTTTCCATATCTCTTCCTCGGAAGCCTTTTTAGCGACTAAATTCCTGATGCTTCTGTCCAGAGGCAGATATTCGAAAATCGCAATCTGGCCATGGTAACCCGTACCGAAGCATTTGTGACAGCCAGTCCCGACAAAAGTTTTGCCAAGACCTTGAACACCTACCGCCGAATTATTTTTTTCCAGGTCCTCTTTCTTGCAGTAAGGGCAAATGCGGCGAACTAACCTCTGGGCGAGCACGCCGGTCAGTGAAGAGCCGACAAGGTATGCCGGTATCCCTATATCGATAAGCCGGGTGATGCTGGAAACCGTGTCGTTGGTGTGGAGCGTCGTCAGGACCAGATGCCCCGTAAGTGAAGATTTAACGGCTATGTCCGCCGTCTCCATGTCGCGTATCTCGCCGACCATTATTATATCGGGGTCCTGCCGGAGCACCGAGCGGAGCACATTAGGGAACGTGAGGCCGATGGCCTCGTTGATTCCCACCTGCGTCACGCCCGACAGGCGGTATTCCACAGGCTCCTCTATGGTTACCACGTTCTCCTTCTCAGAGCGCACCTGCTGGAGTATTGCATAGAGCGTCGTGGTCTTGCCGCTCCCGGTGGGGCCCGTGACCAGCAGGAAGCCCTGCGGCCGCGAGAGCGCATCCAGAAGAGGTTCCTTTATCCTGGCCGGAAAACCTATCTGGTCGAGCGAAATCAGCCCCTTGCTCTTATCCAGCAGGCGTATGACCACCTTCTCGCCGTAAAGCGACGGAAGGGTCGATATGCGGAGGTCCACTTCGCGGTCGGACAGTTTCAGCTTGCTCGTCCCGTCCTGCGGGAGGCGGCGGTTCGTTATGTCCATGTCCGCGATTATCTTTATGCGCGAGATGACGTAGTCCTTTATCCGGCGGGGAATAGTCAGCGCCTCGCGGAGGTCCCCGTCCACCCGGTAGCGTACGGCGACGCTATCCTCCCGCGGCTCAATATGGATATCCGAAGCGCGCATCTTCACCGCCTCGACTATTATCATCGTCACGAGTTGTATTATCGGCGGGGTTTCACTCAGCTTGTAGAGCGACTGGATGTTCACGACCTTATCGTCCGCGCGGTCGCGCAGAAATTCAGCATCCTCGTAAGATTTTATCGAGTTCATCAGATGAAAGACCTTTTCCTTCACCTGATAATGCTTATCAATGCAGTCTACGATGTTTTTTTCAGTCGCGACGGCGGGACGGATTTCGCACCCGGTCTTGAACCTTATCTCCTCGATCGTCTGATAATCCAGCGGGTCCACCATCGCAAGCGTCAGCTTCCGCCCTTCTAAACGCACCGGGAAAATTTTCTTTCTTTCGGCGTCTTCCTGCGATACCAGGTTCAGCGCTTCGTGGTCAACTACAACGGACTGCAAATCTATTGACGGAATTTTAAGCTGAAGGGCGAGCGCATTGACGAGGCTCTTTTCGCTTACAAATCCGAAATCGGCCAGGACCCTTCCGATTTTTGCATTCCCGGTCTTCTGGAATGAAAGAGCCTTTTGCAGATCTTCCGGGGAGAGCGAACTTTCCTCTACCAGCATTTCACCAAGGCGTTTTCGCATATTAACCCCGTTACTTTTCTTTCGCGGTTGAAAAGTTTTTGGCGTTACCTTTTTACAAAAAAGGTGACGTTTTTTTGTTTTACTGTAGTACTTTTGAAGTTACAGGACTACTTGGGAAGGACTAATTCTCTCGCTTGCAGATCTTCGCTATCTTCTCCGCCGCGTCAGATATATCGGAGGGCATTCCAACATCCAGCCCTTTCTCCTGAAGCTCTTTAAAAAGCTCTATCAGGATAGGAAAATCGAGCCTGGCATGCTTGTAATAATCCGTGCGGGCGAAAAGGTCCGCAGGCGTGTCGCGAACCATTATCCTGCCCCCCTCCCCCAGCACGTATACCGAGTCCGCCATCTGGCTGACGATATTTATGTCGTGTGTCGACATAATGATCGCCATGCCCCATTTCTTATTCAGCTTGTTAAGTAACGCGGCCAGCTCTTTACGCGACATCGGGTCGAGCCCCTCGAAAGGCTCATCGAGCACAAGTAGTTCGGGCTTCAGTACCAAGGCTCCCGCAAGCGCGACTTTTCTCTTCTCGCCGCCGCTTAAGTAATGACAGACCTTCTTGCGGATATTACTTATCCCAAGTTCGCTTAACGCCTCTTCCACAAGGTGCTCTATCCCATGCTGGGGATACCCGTAATTCCTGGGAGCGAACGAGACGTCGTCTTCAACCGTGGGCGCGATAAGCTGGTCGTCCACGTCCTGGAGCACCACGCCTATCTTCTCTCTTATTTTATCATAATTCCTGGAAGGGTCATGTCCAAAGACCTTGATGTCTCCCTTGTCTGCCTTGAGAAGCCCCAGAATGTGGAAAAGCAGGGTAGTTTTACCGCTTCCGTTCGGGCCGATTATAACGACCCTCTCCCCTTTCCGGACGACAAAATCAAGCCCGCAGAGATAAACTTCGGTAGAATCGGGATAAATGTGTCTTAGACAGCTTATGCGGACGATCTCTTCCAAATCCTGAGCGCCTCCGTTAATATAAAATAAACGGCTACCAAACTGATTATATAAAGCCCGCCCCCGAAATGGCTGCCTCTGAACATGACCGCAAGGGCAAAAATAGCGGCCGAGGCAATCATGAACGGCAGGTCCGTTGCTTCGATCGGCCCCACCTTTCTCCTGATGCCCAGTTCTCCGCTGTAACCCCTTATAGACATGACGTCGTAGAGCCTTTGACTCTTATCGAACGCCCTGATGAATAAAAAACCCAGCCCGGAGGCCATGTTACGCGCGTTTTTCATAACCTTCCTCGGCTCAAAACCTCCGCGCAGCCGAAGCGCAGTCATGAAATTGCCCGCGAGTCCCAGCAGGATGAAAAAAGACCTGTACGTCATGAAAAGACCGTCGTAAACTACCTGCGGCATGGCCCTGCCCAGAAGACCCACTACCTCCGCATACGGCGTCGTGGATATAAGCAGTATCATGGCCGTGGCCGCAGTCATGGCCTTGACTATTATAAGCACGGGATAGTCCAGCCCCCTGCCCGCCTGGCTCACGGCGTACAGTATGGCGAAAAGCCCTGGAAATACCGAGATGGCCAGGATTATCCGCATCGGCAGACGGGCCGCGCGCACCGTTACAAGCACTATGGCGTAAACACCTAAAAGCGCCGCGATATCGTCCGTGACAACCACTGCGGCAATCAAAAAGCCCGTGGCCAGCATCTTCGAAATAACCGAGGCTTTATGGACCGGGCTAATAGTGCAGTTAGCCCAGTAGTCTATGCGAGAAATATCGAGCAAGTTACCTTAAGCCCCGCCGATAATTTCCGGCTTCACCTTTGAGATGAATTTTATAGCCAGTGAGGTGACAATCGCCTCAATCGTCCAGCCAATGAAACCAAGACCGAATGCGGCTATAGCGAACAAGCGGAAGTTAAATCCCTGCCTAAGACTGAAAAGCTCCAGGAGTTTTGCGGCGGTAGGCGTCTCCAGGATATCGCGGACCTCTGCCATGCCCTGAGAGCTCAAATGCACGTTGGCGATGAATACTATGAAAAGCATTAAACAGGTGGAGATAAAAAGGGTTATATAAGTGGTTATCAAGGCGGAAGCGCCAGGGTTAAGGACCTTCCTGAGGGCATTGAACATCAGCCATCCAAGCACCCCTTCCGACCCGATTATTATGGTGTTCAGGCCGACAGTAGTCACCCCGCCGTGCCCTACCAGTGAGAGTATGAAATTTACCATGAACGCGGCTAAGATAGCCAGCCAGGGGCCCAGGATGACGCCGGTTATAACGGAGAGGTTCACATGATAGGCGATTGGAACTATCTCAAGGCTCATCCCGACCAGCATCATGGCGGACATCATTCCCAGAAGGGGCACCTTTTTTTTAAGGTCCATCCGCCTCGTCATAAACAGTGAAATAGAGATCATGGCGCCTGCGATAATAAGACCGGTAAGCCATAACCATATCGGCAGAACCCCATCCGGTACATGCAGATGGGACATCAGGGCCTTCCTTTAAAGAAATGGAACTCGGCATCGAACAGGATGGAGATGAACCAGCTGACAAGGCTTATGACAAGCGCTCCCCAAAAAGCCGCCCAGAACCCTTCCACGGCAAATCCGGCCACCGCCCATGCGACAAGCTTCAGCATCAGGGCGTTTATTATGAGCGTGAACAGCCCCAGCGTCAGGATACTCAGAGGCAGTGTGAATATTATCAGGACTGGCCTGATAAAGGCGTTTACTATTCCCAGCAGTGCGGCGGCTATCACGCCCGACCAGAAGTCCGCGATGTGGATGCCGTGGACCAGATAACCGGCCGCGAAGACCGCAAGGGAGTTAATAAGCCATTTTATTAATAGCTTCGGTATCATTTTTGGCCCTGGCATCTGGCGGATTTATTTTTCCACCCTTGTCATTAGATAATAGGAAAAAACCAGGACAAGCACTATTCCGGTGCTGACGCCAAGCTCCGCCAGCGGATAGTAGTCCGTGTGCCTGTCCATGGACATCTGCGCCTCCACCATCAGTATACGCCTGAGGCTGGAAATAATGCCTATCGCCAGGAAGGGCTTCAGCGAGAACTCCTGGCGTTTCAGGTACCTGATGACCGTCCAGAGGAGTTCCATTACGATCAGCACGAACAGGACGTCGTTTATGACCAGGAGTATCGAGGTGACGTTTATGGAGGCGAAGTTCGTCGCCGTGAATACCAGCATGAACACCGCGGCGAGAAGGAGCGCCACGGCCACCAGCACGTGCACCGCATCGTCCGCGAATATCAATGCCTTTCGTATCTTGCATATCAGATCCGGGGTCTTCCTGTGCCCGTTTTCGTGTTCCTTAACCATTAAGGCCTCCGCCCGTAAAACTTGTCCATTAAAATGGGAAATATAGCACGGGAAGGTATCTGTGACAATTAAAATAATACCAAAGTAGCACTCTCTCTGCAAGCGCCTCCCGGATTTCTTGACTAACGCTTCAAATTAAAATATCATTAAGGGGTTTACTGATTCCAAACAATCCGAGAGGAACGCAATGTACGAACTGATGATCGAGACGAAATTCGCGGCCGCCCACCAGCTCCGGAACTACGGAGGCCGGTGCGAGAGGCTCCACGGCCACAACTGGAAAGTGGTCGTGTACGTAGTTGCGGAGAATTTAAACGAAATAGGACTGGCGATGGATTTCAAGGAGTTGAAAGACCATACCAACGAGCTGCTTTCCTCCGTCGAGCATGCCTTTTTAAACGACGTCTTCCCGTTCACGGAGATTAACCCGTCGTCCGAAAATATAGCGAAATGGATATACGACAGCTTATCCAAAAAAGTTAACACCGACAAAGTGCAGGTGTCGATGGTTACGGTCTGGGAGTCTGACACCGCCTCCGCCAACTACTATGAATAAAATGGACATAGACGACAAAGCTATTTTAAATATTGCCGAAGACGCCGCGGAAATTCTGCGTGAAAGAAGCGCGGACAGCTTCGACGTTTATGTGCGCTGGAGCTCTTCTATCAGCGCTGAAGCGAGGGAGCAGAAGCTGGATGCCTTCGAGCAGGCCCAGACCTGGGGCGTTGGGATAAGGGCGCTTCTGCCGGGAGGCCGGCTCGGTTTCGCATTCGCCACCGGCTCGCCTGAGGCCGTGCGCGAGGCGGCTTCAATGGCCGTCCAGAACGCGCGTAACTCGGAGCCGGACGAATCTAACACCATACCCATCCCATCCCGTGATGCATTCCCGGAAATAATGGAATATGACGAAGCTGTCGCCAAAGTCACCGCGGATGAGGCTATAGCCCGCGCGGTTGAACTGGAAAAAGCGGCTCTGGATTATGACCCCAGGATAACCAAGGTGCGCAAGGCTTCATCGTCATTCAGCGAATCCCGCTGGGCCATACTCAGCTCGGAGGGCCTGAAGGCGCAGTCGCGCGGAACATGGCTTTCATGCGGGGTAATGACCGTCGCGGAGGAAGATAACGACTCCCAGATGGGATACGGGTTTGATTATTCACGGCGGCTCTCCGGAATCGATTATTTATCTGCCGGGGCGGAGGCCGGGGAGAAGGCGGTCAGCCTTTTGAAAGCCAAGAAAGCGCCGACCGGAAATTTCCCGGTAATCCTGGAGAACGAAGTCGCGGCGGAGTTCCTGGGGGTGCTCGCTTCGTCATTTTCAGGCGAGGCGCTTGTAAAGGGCCGGTCGCTTCTGGCTGACAAGACCGGACAAAAAATATTTTCGGAAATCCTGAATATCTACGACGATGCCACCCTCCCCGGCGGGCTTTCCACCCGCCCGTTCGATGACGAGGGAGTCTATTCCAGAAGGATTCCTTTAGTGCGGAACGGCATGTTCCAGGGGTTTCTGCATAACTCTTATACCGCTAAAAGGACCGGTACCGCCTCCACGGGCAACGCTGTAAGGGCGGGCTTCCGCTCGGCCCCCGGCGTCAGCCCCACAAATTTATACATAGATAAGGGCGGCCTTGACAAGGAAAGCCTGATTGGCCGGGTAGACAAGGGGCTATTAGTCCGGGAGGTGCTGGGGATGCATACGGCGAACCCGATATCCGGCGATTTCTCCGTAGGCATCGCGGGGTTATGGATAGAAGGCGGGAAGGTTGCCTACCCTGTCCGTGAAGGCGCCATCGCCGGGAATCTCATCTCGATTTTTTCAGGTATCGATGCGGTAGGAAGCGATTTGCGGTTCGTCGGCAGGCTGGGAGCGCCGTCGCTGCTGCTTACGCCCATATCCGTCAGCGGGAGCTGATTTTCTCATAGAGTTCTTCATCGCTCGCCAACACCTGCGCATTCCCGTCTTTGAATGCCGCCCAGACGCGCTCTCTGCGAAAATAAAGCGTGATTATCGACCCGAACATGACTATGCAGGAGGCGATAAGGGCGATCAGGGCGCTCGGGTCGCGGTTAATGTCGAAGGTGACGTATGAAAACACATCAAGGTCCGCGAACTTGATATCCACGTCAGGGTCCCTAAGCGTATTACTCTCCGGCATCCTCAGGAAAATCCAGCCGGAGCTTCTTGGTTTTCCGTTCTCCGTCACGGTCAGCATGACCGCCGGGTTCGCCAGGTCGCCCGATTGAGAATAGGGCTCCCCATTTTCGTCCACCGCAAAATCATTTATGAAACGGTCGATACGAAGCCCGTACGGAGTCCCCTGGAGTTCGGCGTAATAGGCTCCTTTTGGAATTTTTAAGTACCCGCCGGTCTTGAACGATTTCAGCGATACCTGAAAGATGATGCTTTTAAAATCCCGCCCCAACTCGCGCTGGTATATCGCCCCGCCGCCCGCGAACATCGGCCTGTTCACTCCGGCGAAGCCATTTTTTATCACGCTGCCGTCGTCCTTTAATGCGGTCAGTTCGCTTCCGTAGTCCTTGAGGCTTCCGTCACTGCGATAATCCATGCGCACCTTGTCCAGCCGGATATAATAATCTCCTTCCGGGGCCTTCACCGTCTCTCCCTCGTTTATCCTGATTCCGGAATGCCTGTACCCCGTCAGGCCGCTCACCAGATGCGCTACCAGAAACAGCAGTACGCCTGCATGCACGACATACGGGATAAACGGGAGCCAGCGGTTTTTTTCCGCGAAAAGGAGGTTGTCTTTGACGAAGACCTTATACCTTTCCCTCGAAAGCATTGCCGATAACGCCGCCTCCGAAAGCTCCACCGCGATTCCTTTTTCTCCGCCCGTCTCGATTTCACGGAGGTTAGATAGCGGCTCCCTGTATCTTTTTATGACCTTGGGCAGGCGCATGACGGTACAGGCGAAGGTGTTTAATCCGAAGAGTATCGCGATGAAGACCAGCAGGAAGAGCCACCACGACTGGGAGAGGTGTTGAAGACCCACGGAAAAAAGAAACGGGAAGAACAGATGCATATCCATATCCCCGAAAATCTGGGGATGGAGATATATAACGAAGGAGCCGTACATGGCGACGGCGGTCATCGCCAGCACGAGGTAGACCGTGAGCTTAAGTGAGTTAAAGAAATCGAATAGCTTACTCAAAGGCCGCGCCCCTTAAAGCTGGTGAGTGTTCCTCATGAAAATGCCCACGCCGATGTATGTGAACATGGTGATGGCGAACCCCAGGATGGAAAGCCAGGCGACCCCCCTGCCCCGGAGTTTCTTCACGTAAAAGGAGTGCAGGAAACCGGCATAAAAAATCCATATAAGGAACGACCACATCTCCTTCACCTTCCAGAGCCAGTAGGTACCCCAGGCGAGGTATGCCCAGATGCCGCCTATTACCATGGATATAGTGAACAGGATGTAGCCGTAGTAAGCCGTACGGAAGATAAGTTTTTCCAGCCGTCTCCCGGCCTCTTCTTTCGAGACAAGGTAGAGCACCGCGCCAGCGAACGAAGCCCCAAAAAAAGCATATCCCACGAAAGCCGAACCGACATGGGTGGAGAACATCCAGGTATCGAGGGCGGGATACAGAGGCGTAATCTCGCTGGGAGAAATGCGTACCAGGACCATCACAAGCGAAGCTAATGGGAGGAGAAAATACCCGACGCGGAACTCCTTGTAACGGATCCTGACGTACCAGTAAACGAAGCCGATGGACCACGCAAAGGAGGCAAGGGATTCATACCTGTTGGCCATCGGCGCATGGCCGGACTTTATACTGCGGGCGGCAAGCGATACAGTCATCGCCAACAGGTATAAAAGCGCCAGCGCCTCGGCAACCAGAAGGACCGGCTTCTTTGCCACAGCGAGCCGTAACAGGAATGCCAGCGCCGCGCCTATTGATAACCACAGGGCCGCCTGTCGCGCGAATGGCTCAAGGTCAAACATGCGATTTCATGAAAGTCCCTTGAATGATTGATTCAGCAATTAATTTTGACTTGGAAAATATTAATACGGACAGGGAAATTATTCAAGAGAAAACGAGTCAGGCGCGCCTTAAGCGAAGAGAGTTGGTGACGACGGAGACGGATGACAGCGCCATCGCGGCGGCGGCCATTACGGGTTTTAAGAGGATGCCGAAGAACGGGTACAACGCTCCCGCAGCCATGGGGATTCCAACGGTATTATAGAAAAACGCCCAGAAAAGGTTCTGTTTTATCGTCCTGAGGGTCTTTCGGCTGATCTCCAGCGCATCCGCCGCCTTGGTCAGTTCCGGTCGAATCAGCATTATGTCGGAGGCCTCTATGGCGACGTCCGTCCCTGTCCCGACCGCAATGCCTATGTCCGCACGGGCCAGGGCGGGCGCGTCGTTTATGCCGTCCCCCACCATCGCGACTATTTTCCCCTGCGCCTGGAGCTCCGCCACAGCCTTTTCTTTCCCGTCCGGAAGCACTCCCCATATTACCTTTTCGATGCCCACCTTGCGTGCTACCGCCCGCGCCGCAAGTTCCGTGTCTCCCGTCAGCATTATCACATCCAGCCCCAGGGCCTTTAACCTCCGGACCCCATCCGCGGAGCCTTCCTTTATGCCGTCAGCGATTGCAATCAGTCCTACGGGCTTTCCATTTTTTGCGACAAATATGGAGGTATACCCTTCCTGGGCAAAACCGGCCTCGGCGTTTTCGAACCTCCCCGTTTTCACCCCGCGCTCTGCCATCAGGCGGGCATTTCCGATGAGAATATCTTCATTCCCGACATTAGCGCGCGCGCCATAACCCGGCAGCGCTTCAAATCCTTCCGCCTTCGATACCGTCAGCTTTTCCTCGCGTGCCTTCTCCGTGACCGCCAGCGCCACGGGGTGCTCGGAATATTTTTCTACCGACGCGGCCAGAGCAAGGAAATCTTCATCCCCCTCCCCCAGCTTCTCAATCGCCATCACTCTCGGTTTGCCCTCAGTAACCGTCCCGGTCTTATCCAGCACGATGACATCCGCCTTTGCAAACCGCTCCAGCACGTCTCCGCCCCGGAATATAATACCCTTCTCCGCGGCCCTTCCGGTCCCGACCATTATCGCGGTTGGGGTGGCAAGCCCCATTGCGCACGGGCATGCGATAATAAGCACCGCGATAAAAGCCAGCAGGGCGAAGGTAAACCCCGCGCCTGCGGCAAGCCAGGCTCCAAAGGCTATGAATGCGGCTACAATGACCGCCGGAACAAAATAGGCCGCCACCTTATCCGCCAGCCTCTGTATCGGCGCTTTAGCGCCCTGGGCCTCCTCCACCAGTTTTATTATCCCAGCCAATACCGTATCTTTTCCTACCTTCTCGGCCTTGAACATGAAGCTTCCCGTCAAGTTTAACGTCCCGCCAAACACTCTGTCGCCGTCACTCTTTTCGGCGGGCAGGTTCTCGCCGGTAAGCATGGACTCGTCCAGGGACGAGAAGCCGGAAATAACAGTCCCGTCCACGGGCACTTTTTCGCCTGGACGAACCACAACCTCGTCGCCCGGCATCACGTCTTCCGCGGATACCTCAACTTCACGTCCGTCCCGTACAACTCGCGCCGTTCGGGGAGAAAGCTTCATCATCCGTTTCACCGCCTCGGACGCCCTGCCCCGGGAACGCGCTTCAAGGAACTTCCCGATCAGGATGAGGGCTATTATCATCGCGGAGGTATCGTAATACACGGCGTCGCCATATTCAGCGAAAGCGGCCGGGAAGAAGGTGATAACGGCGCTGTAGAAATAGGCTGCGGACGTGCCGGTCGCTATCAGGACGTCCATATTGGCGCTGCCGTGGGAGATGGTGCTCCAAGCGCCCTTGTAGAACCTCCAGCCTGCCCAGAACTGCACGGGCGTAGCCAGCGCGAAAAGAATTATATTTAGAACTGGGTGCGATACGGGCAACTCATATGCCCCGTGGAAAGACGCGGCCATGATTATGGCGCTTAAGGCTATGCTGGCTATGACTTTGATCTTCAGCTCGTGAAGTCCTTCTTCCTCCCTTGCTTCTTTAACTTCGGGGGCGGCCTCCTCTTTCTCAAGGACCTGGTATCCCGCCTTTACAACCGCTTCCTTTAATTCATTTTCGGATATCTCGCCCGGCACATATTCGACCCGTGCAGTCTCCGCCGCCAAGTTCACATTTGCAGTAATCACCCCGGGCCGCTTCTTGAGCGCCCTTTCCACCGCCGCGGAACAGGAGGCGCAAGTCATGCCGCCGATGTTTATAGTGCTTACGGCATCCGCTTTTTTATCATTTTCCGGCATAATTTTATTCTAAACATTCCACTTCGCCAGGGCAATAAAAAAAGGGGCCTCGAAGGCCCCTGATTTAAGATTAATTTTTCAGGTTTTATTTCAAGTGGGACATGAGACGGGTTTTTTCCTCTTCCATCGCCCTTTTACCGGCTTCCACCGCACCCTGGAGTACCGGTTTTTTCTCTTCTATATAATCCCGTCCGCGGCTTAAGGTATCCGCGATTTTAAGCTTCGCGCTCTGGCCCGCCGTCAAGATTTTCTCTTTGGCGTCGCCCGCCATTTCGCCTATCTTCTCCCTGGTCTCGCGTCCGGACTGCGGTGCCGTAAGAAGCGCGACTCCGGCGCCGACTATCCCGCCTACAAGGAAAGAAAGAACAATAGAGCCCGTAGAAAAATTCTTCTCTTCGTACATTACGCGACCTCCTTCTTTTTCCGTAACCTGATGTTTTCGACTAATGTCTGTACCCCGGCCCTTATGCCTACGAGGTACGCCGCCGCATCGATCAATGACCCCCTTATTTTTTCATCGACTATGGCGTTTATCCCGTCTACCGTGCCGGTTACCGCCTCGACTGTCCCCTCGACTTTTTCAACTCCTGCCTTGGCTATTGCGACTACTTCGTTCACCTCGTCAACCACATTTCTGACCGAGCTTACTAACGGCATTATCTCCGTGTTTATCAATGTCTTGACTGACGTGTTAAGGTCATTAAGAGTGGATTCCACCGATTTCAGCGTCCGCATCAACTGGAATATCGCCGGTATAAGCGCCAGGACTGCGACCGCGAACGCGATGGCTATTATTAAAACCGCCGCTGGAATCATTCAACCCTCCCTTACTTTTAAATATACCTCAAACGGGCCGTATTAACAAGACGGCGCAGTGTGCTCTCCTGGTCACTGATTCGGCTACGCTTCCCAATAGAAGCCTGTTTAAGCCCCTCCTGCCGTGCGTGCCCATAACGATCAGGTCCGCTCCCGTTTCCTTCGCCACGTTTATAATCTCGTCGTGCACGTCCCCTTCCTTCACCAGCGTTTCCGGCTGGACTCCATGCAACGCGGCTTTTTGCTTCAGGGCAGTCATCAGTTTGTCTGCATGCTCCCGGAAGGCCTCACGCATCACCTCCACGTTCGCCATCACGGCTTCAGGATCGGGCATGGCCAGTATGGCGATGTCCAGGGCATAAAGGAGCGTCACCTTTGAGCCGAGTTTGGATGCAAGCAGAAAGCCTTGCTCTGCGGCGAGGTTGGATACCTCGCTCCCGTCCACGGGGATTAAGATGTTTTCGTACATTATCAATTTATAGCAGATGGACGGAATTTAGTAAAGAAAACCCTTTTGAGTTATATTTAAAGAGATGGGGGGATTATGCCGCACTTCGGACTGATAGACGAATACAAGATGCAGCCGCACGAGGCCGCGCTTCTGCGCGCAAGACTCCATATTCGGAGCGGCATGAGAAGGCTGCGCCAGGGCATGCTGAAAGAAGGCCTTTTCACACTTTACGATGCGCTCTATTCCGGTATGAGGTTCTATATTCTTTCACCCGACAATAAGAACAGGTTCGACGGCGCGGACGCCATTCAGCGGACGGAGGAGATGGCCTTATATAAGATGCTCCGGCATGCGGGAGTGGTGGACGGCTCTTTCGATTTCGAGTCGTTTTTTGTTTTAATGGAGAAGTTAATAGACGGAGCCGATGTTGAAATCAACAGCGCGGAAGCGCTGAAAGGCTATGACAAGCTAATGACCCAGTTAGGCGTCATGCCGTTCGATGAATCGGCCCTTCCGGCGGAGGACCCGACGAAGCCTTGATTATATTTATTTATTAGTAAAAAGGATGCCGCTTACGACCTGCCCAGGCTTGCCAAAGGGTCCCATCTTCTTGCCGTTCAATTCGGCGGTCACTCCGCCTGCGTTTCCCAGGGTCAGGACAATCTCGTCGTCCGCCTTTATATCAACGGTCTTCCCCTTTTTTAAAGTCCCGGTCATCCTTTTGGATTTGTCCGCCCTGTAGGAGTAGTAGCTATCCGAAGCAGCGAAAAGCTTCAGTAAAAGCGGGCCTGACTTTTGTACCGGCTTCTGCGCCTGCGGTGCGGCGGCGGTATGAGGCTTAAAAGAAGACGCATTTTTCAAGGCGGTGGTAAACGGCTTCTGTACCGGCGGGGCGGGGACTTTCCTGATGGCCGCGGGCGGGGAAGGGGGCTGTACTTCCAGCGGCTTCACCTTGGGAGTCAGCAGGAGCATTATCCCCGTTATAACCGCACCAAGGAAGATTCCGCCAATGATTATAAGATAAACTGGATTTATTTTCTTACCAGGCTTTTCCGCCGGATTCCTTCTGCGGGATATGCTTATAAGGGAAGGCTTTGGATGGTGCTGTACCTCTCCGCCCTCAGGCGTCTGCACCTCTTTCGGCGGGAAAAGCTCCCTGTACCGTGCCATTACATCCTTGACGTTCAGGCCCAGTTCTTTCGAATAAGTCCGCAGGAAGCCGATTACGAAGACCTCGCCGGGAATAACGGAATAGTCGTCTTCTTCAAGCGCCTTAAGGAAGGTGTGGCTTATCCTCGTCTTTTCAGCGATCTCGGTGAGGGAAAGACCCTGCGCCTCCCTCGCTGCTTTGAGTTCTTCACCGATAGTAGGCATTTATTTCAATAGGTCCAGATATTTATCCGCCTGCGCGGCAAGGTCCGTATTGGGCGCCAATTGTTTCGCTTTTTCCAGGCTTTCCTGTGCCGCCGCGTTTTTGCCCTGCTTAAAGTATATCAACCCGAGTTCGAAATACGGCTGGGGGCTTTTCGGCGCGGCTTCGATGGTCTTCTTATAAAATTTTTCCGCCTCATCCGTCTTGTTCATCTTGTTATACTGGTCGGCAAGGCTATACATTGCGGTCACGTTATCAGGCGCCGACAGCAGCGCTTCCCGAAAAGACTTTGCCGCTGATTCGTGGTCGCCCATGGTGTCATAGACATATCCCAGGTTGACCAGCGCCTGGTCCTTCGTCGGGTAAACCGGGTTATCTATTGCCTTCCGGATTTCCTTTATCGCGTCAGGATAATCCTTCTTCTGTGCGTATGTGAGCCCCAGATTATGGTGGCCGTCTCCAAAATTAGGATCGATAGAAATCGCCGTTTTAAACTCGTCCATGGCCTTATCGAAGTTCTTTTCCCTGTAATAGATTATCCCCGCCGCGAAATGCGCGTCCAGGTTCCTGGGGTTCTCCGCTATCGCCATGTTGAATTCATAGAGCGCGGACTCGTCATTTCCAGACTCCATCCGGTTCAACCCGTTCTTGTAGTGCGACAGGGATTGCTGGACTTTAGTCGGACCGGTCGCGCAGGCGGTTAGGAATAGCGCAGCGGCCAGGACAAGAAATAACCTGTTTTTCATCCAATATCCTCGAAAGATGTTATTTTCCTGAACTCGCGATAGCGCCCTTCTATTTCCTTATAGTCAAGGCTTCTCATCCTGTTCAGGCTGAAGTCCTCCACATTGAAGGAGGCCATTACGCTTCCGAAGATTATGGCCTGCCGAAGCGACGCCTCGTCGAAATTCCTCACGTTATCCAGATAGCCCATGAACCCGCCAGCGAAGCTGTCTCCGGCTCCGGTGGGATCGAAAACCGCCTCCAACGGATATGCGGGAGCGGAGAATACCCCGCCGGAGTTGAACATTACCGAGCCGTACTCGCCCCTCTTCACGATAAGAGTTTTCGGTCCCATCGCCTGTATCGCCCGCGCCGCCTTCACCAGGTTAGGCTCGCAGGCAAGTTCCCTCGCCTCTGCTTCGTTTATCAGCAGGATATCCACCTCGGCCAGGGTCTTTATAAGTTCGTCCCTTTTCCCGCCAATCCAGAAGTTCATGGTATCGCAGGCTACCAGCTTCGGCTTGTCTATCTGGTGGAGCACTTCTCTCTGGAGGACCGGGTCTATGTTAGCCAGGAATACGACATCGGATGAGCGGTAGGCGTCCGGGATTTTCGGTTTAAAAGTTTCGAACACATTAAGCTGGGTATCAAGCGTCTTGGCCTCGTTTAAATCAAAGCCGTACTCGCCCTTCCACCGGAAGGTCTGGCCTTTGGACCTCTGGAGGCCGGAAACGTCGATTTTCCTGCTCTTCAGGAAGTTGACGTGTTTATCCGGGAAATCATCGCCCACCACCGCCACCAGCTTCACGGACGTGAAATAGCTGGCCGCAGTGGAAAAATAGGTCGCGGAGCCTCCCAGGACATCGTCTGCCGCCCCGAACGGGGTCTTGACGCTGTCGAACGCTATGGAACCAACCACGAGAAGGCTCACCCCTTAGACCTCCTGTCCCACGTATTTGCCGATGATTATATCGAGCTTGTTTTTAGTCTCTTCAGGTATAAGTTCCGCCGGGGTCATTATTGCGTATTTCAAAGACTCGCCGCACGGACAGGAGCGCGAAACGGACAGAGACGAGACCGTGAGCTGAATGATTTTTTTCGCCGTCTCCACATTCTTCTTTAAGATAGCGATTACCGCCTCGACGGTCACATCCTCCTCGGTCTCATGCCAGCAGTCGTAGTCCGTGGCAAGGGCGAGAGTGGAGTAGCATATCTCCGCCTCCTTTGCTAACTTCGCCTCGGTGACGTTAGTCATACCGATGACGTCCACTCCCCAACTACGGTATATCCTGGACTCGCCCCTCGTCGAGAACTGAGGGCCTTCCATGCAGATGTACGTCCCGCCCTTGTGCATTTTAGCCCCGGCCTTCACGCCGGCATCGTAAAGCGTCCCAGCCAGCTCCGAGCAGACCGGGTCCGCGAACCCGACGTGAGCGACTACACCGCCTCCGAAAAACGTGCTGATCCGGCTTTTCGTCTGGTCGTAGAACTGGTCCGGAACGACGATGTCGCCGGGCGCGATATCTTCTTTCATGCTCCCGACGGCGGAGACGGATATGATGCGCGTGACGCCGAGTTTCTTCATGGCGTAGATGTTCGCCCGATAATTTATTTCCGACGGAGTCAACCTGTGGCCCCGGCCATGCCTGGGGAGAAACGCCAGCTTTCTACCCTCCAGCGTCCCCAGGATGAACTCGTCCGACGGCGCTCCGAAGGGAGTATCCACCCGGACGGAGGTGACATCTTTCAGGCCTTCCATGTCGTAGAGGCCGCTTCCGCCTATTACTCCTATTTCCGCTTCAGGCAATTTAATTTCTCCTAAAAATAATCAACTGAAACAGCCGGATTATAGGCCAAAGGGAGTATTTTGTAAAGGGATTTCGGGTAGTTTTAATAGCTTTTAATACCGGCCGGAGAAATAATCCTCAAGTATACGGGGGTGGTCGAAACAGATGGGAGAGGGCAGGCTGCCTTTGGTGAAAACGCCTATGCCCTTTGCGTCGTCGCCCGCCCTCGGCATGCCTTCCGCCCTGGCTATGAATACCGTCGATATGGTGTGAAAACGGGGGTCCCTTTTCGGGTCGGAATATGTGTGGAACTGACGTATCAGCAAAATGTCTAAATCAGTTTCTTCCCTGGCCTCCCGGACGGCCGCGGCCTCGGCGCTCTCGCCGTAATCTATGAACCCGCCGGGTATCGCCCAGCCATGCGGCTCGTTCTTCCTCTCTATCAGGACTATCCCCTCCGGCAGCTCGATTATGACGTCCACCGTGGGGAAGGGGTTCTTCCTTTCAGGCATCAGCCTTCCACCCAGGGCTCCTCGGACTCCGCCGGTACCGGGGCCGCCGTCTCCGGCGCCGGGATTTCCCTGGCGTCCTTCGGCTCTTGATCGGCATGGTTTACATGGCCAGCCAGTTCCACCGCGCGCTCCGGCACGATCGAATTGATGGCGTGCTTGTAGATAAGGTGCTGGCCGTCATGCTTAAGCAGAATGACGAAGTTATCGAAGCCTTTCACCAGGCCCTCGATCTTACCCCCTCCGGCGATATTCACGACGACCGGGATTTTCTCTTTTCGCACGTGGTTTAAAAACGCGTCCTGCAGGTTTATCTGGGACCTCGACATATCTCTCCCTTTTTTCCAAATGTGTTAATACTTCTCCGCCCTACCCATCTTATAGAAAACTATCGGAAATCCCCGGAAATATCAAGTGCTTTCTTCACCGAGTCCATGGATGACGCTAAATTTTTATCAGAAATATCAACCCACTGCACGCCTTCCTGGCCGTTGAACCAGGTATATTGCCTCTTGGCGTAGTGCCTCGTGTCGCGTTTTATCAGCCGCGCCGCCTCATCCAAACCCAGATCGCCGTCCAGATGCGCCAGGAGCTGTTTGTAGCCGAGGGCATGCATGGAGGGCATCTCACGGGTGCAGCCTTTATCCCGAAGCGTCTTCACCTCGTCAAGAAATCCCTCATCCAACATCTTGTCCACCCGCGCTTCTATACGCCTGTAAAGCTCCGGCCGGGGCATTGTCAGGCCCGCGATTTTACAGTTATACCTGCCGCCCCTGTCAGCACCCCTATCTGAGCCTGTGGCGCCCCACTGAGACTGGCTCTCGCTGATTGGCTTGCCGGACTTTTGAAATACCTCCAGCGCGCGAATCGTCCTCCGTATGTCCGAAGGATGTATCTTTTCCGCCGCCTTAGGGTCGGCATTTTTCAACATACTATAAAGCGCGCCCGGCTCTTTGCGTTCAGCGTCCATCAGTTCTTCCCGCAGGGCAAAATCCGCTACCGGCCCCTCAAAAAGCCCCTCCGTGAGCGCCCTTATATACATACCCGTTCCGCCCACGACCAGGGGGATTTTCCCCCGTCCGCCTGATATCCTCTATCGCCTCGTCCGCAAGCTGAACGTACCGCCCGGCTGAGAATTCCTCCTTCGGGTCCGCTACGTCTATCAGGTGGTGCGGCACCCGCGCCCGTTCCTGAAGAGTTGGTTTCGCGGTGCCGATGTCCATGCCCCGGTACACCTGCATGGAGTCCGCGGATATTATTTCCGCGCCGATTTCTTCGGCGATGGCTAATGATATTTCAGTCTTGCCGACTGCTGTCGGGCCGACGATAATAAATAGTTTAAAGTTATTTTTTAATGGGAGTTGCATTCCAGCTTCCGGCATACCCATTCTTGTTAATTCCTGGCGATAATATAAAAGTCGCGGTCTCTCCAACGTTAACATGAACTTTTATAGTGGCGGATTCCCATTTTCTTGGTTTACCCTTATGAGAGCGGGGATATGGATCAATAGATTCTATTTTGAAATAATAGTCCGCGGGATTCACTGAAATACAAGCTTGCTCACCGCCTGATAAAGAAATTTTTTGATGATTATTAAATTCTATCTTTGTTGAGACGATATTAAGAAATCCACTGTTTTCAGGCCGTTCTATGCAAATTCTCCCTGCGGGACTGCTTTCTTTTAAATCATGATTCCCTGCAAATGCAAAGCCAGCAGAGAAAACTATAAAACAGAAGAGCATTATGAGCGAACGCATAGTTTTTTTACTTCCTCTTGAACATCTTCTCCAACTCGTTCAGCCCGAACTTTATGACCGTAGGCCTGCCGTGTGCGCAGGTGTATGGCATCTCGCAGGAGAAGAGTTGTTCTATGAGCCGCTCCATCGCGTACGGGTGTAATTTTTTGCCGGCCTTGACGGCGCTCTTGCAGGCGACCGATTTGCAAATCTTTTCCCGAAGCTCCTCGGCCTTCCCTTTCACGTCCGCGCTTTCCAGCTCGGATACCAGCCCAAGCACCACTTCCTTTATGTCCGCCTTCTCAAGGAACAGCGGCTTTGAGCGGATGAGGAAACTGCCGCCGCCGAAAGGCTCCGCATCTATCCCCAGTTCCTTAAGCTCCGGCAGGACGGCCTCAAGGAGCGCCGCCTCCTTCGCGGTAAGCTCTATACGCTCCGGGACGAGTAATCCTTGCGAGGATTCCCCGTGCTTGCCGAACCGGGCCTTCACCTTTTCGTACTGCACGCGCTCGTGCGCCGCGTGCTGGTCGATTAAGATAAAGCCGTCTTCTCTCCTGGCAATGATGTAGGAATCCATAACCTGCATGGGGAACTCCCGGCTGAATTCCCGTTCCGGTTCCGGGTGAACATTCCTCTCCGTGTGGAGCGGAATCCTCTCCTGGCGGTGCTCATAAACCGGGAAACTCTCGGCATCGTCCCGATAAGTGGCGGTAGGCCAACCAGACGGCGGGGCGAATGGGGCAGCGGCCTCGCGCACAGTGCCTGCATTCCATGAAGGCATCGGCGCCGGGGGCGCACTCGGAGCTTTTCAGCGCACAGATGACGGCCTCTCTTATAGTCCTCTGCACCCCTTGCGCATCCGCGAAACGGACCTCCCTCTTGGCCGGATGCACGTTCACGTCCACCTGCGAGGGTTCTATGTCTATGAAAAGGATCGATGCCGGGTGCCGCTCCTTCATAAGCAGCGACTCGTATGCATCGTAAAGGGCGCGGGTTATCACACGGTCCTTCACGGGCCGGTGGTTCACGAAGGTCTCCTGCCTTGAGCGGTCGGAGAAGGTGCTTCCCGGCGCGGATACGAAACCATTAACGCGGCATGCTACGCCGCTGTGATTTATCTCCGAGAGTCCCTTCGCGAAGTCTCTTCCGTAAACCTGGGCCACCCGCTCCCTGAGCTCCCGGACCGGCGTGCAATCGAACAATTCCTTGCCGTCACTTGTCAGCCTGAAATGGACCATCGGGTGCGCAAGCGCCAGCCTCTCAACCGTCGCCGCGATATGCGATAGCTCGGTCTCCCGGCTCTTTAAGAACTTAAGCCTTGCCGGGGTATTGAAGAATAAGTCGCGCACCTCCGCCGTGGTGCCCCTGGCCGCACCGACCTCCTTCACGCCCTGGATTTTTCCGCCTTCGATTGAGATTAATGAGCCGTGGCCCTCACCTGTGGACGTGGTGAGCCTGAACCGTGAAACCGATGCGATGGACGGGAGCGCCTCGCCCCGAAAGCCCATGGTGGAGATTGACATGAGACCGTCGTCGGAACTCAGCTTGCTGGTCGCATGGCGCTCGAATGCCAGGAGGGCGTCGTCCGGGGACATCCCCGAGCCGTCGTCGATTATCTTTATTAGCTTGGTCCCGCCGCCCCCCGTCTCGATGAATATCCGTGATGCGCCGGAATCAAGGGAGTTTTCGACCAGTTCCTTCACCACCGACGCCGGCCGCTCCACCACTTCTCCGGCGGCGATTTTATTGGCGATATTTTCAGGAAGGATTTTAATCATGTTCCAGTGTGCCCGAATCCTCCGTCCCCGCGTTTAGTTCCATTCAGTTCTTCGACGTGGATCAGCTCCGCCCGGACCACCTCGTTTATCACCATCTGGGCGATGCGGTCGCCGCGTTTTATTATAAACGGCTCTTCACCGAAATTAATCAGTATGACCTTTATCTCGCCGCGGTAATCGGCATCCACCGTACCCGGCGCATTGACCAGGCTTATGCCGTGTTTCGCGGCCAAACCGCTCCGGGGGCGCACCTGTGCCTCATACCCTACCGGAAGCTCTATGGATATTCCAGTAGGGACAAGCGCCCATTTCCCGGACGGGACTACAAGCTCTCCGTCCACCGCGGCAAGCAGGTCCATCCCCGCGGAATGCTCCGTCTGGTACGACGGCAGAGGCAGGTCTTCGCTTTCAGGTAATTTCTTTATTTTTATTTTTAGTTGTACGGGCATTTCTTTAATGGACGGGGATTTCTTTTTGAAGCTCTGCCTTCTCTATCGGCCCCAGGGCGCTCATGGCTATTTCCTCGCTGCCGAAAAGCTCATGCACCAGCCTGTTCACCTGGTCCGCATCCACCTTCTCGATTTCCGCGATTATCTCGTCCAGGGTGTAGCGGCGGCCCAGGTACATCTCCTGTTTTGCGAGCTGGCTCATCCTGTTGTACGTATTTTCCATGCCGAGGACCATATTTCCTTTAAGCTGTTCTTTTACCTTTTCCAGTTCGCCCTTCGTCACGCCCTCCTCCCGCAGCTTCTTTACCTCTTTCCAGATGACCCTGACCACCGATGCGGCCTTGGAAGGGCTGACCCCGGCATAGATGACGAATAGGCCGGTATCTTTCAAAGAAGTGAGGTACGAATAGACGGAATAGGCAAGCCCGCGCTTCTCGCGTATCTCCTGAAAAAGCCTGGAACTCATACTGCTCCCCAGCATGGTATTCAGGGCATACATCCCGAAACGGTCCTTGTGCGAGTACGGCAGCCCCTTCGCGCCCATGCAGACATGGACCTGCTCCAGTTTCCGGTGCCTCACGTTGATGGCCGGCTTGAAACCGGCTGACTCGCTCTGGGGCCTTGCCTTCTTCTTTTTCCTCCCGCCGAAGCTTTTGTCCAGCGTCTCCATCAGGAGGTCGTGGTCGAAATTGCCGGCGGCGGAGATAACGATCTCGGAGGGCACGTAATAATCTTTCATGTAGTTGATAAGGTTTTCGCGCGACAGGCCGCTCATGCTCTTCCGGGTCCCTAAAACGGGCTGACCAAGCGGGGTGCCCTTCCAGACCGATTCGTAGAGGAGTTCATGCACCAGGTCGTCGGGCGTATCCTCGACCATCTTTATCTCCTCCAGTATCACCTTGCGCTCACGGTCGAGCTCCTTTTGGTCGAATATGGAGTTGTTGAAGATGTCGGTCAGGAGGTCCACGGCGCGGAACAGGTGTTCGTCCAGGACCTTTACGTAATAGGTCGTGCCTTCTTTGCTGGTGAACGCGTTGAGCTCGCCGCCCATGGAGTCCATCTCGATGGCGATGTCCCGCGCGCTCCTCCTGTTTGTGCCCTTGAAGAGCATGTGCTCTATGAAATGGGATACACCGCTCAGCTCAGGGGATTCGTCCCTCGCTCCCACGTTTATCCAGACGCCGAGCGACACGGACCGGACGTGGTTTATCCGCTCGGTCACTACGCGCATCCCGTTATCTAACAGTTCTCTTTTATACATGGCGTTACCTAAGATATTACCATAAAAAAAAGGAAACGAGCCAAGTCACTGCCCATTTCCCTTCTTTTCTTCGCGTTTATCTTGTTGCCTTAGTCTTGCTTCGCCTTTAAATCCTTGGCCGCTTCCTTGGCCGAGAGGCGTATCTTGCCCTGGCGGTCAACTTCCAGGACCTTCACCATTATCTCGTCGCCTTCCTTAAGCTCATCGGCGACATTCGTCACCCTGTGCTCGGCGATCTGAGAGATATGTACCAGGCCGTCCGTCCCCGGCGTAATCTCAACGAAGGCGCCGAAGTCCATGATCTTCCGGACCTTGCCTTTATAAATCTTGCCTATCTCCGGCTCCATGACGATTCCCTGGATAATGTCGATGGCCTTCTTTGCGGCGGCCTCATCCGAGGAAGCTATGTTTATAACGCCGGTGTCCTCGATATCGATCTTGCAGCCGGTTTCCTCCACTATGCCCCTTATCACCTTGCCGCCGGAGCCTATTACCTCTCGTATCTTGTCCGGCTTTATCTGGATGGTGAATATCCTGGGGGCGTGCGGGGAGAGGTTCGGCCTGGACTCCGGTAACGCGTCCAGCATCCTGCCAAGGATATGGAGCCGGCCTTCCTTCGCCTGAGCAAGGGCTTCCTTCATCAGGGCCTTGGTGACGCCGCCTATCTTTATGTCCATCTGCAGGGCGCAGACGCCTGCGCTTGTTCCGGTCACCTTGAAATCCATGTCGCCCAGATGGTCTTCAAGCCCAAGGATGTCCGAGAGTACGACGTACTTCTCGTCTTCCTTTATAAGCCCCATCGCTATCCCGGCCACCGGCGCCGTTATGGGCACGCCTGCATCCATCAGGGCGAGCGTTCCGCCGCAGACGGAGGCCATTGACGAGCTGCCGTTCGACTCGGTGATGTCCGAGACTATACGGATGGTGTACGGGAATTTCTCCTTCACCGGGATTACCTGCCTGAGCGACTTTTCCGCCAGGGCGCCGTGGCCTATCTCGCGCCTTCCGGGGCCGCGCAGGAATTTGGCTTCGCCTACGGAGTACGGCGGGAAGTTGTAGTGGAGCATGAACGGCTTGTAGCTTACGCCTTCGAGCGCGTCTATCATCTGCGCGTCATCGGAGGTGCCGAGAGTCGCGGTAACGAGCGCCTGGGTCTCGCCTCTCGTGAAGAGCGCCGAGCCGTGCGTCCTGGGGAGTATGCTCGTATCGCAGGTTATCTGGCGGATATCCCGGACACCCCTGCCGTCAGCGCGGACACCCCTCTCAAGTATCATCTTCCTGACCATATCCCTTTCGATATCGTGGAAGATGATGCTGATGTTCCTTACCCTGGTGATGTCGTCCCCGCCGATCTCCGCCGTTATTTCCGACTGGAGGTTGTCTAACGACTTCTGGCGCTCCGTCTTATTGGGGATCGCGATAAACTCGCTTATGCCGGAGACGGCTTTCGCCTTGACTTCCTCCACCAGTGCGGAGTCTATCTCGATCTTCTTGACCGTGCGCTTCTCTAACCCGGCCTGCTCACGGAGTTTCTCCTGGAGCGCGACGCCCTTCTTTATCTCTTCGTGCGCCAGTTCCAGGGCGTCCAGCATAACGTCCTCGCTGACCTCGGCCGCCCAGGACTCTACCATCATTATGGCTTCTTTCGTGCCGGCGACGGTGAGTTCGAGCTTCGTCTGCTCCATCTCCTTGAGGGTCGGGTTGACGACGAACTTGCCGTCCACCATCCCGATCCGTACGGCGCTGACAGGTCCGTTAAACGGGATATCGGAAATGGAAAGGGCCGCCGACGCGGCGATCATCCCCATTATGTCAGAGACGTTCTCCTCGCCGAATGAAAGGACGTTGGCTATTATCTGCGTCTCGCAGAGGAACCCTTTCGGGAACAGGGGCCGAAGCGGCCTGTCGATCAACCGGGAGGTTAAGGTTTCCTTCTCGGTGAGCCTGCCTTCCCTCTTGAAGAATCCGCCGGGTATCTTGCCAGCGGCGTAAGTCTTCTCGAGGTAATCGCACGTAAGGGGGAAGAAGTCCTGCCCCTCCCGCTCAACCTTTGAAGAGACTGCCGTGGCGAGGACTACGGTGTCCCCGAATGTCGCTATAACCGCACCGCTCGCCTGCCGGGCAATCTTGCCCGTCTCCAGGGTGAGGGTGCCCTCCCTTAAGGGCATTTCTACTTTATGAACCATGTAATAGTTTTTCTCCAGTCTTATTTTCTGAGGCCCATTTCTTCGACCATCCTCTTGTAGCGGTCAACGCTCTTTTTCTTGAGGTAGTCAAGGAGCCTTCTCCTGCGTCCGACCATTTTTAAAAGCCCGCGCCTTGAGTGGAAATCCTTTTTGTGGGCCTTGAAATGTTCGGTAAGATATTTAATCCGCTCGCTCAGGAGTGCGATCTGGACCTCCGGCGAACCGGTATCTGTGTCGTGTACTTTAAATTTACCTATTAAATCCTGTTTCATGTCCTTCTCCAGCGCCATCTCTGTTACCTCCTTCCCATGGAATTGCCAGTCATTGAATATTGATAGTCCATAAACTCAAAAACTAACATAACCATCATAGTTTGTAAAGCTTTTTTTAAATCAGCACCACCTTAGGCAGTATCGGGTTTTTTGCACCTTCGCCCGCCGGTTCTCCGATAGCTAAAAGCCTTCCGGATTCATCCGTCAGACGGACCGGCGTACCTTCCCGCAACTCCGGCATTAAAATGAAATCGTCATGCGCCGGCGGCCTCCCATGGCATACGTCTTCTACCCCGCGCGGGGTCAACCTGACCTCCGGGAGTTCCGGCAGAAGCATATCGATTTGCATTACTCTCTTGCACGCCTCGTCGGGGGCCGGCTTCGGCTCAAGGGACAGCGCGTCTTCCGCCTTATATAGTCCGGCCGCCGTCCTTCGGAGCTGGACCAGATGTCCGCACGTCCCCAATGCCTCGGATATATCCCTGGCCAGGGAGCGGATGTAGGTGCCGCTTGAGCATAGTGCATGGAATGAAAGTTCGTCTCCCGATAGTTCCAGAAGTTCCAGCGAATCTATCACTACCCGCCTCGGCGGGGCCTGAACAAGAACACCCTTCCTGGCCTGCCTGTACAGCGGCTCTCCGCCGATTTTCACTGCGGAATAGGCGGGCGGGACCTGTTCAATTTCCCCGGTGAAGCGGGAAAAAACTTCCTCCACTTTCCGCCTGTCGAGCGCGGGCACGGACATTTCGCGTATTATTTTCCCCTCGGCGTCAAGCGTATCCGTCTCGCATCCCAGCTTTACGGTAGCAGTATATTCTTTTTTATTGCCGCCGTAAAATTTTGCGAGCCGCGTCGCTTTTCCCAGGAGGACGAGCAGGAGTCCAGTCGCGGCGGGGTCGAGCGTACCCGTATGTCCGGTGCGTTTTTCTTTCAGCAGTCCGCGCAGGAATGAGACCGCGTCGTGAGAGGTCCAGCCGAGCGGCTTATCGATCAGGATGAGTCCGTCCATCAAGCGGTGAAGCTCTTCATGTGCTCAAATACCTTCGGGAGGACGAAATCTTTGGTTTTTTCAAGAGGCATGTCAACGACCGCGCCGGACGCGTTGGGATGCCCTCCGCCGCCCAGGCTTTCGGCAAGCGTGGAGACGTCCACCCTGCCCTTGGAGCGGAAGCTGATCTTTACTTTGCTTGGCCCAGCCTCCCGGAAAAGCACCGCCGCCTCCACGCCTTTTATCGCGCGCGGATAATTAATGAAGCCGTCCGTGTCCTCCGCCTTCGTGCCCGTCGCGCTGTAAAATTCTTCCTTCACCGTGACCCAGGATACCAGACCGTCCTCGCTGATTTCCAGCCCCGCAAGGACCAGGCCCAAAAGCTTCATTCTGCCGAAGGACTTCGTCTCGTAGATGTTTTCCGCGATCTGCCACGTTTCTACTCCGTAACCCAGGAGCTTTGCCGATTTGGAGAGGGCGTCCGCGTCCGTATTGGTGTATCTGAAAGAGCCCGTGTCGGTGAATATGCAGGTATAGAGGTTGGTCGCTATATCCTTGTCGATAGGCGCATTCATAAAGAGGAGCAAGTCGTAGACCATCTCCCCCGCCGCGGCCGCATCCGGGTTCACCCAGTACACGTCCGCCGTCTTCGGGTTGGTTACGTGATGGTCGACGTTAATTATTTTTTTTATCGGGGCGCCTTTGATTTTAAGTCCCGTCCGCTCCGGCTCGCAGTCCACCACGACCAGCGCGTCGTGCGGCTCTGTAATTTCCGTCCCTATCCTGATAAGCCCGGACCCGGGCAGGAAATGGAGGAACTCCGGCACCGGATCGGCGTTTAATAGTGTCACCTTCTTCCCCATCTTGATGAGGGAGAGGGCAAGCCCAAGCTCCGACCCTATGGCGTCCCCTTCAGGGCTTATGTGTGTGGAAATGACAAGGCTGTCAAGGCCTTTAATCGCCTCGGCGACGCCCTCTATCCCGTGAGTCATTCCCCCTCCTCCTCGTCCTCTTTAACATCCAGGCCCCGGAGAAGTTCCAGGATCCTCGAACCTTTTTCAATGGATTCGTCCAGCTGGAAGAAAAGCTCCGGAGTCGAGCGGATCTGAAGCCTGTGCCCAAGTTCGGTACGCAGGAAACTGCTCCCGCTTTTGAGGCCCTTCAGAGCCTCCTTCTTCCTCGCCGCGTCGCCTATTATGCTGACGAATACCCTGGCGTTCCTTAAGTCGTCGCTTACTTTTACATAGGTTATCGTGACGAAGCCTACTCTTGGGTCCTTGGTTTTCCGAAGCAGGATGTCGGAAAGCTCCACCCGTATCTGTTCGCCGACCCTGTCGGCTCGTTTATAGTCGTGTGATTTCATATTCCATAACTCTCCCTTAAATCCCCATCTTAATCTTAAGAAGGGGGTTCAGGTGCGTTACTATAATACCTCTATTTGATAATCTATTAATTCGAGGCTGGTATTGGAGCGGATTAAATCCACTACCTTGTTCAGTACGTCCGAGGTAAAGGCTTTTTCCCCGGACACGCAGGCCACGCCCAGCGTCGCCCTCTGCCAGAGGTCCTGGTTGTCCACTTCGGCGACGGAGACGTTGAACTTGCTGCGTATCCGGTCTTTCAGGCCTTTTACGACGCTCCGCTTGCTCTTTAAAGAACCTGCGTCATAAACGACTATCTCTACTGTAAGTATCCCAACGAACATAAATTAAAGTTTCGTTGCGAGTTTTTCCACGTCATAGGCCTCAATGACGTCACCGACTTTGATGTCGTTGAAGTTCTCGACGCCTATGCCGCATTCGTATCCTGTCTGGACTTCGCGCACGTCTTCTTTAAAACGCTTCAGCGAGGACAGCTTGCCTTCAAACACCACCACGTTGTCCCGGAGCACCCTGACTCCCGCGCTCCCTCTTGTGATAATGCCGTCCAGGACGTAGCATCCGGCGATAAGGCCTATTTTCGGCACGCTGAACGTCTGACGGACCTCCGCGCGTCCGAGTACCTTCTCCTTGAGCGTCGGCTCCAGCAGACCTTCCATCGCAAGCCGGATCTCGTCGATTGCGTTGTAGATAATGTTGTATAGCCTTACGTCCACACCCTCCGCCTCCGCAAGCTGGGATGCCTTGGGCTCCGGACGGATATTGAAACCTATGATAATGGCGTTAGACGCCGACGCCAGCATAATGTCGGACTCCGTTATCGCGCCGACCGAGCCGTGTATCACGTTCAGCTTGACCGCTTCCGTGGACAGCTTGATGAGCGACTCCGAGACCGCCTCCACCGAGCCCTGCACGTCGGCCTTTATTATGATATTAAGCTCTTTGACCTCGCCCTTCTGGATCTGCGAGAACAGGTCGTCGAGCGTAACTCTCTTGTGGAGGGCAAGCTCCGCTTCTCTCACTTTCTGCATCCTGGACTGGGCGACCTGACGGGCCTTCTTCTCGTCTTCCATCACGACGAACGAATCTCCCGCCTGCGGGACTCCGGAGAGTCCGATGACCTCGACCGGATATGAAGGCGTGGCCTCCTTCTCTTTCTTGCCTTTGTCGTTTAAGAGCATCCTTATGCGTCCGGAGTGCTGGCCTGTTACGAATACGTCTCCGGGCCTGATGGTCCCGGTGGAGACCAGCACAGTGGCCACGGGGCCGCGTCCCTTGTCAAGTTTGGCCTCGATGATAGTGCCATGGCCGGGCTTGTTCGGATTTGCCTTCAGCTCCATTACGTCCGCCTGGAGGAGTATCATCTCGAGAAGGCTTTCGATGCCGATGCGCTTCTTCGCGGATACCGGGACGAATATCGTATCGCCTCCCCAGTCTTCCGGCACAAGGCCCTGGTCGGAAAGCTCCCTCTTCACCCTGTCCTGGTCTGCTTCAGGCTTGTCTATCTTGTTTATCGCGACGATAATGGGCACTTTCGCCGCTTTTGAATGGTTAATGGCTTCCAGGGTCTGGGGACGCACGCCGTCTTCCGCCGCCACGACCAGGACGACTATGTCCGTCACCTGTGCACCCCTCGCCCTCATCGCGGTAAAGGCCTCGTGACCCGGGGTATCCAGGAATACTATATCCTTATCCTTCAGGCGCACCCTGTACGCGCCGATGTGCTGCGTGATGCCGCCGGCTTCATCCTTCGTCACGCTCGTCTGGCGGATCGCGTCAAGGAGCGAGGTCTTGCCGTGGTCGACGTGCCCCATAATGGTAACGATGGGGGGACGCGGCCTCAAGTCCTCCGGACGGTCCTGTTCCTCTTCGACAAAGGCCTCCTCGTCGGTTATCGGCGTTACGTCCACCTTCAGGCCGTACTGGTCCGCCAGGAGTACCGCGGCGTCCGTATCGATGGCGTTATTAATGGTCGCCATCATACCCATCTCAAAAAGCTTTTTAATTACATCGCCGGATTTGACGCCTATCTTGTCGGCGAAATCCTTAACTGTAATGCCCTCGGTAATTTTCACGGCCTTTTTCCTTGCCACAGTTGAGGCGATATCATCCACGGCCGCGGCAGCGGCTGAAGGGGCCTGATGTTTTTGATGGCTTCTGAAATCCTGCTTCTGGCCCCTCTTTTTAGATCCTCTGAAATCCTGCCACTTCTGAGGTCCGCCCCCTTCTTTTTTGGGGAAGGTGGTCTCCGGCCCGGTCGGTTTCTTCTTTACGGTCTGCAGGCGGTTCTTCAGCTTGGACGAAATCGTAGGCACTTTATCGACGCCATCCATCACTTCCACTTCCGTCCGGACTGGCTTTGGTCCCTTCGACTTTTTCAGTTTTGCGAGCGCCTCTTTTGCCGCTTGCTCTTTCTGCGCCGGCGTCTGCTGCTGCTGCGCCGGCGGCGCGGGATGAGAAGGCCTGCGCTGCCCTGAAGCGAGTTCCTTCTTCCTGAGAGCGTCCGCTGCGAGACGGTCGAGCATTTCCTGGGGTACAACCTGCCTTGCAGGCGCTTCCGGTATCGGCGGCGCCTTAGGCTGTTCCTGCACGGCAGGTTCCGCCGTTTTTACCTCGGCCGCCACAGGCCCCTCGGGCGCTTTAGGCTCCTCGATCGCCTTAGACTCATCGGGTGCCTTGACTTCATGTGCCGTCAGCTTCCTGGACGGGAACAGCTGGAGCCGCGGTCGCCGCGGTTTCTATTTTTTCTTCAGCCGGCGGCTGTTCAACGGGCTTGAGCTCGATCTTCGGTTTTATGATTTCCGCGGTCCCCGCGCCGGGGCCGGTAGCCACCGCGGTAGTATTCCTTTGCTTGAAGAAGCTCCCGAAACGGGAAATAGGAGCCGGTTTTTCCATCTCCGCCTTTTCTACTTTTTTGGCGGCCGCCGGTCTGGCTTCTTCGTCGGAAGAGGGCTCGGAAGGGGCCGATTTGATTTTGATGGCGCCGGAAGGTTTTGAGCCAAGCTTCAACACTTCCGGTTTCACCGGTTTCTCCTTGGCCTTTCCGAACTTGTCCCGGATCAGCTTTACCTGGCTCTCTTCGAGACTCGACGAGTGGCTTTTTACCGCCGCTCCCGCCCGCTCAAGCTCGGCAAGGATCTCTTTGTTATCGACATTGAATTCCTTCGCGAGGTCATAGACTCTCGGTTTTGCCATTGGTTAAATCACCCCCTGCTGACATTTAAAAAAACGCGACAGTTCCCTCGCCAAAGACCGCGAGAGCTCCGACGGCTTCACGTATATTATCCCGACCGGCGAGGAGCCTAGAATAGCGCCGAGCGCCTCTTTGTCCGAAAAAGTAAATACCAAGGAATTGTCCCCGTCCATCCTCTCGAAAAGCCTCTTACGGCTATTCTCCGCCAGGTCTTCCGAGACCACCATCACGCCGCCTGGCGTCTTATAAGCCTGGCCCAGCGCCGCGTCAAACCCATATACGGCCAGCCCCGCCTTCCTCGACATCCCCAGGAGAGCCGAGGCTTTTTTCCCGACCTTATCCGTCAGCTCCTTATAGAAGGCATCTCTTAGCGGCGGCTCGACTTGCTGCTTCAAAGCCCGCGAAAGTGCTCCGCCAGCCCCCTTCAGGAGCTTTTCAATGCACTGCTTTTCCGGGCATATGTAAGCCCCCCTGCCGGGGACCTTCTCATTATAATCTATTATTATAACGCCCTCCGGAGAGGCCGCCATCCTGATAAGCTCCCCTTTTTCGCCCTTCTTGCGGCAGGCTATGCACGTTCTTTCAGGCTGCGCCTTCATCGCTCGTTTCGGGCTCGGCGGCTTCGGCCGATTCTGCATCTGCCGCCTGCGCCTCATCCAGTAGCCTGGACTCGCGCGCGATTGCCTCCTCTATCTCCTTCTCCCTGTCCTTCACGGTCATCTTGTCGTATTCGGACTCGGAGTAGATGTCTATCTTCCAGCCGGTAAGCTTCGCGGCGAGCCGCACGTTCTGACCCTTCTTGCCTATCGCAAGCGATAACTGGGTATCCGATACTATAACCAGCGCGGATTTCTCGTCCTCGTCCACCGCGACCTTTTCCACGGTAGCGGGAGAGAGAGCCTTGCTTATGAACTGTATGGGGTCCTCCGTCCAGGGGATGATGTCTATTTTCTCCCCCCGGAGTTCCCGGACGACCGCCTGGACCCTGGAACCCTTCATCCCGACGCATGCGCCGACCGGGTCCACGGCGGAATCCCTTGACTGGACTGCAATCTTCGTCCTGTCGCCAGCCTCGCGCACCGCGCCTTTTATCTGGACAATATTTTCGTAAATCTCAGGCACTTCCATTTCAAAGAGCTTCGAGACGAGTTCCGGGTTGCTCCTGGAGAGCACTATCTGCGGCCCCTTGTTGGTGGTTCGGACGTCCAGCAGGTATGCCCGCACCCTGTCGCCCTGTTTGTAGCTCTCCCGGGGGGCCTGCTCGCGCATCGGGAGGACCGCTTCGGTCTTTCCGATGTCGATGATGTAGTTGCCCTTCTCCTGGCGCATTACGATACCGTTCACAAGGTCGCCTATCCTGCCGGAGTACTCACTCACGATGATGTCGCGCTCGGCCTCCTTGACCCGCTGCACAATTACCTGCTTCGCGGTCTGGGCGGCTATGCGCCCGTAACCTTCAAAGTCCTGGAGGATGTCCACCTCGCCGCCGATTTCGGCGTTCGGGTCCAGTTCCTTCGCCTCTTCGAGCGTCATCTGGTTCCCGGGTTCCTCTACTTCCGTCACTACCTGATAAATCAAATGAATGGAAATTTTTCCGTTTTTCGGATCGACTTTGACCCTTATATTTTCGTTTTCCGGGAACTTTCTCCTTGCCGCCGAGACCAGGGCGGACTCCACCGCTTCGAGGAGCACGTCCTTTGATATGCCCTTCTCCTTGCATATCTGGTCGATCACGGTAATCAGTTCGTGGTTCATGGAAAAAATCCTCCTAAAATTCGACTTCGAGGCGGGCCTTCTCGACCTGCCCATATTTTATATAGACCGTCTTTTTCCCGTCATTTAAGAGTAGATTAAACCCGTCATTATCCGGCGAATCTATCCTGCCGACCATTACCTTCTGCCCGTCGATAGCCTCGTTCGTCTTCACCTTGGCAAGCTTGCCGGTGAAACGCTCGTAGTCGGCGGGCTTATAAAGCGGCCTGTTCAGCCCCGGAGAGGAGACTTCCAGGACGTACGCGCCCTGGATGAAGTCTTCCACCTCGATTAAGGTGCTTATCTCCCGGCTGACAGTCTCGCAGTCGCTAAGGGTCACTCCGCCCGGCTTATCTATGAAAAATTGCAGGCGCCAGCGGCCGCTCTCCATGATGAACTTAAGGTCGGCCAGCTCAAAGCCCATCCCCTCAATCACTGGCCCGACGACACGCCTCGCGGCCTCGACTACCTTTTCCCTGGCCATGCGGACACCCTGTTTTGTCACCCCCATAAAAACGGGGGCCAGCGACTTTAAAAGTCTTTAAACAAAAAGAGTGGGCCTTTCGAGCCCACCCAGCAGTATTTGCTTCTGAGTTACTGTAATTTTTATCACAAACAGCTACGGATTGCAAGCGAAAAGTACAATCCGGCAGTATATTTAGGACAGTTCCGACACCGCCTTCGCTATCCTGTCCAGGCCCTTCTCGATTGCCGCCATGGAGGTCGCGTAAGAGAGCCGGATGTACTCGTCCGCGCCGAAGGCGTCGCCGGAAACCACAGCCACCTTCGCCTCCTCCAGGAGATATGCCGCGAGGTCTGCGGAGCCTTTTATCTCCTTGCCCTTAAAACTTTTCCCGTATATCGGGGAGACGCGCGGGAAGGCGTAGAACGCCCCCACCGGCGTCGGGCAGGAAACCCCCGGTATCGCGTTCAGGCGCTCCACGATATATTTGCGCCTCTTGTCGAACTCCGCGACCATCAGCGGCAGGAAGTCCTGCGGGCCGTTCAGGGCCTCCACCGCCGCTTTTTGCGTGATGGAGCACGGGTTGGAAGTGCTCTGGGACTGTATCTTGGTCATCGCGCCGATGACTTCCTTCGGCCCGGCGGCATAGCCCAGCCTCCAGCCGGTCATGGCGTGTGATTTGGACAAGCCGTTGATCGTGATTGTCAGGTCTTTAATTTCGCTTCCCAGCGAGGCGATGCTGACGTGCCGGAAGCCGTCATAGGTAATCTTCTCATAAATCTCGTCCGAAATTACCATCACCTTGTGCCTGACCGCCACCTCCGCGATCTTCTCCAGCGCCTCTTTCGGATAACCGAGGCCGGTGGGGTTGGACGGGCTGTTCAGTATCAGCGCCTTGGTCTTTGGCGTTATGGCCCTCTCAAAGGCCTCCGCCGTCAGGACGAATCCCTCGTCTTCCCTCGTCTGGACTATAACCGGCGTCGCGTCGTTTAAAATGACCTGATCGGGGTATGACACCCAGTAAGGAGCCGGGATTATCACCTCGTCGCCGGGCCCGTAGAGCGCCTGGGCCACGTTGTATAGCGAATGCTTCGCGCCGGTGGAAACGATTATCTGAGAACGGTCGTACAAGATGCCGTTGTCGTTTTTCAGTTTATTGATTATGGCGTCTTTAAGCTCGTCCGTGCCGCCGACGGCGGTATATTTCGTGAAACCGTTTTTTAATGCATTGACCGCCGCTTCCTTTATATTCTCCGGCGTGTCAAAATCAGGCTCTCCCGCGCCAAAACCCACCACGTCTATACCTTCCGCCTTCATCGCCTTCGCCCTCGCGTCCACCGCGAGAGTGGGAGAAGGTTTAATACCTTTTACTCGCTCCGCCAGAACCATCTCAAAAGCCTCCTTGATTTGCTAATTTTATTATTGCATTCACCACAGCCGCCGCAACCGGAGTCCCGCCTTTTCTGCCGCGGTTGGTGATAAATGGGACTTCCCGCACGCTCTCCAGCGCCTCTTTCGATTCCGCCGCGCCAACGAACCCCACCGGCACACCCACAATAAGCGCCGGCCTGACCCCCTCTTTCAGAAGGCGTATCAGCTCAAAAAGCGCCGTCGGGGCGTTGCCTATGGCCACGATGGAGCCGTCAAGCAAGCCAAGCCCGGCGGCCTTTCTTATGCCTGCCGCGGAGCGTGTAATCCCTTCGCCTTTGGCAGTCTGTTTTACGTCCTGGTCGGTAATGAAACAGAAGGCCTCGGCGGCGCCCGGCCTTTCTTTCGTTATGCCGGCTCGCAGCATATTCACGTCAGTTATTATATTGCAGGATGAGGCGATGGCGGAAATACCGGCGGCGGTCGATCCTTCGGAGAAGATCAGCAGGTCCGCGAACTCCAGGTCGGCGGTCGCATGCACGACCCTTTTCAGGACTTCCTTCTCCGGACCCTTAAATTCTTTGCCCGCGAGAAGCCCTTCGATAATCTCAAAGCTTCTAGTCTCGATTGCGCGGGGGTCCGATAGGAATTCCAACCTACTTGTTCCCCTCTTTCTTTTGGTCCGTCGCTATGGCGAGTCTCAAAGCCCCGGCCTGTTTTGCCATGTCCAGGATCTTCACGACCACACCCTCCATGACAGTCTCGTCGGCCTTTATGACGACCGTCTTGTCAGGGCTTACCGCCATGCGGGAGGCCAGGAGCCCTTTTAAATCATCCATGGTGACCTGGGCTTTATTCAGGTAGATTATGTTTCCGGGAGCGACGGACACGACGGTAGTCTGCTCTTCCTGCGGCTCCGCGGTAGAAGCCTGCGGAAGCTTTATTTTGAACGCATTGTTCATCATGAGCGGCGTCGTAACCATGAAAATGACCAGGAGCACCATTACCACGTCCGTGAGCGGAGTGATGTTGATGTCGGACATTATCTTGGTCTTGCTGGTCCTGGTAAGGCCCCATTTGCGCATATTATGACTTCCTCTCGAGCAACGTATCTATAGCCTCGGAAGCGGTGGACTCCATCTCCGAGACCATCCTGTTGACGCGGTGGGTGTAGTAATTGAACATTATGACCGCCGGGACCGCCACGAAAAGACCGGTGGCCGTGGCCACCAGGGCCTCCGCGATGCCGTTGGCGACTACCGCCGGGCCGCCGCCAGATGCCATGGAGAGGTCGTGGAATGCGCGGATGATGCCGATGACGGTGCCGAAGAGGCCGACGAAAGGCGTGACGCTTCCGGTGGTGCCTATTATGCCGAGATTTCTCTCCAGGTGCAGCGTCTCCTTCATCGCGGCCTTCTCCATAGACTCGCCCATCGCCTCTTCACCGTGGTGGAACGAGGAAAGGCCGGCTTTTACGATAGAGGCGAGCGACGTGGTGGAACTTTCGCAAAGCTCAAGCGCATCGGAGATATTCCCTGACCGCAGGACTTTTTTAAGCCTGCCCAGAAATTCCGATTTGCCTTTCTCCGCCTTGTGGAATACCCATCCCCTCTCCAGCATTACCGCGATTGAAAGAATGGAAAACCCGGCAAGGACTATCATAGTCCAGCCGCCTTTTGACAGGAGTTGGAAAAAGCTTAGGTCTTGAAACATGCCCCTAATCCTCCGTGATGTATTGTTATTTTGAATTTTTAAGGACGAATTCAGCGAGCGCGTTTATAGAAGCGAAAGCCTCCCGGCCCACCGCCTCGTCCGGCACCTGCACTCCGAACTCCTGCTCCAGGCCCACGACGAGCTCCAGCGCGTCTATCGAATCCAGGCCCAGCCCTTCACCGAAAAGCGGCGCGTCGTCGTCCATTGCCTCCGGCTCCATCTGGAGCTTCAACCTCTGGATTATCAGTTTTTTCAGCCTGTCTTTGACTTCCATCAACTCTACTTCCTGCATCTTGCACTGCCTCCTTCAAAACTATAGAAAAACGAGAGATTATTGTATTACCGGGAGCGTAACCTTGTCAAGCCAAAGTTCGCGGGGAATTTTTTTCCCCCTACCAGAAGAAGCTCCTCAGGAACATTATGCAGATGTGATAAGTATCCGGCACGTTCCTGAAATGGCTTCTTCTGAGCGCTTCCTCATTGTAAATTGTCCTGACGGGCACGCTAATTATCTTGTATCCCATAATCCCCGCGCGCATCAGCATCTCCGATTCCGCCTCGAAACCGGAAGATTTCACCTTCATTTCGCGCAGCAATTCCGCCATGTATATACGAAATCCGGACTGGGAGTCCAGCAACGGGTTCCTTGCCCTCCAGGAGATACACTTCACCCCGACCATGTTGGCCCTGTACCTGGCGGGCGGAATTTTTTCTTTCTCCGTAAGCCTGGCGCCTACGACAATCCCGGCATCGGCCGACACGGCGGAAAGGAGCTTCGGTATTTCATCCGGGTCGTGCTGGCCGTCCGCGTCCATGGTAAGGACTGCGTCATATCCTTTTTCGAGCGCATATTTGAAGCCGGTCTTCAGCGCCGCCCCTTTTCCCAGGTTACGCGGATGGGAGATTATTTTTGCGCCGGCCCCGCTCGCCTCGCCCGCCGTATTATCGGAACTCCCGTCATCGACTACCAACACTTCGGGCAAATGCTTCAGCGCCTTTTCTACTACGCCCCCGACCATCCCCGCCGCGTCATATGCCGGTATCAGGCCCAACACCTTCACGGGATATCGCCCCTGATGTGCCTTACCGCTTCTTCCAGAAGCTCATCGCGGTTGGACGGCGTTATCGTAAGCAGGTGTATATCCTTTCGCGCCTTTAACTCTTCGACAAATGGCGGCCCGTCAACCGGCACCGTCGCCACGAGGGGTTTATCGCCTTCCAACGCGTTTGAGGCTATCTGCATGAAATGGCCGCTCATAAGCTCCATCTTTCCGATCTCGTCTATCACCACGAGATCGTCTTTTAGAAGGGCTTCTTCGAGCGATTTCACCCCGACCTTTTCCAGGTCTTCCACGTTTACCGTATATTTACCCACTTTCAGGCCGCCCTGTATTTTTTCGTGCGCGAGGACCCCTTCGCGCTTGTCCAGCGTAATTATTTTAAAGCCCTTCCGCTCGCCGTGCTCCCTTATCTCGCGGGTATAGAACCCGCCAATTTTTACATCCTGGAGTTTCGTAACCAGCCGCTCGATAAGGGTAGTCTTACCGGAGCCAGGCTCTCCCTGAATAATTACTTTTATCCCTTTTTTGCCGGGATAGTCCTTTATGCTTAAATCCCTCGAGAACTCCGCGCAATGCGAAGGGTCCGCCATGGAAAACTGTTTTTTGCAGGACTCCCTCCATGCGCATATTACGCAGGAAGGCCTTATGCCGCTTGCCATGCTCTCTCCTTCAGGAATGCAGCGATTACATCCTTTATGTTCTGGATAAAGCCGCCTTTACTGTTCACTATGAATATACGCTCCCCCACCCTGAAAAGCTCGTCCTTCCACCTCACCACGGGGGTCGCCCCGAGGGACGACTTCGGGAGGGTCTGCTCGAACATAAAAACGATTTTATCCTTCATCCGAAGCTCCGTGTCCACGATGAAAAGAGAGAGGTGCGGAGAGAGTTTGAGCGTCCTGTCGATGAAGGACGCTATCTCCGTTTCGTATATCTGTTTCGGCGGGGACGATTTCACTTCCGCGTAAATCAAAAGACCCTCCAGCGCGGCAAGAAGGTCGTAATCTCCGCCAGTACCTGCCTCCCTGAAACTCACGCCCCATACGGCGTCGGCATAAAGCTCGCGCTTCATTACCTCCGCCAGATACCATTCAAGGGTGGGGCCGAAACTCTTTACCGGCCCGTGCGACAGGGAAAGACGTCCATCTCCCAGTTCATGCGCAATGCCGGATTTAATTAAAAATTCTCCAAACTCCCTTGCCGCCTCGTCGCCGATAAACCTTGAGAGGCCTTCGGGAGTGAAGCCGCCCTGGTATTTTATCACATCCCGCAGGAAGAGCCGGAAAGAATATTTCCCCATCAGAGAATAAAACTCTTCTTTGAACTGTGCGCCCGATTTAAGAACGTCCTTGTCCCGCTCTTTCCTGTAAATCCGGAAACCCCGGCGGACGAGCATCTCTTCCACTCCGTTCCCCAGGGCCTTTTGAAGCCTGATTATCTCTTCCTTTAAGTCCCGGACCTCCTTTTCGAGGCCGTCTATTTTTTTCGCGGCATCGCCGTCCATCTATTTCCTCTCGAAGGACTTCACGAACCGTTCATAGGAGCGGTCGTAAGACCTCTCGTCCTCCGGCTTGAAGAAACAGCCAGGCAGTTCCTGCGATTTCCTGTGGTACGATATGCACTCGCAGCACATACCCTTCCGGGGACAAGGCTCGTAGGTGCAGGTACATTTCGATTTATTTTTATGTACATTGCATTCAGACATAAAACCCTCCGGCAAAGTCACTTTATTTTTATATAAACCTTCCTGCTGCGCGGCCCGTCGAACTCGCATAAAAATATTCCCTGCCAGGTCCCCAGTACCAGCTTGCCGTCCTCTATGAAGACAGTCTCCGAACAGCCGAAGAGGCTGGATTTTATATGTCCGTCGGAGTTCCCTTCAGAGTGCCGGTAATCCCCGCTCTCTGGTATGACGCTGGACATGTGCGTCTCGATATCCCGCACCACGTCCGGGTCCGCGTTCTCGTTTATCGTGACGGCCGCGGTGGTGTGCGGCACGAAAACGTAGCATATCCCGTCCTTGACGCCGCTCTCGGCCGCCGCACGGCGCACCTCGTCCGTTATGTTTACCATCTCGACGCGGCTCTTGGTGCGCAGCGTTATCTGCTTCACTTGGTCACCTGGACGAACTTGCCGCCATCGACTTTCCAGATGACGTAATGGGCGTTTTTGTTGTCGCCGTTTTTGCTGAACTCGATTTTGCCGAGCGGAGAATCGAAGCTGTTTTTGCGGAGATAGTCAGCCAATACCTTTCCGTCGGTGGATTTCGTATCGTTTATAGCCTTAAGCATTATATCCGCCGCGACATATGCATATATGGAATAGGGGCCGGGCTCGCCGAACTTCCTTTTGTATTTATCCAGGAAGTCCCTGGCGCTTTCTATGCTGGAAGGGTCGGGGGTGAAAGTTATATAAAAACCGTCCGCGCTCCCTCCGGCAATCTCTACCAGCTTCCTGTCCATCGCGCCGTCTCCGCCGACAAATATTGCATCAAGCCCGATCTCTCGCGCCTGCCTGACAAGGAGGCCCGCTTCCGGATACATCCCGCCGAAATAAACCACTTCAGGGCCCGCGCTCTTTATACTGGCGAGCACGCTCTTGAAGTCCTTGTCGCCCTGGATGATGCTGCCGTCGTAAACTACCTTCGCCCGCGGCCCAAGGTTCTTCTTGAACTCGTCGGTTATTCCCTGGCCGTAGGTGGTTTTATCCTGGATCACCGCGATGCGCGTTTTCTTCAGATCATTAGTAACGAACTCCGCCGCCACTTTCCCCTGCTGGTCGTCCCTTCCGCATACGCGGAAAGTGTTCCAGTATCCCTGCTCGGTGAACTGCGGATTGGTAGTGGCCGGGCTTATCATCGGGATGCCTCCGTCCAGATAGACTTTGGACGCGGGTATGGAGCAGGAAGAATTGAAATGTCCTATAACACCGGCTACGTTCTCGTTTATCAGCTTATTGGCCGCGGATACCGCCTGTTTCGGGTCATGCTGGTCGTCCTCCAGGAGCACCTGCACCTTCTTCCCCATGACCCCGCCCTGCGACTCCCATTTCTCCACCGCCATTCCGACGCCGTTTTTAAAGTCCACTCCGTAGCGGCTCTGATCCCCGGTCATCGGCCCGGCGACGCCTATCTTGATTACGTCGCCCCCGCCTTTGGAACAGCCGGAAATTAACAGTAAAGCCGCCGACAAGGATGCAATAAAGATTAAAAACCCGCGCATCAAGACCTCCCCTTAAATAACTCTACAAACTTTCTGGCCGCAAGGGCCGCGTCTTTTGCATCAGAAACAGCTGATATGACCGCCACGGCGTCCGCGCCCGCTTCTATCACCTCTGATGCATTATCCAGATTTATGCCGCCGATGGCGGCAATCGGTATTTTTATTTTTTCCTTAAGCGACCGGAGTTGGGAGGTCCCTTTAGCCTCTCCGGCGTCCTTTGTGTCGGTCTTGAAAATCGGGCCGAAACCGATGTAGTCCGCGCCGCCTTCCTGTGCAGCTTCCGCCTGGGCGAGGGAGTGGGTCGATATCCCGATTATAAGCCCATTCCCAGCAATCTTACGCGCAATAGGGAGCGGCGTATCGTCCTGCCCCAGGTGCACCCCGTCCGCACCGCAGGCGAGCGCCGTTTCCAAATCGTCGTTTACGATAAAGGCAGCGCCGGCGTCCGCCGTGATTTTCCTGAGCCTGAATGCCATATCGCGGAAATCGTCCTTTGGGAGATATTTATCCCGGAACTGAATAAGCCTCGCGCCCCCGGCTATCGCTTCGCGGACAATTTCTTCGTGTCCCCTTGCCCCAGATGCGTCAGTTATGAGATAAAGGCCTCTGATTATCTCCGAGGCCCCGAGGCAGAATGTCGGCCATTATTTATTGAATGTTTCGAGGAACGAGGTGCTGTATATCCCGGAGCGGAAGACCGGGTCCAGGAACACCCGCCTGTGGAGAGGGATGGTAGTCTTTATCCCTTCGATTATAAATTCCTCGAGCGCCCGCGTCATCCTCGCCATCGCTTCTTCCCTGTCAATCCCGTGGACGATAAGTTTCGCGATCATGGAGTCGTAGTTGGGCGGGACGGTATAATTTGAATAAACCGCGGTGTCCACGCGGACGCCGGGGCCGCCAGGCGCGTTGTAGGTGGTTATGGTGCCGGGGCACGGAGTGAACTTCTGCGGGTCTTCCGCGTTTATCCTGCACTCGAAGCTGTGGCCGTCGATTTTTATATCGTCCTGCTTGTATTTCAGCGTCAGGCCGGCGGCCGCTTTTATCTGCTCTTTTATCAGGTCGATCCCCGTCACCATCTCCGTGACAGGATGCTCCACCTGTATGCGCGTGTTCATCTCCATGAAAAAGAATTTATCGCCTGAGACGATGAACTCCACCGTGCCCGCATTTCTGTATTTCACCGCCTTCGCCGCGGCAATGGCCACCTCGCCCATTTTCTTGCGCATTTTGGGCGTTATGGCCGGGGAAGGCGATTCTTCAATCAGCTTCTGATGCCGCCTCTGAACCGAGCAGTCCCTCTCGCCAAGGTGTATTATGTTGCCCTTTTCATCCGCAAGTATCTGCACCTCGACATGCCGGGGCTCCGTTATGAACTTCTCTATGTACACTTCCGGATTGCCGAATGAGGACATCGCCTCGGCCTGCGCCGTCAGGAAGGAGTTTATCAGGCTACCGGCGGAATGCACCACGCGCATGCCGCGCCCCCCGCCTCCCGCGGACGCCTTTATTATAACCGGATACCCGATTTTCGTGGCCAGGGTAAGGATTTCGTCCTCGCTGCTGACAGTCCCCTTGCTCCCGGGGATCACCGGGACGCCAGCCTTCACCATCGTCTCCTTCGCCTTGGCCTTGTCCCCCATCAGCCGGATGTTCTCCGGAGTAGGGCCGATGAACTTTATCCCGGCGGTCTCGCACATCTCCGCGAAATTCGCGCTCTCCGCCAGAAAACCATAACCTGGGTGGATGGCTTCCGAGTCCGTTATTTCCGCCGCGGAAAGGATGGCCGGGATGTTTCTGTAACTTGCCGCGGAATCGGCCGGTCCGATACAGATGGACTCGTCCGCGAAGCGTACGTGAAGGGACTCCGCATCTATCGTGGAGTGTACCGAGACCGTCTTGATTCCGAGCTCTTTGCAGGCGCGGATTATACGAAGGGCAATCTCGCCCCGGTTGGCAATCAGTATCTTTTTGAACAAACTTTACCTCGAGTTAAGGCGGGTTCAGACAGGCTCGATATGGAAAAGCGGTTCCCCGTACTCCACTGGCTGGGCGTTATCCACGAGTGCGGCTACGATCTTTCCGCTCACTTCGGCCTCTATTTCGTTCATCAGCTTCATGGCCTCGATGATGCAGAGTATCTGCCCCTTCTTGACCACGTCGCCCACCTCCACGTAAACCGCCGCGTCCGGAGTGGGCGCGCGGTAGAACGTGCCGACGATCGGCGAATTCACAACGAACAGATTTTTCTGCGCGTCGCCCGACGGCTCGGCCGGGGGTGCGGTGACTTGCGCCGGGGGCTCTACCGCAAGCGCCTCCCCGGCACGCGGAGCGGGAACCCGTTCACGGCCCGCAGCGCCTTTTTTAATTTTAATCCTCGTACCCGCTTTTTCCAGCTCTATTTCGGTCACGTCCGAGTCTTTCAGGACGTCGATAAGCTCTTTTATCTCTTTCAGGTTCATTATTTATCCGCTCCTGTCAGGGCAGACTACTTTACCCTCTCCAGATATTCACCGGTCCTGGTATCGACCTTTATGACCTCGCCTTCCTCAAGATAAAGCGGGACCTTTACTATCGCACCCGTCTCCAAGATTGCGGGTTTCGTCCCGCCGGAGGCGGTGTCCCCTTTCACGCCGGGATCGGTCTTTACCACTTTCAGTTCCACGAACATGGGCACTTCCACGTTTATGGGGTCTCCGTTATGGTACAGGACCTGCGCCAGCATGTTTTCCTTAAGCCATCTCGCACCGTCGCCTATCTGTTTTCCGGTCATGGAGAACTGCTCGTAGCTCTCCGAGTCCATGAAAAAATATTCTTCCCCGGTGTTGTAAAGGTACTGCATCGACCTCTCTTCCAGGTTCGGCGTCTCCACCTTTTCGCCGGAACGGTACGTGCGGTCAATTACGTTACCAGATCTTAAGCTTTTCAGTTTCGTCCTGACGAACGCGCCGCCCTTGCCGGGCTTTACGTGCTGGAACTCGATTATAACAAACGGCTCGCCGTCTATTTCCAACTTGGCGCCGTTACGGAACTCTGCGGTCGAAATCACTAAATTTACCTCCTGTTACGTTGAAAGTCCATGTCCTTGGGAAGCGACGTCAGGACCTCGCAGCCTTCCGCCGTCACGAGGACCATATCCTCTATCCTGAAACCGCCCCACCCGGGTATGTATATCCCCGGTTCTATCGTTATGACCATCCCCTCCTGGAGCACCTCTTCGCTTAAATACGACACGGACGGGGACTCGTGCACATCCAGGCCTACCCCATGCCCAAGCCCGTGGCCGAAATATTCGCCGTAGCCCTTGGAAGCGATGTGGCCCCTGGCCGCCTCATCTACCTCCTTGCAGGATACCCCCGCACGGACCTTGTCTATGGCGCGCTTCTGGGCCTCCAGGACTATATCATATATCTCGGACTGTTTCCTGTCCGGCTCGCCGACAACGCCGCTCCTCGTTATGTCCGACTGGTAGCCGTGGGCCTCGCCGCCGAAGTCTATTATCAGCGTCTCCCCGTCCTTCATCTCCTTGCCGGAGGCTATCCCATGCGGAAGGGCTCCGCGCTCCCCGGATGCGACTATTATGTCAAAAGGCATCTTCTTCGCCCCGAGTTTCCGGATGTTGAATTCCAGCCCAAGCGCGGTCTCGTTCTCCACCATACCGGGGGCAATCCGTGAGATGTTTTCCCGGAAACCTTCCTCGGCGCGCCTGACGGCTTCGGTAATCCTGGCTATCTCATCCTCGTCTTTTATCGCCCGGAGCTTTTCCACCGCGTCCTTTACAGGCAGAAGTTCCATCCCGCCAAGTTCATTTTGGAGTGCGCCGTGGAAATCGAACACTACGTTTCGCGACTCAAAACCAACCTTTTTCGAGCCAAGCTCTTTTATGATTTTTCCAAGCTCTTCCGACAGCCGGCCTTTCTGAATCCGTACCTCGTAACCTTCCACCTCATCCCGGCTCTGGGTCGTGTACCTGGAGTCGGTTATGAAAAAAGCTTTTTTCGGGGTAACTACCACATAGCCAGACGAGCCGGTGAAGCCTGTTAAATACGAGACGTTCGTTAAGTTTGTGACCAGAAAAGCGTCCGCGCCTTCGGAGACAAAACGCCTCCTTAAACCTTCCAGCCTTTTTTCTCTTTTATCAGCCATTGGCGTTTTTACCTGTTTTCAGGATGGCCAGCGCGGCGCGGATGCCCAGCATGTAGCTGTTTATCCCGAAACCCGATATCACGCCCGCCGCGACTTCCGATATATAAGATTTATGCCTGAAATCTTCCCGTTTGTAAATGTTGGAAATATGGACTTCCACCGTAGGGATGCCGACAGCGGCTATGGCGTCCCTTATAGCGATACTTGTGTGGGTGTATGCCCCGGGGTTTATGATAATGGCCTCGAAATTTCCATCGGCCTTCTGGATAATATCTACTATTTCGCCCTCATGGTTTGACTGGGCTATCCCTAACTCCACGCCCGCTTTTAAAGCGGCTTTCCTGAGCATGCTGTTCAGTTCATCAAAGGTTACGCGCCCGTAAGTATCCGGCTCTCTCTTGCCGAGCAGGTTCAGGTTGGGGCCGTGGATTACGATGATTTTTTTCATGGAACCGGTCTCCGTTAGAATTCTTTTATCAGTTTGTCCGCGGCAATCCTAAGCAGAAACCGGCCCTTGCCCATGTTCGATTCTGGAGAGAGCAGCAGGGCTATGAAATAATCGTCATTAATCTTTCGCATGACAAGCCACGCCCTTTCGGCGGCAATGGAAATTTCTTCCGTCCTGCCTATCTGAAGGGAGCGCGACGCGGCCTGTGCGCCTTTCAGGAGGTTCCCATATTCCGCCCCCACGGACTGAAGGTCCACCCCCGCCTCAGCGGCAAGCTCTTCTACTATTATTCCGTCCATCCCGACGACAGCGGCGCCCTTAGACCCCGGTATACCCTCCGTCAGTTCTTTGAGGACTTCCGAAAAGCTCATTTTCCGGCCTTTCTCCTGATAGTTTCAAGGAATCCTTCCAGCCTCTTCACTGCTTCCAGGTTTTTCGATCTGACCTGGGGCCTCGGCGGTTCCCCGCTCTCAGCCGTCCTCTTCCCCAGCTCGCCGTAAAACTCCCAGGAGTCCATGGCGTCTGCTTCCGGGGATTCATCCTCCCAGGGTGGCAGGACGTCGCCCGCCAGGCCGGCATCCAAAACGTCTTTGGCCTCTTCCTGTTGACCCCTTTTCCCGATATTCGCCAGGAGGTAGAGGTCTTCGAGCTTCTGCTTGAGACTCATGTCCGCGGGAGACATGACGATGAGATTTTTATAGATGTTTATGGCCCTGTCGTAGAACCCCTGGGCGACATATAACTCCGCCAGAGTCTCCGTCTCGAAAACTTCCTTCCGTCCGGTCTCCGGCGGCGCGCCTGTTCCTTCGGGGCCTGATACACAAACCCGTCAAGCTCAAAAGAGCTCAGGTCGTCCGTTATCTCATATACCCCAGCCGGATTTTCATGGCTCTCGTCTTCGGCGGCCCCCTCTTTATATGCTGAAAATATATCTTCAACGTCTGGCTGGGCGGCATCTATCGAATATGCCTGTATCGGCCCCTCCACTTCATCTTCCATTACGATTTCTGGAATTGCTTCGGCTTCTATATCTTCCGGCTCAGGCAGAGCGTCCATCTCCGGTAAAGCGTCCATCTCCGGTAGAGCATCCATCGCCGGTAGAACGTCCGGCTCAGGCAAATCATACAGCTCCGGCATCGCTTCAACTTCCGGAAATACATCGGGCGCCGTCTGGAAGTCTTCAATCTCTACTGACGGGAATTCCGGCTCAGGCACCGGAAGCTCGAAAGCCGCCGCGAACTGGTCTTCCGGGAGCGGGATGTCTATTTCGGGCTCCGGCTCTTCCTCCGCCTGGCTTATTTCGGAAATATCGAATATCGTACTTTCCCGCGGCTCAGGTTCAGCATCTTCAGCCTGCGCGCCAGTTGGTTCCTCTTCGTCTGGTTCCTCTGAACTGGCGGCCCGCGGCGATGACGCTTCCTTCAGCAGGGCCTTTGCCTCCTCGTCCTTGGGGTTCAGGAGCGTAATTATCCGAAATGAGCTTACAGCCTCCGCCATCATCCCCATGCCCAGATATATCTCGCCCAGCTTCCTGTTCGCGACCAGGTTGTCCGGGATTGCCTTTACCACCGCCTCGAACTGCTCTCTGGCCTTTCCGGTGTCCCCATTCTGCAGATACGCCTTGCCAAGGAGCACTTTCGCGCTCATGTAGTAGGGGTTGGCGTTCAGGCCGTTCTCCAGCGCGGAAATAGCCTCCTCGGCCATCCCGGCCTTGAGGTACTCCTCGGCAAGAGGCATGAAGAGCTTGGACCCGGGGTCTTTGGCTAACTGGGCTCTGAGGCGCGCTATCTCCGGGGAAACGCCCCCTTCACCGTAAACGGGAGTGGCCATAAGTGCAATTCCTCAATAAATTCCAAAACTTCCCTATTTTAGCAGAGGCGGATTCAATGTCAAGAAAAAGTTTTTCCTTGATAAAAGCCAACTTGAGTGGTAAATTCTTATAATTGAACGTTTTTTCTGAGGTCATCATGCGCGAAACTATCCTTTTAGTCGATGACGAACAAAATACCCGCGAGGCGCTTTCTATCGCGCTCGGACGGGAGGGTTATAATATAATCCCGGCTTCCAACGGCGGAGAGGGCATGAAGCTCCTCGAAAAAGAGCCGGTAGATTTAATAATTACCGACTTGATGATGCCGGGCGTATCCGGGATGGACCTCCTTGATTTCGCCAGGAAGCACCGTCCGGAAGTTATGGTCATTATGATGACCGGCTACGCCTCGGTGGAGACTGCCATCACAGCCATGAAAAATGGGGCCTTCGACTACATCACAAAACCCATAAAGCTTGACGAGGTGAAGATAATCATCCATCAGGCGGCGGACAAGCGGAACCTGCTGCTGGAGAACATCTCCTTAAAAAAGGAACTGAAGGGAAAATACACGTTCGATAACATAATCGGGACCAGCAGACCGATGCAGGAAATATTTTCCATAATGGAGAGGGTGGTTAATTCCGACAGTACCGTCCTCATCACCGGCGACTCAGGCACCGGAAAAGAGCTCGTCGCCAAGGCCCTCCACTATAACGGGCCGCGGAAAGAGAACCCGTTTGTCGCGATCAACTGCGCCGCCATCCCGAGCGAGCTTCTGGAATCGGAGCTTTTCGGCCATGTCAAGGGCTCCTTCACCGGCGCGGTCGCCAACAAGCCGGGAAAGTTCGAGCAGGCCAATACCGGGACGATGTTCCTGGACGAGATAGGTTCGATGACGATGGCCCTTCAGGGCAAGCTCCTCCGTGTGCTTCAGGAAAAGGAGATCGAGCGGGTCGGTGGGGCGAAACCGATGAAGATCGACGTCCGTATAATTTCAGCTACGAATACCGACCTCGAAAAGGCGGTGAAGAAGGGCCTGTTCCGGGACGACCTTTTCTACAGGCTGAACGTCATACCCATCCACCTGCCTTCACTTAAAGACCGGGCGGAGGATATCCCGATGCTGGCCGCTCACTTCATAGGGAAGTACAACGAAAAACTTAAGAAAGGGATAAAGGGGCTGGCAAGCGGCGTGATGGATTATCTCGTGGCGTACGAATGGCCCGGGAATATCCGGGAACTGGAGAACGTAATCGAACGGGCGGTCACGCTTACAGATGGAGAGTATATCCAGGAAAGCGCTCTGCCGCAGTCCATATTGGGAGTTGCCGGGCAAGAGTTTTACAGCGTGCCCCAGATACCGGACAAGGGGACAGACCTTGAAAAAGAGCTGGAAGGTTTTGAGGCCGCGATGATACGGATGGCCCTAAAAAAAACCGGCGGCATTAAGACAAAGGCCGCCGAGCTATTGAATTTGAAGCGCACCACCCTGATAGAGAAGATGCGCCGTCTTAACCTCTGACCTTCAGAAAAGAATGCCTGCCCACGCCCTCTGAAGGCTGACCAGAAGGTAAAGAAATACCGCGCACGCAATGTAGTGCTTACCGCATCCGATGTCAGTTCCCATACACGTCCTCCATCTTTGCTATGAACTTTTATAATAATATAGCACACAAATATTAAAAGCTAATTAACGGCGGGTTAAATGAGTTTAAGGAAAGAATTATTTAAATAAAAAAGGCGTCTTGCGACGCCTTTTTTTAAGTTTAGTCCATGCGTGGGTTTTTATGTACCCATCTCCCAGGAGGAAAGATACTCTTCCTGTTCTTTGGTGAGCTTGTCTATCTTTACCCCCATCGCCTCCAGTTTCAGCCTGGCTATCTCCGCGTCTATGTCTTTTGGAACACCGTAAACGGTCTTTTTCAGTGCCTTACCCTGCTTGACCATAAACTCAGCCGAGAGCGCCTGATTGGCGAAGCTCATGTCCATGACGCTTGAAGGATGCCCTTCCGCCGCCGCGAGGTTCACGAGCCTGCCCTCGCCCAGCACGTTTATCTTCCTGCCGGTGGGCAGGGTATATTCCTCGACGAACTCGCGGATGCGCCTCTTTTTCTTCGACATCTCTTCCAATGAAATCAGGTCGAGTTCGACATTGAAATGGCCGGAGTTGGCCACTATCGCGCCGTCTTTCATTGCTTTGAAATGCTCGCCCCGGATGACGTTGACGTCGCCGGTGACGGTGCAGAAAAAATCGCCTGACTTCGCGGCATCGGCCATAGGCATCACCTGATAGCCGTCCATCAGGGCTTCGAGCGCCTTCAGCGGGTCCACTTCCGTCACGATTACCTTCGCGCCGAGCCCCTGAGCGCGCTGGGCGAGCCCACGCCCGCACCAGCCGTATCCTGCTACGACGAAATAAGTGCCCGCAAGCAGCCTGTTGGTCGCGCGTATGATGCCGTCTATAGTGCTTTGTCCGGTGCCATAACGGTTGTCGAAGAAGTGCTTGGTGTCGGCGTCGTTTACCGCCACGACCGGGAATTTTAATACTTTTTTCTCCGCCATGCTTCTTAGGCGTATCACGCCAGTGGTCGTCTCTTCCGTGCCGCCGATGATGTTTTTTATCAGGTCGGGCCGCTCGGAATGGATGGTGGAGACTAAGTCCGCGCCGTCGTCCATCGTCATCATCGGTTTTGTATCGAGGACTGCATTGATGTGTTTGTAATAGGTTTCGTTGTCCTCGCCCTTTATGGCGAAGACGGAAATCTTGTCATGCTTAACAAGCGAGGCCGCCACGTCGTCCTGGGTCGAGAGCGGGTTGCTTGCGCAGATGGAAACTTCGGCGCCCGCCGCTTTCAGTGTCTTGCACAGGCTCGCGGTCTCCGTGGTGACATGCAGGCAAAGTCCAAGCCGCACGCCCTTCAGCGGCTTTTCTTTCGCAAACCTCTTCATGATAAGGTTCAGCACGGGCATGTTCTGGTTCGCCCATTCTATCCGGAGCTTCCCCTTCTCCGCAAGTCCAAGGTCTTTGACGTCGAATTCCATTATATGCCTGCCTCCTTCTTAAGGGATTTTGCCACGTCCGTCTTCTCCCAGGTGAAACCGGGCTCATTCCTCCCGAAATGCCCGTACGCCGCGGTCTGCTTGTATATGGGCTTCCTGAGGTCGAGCGACTTTATTATCCCGTTGGGGGTCATGTCGAAATGGTCCCTTACAAGCTGGACGATTTTCTCCTGCGGGATCTTCCCGGTTTTGTAGGTATCGACAAGGATGGATACCGGTTCGGCTACGCCGATGGCGTATGCGAGCTGTACCTCGCAGCGCTCGCATATACCGGCGGCGACAAGGTTCTTCGCCACGTAGCGCGCCATGTACGATGCGGAGCGGTCGACTTTGGAGGGGTCCTTGCCGGAGAAAGCGCCGCCGCCGTGGCTTCCGACTCCGCCGTAGCTGTCCACGATTATCTTCCGCCCGGTGAGCCCGGTGTCGCCCTGCGGACCGCCGATGACGAACCTGCCAGTCGGATTGATATGATAAACGATATCTTCCTCGTCAAAAAGTTCCTTCGGGATCACGGGTTTTATTACCCTCTGCACGATATCCTCGCGGAGCTCTTTCAGCGTTATATCCGGGCTGTGCTGGGTGGATATGACCACCGTCCTCACCTTGTACGGTTTCCTGTCCCTGTACTCTACCGTTACCTGCGATTTACCATCCGGCCGCAGGTAGGTAAGCACGTCGTTTTTACGCACCTCGGCGAGCTTCCTGGTAAGTTTGTGGGCAAGCATTATCGGAAGCGGCATCAACTCCGCAGTTTCGTCGCACGCGAAGCCGAACATCAGTCCCTGGTCTCCCGCGCCGCCTGTGTCCACGCCCATCGCAATGTCCGGAGACTGCCTGTCTATGGAGCTGATTATTGCGCAGGTCTCGTAGTCGAAGCCGTATTTTGCGCGGGTGTATCCGATGTCTTTTATGGTGTTCCTGACTATTTCGGGTATATGGACATAGGTACTCGTCGTTATCTCGCCGGCGATCATGGCCATTCCGGTGGTGACCAGCGTCTCGCAGGCCACCCTCGCTGTGGGATCGTCCTTTATTATCGCGTCAAGGATAGCGTCGGAAATCTGGTCGGCTATTTTATCAGGGTGGCCCTCGGTGACGGACTCCGAGGTGAAGAGGTAATTTATTCTGCTCATCTTTTGAAATCTCCCTTTCGCTTAAATTACTTTCAGCAGCGGCAGGCCGGCGGCGCAGTCCATAAGCATGCCGGCGGCCTCATCTTTTGAGACGAGCCCCGTATCCATGGCAAGCCCGTTTTTATCGTATATATAAAGCCTGTTCTCCAGGCTCCCGAAGCCGGTGTCTTTTCCGACAAGGTTAGCCGCGACGAGATCAGCGTTCTTTTCTTTAAGTTTCTTCTGCGCGTTGGGGCCAACGTCATCGGTCTCCGCGGCAAAACCGATTACCACCTGCCCCTTTTTCTTCATCTTTCCAAGGGCGCTTAATATATCAGGAGTCCGCAGCAGTTTCAAAGAATAATTTTCCAGGCCACCTTTTTTTATTTTGGCCGGGGAATATTCCGACGGGGCGAAATCGGATACCGCGGCGGCCATGACGGCTATATCCGCTCCCTTGAAGGCGCCCAGCGCCGCCTTCTCCATCTCCTTAGCCGAGCGGACCGGTATCGCTTTGACTCCCGAAGGCGGCGTGAGCGCGGTAGGTCCGTAAATCAAAGTTACTTCGGCTCCCCGGGCCATAGCCTCTTTCGCGACCGCGAAGCCCATCCTGCCGGTGGATCGGTTCCCGATGAACCTTACAGGGTCCAGGTCCTCATATGTCGGACCGGCAGTTACCAGGATTTTTCTGCCGGAAAGCGTCTTCTCCCTGAATAACGAAAGCGCCGCATGCAGGATGTAGGTGGTCTCGCTCATCCTGCCCCATCCGAACTCGTTGCACGCCATCGGGCCCTTGTCCGGCCCGGCAAACAGGACGCCCCTGTCTTTCAAGGTTTTCAGGTTATTCTGGAGCGCGGGACTGTCAAACATCCGGCAGTTCATCGCGGGGGCGAAAAGCACCGGGCATTTTGCGGCCATGAGCATCGTGGACAGCAGGTCGTCGGCAATCCCGTTTGCGGCTTTTCCGATAATATTCGCGGTGGCGGGTGCGACGATGAACGCGTCCGCCCTGGCGGTTAAATCGATATGAGGCATGGGGCCCCGGGACTCGAAAAGGTCCGTCCCCACTTCTCTGCCGGAAAGCGCGGAAAATGTAAGCGGCGAGATGAACTTGCGGGCGGCCTCCGTCATCACGACGCTCACGGACGCGCCCTTCTCACGGAGACCCCGGACGAGCTCGCAGGACTTATAAGCCGCGATGCCGCCGGTAACCCCTAAAATTATCTCCTTACCATCCAGCGGCTGACCCATCGGCGGTTATTCCTCGGAGCCTTCTTCCTGGGACTCTTCCTCATCTTCGGGAATGATATCTTCTTCAATCTCGGCGCTTTCGGGCACCGCTTCGGACACGACCGCCGTCTCCGCCTTGTACGCCTCTTTTATCTCTTCTATCTTCTCCAGGGATGCGGCGGCGGCCTCTTCCATGCTATCTTTGGCTATCCTCTCGCGCCTCATCCGATATTCGTACTCCCTGGCCCGCTTGGCATCCTCGCCGGTCAGGTACTTGAGCTTCCCTTCTATAGCCTCTTCCAAAGCAAGACTGATGTTCTTCACATACTTTTTCTTGACCAGTGCGGGAGAGCCTTCCGTGAGCTGTCTCCCCCTCTGGGCGACGACAAGCACCAGCCTGAAACGGCTGTCGAAAAGTTCGTTACCATACTCTATCGGCAGTTTTATAATGTCCAATTCATTTCCTCCCGTTATCGCCTGCCTCAGGCAAGCCCGAATTTTTTTCTCGTGGCGGCGGCATCAACATTCGCCAGCCTGCATCTCTCCGCCAGGATTACCGATCTCAGGGCCTCTAACGCCTTCCCCAGGTTATCGTTAATAATTATGTAGTCGTACCGGTCGAAGCTGTCCAGCTCCTCCACCGCCCTTTTTAGCCTTCTGGCTATTTCCGCCTCGTCGTCCGAGTCCCTTCCCCGGAGCCGTCTTTCCAGCTCTTCCATGGACGGCGGCAGTATAAAGATGAATACACCCTGGATGCCGGACTGTCTTATCTGCATCGCGCCCTGGGTGTCTATGTCCAGGATTACGTCTTTTCCCTGGCCGAATATCCGGTCCAGCTCCTTCTTCGATGTCCCATAGAGATGGCCGTGCACGGTGGCGTATTCCACAAAACCGCCCTCTCCGGCCAGTTTCTTAAATTCCGTTTCGGATACAAAATAATAATGCTCGCCCTCTTTTTCGGTGGGCCGGGGCGACCTCGTGGTATGCGAAATCGCATGAGATATATCCGGAAGATACCCGGCAAGCTCCTTGCAAAGAGTAGTCTTGCCAGCGCCGGACGGCGCCGACACTATAAACAGCAGTCCTTTGCTACTCAATATTCTGCACCTGTTCGCGTATTTTCTCCATCTCCGCTTTCATCTCGATTACGCGTTTCGCGATTTCAAAATCCGAGGACTTGCTCCCGACGGTGTTCAACTCCCGGTTTATCTCCTGAATGAGGAAGTCCAGCTTCCTGCCTACCGGGCCGCCTTCGTCCAGCATCTTGTGCAGTTGGGCCAGATGGCTCCTGCCGCGGACGACCTCCTCGGTCACGTCGCACCTGTCCGCCATCAGCGCCGCTTCCTGCGCCAGCCGTTCCCCATCCAGTTCGATTCCCTGGGCGAGTTTCTCCACTCTCTCCTTGAGCTTCGCCTGGTACTCCTTCACTACCTCCGGGGAGCGTTTCGCTACTTCGTCCAGACCGAGAGAGATGGTCAACGAGCGGTTCCGGATATCGGCGTCGAGATTTGCCCCCTCTTCCGCCCGCATCCTTTCCAGCGCGTTCATCGCCTCTGAAAGAGTAGCTTCCAGCGCCGACCAGGCCGCCTCAAGGTCGCCCGTCTCTTCCTGGATTATAATTATATCTTTCAACGAGCCGACCATATCGAGGTCGATCTCGCCCGGCAGACCGAACTGGGATTTCAGCTCCGACAGCAGTTCAATGTATTGTTTCGCCGCTTGAAGGTCCAGTTTAAGCGCCTTCGGTCCTTCTTCCGAACCGCCTGAGGTAACGAAAACGTCTATCCGCCCACGGGAAAAACGCTCACCGATAGCTTTTTTAAGCCGTCCTTCCAGCGCGGAAAGGCTTTTTGGCAGCCTCGGAGCCACGTCCAGGAACTTGTGGTTCACAGAGCGCATCTCGACGACGTAACCGCCGCCCTCGCCCTTGCCGAAGCCGGTCATGCTCTTTATCATTGATAACTCCTCGAAATTAGGAATCATATTATAAAAAATTCCTTTTGTCAACGTGGCTTTTATGTTATCTTCCGATACATGGACAGCGGCTTTCGGCTTATAGATTCGGGTCCCGGCGGGGCGGCCTGGAACATGGCGGTGGATGAGGCCCTGCTGATTTTTTCCGGTTCCCCCGGTTCCGCGCCAGTGCTCAGGTTCTATTCCTGGGACTCCCCGTCCCTCTCAATCGGTTCATTTCAAAGGGTTTTTGAGCTTGACCTGGAGGAACTTTCCGCCAGAGGAGTGCCGCTTGTAAGGAGGCCGACGGGTGGACGGGCGGTGCTCCACGACTCGGAGCTTACGTACAGTGTAACCTGCCGGATTCCCAGCGATTTTTTCCCGTCAGACCTAATGGGTTCTTATAAGAAAATTGGCGCCTGTTTCCTGCGCGGCCTGAACTTCATCGGGCTTCCGGCGGAGCTTGTCCCGGTCAGAAAAGGGAAAAATAACAGTAACTTAAGCCATCCTCTGTGCTTCTCTTCGCCGTCTTGGTACGAGGTGCTGGCGGGCGGCAGGAAGCTTATCGGGAGCGCGCAAAGGCGGCTGAAAAACTCTTTTCTTCAGCAGGGTTCCCTGATTATCGAGAAGGATTACGACGCGCTTCTGGCCCTTATGAAATTCGAGAGCGAGGCCGACAGGCGTGGCGGCGCGGGAAGCGCTATCAAAGAAGATGACCGCGCTCTCCGAGCACCTTCCGGGGGTCGATATTTCAGAGCTTAAGGCCGCGCTAATAAAGGGCTTTTCCGAGGAACTGGGCGCGGGGTTTCAGCCTGATTCCTTGACGCCGGATGAGGAGGCGCTGGCGCGTAAGCTGATGGCGGAGAAATACTCCCGCCGGGAGTGGAATTTGGAGCGTCAGGCGTAAAAGCCGGGTTTCGGCGCAAAAAAATATCTTTAATTTTCAAATAGTTGGAAAATCAAAAACCGGATTCCGGAAAAGGTCGCAATATGGGCGTAACTGTATTTTAAACAAGGGTAAGATTGCTTATTACCCTTAAAAATCGATATATCAAAAACCCCGCTTTGCCCCCCCTAAAATGATCGTGCTAAGCGTGGCGATGCACTGTAATCGATACCGCAGAAAATTTATTGATTTTTTCATTTTTTCTGAAAAAATGCGTATCGATGGTGGCTTGGGCCGATTAAGCAGTACGAGTTCTTAAGAGCATCCTTCACACCTCATATTCTTTCCTTGCCCCCCGCACCGCTTTCCAATTTCTATTTCTAAAAAATATTTAATCCCGCTTTAATCGTTTTTTAACAATAGTCCTGTATATATACTCAGATGCTTATCGTATAACATGAGGAATGAGAAACCATGGAGACAGGAAACACGAAAGCGGCCACGCGCAGAACTTTTCGCGGCATGGTGCTATTTACTTGCTCCGCTTTTCCCGAACTGCACCGCAGCATGCAAAGCGACGGTCTGGGTATCAATATCAGTGATACCGGATTAGGGATGTACGTAAGACAGCCGTTGTTCAAGGGCGAGGTCCTGAAGTTGCGCTTTCCCGCGGATGCGGCAATCGCGCCGGTTTCGGACTATGCGGAGGTCGTATGGGTCCGGCAGGAAAACGACCGTTACCGGACCGGACTGAAGTTCCTCATTTAAAAAAATACCTGTCTGGCTCTGACCGCCCGCGCCGGGCGAAGGGATTATCAGCCAGTGCGCATCGGCCTCAGTACTCGGGGAAACGGAACCCGTGCCCGCCACGTCCGAAATGTTCGTGCAGTCCGGGGGCCTTTATGAAGAAGAGCGCGCCCTGGTCGTTCCCCGCCGAATCCCGGATCGTTATATCGACGCGCGGCCCCTATTAAGCTATCGCGTGTTCACTCTTTTCAAAACTAAAGTCTTCTGTGCGACCGTCATCTTTAACAACCTTAACGCTCATCCGGAAATATGGGACGTGTCCCCAATTTCCAGAAATTCGTTCCCGAATAGTCCGAATATCGGATGCCCCTGGAACAGCACGTTCACCCCGTCTCGTTTTCTGGGAAAATAAATTGCCCTCTGATTTCCTTATTTCTTGTGCATCTTTTTAAGCTTTAGATTATAAAGTAATAAAAAATACCCCAAACCAGCCACGGACGCTATTACTGTACCAACTATCTTATCTGCAATTGAAAGATCAGTAAGCCAAAATGGAATTAAAATAAAAATTCCGCAGGTGACGACAATAAGTTTTACTACAAACCTCGTTGATGTAACATCTATGCCAATCTTATATGCAATAATGAATATCACCAGTCCGAAGATTATTCCGGCAAAACCCACTAAAACTAATAAATGACCAAATTCCATTACTTACATCCTTTCTAGGGCGCCGTAGATTTATCAACAGACCTGACCGCCTCGTTCCATCGCGAGCGGGTCGTCTATCGCCAGGTTATGCGTGTACCGCGCCTTCATGTTTCCCGCGTCGTCATGAGCTTCTCCGCCTTCTCTTTAAGTTCGGACAGCTTGCCGAGCGCCTCCATCGGCGTCAGGTTCAGGATGTCCAATTCGCTTAGCTCGTCAGCGAACGCGTAATCTATTTTCGGCGTAAATAAATCGATCTGGCTCGTCTTGCCCGCCTTGCCGCTGCCCCTGCCCTTTTCTTCGTGGTGCGGGTGTTTCTCCGCTTCGTCGTAGGATTTTTTCTCCAGGTCCCGGAGTATCTCCTTCGCGCGGGCGACGACTTCCCTGGGGAGTCCGGCCAGCCGCGCCACCTGGATCCCGTAGCTTCGGTCCGTCCCGCCCTGAAGGATCTTCCGGAGGAAAACGATCTCGTCCTTCCATTCCTTCACGGAGACGTTGAAGTTCTTAGCAGAGGGAAGCGTTGCGGCAAGCTCGGTCAGCTCGTGGTAATGGGTTGCGAAAAGCGTCTTCGCCTTTATGTTCTCATGTATGAACTCCGCCACCGCCCAGGCGATCGAGAGGCCGTCGAAAGTGGATGTCCCGCGCCCTATCTCGTCCAGTATCACGAGGCTCCTGCCGGTGGCGTTATTCAGGATATTCGCGGTCTCGTTCATCTCCACCATGAACGTGCTCTGGCCTTTTGCGATATTGTCGGACGCCCCTACCCGCGTGAATATCCGGTCCGCCGCGCCGATTTTCGCGTACGTTGCCGGGACGAACGAGCCGGCCTGCGCCATCAGGGCGATAAGCGCGACCTGCCGCATGAAGGTGGATTTCCCGGCCATGTTGGGGCCGGTAATTATCGCAAGCGTCGTATCAGGGTCGAGACGGCAGTCGTTCGGCACGAAGCGCTCCCGCCCCACCATCTCCTCCACCACCGGGTGCCGCCCCTCGCGTATATCTATAGAATCCTCGCCGTCCACCTCCGGCCGGATATACCCGCGCGAGACCGCCGCCTCGGAAAGCGAAGCCAGTACGTCAAGCTCCGCGATGACCTCGGCGGTTATCTGCACCGCCGCGGCGTAAAGCGCGACCTGCTCCCGAAGCTCCACGAAGAGCCTGCCCTCCATCTCCAGCATCCGCTCTTCGGCGCCCAGAACCTTTTCCTCGTATTCCTTAAGCTCCGGCGTGATGTAGCGCTCCGCGTTCACCAGTGTCTGTTTGCGGATAAAATAATCCGGCACCTTTGCAAGATGGGAGCGGGTAATCTCTATGTAATAGCCGAAGACTTTGTTGTACCGCACCTTCAGCGAATCGATGCCAGTTTTTGACCGTCTCGTCCGCCTCGATGCCCGCGATTATCCCCCTGCCGGCCGAAAAATATTTCCGAAGCTCGTCAAGTTCCGGGTGGTAGCCGGTCCTTATCACCCCGCCGTCTTTCAGCGTCGGCGGAACCTCGGCTGAAAGCGCGCGCTCAAGGATGTCCCGCAGTTCAAGGTGTTCCGAGAAAATCGATTTAAGCTCGGAAAGCCTCAACGTCCCGGCCTCGGCTATCGCTTCCCGCACCTTCGGAAGCGCCTGGAGGGAGTTCCGCAATGCCGCCAAATCCCTTGGGCCTGCCACGCCGGAGCATATCCGCCCCATCAGGCGCTCCAAGGTCTGCAATCTCGCGGAGCGCGTCCCGCAGGACGTCGCGCATGGAGAAATTCTCCGCCAGTTCGCCGACCGCTTCATGCCTGAGCGCGATCTTGTGCAGGTCGAGCAGCGGCCTGATGAGCCAGGACTTCAGCATCCGGGTCCCCATCGAGGTGACGGTCCTGTCCAGGCAGTTTAGGAGCGTGCCTTCCTTGCCGGACGGGCTTTCGATTACCTCGAGGTTTTTCAGCGCCACCTCGTCCAATATCATGTAAGAGCCGGGGTTGTGCGCGCGGACTTTATTGATATTCGAAAGCGACTTCGCCTGGGTCTCCGAAAGGAATATGAAGGCGGCGCATGCGGAGGCGATTGCGGCGTCCATGCCCGTCCACCCCGAAGCCATCTAAGCGAGCTTACGCCGAAGTGTTCGAGCAGTTTCTGCTGAGCCTGTGTCCGGGTCGAAACGCCAGTCGTCTGAGAGTTCGACTCGGTCTTTGTACTTCCGATAGACTTCAGCCAGCGGCTCTTTCCCCGCCGCGCCTTTCGGCAGGAGTATCTCCTTCGGGGCGATGCGTTCCAGCTCTCCCAGAAGTTTTTCATGCTCAGATTCGTCGAACTCGGCGAGGTAAAATTCTCCCGTGGATATGTCCGCGAAGGCGAGTCCGATTTTTCTTTTATAGACCGAAAGCGAGAGGAGGAAGTTGTTCTCGTTTGGCGAAAGGAGGTTGTCTTCAAGCAGGGTTCCGGGCGTTATTACCCGTATCACCTCCCGCTTCACGATGCCCTTGGCCGTTTTAGGGTCCTCCACCTGTTCGCACACGGCGACCTTGAACCCGCGTTTGATTAGCTTGGCGATATAGGCGTCGGCGGCGTGGTACGGGACACCGCAGAGCGGTATCGGCTCGTCTGAATTTTTATTGCGGGTGGTGAGGGCAATCTCAAGGACTTTCGAGGCTTTGACCGCGTCTTCTCCGAACATCTCGTAGAAGTCGCCCATGCGGAAGAAGAGTATCGAACCCGGATGCTTTTTTTTTATCTCCCTGTACTGCCGCATCAGCGGCGTATCGTTAGACGACAACTACAACCTCCAAAAACTTTTTTTCATACTGCCTGAGCAAAACTGAAGAGTTTCCTGCTTTATTCTTATCTTAACTGTATCTCTTAAAATTTTTATGCCAATCATACAAAGATAATAAGCATACGGCAAATCCTATGATGAACAATTACATTTTATTAAATCGACGATCAGAAAGACAATGGAATGATAATAGATATATTCACGCAAATATAAAACTTAAGTCAAAAGCGAGTTATAATCAATCCGTTTTTTGACAACAAAAAGTAATTACGATTATTGATAAGCCTAATACAAAATCAATTTTAAAAACATTCATGAAAGAAAAATTCCATTTATCATGCTTCGTCGCTTAGATTTTTTTCAGTTTCTCAAATCCCGGCCTCAGCTGCTCGTAAGTCTCGCTTAAGTGCTGGGGCATTATGCGGGTGTCCTCCACTACGGACATGAAATTGGTGTCCCCCTCCCAGCGCGGGACGATATGGAAATGCAGGTGCTCCTTTATGCCCGCGCCCGCCGCCTGGCCCGACGTTCAGGCCGACGTTGAAACCCTGCGGGTGCATGGCGTCCCTCATTATCCGGCAGCACTCGCGCGTCAGGGCCATCGCCTCGGTAAGCTCGGAATCCGAAAAGTCCTCAATCATCTCGGCGTGCTTGTAGGGGATGACCATCAGGTGGCCGTTGTTGTACGGGTACTTGTTCATTATGACGAAGTTCTCGCGGCCCCGGTACAGGATGTAGTTCTCGCGGTCCTTGTCCTCCGCGGGCATGGCGCAGAAGATGCAATAACCGGGCTTCTCGCCAAGGATATATTCCAGCCTCCAGGGCGCCCACAGTCTCTTCATATGGAACTCTCCTTATTGGTAGACCCCTCCCCGTTATATTCCGCCATCAGTTTCTGCACGTCCGCCCATACCACCTTCTTTTCGCCGGGGTTCCGGAGGAGGTAAGCGGGATGGAAGGTGGGTATAAGCCTGATGCCCTCGTACTCGTGCCAGTTGCCTCGGAGCGAGCTTATCGGCTCCTTTGTTTTAAGCAGGGTCTGCGTAGCAAACTTTCCCAATGTGCAAATGAATTTGGGAGCTATAAGTTGAAGTTGTTTCTTAAGGAACGGCTCGCACGCCGCTATCTCGTCCTCTTCGGGGTTCCTGTTCTCGGGCGGACGGCATTTGACGACGTTCGCGATATATACGTCGCTGCGCATAAGCTTCATGCCCTTCTCGATGATGTCCGTCAGGAGCTGTCCGGCCCGGCCCACGAAGGGTTCGCCCTTTATGTCCTCGTCACGGCCCGGCCCCTCGCCGACGAACGCCAGCTTCGCATCAGGGCTCCCCACGCCGAAGACGATGTTGGTACGGCCTTGGCAAAGCTTGCACCGCTTGCAATCTCCGATGAACTCACGGAGGCCGTCCAGCGTCTTGACCTCGCGCAGGCCGGGATATAATTCCCCTTCCTCCTTGCCATACTCACCTACGGGGAGAGGCTTTGCTTCTTTGACACCTCGCGATTCTCGGATGGGGGCTGTCTCCCGTCCATCTGAAGCTATCCGGGCCCCATTGCTCCGTCACGCCCGCGTCACGCAGGTAATCGGCGTACTCGGCGAATGCCGCGCCATCCCGGCCCACCGGCGGCCCTGGTTTTCCGTCCATCACCTCTCCCCCCATTTCAGCTTCGTCCGGAGCATATGGTAGTAGTCCTCCATCGGGCTTATTACGATATATATCTTGTTCGAGGCCACCTTCGCTTCCACCACGTCCTCAGGCTTCAGGAGGAACCCCACCTGCCCGTCCAGCGTAAGGTACACGTCCTCCGTCTCCGAGCGTATAGCGGCTTCGAAGACTACCGTGTCCGGTAATATCAGGGGCCGGTTCGTGAGGGTGTGCGGGCAGATCGGCGTTATCCCCAGGCAGCTTAGCGACGGATGCACGATTGGGCCGTTCGCGCTAAGAGAGTAGCCAGTGGAGCCGGTGGGCGTATAGACGATGAGCCCGTCCGCCCTGAAAGTGGTCAGGAATTTGCCGTCGATGAAGGTGTCGATTTCGATTATCCTGGCAAGCGCCCCCTTGTTTATCACCATGTCGTTTAAAACGTGGTTGGAGGAAATTACCTTGCCTTCCCGCTTTATGGAGACGACGAGCAGGATCCTCTCCTGGACCTTGTACTGCCCCAGGAGCACCATCTCCATGGTGGCGTAAAGCTGCTCCACCGGGACATTCGTGAGGAACCCCAGCGTGCCCAGGTTCACCCCGATGATGGGCGTCCCCTTCTCTTCGATGAGCCGCGCAACGGAAAGGAGCGTCCCGTCGCCGCCGAAGACCACTATCGCGTCCGCCCGCTCCGGGATATCCTCTTTCGGTACGCCCTGAAGCCCCAGGTGCGAGGCCGTACCCCGGTCGAGGATAGTCTCGATTGAACGCTCGTCCAGCCAGACTTTAAGTTTCCCGGCAAGCTCCCAGGCCGGGGCATTGTCGTGTTTGCAGATAATGCCTATTTTCTTGATTACCGGTGTCTGGGGCATATGCCCTCCAGCAGTTCTTCATATCTTGCGCCAAAAGCGGTTATGGTGAGCATCCTTCTGTCTTCACCAGTATGTTCAAAAAAAACCTCCAGACGCTCGTCCGGCAGTTCGTCTCCCGCGCGCTCCGGCCATTCCACCATCGCCGCGGCCTCGCCCTCGTTCTCACCCGGAAATTCCATAAACCCGATGCTTTCAAGGTCCGCCGGGCCGCTTAAGCGGTAGAGGTCGATGTGGTAAAGCGTTATCCTTCCGTGATATTCGTTTACGAGGGCGAAGCTTGGGCTGGTAGCCATATCCTGTGAGTCCATGCCCGTGACAGCGCCCTGGACGAATGTCGTCTTGCCCGCCCCAAGCTCCCCTTTAAGGCAGATGAAATCACCCGGGCCAAGAAGACGCCCGAGTCTCATTCCGGCATCGAAGGTCTCACGGGCCGAACAGCTCTCAAAAGAGCAGGTCAGGGGCACTTTGTCAGTCCCTGGAGAAGGCCTTCAGGACGTCCTCCTCCCCGACTATGCCGACCAGTTTTCCTCCGCTCAATACGGGCAGGAGGTGGACATCCTTTTCGGTCATTATGGTGGCGATATCGGTCAGGGTGGTGTCCTCCTCGATGGTTACGACATCGGGATTGCAGATATCCCCCACCCTCACCGCCACCATCTTTTTTAAATCTTCTTCGAATTTCTTTGAGCTTTCCAGGTAGATGAAGGCGTCGAATATCTGTACGACCGTCGGTATGTGCAGGCGCTTCTCACGGTTTATCAGGTCGTGCTCCGTCACGATGCCGACCAGCCCGCCCGTCTCGTCAACGACCGGCGCGCCTGAAATATGGTGCTCCATTAAAAGCCTCGCCAGCTCCTCGACAGTCGTCCGCGGCCCGACCGTTATCACCTCGCGGCTCATTATATCCTTTGCAGTAAGCATTTTTGTCTCCGTCAGGTTTGATTGAATTAATCTACCATAGGGACGCGGAGCTATCAAGGGGAAAAGGGCATGGGGGGGCAGGGGGGCGTTATGAAAGAGGGGCCGGGTTTAAGCTTACTGCCGTTCGTCTTTCCAGACTATCATCTTGTTAGCGAACCCTGCTCTTGAAACTTTCTGCAGGATTGCTCTGTTAAGGTTAATGTTGCAGGTGCCCTTCAGCTCTGTAGTAGATGACCCTTTAACCATAATGGCGCCGTTTATGGTTGCGGTGCCCGTTACCGTTAAAGAGCCTAAAACATAAACCAGCCCGTTGAAGGTGATGGTACCGTGTATGTCGAGATCGCCGGTAATTATAAGGATTCCGCTGCCGGTTACATTGCCTGTGAGTGTTACTCCACCGGGAGAGCCGCCACAGTATTTGCAGGCGTTATCGACAAAAATAATCTGAGGGTCGTTCGGGTATGACCCAAGGTAAGGCGGCAGGGAACCCCCGCAAGCCGTTTCTGTGGCAAGGCTCTTAGCCTGAGGTAAGCTCATACCCAGGAAAGAAGACATATTTTCATACTTATTAGCTAAGCTTCCGTTTGTGTAGCCCGCGTCTCCCGACAGGTCCTGGCCGTCTCCGGATACTACGCCTACATCCCCTGGGGCGGCGACATAGGGGGTACCTTTAAAATCAATATCCGTCCCTGAATATATCCCTCCGGGTACATCGACGTTTATGGTGTTCGAGGTTATGTCCGCGCTTAACCTGGCGCTGCTTATTATGCTTCCGCTCGGGTTCTTTATCTTCCCTACGGATATCACGTGATAAACAGGGGAACCTACCTGCCCATTCGGGCCGCCGTCGATTGGGCATCCGGGAGCCGGATAATAGTATTTATTATTGTACAGCACAAGGCTTGGAGGCCCGTACCCCACGCCTGTTGTATAGTTGTGATAGGGGCCGTTCCAGGTGTTTGTCCAGGTGGGATAGATGTACGTGCTGTAGCTGCCAAAACCATTTGTCGCGCTTATCAGCCCTTTATATTTCCAGCTTTTGGAAGGGTTGGCTTTGAGAGTAGCTACCTCGGTGCCCGAAATATAATATGGCATGCCCGAAATCTGGCTGAACTTTGACATGGCCTCGTTAAGCCCAGCCTCGGCGACGTAATAGGCCATCTTATTCAGCCTCTCGTTTCCGCCTAGCGAAGTCTCGGAATTCGACGTCCAGATCGAATACATACCCAATGTCGTCAAAGGGACAAGGATAAGTAGCACGGTAATGAGAGCCATGCCTTTATCGTCCCTTAAGCACCCTTTATTTTTTGGCATCTTGACCATCCTCTTAATTGAATGCTAAAGCCGTGGAGTTCGCGCTCTGGATCCCCGCGCTGTCCACCGCTGTTATAATGACCTTGGAGCCGGCAGGGTACGGGCTGTTGTTGTTTTTCCCGTTAGAAATGCTGTAAGTCAGCGTCGCTGAACTTACCGACGCTATCAGTGCGGGCGCCTGACTGGGTTCCTGCACGTAAACGTAATAGCCGGTGAGGTCGTTGATGGTCGAGCCGTCGGTGTTCTTGGTAACGGCTGACCAGGTTATTACCTGCTTCGTGTTGGCCCCGTTCCCGCTTGTTTATCGGCATGCAATAATGACCCACTTTGCGGGTAATCGGCGTCCAATATTGACCCACCCTCTGGGGCCATAACTTGCTGTTATGAAAATGATAAATTTAATTAAGCCCGGGTCAAACAGGATGCCGATAGTGGGTCAAAATTGAACGCCGATCAACAATTTATTGCCAAGAGGAGTGAGATGAACCCTATCGAATATTTGTTTGAACAAAGCACGGGCAAGATGAAATGCACTATTTGTGGTTCTGTGGGTGAAAAATGCGATTGCTGGCAAGCATGCAATTATAAGCCGCCATGCCATTGGGTCCATGAAAAAGGGCAAACTTGCCAGAATCCCATTCATGCGATGAAAAAGTAAAAAATAGGCGGGCGGCGCAATCGGATTTCACGAGGTGAAATTTGGCGCGAGAGGGATTTATCTCGCTTTTTCGGGAAAGTTGTCTCGTGCCGCTAACTTAGCCGTTGTCTGGCTCGGAGATCACGATTACATCGCTCCCGCCGAGGTGTACAAGAAGCTCGGCAACTCATGGGGCAGAGCGACATCTATACCACGCAAAAATACACGCTGTACGATGCGCGTGAGGTGGCTTGAACAAGGGGGGCGTTTCCGCCCCATGATTGCTGACAAATTGCGAATCCATCCTTCATTTTACTACCCCCGCTACCAGGACCTGCCATCCGGAAGCAGCATCGCTGTATGTAAATAACGGCCATCGGCGAGGCCTCCGGCGGATGACCAGGTATTGGTGCCCGGGTCGTACAGCTCGGCCGAGGTCACCCAACCTCTAGTGCCATATCCGCCTGCCACCAGGACCTTGCCGCTGGGGAGCAGAGTCGCGGTATGTGAATAACGAGCAGTGGCTAGGCTTCTGGCGGATGACCATGTATTTGAGGCCGGGTCGTACAGCTCGGCCGAGGTCAAATCACCGCTAGTTCCATATCCGGCTGCCACCAGGACCTTGCCGCTGGGGAGCAGAGTCGCGGTATGTGAATAACGGGCAGTGGCGAGGCTTCTGGCGGATGACCATGTATTTGAGGCCGGGTCGTACAGCTCGGCCGAGGTCAAATATCCGCTCTTTCCATATCCGGCCGCCACCAGGACCTTGCCGCTGGGGAGCAGGGTCGCGGTATGAACTTCGCGGACAGTGGCGAGGCTTCCGGCGGATGACCATGTATTTGAGGCCGGGTCGTACAGCTCGGCTGAGGCCACATAACCGCTCTTATTCACTCCTCCTGCCACCAGGACCTTGCCGCTGGGGAGCAGGGTCGCGGTATGACCTTCGTGGGCAGTGGCGAGGCTTCCGGCGGATGACCATGTATTTGAGGCCGGGTCGTACAGCTCGGCCGAGGCCAAGATTCCGCTAGCTTCATATCCACCCACCACCAGGACCTTGCCGCTGGGGAGCAGAGTCGCGGTATGACCTTCGTGGGCAGTGGCGAGGCTTCCGGTATTTGTAAAACCTGCCGCCCGCGCCTGCTGCACCCCTATCTGGCTGAACAGGATAACGAATAACACGAGAGGTATGCTTATTCCCCCCAGGATGCGCTTGACCATCGCCTTTCCTCCTTTGAGAAATTAACGTGGCAGTATAAAAAAACGGCATCGTTGAGCTGTGGACTGAAAAAGGACTTTGGATTGAAAAGATATCTTGGTGAGGCTTAGGCTGAATTGGTCTTTGGACTGAGATAGTAGAAATTACAACTAATGATTATTAGATTACATTCGGGATGAGATTTTGTCAAAACAGCGGTCAAAAAAAAGACTCACGAAACTCCGTAAGTGTTGATCGGCATGCAATAATGACCCACTTTGTGGGGTCATCGGCGTCCAATATTAACCCACCTTCCGAGGTCATAACTTGGGTTATTAATATGATAATTCAAATTGCCCCTGGGTCAAACAGGATGCCGATGGTGGGTCAAAATTGCACACCGATCAACATGAGATAAAAAGGATGGAAAAGAAAACTATAAAACTTCTTCTTGCCATGCTTCGCGGACACGCACAAATGGAATGTCATTGCAAGGACGGTGAGTTGACCGAATCCTTGAAGAATGATTATCGGCGGATGGCTGCAGATTTAATAGAGGAGCTGGTAGCCAAAGTATTAAGTTCGATACTTAGAGGCGGCCCGGCGCAATCGGATTTCACGTGGTGAAATTTATTGAGAGAGCGAGTTATCTCACCGTTTCGTGAAAGTTATCTCGCGCCGCTACACATAACATTCTGTTATTGATAAAATAATTTAAATTACACCTGGGTCAAAATTGGATGCCGATGGTGGGTCAAAATTGCACGCCGATCAACACTCTCGCCAATATTATTTAGGCTTTACCTGGCGGAGTGTAAATTATAATAACGGGCTGTAGTCGAGCCACAATAATAAGCATAACTTTCTTCTGTTCCCCAAATTTCTAAAATGGGGTTTTTTCCTATCATTTTAAATAAATTGTAGGCTGTTTCATAATCATGGGCTCTAATCGCGAATAATGCGAACTGATTCAGATTCCACCGGGAATCTGGATATTCTTTTTCCATGTCCAAAAAGCCCTGTTTCATTTTTTCCCAGGAAATGCCGGGATAATCGAACGTTTTCCATTCAACGCAAAAACGGCTTTGCAGTATGCGGGTATATATCGCCATGCCCTCTGATTTTGGCGTCATCGTCGTCGCATCTTCCGCGAATTTCTGCCATTCTCCCGGTGCACCCTCCCACCTTGGCATAAGATATTCAGCCCTTTGGAAATAAAAGGAATAATAACTCGGATCAAAAGAAATGGCGCTTCTAAAAATCATATCGAATTTGCCTCGATCCCATCCTAACCCCCGGCCCAGGGCCAATAATAGTGCGAACCTTTCAGGGCAATCACCGGCTTGAGAGATATTTGGTTGGGTCAAGATATCATATGATTTCTGTAGCCGTAAATTCATTATTCGCCAGCCCTCGCTGGTAACTGTGCTTGCCCAACCAGTGCCTCTGGCGAGCCATCCATAATTAAACCATGCGCTTGCTTCCGCGACACGCTGAGTAATGGAATTTGGGTATTTTGTTGCCCATTTATTTAAAATACGAAAAAAATCCCGATAGTTCTGTTCGGTTTCCGATTCCGGCTTATCTAATGCAAGATAAAAATAATGAAGTTTATAAAGACCTTCAGGGAAACGGCTCTTTTTGTCCCTAAATTCCTTGGCCATGTTTTCAAGTTTATCGAATTGCTCATTGTAAAATAAATTTCTGACCTGTTGATGCAAAGCCCGAACGGCAACCGCATCGGCGATTTGAGTGGCATCTTTTCCTAAAGTAGTGCTGCGGAGAACCGGCTCCTGCACCTCTGCCGCGTGCTGATCCGTCTCTGATACAGGCTGAGATGATATGCCAGAATCAGAATCATCATAATTTGCAATAGATTCAATTCGGTCATTACTAAGTTTATAAATCTTTTTCTTTCCGGGCAATGAATAGAAAGTTATATCATCTTGCTGAGTGCAGGATTCTGCTTTTATTTCATTACCATTTGTTAATTTGATCAATACTGGCCCAGGAAGAGTAAAACCATCTAATGCATAAACAGGAGCACAGAATAAGAATAAAAATAAAACGAAAGGAATAACGAGTTTCATAATTGCCCCCAAATTTCAAGGAAAGGAGAATCGCGGTCATATTTGCTCATAAATAGTATGCGTAGTCAACAGATTTACGGACATCAATTCTAAGGAGGGGCGAGGATACTTGTCATGTTGTTATCCTGGTTCGCCGCCCATATAGGAAGGAAAATAGAAATAGTGACCTCAGCAAAATAGATTTTATAGGATAAAACCAATTACTAAGCTTACTATGATCACAATAAAAAACTTCTTCATTCGAACCTCTTTTAATTTTCCCTGGCCGGGAGGTCAATAAAATGTGATTTTGGAATAATATACTGATGGAAAAACTAAAGCAAGAATAAGCTTATACGACCTGGCGGAGAAAAAGAGTAGCTTAACAGCCGTAAACAGGAGTGGGATCTTTGAAGTGAGACCAATAATAAAAAGGCTTTGGCCTTTGTTCGTTCTTCACTGCCTTACTTCGTGGAGAATTTAGAACTCACTTAGCTATGACAGGATCAGATATCCAGCTTCCGGCTGCTTAGCATCCTTATCATTTCTGGATCACGGTGATCGAAGAAACTACTGGTTTTAGTATCCAGCGTCTTAATTGCTTCCATATCTTCTTGGCTCAATTCAAAGTCGGAGATATTGAAGTTTTCAGCGATCCGTTCCTTTTGGACAGATTTCGAAAGAGCCACCACACCTCTTTGGATCAGCCAACGAAGAATGACCTGAGCTACGAATTTGTTATGTTTGGCCGCAATGGAGGTCAATACTTCATTCTGAAAAATGTTATTCCTGCCTTCAGCAAACGGCGCCCAAGCTTCAATCTGAACCGTATTCTCCTGTAAGAATTTTTGCGGTTCTATTTGCTGATTAAACGGATTGGTTTCAATTTGGTTAACCGCCGGAACAACTTTGTCATGCAGAATCAAATCTATAATCCTGTCTGGTTGAAAATTGCTTACTCCAATCGCTTTAATTTTACCTTCCCGGTATACCTCTTCCATCGCCCTCCAAGCGCCATAGACATCTCCATAAGGCTGATGGATGAGATACAAGTCTAAATAATCTAACCCTAATCTTTTTATGGAGTTCTCAAAAGCTCTCTTTGCGCCTTCATAACTTGCATCCTGTATCCAAAGTTTGGTGGTAATAAACAGTTCTTCTCTTGGTATACCGCTTTTTTTTTAATGCCTCTACCTACAGCTTCTTCGTTCATATAGGAAGCGGCCGTGTCAATCAGGCGATAACCTACCTCGATCGCATCAACCACGCTTCTCTCGCATTCTTCCAGATCAGTCACTTGGAAAACACCAAATCCAAGAATCGGCATTTCAACACCGTTATTTAAAGTAATTTTTTTCATAATTTAAATTTAAAGGTTTAAACTTCATTAAGTCAATTTTATGTCTTTTGCGGGAAACTCGGCTATCAAAGCTGTCGATCGGCGTCCAATATTGACCCGCCTTCTGAGGTCATAACATTCTATTATTGATTAAGATAATTTAAATTACCCCTGGGTCAAACAGGATGCCGATGGCGGATCAAAATTGCACGCCGATCAACACCCTGCTTTCGTGAAATGAAATTTCACGCCGTGAAATTTAATAAGAGAGCGAGTTATCGCGTTTTTTTGTAAAGTTATCTCGCGCCGCTACATAGGGACGCGGAGCTATCAAGGGGAAAAGGGCATGGCGCCCTCCCCTGCCTGCTATGACGCGAGGAATGTTGATTATGGGGGCAGGGGGGCGTTATGAAAGAGGGGGCGGGTTATTGCCGCTCGTCTCTCCAGACTATCATCTTATTGTTGAACCCGTGCCGGGAAATTTGCTCCAGGATTTGACGGTTGAGGGTGACGGTAACGTTCCCGGTGTAATCAGAGGTCCCCTGTACCATCATGGCGCCGTTAACATTGTTGGTGCCGTTGCTCTTGGGAACGTTGCCCATAACATATACAAGGCCATTCCACGTAAAATTGCCATGCAAAGTTAAGTCTCCGGTTACTATCATTAGCCCGTAACCGGTGCCGCCCGTAAACGTTACCCCCCCTGCTTGGGCGGGGGTCCCGGAGTATTTGCAGGCATTGTCTATGAACAGGATGGAAGGACTTGCCGCAGTCCCCCAGGCCGTGGTCGGCGGGGTGGTGGTACCGACCGTTTTATACGTGGCCATACCCCGGAGTTGGTAGAGGCCGAAGCCCAGAAAGGAGCTCATATTTTCCATGGTGTTGTTCTCCGCTGACCCCGTACCGGGGAAGCCGGCCACACTCTGGGAAGTCCCGGCGACGAGTGCGAGGTCCCCTGGCGCATCAAACTCGGAACTCCCGTTCCAGCTAACAGTGTTTCCGCCATAGACGCCGCCCGGGGCCTGAACGTCTATGCTGTTACAGGTTACGTCCGCGCTTATCGTGGCGGTGCTTATTATTTTTCCGGTCTTGTCCTTTATCCAACCTTTCGATATCACATGATAAACAGGGAAACCTATAGACGCCTTGTAGCCGCCTTGGACCAGGGAGTCGGGATATTGGAAGTCCGTGTTGTACAGCACAAGCCAGTTGTGCGGTGAAGGATGCCACGACGCGGAATTGGTATAGTTGTGAAAGACGCCGTTGTAGGTATCTTCAAAAGTGGGATAGATGTACGTGCTGTAGTTGCCAAACCCCTTTTTCCCGCTTATCAGCCCTTTATACGCCCAATGAATGGAATGGTTGGCAGGGTAGTTGTTGCCGCAGGTGCCGATCATGTATTTTTGGGTACCCGAAATATAATCCGGCATGCCCGAAATCTGGCTGAACCTTGCCAAAGTCTCGTTAAGCCCCGCTTCGGCGATGTAATAGGCCGTCTTATTGAGCCGCTCGTTCCCGCCGAGCGCAGTCTCCGAATTCGATGTCCAGATGGAGTACATGCCCAATGTCGTCAAAAGGACAAGGATAAGGAGCACGGTAATGAGAGCCATGCCTTTATCGTCCTTTAACCACCCTTTATTTTTTGGCATTTTGACCATCCTCTTAATTGAAGGCTACAGCCGTGGATTGCGCGCTCTTGTTCCCCGCGCTGTCCACCGCTTGTATCAGGACCTTGGAGCCGGCAGGGTACGGGCTGTTGTTGTTTTTCCCGTTAGAAATGCTGTAAGTCAACGTCGCTGAACTGACCGACCCTATCTGTGCAGGCTGCTGGCTGGGCATCTGTACGTAAATATAATAGTTGCTGAGGTCGTTGATGGTCGAGCCGTCGGTGTTCTTGGTAACGGCTGACCAGTTTATTACCTGCTCCGTGTTGGACCCGTTCCCGCTGGTACCGGATGCACGACGCCGGTTACCTGGGCTGGCGTGTTGCAGGCCGGGTCCGTAGTCACCGTGAGCGTCGAGGCGGTCCCCGTATTGTCGTCCGTAAAAGTTACTGTATCGGTCAGATTTGTCTTCAGCGTCGCGACCTGGTTTCCTGAACCAGTTGAACCCTGCGAGGTTATCTGCATGGGTATTATCGTCCCCGAAGGCATGTAGTAGAACGTGCCTGTATCCGCATTTTCCTTGAGTGTTATATCCTGGCTTGCGCCGCTGATGGTTGACTTTACCGTCACGGTAATGGTCTCTCCGAATATGCCATTACCGGCCCTGCTGCATTTAAACACATCGAAACTGACAGGGACCTTATTCCCGGTGTTGGTACTCCAGTTAGAGGTTAGAATGACGGACGACGGAGCCAGATCGACCCTCGTCACTCCCGCGCCGACGCAGATGACGGCCAGATTGGAATTGGGGCTGATGTTGGGGCCGGGGCTGGAGCATGAGTTCTTTGCCACTACCTCATATTGGCAGGACTGGGTCACCGACGGGTCCGTCCAGGTCCGGGTCGTGAGGCCGTTCGCGACGGAAACAAAGGGTTCGACCCGATCTTTTTCAAGACCTGGTAGGTTATCGGGTCCGGTTGCGTGGCGCCTATGGTGCTCCCGTCGAGATATGTCCCGGTGGAACCGCCTCCGGGGAGCGTCCACGTCAAAGTGACGCTGCTGCCGGTCAAAGTACGGCTCAGGGTTGGTAATAACCGGGGCGCTGGGCGTTTCATCGCAGATGCTGGGAGACTTCTGGTCGTAAGTAAAGTAGCCGTTTTCCGCCTCGGGCGCACGGTCGAAATTCCCGTCCGCATCTTTCGCCACTATGTAGTACCATATCCTGTCGCCTGTCGAAATCGGCATCCTGTTGTCCGTCCCGTTAAAGAGGGTGTAAAGGTTCGAACCGGAACCGAGCATCATCGGAAGACAGGTCCAGGAAGGATCCGTCGGACCGGTCGGGGCCGGCGGGTTGGCAGTCCCCTGGTCGGTCGTCTTGTAATACAGGTTTACGGAACTCATGGGGATGCTCACGCTGCTCCGGAAAGTATTAGAGAGCGCCGAGCCCGACACGTTTACCTTGACGCCGCCGGGCACTACGAAATTCGGCGCGGTATTTGTGCCGCTGACGCCTGGAACGTCATACGAGAAAGTGGGATTTGAGGGCTGGTCCTGGTCCACGCCTATCATGCTCGGCCCCAGGTTTATGAAGATGGAACCGTTCCGGGCGCAGGTCGTTTCAGTCGTGGAGCCGTTGTTATATTCGGCGTTCAGGGTAATGGTTGACGCCCTCATGTCCACGGTCTGGTCCACTCCCCCGGCCCCGGTTACAAATTCGAGGGTTACAGGTATGGGTATCGACGGCACCGTGGGCACGCCGTGGTCCTTAACGGCCACGTTTAAGTTGTTTACGGTTGCGGTCATGTGCAGCCCGTCGCTCTGCAACGTGGAGGCGCCAAGGCTCAGGGACTTGTAATAGGACGTCGTAGTGCCGGCGGACGGACCTATGGTAACGCTTTTGAGATACGCGGCCGGGTTGTCCCAGGTTATGTTGTCGAGCGAGGTTATGGACAGGTCGCAGTTAGCCGTATTGTCTATATTGAACTTTACGGCGTTATGGTAATAAGAGCCGTTGATGGACGTAGCGGTCCCGAAAGTATTCACCACGCCGCCGGTCTGCTCTTGCAGGTCGCCCGTCGCGAGCCCGTAGAGGACCACGGCGTCCGCGTCCGCTGTAATGTCGCATGCATATCCGTAAGTCGGAGGACCGGCTGAAGGGATAGAAGGACCGCAGGCCGTCGCCTGCGCTGCCGGGCTGGCGTTGACATACGCGCAGTCTGCCAGCTTGAACATGTAGTCGTACTGGTTGCCGTCCACGACGTTGGCGTCAAGAACTGGCCCGGCCCAAACCGGTCCCGTCAGATAAGTCCAGGTCGTATCAGTGTGGTTCTTCTTGTATATGTACAAACCGGCGTAGTCGTAAATCTGGTTCTGCAGGTTGTAGGTCCAGTTGAGCTGGATTGGCATCTTATATTCCACGGAGGTGCCGTAAGGACTGTATATGCACCCGCCGCCGGTCACTGTCGGCAGAGCAGAATTGCCGGCGCTGTCCTTAATCGGGGGCGCGCCCGGGAAGTCATTATCGTCGCCGCACAGCGCCGTGAGCGTCTGGGAGATGTCCGTGGCCGTTTTGATGCCCCTGCATTTGTAATGGCTTACCGCAAGGAGTGTATAATTCTGGCCGTTATCCAGATTAGGCGGGTCCTTGGCGGGGATAAGCGGGTCTGAAAATATTGCAGTGGGGACGGTGCCCGAGGTTACGAATTTTCCGGGGACGCCGCAGTCGGAGTTAGGGATAGTACTGCCTGATATCAGGTTTCCGTAAGTCGGACTATTGGGGTTCGTATCTATCACGGGATAGGTATTGCCCTCGTTGTAATAAATCATCGTGTATAAAAAGTCCGCGTCGTAAGCGGTCCTGACGGGGTTTTTCAGGTTGATGAATATCCTCCTCCATCCCGGTCTCGAACCCGTGATGTCCGGAGCAGTCGTGTCCACGGTATTTGTCGGGTCTTTCACGACCGTGGAAAACTGAGGTGCGGTATAGTCCTGGACCAGCGTCGGGTCGCAGTTGACGGAGCATAACGCGTAGGTGTAGTCCTGGCATGTCACCAGGGCCGGGTCTTTGTCGGTATAGCTTGTGACGCCGCTGGTAAGCGCAGTATCGCCGTACCCGGGGTTAGTTTCATCCGCTATCAGATAACTGCTGGAAATCGGATAAGTGAAACCGGACGTGCCTGTTATCCTGTAAAGCCTGTATCCGGTTGAGGCGTCGGGGCTGGCGGTCCAGGTGAGTTTTACCTGGTTCTGACCGACGCTCGGGTCGTCCAGAATATTATAGGCCTTGAAATTGGCCGGGCCGGCGGCAGGCGGAAGGACGTTGATGGTCGTATCGTTATTGGCGGCGCCGGCGACGGGTGAGCCGGCTATGCTGGGGTTCGGGTTGCCGGAGACATAACCGGAAAGGGCTTCATTCCCCGAAGTGTCATAGGCGCTTACGGCAACGTAATAAGTATTTACCGTCCCGGGAATTGCCGGGTGTTTTTGGGTGATTACAAGACCGTTTATGTTATAAGTGGGATGAGTTTTGTCCGGCAGGGCAGACAGGGGGATCGTTATCGGGGACGGGATTTCAAAGGCGCCCAGGGTCGCGTCCCTCGTCCAATAGAGTTTATAACCGGCTAAATCCGATTCAGTGTTTGCCTTCCACGCGCACTTGAGGGTTGAGCATGCCTGCGAATCGACGACGTTCAGCCCTGTCGGGGGCGCGGGCGCAGTTTGATCGTTTACGCTCTCGGTGGTCCTCATATTCACTGGCGACACCGACATGTCGTTTGTAACGTAATAATATTTATTGGTCCTTGGGTCCTTTTTCTCGGACTGCTGGACTATTATTACATGTATTTTCGCGATAAGCGGCGGGGGGCCTGGGGCAGTGGCCGGGTACATGAGGAACCCGGTTTGGAGTTGGCCGTCCGTATATTGCTTATTGGCATTATTCGAATACTGGAACTTTAACATCGAAATATTACTCGATATGACCTGGTTCGGCACGAAATTGGCCGTGTCCAATGTCGCGGGCATCTTGGTCGTATCATTATATTGCGTATAGACGTTTCTTATCAGAGTGCCGTGCCTGAAAGAATACATAACGAGCCGGTTGTCGTTGACGGCGTCTATAAACCTGTCAAAGCATATGGTACTCTGGTTTGCCAGCACTATTTTATTTACGGCGCCTTTTATTAAAGAGCTTCCATAAATGGGCGCATCGTATGCCTTGGAACGATAACCGGCCATCATCAGGTCGCGCTGCATATAGCCCAGCGTAGCCCTCCCCGCCTGCTGGGTAGACGCCTTCAACTCCTCCGCCTGCCATGTGTCGTGCACGTTAGTATATACTTGGTATACCCCGACCACGAATATGGAAAAAACGGCAAGGGCCACCATAACTTCAATTAGAGTGAAGCCCCCGCTTTTTACCTGCCCCTCTGAGTATTTCATTCTCGTCCTCTGTAGGGTGCCGCTATTGTGGCGGAATCAATGTCTGAATCGTCACGCTGTGCTGGTGTCCTTTTACAGTCCAAGAGGTGGTGACGACGGCCTTTTTTACATTCAATGGCGACTCGACGCCGGTGTAAATGGTCCAGGTCCTGGTAAATGGATCGTGCACGCTGTTGTTAGTTACAGTCGTGCTATCGCTCAAGGATGCAAGCTGGGAATAGGGGGTCTGTTTTAGGTCCTCTATTTTGGCAGCCGCAAGATTGGTGGCCTCGGTCATTTGCCTGCCCTGGGCGTTCCCGCCCATCGCGGTTATAAGCATCCCCAGGACCGCCAGCATGCCGAAGGTGAATATCGCCGACGCAACCAGCACTTCCACCAAAGTGAAGCCTTTTTCTCCGGTTCCGTTCATGAATCCACCCATTGTGCTCCGCTAAGGTACTGGATTGTCGCCTTTCCGGTCAGTTCGTCCACCAGTACCCGGTAATATTCCGAGTGATTGGAAGGCAGCAGATATATAGCGCCCTGGTTGCCTAATATACCGTCTTTATCAACTGAGGCGGTGCCGTCAGAATAAAAAAATACTGTGCCTGTATAGGGGCCGAGAGTACCGTTGGTAAAGGCCTCCGGGGCATTCGCCCAATCGTTCCATATCTCGACCCCAGACCAGCCGTAATGGCTGGAATCCAGGTCATGCGTGAAAGTAGAGCCGGTGATTATGGGACCCATCGAAAAGTAATTCGCGGGAGAACCGCCGGGGAGACCGGGGCTATCGCTGTGATCATTGAATTGCACGATATATGTAGTATTGTTGGCCACTGCTTTCATCCGGGCAATCTGTAGCGCCTCGGCGACGTCCCTTGCCGCGCCTTTGACACGGAGGTGGGGGAGCATGGAATAATAAGACGGGACGGCTATTGCTATCAGTGTCCCGGTAATGGCCAGAACCACCATCAGCTCTAACAGGCTAAAGCCCCGCTTATCCCTTAAAAACTTCATCCCGTTTTCCTCCTGCCAATACTAACTGCAAAAAAAATGCCACTTCCATAAAAGTGGAAGCGGTGTCATTCTATAGGGTTTTTCCCGATTTGTTAATTAATTTCTTTTAAGAAGTATGTATCTTGTTTCACAGTGTTGTGTAACTCTTTACCCAATCCCGTAATTCTTTATCTTTGTCAGGAGGGTCTTGTAGCTCACGCTCAGAAGCTCACAGGCCCGGCTTTTGTTACCCCCGCAGGATGCTAGTGCCCACTTTATCGCCTCTATTTCGGCGGCCATTGCCGCAATCGAGGCCGTCCGCCGGAGCCCGCCCGGCGCTTCTCCTTCTACCGGTATCCGGTCCAGATGCTCCAATCCTATCTCGCCGCCGTCGGCGAGTATTACAGCCCTCTCGATGCAGTTTGCCAGCTCCCGCACGTTCCCTTTCCACTCCATTCCCGAAAGCGCATCCGACACATCGCCTGAAATATGAAGAGGCCCTTTTTTAAGCTCGGACCGGTATATCTCCAGGAAGTGCCGTGCTAGAAGAGGTATGTCTTCCCGCCTGTCGCGAAGCGGCGGGATATGCACTGGGAACACGTTCAGCCGGTAATAGAGGTCTTCCCGGAACATCCCGTCCCGCACGGCCTTTATTAAATCCCTGTTGCTGGCCGCCGCGACCCTTACGTCAACTGAAAAGGGTTCGGAACCGCCCAAGCGCTCGATCATCTCGCCCTGGAGCGCCCGGAGGAGCTTTGCCTGAAGAGACGGGTCCATCTCTCCTACCTCGTCCAAGAAAAGCGTACCCTTGTCGGCATGCTCGAACTTGCCTATCCTCCTCGTTTCGGCACTGGTAAAAGCGCCCTTTTCGTGCCCGAAGAGCTCGGACTCCATAAGGTCCTTCGGGATTGCGGCGCAGTTAACCGCCACGAACGGACCGCCTTTTCTGGGGGAGAGGTGGTGCAGTGTCTTGGCGAACAGCTCTTTTCCTGTGCCCGACTCCCCTGTTATCAAGACCGTCGCCTTAGTCGGAGCGGCTTTCCTCAGGAGTTCAAGCGAGTCCATGAGCGCCTTGCTTTTCCCGACAAGCATCGGGAGCGAGAGTTCATGGGCGAACTCCTCTTTTAGCACCACGTTTTCCGAGGCCAGCTTCCCGCTCTCCAGGGCCTTCTCCGCAAGCGCCAGCATATGCGAGATGCCGAGCGGCTTGGTCAGAAAGTCATAAGTCCTTGCCTCTACCGCCCCGACCGCCGTCTCGATGCTGCCGAACGCGGTCATCTGCTTGAGCTTACGGTTTTCGTTCTCAAGGTTGTCTTGCCTGAGAAGCTCGTCCATACTCAAAGTGACTACCCCCACAGGCTTGCTGGGTTTTGGCTGGGAAACTACTGTTTTACGGGTATCTTGTCTTTTTACGGTTTTTATCCGAGGTTCAATATTAGGGTCGTGGATAGAACCTTTGAGCTGATTAGGCGCTTTTGGTCCGGTGTTCTTAATTAGCCTGTATAAAGTTTCTCTTCCTTGTTTTGGGGAACTGCTTCTGGAGCCGACGACTCTTATATATCCCGCTCTTAATAACGTACCAATATACTTCCTTGAATTAGCCACGCTGGCCTCCGAGAGCCTGGCCACATCCCCGACAGTAAATGGCCCCTTGAAAACCCTCATTACGCACCACGCCCGTGCATGAGCAGAGACCTTGCTCTTATCTGTTAGCCGAGTCATTTCTTTGCCCGCCAGTCAAGGTCTTTGATGTGGGAGGCATCTATTTGCTTGAGGTTGTTGCGCTTGGCGAGAACCTCAATATGGTTGATGATTATCTTCAGGGAGCGGAAACAGCCTGAAGATGCTTTCGTCATGGCTTCAGTGGCTTCTTCTGTCAGAGGGATTTCGCACAGTTCTTTAGTTGCCGTTACAATGTCCTCTGAGTCGAGTTGCTGGAACTTGTTTATCTGACTTATGCGCGAGAAGAAGTGCGGGTGCCGCATCAGCTTCTTGTCCACGGATCCCATACCGATTAGAAGGATCGGGGTGCCGCATTCGTCGTGAAGGTCTCTGAGCGATTCCAGGACCCTTGAGTCGTGGCAGCAGAAGTCGGCCTCGTCTATAATCAGCATGACGTTACTCCCCATGAGCAATTCAACCGCCTGGCCAAACAAGCTTGAAAACCTGTAATATGGGTCTGCTCCAAGGGCATTGACGATCATATCGAAGAACCACCGATGTGATATTGCAGCTCTTGCCCGGACATACACGGCATTTGAGCCTTTGCGTCCGACGAACCATGTGCAGGTCTCAGTCTTGCCAAGGCCGGGGTCGGAGTAGATCAGCCCGAAGCCGGGGACTCCATTGCCGCGTTCTTTCAGGTTGTCGATCATCTCGACGGACCTCATGACATTCTTGGTCTTAACAAACACGTTGTGCATAGTGCACCTCCTTGTTAAATGGAAAAGGCCCCAAGAGGGGCCTTTCATCAGACATACGAGGCGAGTCTTGCCTCGTATTCGGTTAGCCAGCTTCTTTCGTCAGGGCTCAAGTCCTGCTTGTTTCTGAGTGCCAAATACTTGTCGTAGTCTGATTTGTACAGCCCATTGCTTTTTGTTTTTGTACTTCTTACAATCCCGTCTGCAACTGTCATATGACTTACGGCAAGCTTTGCCTCCAATGCCTCGACGTGCTCCGCTATCCTGGGAACCGTGGGCACAATCTCATGCCAGGGCAGCACCGCATCCTGTCGGGCGTCCTTGGCCATTTTAACGACCTTTAAAGTCTGCCGCTTAAGGGATCGTTTCCTGCGGATGCCCTCCTTCACCGCGTCCATGGTCACCGGGTTGCCGGTAAGCTTTGCCATCGGGTGTACAGGCTCGACCAGCTTGGCCGAGCCCAAGTATTCGCCACGTGTTGTGTAAACCAAAATCTGAGTGAGGTCGAAGAAGCTGTAACGTATGCGGACTTTGTCTCGTAAACCGTAAAGCGCCTCGTGGAAGTATTCGTTGCCGAGGAACCTGATGCCGTTCCTGCCGATGGAGGCCGTCTCGACGGACAGCATCAGGTAATCAAGTTCACGTGCATTTATTCCCTGACCCTTGCCTGCAGCAGAACTTCGCCTGGTGTACGCCCATTGAGGCCGCCGTGTGGCTGCGTGCGGTAATATTCCCGCCATTTGGCTATCATGGCCATAGCCTCCGGTATTGTGGGCACCCAGTCCTTATGCAGGCTCTTTAGGAATTTTTCATTCCGTTTCATGTAGCCGGGTTTATCCTCTATTGAAGCGCCGGTAAACGACGGCATGACCTCTCAAAAGAGTCCGAGAACGTCCCGAAGAAGCGCTCAATCGGTTTACTCTGCGCGTTATACGGCCAGGCAAAGGACGTTATAATGCCGAGCCTCGCAAACATCCCGTAAAATCCGCACTCCTCTAAGCTCAACTCGCTTGTAAATACCTTCGCCTTGAACGCCTTGCCGTTATCGAGCAGGGCCGCCTTCGGGAACTTGCCTAGCTCCAGGACCGCATTACGGAGCGCACCGGCGACGGCCTGTATGTTCTCCTCGACCATAATCTCGTAACCTAACAAGTCACGGCTTGCCCAGTCGTAGAACCCGACGAGGACCGCACGGCAAGGTTTTCCGGTGTACGGGTTTATCACCTGAAAATTTAGCCTGTGGCCGTCGGCGACCAGAACGTCTCCGACATCAAGAAGGGATGAATCACGTTTCAGGAACGGGAGCACCTTGTCGTTTAGCGCCTTCTCGCCCTCACGGAGCGCAATCCACAGATCATAATGGCGTTTTTTGAAGTTATCGACAAACCGGCGAAGGGTCATGCCTGATGATGGGGAGGGGAGACCACGGCGCTCCAGGATATACTTTGTAAGCTTGATAGCCGTCTCGACCTTGACCTGGTTCTGGTGCAGAAGCTGCGTAAGGAGCAGGTTGGCCTCATCTTCGGTGACCTTCGACCCACCTTGTTTATTGTTTGGTCCTGGGGCCAGGGCACGGTAGTCGCTGTCCCCGTCCTTGTATGTCTTCTCCCACCGGTATAGTGTACCGCGCGAGATGGTACCCAAGACTTTAAATATCTCCGGAAGCAGATGGCCGGTATTGTAGGAGAGCAGGAAACAGCCCAAGGCGTCTGCGATGCTACCCGATGCTATAGCTATCTCCTTGTCCTTGTGCCAGGCGGCAAGCAGGTCGGCACGAGCAAGTGCCGATTTCTCGGTCCGGGCGGGCAGATGCCTTTTATCGGCCGCACATATATTGGAAGAGCGGGGCTGGTTCTGATCTACATTTAAGGTAGTTGTCTTGAACTTCGGGAGGGAGGGCGGAGAGAGGGATCAGGTACTTCCAGCCCGATGGGCCACGAGGGACTTTATCGGCTGGCAGTTTTTCCAGGCTGATAAGCCGCTGGACCGACCTGACCGTTATGCCACAGTAAATCGGCTGCCTCGGTAATCTCAACTCTTGAAACTTCCATGCGGCATCGAAACCTCCTAACCCTTTGCCAATACTGCCGTTAAGTCGGACACACACTACCTCTGCACCGGGAACATTGCAAGTGGATTTTGCGACAAGCGGAGATTGCTTAATTGCCAAAAAGGCATTGATTTCAATGGACTTGAGCTAAGTGGCTTTTTGTGTCGCGACAGATGTCGCGATAATGTCGCAACATGGCTGAATATTGCGACTTAGGTTTTTAAAGGCTAATCGGCAAAAGGTATAATAAAATTAGGAGCTTGGCGGGTTATGAGGACATACAAAATCTCAAATCAAATGGCAGGAACAACCCGAAATGGCCGGGTCAATCTCGCGCTTTAAAAATCCCCGTAATAGGTCATTGAATTTGGTTCTTCCCAAAAAAGGCTACTCATTTTGTCTAATGAAATCGTATTGCGCCTGATGAAATTCCCCAATAATTTCAAAATAATGCCAGTAAATTCCAGTCGGGTTCCAGTAAAGTTTTAGTAAAGTTTTTTAAGACCGCGTTGTCGCGATTTCAAAGACTTCCGAATCTCACCCCCCCTGTCAATTTATAGTCATTCTATAGGGTTTTTCCCGGTTTGTTAATTAATTTCTTTTAAGAAGTATGTAGTTTGCTTCACAGGGTTGTGTAACCGTTTACCCAATCCCGTAATCTTTTATCTTTGTCAGGAGAGTTTTGTAGCTCACACCCAGAAGCTCCGAGGCCCGGCTTTTGTTCCCGCCGCAGGAGCGAAGGACCCCCTTTATCGCCTCTATCTCGGCGGCCCTTGCCGCAAGCGAGGCCGTCCTCTGGAGTCCGCCGGACGTATCTTCATCCGTGCGCGCCGTCCGGCCCAGGTCCTCCAGCCCTATCTCGTCCGTGTCCGCGATTATGACCGCCCTCTCGATGCAGTTCTCCAGTTCCCGCACGTTCCCCTTCCACTCCATGTGCGAAAGCGCGTCTATAGCTTCACTCGAAAACTTAAGACGCCCTTTATTCAGCTCCGTCCCGTATATTTTCAGGAAATGCTTTGCAAGAAGCGGTATATCCTCCCGCCTCTCGCGGAGCGGCGGGATATGCACCGGGAACACGTTCAGGCGGTAGTACAGGTCTTCCCGGAACTTCCCCTCCGAGACAGCCCTGTTAAGGTCCCTGTTGCTGGCCGCGGCGACCCGGACGTCCACGGAAAAAGGCTCGGCGCCGCCCACGCGCTCTATCATCTCGCCCTGGAGCGCACGGAGGAGCTTCGCCTGGAGGATAGGGTCCATCTCTCCCACCTCGTCCAGGAAAAGCGTCCCCTTGTCCGCCAGTTCGAACTTGCCCATCCGTCTTGCGTCGGCCCCGGTGAAGGAGCCTTTCTCGTGCCCGAACAGCTCGGATTCAAGGAGGTCCTTCGGGATCGCGGCGCAGTTGACCGCCACGAACGGGTTGTCTTTCCTGGGCGAGAGATGGTGCAGGGCCTTGGCAAAAAGCTCCTTGCCCGTGCCCGACTCGCCGGTTATCAGGACCGTCGCCCTGGTCGGCGCGGCCTTCTTCAGGAGTTCGAGCGCGTCCATCAGCGGCTTGCTTTTTCCGACAAGCATCGGAAACGACAGCTCCTGGGCGAATTCCTCCCTCAGCACGAGGTTATCCGCCGCCAGCTTCCCGCTCTCCAGGGCCTTTTCCACCAGCGCAAGCATATGCGAGATGTCGAACGGCTTGGTCAGGAAGTCGTACGCACCCGCCTTTACCGCCTTGACCGCCGTCTCTATGCTGCCGAACGCGGTCATCATTATGACCGGCAGCAGGGGCTTCTTATCCTTGAGCGTTTTCAACACCTGAAGGCCGCTCATCCCGGGGAGCTTCAGGTCGGTCAGCACCAGGTCCGCTCCTTCCCGGAGCACTCTGGCTACTCCCTCCTCGCCCGTCCCGGACGTCAGGGCATGGTAGCCTTCGGCCTCGAAGGTCTTGGCGAGCATCTCCGCCATCGACTTCTTGTCCTCTATAATGAGTATCCTGAACTTCTCCGCCATCGCCGCTCCTACGATTCAGCCTTTACCGGAAGATAAATCGAAAATACCGCTCCGCCGGTTTCGGACGTCTTTGCCGTTACCCTGCCGCCATGATAGACGATTATCTTTTGCACGAGAGACAGCCCAAGCCCGGTGCCGCCCGACTTGGTAGTGAAAAAGGGGGTAAATATTTTCCCGGCTGTGGATGGGTCGAGTCCGTGGCCCGTATCCTCGAAATCCAGCCTGACGTACTTCCTCTTATGAGATTCCGCGCCGTCGTCCTTATCCACCTGCGCGCTGACCGCGAGCGTCCCGCCGTCTTTCATCGCCTCGTATGCGTTTTTTATCAGGTTTATAAACGCCTGCCTGAGGAGCACCGCGTCGCCTTCGAGCGCGGGGAGGTTCCCGTCCACCAGCAGCTCCCGGTTTATCCCGGCAGCGATATTCCCAAGCGCGCGGAAAGAATCGTCCAGCAGTCCCGGGAGTTCCACCTTCGTAACGTTTAGCTCGGTAGGCTGGGAAAAATTTAAAAACTCCCGGATTATCTCGTCCATCCCCTTTATCTCCTGGCGGATACTCTCCACCGCTTCAAGCGATGAACTTTCCGCTTTAGAGTTCCTTGCCAGGAAGTCGGCGTACCCGGAAATTACCCCCATCGGGTTCCTTAGCTCATGGGCAATCCCCGCGGACATCTCTCCAAGGACGGCTATCCTCTCTTTCAGCTCCATCATCTCGCGGAGCTCTTTCACCTCCGTGATGTCCGTGAACACGAGTATCGCGCCGCCGGGCGTCCCTTCGCGAAAAAGCGGAGATATGCCCGCGCCTATCCACCGCTTCCCCGCTGGCGTGATGATTTCGCCTTCCGCCCTCTTCTGGCCCAGACCTCCCTTTAACGTTTTCTCCACCAGGGACGATAGCCAGTTCCCGGCCCCGAAAAGCGCCGGATAACGGCCTCCCGTCAGCCCGTTTCTGTCTTCGCTATCGCTCTGGACAGGTAAATCTTTTCCATCCCTGGCGAGAATCGCCCCGGCCGCGTCGTTGGCGGTGACTACCGTCCCGCCCGCGTCAAACGTGATAACGCCGCTCTGGATGTTCTTGAGGATGCTCTCGCTCATGCTCTCGACGCTCCTCGCGCGCTCCTCGGCCCTGTCCCTTAGCTCGCTCAGCTCCTTCTCTTTCTCCTTCAGCGAGGCGATGGTTAGCTGGAACGTATCCATGACGAACGAGATATCGTCCCGGCTTTGGGGCCTTACATCGACCGGGGCGCCTTTTGCCATCTGCAGGAGTCTCTTCTGGGAACCGGCCAGCGTCTTCACGACATATATCCCGGCCAGGAATAAAAAGACGGCGGACATCGATTTCAGCACGAAATAAATCATGCTCTGCTGGGTCATGTCTTTTATATACCCTGCGTCGAGCGCGGCCTCGCCAACCGCGACCATCCTGCCCAGCGGGTCCTTTACGGGAAAATAAACCGACCGTAGTCTTGAATTTCCGTTATTGTAAATCGGCGAGAGTTCGACGCTCCCGCGCCCGACCACGTTAAATTCCTGCGGGGTAATCCCCTGTAGGACGAACTTCTCCCCCCGGATATTTTTCCCGGATGGGTCGATTATGACCCGGCCGTCCGAGTCCAGGATTATCAGATGGGACAGCGACTCCTGGAGCGACAACGAATACAGGTGCGAAGGGTCCTTAAGGGATTCGGGATAGTGGTCGCTGACCGCCCTGGAGACGATCTCCGAAATATTCAGAAGCCTCTTGTCCATCTCCTTTTCAAGGTATTTCCTTGTCCTGGAGACGAGCGAGAGGCTGCTGATTGTCAGGACTATGAGCAGCACCGCGAAAAAAGGCGTCGCGGCCTTTATAAGGCCCTCAAGCGGAAAGCCGTTCCTGGATTTCATAACGCTCATTTTCGTCCCTTGATTCTAAGGCGCCGCCGTTTGCGGCGCGCCCTGCACCCGCCTTGCTATTTCTCCGGCCTCTGGAGGCTCTTGATAAAAGGGGACAACAGGTCTATCGGAAGCGGCAATATCAGCGTCGAGTTCTTGTCTCCCGAAACCGTAAGCACGGTCTGAAGGAACCGAAGCTGCAGCGCGGCCGGCTCGGTCTGGATGATCTTGGCCGCGTCCGCGAGTTTCTGGGCGGCCTGGTACTCGCCTTCCGCGTTTATGACCTTCGCGCGCCGCTCCCTCTCCGCCTCGGCCTGCTTGGCGATCGCCCTCTGCATGTTCTCCGGGAGGTCCACGTTCTTCACTTCCACGTTAGTGACCTTTACCCCCCAGGGCTCCGTCTGCAGATCGATTATCTTCTGTAGCTCCACGTTTATCTCGTCGCGTTTGCTTAAGAGGTCGTCCAGGTTGGATTGGCCCAGGACGCTTCTCAATGTGGTCTGGGAGATCTGGGAAGTGGCGAAGTAGAAATCCTCGACCTCGATTATCGCCTTGCGCGGTTCCAGTACCTTGAAATAGATTACCGCGCCCACCTTCACCGTGACGTTGTCCCGGGTGATGATGTCCTGGGAAGGCACGTCCATCGTAACTGTCCGAAGGCTCACGCGGACCGCCTTCTGGACCGCCGGGAGGACGATTATTACCCCCGGACCCCTGACGCCGTTCACCGGGTCCACTCGCCCCAGAGTGAACATGACTGCCCTTTCATACTCCTTCAGTATCTTTATGGAGTTTATTATTATCAGGACCACTATTGCTACGGCTATCGCAACCCCCGAGATTCCGTACATTAGTTCTCCTCCTATTATTTCTGTTTTCCCACCTTAAGCCGGAGTCCCACCACCTCCAGCACCCTGACCTTTTCGTCAACCGCCACCGGCTCGTCAGATACAGCGCGCCAGTGCGCGCCGTCGAGGAAGACGTCTCCCTCCCCGCCGGCCGGTATCTCCGTCCGCGCCGTCCCGAGCATCCCGACCAGCTTATCCTTCCCGGTGGTATTTCCGTACCGGCGGGATTTAAGCCCCGCCCGGACCAGAATGAAAAAGAAACCGGAGAGGATAAACACCGACGGCGCGAGCACCTTAAGCGATATCCGCATGTACGGGAGCGGCGAATCGATAAGCATCAGCGAGCCGAGCACGAGGGATATCACGCCGCCTATGGTGAGCATCCCGTAGCTGGGTATTTTTATCTCCGCGACGAACATGATGATAGCAAGCGCTATAAGCAGCACGCCTGCATAATTTACGGGGAGCGTCTGGAACGCATAGAAAGCGAGCACCAATGAGATGCCGCCTATGATGCCCGGCAGGATAAGCCCCGGGTTGGACAGCTCGAAGAAAAGACCTATAATCCCGGCGAGCATCAGGATGTATGCGATGTTCGGGTCTGTTATCACCGCGAGTATATTCAGCCTGCTGCCGGGTTCGATGTTCTCCACCAGCGCGTCCTTCGTATGCAGGACCACCAGGCCGCTGGCCGTCCTTACTTCCCGCCCGTCCAGCTTGTTAAGCAGGTCCGGCACGCCGTCCGCGACCATGTCCGCGACATGCTTTTTTACCGCGTCCTCGTCCGAGATGGATACGCTTTCGCGTACTGCCTGCTCCGCCCAGTCCGCGTTCCTCCCGTAGCGGTCCGCAAGGCTGCGGATATACGCCGCCGAATCGTTCTCCACTTTCGCCGCCATCTCCTTGGAGAGACTTCCTCCGCCCATCGTCACCGGGTGGGCCGCCCCGATATTGGTCCCCGGCGCCATCGCGGCCACGGGCGAGGCGAGGAAGATAAATACGCCAGCCGACGCCGCGCGCGCGCCGGATGGCCCTACATAGGTAATTACGGGAATGGGAGATGCGAGTATGGTCTTGACGATCTTCCTCATCGAGGCGTCCAGGCCGCCTGGCGTATCGAGCATGATCACCAGCGCCTCCGCATGGCTGGTGGAAGCCTCCCGGACGGCCTTATCCACGATCTCCGCCGTTACCGGGTTTATCACCCCGTCCACTTCCGCCACCTTGACCAGCGGCCTTGGCGCGTCGGCGGAAGCCGCCGCGCAGAAGGTTATCAGAAATAAAATAGCTATGGTTAATTTTTTCACGGGTTTATTATTATGTCGGCCTTGGTTTTTAAATCCCGCAGGTACTCGTCCAGCTTCTTGTCTGTCATTTGCTCCGTGATGAGCCGCTTTATCTCGGGCTCCGCATCGGCAAAATCCCTGGCTCCGAAATCCATTTTTATGCTCCTCGTAATACTTTTTTTCCTCGTCCGGCGTCACCAGGACAAAAGCCCTTATCCTCCTGTCCACGTATTTTATCACAAGTATCTGGTCGTGGAGATTATCTTTAAGCTCGTCCTGGGTAATTTCTTCCCTTTTCAGCGACTCTTCAAAGGATTTTTCATCGGGATACCTGCTTTTCACCTTCACGAAGGCCTGCTCGACTTCCTCCGGCGTGACCTGCGCGAGGTTGAACTTGTGAGCTTCGTCGAGAAGGAGCGCCCGGTTAATCAGGGAGTCCAGCGCGGCCTTCCGGAGCGCGCTTTCGTCTTTCCCGGCTACAGAGGTTTCCGTCTTCTCCACCTGGAGCGCACGGTTTACGTCGCTCATCGTTATCACGTGGTCGTTCACCACGGCGTCAACCTTGTCCAGGACGTAGGCGAAAGCTGAACCCTCTCCCCCGCCCCTCTCCCATGGAAGGGCGAGGGGTGAAAAAGATGCCACGGAAAGGATTATGAGGAATAGAATTTTCTTCATCAAAAAGCCTCTCCCAGGGTGAAGTGCAGTTCACCTATCGATTCGCCCGGACGCCTGTTGACCTTGAACCCGTAGTCCAGCCGGAGCGGCCCGACAGGCGTCTGATACCTTATCCCCAGGCCCGCGCCGTAACGGAGACCGTTTCCGCCGGAACTCGTGACGTTAAACGTCTGGCCGGGAACGGGGGCACTGGGGGGCTGGACATGCTTGTTCAAAAGCCATGCGTTGCCTGCGTCAAGGAACGTCACCAGGCCGAAGTTGTACGGAAGCGGGAAACGAAGTTCCGTATTGAATATTGCCATGGTGTCTCCGCCGACGGGATTTCCAGCTGTGTCCAAGGGGGCGACGCTTTCGTATGAATATCCCCTGAGGCTGCTCGCCCCGCCAATGAAAAACCTCTCGGAGATCGGTACATCCATTATCGGCTGAAGAGAGCTTGCTATCCCGCCGCGCGCGGAGAACCCGGCGATTATGCCCTGGTAGAGGGGAAAGTACCAGCTTGTCTGGGCGGTGGCCTTCAGCATGTTCACGGTAGAGCCGAAGTATGTGCTGGCGTATTTGAGGATCACGGCGTGTAAAGAGCCTGTCGTCGGGTTGAAGGGGTTGTCCCTGTAGTCGAAAACGGCGGACGGGATGATGCTGGCGAGGCTGGACTTGTTCAAGTCCTCCGGTGCAAGCACGGCCCCGAGCGCGATGTTGCTGAATTTTACCCTTTCGTACTGGTAATTCAAGGAGGAGGTGATATGGTCTCCGAAGGTCTTGTAAAAGCCGGTAACACCGATATAGTCAAGGATGTGGTAATTCGGCTTATCCGCATTCAGATAAACAAGGCTGGTCTGGTAGCTGAGGTTGACGCCCAAAAACCACGGCCATTTGTATGTGGCGACGGCTTTGGTCTGTTTAAAACTCGCATCGCCCCGGAGCGATATCGAATGGCCCAGACCAAACAGGTCCACATATCCGATTTGCGCGAAGCCCCTCAGCCTGTCCCAGTCCCCGTACCCGGCGCCAAACTCCACCCTGCCCGGGTCCCGCTCACGGACACTCACCAGCAGGTCCTTGGACGACTCTACCTTTTCCGGGTCCACCGGCTTAATCCGGACCTGGCTGAAGAACCCCAGCTGGTATATCTTCTGCTGGCTCCGCAGTATCTTCTCGTAATCGAACGGCTCCCCCGTTTTGAAAAGCAGCTCCCGGAGGACGACCTTGTCCTTCGCCGCCTCGTTCCCGCTCAGGATTATCTTCCCGATTTTTACGGGCTCACCCTGCTTTATCACATACGACAGGTTAACTCCCCGCCCCTCGTCCACATACTCCTGCTTAGTATCCATCGTCGCGCCGATGTAGCCGGCCTCCGAGAACTGATTAAGGATATTGTTCTGGTCAGCTTTTACCTGCTGGGGGTTGTAAGGCTCGCCCACCTTCTGCTTTATGGCCGCCTCCACCTTTTTCCCTGGCACCCCTTCGCCGTCTATTATCTCGCGGGACAAAACGTAAGTCCTGGGGCCTTCGGTAATAGCGAACGTGACGTCGGCCCTGGTGTCGTTGTCCGTGAATTTAATCGGCTCAGGCTGCACCTGCGCCTTCAGGAACCCTTCCGATTCGTACAGGTTCCGTATCCTCTCCGCGTCCTGTTTTACAGCATCGTCCGTTACCCGATAGTTAAAAATTATTCCGGACTCGCGAAGCTCCATCGCTTTCTTTATACGTTTCGATTCAAGGGTCTCGTTGCCGGTAAGGATAATATGCTCCAGCTTTGTCCGCGGCCCTTCTTTTATGACGAAGGTTACTGTCACGGACGGCGGGGCGGCGGCTTCCTCCATCCTCGACGTGACCTTGACGAAATAGAAGCCTTCCTTTTTGTAGTAGTCCTGGAGCTTGTCGAGGTTTTCCGAGACGCTGTCTTCGCTTACGTCCCTGTCGTCCCAGAAGGTAAGGACCTTCTTCAGTTTCTTCTTCGAGAGATTATCGTTCCCTTCGAAATCCACCGCCAGCTTCGGCCCCGCTTTTACCTTGAAATCCACCTCCGCATTATCGCCGGAAACGGTTACTTTGGGCGCCACCTCCGCCTTCACGTAATCCATCTTCACGTAATAGTCGGAGATAGCGGTGACCGCATTTTCAAGGTCGTCTTTCCGGAGCCTCTTCCCCTTCTTTATACTGGCCTTCTTCGCCTTCTTAAGGAGGTCTTCCTCCGGCAGGCCGGGCACTCCGACGATGCGCACCTCGCTTATTATCGTAGGCGGCCCTTCCTGGATATGCACCACAAGCTCCGCCGTCAGCGGCGTCAGCTCTTTCGGCTCAAGGCTGACCTGCACATGCGGAAACCCTTCGTCATGGTAAAACTTCAGCACCGCCTCCGTGGAAGCCTTAACCTGGCGGGACTCTATGAAATCGTCCTCCTTCAGGGTCATCCTGGGGGCAATCTTTTTCTTTGAGAGCAGGTCGTCCCCTTCAAACCTGATTTTCGATATCCGTAGTTTCGGGATGAGACGGAACGTGATTATCGTCCCTTCGGGAGTGTCCCTGCCTTCGGCGATGATGTTCTTGAAAAGCCCTTTCAGGTACAGGAGCTTTATCGAATCGCGCACCAGCCGCAAAGAGAGCGGGCCTCCAGCCCTTACCTCCACCAGCTGGTCTATGCCCGTGGGCAGTTTTCCGGGATAATCGAATAATACCGCCGCGACCTTCCCCTCTTGCGGCGTGGCCTCCCGGGCCGGGGCGGCCTCCCGGGCCGGGGCGGCTCCTCGGCCAAGGCGGCATGGGCCATACCCGAAAGGACGATGAGGACGAGGATGCAGAGGATGGGCCGGAGAATTTTTCTCATTTGAATTCGAACCGGTACTGAAGGTCTCCGCCGTAATGACCGAGTTCGTCCCTCTCGCCCACGAGGGACACGTTTTTGTTGAATATGTATTCCAGCTTTACGTACTGGTCTTCGGATGTCCCGACGTTGGAGGAATATGTCAGGTAAAGTTTCTCGGAGAAAAGGCTCTTCCCCACGGTGAGCCTCGGACCGCTGGACGCCCCCGTGCTCGTCATGTAAGGGTCTATCTGGAACCGGTCGAAGCCCGTAATCGTCTTCACCCTGCTCTCCACGGCGTCCTGTATCTGTCCCGTTACGAAACCCGCGGCCTCGCCGGTGGTTATCGCCGCCTCGTGCCCTTTCAGCCCTTCGGAAGTCCTGCCCACGGTCAACAGCGTTACGACGTCAGACTCTTCGAGCGGCGGGTCGGAGGTCAAGTTCACTTTTACCCTGTCGAGCGTCCCCGTAAGCATCAGCGTTATAGTGTAATCCTGGACCTTCGTATCGGCCTGCAGGTCTATCAGCGGGTTGAACTTCTTCGGGTCCGCGAACTCCATCACCGCGTTCTGGAGTTTAAAGTCGTTGTTCCTGAAATATATCGAGCCGCTGCTGGCCTCCAGCCGCCCGATGAGCACCGGCTGGCTCGCGGTCCCGCGTACGTACACGTCCGCGGAGACCGGGACCTTCGCAAGGTTGTTGTCTATCTTTATGGTTTCCGCCGCCGTAACATGAAAGTCCAGGGAAATGTCCTTGAGCCCACCCTGCTTCTGCGGGGCCGGCAGGTTCCTTTTATTCTGTATCTGCACAAGCCAGCTCTTCCAGTCTATCCTCTGGGCGTATCTCGCCTTGCGGACCGACACGTCGCCGCTGGCGTTCATCCTGCCCCCGACGCCCTCGAACCTTATGGACGCGTCCACCGTCGGGCTCAAACCTTCGATGGTATTCACCCTTATCCCGTCGGCCGCCACATCAAATCCGAAACTGTCGAACTGCCAGTTCTTGAAACTAGCGCTGCCTGTAGCCGACAGGATCCCGCCGCCGAACCCCGCATTGAACTTTGTAATACGGAGGCTGGCGCCTTCAATACGCGCCTCGGCGTTCACCTTGTCGAACCTCTGCGGGAAGTCTTTTACCTTGAGCCCCGCGTCCGAGACCCGGACCGTCCCGGTGATCGCCGGGTTCATCAGGCCGCCTTTCACCCGGAGGTCCGCCTGGCCCCGCCCGCTTATGTAATCGATGTCTCCTTTTAAAAAGGGCTTCAGCACGTCCAGTTCCGCTTTCGCCTTCACCACGGCGTCCACCTTGTCGATACCCGAGGCGACGCCGGAAGCTTCCAATGTAAGCTCATCACCGCGGAGCCTGAACGATTTAAGGTCGAGTTTCCCGTCCCGGTAACTTATGCGGATGTCGCCGTCGTTCGTGAGCTTCCTGCCCATGATAATCGCATTGACCTTCTTGAAATCGGCATCCACGGAAGTGGCGGAAGTGTTTGAAAGCTCGCCGTTACCGGTGAAGACGCCTGTCGAGACGAGGGTGACATCTTCGGGCAGGCCCTTGTACGCCAGGCGGAGGAACGGCTCCAGCCTGCCGCCGCTGAAGACCATGTTTGCCGTCCATTTATATGGCTTCGACATCCCGAGCGATCCCGCTATGCTCACCTTCTTATCCAGCACCGATCCGTCCAGCCTTAAATTACCGTCCCACAGCTGTGCATCCAGCTTGCCGGCGCCCAGGTCCACGTCCTGGAAACTAAGTTTGAACGTGCTCATGGTCGCTTTGATCAGCGGCTTGTCGAATGTTCCCTGCCCGGTGACGGAGAACGAGACGCTGCCCTTTATGGGCGCTCCAGTATCCGCCAGCAGCTTTAAGTTCCCCAGGTTGAATTTTGCCGAGGAGGCCTTGCCGTGGAAGGTGTTGTCAAACCCGATCGCGCCGGAGCCCGTAACGACGTCATTGCCGCGCACCGCGACTACTTTCGGGAAACGGATTTCGTTTTCCGAAAGCACGGCCGTCACCTCGCCCTCGTCCAGCGGCTGGCCGTAAACATCGCCCGCGCCGGTAACAAGCCTCGCATCTCCCCTGAACTTCTTAACGGTCCCGGAGAAGTGCAGGTCGCCCTCGGCGCTCATGTTTATGGGTATGTCTTCATAGAATATTGCGACGATGCCCCTTACGTCAACCTTGCGGACGGAGAGGTTTGCCTTGAAATAGGGGTTATCGAAGGTCCCGCCCTCTCCCTTGAAAAATATCGTGCCGTCAAGGACGAAGTTGCCGCTTTTGTGGTGCACCATGAAATCGCTGAAGGAGAGCTGCCAGCCGGAAAGCTTCACGTCCCCGTTCGCCGCGGGGAACGATATGCCGTGCGCGACCGCGTCCGTTATTTTCGCCTTGCCGGTTATCGTCGGCTCAAGGATATTGCCCCGCATATAGGCGTCAAAGTCGAGCCTGCCATGCACGTCGGAATATCCTATCATCGTCGATATGTCGGTTATGTCCTCCGAGCGGCCTTTTATCGCCATGTCGGAGGTCCCGTCAAAGCCCACGACGCCCGCGAAAGATACGGTGGAATTTTTGGAGTAGACGAAACCCCGGTCAACCTGGATGAGCCCGCCGCCTATGCGGAAATCCACTTTGGTCTGCCTGACGGAACTCAGTTCCGCGCTCACACCTTTTTCGTCATGCGGCTTTTCGTATTTGACGGCTGAAACCGTGCCGGAGGCGGTTATGCCGGAGCTTTTAAAACCGGCGCCGGATATGCTGACGTCCCCGTCCACGGTGTACCAGGGGATGAACTTGAGTTTCGGGTTGGAAGCGGTATAGCTGCCGCTTGACAGGCCGCTTAAGTTCCACCGCGAGGTAAACGAAGTCTTCGCGCCAGAAAAATCCACCAGGACGTCCCCCTTCGCTTTCCCGCCGAAAAGCCTGCTTTCAAGGCCCGATATCGAGAGCTTCCCCTTGTCGAGGATTAGCTTGGAATAAAGGTCGTCTATCCTGACCCCCTGGTACGCGCCTTTCTTCAAGGAAAATTCGCCTTTCCCGGCCAGGGATGGATATTTTCCGTTCAGACGGCCTGAGAGTTTAACCAGGCCGGAAGGCGGAGCTTTCATAAGTCCAAGCCTGCCCATCAGTGAGAGGTCTGCCAGGGACGAGAATTTTATGTCAAGCTCCGGCGCTCTCGCGGCCGTTACATGGCCGGCGAGTTCGAGACTGGCCCCTTCCGCCTTCAGCCTTACGCCCTGCAGGTTGATACGGCCCCCGGCGTATTCGCCGTCTCCTTCCAGGCTTGCATGGACATTCGGATGGCCTTCCACACTGGCGGCGATGTTATTGAATTTAAAACCGGTCCAGTAGCGCTCCCCGTTCATCCTGAAGTCCACGCCCGCGTCCCCGACTGAAAGGAATATTTTGTTAGCCGCGTCGGAGTACGAGCCGCGCGCGCCGAACAGTACGATTTCGCGGACCTCCACTTTATACGCCCCGGGCTTCGGCTTCTTTTTTATAAGCTCGCTGATCTTGTCCCGGAGGGGGTCGATGTCTAAGTGTCCGTCCGGCAGGCGGGCAACGTCCAGGGATATCCCGTATACCTGCAGCCGGCGGATGTATATACGTTTGTCCAGAAGCGCGCTCAGGCCGACGTACGCACGGATTTTTTCCGCGCCCACGGACCTGCCCGGATTTTTCGGATCCCACCCTTTAACGTACGGCCTATTCAAATCTATATAAGCCGGGAAGAAATTAAAGACAAGCCTGTCCATCCCGACATCGAGGCCCAGTTCCCGCTTTGCCTGGTCAAGGACATACGACCTGATTTTTCCCGAAAAATATTCCCCCCTCGTAAAGAGGTTCATGCCCCCTACAAGCACGGCGATGGCAAGCAATATGAAAACAGCTCTTTTTTTCAAACTTGCAACTCGCGTTACCCGTGTATTTATCAGCTTACCGCCTTCCGCAGAGCGTCCTTCAAAGCGGCTATGCGGTCGGTATCTTCCAGCTTATGCCTGAAAATGTCGCTGACATAGAATACGTCCACTATCTGGTCCACCTCGGTGTCCACTTTCGCGGAAGATATCTGGCAGCCCTGGTTATACAGCTCCTTGGTGATATCATAAAGGAGCCCCACCCTGTCCGGGGCGAAGACCTCGACGACCGTGAACTTGTCCGAGGCCTCGTTGTCCACCTCCACCCGCACCGGCACGTCCTTCAGCGCCGTCCTTTTGGGATACGCGTGGGAGCGGGGCATCAGGTCTTCCACCCTCGCCTGGCCGCGGAGCAGGCTGATAAGGCCTCGTTTCACGTCTTCCCATACCAGTTCGTCTTCCGCCGGTTTTTTATTGTAGTCCGTGACCTGAAGCGTATCGATTATTATGCCGTTTTTGCCCGTGAATATCTGGGCGGAAAGTATATTCAGACCCTTAGCGGCCAAACCCCCGGCCGTCAGGTAAAGTAGCCCCATCATATCGTGCAGGATAACGGTCAGCTCCGTGTAGCCCCGCTCAACGTGCCGGTGGTCCAGGACGATGTCGCCGCCCCTTATGTCCCTTGAGAGACTGAAATGAATCAAGGCCGTCTCGACAGGGACGGAAAGAACGTAGTTCGGCGGCAGGTTGTCCAAAAACTTGAAGATATCTTCCTTCTTCCCGGCGCCCTTCGAGACGGCCTCGGCGGCGATATTCGCCCGAAGCTTCGCCAGCCGGTCTTTCTCGAATGCGAGCGACGAGACTTCATCCTTTAAGAAGGCCATAGCGCTGCCGTGCAGCTCCTTCAAGAGCATCATCTTCCAGTCGTTGAACATCTCCGGGCCTACCGCGGATATGTCCGCGTAAGTCAGGATGTAGAGCATGTCCAGAAGCTCCGGCGAGTCCACTATCCGGCAGAACTTTTCCACCACCTTGCGGTCGGAAAGCTCTCTTCTTTTAGAGATGTGGTCCATCAGCAGATGGTTTCTGATAAGGAACTCCACCTTATCCGCCCGGTCCTTCTCCATCCCCATCCGGATTGCCGCCTTATAAGCCAGCTGCGCGCCGGTCTCGGAATGCCCTTTGCCTTTGGCCTTTCCGCAGTCGTGCAAAAGGGCCGCGAGCATCAGCGCCTGCTTGTCTTGAACGCGCCTCAACGCCTCGGAGAATTCCGGGTACGACATGCCTTCGCCGGTCTGAATATCCTGAATTTTTTTGACAGCCAGCAGGGAGTGTTCGTCAACGGTGTACTTGTGATAGAGGTCGTGCTGGACGAGCGCGGAAACCGCCCCGAACTCCGGCAGGAACCTCCCCAGTACCTTCATGCTGTGCATGTCGCTAAGCGTCTCGTGGAGCCTGTCCATGCGCCCTATAATCCCCAGGAACGTCCGGCCCGCGAGCGCCGAATCCCGCGTCTTCCTTATGACAAGGCCGGGCGCGTCGGCTATGGCGTCTTTTAAAAGGTCGCTCATCACCGCGCCCTGCTCCTGGCAGTGCGAATAAGCGAGAAGCACTGTATCGGGCTTTGAATTTATCTCCGCCCCGGGGTCCCCGGTAAGACAGAGCTGCCTTCCCATCAGGAAGAACTTTTCATCCAGTTTCTTTTTGACGGGCGGAAAAATAAACCATTTCCTCTGCCTTCTCTTCTCCAGCGTCCTGTCGATTACCTCCAGCGAAATCTCCCGTACGCCCCTGGCCCGAAGATAATATGCCCGCATGAAATTTTCCGCCGCGACGGAAGTTTCCCTCTCGCGGTATCCGAAGTCCTTGGCGGCCTCTTCCTGCATTTCGAAAGTCAGCACGTCCTGCCTGTGGCCCGCCTTGAAATGCAGCTCGTTCCGAAGCCTCAGCAGATAGTCTCTGCAGCCCCGGAGCCTCCGGTATTCCCTGTCCTTGATTATCCCCTTCTCCCGCAGCCCCTCAAGGCTGCCGGTCCCATGTTTCATACGCGCAATCCAGAGCGCGGCGTGCACGTCCCGAAGCCCACCCGCGCCCTCTTTTACATTCGGCTCCCGCAGGTATACGCTGTCGCCGTATTTTTTATGCCGCTTCGCGCGCTCGACGTAGCTTCTCCCGGACGTATTCCTCCGCCTTCTTATGGTTGATCGCCAGAGCCGTCTTCGCCCTGAAGTTCTCAAAGACCTGGGCCTCCCCGAGGATAGGCCGGGCCTCCATGAGGGAGGTCATTATGGTGACGTCCCCCTTCATGAGCGAGGCGCAGTCGTCCACGCTCCTGACGCTGTAGCCGATGTTCAGCCCCAGGTCCCACAAGAGGTGCAGGGCGCGCGAAGGGATGTCTTCGCCGCCGGACTTCACGCCCAGGAACATGATGTCTATGTCCGAGTGCGGGTTCAGCTCCCCCCGCCCGTACCCGCCCACCGCGGCCAGCATCCAGCCGGAACTTTCGGGCGCGACGCCAGCTTCGGAGCATACCTTCGCAAAGGCCATCGACAGGAGCCTGTCCGTGCACGCGGTTATCTCTTTTACGACCGCAAGGCCGCCCGCCCCCTTGAAATGGGAATCCCTGGCGAGGGCTATCCCTTCGGCAAAATCCTTTTTTGCCGTCTCTATCCAGGAGGAAATTTCCAGCGCTGCCCCGCTCGACCATGCTATTTCTTTTCCGCCTCTCGGACGTACCTCATCCGCAGGTTGTAAAGGAGCGACTGCATCATGTGGGATTCGTCTTCCGTCAGGTTCCCCTTGGTCTTCTCCTCCAGGAGCGCAATCAGGTCTATCATCTGCTTTGCGCCGTGAATGTCTTTTAATCCCTCGGGCTGGTCCGGGGCTACTTTCTCTCCCAGGTACATAAGGGCCGAGGCCCCAAGAGAACCGACAAAGGAGATAAAATCCACCGGGGGAAGCTCGCCTTCCGGATGCGAATGCGGCCCGCCCTGCTCCGTATCTTTACCCGCCACTTCACCCGCGGGTGAGAAGTCGGGAGCGGGAGCTTCCTTGGAGGGTTCTCTTACCTGCTCGCCTTCCTGGTTGAATATCCTCTTATCCCTTACCTCGAATTTTTTATCCTCTTCGTCCATAGTGCCTCCTTATCCCTTGTATTCTATTCCCGCCCACCACTTCGGGTCCACGTCCGGGAAAATATCGTCGCGCTCTTTCGTCATTCCCAGGAACTCCCACTCGCCCTGGGCGACCTTCTCGCCGCGCCCGTATTTTTCAGCCATGTCGGCGAGCCTCTTGAACGTCGAAAAATGTTCCGTGAACCGCATCTCCGCGTAGTCCCTTGCGCTCCAGGTGCTGATAAGGAACTGCCAGTCCGAACTCTGGAGCAGAAGCAACTCGCGGGCGGCCTGCTTGAGGATGTCCTGGAGGTTCTCGTCTTCCTTGTCCGCGAATTCACGGGCAAGCGACAGCATCCTCGTCTCGGCCTCGTAGATATGCTTCCAGGTCCACTCGGTCCACTCGTTTAACCATATGTAATGGAACCCGCCCTCGCCCCATGAGCCTTCCGGGAGCGAGACCAGCTGGCCTTTTTTCTGGGCGGAGACATATTCGCCGCCGGTAACCAGGTCCACCTCGCCGTCCTCGGCGAAATTCTTTATGACATGGTAGAGCCACTCCGGACCCTCGAACCACCAATGCCCGAAAAGCTCCGCATCGTAGGGCGCGGTCAGGATGCCGGGCGTCTTTTTTTCCTTTAAATGCTCGGAGAGAGCCTCCTTCACCATCTCCTTGAAATGGTATGCCTGCTCCGGGATGAATTTTTGCGCCATCTCCGGCTTGTAATTTTTTTTCTCCGCCAGGTCCGCCTTGATATCGGTTACGGCCCAGTACCGAAGGCCGCCCGGGAAGCGTTTCTTGTGAAAATCCAGATACTGCGAGTTGCCGGGATAGCCATGCTCGCCGCTCCATACCTGGAGGCCGGTCTTCGGGTCGCGGGTCAGGATCGCGACGGGCTTTTTCCCCGGCTTCGTCCCTACGAAATATACGTCGTAGGGCGATTTTTCCCGGTCGAGCGGGCGGGGCTTGAACCCCTTGGAGAACTCTCCCCAGAGCTTCTCCAGCGCCTCGAACCTGTCCAGGTACACGCCTATCGGCTTGCCGCCTTCAAGCATGTGCGAGTCCACTATGAAGTACTGGATGCCGTTCTCGCTTAAGAACTCCTCGACCCCTTTGCGGTCGTAAGGTTCAAGGCCCGGCGAGGGCACGGGGGCGGTCCATTTGTATCCCGGCCGGTACGCGCACTCCGGAAGCCACATGCCCTTGGGCTTTCTCCCGTAGTTTCTGCGGTACGAGGCAACAGCCTGCTTCACCTGCGCCTGGATGCTCTCGTCGCGCGAGAGAAGCGGAAAATATCCGTGGGTCGCGCCGCAGGTTATTATCTCGATATGCCCCTGCCTCTGGTAATCGGCGAACGCTTTTACGACGTCGCGCTTGTACTTGTTATTGAACGCATCCAGGGCGCCGCCGTAGAAATCCTCCCACATCTTCGCGACCTTCGCGAGACCCGGCTCTTTTATCCTCTTGAATTCTGTAATATCCGCCTGCGCCGCCTCGATTTTATTCTCCAGGTATCCCACGAATTCGTCGTGGAAGCCTTTGTTTTTGAGCATTTCGGTCAGGACGGGCGTGATACCCAGGGTAATCTTCGGCGATATGCCCTGATCGACCAACCGGCCGATGACATTAAGGATCGGGATATAGGTTTCTGCCATCGCCTCGTTAAGCCAGTCGGTGCCGTGCGGCCACCGGCCATGAGAGAGGACATACGGGAGGTGCGAGTGCAGGACGAACGTGAAGCTTCCCAATTTTTTGCGAGCGGCCACTTTTCACCTGTAGATAAGTTGTTAGAAAAACAGGGAGTTTAAGCTTTAATTTTCGCACAAAAGGGGGAATTTATCAAGGGGAAATGCGGGTTTTCAGAAAGGGTTAATCTTCGACGATGGCCCCGGAGGGGCATGATTCCATGCAGGACGCGCACTCGATGCATTTGCCGGTAATTTTAAATACGGCCCCGGACGCCTCGATGGCATCGCTTGGACACTCTTCCCGGCACGCCCCGCAGGCGATGCACTGGTCTTGTAAAATAACGAAGGACATTATACTTCCATTATCTCTTTTTCTTTGTGCGCCAGGGCCTCGTCCACCCTCTTAATGAAATCGTCGGTCATTTTCTGGACTTCCTGCTCGCTCTTCGTCAGGTCGTCCTCGGTTATTTTCTTGTCCTTCTCCGCCTTCTTGAGGGATTCGTTGGCGTCGCGGCGGACGTTCCTTATGATGACCTTCGAGTCCTCGGCCATTTTCTTGGCCTTCTTTGCCAGCTCTTTCCTGCGCTCCTCGGTCAAAGGCGGCACGACCAGCCGGATAATCTTCCCGTCGTTTACCGGGTTTATCCCTAAGTCCGACTTCTGGATGGCCTTGTCGATTACCGCGAGCATCTTGGATTCCCAGGGCGCGATAACGATGGTGCGGCCGTCCGGGAGCGAGAGGGTGGCCACCTGCGTAAGCGGGGAAGGCGTACCGTAATAGTCCACTTTTATATCGTCCACCAGCGAGAGCGAGGCCCTGCCGGTGCGGATGGTGGAAAACTCGTGTTTCAGAGAATCTATCGCCGATTTCATGTGGTCTTCGGCCTTGGTCTTTATCTCCGGTATCATCTCTTGTTTTTTCCCCTCACTATGGTGCCCACCTTGCCGCCCTGAAGCACTTTGCGGATGTTCCCGGGCTTCTTCAAGTTAAATATAATTATGGGCAGGTCGTTGTCCATGCACAGGGATATCGCGGTGGCGTCCATCACCTTCAGTCCCTCCTGCAGCACCTCTATGTACGTAAGCTCGTCGTACTTTTTGGCTTTTTTATCCACCATCGGGTCGGCGGTATAAACGCCGTCAACCTTGGTCGCCTTCAGTATCACCTCGGCGCCTATCTCCATCGCCCGAAGCGCCGCGGCGGTGTCGGTCGTGAAGTAGGGGTTGCCGGTCCCGGCGGCGAATATCACGACCCGCTTCTTTTCCAGGTGCCGTACGGCGCGTCTGCGGATATAAGGCTCCGCAAGCTCCTTCATCTCGATTGCGGACTGGACCCGCGTGCTGACGCCGTGTTTTTCCAGGCTGTTCTGGAGAGCCAGCGCGTTCAGCACGGTCGCCAGCATCCCCATGTAATCCGCGGACGCCCTTTCCATGCCGGAGGCGCTGGCGGCGAGGCCGCGGAAGATGTTGCCGCCGCCTATGACGACGGCGATCTCAATGCCGTCTTTGTCGACGACTTCTTTGATCTCCTTTGCCACCACCTCGACCACTTCCGGGTCTATGCCGTAGGGCTCGCGGCCCATCAGCGCTTCGCCGGAGATCTTAAGGAGGATGCGCCGGTACTTCTTATTTGTTGAGCTGCTCGGCGACTTCGGCGGCAAAATCACAACTCCTTTTCTGCAGGCCTTCGCCCAACTGGTAACGGACAAAACGCCGCACGGAAATGTTCTCGCCTATCTTGGCGATCTTCTCCGTAATTATGTCGCCCACCTTCTTCTTGCCTTCGGGGTCCTTTACGAAGAGCTGGTCCATAAGGCATACGTCGCCGTAAAATTTTTCTATCTTCCCTTCGATTATCTTGTCCAGGATATTCTCCGGCTTGCCCGACTGCCTCGCCTGGTCCTTGTAAATCTCCTTCTCGCGCGCAAGCTCGGCGGGGTCCACCTCGTCGCGGCGTACGTATTTCGGACTCGCCGCGGCTATGTGCATGCTGATGTCCTTTACAAGGTCCTGGAACTCCGGCGTCTTGGCCACGAAGTCCGTCTCGCAGTTCACTTCCAGCAGGACGCCTATCTTGCCGCCCATATGGATATAAGAGCCAACCAGCCCTTCGGAGGTTATGCGGTCCGATTTCTTCGCGGCGGCGGACAGGCCTTTTTTGCGGAGAAAGTCGATCGCCTTCTCCATATCCCCGCCGGTCTCGGTCAGCGCCCTCTTGCAGTCCATCATGCCGGCGCCGGTCTTTTCCCTTAAATCCCTAACGTCTGTTGCGCTAATCGCCATCTCTGATATTCCTCCAACAATCTTAGTAACTCCCCCTTAAGTCCCACTCTTTGAGAGGCGACCCATCGGAATGGGTGCCCCGGAGGGGTATCAAGGGGGAGTTATGAGAATTTTTATATTACACGACCCCCGCGTCCCCAGCTTCGGCGGCGGTATCAGACTCATGCGCGGCGGGCACTTCCGGCTTCTCGCCGGTCGCCTCTTCCACGGACGCCATGGAGGCGGCTACACGGCCTTCCACCTTGTCCTTGTGCCTCTGCTGGCCTTCGGTCACGGCATCGGCCATCTTCGAGGCGATAAGCTTTATCGCGCGGATAGCGTCGTCGTTTCCGGGGATTACGTAGTCTATTACTTCCGGGTCGCAGTTGGTGTCCACTATACCCACCACCGGGATGCCAAGGCGCCTCGCCTCCAGGACCGCTATGGCTTCCTTGCGGGGGTCCACCACGAACACCGCGCCGGGAAGCCTGGGCATGTCTTTTATTCCGCCCAGGTTCTTCAGGAGCTGCAGGCGCTTCTTCTCGAGAGAGGAGACCTCTTTCTTGCTTATCTTTTCGTAGGTGCCGTCCTCTTTCATCTTCTCTAACTTGCGGAGCTTTTCGATGCCCTTCTTCAATGTCTCGAAGTTCGTCAGCATGCCGCCCAGCCAGCGCTGGTTGACGTAATACTGGCCGCAGCGGCCGGACTCTTCGGCAATCGAGTCCTGCGCCTGTTTTTTCGTGCCGACGAAAAGGACCGGTTTTCCTTCCGCGGCCACGTCGGACACGAAATTATACGCCTCCTTGAACTTCCGGAGCGTCTTCTGAAGGTCGATTATGTATATGCCGTTTCTCTCCCCGAAGATGTACTTCTTCATCTTGGGGTTCCACCTCTTCGCCTGATGGCCGAAATGCACTCCGGCCTCAAGGAGCTCCTTCATCGTTATTACCGCCACTTTGCACCTCCGATTGGTTTTTGCCTCCACCCCGGTTTGCGAAGGGAACTCTCAGAAACCGCCAGAATAACCGGCCGATTCATGAAAGCACCGCCCTACGGTTATGGCCCGGGGTGTGCGAGATAAATACCCGGCCTGTAATCAGCCGGGAAACCTGCAATTTATAACATAAAGCGCGCGGTATTGCAAGGTCTTTTTCAGAAATGGTAACCCTTGTACCCTTTCGTGAATTCCTCGTCTTTAACGCCCGTGTTTACTTTTAAATCACTGTACCCGTAGCTCTCCAGGAACTCGTCTCCCGGCCCGAAAATCTTTATTTTTATCGGCAGTTGAAGCACCTTGTCCACCCATATCTCCATTTTCGGGGCATAATACCCTTCAGCCGGCGTCTCTTTTACGATATGCCAGGCCCTGCGCCCGTAAACTTCATCCTCCCCCAAAAACTTGAGCTTCAGCTCCCCCCGTTCCCTGCCGCGTTTAAGGTCTTTATCCAATATTTCAATGAGTCTGCCTATACCCGCGTCGGTTATGGGATGCCGGTTCCCCTTCATGGCGATATTCCCCGTCGGCTCCATGTGAAGCGTAATGAAGCCGATTATCCCTCCCTCGTGCCCGATTACCTTGCCGCCATTCTCGCCGCGGACGTAGAGCGACTCTCTTCCCTCGTGAGGGCCGGGGAGCCAATGCAGATATATTTTAAAAGGCTTTTTGAACTTGAGCTGGATTTTTTCCTCGGGCAGGACCGTCCCTTTCACCCGCTCCTGCTTGTAAAAAATTGCCGTGTAGTCATCTACCTTCGAATAGGCGCCGCTCAGCCCGTTTAAAATCTCCGCGGGGTCCTGTGCAGAGGCCGGGACTGATATAATAAGAAAAAGGGAAAAGGCTATAAAAATCATTTTTGCCATCGATGGACGCTCTCATATGTTATCTTATTAATAATAGCCTAAAGGGAGGTTTTCTACATGAAAGTCGCTGAGATAAAAAAAGGCATTTACTGGGTCGGGGCGGTCGATTGGGGCATCCGCGATTTCCACGGCTATATCATCCCGGAAGGGACTTCCTACAACAATTACCTCATCATGGACGAAAACCCCACGCTCATAGATACCGTGAAGCACGACTTCGCCCATATAACGCTGGATAATATCCGCTCGTTAATTGACCCCCATAAAATCCGTTACGTCGTCATAAACCATATCGAGCCGGACCATGCCTCGTCGGCCGTCGAGATCATGGAGGCATGTCCGCTTGCCACGATGTACATGACGGAGAAGGGACGCAAGCGGCCTGGCAAAATATTTCGACATTTCGAAATGGACGATCCATACCGTAAAGACGGGCGACACGCTCAACTTGGGCAAGCGGACGCTCATGTTCGTCGAGACGCCGATGCTCCATTGGCCCGATTCCATGTTCACGTACGTACCGGAGGAAAAGCTCCTCTTCAGCCAGGACGTCTTCGGCCAGCATATCGCCACGGCCTGCCGGTTCGACGACGAGTACTCTGACTGCGAATCCGTATCCATGCTTGATGACGCGGTGCTGGACTACTACGCGAACATCCTGATGCCCTTCGGGAGCCTTGCAAAGATGAAGCTCGACGAGGTGGCGAAGCTTAAGCTTGAAATCGATATGATAGCCCCGGACCACGGGATAATATGGAGGAAGGGCGTATCCAAAATAGTCGGGATGTATCAGGATATGGCGTCTTTAAAGGCGCGGCTGTCCGTGGCGATAATCTACGATACCATGTGGGAGAGCACGGCCCAGATGGTCCAGCCCATTTTAAACGGAGTGCTGGACGGCGGGGTGGAATGCAAGGTTATAAAGCTCCGGGCCACGCCGATGAGCGTGGCGGTGAAGGAGCTGTGGAGAGGGCGCGGCGCGATAATCGGCTCGCCCACTTTAAATAACGGATTATTCCCCTCCGTGGCGGAGTTCCTGCGCTACCTCCGGGGCCTGCGGCCCAAAGGGAGGCTGATGGGCGCGTTCGGGAGTATGGGCTGGAGCGGCGGCGCGGTCAAGGAGGCATACGGCGAGTTCGAGAAGATGGGACTGGAAGTAGTCGAGCCGGGCGTTGAATGCATTCACCGGCCCGACACCGACGACGCGGAGAAGTGCTACCAGTACGGCCTTGAGTTCGCGAAGCGGGTGAAGGAGTACGACAAGAAGTTCTAAATATTTTTTTTAACCCTGTTGGAGATTTCCATAAAAGTCTCCAGCAGGGCCTCTTTCCCCTCAAGAGAAATCGCGCGCACGGATTTTAATATCGGTATCCTGTCCCCGTCTCTGGTGAGGATGACCCCCTCCGACAAGTTTATAGGCATACCCAAGTTTATGATGGGACATTTATTTAACTCTGTAGGACAGACCAGGTCTTCACACATTTTATTTACAATGTCGGTCTCCGACTCATAGTTCATCATCTTCAAGCGCGGTCTTGTTGACCATCCTTATAACGTGGTCGCAGTCTATGACCATTATCCCGAAATTCACGTTGTCGAAGATATCCTTCAAGGCCTTGTTCGAATGGGCCACCAGTTCCTCGGCCTGCTTCATACGCGTAATATTCAAGCTCACGCCCCATACCCGTACCAGAAAGCCGTTTTCCACCATGCCAAGGCTGCTATTTCTAAGGTAGACTTTGTCCCCCTGCCTGTCCAGGACATGGGGCTCGCCACGGCTCGCACGGTATCCCGCCCGGATGAAATTCCTAAATGTTTCGGTATTGCGATCCGAGCGGGGCATAGATGTCCGACATTCGTGAGCCTCTGAATTCCTCTATGCTGTCATAGCCGAACATCTGGGCCGCGGCTTCATTGCATTCGGCTACGTAGGCATCCTTGTAAACGAGGTCTATCTGTTCGTCTTCCGGCAGAGATACCGGGATGGGCGAATCCAGCTCCACCCGCCATATGGCCTCGGAGGTGTTGGCGACGAAGGTGCGGTAGCGGGCTTCGCTTTCGATTAAGGCTTCCTCCGCAGACATTTTTGCGCGCTCCGCGATCCTTTTCTTTATCGCCTGCTCGACCGAATTTATTATCCTTGCAAAATGGGCAAAACCCACTTCCTTCGTGTAATAATCGTCCGCCCCATTCTTGAACGCGTCCCGGGCAACCTGCTCGTTGCCCTGGCCGGTAACGAAGATAAACGGGACGTCGTTTCCTTGCTCCCTTACGGCTTTCAGGAATTCCATCCCGTCCATTTCGGGCATCTGGAAGTCCGAAAGTATGCAGTCAACGGGGTTATTTTTCAGGTATTCAAGGGCTTCCCGTCCGCCGCCTGCGAACGAGATAGAAAAATGCCGGGCGTCCCTGAGGAGTCTGAAGCTGATCAATCGAGCCATGTCAACGTCGTCATCCACTATGAGAACACGCAAATTTTCCATGGCTTCCTCTAAGAGTCAATATATATTAATTATTATACAAAAAAAACGAATATCCGGCCAATTAGCCACAACATCTTGTTGTTAAAACTTGACTTGAACTGCCTGCTTGTGTTATTTATTGCAAGTCATTATCGAAGGGAGAACGGTCATAAATATCAGGGTCTGCACGCTCGCCTCGGGGAGCAAAGGGAACTGCATACTTGTCGAGGGCGGCGGCGTTAAAATCCTGGTGGACGCCGGCCTCTCCCTGCGCGAGACGAAGCTGACGGCTTTCCCAAATCGGCATCAAGCCCGAAGAGATTTCCGCGGTATTAATCACCCACGACCATCGCGACCATGTCCAGGGCTTAGGGCCAGTCGCGCGCGGCCTGCGCTTACCCGTATACATCACTGAAAAGACCTGGGGCGTCGTCCGGTCCTGGCAGGGGAAAGGCTTCAAGGTAATGGATTTCGAGGCGGGGACGGCTTTCAATATAGGCGGTCTGACTGTCGAGCCTTTCTCCACCCCGCACGACGCGGCGGACCCGGTAGGCTTTTGCTTTTATGCGGGGAATGTCAAGGCGGGGCTGGCGACGGATTTGGGATACGCGACCAGTCTTGTGATGGAGCGGCTTAAAGGCTGCGATATCCTTGTGCTGGAGTCCAACCACGACCCCAAAATGCTTAAGGAAGGCCCTTATCCCTGGCCGCTCAAGCAGCGCGTCTCGGGTAAAGAAGGCCACCTCTCCAACGAGGACGCCGCCGCCCTCCTGTCCGCCCTTATTCACTCGGGCCTTAAGTCCGTGACGCTCGCCCACTTAAGCCAGATAAACAACCTCCCGGAGCTGGCGTACCAGACCGCCAGGGAAGCGCTCGTCAGATGTTCATGCGATGGGGATATAACGATAGGCGTAGCGAGGCAGGATATATCGGGCGCGGTTGCGGAGGCCTAAGCCTCCACCACGCGCTCCACGACCATCGTGACCTCTCCGTCCTGGTCAAAAATCGGATAGGCGTGTATAATAAACTTCGTTTCCCCCACTGAAATCCCTCTTGAAACCGGCTTCTTCGTGCGTATGACCTCGTCTACGGGGCAGTTCTGCAACGGCTCCTTCATACTGTGAAAAACCCAACTGCATTTCTGGCCGATTATTTCCTTTACCTGGAGTCCGGCCCATTCGGCCGAGGCCTTATTTGCCATTATTAGAATATGGTCAGTGTTCTGGATATTGATTTTATCCGGCACGGCGTCCAGTGCGGTCTGCCACTGGTTCTGGAAGTTGCCCAGGAGCAAGGCCAGGTAATCGTTATCCACGGAAAGCGCGAGCTGGTTCCCGAAATTGGCCATCAGCTTGATGTCGGACGAAGTATAGTCCCTGTGTTCCCTGGTGAATACCGCCAATACGCCCCGGACCGCGCCCTTTTTAAGAAGAGGCACCGCCACCGCGGACTTTATCCCGCGCTGGTGGACCTCCTCCGGCACCGCGAACCTCTTCTCATTCGCAAAATCCTTTACGACGGCGGGCTTCATTATCTCGGAGACGTAAGACATCAGGCCTTTGTTCCTGGACATCATGCCGCACCCTTTCAATCCATCGTCGCCCTCGTCATTCGATACCGCAACGTACAGTCGTCCACCGTTGGGGTTTACCACGCTCAGGACGGCGGTAAGGCCTTCCATGCTGTTCATCACTATTTCCAGGGCCGGCTTGTACTTCTCCTGCGGCGGCTGGACGGACAAAAGCGCGCTGGAGAAAGCGTTCAGCGCGAAAAACTCCTTATTCTGATGCACCACCTCTTTGGTCAGTTTCTCAAGAGCCTGCTCGGAAGATGTCAGCTGCATCACTTTGTTAACGGTGGAAAAAAGCTTCTCGGACTCGAAAGGCTTCTTCAAGTAGTCCAACGCCCCCGCCTTCATCAGCTCCACCGCGATCTCTTCGTCGCCGCTGGCGGTGATAATCATAACCCTTGAGGCGGGAGAAGCCTTTTTAACGCCTTTTAAAAGGTCCATCCCGGAGATGTCGGGGAGCATTAAATCCTGGACGATGACGGTGGGCAGGAAGGAGGCGGCCGCTTCTATGCCTTCCGCGCCGTTATAGGCGACTTCGGTTTCAAAACCCCTCTGGGCCAGCATTTGTCCCAGGATATTTGCGAACTCTTCGTCGTCGTCGATTACCAGAACTTTCACGGGCATTCTTATTCCTCTTAGGTGAAGAAACAGTATATTTAATAACCAAAAAAATTCAAGATAAATTTGGAGTTCAAAGCGGGCATCGTGTATTGTATAATGAGATATTTACCTCAGGAGGGGCGATGGACTTGACGCAGGCGGCAAAGAGGGTAAACGAGCTCCGGGAGACGATTGAATATCATAACCGGAAATACTATATCGAAGACAGCCCCGTAATCTCCGATTATGAATTCGACATGCTCTTAAAGGAGCTTTCCGAACTGGAATCGAGCTTCCCGGAATTAATCACCCCCGACTCCCCTACCCGCCGCGTCGGCGGCGCGCCCATAAAAGAGTTCCGGCCCGTGCGCCATATATCCCCGATGCTCTCCCTGGACAACACTTACAACAAAGACGACCTGGCCGAATTCGACGAACGTATCAGGAAACTCGCTCCCGGAACTGCTTTTGAGTATTTCGTGGAGCTGAAAATCGACGGCGTCGCGTCTTCCCTCACTTATGAAGACGGTGCGCTTTCGGTCGCCGCGACCAGGGGCGACGGGACCACGGGTGACGACATCACGCATAACGCGAGGACCATCCGGAGTATCCCGCTGTCCGTCCGGAATATCCCCGAGGCCCTGAAAGGCATGAGGTTCCATGTCCGGGGCGAGATATTCCTGCCGCTTAAGTCATTCGAGAAAATAAACGACGAGAAGCTGTCCAGGGGAGAGGAGCCTTTCGCCAACCCACGAAACGCCGCCGGCGGTTCACTGAAACAGCTGGACCCCGGCATTACGGCAAAGCGGGGCCTGGACATGTTCGCATACCAGCTTGTCCCGGAGGACGACCCGTTCATGTTCAAGAGCCAGTCCGGGAGCGTGGCCGCGCTTGAAGAGATGGGTTTCAAGGTAAACAAGCTCCATAAAACATGCCGGGATATCGACTGCGTCATCGGTTTCTGCAACGAATGGGAGGCCAAAAGGGATACGCTTCCGTATGAGATAGACGGGATGGTGATAAAGGTGGACGACCTGCGCCTCCAGGGAAGGCTTGGCTCCACGGGCAAATCGCCGCGCTGGGCTATCTCGTACAAATTCCCGGCAAAGCAGGCCACCACGACGGTCAACGACATTATCGCCTCCGTCGGCAGGACGGGGACTGTTACGCCTGTCGCGTTCCTGGAGCCGGTCAGGCTCGGCGGGGTGACTGTCTCGCGTGCGGCGCTATATAACGCGGACGAACTTGAGAGGCTTAATATAAACGTGGGGGATTTAGTCCTGGTGGAGCGCGGGGGCGAGGTCATCCCGAAGGTCGTAAAGGTCGTCGAGAAGAAGACGCCCGGCGTATATAAGCTCCCGGAAAACTGCCCCTCGTGCGGGAGCGCCCTGGTGCGCGAGGAGGGCGAGGCGGCGACCCGCTGCATAAACATAAGCTGCCCGGTACAGCTGCAGAAAAACGTGGAGCATTACGCCTCCCGCGGCGCAATGGACATCGAAGGCCTTGGGCCGAAGGTCATCAACCTTCTCATACGGGCGGGACTCATCGAAGACTTCGCGGACTTGTATAAATTAACAGTGGACGAACTCGTGCCGCTGGAGAGGATGGGGAAAAAATCGGCGGAAAATCTCATGTAGAAAATATTGAAGGCAGTAAAAGTAAACCGTTGTCCCGCCTGTATTACGGCCTGGGCATACGCCACGTCGGCGGACGGTCGGCGGAAGTCCTTGCCAACCGGTTCAATTCGCTCGACGGCCTTCTACAGGCCGAGACCGACGAGCTTGAGACGATAAACGAGATCGGCCCCGTGATGGCGAAGGCTATCCATGACTTTTTCCGGGAGGATAGAAATCTACGAGTAATAAACAAACTGAAGGCCGCCGGAGTGCGCACAAGCGAGGAACGGAAAACCCCGGAAGCGCCGCAGGACATGGCGGGGAAAACCTTCGTCTTCACGGGCACTATATCTCTTCCCAGAGCGCAAGCCGAGGATCTGGTGAAGAGGCGCGGCGGAAAGGTAAGCTCGTCCGTCAGCAAGAAGACGGCCTACGTGGTGGCGGGAGAAGAACCCGGCTCAAAGTACGATACCGCGAAAAAGCTGGGGGTGAAGATACTTTCGGAGGAGGAGTTTAAGGAGCTGTTGCATTAAATTTTCAGACCTTTCAATTTTACATACGCCCGCCAGTCCCTCCGCCTCCTGAAGCTGGGATTTCCCTTGTGGTAGCGGATGCCGTCCTCCACGGCCTTTTTTGCCTCGTCCTTCATGCCAAGCGCGTTCAGCGCCCTGGCGTACTGGTACAGCCCCTCGATGCTGGTGTTGTTTATGGAGAGATGCTTCTTCAGCGATTCCAGCGCCTCCTGGTGCTTCCCCAACGCTATTTGCGCCTCCCCCAGGTAAAGCCAGCTTTCCCCGTACTTGAGCCTCGGCTCCAGCTCCACGGCTCTCCCAAGGTACTTCTCGGCCTCGTCGGGTTTTCCCAGAACGGAGGTACGCAAGGCCGGTGAAGTGGTTGACCTCGGCGGAATTCGGCTCCTTTTTAAGGGCTTCGAGGAAATTAGCCAGGGCTTCCTGCGGCCTCTTTTTATCCAGCAGGACCATCCCCAAGTCTCGCCTGGCGGTGGAGTCGTGGGGATTAACGGCCACTGCCCTCCGGAGGCGGGAGAAGACCTGGCTCCTGCGGACCCATGCGGACGGGTTCGGGATGCGGTCCCTGAACACGTACAACAGGACAGCCGCCACGAGGATATACGGGTGCCGGAGCAGCATGTTGAAAAGGATGAAGTACAGTATGTAGCTGATGATGCTCAAGGTTTAAACCTCCGCGTAAGACTATAGAATGCGTGTCCGGCCTTGTCAATGCTATATTTTTACGGGACCAGGCCTGCACATTGGGCGTTTTCGGAAGTAGCAACAGTTCTTAAATAGTAGATTTGCGCATACTGATTTTTGTGCTATATTAACTATTAAATACGGTTTAATACGGCGACGTAGCCAAGAGAAAAGGCAGAGGCCTGCAAAGCCTCCTACAGGGGTTCAAATCCTCTCGTCGCCTCCAACATCAAGGGCCATCCTTAAACGGATGGCCCTGTTTTTTTGCCCGGATCTCGCCTTTGACCCCTATCTTATTGAGAGATATAATTTAAGTAAAGGTTGCAAGGAGGTTTTTCAATGCGAGCAGGTTTTAAAAAGTTCTTCGCCCGCTCCGTACCGAAGACGATAATAATAATCTTCGGGGCTTTCGTCGCCATAATCCTTATACTGTTCGTCGCCTCATTTTTCGTGGACAAGCCACTTGGGGGCTACCTGGAAAAAACGATGAACACCAAGCTGAAGGGCTATCACGTCAGCCTTCCCGGGGCGCATTTCCAGATAATCGGGTTTTCGCTCACGCTAAAAGACCTCAAGATCATGCAGAACGAGCACCCGGACCCGCCGATAGCCTATATACCGAGCCTGACCGCGAGCGTGCAATGGCGTGAGCTTTTAAGCGGGAATTTGGTCGCTGACTTGGAATTCGACAAGCCGCAGATGCACGTCGATTTAACACAGCTCCGGACGGAGGTCAAAAGGACGACGAAGATAAAGAACGAGGGCTGGCAGCAGGCATTCGAGTCTATATACCCCCTGGATATTAACCATATAATTTTTAATGACGGAGACATCGTATATATAGACGTGGACCAGAAGATGCCCCTGCACATCAAGCACCTGAACATGGAGGCGGACAACATCAGAAACATTCACTCCAGGGAGAGCGCCTATCCATCGCTTTTGCATGCGGAAGCGGTAGTCTTCGGCACGGGGAAGGGGACCATCGACGGAAACGCGGATTTCCTGAAAGAGCCTTACATGGGCGTTAAAACGAAATTCAAGCTGAAAGACGTGCCCCTGGACCGCTTCAAATCCATGACCGCCAGGGAGAACGTAAAGATAAGCGGCGGGGTAATTTCCACCGAGGGAGAGATAGAATACGCGCCGCACGTAGAGACGGTGCATATATCCGACCTGACTATCGACAAGGTCAAAATTGATTACCTGCACTTGCCGCAGACGGCACAGGCCGAGGCGGAGCGGGTGGCCGCTGTGAAGACTGCCGCGAAGAAAGCCGGCAATAAACCGGAGATGCTCCTGAAACTGGACAAGATGAGGCTGACCCACAGCGAGCTTGGATACGTGAACATGACCAAAAGCCCCGGCTACAGGGTCTTTATTTCCAACGCGGACCTGACGGTAAAGAACCTGTCGAACCACTTCACCGAGGGCGTATCCGACATCACGCTTTCGGGGCTTTTCATGGGCAACGGCAAGACCACCGCCTACGCCGCGTTCAGGCCCGAGATGGCCGGTCCTGATTTCGACCTGAAACTCGCGATAAACAATACCGACCTTATATCCATGAACAAGATACTGCTCTCATACGGAAATTTCGACGTGGTGCACGGGTTTTTCTCATTGTACGCGGACATTCATGTGAAGAATAAAAAGATAGAGGGGTACATTAAGCCGTTATTTATGAACATGCAGGTGTACGACAAGCGCAAAGACGCGGACAAGAGCCTGTTCCGCAAGCTTTACTATATGCTGGTCGGCGGGATTTCTCATATCCTGGAGAACCCCCGCTCCGCGGTCGCGACGAAGGTGGAGATTTCCGGGGAGGTGAAAAACCCCCAGACGAGCACCTGGCAGACAATAATCGGGCTTATCAAAAACGCATTCTTCCATATGATACTGCCGGGCTTCGACAGGAGCATCAAGGGCACGGAAAGCAACCCGCCCACAGAGAGTTATAATCTTTTCGGTTCGGCCTTTATTATGCAGGCTATGGACATGGCGCGACTTGACGGGTATTATGCGTGACTATATATTCTATGTTTAACATAGGGGACAATATAATTTGAGAGGGCGCGGCGATAACAAAAGGAGAATAAAAAAATGGAAAAAATGTTTGAACTCCTGATACAGGACCACCGGGAGATTTCACAGATGATAAGCCAGATGCAGAGGTCGAGCGGCCAGAAGAGGGAAAAGCTCTTTTCACAATGCTCGGACGCTCTGGACATGCACATGCAGATAGAGGAAGATTACCTGTACCCGGCCCTCGAGGACATCGACGAGACCAAGGACCTCGTCCGCGATTCCTATGAAGAGCACAAGATGGTAAAAAAGCAGATTAAGGAGCTGGAGAAATTAAAAGTGGACGACCAGAAATGGGATGTTAAGCTCCAGGCGATGAAGGAAAATATCGAAAACCACGTCCAACAGGAGGAGACCGTGCTGTTCAGGCAGGCTCCGAAGGTGCTTTCGCGCGAGGAGATGGAAGATTTAAACTACCAGATAATAGAAGAAAAAGAGGCGGCATAAGCGGCCTTATATGCGCTGGGGGGCTAAAAGCCCCCCGGCCGAGGAATCAGGATTATGGCACACGCAATCTGGAAAGGCAGCATCAGTTTTGGACTGGTGCAGATACCTGTGGGGCTTTATTCGGGGGAGAAGCGCGAAGATTTAAACTTCACGATGCTCGATAAAAAAGACCTCTCTCCCGTCGGTTATAAGCGGTACAACAAGAACACGGGCGAGGAAGTCGGCTGGAATGACGTACTGAAGGGTTACGAATACGAAGAAGGCCAGTATGTGGTGCTGTCGGAAGAGGACCTGAAAAACGCCAACCCAAAGGCAACCCAGACCGTGGAGATACTGGACTTTGTGGACGCGGATGAAATACCCCCCGAATACTTCGACAAACCTTATTATCTGGCGCCCACTAAAAAAGGGACAAAGGGCTATGCGCTCCTGCGGGAAACGCTGAAGAAAACCGGTAAAACAGGCATAGCAAAAGTCGTCATCCATACCCGTGAATATATCGCGGCGCTCCTGCCCCAGGGAAACTTGCTCGTACTGGATATCCTCCGCTACCCCTATGAGATAAGAGATACCTCCGACCTTGAAATACCCGGAGAAACCTCGGAGTTGGGCGTGACGGACAAGGAAATAAAGATGGCCGAGATGCTCGTCCAGGGCATGGTGGACAAGTGGGCCCCCTGCCAGATACAAGGATACGTACCGCGAAGACGTATTGAAGATGATAGCGGAGAAGGTGAAGACGGGCGACACGAAGCATCTGGCGGAAGCGGCCGGGAAAGAGGAGAAAAAGGGCGCGGAGATAATAGACCTGATGTCGCTGCTTAAGAAGAGCGTCGAAGAGAAAGAGGCCCGGAGGAAAAAAGCGCCTGCAAAAACTGAAAAGAAGCCGGTGCCCGGGAAGGCCGGGAAGAAGGCGGCATAGTGGCTAAAGAGAAATCTGAAGAGAAGGCGGCAGACCTGTCCGAGTACCGGAGCAAACGCCATTTCGACAAAACTCCCGAGCCTGAAGGAGGCAAAGCCGAGGCCGGAGTATTCGTCGTCCACAAACACGCCGCGAGCCACCTGCATTACGACTTCCGCATCAGTCTTGACGGCGTGCTGAAAAGCTGGGCGGTGCCCAAAGGCCCGTCGCTCGACCCGTCCGTAAAGCGCCTCGCCATGCACGTCGAGGACCATCCCTACGACTACAAGGATTTTGAGGGCACTATCCCGAAGGGAGAGTACGGCGGGGGCACGGTAATGGTCTGGGACAAAGGTACTTGGATACCGGACCACGACCCCCGCGAGATGTACGGCAAAGGCTCGATGAAATTTACCCTTCTGGGACAAAAGTTAAAAGGAAAATGGGCGCTTGTCCGGATGAAGAGGTCTTCCGAAAAGGAAGAGAAAGAGAGTTGGCTCCTCATAAAAGAGAAGGACGAGTACGCCCGGCCCGGAAGCGGGGACGAACTGGTAAACGATAACCCGTTAAGCGCCGCGACCGGCAGGGACATGGACGAGATAGCCTCCGGCGCAAAGCCTGAGGCAGTCACAACGCCCGCCGATACTCCTAAAAAAAAAGCCGCCAGATAAAAGCCGCCGGCGGTAAAAAAACGCCGATGCCGGAAATGATATACCCGCAGCTCGCCACGCTGGTGGAAGAGCCTCCCGAAGGGGACGGATGGCTCCATGAGATAAAGCTGGACGGCTACCGCGTGCTGGCCCGCACGGAAAACAAAAAAACAATCCTTTATACCAGAAGGGGCAACGACTGGACAAATACATTTACGCCTATAGCGAAGGCGGTATCGGAACTGCCTGCCAAGACGCTCTGGCTGGACGGTGAAGTGGTCGTGATGCGGCCGGACGGCACGTCCAGTTTTCAGGACCTCCAAAATGCCCTGAGCCTGGGTAAGGATACGGAGTTGTCTTATTTTATTTTCGACCTGATGTACCTGGACGGGCAGGACCTGCGCGACGTTCCGTTAATTGACCGGAAGAAAATACTGGAAGGTTTGCTGAACTCGGAAGGAAAGCCTGAGGGCCCGTTATTTTACAGCGACCACGTCCGGGGCCGTGGCAGGGCTTTTTTCGACAATGCCTGCAAGTTCCGGCTTGAAGGGATAATATCGAAAGCGGCTGATTCCACTTATGCCTCGGCGAGAGCAAAGACATGGCTGAAGATAAAGTGCGGACTGAGGCAGGAATTCGTAATCGGCGGTTATACCGAGCCCGGCGGGTCCCGTACCGGCTTCGGGGCGCTCCTGCTGGGAGTTTACGATACCGAAGGCAGACTGCGCTTCAAAGGGCGTGTCGGGACGGGGTTTAATCAGAAGATGCTGGAAGAGATGTCGGAGCGCCTTCAGAAGCTTAAGATAAAAGAACCTCCTTTTATAGACCCCCCTGCGGGCGCCGGGGCAAAAGGCGTAAGCTGGGTGAAGCCGGAGATGGTGGGAGAAGTGCGGTTTTCCGAATGGACGAAGGAAGGGATCCTCCGCCAGCCTGCCTTCCTGGGGCTCCGTGAAGATAAGCCGCCAGGGCAGGTCACGCTTGAGAGCCCTGAACCAGCCGGGGAAGCGCGGAAAGAAATAAAAACGAACCCTGAAACCGCGCCGCCAGCCGGAAAGGAGATAGGCGGAGTCTTTCTGACAAATGCGGACAGGGTCCTTTACCCGGCGCAGGGCCTGACCAAGAGCGACCTCTGGCAGTACTACAAGCTGGTGGAAAAGCTTATAATCCCGCATGTCGCCGGGCGGCCGCTTACGCTGGTGCGCTGTCCGGACGGAAGGCACGAGGACTGTTTTTTTCAGAAGCACGCGAACGAGACAGTGCCGAAGATGCTGGAGAGGATACCGGTAAAGGAAGGCGGCGGCATCGAGAATTATATGGTCGTCGATTCGCTCGCGGGACTCGCCGCACTCGTCCAGATGGGCGTGCTGGAAATCCATACATGGAACTCCCGGAAGGAGAAGCTCGAATACCCCGACCGGTTCGTGATGGACATAGACCCGGACCCGGCTGTCGCCTGGGATAAGGTAGTCGAGGCGGCGGTAATTCTGCGGGAGAGGCTAAGCGAACTTGGCTTGATAAGCTTCCTGAAGACGACCGGCGGGAAAGGGCTTCACGTGGTGGTCCCGCTTGCGGCCAGGCAGGACTGGGAGGAAGTGAAGGCTTTTACCAGGGCGCTGGCTGAAGATATGGTGCGCCGCGCGCCGGATGCCTTTACCTCGAAAATGACCAAGGCGAGGCGTGTTGGCAGGATATTCGTGGACTATATGCGCAACATACGGGGAGCCACGGCGGTGGAGGTCTATTCCACGCGGGCGAAGGCTGACGCGCCGGTCTCGGCCCCTGTCGAATGGGAGGAACTGGCCGACGGAGTGCGCTCGGATTCCTTTAATATCAGGAATATGCCAGCCCGGATAAAGAACCTGAAGAGAGACCCCTGGGAGGGTTTTTTCGGTATCAGGCAGTCGATAACAACTACGGCGAAAAAAAAGCTGGGGATGGATTAATGCTTGCAAATCCCCCTCCCCTGCCTTAAAATCCTTTTCTTATGAAAATACTTATAACCGGCGGAGCGGGTTTCATAGGCTCCCATATAACCGATGCCGCTATCGACGCCGGGATGGAGGTGGTCATCATTGACAACCTCTTCACCGGCAAAAAAGAGAACCTTAACCCGTGCGCGAAGTTCTATCTTGCCGACATAAGGCATAAAGACATCGCCGATATTTTCGCCGATGAAAAACCCGACGTCGTCTGCCACCATGCCGCGCAGGTCAGCGTCCGCAATTCCGTTGACGACCCCTGCCTGGACGCCGAAATAAACGTCGTCGGCTCCATCAACGTCATAGACAACTGCAAGAAGTTCAGCGTCAAAAAAATCGTTTTCGCTTCCTCCGGCGGAGCGATTTACGGAGAGCAGGAGAAGTTCCCGGCCCCCGAGGACCATCCCGCGCGGCCGGAAAGCCCGTACGGCGCCGCAAAGCTGTCGGTGGAGCACTACCTGCATATCTATAAAAAAGTATTCGGCTTAAAATATATAGCGCTTCGTTATTCCAACGTCTATGGCCCCAGGCAGGACCCGCATGGCGAGGCCGGAGTCGTCGCAATCTTCACCGGAAAAATGCTGTCCGGCCAGACGCCGTTTATAAACGGGGACGGAGGCCAGACGAGGGATTACGTTTTCGTAAAAGACGTCGTCCAGGCTAATATGCTGGCTTTCCAAAGTGACGCCGAAGGGCCTTTTAACGTCGGCACCGGCATCGAGACGGACGTGAACCGTCTCTACGGGCTTATCAGGGAGAGGACCGGCTACCCGGGAGGCAATGAGCACGGTCCGGCAAAGGCCGGGGAGCAATACAGGAGCGTGCTGGACTGCGCCAGTATTAAAAAAGGACTCGGCTGGGAGCCCAGGTTCAGCCTTGAGGAAGGTCTTAAGGAGACGGTGGAGTTTTTCCGGCATAAAGCAATTTAATTGCTCCTTGAAAAAATCTAATAATCTGATATCATATTAGTATCGGCAGCCGGTGAGGCAGCGGTAGCGCCTTCCCGGCTTTTTACGTTAGCGGCTTCTGGGGTCAATCGGGTGGTTGTCCTTACAAAGCTGACAAAAATAAGGAGACGAAAATGGCGAACAAGCTTTACGTGGGCAACCTGTCCTACAAGACCTCTGAGGAAGATCTCCAGGAGCTCTTCTCACAGGCAGGTCAAGTAAGCTCCGTTAAGATTATAACTGATGGTTATTCGGGCCAGTCCAGGGGCTTCGGTTTTGTCGAAATGACGACGGACGAAGATGCCCAGAAGGCAGTAGAAATGTTCCACGGCAAGGAGTTTATGCAGAGAGAGCTTACCGTGAACGAGGCAAGGCCCCAGCAGAAAAGGGAATCCAGGGGCGGCTTCGGCGGTGGCGGCGGCGGCAGAGGCGGCGGCGGTGGCGGCGGCAGGAGATAAGCCTTGAGGCCATAAAGAATGAAGTTGCCTCCAGGGGTGTTCCCTGGAGGTTTTTTATGCCTTAAGCGCCTTCTCGTATGCCTGGAATACCTCTTCTCCGAAACATACTATAATAATTTCCTCCATTTCAGGGTGCGTCTTCAGGAAATCCCTCATCTCCCTTACCGCTATTTTCGAAGCGCGTTCCACCGGAAACCGGTACGCGCCAGTACTGATGGATGGAAACGCTATCGTCTTGACCCCGTTCTCACAGGCCAGCGCCAGCGAGTTCCGGTAACAGTCCGCAAGCAGTTTATCCTCCTTCGACCCGGCTTCGCCGGATGCCCCGCCGCCTCCCCTCCAGATTGGGCCCACGGTATGTATCACGAACTTTGCAGGCAAGTCGTAGCCGCCGGTTATCCTGGCTTCGCCGGTCGGGCAGCCGCCAACCTTTTTGCATTCCCGGAGAAGCCCGGGGCCCGCCGCCCGGTGTATCGCTCCGTCCACCCCGCCGCCGCCCAAAAGCGTGCTGTTCGCGGCGTTCACAATGGCGTCCGCCTGGATTTTAGTAATATCTCCTTTTAGCAGCTCGATTTTTCCCATTTTTTTTCACCCCTTATTGACACACGTATTTTACAGCGTTATCATTTAAATAGAAGTCCAACTTCCTCAAGGAGGCCTGCTAATGGTAATCTCGCACATCCTGCACCCTACGGATTTCTCGGAAGGGGCGGGCGCTGCCTTAGATTATGCCAAGTCGCTCGCGAAACAGTATAACGCATCTCTGACGCTCTTGTACGTGATGAACGACATGAGACAGGGAGAAGGCTGGTACGTCCCCCATATCTCCCTGGATAATTTCTTTGCCGAGATGGAGTCCCAGGCAAAGAAGAAACTCGAGCATTACGTCTATGAAGAACTTCAGGACATAAAAAACGTAAATTCCGTGGTAAAGGCAGGCGAGCCGGACGAGGAGATAGTGGACTATGCGAAGAAGAACAGCGTGGACTTAATCGTCATGGGGAGTTACAGCAAAAGCGGGATGGATTTCCTTTTTGGCTCCACGGCGAGGAAGGTCCTGAAAAAGGCGGATTGCCCCATACTCTGCGTTAAAGTGCCTGCGGGGTGAAGCCTTCTGGGCAATTAAAATGAGGAGGGACCATGAAGCAAGGCGTTATGGGGAAACACACACTGACAGGCGGATTCAGGGAGGAAAGACCTAAAAACATAAAAGGAGAGCTTGCGCCGGAGCGTAAGAGCATCAAGGAGCATGTGACGAACCTTCTGAGCCAGACCGCCCGGACGATTTTGAATGCGCGGGCCATCCAGTTCCAGCGTCAGCTACAGAAGGACGCACAGGCTTGGGAACTGGCTTGGGAAGTTCCACCCTTCAAAAAGCAAAAAAGGGATAAAGAGGAGCGAATAAAAGTTAAAACCCTCCTGTTTCAGGAGGGTTTTTTAATTCCTGTACTTAATGTAAATACCTGCTGACTTCTGCCCCCTGGCCCCTGACTCCCGTTTTTTTGGAGTTTGACCTTGACAATGGGCTCCCGATATAATAAATTATGCGTCTTGCCGCATGGTCCCTTCGTCTAGCGGTCTAGGACGACGGCCTCTCACGCCGTTAACATGGGTTCGAGTCCCATAGGGATCACCAAATACTTTCTCCAACCCTTTGAACATCCAAACGATTGTTTTATCATAAACCCGCCTCGTCTCCATCCGGGGAGGAAAATACTGGAAGAGAAGGCCCGAAATCGGGCAGAAATGCTGCGAGGAGACCGAGCAGCGGGAGGAAGGAACATACCCGGTAGACATATTCGATCCCGTACAAGTCGGCCACTTTGCCGAGAACCGCAGCACCCATGCCGCCTATGCCGAACGCGATCCCGAAGAAGAGTCCGGAAACCATCCCAACCTTGCCTGGGAGAAGCTCCTGCGCATAGACCAGAATCGCTGAAAAAGCCGACGCTAATATGAGGCCGATGACTATGGTCAACACCCCCGTCCAGGCCAGGCCCACATAAGGCAATATCATGGTAAAAGGCGCGGCTCCAAGGATTGAGACCCAGATTACTCGCTTGCGGCCGATGCGGTCACCCACGGGGCCGCCCAGAACGGTTCCCAACGCTACCGCGAACAGGAACAGGAAAAGGTGAACATCCGCAGATTTCATCGAAAGATGGAATTTTTGCATCAAGTAGAAAGTGAAATAGCTGTTCATGCTGGAAAGATAAACAAACTTCGACAACATCAATATCAAAAGAATGATCATCGGAAACGCCACCGCGTGGGATGGGCGGTTGGAGACGACTTTGGAGGGCGTCTTTATCGACTGCATATGCCGGCGCTTGTACCAGCGGCCCACCCGCAACAACACTATCAAGGCCGCCGCGGCCGCGAATGAAAACCAGACCAGACTGCCTCGACCCATTGGAAGGATAATACAGGCAGCCAGCAACGGCCCCACGGCTGTGCCCGCATTTCCACCGACCTGAAAAATTGATTGGGCCAGCCCGAAGCGTCCCCCGGATGCCATTCGCGCAACCCTGGAGGATTCCGGGTGGAAGATTGAGGAACCCGCACCAACCAGAGCCGCGCCCACGAGCAGCATGCCGTAAGTGGGCGCCAGGGCAAGCACAAAAAGTCCCATCAGGGTCGAACCCATTCCGATGGAAAGAAAATAGGGCATCGGGTGACGGTCCGTGTAAATCCCGACAAAGGGTTGCAACATCGAGGCCGTGATCTGATACGTTAACGTTATCAGTCCGATTTGTGCAAAGCTGAGGTGAAAGGTGCCTTTTAGCAGAGGATAGATCGCAAGGATCAGCGACTGGAGCATATCGTTCAGAAAGTGCGATACGCTGATCGCGCCCAACATCCCGAAGACGGTTCCTTCACAGTGCGAAGATGTTGCGGTGAAACCTATGTTTTTATTGTCCATGTTAATTTGTAATACCCATATTTTAACGCTTATGAAGTTCTTGTGTCCTTAAAAATGAACTTGCAAAAGTCATTTTCAGAAATCCGCCGAAAGGGTTTAATGCGGCAGGTCCTTTTTGTTTCCCTTCATCGAGAGCGATATCCGGTTCCTCTTCACGTCCACTTCAAGCACCGTGACCGTTACCCTCTGCCCTACCTTTACCACGTCCGCCGGGTTCTTGACGAACCTGTCGGCGAGCTGGCTTATATGCACAAGGCCGTCCTGGTGCACGCCAATATCGACAAAAGCGCCGAACGCGGTGATGTTCGTCACCACGCCGGGAAGCCTCATGCCGGTCTCTACGTCGCTTATCTTCTCGATCCCTTCCGCAAAACTGACGGACTCAAACTGCCGGCGCGGGTCGCGCCCCGGCTTTGCAAGCTCGTCGAGTATATCTTTCAATGTCGGGATGCCTGTCTTGTCGCTGACGTACTTGCTGATGTCGATTTTCTTCCGAAGCTCCGCGTCCCTCATAAGGTCTGCGACCGTGGAATCCAGGTCCCTGGCCATCGCCTCCACCACCGGGTAGCTCTCCGGGTGCACGGCGCTGCCGTCGAGTGGGTTCCCCGCATCCCTTATCCGGAGGAACCCGGCCGCCTGCTCGAATGCCTTCGGGCCCAGGCGCGGAACGCTTTTAAGTTGGTCGCGTGACGGGAACGGGCCGTTTTCGTTCCTGTAATCCACAATGTTCTGCGCAAGCTGCGGGCCAAGTCCGGACACGTAGGTGAGAAGTTCCGGGCTTGCCGTATTCGCCTCTACGCCGACCGCGTTCACGCAGCTCATTACGACATCGTCAAGGCTCTTCTTAAGGGCGTTCTGGTCCACGTCGTGCTGGTACTGGCCGACGCCGATAGATTTCGGGTCTATCTTGACCAGTTCCGCGAGCGGGTCCATAAGCCGCCTTCCTATGGATACGGCGCCCCGCACGGTGATGTCGTGGTCCGGGAATTCCCGGCGTGCGGTCTCCGAGGCCGAGTATATAGACGCGCCGCTCTCGTTGACCATGACTATCTTTACCTGGCCCGGCAGTCCGAGCCCGCGCACGAAGGTCTCCGTCTCGCGCCCCGCGGTCCCGTTGCCGACAGCTATCACCTCTATATTGAATTTTTCGCAAAGCGCGCGTACCTTCGCCGCGGATTCGTCCTTGGCCCTCTCGGACATTGTCGGGTAGATAACGTCGTGATGCAGAAGCTGACCCTGCCTGTCAAGACACACGACCTTGCAGCCCGTGCGGAAGCCCGGGTCTATCGCCAGGACGTTCTTCTGCCCGAGAGGCGGGGACAAAAGGAGCTGGCGCAGGTTTTCGGCAAAGACCGCTATCGCCTCCGCCTCCGCCTTTTTCTTTGCCGTAAGGCGCGTTTCCGTCTCCATGGAGAGGGACAACAGCCGCTTATAACTATCCTGCACGGCAAGCCGCACCTGTTCCGAATCCGCGCCGCTCCCTTTCACGAAAAGCCCTTCCAGGATTGACACCGCCTCCTCTTCCGGCGGGGCTACCTGCAGGGCAAGGAAGCTTTCGTTCTCGCCGCGTCTCATAGCGAGTACCCGGTGCGAAGGGGCGGAAGACACCGGCTCTTCCCAATCGAAGTAATCCCTGGTATTTTGCGCCCTCGTCCTCCTTGCCCTTAAGCACCTTTGAGCGAAGCAGTCCCTTCGAGTTAAAAAGTGCGCGCATCCTCTCGCGTGCCGCATGGTCCTCGCTTACCATCTCCGCGATAATATCCCTCGCCCCGGCAAGCGCCTCGTCAGCACTACTGACGCCCTTATCGGGGTCTATAAAAGAAGCGGCCAGTGCCAGCGGCTCCGCTCCATCCTGCGCGATGATACGCTCCGCCAGGGGGAGAAGACCCTTCTCCTTTGCCATCGTGGCCCGGGTACGCCGCTTCGGCCTGTAAGGCAGGTATATGTCCTCCAGCGCGCTTAAGCCCTCCGCGGCGTTGACTGCGGCCTTCAGCTCGTCGGTCAGGACTCCCTGCTCCTCCAGGGATTTAAATATCGCGGCGCGCCGTTTGTCGAGTTCGGCAAGCTGGGACAGCCTGTCCCTGATTGCGGCAATGGCGACCTCGTCAAGCGAGCCAGTAGCCTCTTTCCTGTATCTTGCTATGAACGGGACGGTAGCCCCTTCTTCAATCAGCGCGGCGGCCGCCTGGACCTGGCGATAGCCAAGACTTAACTCGGCCGCAATATGTTCGACATATTTATTTTCCAAAAATTACTCCTTGGGTAAGACTAAAGGAAAAAGAAGGAGATTATACAGTAAATTTAATAGAATTCATGAGAAAAGAGTAAGGCGTGTGTTCACAAAGGTCGTCGAGTCAGGCAAAGATGGCCTTCGCCTGATTTTACGCGCATGCGCCCTTCTTTAGGGCACACGAAAAGTAATCGTTAATTTCCTTGAAAATTTCTCTAAGCCTGACAAGAGGCACTTCGCAGTAGCTCCGGTCGGCATCGGTAAAGTGGATGCCGCCGAGTTTCGTATTCGGGGTAAGCTTTCCCTCCTTAAGCAGCATGTCATAGAGGTCGCTGCCCGGCAACGGGACGAAAATACTGAATGAATACCTGTCCAGGTCAAGCTCCTTCGCAAGCCTGAACGTGTCGGATATGTCCTTCTCGGTCTCGCCCGGCACGCCTATCATAAAGAAGCCGGATACCTTGACGTAACGCTTCGCGGTCTCTACCGCATTCCTTATCTGATCTACCGTTATTCTTTTATTCAGTGCGTCAAGCGTTTTCTGGGAGCCGGACTCTATACCCAGGTCCACTTGCACCAGCCCGGCCTCCTTCATAAGGCCCAGCATCTCCCCGTCAACCAGGTCCACGCGGGTATTAATCTGCCATTTCATATCGAGGCCGCGCGCAAGAAGTCCTTTGCAGAACTTCTTCACCCAGTCGCGCTTCAGGTCGAATATGCTGTCCTTGAACCAGATGCCCTCTATTTTGAATTTCTCCTTCAGGGCCTGCATCTCGTCGATAGCGGCCGCCGGTTCCTTTATCCGGTATTTCCTGCCCATCGCGCCTTCGACCGCGCAGAAGGCGCAGTGGTACGGGCAGCCCCTGGATACGAGCATCGAAAGGCCGCTGATGCCCCTGAGCCTGCGGTTGTATTCGATGTACCGCTCCGCCGGGAAGGACCCGTAATCCGCCATCGGAAGCTCGTTAAGCGGGTCAATGCCCTTCGCCTTTGCCTTGATGACGGGCCTTTCGTCCTTCAGATAACAGAGCCCGTCGATATCTGCCGGCGGCTTGCCCTGGACAAGCTCCAGCATCGGCCTTTCGCCCTCCCCCCGGATTACGTAATCTACCGGCGCTTCCTCAAAGACCGGCTCCGGCATGATGGTCGGATGCACGCCGCCCATCACAATCTTCGCCTGCGGCAGGACCTCCCTTACGAACTTGGCGAGCCTGAGCGCGGACGGGTATGTGGGCGTCATGGCGGTAATGCCGACAATATCCGGCCTGTCTTTTTTCAGCCTGGCCCGAAGCTCTCCGTCCGTCATGTCGAGCGCCTGAAGGTCTATAAGCCCGGCCTGTTCCCCGTGTTTCTTCAGGTACGCGACGAGGTTCGCAAGCCCCAGTGGCGGCTCGAACGGGTGGACGTACATATTCCCCGTCTCAATCCAATCCTTGTATTTGACGTACCGCCCCTTCATCTCGTCCGGGGGCAGATACTGGGGGTTTAAGAGCAGGACCTTCATAGCTTTCTCCCGAGGAATACATGGAACATATTCCTTAAATTTTCGTAGCCCACTGTGTATTCCGTGTGCTCAAGCTCAGTCTCGTAGAATTGGATGGTCTCCATGCCTTCGCTTAAAAGCTGCCTTGCTTCTTCGGCGCTGAAGAAATGATAGATGAGCCCTTCAAGAGAGCCGCCGCCCATTACGAAGGTATTGGGCTCTATCTCGGTGCCGGTCTGCCTGCCGATTTCGTAGAGAGTGTTGGCCGTCGAGCGGAGGCTGCAATAAAAAAAACCACCCGGCTTCAGTATCCGTTTTATCTCCGAGATGGTCTGCATAATGGCGCCCCGGCGCGCTAAGTGAACGACACGCCAGGAAATTATGACGTCAAAAGCGTTCGTTTTGAACGGCAGGCTGGCCATGTCCGCCCTCAGCAGACACCCTTTCCTTGGCGACGCCAGTTGCGCGCTTTTGACCGCCTTCTTCGAGATGTCTATCCCCACTATCCGGAAGCCGTGCGTCCCGAGATGCCGGAAATGCCTGCCCAGGCCGCAGCCTAAGTCGAGCACGCGGTCTACCCCCGCCGCCTTGAAGAACGGCACAAGTTCCGTGACGTGGCTGTCGGGGGTTTCGAGCTTGTACCCGCAGCCCAGCACATCGTCCCATGTCTTGCCGTTAGCGGACATCCGCAAGCACTTCCTCCCCGGCCGAACAGCAGTTGCACTTGGCGCAGCCGGAGACCGACTTCGCCGGGTCGAGCCCGTATTCAATTAATATTTCCCGCAGCTCCTCAAAAACCGACATAAAGCCAGTCCGCCTCGGGCGGCTTCCTGTTCTGAAGCTCCGATCCCATAAGCGGCCTGAATACGGTAATGAACGGTAACGCGCCGGCTTTCGCTACGGCCCGCGCCCCGGCCATCAGCGACTCCTTCGGCTCCAGCCCCGCTATAAGCCACGAGGACACCTGGTTCTTGCCGAAAATAGAAGCCGCGTACGACAGGGCGTCAAGGTAGAGGCTGACGGGTATCTTCGCCTTGCCGGGACACATTTCGGACCGTATCTTTTCGTCAAAGATTTCGATATTAAAACTGATAGTATTCAGCCCGGCCTCTTTCAGCTTCTTTATGTAGGAAAAATCCTCGGGAGGGCAGAGCTGGGCATAGATCGAAATGTCGCTGACTTTCCTTACCTCGCGTATCGCCTCCTCATACATCTCCGCGCCGCAGTCTTCCCCGTACACCGTGCCTGCGTTTATATTCAGCTCCGTGTATTTCTCGCCCTTCTCTTCCAGGGCCTTCACTACCGCCGCGATGTTCAGAAACGACTTCGTCCGTTCGTTAGGGTCCGGAGTGAGGGCGCAGAAACGGCAGCCCTCCTCGTCGAGCTTGAAACGGCATATCCCGGTGAGCGCGGTCGCCAGGATGTTCTTTCCGTGGAGCTGCACCATCGAGTTATATGGGGTCCCGTCCGGCAGCTTCTCGGAGTACCACCAGGGGTCCTCGATAAGCCGCGCCGCGATTACCGGCTGGCCGTCTTTTTGGATGACCTTCTTTTCGTGGTCGTAATAGTACGGGGAGTCTTTTACAAAATCCTCGTACACCGCCAGGTTTATCGAATAGTCCTTCCCGTCCCTTGTCAGCTCAAAACACCTGCCCTCGGAGAGGGACGCACGCTTGTGGACGTACCGCGGCAGACCCGCTTTCACGAGGTCGGGATCGAGCCTTATGCCCTTCGACATCAGGCTCAGTTTCAGCCAGGTGATACTGTTTTGCTTCTGCGGTGTAAGCAGCATTTTCATCTCTCGAATGTGAAGGTCATGTCCTTTGCGACGTTGAACCCCGCCTCTACCTCCAGCGTCTTCAGTATGGCCGAAGGGATGGGGCAGGCCGAGTGTTTCACACGCCTTGCGGCCGCCTGGTAAACTGGGTTCTGCAGGATGGGGATAAACACGTCCATCTCTGTTGAGGACGGGAATTGTCTTCCGCGAGCGCTTTCACATGCTTGCACCCGGTCTCGACCGTCAATGAATATTGCCCGGCGGCGGCTTTTTCTACCCTTATATCTATAGTATATCCGCAGCCGCCGGTATTTACAACCAGTTTAGTCATGTTTGCCTGATTTGAGCATGATATCAACCCTTTATGGCTACCTCGTAGTTCGTCTTCTCAAGGAGCGCCTTCAAGTTCGGGAACGGGTCCTTCATATGCGGGATGTGCATAGCCATCATGAACTCCTTCTGGAAATTCGGGTCCACGGCTATCTCCAGGAACTGCACCCGTCTGGCCTCGTGCTCGGCTTCCGCGCGCTTCTCCATGTTAAGAAGCGCCATGATAGCCCCGTCGCCCGCCGCGTTTCCGACGGCGTATATCTTGTCTATCTCGCAGTCCGGGAACATCCCCAGCGTAAGCGCGGCCTCCTTGTCTATGAAGCTTCCGAACGCACCCGCAAGGATCACCTTGTCCACTTTTTCTATGCCCATTTTCTGCATCATCAGCTTCGCGCCGGCGTAGAGGGCGCCTTTGGCGAGCTGGAGAGCGCGGACGTCGCCCTGAGTGATCGTTATGTCGGCGCCGATAGTCGTCTCCGGCGCCCAGGCGAGCACGTATTCCGGTCTGCCGTCGGCGTCCTTCCGCAGGCGCGGCGTGCTCAGGTCCGTCTTGAACTTGCCCGACTTGTCTATGATGCCTGCCTTGAAGAGCTCCGCCACGGCGTCTATTATCGCCGAGCCGCAGATTCCCTTCGCGCCGATGGATTCCAGCTCGGTATGCCATTCCGTCTTACCGATGACCTTGTACTGCGGCTCCTTCGTCTCGGGGTCTATGCGTATCTTTTCGATGGCGCCCGGCGCGGCCCTCATCCCGAATTTTATCTGCGCACCCTCGAATGCCGGGCCTGTGGCGCAGGAGGTGGACGAAACGCCGTCCTTGTTCCCGAGCAGCAGCTCCCCGTTAGTGCCGATGTCTATAATCAACACCTTCTCGTCCAGTTTGTACGGTTCCTCCGCTATCAGCACGCCCACGTTGTCCGGGCCGACGAAGCCCGCTTCGATAGGCAGCACGTGCAGGTAAGACGCCGGGTTGATGTCCACGCCGAGGTCCCGCGCCTTTATGTCGATGGAGTGGTTAATGGCCGGGACAAACGGGGCCCGGCCGATATAGACGGGGTTCAGCCCCAGGAAGATGTGGTGCATGGCGGTATTGAAGACTATCGTCATGTCCACGATGGCATGCCCGCCCTTTTTCCCGTCTTCCGCCATGCCCTTGGTAAGTCTCCCTATGATATCGTTCAGCCCCTCGATGATCGCCTTCTGCATCTTCTCGAGGCCGTCCGGGTTCATCATCGCGAAGGTTATGCGGGACATGACGTCCTCGCCATAGGGGACCTGAGGGTTCATCATGGATTCTAAGCCGACGACCTTGCCCGAGACCATGTCGCACAGATAACCGACGACTGTCGTCGTGCCTACATCGACTGCAAGGCCGTATATGGTATCGACGATTCCGGGCTCCACCTTCACTATCTCCCTGTCGTGCCAGACCGTTACGGTCACGTTCCACTCGCCGTCTCTTAGAATATCCTGGAGCTGTTTCAGGACTGTGTAGTCCATCTTGAGGCCCTTGAAGCCGTAGGCCGCCTCGATGGCTTTATACAGCCTCTCGGTGTCGCCTTCGCTAACGTCATGCAGGGTCGGGGCCGTCATCAGTACGGGATATTTCCTGACGGCGGGGTTTATCTCGATAGTTATCTCGCGCGCGCTCTTCCTTACTATCTGTTTTCCGGCGCGGGACTTCTCCGGCACGAAGATCTTTAAGTCGCCCCTGACCTCGGCCGCGCAGGCGAGCCTCATCCCGTGACCGTCGCCTTCCTTTATGAATTTTTTCTCGACTTTCGTAAGCTCGCTCAGGTGGGACATCTTAGATTCGATCGCGTCCTTCTCGAAGTAGCCTTCTTCTATGCGCACCTTGCACTTGCCGCATGTCCCCTTGCCGCTGCAAAGGTTCTCGAGGTCGACTCCGAGCTGCCTTGCCGCATCGAGCAGCGTCGTCCCTTCCAGAACCTCTCCTCTGCTTCCGGAGGGCTGGAATATCACCTTATGTTTTTTCATTTACCCTATCTCCTGTAAGGCATTCTTTTTCCGTCCATAAGGGCATATTGTTATGCACAGCCCGCAGTTGGGTTTCTGGGCGGAACGGACCCTGTTATTTTTATGGGACCTGCATTTATTAAGGTCTATCAATTTTCCAAAAGGGTCGCTCCTGCTCCAGCTCGCGCCGGTAAGCGCGCCCGAGGGGCAGTATTTAACGCAGAGGTCGCATTCGCCGCAAAGCCCCTCGGTGGTCGGCTCGTCCGTTTCGAGCGGTGCGTCCGTGAGAATAGTGGCCCAGGACATCTTCGGCCCGAACTCCGGGTTTACGACCAGCCCGCTCTTTCCTATCCAGCCAAGCCCCGAGCATGTCGCCGCGGTCTTGTGACAGAAGAGCGGGTAAAGCTTTGAGATGAATTTATCCCGCACCCTGTCCGAGTCCGGCGGAATGCAGAGGTAGCGGTAGCCTTCAGCCTTCAGTATTCCCGCCGCCTCCTTTTGCAGACGGTTAAGGGCCGCGAGGGTGCGCTCGTTCAGATTCCGGTTCAACCCCACGCAGATTACCCGCACAAGGTGCGATATCTCGCCGGCGACGGCATGGCTCACGTCCCCGAACCCGACCGCGTCCGCGCCCGCGCGTATGAGATCTTCCTTGATTTTCAGAAGCCCCACTGCAAGACTCATCCTTTCTTCGTCTCAGCCTCTTCTTTCAGTTTCTTAAGCGAGCTTACCATCTTTATCGCGTCGGAAAGCGCATTGGACGCGTCCTTCGCGTAGCCGTCCGCGCCCCACTTCTCGGCTATATCCTGCGATACAGGCGCGCCCCCTATCATTATCTTCACGTTCGGGTTCCTCGCCTTCAGGTCGTTTATAACCTTCTGCATGCCGACCATCGTCGTAGTCATCATCGCCGAGAGACAGACCAAGTCGGAGTCCGTGCGGAGCTGTTCCTCGATGAACTTGTCGAGCGGCACGTCCTTGCCAAGGTCGTAAACCGTGAACCCGGCGACGTCGAACATCATCTTCACGATATTCTTGCCTATGTCGTGCACGTCGCCCTCTACGGTACCGATAACGACGGATCCCCTGACGCCCAAGTCAAGCTGAGTGACGTGCGGCTTCAGGATATCAAGGCCGGCGTAAAGCGCGTCCGCGCACATAAGGAGTTCCGGCACGAAATATTCCTGCGACTCGAACAGCCGGCCGACTTCTTCCATGCCGCTGACCAGGCCGTTAAATATCGCGTCGTTGACGTTCATCCCCGTGTCGAGCACCTCCTGGGACTTCTGCTTGACCAGGTCCTCGTCATACTGGATGACGCCATCCCTGAGCGCGGTCAACAACTCCTGCCTCTTCTCGTCGGTAGCCATTTTCTACCTCCTGTATTTTCGGACTTCGTCCATCATTGCTTCCATATTCTCGCGAGGGACGGTCGGCCAGATGTCGCAACCTGGCCAGACGGCGCTCACGCCCGCGTCCATCGTCTTCTTCATCGTCTCCCTGACCAGTTCCGGTGTGCCTGACACCAGTACGTTATACGGGTCGTAATTCCCGAACACGAGCGCGCCCGCGCCGAGTCTCTTGCGCGTCTCGGCCACGTCGTTCTTCTGGTCTACGCTGATCGCGCTCGTGCCCGAGTCCATCATGGACTCGACTATGTCGTTTGTCTTGCCGCATATGTGAAGGACGCTGGGGATCTTTATCTCAGCGAAGACCTTCTTCAGCGGCGGGAGGATCAAGCTCTTGAAAAGCCTTGGCGATAGTACGTCCGAGGTCGCGCCCATTTCCCTGATCGTTATATAATCCAGGCCCGCCGCCTCGTACTCCTTGTAGACGGCGATTATCGCGTCCGCCAGCGTGTCGAGTAGCTTGCCCACCTTGTCCTGCTTCTTGAACGAAAGCTTCAAAAGGTCGTTCAGCTCCATTATCTGGCCGGCAAGGGTATAGGGTCCAAGCAAATAGGAGCCGATGGGAACATCTGCCCCTATGTCGGCCTTTATCTGCCCTATCGCGTCCTTCATCATAGGTATCCGGCCCCTCTTCGCGATGTCCGGGGGCAGCGTTATATCCATCTCATCTTCGTTATGGATTACTTTTGTCTTTATGGTGGGGTATAACAGGTCTTCGGAGTGAGCATAAACGTTAATTTCGCAGCCTATCGCCTCAGCCTCGATACAGAGGTCGAACGGGACCACGCCGCACTCCAACCCGAAGAGCTTGTAACTTGTGGCCGCCGCCTTAGCCATCATCCCCGCATCTAAGTGAGAGGCCGCGAACTTGATGCCAAGCGAACTCATACCCTCCGTGGTAACGTTGCCCATCCCCGAAAAGCAGGGCGGCCTGTCAACCTCCTCTCCCGCAAAGAGCTTCAAAACCCTGTCGCGGGCAGTCATCTCGGTAATAGCCATTTGCACCTTCTCCTCTTTTAGTTATCCGAAAAATTGCTATTTTCTCGCTCCGCCGGCCGTAAGCTTCTCTATAAAATCCTGGAAATAGAGCCTTATGGGCAGGTTCGCATTGCCAGGTATATTTTTCGTTTCATCATATACGAGAGTCGAAAGCAATATGTGCGCCGTAGCGACCGCGGGGAATATCCTCGGAGCGGTGACTATCGGGCCATAGAAATTAAAGTCCGACCACAAAACGGACGCCATGCCCTGCGTTACCGCGTCCATAGCCTTGAAACCTTCGAGTCCCCACGCCTCCTTCGACTCTTTCCACATATGCGTGCCGTTGGAGTACGCGCCGCCGCACGGCAGGCCGAGTTTTTCCTTGATCAGCCTGTTGGCTATCAGCGAGAACGACGTGGACGGAAGGTTCATTACAGAGGTGTCCACAATCACGGTATCGAAGCCGCCCGCACCCTGGTCCAATAGCTTCTCAAGGGATGACAGCCTGCCGGCCGGGCTCTGGTCCTGGTCGTCGAACGCCTGCACCACGACGTGCTTCACCCCCAGGTCCTTCAGCATGGCGACCTGCCCCTTCACGTCCTTGTCCCAGGGGGTTATGCTGTTGTAGAGAAACCTGTCCATGACGCCGAGTTTGGATATATATTCGGTCGCCTTCACCCTCTTGTCCGCGACCCACATGTCTATGCCGAACGGCATATCGGTGGTGGCCAGATAAAAATCCACGTATTCCTTGGCCTCCTCCGCGGTGTTCGCTACCATCGCGACCATCGACGGGATGCCCGTGGCCTTTGAAAGCTCTTCCTGCTTCCTTATCAGTTCGACGGCCCTTGCGCGGTCGAAGTCGCCGCTCTTCCTGTCGGCCAGTATCCGGTCCTTGTTATGGAACATCGAGGCAATCAGAAGCGGCGGGTTCTCGCCAGGCTGTCCACCAATCCTCGCGCCGCCTATGTTAAAAGTCTTCTGCTCTTTCTCAATACGAAACATTCCCGGGGCTCCTTGGGTAAAATGCCGCATCCTGGATAAAGTGCCGGGGCGGGTTGTCCCGCCCCGGCCGGCGGTTTAATTTAGAACACGCCGTGGTCCCATTTCGGCTGCGGCAGGTACTCCCACGGCTCGCCCGCGCGGTAGTGCTTATCTATCTCCAGGCACTTGAGCGCGTATTCGAAGGCGTAGGGTATGCCCGTGCCGCCCGGGACGAAGCCCGCGCAGACCATCCCGATGCTTGCGGCCTCGAAGACTTCTTCGGTCGTCGCGCCGGAGTTTATCGCCGGTATCACGTGGATTATGCAGCGAGGTGAGCAGTAGGACACGCCAATGGACATGAACATCAGTTCCTTGACCTTTTTCGAAAGAGCCCCGTCCGAGAATATGCTGGCGTAAAAGTCGGCGAAGGTCCTGCCAGGCTCCGGTGTGACCGTGTTGATGATCTTGAACATCCTCGGTACGAAACCGCATTGCTGCTGCATGTAAGCATCGACTTCTTCAACCGTCATCTTTTTCTTTTCCTCAGCCATTTCAATACCTCCTCCAGCGTTTTGTGCGCCCGCTAATCGCGCCAACAGGTCCTTCAGACTCTCCCAAATGTCCATGGTCTTCCTCCCATGTACGCCCCCTGCCTAAGAATATTGCCGCCCCGCACCTCCTTTTGTCAGAGTTTCCAGTCTCTTGCCACACTCATGAACTTCTGTATGTTCTCGTAGGGCACCGTCGGCGGGATGTCGCAGCCGGGCATCAGTACGAACCCGCCGTCCAGGCCGGCCGTCTCGATTATCCTTTTGCACTCGGATTCGACCTCCGCCACACTGCCCTGAAGCATGACCTTCACGGGGTCCACATTGCCCGCAAAGCACATTTTCCCGCCCAGTACCTCCTTCGCCCTGGCTATGTTCACCTTGTGGTCCAGGCTTATGCAACTCGCGCCCGTCTCCGGGAAAAGCTCCAGTCTGTCCGTAGTGTCGCCGCAGATATGCACGAGGGTATGCGCCCCATGCGAGCGAGCCCAGTCGGTAAACCGTTTTAAGTAAGGGAGGGCGAAGACCTGGAACTGTTTCTTCGAGATAAGGTCGCCGGAGGCAGTCGGGTCCGCCAGGCTGATTACCTTCAGGCCGTCTTTCACAAGCGGTTCGTAGAGGTGTATCAGCACGTCGGTCGCGAAGTCTATGACCTTTTTTACAAACTCCGGCTTTTTGAAGGTGGCCTTCATCATGGTCTCCTCTCCGACGAGCCTCGCCGCAAGCGTGAACGGGCCCCAGGCGGTCAAGGTGACTACGTATCGGTCCCCTATCTTCTCCTCCGCAAGCTTCAGCGCTTTCTTCGTCGTTTCTATAACCGGGTCCTGGTCTATCTTCCGGATATCGAGCTTCGCAAGGTCCTCCTCGGATGATACGATGTGCTCAAGCAGGTCGGGCGCGCCGATTTCGCGGAACTTGATCCCGCCGCCCATGCAGGAAATGTGAAAATTATTGTAACCGGACCCGGCGTAAACAATATCGCAGAGGAGCTTTTCGCTCATGCCTACCAGCATGTCTGCCATCTTCCGGGCGTCGCCCGACAGGCCCTGGAATGTGTTGCCGGAGTTGTGTATAGACCACATGCCGGCCCCGAAAAGCGATGCGGGAATACGGTCGGCCTTCCCGCCCTCGAACGCCTTGATCATCACCTCTTTTGGATTCATACCGTCTCCTTTACTGTGAAGTCCGCATCGATTATCCTTATCAGTTCCGGCAGGCACGACTGTCTCGGGATGGAATATACGTCCTGGCCCGCCCCCGCCTCGCCGATAACGAAAACCCTTGTGTCTGGCGATACGTGCCGGATTATGGGAAGCGCCTCATCCACGCTTAGACCCACTACCTGCGAGTCCAGCACCACCGCGACAAAGAGTTTCTCCATGACCTTCCTTACGGCGCTTGCGGCGTGGTCCGTTACTGTGACTGAAAAGCCCGCGTCCCGCAGCGGATTTTCCAGGCCCTTTATCAACATCGAATCATAGGTGCAGATCAGTATATGAAGCATAATATGCAAGATTAGAGCAAGATGGGTGCCAACCAGAATGGTCTTGATATTTATAGTATTATTGGCTTGGAAAGGAATTGACGTGGGGTATTATTACCCATCTGGAGGTATTATTCCCCGTCGGAGAGGCTGTAACGCTTGAGCTTTAAGTAAAGCGTCTTGCGGTCGATTCCAAGAAGTTCGCTGGCCTTCTTCTGGCTGCCGCCGGTCTCCTTCAGGACGCGCGCGATATGCTGCCGTTCTATGTCTTCGAGTTTGTGGGCCTGGCCGTTGGAAGGGGCCGCATGCGGAGAGGTCAGGGAAAGGTCGGCGGTCGTCAGCATATCGCCCTCGGAGAGGATCACGGCCCTCTCGATGACGTTTTCGAGTTCGCGGACGTTGCCGGGCCAGTTATATGCCATGAGCGTCTCAAGCGCACGCGGGCTTATCCCGCTTATATGCTTGTCGGACTTCTTCCCATATCTCCTTAAAAAATGGTCTGCAAGCACGGGGATATCGTCTTTTCTCTGCCTCAGCGGCGGCACGGAGATGGTCAAGACGTTCAGGCGGTAGTACAGGTCTTCGCGGAACCTGCCCTCCCTGACCAGTTGCACAATGTCCATGTTCGTGGCGGCGATCAACCGGACGTCCACCTTCAGGTTTATGTTGCTGCCGACCCTCCGGAACTCGCCGCTGTCTAAGAAGCGGAGCAGTTTCGCCTGCAGGCTTACCGGCATGTCCCCTATCTCGTCAAGGAAAAGAGTACCATTGTCGGCGACCTCGACGAGCCCGTTTTTTAGCTGGAATGCGTTCGTGAAAGCGCCTTTTTCATGGCCGAAAAGTTCCGACTCAAGGAGCGCCTCGGAGAGCGACGCGCAGTTAAGCGCGACGAACTGGCCGTCTTTCCGTTTGCTCGACTTCCAGATCGTTTTTGCGACCATCTCCTTGCCGGTGCCGCTTTCGCCCTGGAGCAGGATGGACGCGTCGGAGGGGGCGGCCTTTCTGATAAGGGAGAGCAGGCTCCCGAACTCTTTTGACGCCCCGACCAGGTAGGACGGGACCTTCGTCCTCGACAGCTCCTGCTGGAGGAGCCGGTTTTCCTGCTTAAGGCCCGCATAGTCATAGGCGCGGTTGATAAGCAGCATAAGCTCGTCCGTCTTGTAGGGCTTGCTCAGATAGTCGTACGCTCCGTGCTTCATGGCCTGGACCGCGGTATCTACCGTAGCCTGGCCCGTGAGGACGATTATCTCGGGTTTCTTGGGGAAGGTCTTCAACATCTCCATGACCTCGATGCCGTTTATGCCCGGCATGACGATATCGAGCAGGACCACGTCGTAGGAGCCCTCCTTTATCATCTTTACCGCGGCCGCTCCGTCGCTCGCAGTCTCGGCAAAATAACCTTTCCGCGTCAGCTCTTTTTTGAGCAGGCGCCGAAACGGCTCCTCGTCGTCTACCGCGAGTATTTTAATTTCTTCAGCCATTGCGCCTCAATGCCGGCAGGCTGACCGTAAAAGTCGTACCTGCCCCGAGTTCGCTCTCGACCTCTATACTGCCGTCATGGTCCTCGACTATCCTGTGGCATATGGCAAGCCCCAGGCCGGTGCCTTCGTTCGTGGGCTTGGTCGTGAAGAACGGGTCGAATATCTTATGGATATAATCGTGCGGAATTCCGCAACCGGTATCCGATACGCTCGTTTCGACCTCCCCGCCGTTTAAAGAGACGGCGGTCCTTATCGTCACCTTCCCGCCCTTCGGCATGAAATAGAGAGAGTTGATAATCAGGTTCATGAACAGCTGCCGCAGCTGCCCCGGCTCCGCGCTGAGCAGCGGCAGGCCCTGGCCTGGCTCCAGGACAACGGACTGTCCTGCCTTTTCGACCTTGTGGCGTACCAGAAGCAGGACCTCCTTGACGAGGTCGTTTATGTCAACTTCCCTCGCCGTCCCGCCGGACGGGCGCGCGAAATCGAGGAGGCCGGTTAAAATGTTCTTGCAGCGGAATATTTCCTTGTTTATCGTCTCCAGGTATTCGGGAAAGTCCTCGAACTCCCCAAGAGCGTGAAGCTTTTCATCTCTTGCCCTGTCTATAAGGGCCTCGGAGTAACCCGCTATTATGCCCATAGGATTGTTTATTTCGTGCGCTATCCCCGCCGCGAGGCGACCCAGGGATGCGAGCTTGTCGGAGCGCAGCATGTGCTGCTCCATCTTCTTCTGGCCCGTTACGTCCTTGCAGTAGCTCACCAGCGCGAACTGCCTTCCGTCATCGTCTAAAAGGGGATACGTCCAGAAGTGGAAGGTGTTGCCCCTGCCGTCCGCAACTTCGCGGAAGGTCGGCTCTTTGCATTCCATAATCGACGGGCAGGGCGTCTCGCGCGGGTTTATGCCCAGCGCCCTCAGTATCACAGAGCATTTTTGCCCCATGACCTCTTTGTAAGGCAGCCCCGTGCGCTTCAGCACCGAGCGGTTCGCCCTCATTATCTCGTGGCCCGGGCCTTGTATCCAGACCATGTCGGTTATTGCGTCGAAAGTCTTCTCCCACTCCTTCTTCTCCCTGCTTATCTCCTCGAAAAGAGTCGCGTTCTGTATGGCGATGGAGATATGCTTCGCAACCGGGACGAGCACTTCGAGGTCGCGCTCCGAGTATGCGCCCGGCTCCGTGCTGTCGAGGTTGAAGGAGCCCAGTACCGTCCCATGGTAGAGCGGGACGCTTACGGTGGAACGGATGCCTTCGCTTAGGAGCCTTTCATCGAGCGGGAAAGCCGCGGCGGTCTTCAGGTCGCTGTTTATGAAAGGCTTGTTATTCAGCGTGACCCAGCCGGAGCTTGTGCCTTCGACCGGAGCCTTCATCCCCTTGGTCAACCGCGTCGCCATTTCCGTATCGACCGCGAATATATTCATCCATTTCCCGCCGGGGGTGAGGAGGTTTATGCTCGCGCGGTCGTAGCGGACAAGCCTGCGGGTCTCGGATGCGAGCAGGCGGAATATCGCGCCGATGCTGAGGCTGGAATTTATTATCCCCGCCACCTCGCTGATTACGCCTATCTGGGTTATCTTCTCGGTAAGCTTTTCAAAGAGTCTGGCATTCTCCAGCGCAATGCCGATATGGTTCCCGAGCATGACGAGAAGCTTCATGTCCATCGCCGTGAACCGGGAAGGCGTCCGGCTCGCCACTCCCAGCACGCCAAGTACCGCGCCTCTTGAGAGTATCGGCACGCCGGCGATGCTCTCGATACCCGCTTCAGCCATTCGGGGACGGTCTACGCGCGGATCTTCGGATGCCTTCCTGACCGTAAGCGGCCGTCCGCTCGCCGCGACCCGTCCGCTGAAGAACTGGTTCGGCTTCACGCTCTTTTCTTTAAAGAAGGCATCCGTCAAACCCTTGTGCTCCTTGAGTCTTAGCTCCCCCGTCTCCTCATCCACGAGATAAATCCAGCCCGCCTCCGCACCCATGACCCTCATGATCATGCCTACCGCTTCTCCCGCGATGCGCGCGGTATCCATAGACTTGCTGACCGTAGTCGTGAGCGCACTGAACGCGTTCAGTTCCTTCGTCCGCTGCACGGCCTTCTGTTCCAGCCTTTTTCGCTCTGAAACGTCGCGCACGGCCACAACGCGGATGCTCTTGTAATCAAATACTGAAAATTCCGCGGGAAAGGCTTCTCCATCCTTACGGAGACAGAGAGACTCCATGTCCTCAGCGCCTATAAGACTCTGAAAATCCGGTATTACCAGGTCTACTCGTTTACCGGCTATTTCCGGCGGCGTATAGGAAAAAATAACCTGGGCAGCCTGGTTTATGGAAGTGATGCGGGATTCTTTGTCCAGGGCAAACGCAGGAAGGCCGACCAGATCGAGAACCTCAAGGGCGGTTTCCGGCCTGACTTCGGAGAGGACGGTTTTGAGCGGACTTGCCATAGAAACACCTGGAAAAAGGGTAATAACAGATATTTTGGGGAAAAATTCCCCAAAAGTCAAGTTAATTGTTGACAAGTTAGGTCAGTCATGCTAATCATTATTCTATATTATTCATTGGAGGTTTTACCTTGGAGCGGTCTGAATTCTGGGGTATCTATCCTTTTCTCATCCAGGCATTTCGTGTCCTCGAAGTAATTGCCTTGCTCGTTTTCTTTTCGGGCTCCTATAAAAAACTGAAAATATGGGCCGGCGGGCTTGTGGAAGAAGGCGAACTGGAAGGGAAGCCTTCTGTTTTTGGGCTTGCGGCCCTCTCGCTCTCTACCCTCTTTTCCTCCGGCTGCCTGCTGGCAAAACGCTCGTTCCGCATCTCTACCGGCAGGGCGATTATCCTGATCGCTATCAAATGGTCTTTCCTGCTTTTATTACTTGGCAGCATCTCTGTGCTTTTAAACGTCAAGGTATTCGACAGCGGCCTACTGACAGGCGACAGGTTTATTTTCTTCAAGGCAGTGCTGAACTGGGCGGGCATTTTCTTTATCATTGGTGTCGTGTACGCTATCGTACGCAGGTTCTTTTCCAACATGGTTACCTCCAGCGGCTACGACTATTTCCTTCTGTTCCTCCTGCTGACGATAGCGGTAAGCTCTTTCATCATGCAGGGACTCCGCTTTACGGTGGCCAGCTGGTCGGACGAGGCGTACTCGCCGCTCGGGCTTCTGTTTAAGCATCTGTGCGCGGGCATGACGATGGGGAATGCCATGACGGCTTACAACGCCGTATGGGCGCTGCATGCCCTGCTCGCGCTGTTCTTCGTGGCCTATATCCCCTATTCAAAAATCTTCCACATTTTTGCCGCGCAGATAACGACGGCCGCCGCAAAGCGGCGCGAAAGGGCGGCAGGTATAGCATGAAAAAGAAAACATCAAAACTGACAAACCTTCAACTTATCGAGCTCGACGCCTGCACCGGATGCGGCCAGTGCCTGAAATTCTGCCCAGTGCAGGCGGCGTCCGGAGATTTATCCGCCTCCCCGCCGGAGAAGATAAGGCATTTCAAATACCTCATCGAATCATCTGACGGACTTCTGGCAAGACTATTCGGGAAAAAGAAACCTTCGAGCGAGGAGATGGAGGGTTTTATCAGCCACCTCTATAAATGCACGACCTGCGGCGTTTGCGGGACGGTCTGCCCGGTCGGGATAAATACGCAGAAGCTGTGGGCGGCGCTCAGGGCGGAGGTTGTAAAACTCGGATATCAGCCGGTGGGCAACCAGAAGACGGTGCCGGACCTCTACCGCCGCAGAAAGACGCCTTACGAGAGGGATATCTCGGAGAAATGGGACTGGCGCCCGGCTGACCTGAAGTTTACGGACAGGCACGAGGTCGGATATTTCGTCGGTTGCGGCGTGTCGTTCTCCGCTCCGCCGATGGCGCTCGGCGCGGCCCGCATGCTCGAGGCAATACATGGCGGCTTTGCGATGCTCGAAGAGGAGCAGTGCTGCGGGTTCCCGCTTATGGTGCTGGGGTTCGAGGACATGATAGAGGAGATGGTGCGGCACAACGTCCGCGGGTTTGTGGATATGGGCGTGAAGAGGTTAGTAACGACCTGCGCTTGCTGCATGAGCTTCCTGAGTAATAATTGGGCGAAGTACGTCGGCGGCAGGCTGCCGTTTGAGGTAATACACATCTCGCAGGAAGTGGCGGGCGCAGTGACGGCCGGGAAGATAAAGTTTACGAAGGAACTCGGTGAGACGCTCTGCTACCACGACCCCTGTTATATCTCGCGCGGAAAGCCTTATGTCGTAGAGGAGCCGAGAAAAGTTATAAAGTCTATACCGGGAGTGAAATTCCTGGAGATGGAACGAAACCGTCAGTTTTCCAAGTGCTGCGGAGCGGGAGGCGGTATCAGGCGCGCCCAGACGGAGGACTTCACGAAAGTCTCATGCGACATTGCGCTCGAAGTGATAAAGGACGCAGAGGCGCTTGGCGCAAATACTCTCGCCATTAACTGTCCTGCGTGCTACGAGCGCATGCACCTGGCTATAAAGCAGACAAGCTACAAGACCGCCCTGAAGATAAAAGACATAATGCAGATAGCGTCTGAGCAACTTTAGTTTCTAAACAAGACATTCCTCGGATTTCCATTCTTTCGTCAATCTCTTCACCTGACAATCAATAAGCCAATATAATAAATGAGCGAATTAACGCTGAATTATTTACTCGATAACGCTCTTTTTTTATTTTTTATTGAAAACGTATTTCACTACCGTAATGAATATATTTACTATTTTAATTATAAGTCATTAAAAACATTCATAAAATTGAAGTTTCAAAAAGATAAATTATTAAAAAATTATCAGTTAAGCCCTGGTAAAAATCCCAGATTTCTTTTTTTGGTTATAAATGCTAAAAAATAATGCCTTTTATTACATTACAGCGGAGCTTGTAAAAGATCTAATTTGGGTAGGCAATGCGAAATTCAGTTCTAAGATTACTGTTCCTGTCCTTTCTGGTTTGTCTGCTTTCACCAGTCATCCCCGCATATGCGGACGGAAGTATAACCATCGCCGGCGGCGCGGCCTATACGAACAGCACAACCGTCACCCTCTCTATCAGCTACCCTCCGACTACAACCAGCCTGGACATAGGGGAGCCTGGAGGAACGGTCATGTCCATCGCGCCGGCAAATATCGCCAGGTTCAGCTTAAGCCCGGGCGACGGCGTCAAAACAATACAGGTTACCGCTCACTATACCTATATATCTACGTACTGCTGCGGTACGGATTCCTGGGGCAACTGCATTCAATTGTGCAGCCAGGAAGAAACCGCCTCGGAGGTGTATTCCAGCTCGATAATATTAGATACTGTAAAACCCGTCTTAACGTATATGCATATAAACTGCGGTGATAAGTATACCAATTCGACAACTGTGACTCTGCACCTGAGCGGATCGGATAACAATCAGATTTCGGGGATGAGGTTTGGCAACTACACGGGCGGCTGGTCGCCCACGGAGACATATGGGGCTGTAAAAAGCTGGAACCTCACTCCCGGGGACGGCTACAAGCTTGTGCATTCGCAGCTGGCTGACGCCGCAGGGAACTGGTCGGACGTCATAAGCTCCGGGGTTTTCCTCGATACTACGCCGCCGGAATCGTCCATCGCCCTGGCTACAAGCTCTTACTTCTCAGGAACAACTGTTCAAATTTCCGGCACAGCCGTGGACGGCACGGGTTCCGGGGTAAAAAAAGTTGAGGTCTCGACCGACGGGGGCAAGACCTGGGTATTGTCTGATAGCACTTTGCAGGCCGACGGATGGGCGACGTGGCTCTTTTCATTCGCGCCGCCAGCCGAAGGCACCTACCGGGTCCAGTCCCGCGCCACCGACAATGTAAATAACGTTGAATCACCCAGCCCTGGGACGCTTTTAACGGTGGACAATACAAAGCCCTCGTCTTCGATATATGCCTTTTTATGGAAAAAAGTCAACCCGGTTGCGGCCGCATCGATTGCCGTTTCGCCTGATTACGCAAACGACCACACCGCTTTTGCCGGGACATCGGGAAGCGGCGTCTTCAAAACGGAAGACGGCGGCGCGAGCTGGGCGGCCATAAAATCGGGCCTTACCGATTTAAAATGTTGGAAGGTCGCCGTATCTCCGGCCTACGCCTCGGACCATTGCGTCTTCACAGGGACGGAAAGCGGGATATTCAAGAGCACGGACAGCGGCGCAACATGGTCTTCCTCAGGCGTCGGTCTGCCATCGGATGGCCGCCGCGATATAGCGTTCTCTCCAAATTACGCCGTGGACGGGACATTATTCGTCGGGACCCAAAGCGGGGATATTTATAAAACGATTGACGCCGGAGCAAGCTGGTATCCGGCCGGGGCACCGCTTTCCCAGCGTGCGCTCGCACTCGCCTTGTCGCCGGATTTTGCAACGGACAACACTATTTTCGCCGGGACGGCAGGCGCGGGGTTGTTCAAATCCACGGACGGCGGAGCAAGCTGGAACCTGGTCAATTCAGGGATGGACAGCGACTACATATCCGTCATTGGGATTTCTCCTGAATACGCATCCGATAAAACCGTCTTCGCCTATGGGACCGTTTCCGATGGCTCCAGCCCTGCCGTTTATAAATCCACGGACGGCGGAGCAAGCTGGAGCGGGATAAATGCCGGCATAGGCGGCCTTTCCATAACCGGCCTGGCAATATCGCCCGCGTTCGCGTCTGATAATACCCTCTATATCGGGACGGGCGGCGGCGTATTCAAATCAGCGGACGGCGGAGCGAGCTGGACTCTCTGCAATTCCGGCCTGACCGGCTCCGGGGTGCAGGCCCTTGCAATCTCCCCGGAATACGACAAGGACAGCACTTTATTCGCAGGCGTCCCGGAGGGTATTTTTAAAAGTCGAGGGGACGCCCTGCTTGTAAGCGGAGCAAGTTTCACCATCACCGGAAGCGCGTCGGACGGCAATGGCTGTGGTGTCCAGAAGATAGAAATCTCCACTGACGGCGGCAGCACATGGAAAGGCCCCGAGGACGGTGTGACGGACGGCGAAGGCGGCTCATGGAAGAAATGGAGCTATACCTGGACTGTCCCCGCTGACGGCGCTTATTTGATTGAATCACGCGCCACGGATAACGCAGGCAACGCAGAGGGCGCCGGTGCGGAGATTACAGCCATAGTGGACAATACGTCTGCCGTTTCCGCCATTTCTTCGCCTGCGCCCGGCGCTTTAAGCGGCATGGTTATGACGATAAACGGGACGGCAAATGACGCGGGCTATGGAGTAAATATTGTGCAGGTACTGCTTCCGGTCTCAGGCTCATATCAATGGGTTGATGCCTCCGATACCTCCGGCGACGGGTCATGGTCCACCTGGAGAGCTTCGACGACTATGCCCGTCGACGGCGGATATACACTCCAGTCGCGCGCCATAGATTATTCAAATATCATGGAGGCTCCCCTGCCCGGGGTTAATATAACCGTAGACAATGCTGAACCTTCGTCCGCCATCAGCTCGCCAAAAGACGGCGCGTTAATCAGCGGCGCTGAACTTGCCGTAACCGGCACGGCCATAGACGACTCCGGCTTGGGAATCAATCAGGTTCAGGTCCTGTCGCCGGTAACGGGTAACTGGATGGGCGCCGACGATACCTCCGGAAACGGGTCCTGGTCGGCCTGGAGCTATTCGACGACAATGCCTGCCGACGGGAAATATACGCTCCAGTCCCGAGCCGTCGATAACCTGGGCAATATTGAGACCCCCGGCGCCGGGAACAACATGACGGTGGACAACACGAAGCCAGCGGGCAGGATAAGCATAAATAACGATTCGCCCGCGACAAACCAGACGCTGGTTACTCTAACGCTTTCGGCGACAGATTCAAGCGGCGTCACGGCAATGCGGATTTCCAGCGACGGCGACTTCGGCGCTGTACCCTGGGAGAGCTTCGCCGCGTCAAAGGACTGTTCTCTGCCAGCGGGGGACGGCGGAAAAACAGTATATGCGCAGTTCATGGACGCCGCCGGAAACGAATCGAATACCTGCTCCGCGAACATATTGCTTGATACGGCCATTCCCGTCGTGAACATTTCGGGTCCCACGCCGTATTCGATTTTATGCGGCTCCAGCGCCAACATCACCGGGACGGCATGGGATTACGGCTCCGGGCTGGACAAGGTGGAAATCTCCTTCGGCGACGGCTTCTGGACGGAAGTCTCAGGCGGGGCGACATGGAATTTTTTATGGGCTCTTCCGAATTCGGGAAATTTCACTATAAGCGCGCGCGCCACGGATAGAGCCGGTAATGTTTCCGCAATTACTTCCATCCCAATAAGCATAGATCATATCTCACCCGTCTCCGTTGAACCCGCGGATAATGCTGTCCGCCCGGCCGCCTATACCCTGCCGCCCGGTTTCCCGGACCCGCCGGTTTTCAAATGGGCGCCGAACGCCTGCGGCAATTTCAAGATATATTTTTCAGGCGCGCCGGATTTCAAAAAGGGTCTTAAGTTCGCCTCGGACAACCACGGTATAAGCTCCACGTTCAACCCTACGGCAAAGTCGTGGAATAAAATCACGCGACTTGGAAGCGCAATATTCTGGAAGATAGCGGGGCAGGACGCGCGGAAGGAGATGTTATACAGCAGCGGCCGTAAGCTGGTCCTTGACGCAGGCTTTACGGACATCCCCGATAATCCCTCGACGGATGTTTTAAATATACCCGAAATGAAATGCGATCCCGGAGCGAGTTCATCGCTGTTCGTGCAGTTCTCGTCCGGGCCTTATTTCATAGCCCCAATCAGTTCGCCAAAGCTTCGGTACGGCTCCACCGTATCATATAGCCCAAGCAAAGGCATGTGGTCTAAGATTACCAGGTTGGGTCCCGCGTTCTACTGGCGGTTTTCAGGAAAGCTTTCCACGGGCGAGACGACCTTCAGCGGGACGCATCTGACATCCGTGACAGGCGGCCCGGAAATCGCCGACCCATCCAAGGATTCAGCTTTGGACTCTCCGCCGGTCATAACCTGGGACACTGCCGGTTTTGCGTCCTGCACTGTCCAGGCAAGCGCTACAGAGGATTTCCCGGCTAAACCTCTCCCGCTTGGGGTTTCAAAAACAGGCATCCTTACCGTTGCCGGCGCGGCATGGAAAAAAATGACCGCCTTGGGGAGCACGGTTTATGTGAGGGTGGCCGGAACGACGGCGGAGAAATATACCGCATATGGCCCGCCGCTGAGACTGGTCATTACGAAATGAAAAAAAGGCGCATGCAATGCGGAGCACAGCACGGTTATCAAGCCGCCGGCTTTTAAAACGTGCTGTCGTTCTGGGGCTGGGAGAAGAACTGGTAGTTGTTCCTTCCCAGGTCTTTTGCCTGATACATTGCCGCATCCGCTTTCTTAAGCAATACCTCTGCTTCCTCTCCATTGAACGGAAAGAGCGTGATGCCGATGCTGGCTGTGATGAATATCTCGTTGCCTTTTATGTGGACGGGCTGGGACAAGGCCTCTATTATACGCCGGGCGACAAGCGCGGCGTCGTCCGCGTTATTTATCCTGCTAAGCAATATTACGAATTCGTCCCCGCCAAGACGGGAAAGATACGCTGTCATGCCTTCCGTGCCCACGTAGATGACGGAGTCGCTTTTCCTGAGCGAAGCCGCTACCTTTTCCACCACCTCTTTCAGCAGGAGGTCTCCCACGTCGTGCCCATACGTATCGTTTATATGCTTGAAATTATCGAGGTCCAGGAAAAGTATTCCCAGTAGTCCGTCGTGGCGTTTGGCGTGGTCGAGAGCCTGCTCAAAGCGGTCCATGAAAAGCATCCTGTTCGGCAGGCTCGTAAGGCTGTCGTAATACGCCAGGAACTTTATCTGTTCTTCGGTGCGTTTTCTGACCTTGATCTCGCTCTCTAACTTCGCCACTGCTTCCGTAAGCTTCCGGGTGCGCTCCTTCACCAGCTCTTCCAGGTGGTTCTGGTACTGCTTCAGCTCCTCTTCCTGTTCTTTTCTCTCGGATATGTCTTCGCAGGTCGTGACAATCGCCACCGGCTCGCCTGCCTCGTCCCGGACGATATCCGAGACCAGCTTCACCGGGAATACCGATCCGTCTTTCCGGCAGTTTACGGTCTCGCGCACCCAGGTCTTCGCATCCCTTAACTCCTCTAGCGCGAGGGGCTTCCTCATATCCGGCGTCACGAATACCGCGACGTCCTCTCCGAGCAAGTCCTCGGCGCTATACCCGTGCATCTCCGCCTCAGCCGGGTTGATGTAAAGTATCCGCCCATTGCCATCTCTTATCGTTATCCCTGTCCTCGTTGTATTCGCCGCCTTGTCCAGGAGCAAAAGCGCCCCTTCCGCTTTTTTTCTTTCGAATATTTCCCGTTCCAGGTCCGCTATATACTGTTTTATCTCCTTGTCCTTCTGGTTTATAGTCTGGATAAGCGACCTGATGAGCATGACGTCGGCATAGACGAAGCAGGCGCTTCCCAGCAGCATGCTCGCAGTTACCGGCTGAACCGGATAATAGACGTTCCCGACCATTATAAAAACGAAGAAGGTGTAACCGCTGAATATGAGGAATATGAGGCTGGTAGTCCTGTTGAGCTCATTCCTTATGCTCCCCGGTATTTCCTTCCTCATCCGGAGCACAAGGAAAATTGAGGCAATTATAAGGACTATAGCTGACAGTGTCTGGAAAAGCGAAAAACTTTGGGTAATATCCATAGTCCCTCTTAAAAAAACATGCCTCTATATCCACGATAATCGCGGGGGCGCACCCATCAGACACGATAATTATACATAAAACAAGAAAATATTCTATTATTTAATATCGCCACCCGATTATTTCAATAAATCCCATCTCAGCAATACCCATGTCGGTATATAAATAGGCAGACCTTGCAGGAGTTCCTTCTGCTCCCTCATATCCGGCCGCCCGACCTTTTCATAACTGTACTTGTATTCTTTCCCGGGTTGGGATCCCAGATCAATAAAATATTCCTTAGTACGACCCTTTATTTTCATCTCCCCGGTCATCGCTTCCTTCTTCTCGAAAACGCCCTTCCCTGTCTCGTCAATCAGCCTGTACTGGAACGGAGGAGCGCCGTTTATTCCAACGTCGTAGCGGAATACATGCCCCCCGACTGAATACGACCTGAAGATTGAGCCGTCAGGATTTTTATATGTCCTGATATTGATTACTGTAGGCGGCTTTTTATCTCCTATGACCTGGTTCTCTTCCAGTGTCAGCGTCGCCTTGGATATGTCCGGGACGAGATATCCCGGTTGTGGGGATAATGTCGCACCGAGCATGAAGACGGTCAGGAACGAGACGATATAAACCATAATCACCTCCCTTTACTTTAACTATACACCATATTATTTTCAGACTTAAAAATAAAAAAGCCGCCGGAATTTTATCCGGCGGCTTTTGATTTCATAACTTTTTTAGAAGTCCATCTGCTTGCGAATTATTTTCCCCAGCACCCGCATCTCCTTGGTCATTTCCTGGTCTTCGTATTTGGGGTTCAGCGGATGCATTACCCAGACGCCGCGATATTTTTTAAGCTGCTTGAAAGTAGCCTCTTCATCTACGTCATTCTTGATTATTACATAATCCCCGGGCTGAGGCTGGACTTCCGGGTCGATCATTACGACCTCCCCTTCCCGAAAGAGGGGTTCCATGGAATCGCCCTTTACGCGCATGGCGAAAAGGTACTTGCTCTGGAGGTCTGTATCGACATATTCCTCGGCTACTCCCGGATATGGGTATTTATCAGAGCCGGATGCGAATCCGCCCGCCTGCACCCAGGTCAGAAGAGGCACCTTATTGTAATGCGCGGGCGTTTCCCTTATCAGCTTTTTCTCAAAATATTCCTTAAAATCGGAAGGGGCCTTCTGATGGTAGGCGGTAAAGAGCAGGTCCTTCGGCTCAATCCCCAGCTTTTTGGCATAGACGAGGAGCTGGTCGTCCTTGGGGATATGGTCTTCACCAACGACTTTACGGAGGAGTTCGTAAGGGAGACCCAGAGCCTGGGCGCATTCCTTAACGGTACTGAACCCCTTCCTGTTTATCGCGTCTTTTATTTTTTGGGCTACAGTCTTCATCGGGCCTGCCTTAGGGCTAAAGGGACCGCCATGGGTTTACGCCAGTAGGGCGTCGATTTTCGATTTAAGCTGGGCCTTTGGCACCGCGCCGACGACCTGGTCTACCGCCGCCCCGTTTTTAAAGAACATCAAGGTCGGGATACCCATAATGCGGTACTTGCTGGCGATGTCCGGGTTCTCGTCCGTGTTCAGTTTGCAGACTTTCATCTTGCCATCGTATTCCGTGGCTATCTCTTCCACAACGGGGGCTACCATCTGGCAGGGGCCGCACCATACCGCCCAGAAATCAACCAGAACAAGGCCCTGCGCCTGCATGACGTCCTGTTCCCAAGTCCCCGTAGTAACTTTTACAGCCTTGTCTCCCATTATCTTCTCTCCTGTCGATTAGGTATAGATTCAGATAAACATAACCGCCTTCCCGGTTAGAAAAGCGGCGCTTAGACAGATGTTATTTTTAAATCTTAGGATAAATCAATTATTTTGTCAACAAAAAAACCTTGATATTTTATATGCTTCGTTAAATAAAAATGTTAGGCCCCCATACGGGGGCCTAACATTTTCAAGGACTTAGTACATTCCGCCCATTCCGCCCATTCCGCCCATGCCGCCGGGCATTCCGCCGCCATGCTCAGATTTATCCTCGGGCATATCGGTTATCATCGCCTCGGTCGTAAGCATCAGGGAGGCCACGGAAGCCGCATTCTGAAGCGCGGTCCTGGTCACCTTGGTCGGGTCTATTATGCCGGCCTTCATCATGTCCACGTACTGCTCGGTACCTGCATCAAACCCTTCAGTGGTTTTCATCTCACGCACCCTCTGGACGATTATGGAACCTTCCAGACCGGCGTTATTGACTATCTGGCGGATAGGCTCCTCCAGAGACCTCCTGACGATGTTCACGCCTATGTTCTGGTCGCCGGTCAGCTTCAGGCTGTCCAGCGCCTTGACGCACCGCAGAAGCGCCACGCCGCCGCCAGGGACTATGCCTTCCTCTACCGCCGCGCGAGTCGCATGCAGGGCGTCTTCGACACGGGCCTTCTTCTCTTTCATTTCGGTCTCAGTCGCGGCTCCGACCTTGATCACCGCAACGCCGCCGACCAGTTTCGCGAGCCTCTCCTGGAGCTTTTCCCTGTCGTAATCAGAGGTGGTTTCCTCTACCTGGGTCTTTATCTGCTTCACGCGGCCCTGGAGCTTGTCCGTCTCGCCAACGCCCTCGATTATCGTGGTGTTGTCCTTGTCCACGTGGATTTTCTTGGCCCGGCCAAGGTCTTCCATCTTCACGTTTTCGAGCTTCAGTCCCAGGTCCTCGGAAATAACCTGTCCGCCAGTCAGGACCGCAATGTCTTCCAGCATGGCCTTGCGCCTGTCACCGTAACCGGGGGCCTTGACCGCGCAGCAGTTCAGCGTGCCGCGGAGCTTGTTGACGACCAGCGTCGCCAAAGCCTCGCCCTCGATATCCTCGGCGATGATCAAAAACGGTCTGCTGGATTTGGCTATCTGCTCCAGGATAGGCAGAAGGTCTTTCATCGACGATATCTTTTTTTCGTGGATGAGGATAAGGGCGTCCTCAAGAACCACTTCCATCCTCTCCGGGTCCGTCACGAAGTAAGGAGAAAGGTAGCCCCTGTCGAACTGCATGCCCTCCACGACGTCCAGAGAGGTGGTCATGGACTTCGCTTCCTCGACGGTTATGACGCCGTCCTTGCCGACCTTGTCCATCGCCTCGGCAATCAGGTCGCCTATAGTGGGGTCGTTATTGGCGGATATGGTGCCGACCTGCGCGACTTCCTTCTTGTCCTGGGTCGGCTTCGAGAGCTTCTTCAGCTCTTCTATGACGACCTCGACTGCCTTGTCGATGCCGCGCTTTAATTCCATCGCCGATGCGCCGGCGGTGACGTTCTTGGAGCCCTCGCGGTATATCGCCTGGGCGAGCACGGTCGCGGTCGTCGTGCCGTCGCCCGCGACGTCCGAGGTCTTTGAGGCCACTTCGCGGACCATCTGGGCGCCCATGTTCTCAAACGGGTCCTTAAGCTCTATTTCCTTCGCCACCGTCACGCCGTCCTTGGTGATGGTGGGCGAGCCGAATTTTTTATCTATGACGACGTTCCTGCCCTTTGGGCCCAGAGTGGCCTTTACTGCATTGGTGAGCTGGTTTACGCCGCTTAATATCTTCGCGCGGGCCTCCTCCGAAAAAATTATCTGCTTTGCCATCTTCAAAACCTCCTTGACTATTTAAATTAGGAAATAACCCCCAGGACTTCTTCCTCTTTAACGATGAGGTAGTCCTCGTTGTCGATGCTTATCTTGCTGCCGGAATATTTGTCGAAGAGGATAATGTCGCCCACTTTGACCTCCTTGACCTCCTTGCCGACCGCCTCGACCTTGCCCCTCTGAGGTTTTTCCTTAGCTGCGTCCGGTATGAATAACCCTCCGGCCGTCCTCTCCACTTCCTCCATGTACTTCACGAAAATCCTGTCACCCAATGGCTTGAAACCCATGATTCATTCTCCTTTCCTTAAGATATTAAGGCATTGGAAGCCCTAAATTTTTATTAGCACTCATTTAAGCTGAGTGCTAACGATTGAACAAAATATACCATGCTTTTTCCAAAAATCAACAAAATTTTTCATTTAATTATAACAGAAAATAAAAAAAGGGGAGCTTTTCAGCTCCCCTTAATCTCAATCAACCGCCTGCTTACTTCTTCTTGCCAGGCATTTTGTCCAATATAGCCAGGCCTTTCAATAGGTCCTCAGCTCTCTGAAGCTGGTAGTCATCCTCGTCTTTTAGCTGCGCAGGCTCGGCAGGGCTCTCCGGCGTCTCGTTTATCTTCGGTTCTTTCGGCACTGGGCCGCCTACTGAAATCTCGCCCTTTTGTTTCTTATCCATCTCCAGGTCCTGGTTTTTCAGGGTCTCGTTCCCCAGGTGGTTTTCAAGGTCCCTCTCCCGGAGCGTATGCGGGAAATCGGTTTCCCTCTTCTTTTCGCTCGCGATTTGAGGCTGTTTCACCTCGATATCCGGCTTAATCCCGGTATTTTGTATGGAGCGGTCCTTCGGGGTGTAGTATTTTGCCGTAGTGAGCCGCAGCCCGGAACCGTCCGAGAGGCCGATTACCGTCTGGACGGAGCCTTTGCCGAACGTTGTGGTGCCCATAATAACCGCGCGGCCCCAGTCCTGCAAACATCCCGCGACTATCTCGGAGGCAGAAGCGGAGCCTCCGTTCACCAGCACGACCATCGGTACGCTCACGCGCGGGCTGGACTGGTTGGTGAAGAACTCATCCTTCTCGCCGTTTCTGCCCTTGATGTAAACCACGAGCTTGCCCGTAGGCAGGAATTCGCCAGAGACGTCAACCGCCATATTCAAAAGCCCGCCCGGGTCGTTCCGGAGGTCTAAGATGATAGATTTTACCTTCTTCTCGTCGAACTCCTTGAGCGCCTTTTCCAGGTCCACATCCGTCTTTTCCTGGAACTGGCTTAAGCGGACATAGCCTATCTCGTTGTCGAGTATCTTCGACTTTACGCTCTTGATAGTGATGATATCGCGGATAAGGGTGAAATCCTCGGGCTTGGTGAAACCTTCCCGCATGACGGTTATGGTAACCGGAGAGCCTTTTGCACCCCTCATCTTGTCAACGGCCTCGGTCAGGGTCATTTCATTGGTGGGAGCGCCGTCGATCTTGACTATTTTATCCCCCGCCTTAATCCCTGCCTTATATGCCGGGGTATCCTCTATCGGGGCTATGACCGTGAGCATCCTGTCTTTCACGCCTATCTGAATCCCAAGGCCGCCGAACTCGCCCTTGGTGTCAACCTGCATTTCCTTGTATTCTTCCGGAGTCATAAAGGAGCTGTGCGGGTCGAGGTCGGCCACCATGCCCTTTATGGCCCCGTAAATCAGTGCCTTGGGCTTGACCTCTTCGACATAGTTCTTTTGAATGATAGAGAGAACCTCGGAGAAGGTCCTCAGGTTGTCGTATGTTTCGTTTGCGGCCTGGCTGTACCGCACCATCCCGGTGCCGATGATCATGCCGAGAACAAAGACTAAGACTACAATGAGCGGGGCAATCTTCCTCTTCCTGGTGAAGCTCATTTTGGGTAAAACCTCCTGTTAAATTGGGAACACGCAAGCCTGAGCGTTCAATCGTCAATTATACTACACGCTTTTTGTTCTGAAAAGCTTTTTCTACTTCCTTTTAAGCCATATGAGCGGGTCTATCGCCTCCGAGCCTTTACGAACCTCGAAATAAAGAGACGAACCGGACGGTCCGGCTTCTCCCAGCGCCGCTATCGGCTGTCCTTTATTCACCTTCTCCCCGGCCTTTACCCTGAGGTTCGCCAGGTGCGCGTAAACCGTATAATATTCCCCCCCGTGCCTTAAAATGGCTATGAGGCCCAGGCCCTTGAAAAAATTTGCGAAAGCCACTTGCCCCGCTTCCACGGCGCGTACCTCGCTCCCGGACGGCGCCTCTATCTCAATCCCTTTTTTATAAATGTAGGTATCATAAACGGGGTGTTTCTGTTTCCCGAAATAACTTACTACCGTTCCCGTTACCGGCCAGTCCAGGCCCCCTGTCAGGGCCGGGATGTTCTTCGGCAGAGGCCGGACGTTCTTCTTTGATCTGGCCTGTGCTTCCAGTTTACGCATCAGATCTTGCATCCGGCGGCTCTGCTCTTCCAGGTTACGCGCCATCGCCTCATAGGAACTTTTCTGTTTGCGTATAGATTCGAGAAGTTCTTTCTTGTTCTGCTCCTCTGCCTGAACCCTTACCGCCTCGGTATCCCTGGCGACTTTTATCTTGTTGAAACTTTCTTTCTGGACGACGAGTTTCTCTTTATTTTTTGTAAGCTCGCTGATGCTTTCCTCGTAACCATGCACCATGCTCCGGTCCCGCTCGGAAATCGCGGTGAGATATTTATACCTGCGGAGCATTGAGCCGTAGTCCCCGGACAGAAGAAGGACCCACTCGCCTCCCGCCCGCCTGGTCTTGTACATCTCCCGGAGCCTGCCCGCCAAATCGCTTTCTTTTCCCCGGACCTTCGCGCGGTAGTTTTCCATCTCGGACTGGGTAGCGGTCATTTCCTGGCCCACCTGGCCCAGCTTCCCTTCGAGCTTCTTTACCTCCGTTTTTTTAGCCTCCAGGCTACGGTTGATTTTTTCCAGGTCGGTCAGGACGCTCTTCTCCTGTCTCGCCGATTCCTTTACCTTCTTCTTGACTCCTTTAAGCTGTTCCTGGATTTGCTTTAATTCTTCATGGCTGGGCGTTTTTTCGGCGGCAAGAGCGGAAAAACTTGTAATTATAGAAAAAACAACTAAAAAAGCGACTATAGGTTTACGGAGAAGCATGGCGGGATTTTAGCAGGGATAAAGCGCAAGGGCAAGAGGGAAAGGTTGCCAAAAGAGGAAAATTTTATAGGCATTTGCCGGATTGCCGTTATATAATTATCCGTATACTTAATTCTACTTACGGCACAGCGAGGCTTAAAAACATGAAAAAGGCGCTTGCAATCCGTCACGTGCATTTCGAAGACTGCGGCACATTAGCCGATGTGCTTAAGGCGCGCGGGTTTGAAATTTCCTACGCCGAGGCAGGTCTTCACGACCTGAAGGGCATAGACCACGAAGCGCCGGATTTGCTCATCGGCCTTGGCGGCCCGATCAGCGTTTACGAGGCGGATATATACCCGTACGTAAACGACGAGCTGGAGCTTTTCAAAAGGAGGATCGCGGCGCGAGAGGCCGGTCATGGGGATATGCTTAGGCGCGCAGATGCTCGCACGCGCCCTGGGCGGAAGAGTCTATCCCGGTAAGCAGAAGGAGATAGGCTGGAAACCGTTAGAGCTGACGAAGGAGGGCGAAAACTCGCCCGTCGCACATCTTGCGCCCGGGAATACATCCATGCTCCACTGGCACGGGGACACTTTCGACCTGCCGCCGGACGCCGTGCTCCTGGCCTCTACGGACGTGACCAAAAATCAGGTTTATAGTTATGGAGATTTTTTGCTCGCGTTTCAATGCCACCCGGAGCTGGTGCGGGCAAATATAGAATCATGGCTGATAGGCCACGCAAGCGAGATCGCAACGTCAAAGGTGGCGACGGTCGAAGCCATCAGGCGCGACACGGAGAAATATGGCGACGCGCTGGAAACCGCCGGCAGGAAATGTTTCGAGGAATGGCTGACAAAGCTGGGGCTGTAAAACGGCTCGCCCGGGGTTGAATTTTAAGCGGCTCGCCCGGGGGTCGAGCCCTACTTTGTGCGCGACGCCGGGGCACCCGCTTGCGGGTCGAACGCGCCCTTTAGATATTTCAATAAAATCCCTGTCCGCTTCCCCTGCGCTCATTTTTTCGCAATCAAGAACCAGCTCCGGCACCTCCGGCTCCTCGTAAGGCACGTTTATCCCGGGCACGGGCCAGCCCTTTTTTGCCTTCTCGTAAATATCTACCGGCGCCAGACCGTCTTGACGACCCTTCTCGCGCTCGATGCAGGTCTCAATCGGGCATTTAATATATATCTCATGGAAGCCCGCAATAAGACCCCTCGCCTTGTCCCGCCAGCGGCGCAGGTGTCCCGTCGCATCGATAATGACGTCATTGTCCGCGCGGGTCAGCACCATCGCCGCGTAAACCAGCGCCATATACAGAAGCTCGCGCTCCTCGTCCGAATACGTCGGCTCAGGCGTGACGATTTTGCGCATCTCGTCCATCTGAAGGAGGACGATTTCCGGAAACGCCTCTCTCGCGGCAAGTGCCAGAGTGGACTTGCCGGAGCCCGGCAAGCCCGTAAGCCAGAACGCAGAACCCGGCATTATTTTTTCTTCGCCGCGGCGGCCTTCTTCGCGTTCTCTATCGCCTCGCGTGTCCTGGCTTTCTGCGCCTTATCTTTTCTGTGCCTTCTCCTGTTTATCTCTCTGTTTCTCTCACGCATAATGTTCTCTCCTCCAGTTAATAAAAATTCACCGTGTTCCCACCGCGGGAATGACAACCTTCTAACTCCCTTTTAAGGGGGCGTACTATAATCTTTTCCCCTTATATCCCCTTGGAGTCACTATATAATCCAGGAACGCAAAACTTTTAGAGTTCCCGATGATGATAATGGTCGTCATATCGACGTCTTCCACGGGGATGTCTTGCAAGGTAGTCACTGTAATGCGCTCCCCCTCCCGCGCCGAGTCCTTCACGACCCCCACCGGCGTTGCCCCATCCCTGTGCTGCCGCACTATCTCTAACGCCTTCGCAAGGTTTTCCGGTCTGCCCTTGCTCCGTGGATTATAAAGCGAGATTACAAAATCTCCCTCGGCCGCGAGTCCCAGCCTCTTCTCTATAAGCTCCCATGGCGTGAGCAGGTCGGAGAGTGAAATTACCGCGAAATCGTGCATCAGCGGCGCTCCGAGCGAAGCCGCCGCAGAGCATACCGCAGGGACGCCGGGGATTATTTCGAGGTCGAACGGGAGCTCCGTTTCATTGCCTCCCTCCACGCCCAGAAGTTCCAGCACCAGCCCCGCCATGCCGTAAATGCCGGGGTCTCCGCTGGATATCAGGGCTACGACCCGCCCCCCGGCCGCCAGGCGAATAGCCTCCCGGCAGCGCTCCACTTCGGTGGTCATGCCCGTGGAGATTACTTCCTTATCACGAAGCAGGGTCTTAGCCAGCCGGATATAAGTCGAATATCCGACGACTGTATCGGATTTTTCGACGGCCTCTTTTGCCCGGACTGTCATATCACGAAGCGACCCGGGCCCGATGCCTATTACGCTAAGGGCGCCTCTGCCACCGCGACTGTAGCGTTCTTTGATTTTTTCTTCGGCACGAGGAGAGTAATCGCCCCCGCCGAGACCAGCGCCGCCGGCTCGCATACTCCATATACTCCCATGTTCTTGAAAACTTTTTCAGACGGTCCCGAAGGCGTGCCCGCGCTTAAAAGCCGCCGTTTGGAAACGTACTCCACCTTAAGCCCCGCTTCCTTAGCAAACTCAGTCAGTCCAGCCTCGTCTTTCTTGTCGTATATCGTCGCCAGGTTCCGCACGGAAAGCATCGAGAGACCATTTTCCATAAGCGTCCTCGTCACAAGGTTCCCTATCTCTCTGGCGCTTGTCCCTCTGTTGCATCCGATGCCGACCACAAGCACCTTGGGCCTTAAGACCGCGACCGGCCTCAGCGCAAGTTCCACGTCCTCCGGCAGGATAAACGGCGTCACCAACAGGGCGGCGTCCCGCTTCGTCTCCAGGAGCTCTTCCATCGAGTCGAAGAACCGGAGGTTGCCGGGTATCTTATCTATCCTGTGCGAGTACAGCGCCGGGTCTATATACGACCATGCCGCGACTTCCTCCCCGTTCACTATAGCCGCCGTCACCTTTTTCGCCTCGTTGTAATCCTCGACTACGCAGTCAAGCATCTGCGCGAGCGTATCTACGGCCAAAGTACCCTGCACGTCCGAGGCGGTCGTGATTACGGCCTCTCCGCCGGTTATATCCGCGAGTGTTTCCGCCAGTTCGTTCGCGCCTCCGATATGTCCGGATAGGAGGCTTATCACGAACCTGCCCTCTTCATCCATCACGACCACCGCAGGGTCCTTCAGTTTATCCATGACAAGAGGCGCGACAAGGCGCACCACTATACCCGCCGCCATGATGCAGGCAATCGCCTTATACTTCGTGAATATTTTTTTCATGTCTTTTGCGAGGTCGTCCGAAAGCGCGCGCACGTCCTTCTCGCCCGGTCTTAAAAATTTCTTCGGCAGGTACAGGTCCGCGCCCTCCGGGTATGCCTCCCAGATATTTCTGGCAAGGTCGGAGCCGCCGCGCGTTATGGCGATAATGGCGAGTTTATTCATTTTCTATACTCATGGGTGAAGTCCTTGTCATACAGTTTGGAATATTTATCTATCGCGGAACGGTCCAGCGCCCTTCCTACCAGTATCAGCGCGGTCTTCTGAATTTTTGCTTCCTTCACTTTTCCGGCAATATCGGATAACGTGCCGCGTATAATTTTCTGCTCCGGCCAGGACGCTTTATATACAACAGCCGCGGGAGTATCTTCGGGATAACCTTCCCGCAGCTCGGCGACCACCTTCTCTATCTCGCCGACGGAAAGGAATATCACCATCGTAGACCTGTGCATCGAAAGCGAAGCCAGCGACTCCTCCTTCGGCACGCCCGTACGCCCTTCCAGCCGGGTGAATATCACCGTCTGGTTCACTTCCGGGAGGGTCAGCTCACATTTCAGCGCCGCCGCCGCCGCGAATGCGGACGACACACCGGGGACTACTTCATAGTCAATCCCCGCCTTGTCCAGTTCCGTCATCTGTTCCGCTATCGCCCCATACAGGCTTGGCTCTCCGGTATGCACGCGCGCGACGGCCTCACCCCGCGAAACGTATTCCTTCATCATCGCGATAATTTCCGTAAGCTCCATCTCCTTGCTGTCATGGAGCGCCGCGCCGGGCTTGGCGAATTTCAGGACATCCGGGTTCACCAAAGAACCGGCGTATATCACGAGGTCCGCCTCAGCGAGCAGACTCGCGGCCTTTATCGTCATCAGGTCCGGATCGCCTGGACCCGCGCCTATGAAATATACCTTGGACATTATTTTTTTATTATAACCAATGAGAAATAATCCACGTCCTCGTCCCGTACGTTATCCAGTCCCCGGACAACCAGTTCCCTGTCCGTCCCCGCCCGGCGTACATACAGGGATTTTCCGGACAGCCCCGCATTAGAAAGCATATCTTTCAGGTCGCCAAAATTTCGGTTAACCTTCATCAGAACGACCGTGTCGAAATCTGCTATAGTTTTTTTGACCTGCTCCAGGTCTTTACCCATCGGCATCACGGCGAGCCGTTCCTGACCGAGGGCCAGGTCCAACCCCGCTTTTGCCGCCGCAAGGTTTATCGACGACACCCCTGGCACGGTCTCGCTCTCTAAATCCGGGGCAAGCTTTTTTATCCTCTCCAGAATATAAGAGTAGGTGCTGAAAAGCGACGGGTCGCCGATGGTGAGGAATGCGACGTCTTTTCCCGCAAGCAGTTCATCAGCCGCGGCCTTTGCGGCCTCCGCCCATGCGCTCTCCAGGACATCCTTTTTCATGCTCATCGGGAAGAGCGGAGTTATGACCTTCTGGCGTGAAAAATCAATATGCTCCCGGACGACGGCGAGCGCCAGGCTCTCCGATTCAAGGGCCGGCTTCGGCGCGATTACGACCGGGACCGCCTTGATGATAGAGACGGCCTTCAGAGTGATCAGTCCCGGGTCCCCCGGCCCGACGCCTATTCCATAAAGCTTCCCCGCCATGTACTCCTCATGTAATTTAAAAAAATCAGTATATCATCGGAAATGAAAAAAGCAATCCCGAAGCTGGGATTGCCGCACGAATATCACCTTCCCACTTAGTCCCCTCCCGCCGATGGGAGGGGAAAATAACCTTTAAAACTCGTAATAACGCGCTATTTCATTGCTGCCCCCCCTCCACTCCCCCTCGATAGGCGAGGGGTGGGGAGGGTGAATTAGGTCTTTATCCCGAAAATTACATTGATAGGGTTGCCCCCGACCATGAAATGTTTTTCTGAAAGTTCCTTTGAGCGGGAGACGCTCGCCGTGGTTATCTCGAAAGCGTAGTCGTAGTCTTTCATGAACTGGAGCACCTCCGAAAAATTCTCCAGCGTGACCACGTTCGCCACCAGCCTTCCTCCAGTCCGGAGCCTGCCGTCCACGTAACGGAGAATTTCCGTAAGCTGGCCGCTGCTCCCCCCGATGAAGACCATGTCCGGGTCCGGCAGGCTCATAAGACCCTCCGGAGCGTCGCCGGCTACCGGTTCCACTCCCGCGGCCTGAAAGCGCGCGATATTTTTTTTCAGATACGAAAGCTGCTTCAGGTCCTTCTCTACCGCGAATATTTTTCCCGGCAGGATGAAAGGCTCGGCCTCGATGGAGACGGAACCGCTTCCAGCGCCGATATCCCACATGATATTGCCCTTATCCGGCCGAAGCTTGGATAAAACTATCGCCCGGACTTCCGCCTTGGTTATCATGCCCTCACGATGCGCGAACTGGAAGTCGGGGATACCAAGGGTCTTGGAATATACCCTCTCGCCGCCCACCTCCGGGTGCTCCTTTTTTATAATCATCACGTTCATGGCGGAGAACCTTTTCTGCGCCGCGTCCTGAAGGCTCCCCTCAAACAGGCTCGCATTCTCCAGGCCCAGGTTTTCGCACACGTATACTTTTCTTTCCTGGATGCCGTTTTTTATGATCAGGGATGCTATCTTGTCCGGGCTGTTCTTATCGTCCGTGAAGACACCCACTTTATTGCGCATAAACACGGCCTTGACCACGTCGTCAAGGTTCCTGCCGCCGTGCGCGCTGACTATCTCCGCGTCCTCCCAGGTCTCTTTGGCAAGCGCGAACGCCCACTGCATCGAGCTTACCGCCGGAGTTATAACGAGGTCTTCTTTGGGGAAATTTTTAAGGAGATAGCCTGTGATGCCGTAGAGGTTCGGATCGCCGGAGGCAAGGACGATGATTTCCTGCTTCTTTCTCTTCTTTATGATATCCACGACCTTGAAGAGGTCCGCTTTCAGCGAGTGCTTGCGGGATTCGGGGATATCCGGAAGCTGCTTTAAATGCCTCTCGCTCCCGATAACCAGTTTCGCGTTTTCTATTTTTTTAAGAGATTCCTCGGACAACCCTTTCATGCCTTCGATCCCGACACCTATCACATTTATCATACTGGCTTCCCCTCGTAGTCAACCATCAGGCACTCAAATTCTATCTTGCCTCCGAGTATTTCCCTTGCCGTATTCCCGACCATTTCGCGTATGCGATCAAACAGCTCTTTACCGCCGCTGGCCCTGCGGAGATTGAGAAAAACCTCCCTCGCGGTATTCGCCGTCCGTATCGCATCCACCTTTTTTTTCTGAAGGCCAAGTTCGGAAGCCAGGTCCGCGAGGAAACCAAGTTCCAGGGACGAGTCCTTCACGTGTGTCCTGGTCGCGCCCATTGCCATCTTCACGAGCTTGCCGAACTGACCGACTATGGTCACGTTCGTGAAACCTTTCTTTCTCGCCTCCGCCAGCGAAAAACCGACATGGTCTCCCATCTGCACGAAAGCCTCTTGCGGAAGGTCTTTCAGCATGTTCATCGCGGCGGACTCGCTCGTCCTGCCCGGAGTCAGCACAACGTGATTGATGCCGCACGCCCTCGCCACGCTCATGGACGCTACGACGGTATCGGTCCAGGCCTTCGTTGAAATGGGTTCGACAACACCGGTCGTGCCGAGGATGGAGATGCCGCCTATCACACCAAGCCTGTAGTTCAGTGTCTTCTTGGCCAGTTCCTCGCCGCGCGGGACAAAAATGGTAGCCTCAAGGCCGAGTGGGCAGTCAGTCTCTTTTAATACCTTGCAGAGCTCATCCTTTATCATCTTCATCGGCACCGGGTTTATCGCCGGCTGGCCGACGGGCACCGACAGGCCTGGCTTGGTGACCATGCCTATGCCCTGGCCGCCCTTTACGATTACGCCGAAGCCCTTGGTATAGAATTTAACCTCGCAGCATATCTCCGCTCCGCCAGTAATGTCGGGGTCATCGCCCGCATCCTTTATGATGCAGGCTTCGGCGGTATCGCATTCATATTTAACCCGGTGGACCTTGAAATTCGCCTTCTGCCCGTTCGGAAGGGTTATATCAATGGATTCAAGGCCTTGCTCGTTGATTAGAACATGTGCCGCCGCCTTCGCCGCCGCGGCCGCGCAGGAGCCTGTGGTAAACCCGCGTCTTAGCTCAGCCCCCTCCCTTTTCTTCGGCGCCGTCTTTTCCCGGGGCAATGTCTCCATCATTGTCGTCTCCTTCTATCTTGTAACCTTCCCCAGCCCAAGTACCCAAATCTATAAGCTTACAACGCTCACTGCAGAAGGGTCGATAGGGATTTCCTTCCCATTCCACTTGTTTTTTGCAGATCGGGCAGAGCAAATGAAGCCTCGTTCTTAAATTATGACAAAGTGCTAAGGCAAAAAGAATAATGTTATATAAAATTAAACAGGCTTAATGAGAATTGTCAATGCAAAAAGACTAAAAACTGTAAAACGAAAAAAAAACATGCAGATTCTGCGCATACACAAGCAAAAAAAGGCCGGCTGTCCGCCGGCCTTTTAGCCTTGTTTCGCAAGATTTAGAATGAGCTTGCTTTCAGCCTGTTCTGGACGATAGTCTTGTCCACTATACTTCCGCAGTTCAGGCACTTCCAACCGTAAAAAGTGATAAAATAATCAGCAAACCTCTGCGAGACCATCAATCCGCCGCATTTTGGGCATTTCATAATAGACCCTCCCTTTCTATTATTATTGCGGTATATTCCGCTCTTTCCAACTCATTTAAGCCCATTTGTTCGAGACTCATCCATATAAAGTAGCAAAGGCCATGCCAAGTTAAGTGAAAAAGTTTTAATCTAATGAAATCAATAAATTACAAAAACAATGCGATCAAAAAAATTTAAAACGCTCCCCTCAACTGTCAGTTTTTTGACAGCCGATCTCAGGCGTTTCAAACTTTTCTCTTAGATTGGGTTGATTCTAAATGACTTTGTGGTGTGTCAAAATTTTGGCGGCCCATTAACGATTAATGACAGCTTGTATTTCTTGACAAATGATGGTTCAAGTGTTAAACAAAAGGTCTGTTTTCAAGGAGGTATAACTCATGGAAAAAAGTGACAAAAGGATAATGGTGCTGGGGGTTGGCAATATCCTTTTAAGAGATGAAGGCGTGGGCGTGAAGGTGGTCGAGCGCATGCGGGAGAGTTATGATTTTCCGCCCAATGTCGAGCTGATGGACGGCGGCACGGCAGGTTTGGACCTTCTGCCTTACCTGAAAGGCGTCGATACGGTTATCATCGTCGATACCGTAAAGACAGGCGAAGAGCCGGGCGCAATATTCCGCTTCACGCCCGATGACATAGACGTCAAAGTACCTTACAAAACGTCCCTGCATCAAATAGGCATGGTCGAAGTCTTCGCCATAGCCGAAGCCCTGGGCAGGAAATTAAACGCAGTCATCATCGCCATTCAACCGGAAGATATGTCGGACTGGGGCCTTGAGCTGACTGCCACGATAGAGGCTAAAATCCCGGAGCTGATAAAGCTGGTATTAAAAGAACTGGAAGCGCTGGGCGTGAAGGCGACGGAGAAGTCATTGCTAAATTAATGCCTTACTTTCTTATACGATTCCAAATACCAATTCGTCGAGGCCATTTAAAACCTTTTTAAACTCCCCGCCCCAACGTTTTGAAGAAGAGAACAACCGCTCACGCATATGATTAACTTCGGGGTCGTTTGACCTGATAGCGCTCATCGCGCCCTCCATCAGCGCGAAACGCTCCTTCATCAGCAGTGCCCTCGCGTCCCTGAAAAACCTTAACACCTCGTTCCGTGCCTCGATCAATTTCCCGTTGAAGTCCGGATCCGGCGCCGAATGTTCAGTTTTTACGTGCTCCCATATCTCCTTGGTCAGCGCATACAGCGTGGAGTATTCCACCCCCCGGACCCCGCGCCGCCACTGAAGCGCCCAATTGTTCCTCCAGTACCAGAGGAAGTTGCGTTCTCCGAATGCGATGAATTCCTCCGCCGCCTCCATCATCTCACGCGCCGCATTCACTGCTTCTGCGGAAATTTCATACCGAGTCTTGTCTTTTTCCCGCGATCCTCTTTTCGCCTTGCGCCTGGCCGGTTTCAGGTATTCCAGTACGTTCAACAAGGCTTTGTTGCCTTTCCGGCTTCCCGGTGTTTCTAAGTGCGGATAGCTTAAAAATACTTTTCCATCCCCACTATACCCCTCAATTACCGCCGGTTCACCCTCTAACGCCGCAGGATTGAGGTTAATTTCATATTTTTTCTCCCACTTATTCCAATCTGACACCTCTGATGCGGTGAGGTCCGCAAGCGCGAAATCCGGCCCCGGCCTTCCGTACCTGGCAACTATCCGGACGTCTTCGCCGATTACATCGAACTGCCCCGGCCACCAGACGTGGAACATGCGCGGAGACTTTATCCCCTGCCAGAACTGGTGAGCCTCTTCCGGGACCAGCTCTATCTCTCCGCTGAACGAGGGTATCCTCTGCGCGGTCGGGACTCGTTTTACGTTAAGCAGTCCCAGACCGTCCCGGGTATCAAGAGCAAACCCGGCGCCGCCGCAGATACCTAAGTAGCTCCCGCCGTTTCGGACGAACTCACGGACGGCGTCCCGCCCCTCCTGCCCCAGGGCCGCCGTCTTGTCGGACGCCCACCCGCCCGGCACTATCAACAGGTCGCAATAGTCGAGCATCCCCATCCGCACCTGGCCAGACGTGACGGGGCGGACCGGCACGCCAAGCTTACGGAGAGTCTTCAGCGCAATCAGTCCCCAGAGGTAGGACTCGTCCCAGTATAAAGCGATTTTCGGAAGCATGAATTTATCCTACAGTCCCGCGGAAAAATTTTCAACAAATAAACATAAAACCTATATTTCTTATCTTTTTTTTTCGTCCAAACCTTGACAGTTCTTAAAACGGCTGTTAGTTTTTAAAGGAATAACCATTGCCAACAATAGACATAAAAGGGGGCGCTATGGCAGACAAAAAAGAAGAGCTGGTAAAAAAGCGTGCAAACTTCGACAAGAACATCGAAAAATGGATTGAGATCGAGGACCTGACTGTCGGGAGCTGCGAGGCGATAATAAAGAAGTCAAAGAGTCCCGTCGTTAACGCCCTGATGAAGGCCGTTAAGATGGACTCGCAGAAGCACAAGGAGCTCCTGCAGTTCGTGCAGCAGTGCCTGGACGGGACGATCACCCTCACGCCGGAGGACCTGGCGACGGCCTCCGACCTCATTGAGGCGCATGTGAAGTTCGAGCGCGACGCCATATCCATGGCGGAGAAGTCCCTTGCGGACAGCAGGCACTTCGTCATCAACCAGGTGCTCAAGTATATCCTGGAGGACGAGCGCAAGCATTTCTCGATGGTGACGGATATGAACTCGTATAAATCGCACATCTATCCTTACGCTTAAGGGGCTGTGCTAACTTTTTAAATTGACAAAAAGTCCCGGATACATTATAAAATAAGCGGCTCATGTGAAAGGGCCGCTTTTTTATTTCGGAGGGAAAATGGCAAAGAGCGAAAAGAAAAAGGTAGAGAAGAAAAAGATAGAGGTCCCGGCGGAGGAGAAGAAGGGGCTGAAGGCGAAACTTAAAGGTCTTAAGGGCGAGCGGGACGCGGCCCTGGGCGAGAAGGACAAGAAGAAGGTAAAGCTCGCGCGCCAGAAGATGAAGAAGGTGAACCTGAAGTTAAAGCGCGTGAAGGCAAAGGCGGAGCCACCGAAGGCTGAAGAGCCGAAGAGCGAAGAGGCGGCGGGGTAATAATTTACACCCCACGCCTGCGGCCAGACTTTGGCCGCTTTCCCTCCCCAGGGATGGGGAGGATTACAAGGAGTGGAAACAAGTAAATGGGCGGGTAGCTCAGCTGGGAGAGCAACGGCCTTACAAGCCGTAGGTCGTGGGTTCGATCCCCTCCCCGCCTACCACCCAAGGCTGAAGAGCCGAAGAGCGAAGAGGCGGCTGGGTAAGCTTTACCCCCTCCCTGCGGCCAAATTCGGGCCGCTTTCCCTCCCCCGCAGGTGGGGAGGGTTATAAGGAATTAAAACCATCATATGGGCGGGTAGCTCAGCTGGGAGAGCAACGGCCTTACAAGCCGTAGGTCGTGGGTTCGATCCCCTCCCCGCCTACCATAAAAAACAATGGATTACGGCATATACCGTAATCCTGTTTTTGTTCAATGTTTAACCTCGCCCGTCATGCCGCGAAGCCTTCACGCTCCACATTTCGGCATCTTCTCCAGGCCGGACGCAATCTCGTCAACCATGATGTTAGCTCATATAATAAATACACACTCGGACTTGTAAAATCACCACTAATAACAGATATTATAGAGGAATGCCGATTTGACAATAATGACTATCTCTGATATTTTATTATCGGGAGACCGCACAGTATTGAACAAAAAATTCGGTGAAAAACCATACCATTGCGAGATTTTAAAGTGTAAAAGGAGAACCATGAAAATAAAAGGAAGAGAAGATGGACAGGTATTAGTCTTCCTGGCCCTGTCAATGGTGGTCCTTTTGGCTATTGCAGGATTAGCCATAGACGGAGGGATCGCTTACGGGGTAAAGGCGAAGCTGAGTAGCGCCATGGACGCGGCCGCCCTGGCAGGCGCCAACGCGACTGGCGACAGCTCCGGTGGCTATGCAGCCGCAATAGCCGCCGGCAAAGCGCGTTTTAACGCCAATTACCCCGCAGGATACCTCAATTCCACCATCACCTCCGGTTCCGACAATAAATGTCTCGGCCAACACCCCCAAGACTGGGCAGACACAGGTCACTGTAACCGCAAGCGCAGCGGCGCCGACATTTTTCATTCAGGTCTTGGGTCTCAATCAGGTGAACGCGAGTTCCACGGCGCAGGCAGTCAAAAAGGCAGCTTGACATCGTCCTTGTCATCGACACCACAAGCTCGCTGAACAGGTCGGGCAACGACAACCCGGATCTGAAGGCGGCGGCTGTATCGTTCATCAACAGATTCAATGAGACCTCGGACAGGGTTGGCCTGGTGCTCTTCGCCGAGGGCGCCGTTATCAAGGGCCCAATAAGTACCTCAACCAGGGGGTTTAATAAAACTCAAATAGTGAACGACATAAATAATATGACCTTCAACGGCCATACCAACTTCACCGAGGCCATGTGGGATGCCAGGCCCCAGCTTGACAGCATACCCGCGCCGAGCCGTTCAAGCTACAGGGTCATAGTGTTCTTCTCCGACGGCTCGCCAAACTCCTTCTCGTCCACTTTCACATGGAAACCGTCTATACAAAAAACGGGGGTTATTTGTACCGTAGACGGCACCCCCGGAGCCCCCTTTGGCCTCTATCAGACAGGCGTTCTTGACACTACGCTGTCGGGGTACATCCAAAACCCAATTTACTCATATGTAACGACCCTGCCTGCATATTTCAACCTGGGCCCCGGTATAGGCGACAACCTGTACCACGTGCTCAACCCGCCGTCGGGCACGGGCATGGCCGCGAGGCCCGTTAATCCAAATTACGTGAATGACGATACTAATGGCTTTGAAGACGTGAATAATGCGGCAAGGAACCTCCCGGAAGAGATGGCGAACAACGCAAGAGCGTCGGGCATATACGTCTACACGCTCGGCCTGAACGGCCCGGACGCACTCCTGACCACACAGAAAAGCTGGGGGAACCACGAAACAGGCGACGTCATCCTTAAGAACATGGCCAACGACCCCTCGGCGCCCAACCACGGCGCCGACCAGCCGACCGGGACTTATGCCTTTGCGGCGGATGACTCGGAACTCCAGCAGGCCTTTGAGGAGATTGCAAGCCAGCTGCTCAGGCTGACGCAGTGACCGTAAGTTTTCTAATCTACCATCCTGTGTCCAAGATGCCACTGCTTACAGAAATCACATTTGTACGGCTGAACCTCGTCCAGTTCTTCTCCGTACTCTTGCTGGGTATTTATCATGGCCATGGCTTCCGATTCAGACCTATACCTCTTTTTACCAGTGCAGGATTTAACTCTATATAACGGATCTGTAAGTTTATTTCGTTGTTTTTTCTTTATCATGCACACCCGTTTTTAGTTACACGACTGCTCGGCTGACGCCAGACCGTTTGCGTCTAAATCCCCTTGAATGTGACCGCTTCCCGAACGGACCTCCTGGGGCTTCGAAACTTGTTCTGAGGGTCTGCGGCGTCTCCATACCCAAGCGCTATCCCGATTATTATCATAAGTTCGTCCGGAATATCCAGTTCCTTCCGGATCAGGTCGGGATGGGCCACAAGGGTTACGGCCGGGGCAGAATCGAGGCCGAAGTGACGCGCCGCCAGCATGAGGCTTTGGGAAAAAAGGCCGAGGTCGAAAAGCGACCACGGGGTAAGCGTGCGGTCCATGCAAATATATGCGACGACCGGCGCATTAAAGAAATGATAATTCACTTCGGATAAGTCCTTCATTTCAGTCTTGTCCAGACAAACCCGCTCAAGGGCCGCCAAACGTTCGGACCGGAGGGTTTCCATCCGTTTCTGGAGCGCCGGCGGCCACTCGGTTGGGTGCGGCAAGATCGAGATTACGCGCCACGCAGTTTTTCAGGTTTGCAACGTAGGCCTCGCGCAGTCTGTTCAAGACCTCGCCGCCGGCCAGATAGACTTCCCACGGCTGGGTATTGGCCCAGGAAGGCGCCCTGAGCGCCGCCTCCATGACTTTTTCGAGCGTGTTGTGGTCTATGGGGTCAGGCTTGAAAGCGCGGGCCGTAAACCGTGAGTTCAAAGCATCAATGATGTCCATGAAAATTCCCTCCCTGACTTCCAATGCTCTCCACTATTTCCTCCGAGGTTTTCACGATGACTACTTTCTCAAGATTTTTTAATGACCGCTCATGGGCCTCCTGGTCGCTCGAAGAAACGCAATCGGAGACCACCACCGGATAGAACCCCTGTTTGAGGCGTCACGCGCCGACGACTCGATTCCAATCTCGGTGGATATACCCGTGAATATCAGTGTAGTTATATGCCTGTTTCGCATCATATTCTCGAAATTCGTGCCTATGAAAATGCTTGCCGTCGCTTTCTCCAGAGTGATATCTCCGTGCGCCGGTTTTACGCTTTCAAGTATCTCTCTTTCCCAACATCCTGGCGCCATGAAATCAGGCAGTTTGTCGACTTCCTTTACATTAAAACGCCGCATCATGTTGTATATGCCCCAGGACGACTGAAACTTCCTCGGGAGAGGAGTTATCAGGGTATATACAACGGGCATCTTATTTCTCAATGTCTCCACAAGAGCGTTTCAAGTTTGCCTAAAATTCCTCTTTATCGAATATTCTGTCCACAAGGCCGTTCTGGACATCCCATACAATGAGGCACGAATGATTAGGGTTCGATAATCTCCTCCAGATCCTCATACACGGTGACGCCATTTGCATTTATCATTATCGCATAGCTCCTTTCCGAAAATATATTGCATAACCTCATTTTACCTGAGAGTTAACCGGCATGCAACAATGACCCGCCGCCTTTATCAGGCCAGGCATTTAAAGAATGAAACAAAACGGGCATGAAAAAAGCCCCTGAAGGAATCAGGGGCTTTTTGATTTGTTGGCGGGGACGACGAGGCTCGAACTCGCGACCTCCTACGTGACAGGCAGGCGCTCTAACCAACTGAGCTACGTCCCCCAACTTTGGAATTTATCAAAATCCGAAAAGCTCGAAATTTATACTATATTTAGGGGTCTTAGTCAAGAACTTTTCTAAGGTATTCTCCAGTATGCGTGCAATATCCCGCTTGCCTGGAGCCTCTCGATAAAATACGCCAGCGGAATAAAAAGCAAAAACATAGTTCCGTCAAGGAGCGTCTTGGCCATGAGCTTAGGCTTTGCCGGTGCCTTCTCTCCTGCATGGAAACCGAACAGGTTTGGCAGAAAGGCCGGCACTTTTTCTTTATATGCAATAAACGCGCTCCCGAAAAGCAGTTCCAGGCGCTTCTCCTCCGATTTGATAACCAGCGGGTAATAAAGCGAAAAAACCGCGAGGTAAAGGATTATGACCGCCAGGTTCTCCAAGACAATGGACGCGCCCAGGCCGCCTATGAAAGAGAAAAAATAAAGTGGGTTCCTGCACATGGAATACGGCCCGTCCTGGACTAACTGGCTGTTTTTGCGGCCACCTATGTACATGGTGGACCACGCCCGCCCCCCAAGGCCTGCTAATATCAGCGCTATTCCGCTATAATAGAATGCCCGGTCAATCGTCCCGCCCTCCGGCCAGCTGTGCCGGATAAAAAGTATCAGCGGAAGCCCGACCAGCAGGAACCCGCCCGTGATTAAACGTCTGTTTCGCTCGAAAAAATTAAACGTCTTCTTTACCGCGTCCCGCTCATATCTCATCCGTGCGTACCGCCTACAATTATATCCGTTATCAAAAGCGTCGGCTGGGCGTCCGCGACCGGCGCGCCCTGCCCGTCCTTGCCGCATGTCCCGATGGCAAATCCCAGGTCGTTTCCGACCATCGTAATGCTGGAGAGCACCTGCGGCCCGTTCCCGACGAGAGTAGCGCCGCGCACCGGCTCACCCATCTTGCCCTTCTCTATCAGGTAGCCTTCGCTGACTTCGAATACGAAATCCCCATTCACCGTGTTGACCTGGCCGCCGCCCATCTTCTTCACCAGCAGGCCGCTATCGCACGAGCGCAGTATGTCGGAGGGTTCGCTTTCGCCCGGCACGATCATAGTGTTTGTCATGCGCGGAATGGGCCGCGCCATGTAGGATTCGCGCCTGCCGTTTCCGGTGGATGAGGCTCCGTCTTTCATCGCTGTAAGCCTGTCGTACAAGAAGCCTTTCAGGACCCCGTTCTCTACCAGCACGGTCCTCTGCGCCTCCACTCCTTCGTCGTCGAACCGGAATGAGCCGCGCCTGTTCGGAAGTGTCGCGTCGTCCACTACCGTTACGAGCGGCGAGCCCACCTGCTGGCCTACCTTTCCCGTATAAACGGATAATCCGTTCTGCGAGAGGTCCGCCTCCAGCCCGTGCCCGACCGCCTCGTGCACCATCGTCCCGCCAGCCTCGGATGACAGCACCACCGGCATCCTGCCTCCGGGCGCGGGGCGCGCCGAGAGCATCATTACCGCCCGCTTAGCCGCCTTCTCCCCAATCGAAACGGCAGGGAAATCCTTGAACAGCTCAAAACCGATATTCCCGCCAGCGGACTCGAATCCGGTCTGGACGGTGCCGCCATCCTTCGCAATCGCATTCACTGCCGCCACCAGATAATATCTCTCATCATGGGCGAGCGTCCCGTCGGAGCAGGCGATAGTCACCTTCTGCAAGGTATCCCGGTACTGCACGGCGACCTGCGCGACCCTATGGTCCACCGCCCGCGCCGCCCTGTCCGCCTCCTTGACGAGCGCAAGTTTGCGCTCCACGGCGACGCCTTCCGGCGGATCGATTATCTTATGCACCACCGGCGGCCGCTTCTCCCGGAGGTCCAGGACGATGTCTTTGCCCCCATTGCCGCCGCAGGCGCGCGCTATCTCGGCCGCAAGCGCCAATAGCGCCTTCTCCGTCATGTCGTTCGTATAGGCGTAGATCGTCCTGAAGCCCGTAATGACACGGAGGCCCGCGCCGGACTCGACGCCGGAGATGACCTTTTCCACCTTCCCGTCTTCGAGCGCAATCGCCGTGGGGACTGTATGCTCGACGTACAGGTCGGCATACTCGCCTCCTCTGGAGAGGGCGGCTTTTAATATTTTTGAATAGTCCAATTCGTTTGCCATGAAAAAAGGGGGATAAAATTTATCCCCCCAATTTTAACATAAAACCGTACTTTTCTTTTGGAAAAAAGAAAAGTACCAAAAGAAAACCGCAACTGGCTTTTCTTTGGTTACTTTCTTTTCACCCGAAAAGAAAGTAACGGTTTATTTTATCAGCTCTTCCGCTATCTGCACCGCGTTAAGCGCCGCGCCCTTCCTCAGGTTGTCCGAAACGACCCAGATGTTCAGCCCATTATCTATCGACTCGTCCTCGCGGATGCGGCCCACGTACGTCGCGTCATGCCCCATGGCGTCGAGCGCGAGCGGGTAGATGTTCCTGGACGGGTCGTCCATCACTATCACGCCTGGAGCGGTGGAGAGGATCGCCCTCGCCTCGTTCGCCGTGAGCTTCTTCTCCGTCTCGATGTTCACCGATTCCGAGTGGCTCCTGAAGACCGGGACGCGTACGGCAGTCGCGGTTACTTTGATATTGGGGTCGAGCATTTTATGCGTTTCGTTGACCATCTTCATCTCTTCCTTGGTATAGCCGTTCTCCAGGAAGGAATCGATGTGCGGAAGGCAGTTGAACGCTATCTGGTGCGGATAGACCTTCTTCTGGACCGGCTTGAAGTTCATCAGCGCGACGGTCTGCTCCATCAGCTCGTCCATCGCCTTCTTGCCGGTGCCGGATACGGACTGGAAGGTGGTGACGACGATCCGCTTTATCTTCGCCGCGTCGTGCAGGGGTTTCAGCGCGACGACCATCTGTATGGTGGAGCAGTTCGGGTTGGCTATGATGCCTTTCGGGATGGATTTCAAGTGGTGCGGGTTCACCTCCGGCACCACGAGGGGCACGTCCGGGTCCATCCTCCACGCGCTTGAATTGTCTATCACGATGCAATTATCCGCGGCGGCGATCGGGGCGAACTCCAGGCTCCTCGAAGCCCCGGCGGAGAATAACGCGATGTCCACGCCTTTGAAGGAGTTTTTATCCAGCTTGTGGACGGTCAGCTCCTGGCCCTTGAATTCGACCTTTTTCCCCTCGGACTTCTCCGAAGCGTAAAGCTTCAACTCCGCTACGGGGAAATTTCTCTCCTCCAGAGTGGCAAGCATCTCGACGCCGACCGCGCCGGTCGCGCCGACTACGGCAACGACATATTTTTCCTTCTTCTTCAGCATCTCCTAAACCCCAAAAGACGAGTTTTATGCCTCTTTAACGAACTTCGCCACCATGCTGCCGACTTCGCTCGTGCCCATGCCCATCTTGCCCGCGGCAAGGCTGTCCATCTTCGAGATGGCCTTTATGACCGACTTCTCTATCCAGCCCGCCGCCTTTGTCTCGCCCAGGTGGTCGAGCATCATCTGACCGGCGCATATCGCGGCAAGCGGGTTGATAATATTTAGACCCGTGTACTTGGGCGCGGAGCCGCCGATCGGCTCGAACATCGAGACGCCTTTCGGGTTGATGTTGCCGCCCGCGGCGATACCCATACCGCCCTGCGTCATAGCGCCTAAGTCCGTTATGATATCGCCGAACATGTTGTCCGTGACGATAACTTCAAACCATTCCGGGTTCTTCACCATCCACATCGTCGTCGCGTCCACGTGCGCGTAATCCGCCTTTATCTTCGGGTACTCCTTCGCCACTTCATAGAACGCCCGCTCCCACAGGTCGAACGCGAACGTCAGGACGTTCGTCTTTCCGCAGAGCGTAACCTTCTTCCTGCCGTTTTTCTTCGCGTACTCGAACGCGTACCGGATGCAGCGCTCCACGCCCTTCCGCGTGTTGATGGATTCCTGTATGGCGACCTCGTCCGGCGTGCCTTTTTTCAGCACCCCGCCCGCGCCGGCATAAAGCCCCTCGGTGTTCTCCCGCACCACCACGTAATCTATTTCTTTCGGCCCCTTGTCCTTGAGCGGGGTCTCAACGCCGGGGAAAAGCTTTACCGGACGGAGGTTCACGTAAAGGTCGAGTGCGAAGCGGGTCTTGAGCAGGATGCCCTTCTCAAGGATTCCGGGAGCCACGTCCGGGTGTCCGATCGCGCCCAGGAGTATTGCGTCGAACTCTCTCAGCCCGTCTATTTCCTTGTCGCTGATGGTCTCGCCGGTCTTTTTGTAACGCTCCCCGCCGTAATTGAAGCTTTTGAAACCAAGCGAAAAACCGCCCTTCTTTGCCGCCGCCTTGACTACCTTGACCGCCTCGGCGACAACCTCCGGCCCTGTCCCGTCGCCTGGCATAAGCGCAATTTTATAGCTCTTTGGCATCCTGAAATTTCTCCCTTCGATTTGTTATCCCCTCACCCATTATTACGCGACTTTCTTTTTTACCCACTCCATCAGCCCGCCCGCGGCAATCAGTTCCTGCATGAACGGCGGGATGGGGTTGGCCTGATAGGTCTTTTTTGTCGTGAGGTTCTTTATTATCCCTTTTTCCGCGTCCACCTCGATCGCGTCCCCTTGCGAAATTCCGTCCACGGCTTCCGGGCATTCAAATATCGGAAGACCCATGTTGAACGAGTTGCGGTAGAATATTCTTGCAAACGTCTTCGCCACGACGCACGAGACTCCCGCCGCCTTTATGGCTATCGGGGCGTGCTCGCGGGAGGAGCCGCAGCCGAAATTCTTGTCGGCCACTATGATGTCGCCCTTGCCCATCTTTTTCATGAAATCCGGCTGTTTGCTGTCTTCCATGAGGTGCTTCGCAAGCTCCGACGGCTCCGACGTATTCAGATATCTCGCGGGGATTATGGCGTCCGTGTCGATATCAGCGCCGAACTTCCAGGCCTTTCCTTTTAATTTCATAAAACCCTCCAAGGTCCAACTTTCTTTTGGAAAAAAGAAAGTGGACAAAGAAAACAGACTTACATTCTCGTTTTTCTTTGCGTTACTTTCTTTTTCCGTAAAAAGAAAGTAACGGTTTTAAAGTTCTTCCGGGCTGCCGATGCGCCCCAATACCGCCGACGCGGCCGCGATTGCCGGGTTGGAGAGATATACCTCCGACTCCGGGTGCCCCATGCGCCCGACGAAGTTCCTGTTCGTCGTTGCGATTGAACGCTCGCCCTTGGCGAGTATTCCCATGTGCCCGCCGAGGCACGGCCCGCATGTGGGCGTGGAAACCGCCGCCTGCGCGTCCAGGAATATATCGAAAAGTCCTTCTTTCATCGCCTGCTTGTATATCGCCTGGGTAGCCGGGATTATTATCATCCGCACGTCCGGATGGACTTTGCGGCCTTTAAGCACTTTCGCCGCTATCCGCAGGTCCTCGATCCTTCCGTTAGTGCAGGAGCCGACGACGGATTGATCGATCTTTATATGGGACAGCTGGCTTACGCCTTTCGTGTTCTCCGGCAGATGCGGACATGCCACCTGCGGCTCTATCTTGGAGCAGTCATACTCGCGCACCTCGGAGTATTCGGCCTTCTTGTCCGACTTGTAGTACTTCGGCCTTCTCTTCGTCCTGCCGTTCTCGTAATCCCTGGTTATGTCGTCCGGCGCGATGATGCCGTTCTTGCCCCCGGCCTCAATCGCCATATTCGCCATCGTGAGCCGCCCCGACATATCCATCCTGTCGATTACCTCGCCCGTGAACTCCATCGCTTTATAAAGCGCGCCGTCCACGCCGATGTCGCCGATGGTAGCCAGGATGAGGTCTTTCCCGGAGACCCATTTCCTGAGCTTGCCAAAGTACACGAACTTGATGCTCTCCGGCACCTTGAACCATATCTCGCCCGTTATCATCGCCGCGGCGACATCCGTGCTGCCGACGCCCGTCGCGAAGGCGCCGAGGCCGCCGTATGTGCAGGTGTGAGAGTCCGCGCCGATTATTACGTCGCCGGATACCGCCAGGCCCTGCTCCGGAAGGAGCGCGTGCTCAATTCCCATCCTGCCGACTTCGAAGTAATTCGTCAGTGCGTGCTCTTTGGCGAACTCCCTGAGGAGCTTCGACTGCTCCGCGGACTGGATGTCCTTGTTAGGCGTGAAGTGGTCCGGGACGAGCACTATGCGCGTCTTGTCGAAGACCTTCTTCGCCCCCGACTTGCGGAACTCTTTAATAGAAATTGGCGCGGTAATGTCGTTTGCCAGGACCACGTCCACCTTCGCGTTTATCAGTTCTCCCGGCACGACCTCTTTTTTGCCGCAGTGGAAGGCCAGGATTTTTTCGGTAATAGTCATCGGCATAATATAAAACCTCCGTTACTTGTCTTTCGAGAAAGAGAAGTAACCAAAAGAAAGCTAAACAGTTTAAAAGTTTTTGGCGGACCGCCCCGCGCTAACCTCGGAAACTACCCTCGGTAAGCGGTGGGGACCCCTCCTTTTCCCTAAAAAGGTGGCAAAATATATTAAGCCGTTGATGTTAACATCACTCGCACATCTTTTCAACCGTTTTTTCGCCGCGTTTTTTCAGATATGCGAGCTTGTTCAAGGCATTGATATAAGCCTTCGCGGATGCGACGATGATGTCCGTGTCGGAGCCCTGGCCCATTACTGTAAAATCACCCTCCTTTAGACGCACCACGACCTCGCCCTGCGCGTCCGTCCCGCCGGTGATGGCCTTTACTTCGTAGGCGAGCATGGTGCTACCGGTTTTGACCACTTCCGCGATAGTCCTGAGCGCGGCGTCCACCGGCCCGTCGCCAGTGGAGGACGTCTCCACCTCTTTCCCGTCCACCGCCAGCACTATATCCGCCTGCGGCTTCGTATCCGTCCCGCTCCGCACGAACAGTTTCTTCAACTCGTACGCCTGAGGTATGCGAAATACCTCTTCCGCAATCAGCGCTTCCAGGTCCTCGTCGAATATGTCCTTCTTCTGGTCCGCGAGCTTCTTGAACCGCTCGAATACCCCGTTCAGTTCGTCCTCGGAAAGCGAATACCCAAGCTGAGCCAGCCTGTCCCGGAACGCGTGCCTGCCGGAATGTTTTCCCAATACCAGGGTACTCTGCGTCAGGCCCACCGACTCCGGCGTCATTATCTCGTATGTCGATTTCTCCTTCAGGAACCCGTCCTGGTGTATGCCCGATTCGTGCGCGAAGGCGTTCGCCCCGACTATGGCCTTGTTCGCCTGCACGGTCATTCCCGTTACGTTCCTGACCAGGCGGGACGCCGCCATTATCTCCTCCGTCACGACGTTCGTCCGCGCCCCGAAATAAGGCTCCCGCGTCCGCAGCGCCATCACGACCTCTTCCATTGACGCGTTGCCCGCGCGCTCGCCGATGCCGTTGATCGGTGCATTCCACCTGCCCGGCTCCGGAAAGCACGGCCGCCAGAGAGTTCGACACCGCAAGCCCCAGGTCGTTATGGCAATGCACCGAAATAATCGCTTTGTCGATATTCGGGACGCGGTCGAACAAGGCCTTTATGCGGTCGCCGTACTCCTGCGGTATCGCATAGCCTACGGTATCGGGAATATTAATCGTGGTCGCGCCTGCCGTAATCACCGCCTCCACCACCTTGCAGAGATAATCAATGTCCGAGCGTGTCGCGTCCTCGGCGGAGAACTCCACGTCGTCCGTATAATTTCGCGCCCGCTTCACCGCGGCAATCGCCATATCCAGAACTTGCTCGCGCGTTTTCTTGAGTTTGAATTTCAGATGTATGTCCGAGGTCGCGAGAAACGTATGTATCCGTCCGCGCCCGGCGGGCTTGATCGCCTCAGCCGCCCGGTCGATATCCTTGTCCGTCGTCCGCGCCAGACCACATATCACCGGCCCTTTTACCTCCTGCGCTATACGCCTCACCGCCTCGAAATCGCCTTCGGACGCGATAGGGAACCCGGCCTCGATTATATCCACCTTCATCCGGGCCAACTGCCGGGCGACCATCAGCTTCTCCTCGATGTTCATGGAACAGCCCGGAGACTGCTCGCCGTCGCGCAAGGTCGTATCGAATATTTTTATGATGCGGGACATTAAATGCCTCCTTATTTCAACCGTTACTTTCTTTTGGAAAAAAGAAAGTAACACAAAGAAAACCGTGTAAACTAGCGCGAAAACAAAAGCCACAGGGATGAAGGCCGATTCCCTAATATGACAATATTTCCCGTGCCATAGTAAATCATCCGCCTTGAGATCTCGCAGACTCCACAACCAATTGAGGCTCTTCAACCAAGCGCGCAGTGCCGACAGGGATAGCCTGAAGGCCATGAACCTCGACTTTTTTTACAGAAATTAGTGTCCATAATTAAAAAAGCCCCCGTCCATTACTTGATAAAGTAAGGGACGAGGGCTGATAAATTTTCCCCCGCGGTACCACCCTAATTCGGCGAATAGAGCTAATTGCCGCCGCACTTGATTTGTCTTTTACGCAGACTCACGGAGAATTAATGAGGCGAGTTCAGCGGAAGTCGGCACCGGTTCGCACCACCCACCGGCTCTCTTTGGCCGCCCTTGCCGCCTACTACTCCTCTTCTCAGCCTTTACGCTTGTGGCCTCATCTTAACGCGTCTTTTTCGAAATGTCAATACCCACTCCGCCAGAGCCCAGGCGACGTATACCATGCTCAGGACAAAAAGCACCACCGGCGGGTTCACAGCCACAGCCACTAAAATGACCACCGCCACCAGGAGCATCCAGAAAGGACGCCTGTCCCGGACGTTCAGTTCCTTCAAACTATGGAACGGGATGGTGCTTATCATAAGTAATGCGACCAAATAGATCATCAGGAGGACGAGGAAGTTCTGCGGCGGCTCTGTGGAAACAATGTCGGTCCAGAATATAACAAACGTCGCCAGGACCGCCGCGCCGCCGGGTATTGGAAGGCCCGTGAACCATTTCTTTTCCGAGCCCACCATCTGCACGTTAAACCGCGCAAGCCGAAGCGCCCCGCAAACGACAAAAGTGAACGCGCCGACCCAGCCCCAGCGATGGAAAGGCATCAGAGCCCAGATATAGAACATCACGGCGGGCGCGACGCCGAACGAGACTAAATCCGAAAGCGAGTCCAGCTCGACTCCGAACCGGCTGGTGGTCTTGGTCATCCTCGCCACCCAGCCGTCCAGCGCGTCGAAAATCGTGGCGGTAAGTATGGCCCACGCGGCCATGTCGAAGTCGCCTTTTATAGAGGACACGATGGAGAAAAAACCGAAGAACATCCCCCCGACCGTCAGGAGGTTCGGGAGTATGTATATCCCTTTTCTCAATTCAGCACCCCGACAATGGTTTCGCCCGCCTTCGTCTTGTCGCCTGATTTCAGCTTCACTTCGCTCCCCACCGGCAGATATATGTCCAACCTGGAGCCGAACATTATAAGGCCGAACCTCTCTCCCCGCGCAAGGTGGTCGCCGGGCTTTACCCAGCAGACGATGCGGCGCGCGACAAGGCCGGCAATCTGTACGAACATGATCTTCCGGCCCTTGTCGGTCTCCATCACGAGCGCGTTCTGTTCGTTATCCAGCGACGCTTTTTCCTTGTTGGCGGAGATGAACTTACCTTTATTATAATGTATTTCCGTAATCCTTCCGCTCTCCGGCATGCGGTTGACGTGGACATTGAAGACGTTCATGAAGATGGACACCTTCATCGCGCGGCCCTTCAGTATCCTTGGCTCTTCCACCTCGCCCACGTAAATCACCACCCCGTCCGCCGGAGAGACCACGAGGTTCTCTCCCGCCGGAGGATGCCGCTCAGGGTTGCGGAAAAAAGCAAGGGCAAAAACGGTCAAGGCCGTCATTATTACGGCGGCCTTGTACCATCCAGCTATCCAGAGGGCCACGGTAATCGCCGCAAATAGGGCGATTACCGGCAGGCCCTCCAGGGCTATTATACTGCTATGTCCCAATATGTTCCTTTAATTTTTGGTCTTATCCACGAGCTTGGACTTGCCAAGCCAGCTCATCATGGAGCGAAGCTTCCCGCCCACTTTTTCTATCTCGTGTTCCTCGCCCATCCTGGTCAGGGCGTTGAACACCGGCTTATTGGCCTGGCACTCCAGTATCCATTCACGCGCGAAAGTGCCGTCCTGTATCTCCCTCAGTATCTCGCGCATCTCGTCCTTGACGTATTCGTCTATGACGCGCGGTCCGCGGGTCATGTCGCCGTACTGGGCGGTGTTGGAGACGGAGTAACGCATGTTGGCGATGCCGCCTTCATACATCAGGTCAACGATAAGCTTCGTCTCGTGCAGGCACTCGAAATACGCCATCTCCGGCGAGTAGCCAGCCTCGACCAGCGTTTCGAAGCCGGCGGTGATAAGCGCCGAAAGCCCGCCGCAGAGGACCGCCTGCTCTCCGAAAAGGTCGGTCTCCGTCTCTTCCTTGAAGGTCGTCTCTATGATGCCCGCCCTTCCGCCGCCTGCCGCTGAGGCGTAGGCCATTGCAAGCGCTTTCGATTTCTTGGAGGGGTCCTGGTGCACCGCTATAAGCATCGGCACGCCGCTGCCCTTCGTGAACTCGCTCCTGACCAGATGGCCTGGGCCCTTGGGAGCCACCATGAAGACATTCGCGTCCGCCGGCGGGACGATCTGGCCGTAATGGATATTGAAGCCGTGCGCGAAACCTAAGAAGACGCCCTTTTTCATGTTCGGGGCGATCTCGTTTTTATATATGGAGCCCTGGTACTCGTCCGGGAGGAGTATCATCATCACGTCCGCCTTCTTCGCGGCTTCGGCTGCGGTCATTACGGAAAATCCCGCCTTCTTCGCCTTGTCCCAGTTGGGATACCCTTTGGCCTCGGCCACTATGACGTCGATACCGCTGTCCTTCAAGTTATTGGCGTGGGCGTGCCCCTGGCTTCCGTAGCCGATTATAGCCACCTTCTTCCCCTTAAGGTTCTTTAAGTCCGCGTCCTTATCGTAATACAGCTTTACCATTTTTTAAACTCCTCTCGTACGGTTTATAAATAAATGCTAACTTTTCGCTTCCCTGGCTATCGCGACCTTCCCGGTGCGGACTACCTCTTTTATCCCAAGGGGCTTCAGCAGGTCCACTATCGCATCCAGCTTCTTGTCGTCCCCGGTCACCTGTATCGTATAAGTCTTTGTCGATGAATCGACTACAACGCCCCTGAATATCTCCGTCACTCGGAGCGCCTCCGCCCGGTGCTCGGGCTTCGGATGCACCTTTATCAGCATCATCTCCCGCTCGACGTGGTCGAACTCGGTCAGGTCCGTCACCTTTATCACGTCAAGGAGCTTATTGAGCTGTTTCGTTATCTGCTCAATAATATTGTCGTCGCCCGACGTAACTATAGTCATCTGCGAGACCGTCGGGTCAAGCGTCTGTCCGACGGATATGGACTCGATGTTGTACCCGCGGCCGGAGAAAAGCCCCGATACGCGGGAGAGCACGCCGAACTTGTTTTCCACCATTATGGATATTATATGGCGCATCTCACTTCCCCCTCTTCGCGCGTACGCACTTGCATTTGAGTTCCTGCTTCACCGTGCTGCATATCAGCGTCTCGCCAGGCGGGCAGTTACGGGGCCGGAACATCATCTCGTTAATCGCCGCCCCGGCAGGCACCATCGGGAAGACCTTCTCCGACTGGTCGCATACGAAGTCAATGAACGTCGGCCTCTTTACCTTTATCGCCTCGCGTATCACGCCTTCCACGTCCGAAGGCTTCTGAGCCCTGAGTCCCACCGCGCCGTAAGCCTCCGCTACCTTCACGAAATCGGGCGTCCCGGTAAGGCATGTGGATGAGTAGCGTTTATCAAAGAACAGCTCCTGCCACTGCCGGACCATGCCGAGGAAGCAGTTATTCAGTATCGCCACCTTCACCGGCAAGTTATGGAGCACGGCCGTGGAGAGTTCCTGGATGTTCATCTGTATGGAGCCGTCGCCCGCGATGTCGAATACAAGCTTGTTCGGGAAGGCGAACTGTGCGCCGATGGCCGCCGGGAAACCGTATCCCATCGTGCCCAGGCCCCCGGAGGATATCCAGGTGCGGGGCTTCTTGTACTTGAAGAACTGCGCCGCCCACATCTGGTTCTGGCCCACTTCCGTCGTGATGATGGCGTCGCCCTTGGTTATCTCGTAAATTTTTTCCACCACGAACTGCGGCTTTATCACGTCCGACTGGTCGTAGTCCATCGGATGCTCGGCCTTCCAGTCCTCTATCCTGTCCAGCCAGACCTTCCGGTGCGGATTGACCTGCTCGCCCGCGTCGTGGATTGTCTTGTTCAAATCTTTAAGCACGTTCTTCACGTCGCCCACGATAGGCACGTCCACCCGCACGTTCTTGCGTATGGACGTCGGGTCGATGTCTATATGTATTATCTTCGCGTTAGGCGCGAAATCCTCCACCCGTCCGGTCACCCGGTCATCGAAACGCATCCCGATGGCTATGAGCAGGTCCGACTCGTGCACGGACATATTGGCGAAATACGTCCCGTGCATCCCCAGCATGCCCAGGGAGAGCTTATGGTCGCCGGGGAAGCCGCCAAGGCCCATCATGGTCATCGTAACGGGGAGCTTCGATGTCTCGGCCAGGTCCTTAAGCTCCGCCGCCGCCCCGGAGCTTATCACCCCGCCGCCGGCGATTATCACGGGCTTTCTGGATTTGGCTATCGCTTCCGCCGCCTGCTTCACCTGCCAGAGGTTCCCTTTAAAGGTCGGGCGGTAGCTCCTGAGCTCCACCTTGTCCGGGTATTTAAAATCCGCCTTGCCTGTTGATACGTCTCTCGGAATGTCGATCAGGACCGGGCCGGGCCGGCCGGTGGTGGCGATATAGAAAGCCTCCTTTATCGTCCGGGCGAGGTCGCTTACGTCCTTGACCAAAAAGTTGTATTTCGTGCACGGCCTGGTGATGCCGACGATATCCGCTTCCTGGAAGGCGTCGTTCCCGATCAGCATGGTAGGCACCTGCCCGGTGATCACCACCATCGGGATGGAGTCCATGTATGCCGTCGCTATGCCGGTGACGATATTGGTCGCGCCCGGGCCGGATGTTACCAGACATACGCCAGCCTTGCCGCTCGCCCTGGCGTATCCGTCCGCCGCGTGCGCCGCGCCCTGCTCGTGCCGCGTGAGGATGAGCTGGATGTCCTTTTCGTCATACAGCACGTCGAAGATATGCAGGACTACCCCTCCCGGGTAGCCGAATATATATTTAACGCCTTCCTTCTTCAGGGACTCTATCAGTATTTGCGCGCCTGAAAGTTTCAAATCAAAACCTCCGTCGAAATCAACTGCAAGTCAACCGCCAGACCTGCCACCTTTTTGAAAAAAGGTGGCGCCAAAAACTTTAAAAGGTTTTTACTGCCCGGCTTTCTTTTGGGTACCTTTTCTTTCACCTGAAAGAAAAGGTACGGTTTTATTTCATCACCGCGCCGGTATTGGCCGAGGTGACGTTGCGGGAATACCTGGCCAGCCACCCGGTCTTTATTTTTGGCTCCGGCTTCTTCCACGCCTTCATCCGCTTCGCAAGCTCCGCCTTCGTCACCTTTAACTCTATCTTCCTGGCCGGGATGTCTATGGCTATCTCGTCCCCGTCTTTTACAAACGCTATCGGCCCGCCCTCCATCGCTTCCGGACTCACGTGCCCGATGCAGGGGCCCTGGGTCCCGCCGGAGAAGCGGCCGTCCGTAATCAGGGCTACCGAATCAGCTAACCCCATGCCAACTATGGCCGCGGTCGGAGAGAGCATCTCGCGCATGCCGGGGCCGCCTTTGGGGCCTTCGTACCGGATTATGACCACATCGCCAGACTTTATCTTCCCGCCAAGAATTGCGGCCATCGCATCCTCTTCCGCGTTAAAACACTTGGCATGGCCTTTAAACTTCATCATTTTTTCAGAGACGGCTGTCTGTTTTATGACGGAGCCCAAGGGCGCAAGGTTCCCGGTCAAGACCGCTATCCCGCCTTCTTTATGATAAGCTCGCTCTACCGTTCTGATTATCTCGTCACTTTCAGGCTTAGCGCTCTTTGCTATCTCTTTTACTTTGAAGCCGGATACGGTAATCCCGTCCTTCAGGCGCGAGATAAGCCTCGACATCACTGCCGGGATGCCGCCCGCCGCGTCTAAATCTTCCATATAATATTTGCCGGACGGCAGAAGGTCCGTGATGTGCGGCGTCTTTTTGCTTATCTCGTCTATCGCCGATAACGTTATGTCTATGCCGGCCTCATGCGCTATGGCGGGTATATGCAGACAGGTATTCGTAGACCCGCCAAGCGCCATGTCCACGGCTATGGCGTTCTCGAACGCCGCCCTTGTCAGAATCTTGTCAGGCGTGATGTCTTTCTTTACCAGTTCGACGATCCGCTCGCCCGATTCATAAGCTATCCTGCGCTTTTTGCCGGATACCGCGAGCGCCGTGGCGCAGCCCGGAAGCGACATCCCTATCGCCTCGGTGACGCATGCCATCGTATTCGCGGTGTAGAGCCCCTGGCAAGCGCCGGGCCCGGGGCAGGCGCATTCCTCCAGCGCGCAGAGCTCGGCCTCGTTTATCTCGCCCTTGCGGAAGCGGCCAACCGCCTCGAACGTACCGGATACCAGGTTCTGCCTCTCCATTCCAAGCCTGCCGGAGATCATCGGCCCGGCCGTTACCACTATGGACGGAACGTTCAGTCTCGCCGCGGCCATAAGCATTCCGGGTGTAATCTTGTCGCAGTTCGTAAGGAGCACCAGTCCGTCAAGGGCATGGGCGAGGGTTATGGATTCCACCATGTCGGCGATAAGCTCACGGGAAGGCAGGGAGTAATGCATCCCGGCGTGTCCCATGGCTATACCATCGCAGATTCCGGGTATGCCGAAGATGAAGGAGTATCCGCCTCCGGAATGGACCCCTTTTTCTATGTAGCGCTCCAGGTCCCTCATGCCTATGTGGCCGGGGATGAGGTCTGTGAAGCTGCTCGCGATTCCGATGAGCGGCTTTTCCAGACCCTTCCTGGTTATCCCGGTGGCGAAAAGGAGAGCGCGGTTTGGAGCTCTCTCCACTCCTTTTTTTATCCTATCGCTCCTCATTTAATACCTTTCTATTTGAAAAAAATCGGGAATTTACTTTTTACCATACTTAAAAGACCTAAGTCAACGAATAAAAAAAGAAGGGAAGAGCCCTGTCGGGTTCTTCCCTTCCTTCCGGTTCGTGCCGGGCCTATTTTTTATACGGCTGCCTTAAGGTCGTGCAATATCTCGAACATCCTGTCTTTTTTGGCTAATTTCTTCTTTTGGAGGGTTTTCTTTTTGACTTCTTCGAGCGGGGTGAGGTGTTTCACGTTTCCAAAATACTGCTGAATCTGCTCGTCAAGCTCCCTGTGCTCTCTTTCCAGGCGGCGGTACTCTTCATTCTCCCGCCTGGCATAACCAATCAATTCTTCGCTGTCCTCCATCTTTCCTCCTCAATGTTGTCCTTGAAGGTTAGAGGCTCTTACAGTCCCTACATTATAGTGGAAATGTAACATATCTGTAATCAAAGTTCAAGGGCTTTTTTCCAGGGCGGAACGGATATCGTAAAGCCACATGATAACGGCGTTATCCTTTGGGGATTCATAATAGTTCTTCCTGAGGCCCGCCTCTCGGAATCCCATTGATTTATAAAGGCCTATAGCCGCCTCGTTCTTTTCCCGGACTTCCAGCGTAGCCGCCCGCGCGCCCCTTTCATAGCAGAACTGAAGACCCTCCCGCACCAGTCTTGCCGCTACATTCAGCCTTCTGTACCGCGTCCGGACCCCAAGGTTCAGGACGTGCATCTCGTCGATAAGCATCCAGAAGCATATGAAACCGGCCAGGAGGCCGGACGGCTCGCGCGCAAGAAGTATAAAAGAATAATCCCTGTTCAGTTCGTCAAGAAACAGTTCCTCGGTCCAGGGCCAGGAGAATATTTCCCGCTCCAGCTCCATTACCTCCGTTAAGTCGTCCGGCCCCATCTCGGTTATCGTTATCTCCATGCGATATTCCTACCAGAAAACGCGGGAATGTTCAAGGGCCTTGAAAATGAGAACGAAATCTGGCATTCTAAGTTCATGGACTTATCAAATTTCATATTGAACAAGGACGACTCCCTACTCCTCATCGTGGATATTCAGGAACGTCTGGCTTCCGTAATGAAGTACCGCGAGCAGGTGGCAAAGAACGTAAACCTGCTTGTCGAGCTGGCGAAGATGCTGGATATCCCGGTGGTGGTATCGGAGCAGTACCCGAAAGGCCTGGGGCACACGGTTGCCGAAATAAAGGAGACGCTTCCCGTTTACGCGCCGGTGGAGAAAATATCCTTCGACTGCTGCGGCGAGCAGGGCTTTGTTTCCGGGATTAAAAAACACGGGAGAAAGAAGATAATTGTCACCGGCATGGAGAGTCATATCTGCGTACTCCAGACCGTCCTGGGCCTGCTTGGTTCCGGTTATATTCCCCACGTCGTATCGGATGCCGTATGCTCGCGTACGAAAGAGAACTGGAAGACCGGTATAGAGATGATGCGAGACGCGGGAGCGGTAATCACTTGCACGGAGGCGGCGCTCTTTCAGCTATTGAAAGAGGCGGGGACGGAAGAATTCAAGGCGATTTCTAAATTAATTAAATAACCGGATATCGAATATCACCCCGCCTTCTCTTCCGCGTCGGACTTCCGTATATATAACGGAGTGAGCGACATCGGGTCCGCGACATTACCCGCGTTGATCTCCTTCAGTCCCCTGAAGGCCACCGTCGCGCCCGAAGGGTATCCGTATGCCTTCGGGGCGAACAGCGCCTGACAGCATAACTGCCCTGCCAGAAGTTCCCGGTAGACGTACGCACCCTCGCCAAGGAAAACCGTCGGCTCCTCTATCGCGTCCACCAGTTCGTCCGGAGTAATCACGGACGGCGGCAGGACGACCCTTCTCACAGTATCCGTTATCTTGTAAATTGCGCAGTACACCATTTTCTTTCGGGCGTCCAGCACCGGCGCCACCTGATGGCGGCAATACGGCAGGTTATCCGCCAGCGCCTCCAGGCTGTTCACCGCCGCGACAGGTTTCCCCGTAGCGTACGCCATAGCCTTAACCGCCGCAATCCCGATGCGAAGTCCCGTGAACGAACCGGGGCCAACGCTCACGGCGAAGCCGTCGATGTCATCAAGCGTCAGGCGCGCGGATTTCAGGAGCGTGTCGATGTGCTCCATCAGCCGCTCCGAATAGGTTAGCGAGACATTCGTCCGCATCTCCGCGACGAGCAGCTCATCGTCCACTATCCCCACCGCGCCCATCATGGTGGAAGTGTCTATGCCTAAAATTTTCATATGCGATGATGGTATAGGAAGCAGGAACCATTTTCAAGTACAAAGGACGGACGAAGTGGTCGGACAGGTATTTATACCCGCCCGATAACCAGCGCCGCATTCATCCCGCCGAACCCGAAGGCGTTGGACAGGACGTAATCCACTTTTGCCTTGCGTCCGGTATTCGAGATGTAGTCCAGGTCGCAGTCCGGGTCCGGGTCGGTTAAGTTCAGGGTCGGCGGGAGGTATTCGTTCTTTATGGCCAGTGCGCAGATGGCGGCCTCTATCGCGCCGGTCGCGCCCAGTGGATGTGCATGGAAGGGCTTCGTCCCGCTGATGGGGACTTTATATGCGTGTTCGCCAAGGGCCCTCTTTATGGCAGTCGTTTCGTTTTTGTCGTTCATCTGCGTAGAGCTTCCGTGTGCGTTGACATAGCCTATCTGCTCCGGCTTAATTCCCGCCTGACCGAGTGCAATTGTAACCGCACGCGCCGCGCATTCGCCGTCCTCACGCGATGAGGTCATGTGGTAGGCGTCGTTAGTGAGGCCGTAGCCGAGGACCTCCGCGTATATCCTCGCGCCGCGCTCTCTCGCATGACCCATCTCCTCCAGAATCAGCGCCGCGCTCCCCTCGCCCATTATAAACCCGTCGCGTCCGCCGTCGAACGGACGGCATGCGCCTTCCGGGTCGTCGTTCCTTGTTGTCATTGCCTTGATTAACGTGAACGAGCCGAATGTAAGCGGAGACAGAGGCGCTTCCGCCCCGCCCGCGATAAGCACGTCCGCACGGCCCGCGCGGATCATCTCAAACGCCTCGCCCACGGCCATCGTCCCCGATGAGCAGGAGTTCGAATTAGTGATGTTCGGGCCGGTCAACCCAAGCTCGATAGCTATATGGCAGGAGGACGACGCGCCAAAGACAAGTGTGGCAAGGGCAGGATTTACGCCCTTCAGGCCCTTCTCCCGGTACACGTCGTGCTGGCTCTCCGCGAATGCGAGGCCGCCCAGGGCAGAGCCTATTACGATACCGGTTTCGGGATGGCGGGAGACGTCGAGATGAGCGTCTTCGATTGCCATCCGCGCCGATGCGACCGCGAACGCGGCAAAGCGGTCAATTCTTTTCAAGACCTTTCCGCTTACGAAATCGGAGGCGCTGAAAGCCTTTATCTCGCCAGCGACTTTCGTCCTGAAGGGGGAAGCGTCGAAAGAGGTTATCCCGCTTATCCCGGAGCGGCCCTGCAGGATACCGTCCCAAAGCCCGGAAACGCCGAACCCTATTGGCGTCAACGCGCCGATGCCGGTAATTGCGACCCTTATCCTGCCGTCAGCCAACTTGCTGTCTCCTGCCGTTTTCGGCGATTTCCTTTATTTTTTTCAGTGTCTTTGAAGCGATGTTATGGACGAAGAAACGGCCGACGATATATTTTGCTACAAACGGCCCCAGTACAGGCCCCCAATCGGGGTCGAACTCATGGATTATCCTGACCTGCGTTACCTTGCCCCGCTCCGTCGTCTTCTCTTTGATAATCCATTCCACGTACATCCCGATGGTGGGGCCGCCGATATGCCGGAAGATTATCTTACCCATCTCCGGCAGAGGTTTCTGGATGGATATCCAGCTAACAGGTATGCCGTTCCGGCTCGCCGCCATCTCCACCACCCGGTGGTCTCCCTCTTCTTTAAGGAGCGTCACCCGCCGGTAATGCGGGAGTCTCGCCGGCCATTTCAGAACGTCCCACGCAAGATCATAAACATCCTCCGCCGGCGCGTTTATGCTGATGGAATTTTCAGTGAACACGGCATCCTCCCCTCGTCTCCACGTTCTTTCCGCCTGTCACCCACGCTCTATTCCCCAAGTCCGCCCGGAATCCATATCGTCAAAAATTTTGCCGTACTCCTCCAGGACTCCGGTCCTGAACTCTTTCTCGACCCTTACGGCCTTATGCATGTAACGCTCGCAGTGACCGCAGTTGGAACAGTCGGTCGTACGGCAGTCTTTATCCCTGAACCCATCTAAAAAACCGTCCAGCTTTTTATTGTCGATATAAACCGGCTCGCCTTCCGGAGACCCAAGAAGTCCGCGCTTTAGCGCGAGCTCCCTTATTTTCATAAGCCTCGTGAGCTTGACATCTCCGGGGCGGAAAAAATATTTCCAGAAATGCGCGGCCTTTTTAATGCCGCCCGACGGCTTGTCTTTATAGCCATAGGGCTGGATGAGGTCCAGCAAGTTTCCCTCGAAGCTTCCCCCGGCGTATGCCCGTATCCTTTTCAGCATAGCCGCCGCCGGAGCGCCCCGTTCGAGTATCTTAAAGTTATTATAACCTAAAACCCGGTATTGTCCCAGGTCCTCCGGGCGGATGAATTCCGAACGCAGGTAGTTCACCGGGTCCCGGAGCTTGAGATAAGAGCACTTGAGGGCGCACCAGTCTATCATAAAACCGCCGCTCCGGTGCCCTTTCTGGGAGGCGTGGGACAGGTTTACCATGTGCTGGCCGGATAGCGGGCAGAACATCAGGCAGTTGGAATTCGCGATAAGCTGAAGCTCCAGAGCTACCGCTTTTCGGATCGCCGCCAATAACTTAAAGTTCCTGTTCACGGAGATGGACTCCAGAGTAATGCAGTCCGCGCCCATCTCCTCCCAGAACTTCGCCTTGGCAATGGAATCCACCCGCGCATAAACCCCCACTCTGACCGCCAGTGAGGGGTTATGCCGCTTTATCACAGGCAGGATCGAGGGCAGGGATATCGTAACGCTCCGGGCGCCTATGCGACTCCGCGAAATCCAGCGCACCCCGCAGGGCCTTCTGGCCTTTGCGCGTGTACTCCATATTGTCCATGCAGGCGGCGTTTAAGAGGTAGTTGAAACCGATGCCTTTTTTCTTCGCGGTTTCAATATACCTGCGAAGCGCGCGGGCCGAGAGGGGCGAGAGCATGAACGAGGCCCTGCCGCCGCCGACAGGGTCTGAGGGGAGCTTGCCGAAAAGCTCCGAGACCGGCAACCCGGAAAGTCCCTCTAAAAATCCTTCCTCGAAGCAGGCCGCGACGGAAAATTTTAGATCGGGCATCAGATGAACCCCACAAGGGACATCCTCCAGAAATGCCGTCTTCTGACCCTGAATTCCTTTAATCCCGAAGCCTTGGCGAGCTCTTTCATTTCGCAGGGAGTAAAGGACCTGAGGACGGATAACGGCCCGTCATAGCGGGTGTACTTATTGCTCGTGAAGAGCCTGGAGATTACCCAGATAAGCGCCCAGGGGATAAGGTTTCGCCTCAGGTCCCCCGCGATTACGGCAAAACGTGAAACCCGCGCCATCTCCCTCAGGAAATGTACCGCGTCTTCCTCGCTCAGATGGTGCAGCACTAAAGAGCAGTGGACTATATCGAAGCTATTGTCGGGAAAAGGGAGTTTGAGCCCGTTCGCCAGAGCGTATGAAATTTCATGAAACTCACGGTTCCAGGCCCTCCCTTGCCCGAGGACGGCTAAATTCAAATCTGCCGCCACGGCAAGTACCTTGAATCCCCTCTTCCCGGCATGGCTTGCCATCGCGGCGGTTACGTCCGCCGAGCCAGCGGCGACATCCAGAATTTTCAGATCCCGCCCGGCCCTATTTTTGCCTTCCAAGCCCCACTTGGTAGTATTTTTTGCACCTTTATTCAGCCATTCTGCCCCACTTTTTCCTTTTTCCTCCATGTGGTCGAGGACGAGGCCTAAATCGCGCAGGGCGGAATTTATCCCTCCCAGCCGCAGGTTCACCTGCCGGATGTCCATCAGACTGCCTGAAAGCTGACGCTCATCCTGCGCCTCGGGCGGCAGGTCGAGTAGTTCCGGGTCTGTACGCCTGCGGGGCGCGAACATCAGAAGCCGGTAGTTTCCTGGCCCTTCTTGACCGCCTCGACAGACTTGTCGAAGGCCTCGCGCTCCTCTTCCGTGAGCGTAACCTGGAGTATCTCCTCCACGCCGTCCATGCCCAGGATAACCGGCACGCCGGTGAACGCACCGGAGACCTTATACTCTCCTTCCAGGAGGACGGAACAGGACAGTATCCTCTTCTGGTCAAGGAGTATAGCCTGCGCCATGGCAGCGGCGGCCGCGGCCGGGGCATAATAGGCGCTGCCGGTCTTGAGCAACGAGACTATCTCCGCTCCGCCGTTCCTGGTCCTCTCCACGACGGAGTCGATCGACTCCTGGTCCATCAGTTCGGTAATAGGTATTCCGGCGACGGTGGTATAACGGGGAAGCGGGAGCATCTGGTCGCCATGCCCGCCCAGGACGAACGCCTGGATGCTGTCCGCGGAGATGCCAAGCTCGATGGAGATGAATGTCCGGAACCTTGCGCCGTCGAGTACGCCCCCCATCCCGATGACGCGCTCCTTGGAGAAGCCGCTGACCTTCCAGGCCACGTATGCCATAACGTCCATGGGGTTGGTCACGACTATTATCTTGGCGTCGGGTGAGAGAGGCGCGGCGGCCTTCGTGACTTCGGAGACAATTTTTACGTTCGCGGCAAGCAGGTCGTCTCTGCTCATTCCGGGCTTCCTGGCCATCCCGGCCGTGATGATTATAAGGTCCGAGCCGGCGGTTTCTTCATAGGTGTTCGTCCCGATGATATCTCCGCTTATCCCCACAATCGGCGCGGACTCCAGGAGGTCGAGGCCTTTTCCCTGGGCCAATCCATCCACCATATCCACCAGCGCCACGTCGCCCAGGCGCATTTCCAGAATTTTCTGGGCCACCGTGGCTCCGACATTACCGGCGCCGATTACCGTTATTTTGTTTCTTTTCTGCAAAGCCGCCTCCTTTTTGACTTACGGTTTCGTGATTTTTACGCTTCCAATCTTCCTTTCGTCCATCTCCAGCACTTCAAATTTCAGTTCTTTGTATTTCAGGGTCTCGCCCGGGTGGGGCATCCTGCCGAAAAGCCCGAAGACGAAGCCTCCGATGGTATTAAAGTCCTTCGACTGGATGTTTATCCCCGTCTCATGGCTTACTTCGTCAAGGTCGGCGGCTCCGGATACTACGAAATTTTTCTCGTCGACTATCTGGACCTCGCTCTCCTCCCTGTCGAACTCGTCATGGATGGAGCCGACTATTTCCTCCAGCAGGTCTTCGAGCGTTATAAGCCCGGCCGTGCCGCCGTACTCGTCTATCACAATCACCATCTGAATCTTCTGGTCCTGCATCTCGGTCAGGAGTTCCCGGACCCTCTTTGTCTCCGGGATGAAATAAGCCGGCCGGACCATCCTTTTTATTGTATCATTTTCATCCAGTTCGCCGCGGGATAATGCGATAACCAGGTCTTTTACATAAAGGACGCCCTGCACCTCGTCCACGGATTCCTCGATTACCGGATAACGTGAATGCCCGTGCTCCGCCACGAGGGAAAGCGCCTCCGAGACCTTCGCGTCGTTAGGGATAGAGACTATCTCCGTCCTCGGGCGCATGGCCTCAAGAGCCAGCGTATCGCCGAATTCGAAAACCTTGTGGAGCATTGCCTTCTCCTCCACGTCCAGCGCGCCCTCCTCCTGCCCTATGGATATTATAGCCTTTATCTCGTCCTCGGTCACGAAAGGCGATTTCTCCACCTTTCCGCCCAACAGCCTGATGATAGTATAGGTAACGCTGGTAAAAACCCAGACGATGGGGTGCATCACGGATATGATAAACTCCATCGGCCTCGCAACTATAAGCGCCACCTTCGAGGCGTTGGAGGCGGCAAATGTCTTTGGAGTTATCTCGCCGAACATGACGATGAAGACCGTCATTACGACCGAGGCGATCACCGTTACGGGCCGGTATGCCGGGAAAAGAGATATAGCGAGGGCGGTGCCCAGGGAGGATGCCAGGATTATAAAGAAGTTTTCCGTAAGGAGTATGGTACCGAAAAGCCTGCCGTGCTCGTCCCTGATCCTCTGGACCGCTTTGGCGTTCAGGTTCCCTTTTTCCACCATGCTTCTTATCCGAAGACGGTTGACCGAGATTAACGCCGCCTCGGAACTGGAGAAAAAGGCCACGAACAAAACACATATTATGATGATTATAATGCTTAGAACGGGGGGGATTGCCAGCGATTCCATTTACTCCTCTTGCCATTTTCCTAAAAACGAAGGGGCGCAAAATCTTACGCCCCATCCCTTGCCGCGATTTTAGAATTATATCATAACAACATAATTTTTTTAATAAAAAAATACTTTCGGCATATCTTTTTACATATTCTCAAATGAAATATGCAAAAATAAATAAAACTAATATTTTTATTTTATTTGACAAAAATATTAAATGTACTATATTTAATATTAATTGATTTTAATTATTTAATGAGAATGAAACCAAAGAAAGGAGAACGATGAAGGAATTACTCGGAGGAATGCTGAACGGGATGAAAGACGTGTTGGCCGCAAAAGTCGGTGAGGATTCACTGGAGAAGATCTTAATGCATTCCGGCATAACCAATTTTTCAGTCTTGGACTCGCCTGAAATCCCGGCAAAGACCCTGCTGGAAGTACTGGAAAACCTTTGCAGAACATTAAATATTCCACTCGGCGAAACTGCGGAGGTTTACGGCGAGCACTGGTTCAGGCATTATATCCCCAAGATTACGCCCTATCTCGGAGCGGATATAAACAACTCCAGAGCTTTTCTATTAAAATTAAACGAAATACACTCGTCGTCCCCTGCCGGCAGCGAGACCCCTCCCGTTTTTTCATTATAGCTGGAAGGACGAGGACACGCTGATGCTGAGCTGCGTCGGCTTCGACGAATGGAAAACCCTGCCTTACTATCTCTTTAAAGGCATGGTCAGCGGCGTGGCGAAATTCTATGACGAAGACCTGCGGATATTTACCGGCCCTTCGAATATATTCATCATAATTTTCCCGGAATGCGAAATCAAAAAAAGGAAAGCCCGCCAAGCAGGAAGATCGAATTGATGCTCGAGTTGGGGGTTTTTATAGTGGCGTTGGAGATGTGCCGGTAGCGGCACTGAACGTTTATGGCCCGTTTATCGTCTAAGAAATACTGCGCTCCGAGCCCGGTCTGGATTATGAAATTGAAATCTGTCCCCTGCACCCGGTGCCCTATCGGCTCGTAAATCGCCCCAAAGCCAAAGGTCGAATAAGGCGACCACCTGCTTTGAAGGGCGGTGAAGTTATACTTGAAACCGGCAAACGAAAGCCCCGCCTCAACCTTTCCGTTCGGGTGCGTTATCACCCCCACCACCGGCTCCGCCTGGTACTCGACCAGTCCCCGGAAAAAAGAAGTCCCCATTTCTTTTTTTGTCAGGAGAATGGATAGCGACGGCATGAATACCGCGTGCTCTATGCACGGCTGGACGCCATGGTGGTCCAAAGCCCAGCCGTACCCGGCTAAGAAGCCGATTTCATACGGGCTTCTGAGGATGATGTCTTTAGGATCCGGGTCCGCTGCGAAGGCGTGAGTCGCCGTAATAACGAAAAGAAGTGCGATTAAAAAAAAATTTCGCATAAAGTGTTTGAACTCCGCCCCCTATACACCCAATTTTTTCTTGAAATACTCGAGTGTCTTGCTTAAACCTTCCTCAAGCCCCACCTTCGGCTCCCAGCCAAGCAGTTCTTTTGCCTTGGTTATGTCCGGCTGGCGGACCTTCGGGTCGTCCTCCGGCAGAGGCTTGAATATGATTTTGCTCTTGGAGCCGGTAATTTTAACAATCGTCTCCGCCATCTGGAGCACGCTCATCTCCGCAGGGTTCCCGATATTTACCGGCGTGTCCACGTCCGAGAACAAAAGCCTTGTAATCCCGTCAACTTCGTCTGAAACGTAGCAGAAGCTCCTGGTCTGAGAGCCGTCGCCGTAAACGGTAATATCTTCATTTTTAAGGGCCTGGCACATGAAATTGGGAACCGCCCGGCCGTCCTTTATCCTCATTCTGGGGCCGTAGGTGTTGAATATCCGTACGATGCGAGTCTTTAAGCCGTGGTAACGGTGGTATCCCATCGTCATGGCCTCGGAAAACCGCTTTGCTTCATCGTACACCCCTCTTGGACCGATGGGGTTCACGTTCCCCCAGTAGTCTTCGGTCTGCGGGTGGATGAGGGGGTCTCCATAGACTTCGGAGGTGGAAGCGATAAGGAATACCGCGCCCTTCTCCTTTGCCAGCCCCAGGGCCTTGTGCGTACCCAGGGAACCGACCTTCAGCGTCTGAATGGGCAGTTCCAGGTAATCTATCGGCGATGCCGGAGAAGCGAAATGCAGGATATAGTCCAGCGGACCATCCACGAACAGGTAATTCGTGACGTCGTACTTCATAAAGGTGAACCTGTCGCTCTTGATATGCGAGATGTTCGCGACATCGCCAGTGATTAAATTATCAACGCAGATTACCTCGTGCCCGTCCGCCAGAAACCGGTCAGCCAGGTGAGAGCCTATGAAGCCCGCCCCGCCGGTAATAAGTATCCTTGCCAACTTAGCCTCCTTTTAGCTTTTAATGCCTGCCGACGCATGCGTATCTGAAACCTTCCGCCCTCATCTTCGACGGCTCGTAGACGTTTCTCAGGTCTATGACTATGGGGCTTTTCATGCTGTGTTTGAGCTTCTGCAGGTCCAGTATCCTGAACTGGTTCCACTCGGTCATGAAAACCAGGGCGTCCGCCCCTTCCGCGCACGAATAAGAGCCGTCGCAGTACGTGATGTCCGGCAGGAATTTTTTAGCCTCTTCTATCGCCACCGGGTCATATGCGCGGACGGAGGCGCCTTCTTTTTGAAGGGCCTGTATTATGGCCACGGAAGGCGCGTCCCGCATGTCGTCGGTGTTCGGCTTGAACGAAAGCCCCAGCACCGCGATGGTTTTCCCTGCAAGGCTGCCGTTCAGCACGCCGCGTATCTTATCCACCATCTTCATCCGTTGTGCGTAGTTCACGTCCAGCACTGCCTGAACTATCTTGAAATCATACCCATGCTCCCTGGCTATCTGCACGATAGCCTGGGTATCTTTCGGAAAACAGGAGCCGCCGAAACCGGGGCCCGGATGCAGGAACTTTGAGCCGATGCGGTTGTCCAGCCCCATGCCCACCGCCACCTTGTGCACGTCCGCCCTCACCAGCTCGCATATGTTGGCTATCTCGTTTATGAAAGATATCTTGGTGGCAAGGAAGGCGTTGGAGGCGTATTTTATCATCTCGGCCGTCGCGACGTTCGTCAGTACGAAAGGCGTCTCGATGAGGTAGAGCGGGCTGTACAGGTCCTTCATAATCGCCATCGCCTGGTCGGAGTCCGCGCCGATTACTACCCTGTTCGGGTGCATGAAGTCCTCTATCGCGGAACCTTCGCGAAGGAACTCCGGGTTTGATACGATATCGAAATCAACTTTCTCGCGCTGGCTCTGGCTGATTATGGCGCGTATTTTCTCCCCCGTCCCGACGGGTACCGTGCTCTTGGTTACCACCACCTTATAGCCGTTCATGTTCTGGGCGATGCTCTCGGCCACTTTTTCCACGTATGAGAGGTCCGCGGAGCCGTCATCTCTTGGCGGCGTCCCCACGGCGATGAAAACCACCAGGGCCTTCCGTACCGCCTCGGCCAGGTCGGAAGTGAATGAGATATGCCCCTCCTTCACGTTCTTCTTGACCATCTCCTCAAGCCCCGGCTCGTATATCGGTATTATGCCCTGCTTCAGGTCGGCTATTTTCTTTTCGTCGTTATCGACGCAGGTTACCTTCAGACCGAATTCAGCAAAACAAGCGCCTGTAACAAGCCCGACGTAGCCGGAACCAACGACACAGATATTCATCTATAAAAGGCCCTCCGATAAAAGAAATGTCTATAATTAACCGCTGGTTTGAAAACAGAATAGCACAGATTCAAGGACTTAAGGTTTTAAACTGTGTTTCTGAACTTTTAACTGTCTCTGTGCTTCAAATAATCTTTCAACGCCTCCTCCCAATCCCTGAGGCGGTGACCGGTGACATCCTCGTATTTTTTTTTGGAAATGACCGAATATGCCGGGCGGAGCGCAGGCCTTCCGAGTTCCGCCGTGGTAACAGGCTTCACCGTTATCCCCTTGGCCCCGTGGAGCTTAAGTATCTCCTTTGCGTACTGAAACCATGAGCAGTGCCCGTTATTGGCGGCGTGGAAAATGCCGGAGGCGTCCGCCTCGACAAGCCTCGTCAGGGCATCCGCCAGGTCCACCGTATATGTCGGGTTCCCCACCTGGTCCGAAACGACAGACAGCTCGTCCTTCTTTCCTACCTGAGAGAGTATGGCCTCCACGAAATTGGGGCCGTTCTTGCCGAAGAGCCAGGAAGTCCGCACGATCAAGCGCATCGGGAAGGATTTTTAAAACTTCCTGCTCCCCCTTCAGCTTCGACTGTCCATAAACGTTCAGCGGCCCCACAGGGTCCGTCTCGACATAAGGCTCCTTCTTTTGACCGTCGTACACATAGTCCGTGCTGACGTAGAGCATTTTGGATTTCGCGCCCCAACAGGCTTTCGCGACATTCCTCGCGCCATCGGCGTTCACGCTGAATGCTTTGTCCGGCTCTTTTTCACAGCCGTCCACATTGGTGTACGCCGCGCATTGTATCACCCAGTCCGGCTGGATTTCGGCGACGGTCTTCAGGACATTCAGCTCGTCAACTATATCGAACTCCCGTCGGGTCACCCCTATTGCCTCGTGCCCGGCAGAAAGCCTTCGGACGAGATCGCTGCCCAGCATACCAGCCGCACCGGTCACTATTATCTTCATTGGTATCCTATTGGTTTTTACTCACCAGACGGCACCACTCCTGGTTATCTGTATACCATTTGATGGTGTCCCTGATGCCGTCTTCAAAAGATACCTCCGGCTTCCAGCCGATTTCGCGCTGGATTTTGGAAGAATCAATCGCGTACCGCCGGTCGTGGCCCAGGCGATCCGCAACATGGTTTATCAGGGTATGGGGTTTATTAAGCCCCTTGAGTATAAGCGCTGTTATCTCGATATTCTTTCTCTCGTTGTTCCCGCCGATGTTGTAGACCTCTCCGGGCGCGCCCTTTCGCATCACCATGTCCACCGCTTTGCAGTGGTCGGAGACGTGGAGCCAGTCCCGCACGTTCTGGCCGTCGCCATATAGCGGAACCGGCTTGTCCTTCAGCGCGTTGTTTATAAAGAGCGGTATCAGCTTTTCCGGGAACTGGTAGGGACCGTAATTGTTTGAGCAGCGGGTGACGGCGACGGGCAGGCCGAAGGTGTGATGGTAGGCCAGCGCCAGCATGTCCGCTCCAGCCTTGCTCGCAGAATAAGGGCTGTTAGGTGATAGCGGCGTGTTCTCCGTAAAATATCCTTCCGGCCCCAAAGAGCCGTAAACCTCGTCAGTGGATATCTGTACAAAGAATTCGAGTTTTAATTTCACGGCCCGGTCGAGGAGCACCTGAGTGCCGACTACGTTCGTCATCACGAAAACCGACGGGTCCTCGATGCTCCTGTCCACGTGAGACTCCGCGGCGAAATGGACCACCGCGTCCGCTTTATCCATCGCCTCCGCTACAGCATGGGGGTCGCAAACGCTGCCTTTTATAAACTTGTAGCGCGGGTTTTTTTCCACGTCCCGCAGGTTCTCCAAGGTACCCGCGTAGGTAAGGGCATCGAGGTTTACGACTTCCGCCTCCGGATAGTTATTTATTACGTACCGGACAAAGTTGGAGCCGATGAACCCGCACCCTCCCGTGACCATTATTTTCCTGGGGGTCCGCATTTATCCGTCCTTCCTCGCCCAGTCGTATGGAATGTCGCTCTCGTGGGCAGGTTTGCGGAACTCATCCGGGCTGGCGGCGTTGTAAGGCTCGGTGGAGCAGTTCATTACCATCGCCTCGGTATCGCTTATGCACTTGAACCCGTGCCAGACGAAAGGCGGGATCTGAAGCAATATCTCGTTGTGCTCGCCCATGAAGAACTCGTTGACCTCGCCCATCGTCGGCGAGCCCTCCCGGTCGTCGTACAGTACTACTTTCATCATCCCTTTTATGCAGCAGAAGTTATCCGTCTGCTTCTTATGGTAATGCCATGCCTTTGTGACGCCGGGATACGCGGTGGTTACGTACACCTGGCCGAACTTGATGAATTCCGGGTCATCCGCGCGCATGACCTCCATAAGCCGCCCTCGCTCGTCGGGGATAGCCCGAAGCTTTTTCACCTTTGCGCCGTCGATCATTTCAACTGGTCTCCCTTCGCTGGGTGCTACAAATTGCGCCCCTACAATTATAGTAATCCGACTTTGGAATTATCTCCCAGCATGAACCTGTATGCCGTGGGCTTCAGCGGCGACTTGCCCACCTCGACGTTCCTGCCCACCAGGCTGTCCTCAATCCGCCTGTCCACTTCTTTGATTATGCTCCCCTCAAGGACGATGCTGTGCTCTATCTCGGACGACAGCACCTGCACGTTCTTGTCTATCGAGGTGAAGGGGCCGATGAAAGAGTTTATGATTCGCGCGCCCTTGCCGATGATAGCCGGGCCGCGGACGACGCTATTGATTACCTCCGCCCCGCTTTCCACCACCACTTTAAATTCTACCTTCGAAGAGCTGTCGACATGCCCGTCCAGACGGGTCGTCAGGTTGTCGAGCACCATCCGGTTCGCCTCCAGCATGTCCTCAAGTTTTCCGGTGTCTTTCCACCAGCCGTTGACCATGTGCGGGTGCACGGCGTACCCCTGGTCGATGAGGTACTGGATCGCGTCGGTTATTTCCAGTTCCCCGCGTGCCGAAGGTTTTATGCTCTTTGCGGCTTTAAGGATATTACTGTCGAACATATATACCCCAACCAGCGCGAGATCGCTTTTAGGCTCCTGGGGCTTCTCCACCAGCCGGATTACCTTCCCCTCTTCCAATTCCGCGACGCCGAACTGGTTCGGGTTTAATACCTTGGCCAGGAGTATCTGCGCGTTCGGCTTGTCCCGCATGAACTCCCCGACAAGCTCTTTGATGCCGCCCAGAACGAGGTTGTCTCCGAGATACATTACAAACGGGTCGTCTTTTAAATATTCCTCCGCGACCAGCACCGCATGGGCGAGGCCCAGCGGCTCCGACTGCTCGATATAAGTGACCTTGACGCCGAAATCGGAGCCGTTCCCTACCGCCGCTTTTATCTCTTCCTTTGTATCCCCGACGACGATGCCGATGTCAGTGATGCCTGCGTCCCTTATAGACTCAATACCGTAGAACAGCACGGGCTTGTTCGCCACCGGCACGAGCTGTTTCGCGCTGGTATAGGTTATCGGTCGAAGCCTCGTGCCCTTGCCGCCGGAAAGTATCAGCCCCTTCATAAGCATCCTCCGTCTTAGAACTTTACGTTCCCCATGCCCTTGAGGTTCAGCATTACCATATATTGCTTTCTGCTTGGACCGTTGAAGTAGTCGAAGCTCACTCCCCAGCACTGCGAGCTGTAAGTCGCCGTCCCGTCCGTCTCGCGGAAATTGCCGGTGTGCCAGTCGTACCACAGTTTCGCTGTAATATCCCAATGGCTGCCTATTTTGACGCCGCCTTCAACAGTCAGAAAATCCACGGTGCTCTCTTCCTGCGCTTTATTAATATTGAAATTATTGAAAAAGTCCGTGCTGGGCGTGAAGAAATCAAAACGCGAAGGGGACATGAAAGTCTGTTCCGCGTCAAGCGAATATCTCTGACCGATGCCGACATGCCAGAGCTTGTCCTTGGAGTCGTACCGGAGGTCGGTGTCCACCGAGCGTATGCTCCCCTGGTTGAAGTCGTAGCGGAAATCGTTATTCAACGTAAGGCGCAGGCTGGAGCTGTATGTGATTTCACTGTAGAGGCTGGAAAAGTTGCGCCTGTTCGTGCCTATGAACGTATCGCCGAAGAAGTCGTAGAACTGGCTGAATTTGACGGTCAGGTAATCCACCCTCGGCTCCTAACTGCCGTCTCGGTACTTCAAGACGAACCGGTTGGCGAGGGAGTAGGTTATCATGCTCCGCCTGGGGGGCAATACGTTTATAATACTTGAGCCGGCGGGCAGGACCTCTTCGCTGTCGAGCGTGTCAACGTCGTCGAAGTCGGGTAAATTTTTACCTCCCCGGCTTGCGACATAATTATAGGCGAAGGTTGGGACCAGGGTATGCCGCACGCCTTCCAGGGGGCCGCCGCTGAAAAGGAACAGCCTGTTTAAATCCGTCTGGAGTTTTATCCCGGCTCCAAACATCCCGCGCTCAGTGTCGTTTTTATCGAGTAAAACGCCATTTTTGCCCGTTGCGGGATCAAACTTTGCGGCTGGATTATTATCGTCCAGATTGTATGCGGTTTCGCGGTACCCGACCTTCGGCTCAAAATTTATTCCTGCCAGATTGAAGTCGTACGACAGGCTTGGGAACGCGTCGAACCTGCGCGCCGGAGACGCCTTTCAATTTATAAAAATTCGTGGCGGAGGAGTCCAGGCTAAAATAAAGCGGCTGGCCCAGCAACTGTTTTTTGACCACGTTGAAACCGGCCTCCGGAAGGCGCTGCACTATAGCGTCATTGTTCTGGGTAGGGTCCAGGCCCTCGGTATATTGGCCGAACAGATACGCCCTGCCCCAGTCCCAGCGGTCGGTGAGCCATACATTTGAGTCCAGGGCCCTCTGCGTCCTCTCGAGCGTGGTATCGGTCAGGTCCCGGAAGAAGTTCTTGTCGCTCAGATTTATATCGGCCCTACCGGAAATGTCCGGAACAAATACCTCCTGATACTTTAAAAACAGGTTGTACCTGTCGCCATGGATCAAACGGTCGCTCATATAGTAGCCATACAGGCTGAGCTGGGTGTCCTTGTTTTGCGCATAGCGGACCTCGTCGGCGACACCGAGGCCCCGGAGTTGCCTGTAATCGAGGGTCAGGGTGCTGTCGAAATTATCGACCGGCGCCCAATAATAGCTTTCTATAAACCTGATTCCGTCTTTCGTGTTATATCCGCCTGAGGGTATCATAAAACCGCTCGTCCGGGGCTTCAGCATGGGGAGCCAGACATACGGCATATACAGAACGGGAATACCTTTAATGTAAAATACGGCCCCCTTGGCATAAACGTCCCTGTCCATCCGGACATCCAGGGATTTCGCCCTCATGTACCAGAAAGGATTTTCGGCATCGCAGGTGGTAAATCCCCCGCCGGTGATTATATATTCCTGGTCTCCGACCTTCTCCAGGGGGTTTCCTTTGATGCGGTAGTTGCCATTCTTGACGAATATATTGCCCTGCTCGATGACGCCCAGCTTCGTATTGAAATTTACTTTTATAACATCCCCGAAAACGACGTTGTCAGGCGAAACGAGCCTCGCCTTGCCCATGGCCTCGGCGTCTCCGGTTTCCTCATTAAGAGTCGCCTTCTCGGAAGTCAGCGTATAGTCTTTCTGGGAAATTTTAACGTTGCCGTCGGCGAAGTAGGTATTGGTCTTCCGGTCGAAGCGGAGGCTGTCCGCCTGGATTGTCACGGGCTCTTTTGAGTCGGCTATGGATTTCATTGTACCGCCAATTTTATCCTCATCCGCGGAGGCTGGCGGAGCAAAATAAATGGACGCAAGGATTGCCATTGCAATGAGGACGCCGAAGAGACTTTTCATGCCTTCAGAAACTGCTCCCTTTGTGATAGCCAGGCCTTAGCCTCACCGACCACATACAATGAGCCGGTTATCAGCACCATATCGTCCGGTCCTGCCTCCGAGAGCGCCTTCTTAAGCGCCCCCGGCACGTCCGGGCAGACCTCGACTTCCCTTCCGCCGCCGATTTTTTCCGCAAGCTCCGAGGCAGGCACTGCCCGCCCGTAGTCCGCCTGTGTAAGTATTATCTTGTCCGCGGGCGCCATAAGGAAATCCGCCATCTCGCGGAAATCCTTATCCGCCAGAACCCCCATGACAAGGATTAATCTTTTATACCGGCCGGAGTAATATTTTCGTATCGCCCCGGCAAGCCTTTTCGCCGAATCCGTATTATGCGCGCCGTCAAGCACTACCAGTGGATGTCGCGATACCGTCTCCAGCCTGCCTTCCCATTTAACTTCCGCAAAACCTTTCCTTAGCGCTTCCTCCGGGAGATTCATGCCGTTTTGGGATATCACGGACAGCGCGCATGCGGCGGCCGCCGCATTTTCAAGCTGGTGCTCTCCGGCGAGGGGCAAAGTCAGTCCTTTTATCTCGCCGCCCGGCCCCCACCAGTCAAAACCCTGGATGACCGCACCATCCTTCCAATGATAGTCCAGAAAGCGGTATCCGTAGTCTTTGTCTATTATGAAAACCGGCGCTTCTTTTTCACGGCAGACGCCTTTTAAATAATCGATGACCTCCGGCTTTCTCTCCGCCGTCACAAGCGGCACGCCCGCCTTTATAATCCCCGCCTTCTCGCGCGCAATCTCGTCGATAGTATCTCCAAGATATTCCCGGTGCTCCATCTCCACGTTCGTTATCACCGCGCATTCCGGGACCACTACATTAGTCGAGTCAAGCCGTCCGCCCATGCCGACTTCCAGGACGACCGCCTCCGCCCCCGCATCCCTGAAATAGTCAAATGCCATTGCGGTGGTGAACTCGAAAAATGTGGGCTTCATCTCCGGCGCATGCTTTTCCAAAAGCCTCCGGAGCCTGTCCGCGAGCGCAACAACTTCTTCCCTGGATATTTCATCTCCGCCCAGCCTCATCCTTTCGGTGAAGCTGACAAGATGTGGAGAGGTATATAAGCCGGTCCGGTATCCCGCTTCTTTCAGCGCGGATGCGCACAGCGATGATACGGAGCCTTTGCCGTTGGTCCCGGTCACGTGCAGGAATTTCCTGCCGTTCTCAGGGTGTCCAAGTATTCCAAGGAGCCGGCGCGTGTTCTCCAGGCCCAGCTTCGTCCCGAACTTCTGAAGGCCGAAAAGGAAATCGACCGTCTGGTTGAAATCCATCACTTCCCGTTCCCGCGGAAGAAGGCCAGGATTTTCACCAGCGTTTCCTTCAGGTTTTTCCTGTCCACGATCATATCCACCTGACCGTGCTCCAACTGGAACTCCGCGCGCTGGAAACCTTCCGGGAGCTGTTTCTTTATCGTCTGCTCGATTACCCTCGGACCCGCGAAACCAATCAGCGACTTCGGTTCCGCGATTATAATATCGCCGAGACTTGAAAAGCTCGCGGACACGCCGCCGAAGGTCGGGTCCGTAAGGACGGATATGAAGGGTATCCCCTTTTCCCCCAGCTTCGCAACCGCCGCCGAAGTCTTCGCCATCTGCATAAGCGAGACCAGCCCCTCCTGCATCCTGGCTCCGCCGGACGACGAAAAGGTAATCAACGGAATGCCCTTCTCCAGGGAATTCTCCGCCGCAAGGCAGACTTTCTCTCCGACGACGGAACCCATGCTCCCGCCCATGAACCCGAAGTCCAGGACCGCGACGGTAACAGGATAACCGCCTACTGTCGCCTCGCCCGAAATTATGGCGTCTTTGAGTCCGGTCGCGCCCTGCGACGCCTTCAGCTTGTCCTTGTACCGGACAGTATCCTTAAACTCCAGGAAGTCTTTCGGCGAAATGTCCGAAAATATCTCGATGAAACTGCCTTCGTCTACGAGCAGTTCCAGGCGCTCTTTCGCGGTTATCCTGAAATGATAATCGCATTTCGGGCAGACCTTGAGGTTCCTGTCGATCTCTTTCTTATAGACAATTTCTTTGCAATTGTCGCATTTTACCCATAGGCCCTCCGGAATTTTGACCTTCTTCTCCGGTTGCTGGGCCTTGGGGGCTTTAACTTTTTTAAACCAGGCCACTTGACTTAAGCCCCTTCCAGAAGATCTCCGTACGTCTCGGGGCGCCTGTCGCCAAGGAAATTACAAAGTTCCCGAGCCTCCCCTACCTCGTCCGTGTCTACTTCCGCCATGACTACCGCGTCACCCTTCCCCGTCGGCTCTATGGCAAGCTCCCCAAAGGGGTTTGCCAGGAAGCTCTTGCCGTAGAAACGCTGGCGTTCCGCGCCGCCGACACGGTTCACACGGAACACGTATATCCCGTTCGCTATCGCGGCTGAAGTTATCATCTTCTCCCATTTGGAGGCGGAGGCGAAAGCCGCCGCCGTCGGGGCCACGACAACCTGGGCCCCTTTGAGCGCGAGTGCCCGGAAGCCCTCCGGGAAAAAAACGTCCCAGCAAAGCTGGACACCGATTTTCCCGCACTTTGTATCGAAGACCGGAAACCCCGTGTCGCCAGGGGAAAAATAAAATTTCTCGCGCCAGAGCGGTATGTCCGGCACGTGCGCCTTCCTGTATTTCCCGGCGACGCTCCCGTCGGCGTCGATTACGAAAGCGGTATTAAAAAATTTTCCGTCGGGTGATTTTTCAAAAATGGGACAGACAAGGACCGCTCCGCCTTCACGTGCAAGTTCCCTCATCTTCGATATCGCCGGGCCGTCCTCTTCCTCCGCAAACGAAAAGGCATTCTCGTCCGCCTCGGCGGGGAACCAGGGCAGGTGGAAGAGCTGCTGGAAGACTATCAGCTTCGCCCCGTTCTCCAGGGCGTAGTGGGCCATCTCCACCGCCTTTTTCATGTTCTTCCCGGTATTATCCGAGCAGGACATCTGTATACCCGCAATTTTAAATCTCATTTATGCTCCGTGACACTTTTTGTATTTTTTCCCCGAGCCGCACGGGCAGGGGTCGTTACGGCCAACCTTCTTTTCCGACTTGACCGGCGTTTTCGGCTCGTCGCCCTCGCCCCGGTTCATCACGATCTTCTGGGGACGCCGCCTTGTCTCGTGCGTCATGGCCTCCTGCTGCACTACCTGGACCTTCGAAAGCCGCTCCAGGGTATCCATCTTTATGCGGTCCACCATCTCCATGAACATTTCGAACCCTTCTTTCTTGTACTCCACGAGAGGGTCCTTCTGTCCATAGCCCCGAAGGCCTATGCCTTCTTTCAGGTGGTCCATATTGAGGAGGTGCTCTTTCCAGAGCGTGTCTATCATATCAAGGATGACGCGTTTCTCAAGCCACCTGAGGAACTCGGTCCCGACCTGCTGCTCCTTCTTCTCGTACGCCTCCTGGAGCGTAGCGTAGAGCGCATCCTTCAGCTCGGATAGTTCTCCTATGCCTTTCAGCTTCGCCGAGTCCAGCCGGACGCCGAAATGTTTGTCGACGGCGTCGGCGAGTCCGTCATAATCCCATTCCTCGGAATGCTTTCCCTGTTCGCAGAAGGGGTCCACAAGAGAGGCGGATACCTCTTCCATCATCTCCAGGACGTCCTGCTTCAGGTTGTCGCTTGCCAGGACCTGCCTGCGCTGCTCATATATGACGGTCCTCTGCTTGTTCATCACGTCGTCGTATTCGATAAGCTGCTTGCGTATTTCGAAGTTATGGCTCTCGACCTTCTTCTGGGCGTTCTCGATGGCCTTACTCACCATCCGGGCCTCGATGGGCACGCCTTCTTCCATGCCGAGGCGGCTCATTATGCTGGCGATGCGCTCGGAGTTGAAGATGCGGAGCAGGTCGTCTTCCAGCGACAGGTAGAAGCGGGACGAACCCGGGTCTCCCTGGCGTCCGGAACGGCCCCGGAGCTGGTTGTCTATCCGCCTGGACTCGTGCCTTTCCGTGCCGACTATATGCAGTCCGCCGGCCTCGACCACTTTTTTGTGGTCCTCGTCGGTCATGGCTTTCCACCTGTCTATTTCGGCCTGCACGGCTGAAGGATCTATCTCGTCCGGGTTCACCCCTTTGCTCATAAGCTCATGCGTTGCCAGCATGTTGGGATTCCCGCCAAGGAGGATGTCGGTACCTCTGCCGGCCATGTTCGTTGCGATTGTCACCTGGCCCGAGCGTCCGGCCTGGGAAACGATCTCCGCTTCCCTTTCATGGTTCTTCGCGTTTAAGACGTTATGCTTTATCCCCTTCTTCTTCAGGAGGGAGGAGATATGCTCGGATTTTTCAATGGAGATAGTGCCCACCAGGACGGGCTGATTGCGCTTGTTGCAGTCGATGACGTCTTCCACGACGGCATTATATTTCTCGCCTATCGTCTTGTATATCTGGTCGGGATAATCCATCCTTACCATCGACTGGTTGGTCGGGATGACCATCACGTCCAGGTTGTATATATTCGCGAACTCGCCGGCTTCCGTATCGGCGGTGCCGGTCATGCCGGCAAGCTTATTGTACATCCTGAAGTAGTTCTGAAACGTGATCGTCGCGAGGGTCTGGTTTTCAGCCTCGATTTTGACGCCTTCCTTTGCCTCGACCGCCTGATGAAGCCCGTCGCTCCAGCGTCTGCCGGGCATAAGCCTCCCGGTAAAGTCGTCCACGATGATGACCTCGCCGTCCTTCACGACATAGTCCACGTCCCTTTTATACATGGCGTGGGCGCGAAGCGCCTGGACTACATGGTGGACGAGTTCGATATTTACCGGGTCGTAGAGGTTCTGCACCCCCAGCATCCTCTCCACCTTCTCGTTTCCGGAATCGGAGAGCGCGGCGGTCTTTGTCTTCTCTTCGATCGTATAATCTTCTTCTTTATTCAGGCGCGGGATTATTTCGTTGATGCGGTAGTAGAGGTCGGTGGATTCCTCGGACGGTCCGGAAATGATAAGAGGCGTCCTGGCCTCGTCTATAAGTATGCTGTCCACCTCGTCGACGATGGAATAGTTCAGTTCCCTCTGGACGTAGTCCTTGAGGTCGAACTTCATGTTGTCCCGGAGGTAGTCGAAACCGAACTCGTTGTTCGTGCCGTAGGTTACGTCGCTGCCGTAGGCTTCCTGGCGCTGGCGGTCGTCCAGTTCATGGGTGATAACGCCCACGGTAAGTCCTAAGAAGCGGTATATCTCTCCCATCCACTGCGAGTCGCGCTTCGCCAGGTAATCGTTCACTGTAATGACATGCACGCCCCGGCCTTCCAGCGCGTTCAGATATACCGGGAGCGTCTCCGCCAGCGTCTTTCCTTCGCCGGTCTTCATCTCGGCAATCTTGCCTTCGTGCAGGACTATGCCGCCGATTATCTGGACGTCGAAATGCCGCATCCCCAGCGTCCGCTTCGACGCTTCACGCACCACGGCGAACGCTTCCGGCAGGAGGTCGTCCAGCGTTTCTCCACCGGAGAGGCGTTTTTTAAACTCGTCCGTCTTCCCCTGAAGCTCCGCGTCCGTGAGCCTTGATATTTCCGCCTCAAGAGAATTTACCCGGTCCACCAGCGGCTGCATCCTCTTGAGCTCCCGCTGATTTTTCGTGCCTACAATTTTGCTGAATATCGTTGATAACATTTCTTTGTTTTTCTCTGATTTTTTAAGGATTAGCCCAAAGCGGGCAAGTTAATCAAATGTGGGATTATACTATAAAAACCGGCAAATCTCCAAAGGTTTATTTACCTATAATCCCCGGCTCCAAATAACAAAACCCCGGCTGGTCGCCCGGCCGGGGTTTTCTTCTTTAATTATTGATTATAGCTTTACTACGTTTTTTGCCTGAAGGCCCTTGTCGCCCTGGGTTATCTCGAACTCGACGTCCTGCCCCTCATTAAGCGACTTGAACCCGTCTTCCTGGATCTGGGAGAAATGCACGAAAACATCCTCGCCGTTCTCCTGCTCAATGAAACCGTAGCCCTTGGAGGCGTTAAACCATTTTACTTTTCCCGTCGCCATGCTAAGACCCCTTTCAATGATGCCTTGTACAGATTTGGAGAGCCCATCGCTCTCCCTTACCTCACTTTATATATATTTCCTCGGGTTTACCGGGACGCCGTTCACCCATACCTCGTAATGGAGGTGGGGACCCGTGGAATTCCCGGTATTGCCCAAGGCGCCGATTACATCGCCTTTCCTTACGCGCTGCCCGGCGTGCACGTCCGCCCTCGACAGGTGGCAGTACATCGTAGCCATGCCGTAGCCGTGCTGTATTTTTATATATCTGCCGTAGCTTGACGAAAGGCCGGCCTCGGAGACCGTGCCGTCGGCGCTCGCATGGACCGGCGTGCCGACGTCGTTCGCTATGTCAAGCCCGGAGTGGAACTCGGTCGTGCCGTACATGGGAGAGTTGCGGTACCCGAAATCCGATGTTATGAAGCCCTTGACCGGCCAGATGCTGGGGGTGCAGGCGATGATGGAATTCTTTTGCTCGAAATATCCCATCAGCTTCTTTATCCTCGCCTCCTCGGAAGAGGCGTCGGATTTGAGGCCCTGGAGTTCCTGGGACATCTGCGCGGCAACTTCCTCGTGACTCTTCCTGCCGAACTCCTCAAGGCTCACCGCGCCTACCCCGGAGCTTCCGCCCGTCCCTTTGACCCCGAAACTCTTTCCGGCTGCATTCCCGGCGGCCGAACTTAATTTATCGGAAAGGCCTTTTATCCTTGCCATCTGGGTTTTCATGTCCACTACGCTCGCCGCAATCTGCATGAGCTGGGCGCGCTGCGAGGAGGCCTCCCGGCGGAGCGAGTTAAGCTCCATCACCTTTCCGGCCATCCTGACATACTCCCCGAAAAGCCCGGTGGAGAGCAGGATAAGGACAGCCGCGGCAATCAGCGAGTTCCTGAGCAGGGACTTTGATATGCTGAACTTGCGGACCCTGGAGTTCGGCCCGGGCAGGATTACGATTGTGAAGTACTCTTTTTTCCTGGCGCTTGCGTTCTTCCTGAAAAGCTCGTACTTTTCCCTTAGTCTTTGAAGCAAAAAGATGCCCTCCTTTCGTAAAACTCGCAGATTTTCTACCACAGGGAAGAAGCGGATGTCAAGGAATTTCTGTTCGGGTCAAGATGCAGATTTCGCACTCTCCGGCTTTTTTTGCGCAGCGTTCCTTCGCGAGGCGGACGATGAGCGCGTGGTACTCGTTATACAGCTTCACATCCTTCGGGAGGCAATCCATAAACAGCTTCTGCACCTCGTGATAGTCCGAATCCGGCGGAAAAAAGCCGTGCCGGGAAAAAATTCGTTTTGTGTATGCGTCCACGACGAATACCGGCATGTCCAGGGCGTAGAGCATGATTGAGTCCGCCGTCTCCTGGCCGATTCCAGGCACGGACAAAAGTTCCTCCCGGAGTTCTGCGGGCTCCCGCCCTTTCATTTTTTTGATGCTTCCCCCGTAACTCTCCATGAAGTACGATATGAAAGATTTTAACCTTTTTGCCTTTACATTGAAGTAACCTGACGGTTTTATCAGCTCCGCGAGCTTGGCCTCCGGCATGGCGTGAATCGTCTCCGGCGCCAGCGCCCCGGCCCGTTTCAAGTTGCCGATTGCCTTCTCGACATTCGTCCAATTCGTGTTTTGCGTGAGTATCGCGCCGACCATTACCTCAAAAGGAGTCTCTCCCGGCCACCAGTGCTGGGGGCCGAAATGTTTCAGCAGAATATTAAAAATGTCGATTACTTCCCCTTTCCCTGCCCCCTCACTGGCCGCTTTGGGGCGAGGGCTTAAACCTGGGGCTTCCCTGCGAATTTTATTCACCAGTATATGCGCCCTGCGGGTAGGCTCCGGGAGGCGGTATTTCGTGCAGCATTCAAGGACAATCTTGCAGGCTATATCGAGGCTTACCATGTGCCCCACGGACACGAATACCGGCTTTATCCCGTCCTTCGTCCGGAGCGCGCGCCCGACCTCGGCATTTTTATAAACAAGCGAAGACTGTGAGCCGCGCCTCTTTGCCGGTTCCTTATACTCCCCTACCAGGACGGTCTTCGCGCATCCGACGGTCGGGATGCCGAGCAGGACGCCCATATGGGACGCCAATCCAAAGCCGCGCGGATGGGCGACGCCGTGGCCGTCTATCAGCACCACGTCCGGCCTCACTTTAAGCTTTCTGAACGCCCGCAGGACTATCGGCCCCTCCCGAAACGCAAGCAGGCCGGGGATGTAAGGAAATGGGGCCTTTCCGGAGGCATGTACTTCCTCCACGGTCTCCATCTCCGGGAACTTCAGCACTACTACCGCCGCGTGATAATAATCGCTTCCCTTGTCATAGGATACGTCCGCGCCGGCGACAAGACGGACATCGCCGATACGGTCTTCCATGACAAGCCGCGATTTAAGCCTTTCCTGAACGCGGACTGCGTCCTTGTAATTTTTAGGCCAGGGATGTTTTAAAACCGGTTCAACCAAGGCGGGTATTTTCTTCAATCCAGTCGAGGTATTGCTTTGAACCTTCGGATATCTTGATGGCAATAACCTCAGGCACCTCGTACGGATGGAGTTCGCGGACCCTCTTTTCAAGCGGCGCAAATTTATCCGCGGCTGTCTTAATCAGCAGCATACACTCGGGCTCGTCGAATATTTCTTCCTTCCACCTGTATATGGAGCGGACGCCCCTGATGATATTTGCACAGGCCGCCAGCCGCTCCTCCACCAGCGCACGGCCAATCCTCGCCGCGTTCTCCTCGTCCGGAGCGGTTATAAGCACCGTGAGCTTTTCAGTCATCGCATTGCAGGCCGGTGAAGCTCAGGCCTTTATCGCCGGAGGTATTCTCTATCGTGTAAGTGGACAACCCGTCTTTCAAGTCCTGCTTGATATAAAGCGGGTTGTCGCCATGCTGGCGGAATGAGGCGGGCGGGTTCATCTTCTTGACGTTCATGGTGTCCGCTTCTTCCTCGGCCAGGCAGACCACCCACCAGGCAAACTCCTGGGCGGTCTCGTAGAACGTATGCCTTTCTTCGTTGTTCAGTTCGAGCTGGAATTTTTCATAATATTTACCGGATATGCAGTTCAGCCGCTCCGCGCCCGCGAGCCTGAACATATCCGGCATAAGCTCCGGGTGCATCCCGAAGCCTTCCGAAAGCTGGGCCCGGTGTTCTTCTATATATTTCCGCAACGCGCCGCGGATCTCGGCCTCGTGGTTCAGCCTGTCGACAACATAACCAGAGTACTCCTTCATGAACTTAGGGTGCTCTATCTTCCCCTGGGCATGCGAAAGGACCGGTAAAAATAGAAAAGCAGAGATGTAGACTATCGCCAGAATTTTTTTCACTATATTATTGCTCCCTGATCTCCGCGCCGAGACGGTCTTTAAGCGCCTCGACGACTTTTTTATGAACGAGGTTGACCTCTTCGTCCGTCAATGTCCTCTCCGGTGAACGATAGGTGATACTGTATGCCAGGCTTTTCATCCCGGCTGGTATCGGTTTCCCTTCGTAATAATCGAACAGCCTTACGCCCTCGACCAAGCCCAGCTTCAAAGACTCGATCGTCTTTAAAACGGCAAACGAAGTGATATCCGCCGGGATTATTACGGCAACGTCGCGCTCCACGGCCGGATACTTGGGAAGCGGCTTGTACGATACCTCCTCCGGGCCGACCTCAACCAGCGAGTGGAGGTCCAGCTCGAATACATAGACCTCGGGCGGAAGGTCGTACCTGCTGATGACGTCGGGGTGGACCTGCCCTATATATCCCGCCACGCCTCCGCCGACCATCAGCCTTGCCGCCTTGCCCGGGTGCAGGAAAGGCATGTCCTCCGCGGCGGTAAATACTATGTTCGGCACTTTCAGAGCGTCCAGCAGCTGCTCCACCGCGCCCTTCATGTCATAGAAGTCTATATTCCTGTCTTTGCCCTCCCAAAGCTCCGCCGACTTCATTCCGCAGGCCAGCCCGCCGATATTAAGCGGCTCGTTCGGAAGTCCCTTCCCGGTACGCAGGAATACGCGGGAGAGTTCAAAAATTTTAAGGTCCTTCACCCCGCGGCTCGTGTTCCAGGAGAGGTTATTCAGCAAGCTCGGCAGAAGCGAGGTGCGCATAACGGACTGCTCTACGGAGAGCGGGTTCTGAAGGTTTACGGTCTTCCTCCGGAAGTCGTCTTCCGGCAGGCCCAGCTTGTCGAAGTCCCGCGGGTCCATGAAACTGTAATTGATGACTTCCGAAAAGCCGGAGTCGTACATTGCCCCCTTGGCCCGCTCAGACGCGGCGCGCGTATTGTCCTGCTCTTCCGCCGCCATCCTGTATTCCGGCATCGAGCTTTTGATCTTACCGTAGCCGTGGACCCTCGCGGCCTCCTCGACAAAATCTATCTCCCTCGTCAAGTCCGGCCTGAAAGTGGGCGCCTGGAGTAGGAGCGATTCCGGCTCTTCCTCGCGTATCTTTATTCGGAGCCGCTTCATTATATCGGCAATTTCATCCTTTTCGAGGTCCACCCCGAGGAGGGCGTTCACTCTGGAGATCCTGAGAGCGACTGTCGGCATCTTTACAGGATTCGGATATTCGTCTATCCTTCCGGTCGCTATCTCCCCGCCCGCGAGGTCAGCAATAAGGACGGCTAACCTGTCTAAAGCGTTAATAACGCCTTCCGGGTCCGTGCCCCTCTCGAAACGGTGGGACGCCTCGGTATGGAGTCCGAGTTTTTTGGAGGTTTTCCGGACGCTCGACGGGTTGAAATACGCGGATTCCAGGAAAATATCGGTGGTCTCCCCCGTCACTTCGGAGTTTTGGCCTCCCATTACACCGGCAAGCGCGACCGGCCTTTTGCCGTCGCAGATAAGGAGCATACCTTCGGACAGCTCCCTCTCCACGCTATCCAGCGTAGTAAATAACTCGCCCTTCTGTGCACTGCGGACGATTATCTCCTGGCCTGCTAAAAGCCGGTAATCGAAGGCATGGAGCGGCTGTCCCATCTCCATCATCACGAAATTCGTAGCGTCGACCACGTTGTTTATGCTGCGCACCCCAATCGCCTGGAGTCGCCTTTGCATCCATAGCGGAGAGGGCCCCACCTTGATTCCAGTAAGGAGCCTTCCGGCATAGCGCGGGCAATGCTCCACGTCTTCTACCGTGACCTTCATCCGCCCGCCAATCGGCGCGCCCGCCTCGGTTAGTTTGAATTTCGGAACGTTAAGCGGCTGGCGGGTCAGGGCCGCCGCCTCTCTCGCAATGCCAAGGGTGCAGAGGCAGTCCGGGCGGTTCGGAGTGACGTTTATCTCCAGCGCCCAGTCGTCCAGGCCTACCGCCTTGACTATATCCTCGCCCACCACCGCGTCTTCGGGGAGAATAAGCAGGCCGGAGGCTTCCTTGGCCAGCCCAAGCTCCTTCTCCGAACACAACATCCCGAAAGAGGCAATACCCCTTAGCTTGGCTTTCTCTATCTTCATCCCGCCCGGGAGCGTAGCACCGACCTGGGCCAGCGGGACTTTGTCCCCCGCCTTCATATTCTTCGCGCCGCAGACTATGGACAGTACCTCCGTACCGTTATCCACTTCGCAGAGCGTCAGTTTATCGGCGTCCGGGTGAGGGTTCATGGACATTATCCGGCCGACGACGACACCCTGGATGCCTTCGCCCAGATATTCAAGGCCCTCCACCTCAAGCCCTGCCATCGTCAGCCTGTCGGAGATCTGCTGTACCGTCAGCTCGATATCGACGAATTCTTTTAACCAGTTAAAGCTTATCCGCAATTTTAGTATCCTCTAATATGGCTTTACAGACCTCTCCCTGAGGAAGTCTTCCAGGTCTTTTTTAATATTATTTGAAAAACCTATCATGTCCATAGGTATCACGCCCGTCTTCAGGGCCCCTTTCGGCGTGGAGTAGTCGATCAGGAAAAACTCCCGCGCGCGTCCCTTCTTGTCCCGCACGGCTTTAAAACCGGCCTTACGCGCCTTGTCCCATTCGCAATGTTCCCTTTTCCAGGGGTTCACGCCGTAAACCGTAAAATTTTTTTCATCCCAATCGAAAACCGGGAACTTCCAGAACCGGTAGATTGCAACTATTACGATAATGTTCAGGACGTAGAGAAGCGCGAGGGGCGCGGCGGTATATGGCCCGTGGAACCTCTTCAGCAGGTAGCCCAGGATGATATCCGCCCCGACGCAGTAAAAGATGACCTCGTTCATCCTCTTCTGGGAGAGGAACATCCGGCCGTGGCGCATTAAAATTGCCTTAAGAAACGCATGTCGTTTTCATAGAAGAGACGGATATCGTCGATGCCGTACTTCAGCATAGCTATCCGCTCCATCCCAAGGCCGAAGGCAAAGCCCGTGAATTCCTCCGGGTCGTAACCCACGGCGCGGAAGACCTCCGGGTCCACCATCCCCGAACCGAGTATCTCCAGCCATCCGGTGCTCTTGCAGACGCGGCATCCCTTCCCGCCGCAAATCACGCAGCGGATGTCAACTTCGGCTGAAGGCTCCGTAAACGGGAAGAAGCTCGGCCTGAAGCGAGTGGCCGTACCGGAGCCGAACATCCGGGAGATGAATGTCTCCAGCACGCCCTTCAGGTGCGAAAAATTTATATGCCTGTCCACCATCAGCCCTTCGACCTGGTGGAACATCGGCGTATGGGATATGTCCGCGTCGCAGCGGTAGACTTTTCCGGGCGCGATGACCTGCACCGGCGGGCGGCGCGACTTCATCACCCGTACCTGCACCGGGGAGGTATGGGTGCGCAGAACTACCTCGTCCGACACGTAGAACGTGTCCTGCATATCCCGGGCGGGGTGGTCCTTCGGCATGTTCAGGGTCTCGAAGTTGTAATAATCCAGCTCAACTTCGGGGCCTTCCGCGACCGAGAACCCCATGTCCCTGAAAATTTCCACAACCTCCATAGTGACTGAAGTTATGGGATGCGGCCTGCCTGCGCCCGGCCTCCTGCCGGGCAGAGTAATGTCTATTCTCTGCCCGGTAATTTTTTCCGAACGCTCCTTCGCCGCCAGTTCCTCACCCTTCGTCTTGAGCGCGGCCTCATAGCGGCCAGCCATCTCGTTTAAAAGACGCCCCGCCTCTTTGCGGTCTTCCGGGGCTTCCTGAGGGATTTTTTTGCGGAGGACGGAGACTATGCCCTTCTTGCCGAAAAGCTCCAGCTCGACGGCCTTCAGGTCGTCCGTGGAGGACGCATATTTGTTTATGATCTCTTCCGCGCCAAGCTCGTCCGAGAGGCGAGGTATCAGCTCCGCAAGCTTCCCCGCGCCCTCCAGACCGCTTTTGAGGCCCCTTGCTTTTTCCAGAAACTGCTCCAGCGACACTTACGCTCCTGATTTGATTTTCGGATTTAAATCGAATGATTATATAGCAAAAAAGCCTGATTTTCAATAGACAAATCAGGCCTTGAGTCGCTGCGGGTATCTAGCGGCTCTGTTTATAGAAGTATCTCTTGAATTGTCTTCCTGGGCCTGGGCTCCGGCACTTCCTCCGGATAGCCGACAGGCATGAGCGTCACCGGGAATATCCATGACGGCAGGCTCAGCAGCAAGGAAATCTTTTCCTTGTCGAAGAGGTGTACCCAGCAGGTCCCCAGGCCCAGAGACGCCGCGGCAAGCGCGATATGCTCCGTCGCGATAGCGGTATTGAATGCGGCGTTTTCTTTATACTTCATAAGCTCGGCCTCCTCGTCTTTCGTGAGGAGGTTGAGCCCCATCTTTTTTAAATCATCCTGCGAAATCACACCGTTATCCAATAGCTCCCTGAACCTCTCCTTGAGGGTCTTGGAATAGGACAGCGTATCTCCGCAGACAATTATCACCGCGGGCGCCTGCTTGATGTGGTACTGGTTTGTGGAGGCCAGAAATACCTGCTCCTTGAGCTTTGGGTCCGTAACCACCTTGAACTTCCAGGGCTGGGAGTTCACCCCCGACGGGGCAAGCCGCGCGGCTTCCAGCAGGAAGTTAATCTGCTCGGTCGAGACCGGGTCCGGCTTGAAATTCCTTATCGCCCTCCGCCTCTTTATCGCCTCCATAAGGTCCATGGACTACTTTCCCCGCCAATTCTTTTTTTAAACCGGCAAAAGCCGCTTCCTCCATATCCAGTCTTTCCTGAATAACTCGTTTGAGCCAATTGTCCAAAGTCGCTTCGTGATGCAACCGGGCAAAAAACGCCGCTCGTGCGGCCAAAGTGGAGGGGAGCGTCACTGAAGCTGATTTTGTTCTCCTCACCGTCACAGGCTTTCCCCAAGCGCTTTCATCATCAGCCTGTGCAATGACAACTTTATCAATTTCTTTTTCAGTCATTATTTTCTGCTTTGGTTTCATATTTCCCATCCCGTTATCAGCCGGACAATATTACCCAGCTTCAGTTGAAATATTATTTTGAGCCTGCGTCCGCCAATCGTCTCCCCAATAAGCTGATAGCGGTCCTTGTACGTCTTGTAACTGCGAATTTCATAATCGGAAAAGAAACATTCAACAGCTTCTTCGAATGCAATATGATGGGCGCCGAGTTTATCACCTTCAAAATCATATTCGAAATCAGCCGGATTGAAACGATTCCAATCTACCATTACTTATTATGCTCCACCAGAGAAACCTTTTTGTTTATTTCCCCGGCACGGCGGCCGGCTTTTTTTCTTTTAAGTACCGTTCCTTTTCGCTGTAAACGCAGCCGCAGTATTTCTGATGGTACATGCCGATCTCGTGAGATAATTCCTGGCCTTCCTTCCAGCCCTGCCTGAAGTCGCGGTACAAAAATTTAATGCCCAGTTCGCGGGCGATGACATCCGCGACATGGACGAGCAGGTCGTGCTTCTGGTACTTGCTGTAAAGGAGCGTAGTGGAAAAGGCGTCGTAGCCGGAGTCGCGCGCCGCCTGGGCGACCTTTCTGAGACGCATTTCGTAGCAGGCCGCGCACCGCTCTCCCTCATTCCCGACTACTCTCCTGAAAAATTCCTCGATATCGTATCCTACCTCGCTCGCAAGCGCCATTTCCTGCGAACGGGCATAGTCTTCCAGGGTTTCCAGCCTTTTCTTGAACTCGGTGTACGGTTGGATGTTCGGGTTGTAAAAAAATCCATCCACCTCCACCCCTTCCTCCCGCAACGACTTCAGCGGAAAGACCAGGCAGGGACCGCAACATATATGCATAAGGACTCTCATAGAAGCCTCCCCTGGACGCCTTTTTCCCTGCCGTAATGTTTATAGGCCGCCAGCGTCGCAAGCCTCCCCCTGGGCGTCCTCTCTATCAGTCCCTCCTGGATAAGGAAAGGTTCGTAAACGTCTTCAATCGTGTCCCGCTCCTCGGCTACGGCGGCGGAAAGAGTATCCACTCCGACAGGCCCGCCGCCGAACTTGTCGATTATGGTAAGGAGGAGCTTCTTGTCCATGAAATCAAGTCCGCGCTCATCGACCTCCAGCCTCTTCAGGCCGCTCCTCGCCGCATCGGCGTCCACGATTTTTTTCCCGTCCACCTGTGCGAAATCCCGCACCCGCCGCAGAAGCCTGTTAGCCACTCTTGGAGTCCCCCTGGAACGCCGGGCAATCTCCAGCGCGCCTTCTATGTCGATGCCTATTCCCAAAAGGTTCGCCGAACGTATGACTATTTTTTGCAGGTCTTCCGGCGGATAAAATTCCAGCCTCGCCGCCACTCCGAACCGCTCCCGAAGCGGAGAAGTCAAAAGCCCCGCCCTCGTCGTCGCCCCCACCAGGGTAAACGGCGGGAGGTCGAGCTTTATGGAGCGGGCGGACGGCCCCTGCCCTATAATTATATCAAGCTGGTAATCTTCCATCGCCGGGTAGAGCACTTCCTCGATTACCCGGTTAAGCCTGTGTATCTCGTCCACGAACAGGACGTCGCCCTTTTCCAGGTTGGTAAGTATGGCCGCGAGGTCGCCCTGACGCTCGATAACCGGGCCGGAGGTGGTCTTTATATTGACCCCCATCTCCCGCGCGATAATATGCGCCAGCGTGGTCTTTCCAAGTCCGGGGGGCCCAGAGAAAAGCACGTGGTCCAGCGCCTCGCCCCGCTCCCTGGCCGCCTGGATGAAGACCTTGAGGTTGTCCTTCACCCTGTCCTGCCCGACGTACTCGTCAAACGACAGCGGCCGAAGCGCCAGGTCGAGGTTTACGTCTTCCGTGTTCTTTTCCGGGCCGATTACTCGTTCGTCCAAAATTTATACCTGTAATGTTGCGGCTATTGAAATCTCTTCTCCAAGACCCTCAAATATTAGCAAAAAAAGATCCTTATTTCTATAAGAATAAAAAAAGCCCGCGTTTCCGCGGGCTTTTCCGCGCCTGAATAAATTATATCTTCCCCACTATGTCCAGCCCAGGCCTAAGAGTCGGCTTTCCAGGCTCCCAGGACGCCGGGCATACCTCGCCGCCCGCCTCGCGGACGAACTTCGCCGCCTGGAGCTTCCGGAACAGCTCCTTTGCGCTCCTGCCGATGCTGTTGTCGTGCATCTCATATGCCTTCAGGACCCCGTCCGGGTCGATAATGAAGCTCCCCCGGAGCGACAGCCCCTCGCCTTCGATATACGTCCCGAACTCCCGGCATACCTTCCCCGCGGGGTCGGCGGCCATCGGGTATTTTATCTTCTTTATGGACGGCGAGTTGTCGTGCCAGGCCTTGTGCACGAAGACCGTGTCCGTACTGATGCTCATCAGTTCCGCGCCGAGCGACTTGAACTCGTCGTACATTTCCGCCGCCTCCTCGAGCTCCGTCGGGCAGATGAACGTAAAATCGGCGGGATAAAAAATGAGGACGAGCCACTTTTCCCGGTAATTGGAAAACTTAACCTTCTTCGTCTCCTCGTTCTGGTAAACCTCCACCTCCAAGTCCGGGATCACTTCGCCTATCTTTACCATGCGGACATCTCCTTCTTTTATATTGTTCTATTTTACCATTATAAACTACTTGCTGGGGATACCGGCGACGGTTATGGCGAGAATTTTGTTTTTTTATTTTTTAATTCCAGATTTATATAGCAATTCTTCAAAAGCCATTCTGAACTCTAAAATAATTTTTTTTAAGTCGTTTCTTTTGCAGTTATAGTAAATTTTATGTGCGGAAAAGTTCCCTATTTTCCTAAAATCATCTAATACGCCTTTTGTATCTCTTGAAAGATCAAGAGTCGAATTTGATTCGGCATTATTTATAATAGTATTCAAATTTTGCAAATGCCCATTAGAATCTTTAATTGTGTTCATTAATTGAAAATTTTCATAGGTATGAATTAATAAAATTTCAATAAGCCTTCTCATTAAAACTGCACACCCATCAAAAATATTGCTTTCGAAGGACGCATTTATTTGTTTTGCTAAGCATTCGATATATCCTCTTGTTCCTATATATAAACTTTCTGGAAGAATTGAATCTTCACAAAAAACCTCCTCATTTTTTTCAACAAGCATTGGAAACAACGATTCAAATAAAATTATTTTATTAGCGTGAAGGCGAAAATGTTGAGAATCTGTGCCACGAATAAAATCTTTTGATTTAGAAATATTTATATTTAATCTTGATAAATTGGGGATAGGCAAATTTAAAGTGCTGAACCAATCTGCTACATCTTTTTTTGAGAATTGATTAAGCTCACACTTCTTTAAATGATAGAAAGCTAATAAGGTAATTTTATCTAACTCTTTTTGAGAAAACAAATCCGATGTCTTAATAAATTCGTTTAGTTTCATCTATTTATTTATTTTCCGTTTTCTTTCTTTTTCTTTGGTAGGTCAAGTTCGACCAGATTTTCTCCATGAGTTGAGACAGACATATCATTTAAATTATTTGCATTTATATATCCATACCTTGCACTAGAAGAGTCATAAATACTCTGCTTCAAATCTCCGGGTATTTTTCTTGAAACAGTTTTATAACACGTATAAACATGATCTACCCCAATATTGCTCAGAGATAGTGTGTGAGTTAAATAGTATATCGCCAGGACATTAAACTCTATATTAGATGTTGGTTTTTTTTGTTCATAAAAATCGGTAAAAGACGGATGTCCACTCCCTCCTCTTAATTGAATATCTTTTATTATTTGAAACGTGCTTTTTGTAGGTGGTCTATTATTTGCTTTTTTCTTTCCAATGCCTTCTAATTTTTCGGTGGGCTTATTTGTTTGTGGGGTAGCATCATGTTGTTGAACATGATGAGGATGTTGAATATTTTCAATTTTCTTACCTAAATAAGTACTTATTAAAATATCAAATACTTTATCCTTTAAATTTTCAGGATATTCTTTTAAGACGATTCCAATAGCAGCAATTTCCTTTTTTATTTCATCATACGTTGGCATAATGCTCTCCTGGTTAAAACTTTTATAACTCAACCTAATCCACAATGTTTATTTTGTCAATTACTTTTTATATGTTATCCTGTATATTGCGCTCGCGTAATCGTCCGAGACTAAAAGCGCCCCGTCCGGCATTACCAGGACGTCCACAGGCCTTCCCCAATTGCTTTCCCCCTGGAGCCATCCCTGGGCGAATATCTCATACTTGACCGGATGCCTCGCTCTGCTCATCTGGACGAAAGTTACCCGGTATCCGATTTTATTGCTCCTGTTCCAGGAGCCGTGCTCGGCGATGAATATGCCGTTCCTGTACTTCTCCGGGAACATCTTTCCGGTATAGAACCTCATCCCTAAACTTGCCACGTGCGCGGGCAGTTCCAGCTCCGGCAGGGTAAACTCGGACGCCTTGTGCCCATTGCCGTATTGAGGGTCGGGAATATTCTTGCCGTGCCAGTACGGGAAGCCGAAATTAAGCCCCTTCTTCGGCGCGTGATTCAGCTCGTCCGGCGGCACATTGTCTCCCATCAGGTCCCGGCCGTTGTCCGTAAACCAAAGCTCTTTTGTAACCGGGTCCCAGTCGAACCCCACGGTATTCCTTACTCCGCGCGCGAAAATCTCGAACCCGCTCCAGCTCGGCCTCATCCTGGTTATGGACGCGAAGGGGTCGCCCGGCTCGCAGACGTTGCAGGGCGCGCCGATGGGGACGTAGAGGTATCCGTCCGGGCCGAACCGGATGAACTTCCAGCCGTGGTGCTTCTTCGTGGGGTACTTGTCATATATCACTACCGGCTTGGGCGGGTCCTTCAGGTGCGCTTCGATGTTGTCATAGCGCAGGATGCGGCTTATCTCGGCGACGTAGAGCGAGCCGTCCTTGAAGGCGACTCCGTTAGGTTCGTTCAGGTCATTGGCGATTTTATATATCCCCTCCGCCACCCCGTCGTTGTCCGGGTCGGTAAGGGCATATACCGTGTGGTTCCTCGTCCCCACGAACAGCGTCCCCTTGTCTCCCAGCGCCATCGAGCGGGCGCCTTTGGGGATTGCAGCATTTTCCGGCAAAAAGGGTTATATGGAAACCGGGGGGAAGCTTGATATATTTAAGCTTGTCAGAAACATCGTCGCCGAAAGCCCGCTGGGCCATTATCAGCCCCATAGCGGAAATAACCATGAGGAAGAGGGACTTCACACGCATGGTTCGCCTCCTTATTTGAGCGACTCTTATATTATTATTATAGCGTGAAAGCGGAAATGGGGGATATGACCTAATGATAGAACTTACCAAATAGTTATCTAAGTCTCGGAAATAGCCCTATCTGGATGGGATTTGGCGGGAAATTTTACAAGATTTTTATAAAATACTATTTCGGCTACGATAATGAAAAATGGGCTGCGGAGTTATCCTTTTGCCAATGCTTTTAACGCTTCCTTTATCAGAATTTCCAGCGCCATATCTTCGCCGCCCACGGCGCAGATTTTTTTGACCGCGTCTTCGGCCATATTCTTTTTATAGCCGAGATTAACCAGCGCGGATACGGCCTCGTCCCTCTGACGGCTGTACGCTCCCGCTGCGCACGGGCCGGATTCGGATGCGCCGAGGGCGGCAACTTTATCCTTTAATTCCAGGATAACCCGCGCGGCGGTCTTCGGGCCCACGCCCGGTATGGTGGAGATTTTCTTCTGGTCTCCGCGCGCTATCGCGTCGGCAAGCTCTCCGGCGGGAAGGCCTGAGATGATGGCGAGCGCGACCTTCGGGCCGATGCCGGATACGGCAGTCAGCGCGAGGAAAAGCTCTTTCTCCCTCTGCGTGAGGAAGCCGTAGAGCAGTATCGCGTCCTCGCGGACATGGGTGTGGATATGGAGAGATACCTGGTTTCCGGCATCAGGCAGGCCGTAGAAAGTGGACAGCGGAATCGAAGCCCGGTAGCCGACCCCGTGGACGTCGATTACGACGCTGCCGGGGTCTTTCACGAGCAGGTTTCCGGTTAAGCGGGCGATCATCTGCGGTTTTTCCCGCCGCTGCCGGACGGGCGGGCCAGCAAGGTCTCTTTCATCCTCGCGCTGTGGATATGGCAGATCGCGCAGGCAAGGGCGTCCGAGGCGTCGAACGGCGCCGGGAGTTCAGTCAGTTTCAGGAGGGTCTTCACCATCTGCTGGACCTGCGCCTTATCCGCGCCGCCATATCCCACCACGGACTGCTTTATCTCGGTCGGCGTGTACTCGAAAATGGGAAGGTTGAGGTTCGCCGCCGCGAGAAGGGCAACGCCCCTGGCATGACCGAGCTTCAGCGCGGACTGGACGTTCTTGGCGAAAAAGACGTTCTCGACCGCCACCGCGTCCGGCTTATGCCTTGCAATGACCTCTCCCAGCCCTTCGTACATTTTCTTCAGGCGGTGGGGAAAAGACAGGCGGGAAGAGGCCGTGACGCGCCCGGCTTCCACAAAAAAAATCCGGTTCCCCTCTTCGTCCACGACTCCGAAACCGCTCGCGACGCTTCCAGGGTCGATACCAAGGATACGCAAATGCTTGCCCCTCACCCAGCGACCAGACTCGGTCGCCTTCCCTCTCCCGCAAGGGGCGAGGGTTAATTTGAAATACTCCCTCTTTAGGCCATTTTCTCCATCACGTCATCGGGGATGTCAAAGTTCGCGTACACGTTCTGCACGTCGTCGTTGTCTTCGAGGGCGTCCATCAGGCGGACCATCTGCTCCGCCTCCTTGCCCTCGAGCTTCACGTACGTCTGGGGTATCATGGTGACTTCCGCGCTTTCGAATTTCACGCCCTTGTCCTGAAGTCCCTTCTTCACGGCCTCGAAATCCTGCGGCGCGGTTATGATCTCGTAATTGGATTCATCCGGCTCCGACTTCATATCCTCCGCGCCCGCATCGAGGGCGACGGTCATCAGCGTGTCCTCGTCCGCGCCCGTCTTGTCCACGAGGATATAGCCTTTCTGCGTGAACATCCAGGAGACGCATCCCGTTTCGCCCATGCTCCCGTTGTTCTTGCTTAATACGTGCCGGACCTCGGAGACGGAGCGGTTCTTGTTGTCCGTCAGGCACTCGATAAGCAGAGCGACGCCGCCGGGGCCGTAACCCTCGTACGTTATCTCGTCGTACGACACGCCAGGAAGTTCGCCAGTGCCCTTCTGGATCGCGCGCTTGATATTGTCCTGGGGCATATTCGCTTCCTTGGCCTTTTCAATCGCGGTGCGAAGGCGCGGATTGCCGCCCGGGTCGCCGCCGCCAAGCTTAGCCGCAACGGTAAGCTCTTTGGTTACCTTCGTGAATATTTTGCCCCTCTTGGCGTCCGCCGCACCCTTTTTATGCTTTGTGGTAGCCCACTTTGAATGTCCCGACATCTTTCCTCCGCCTTTTATTTAATGCCCAAAGAATTTTTGGAACACGCTGGTTTTATCTTTCTTGGTTTTCTGAAGCACCCTCGCCGATGCCTTGTCCACCGGACTTTCCGGCGGCCTCTCAGGTAAACCCTCCGATACCGGCTCCGGAAGCTTCCTCCCCTCCTCCGGAGGCATTGCCTGAGGCAGGCTCGGAGGCTCCTTTGGCCGGTCGACCGGCTTCGGCCCCGGCGGCAGTATCTCCACGGCCGTTATCGCTTCCGCGCCTTCGCCGGAAAGCTCTATGTCCAGGGATACCTTCAGCGTGACCTCTTTCATCCCGCCCTGGGTAGTGAGACGCACCGGGAGCGAAAAAGAAAGCTTCGACCCTCCCAGCGTCCTGCTCTTCGGCTCATCGTAAGTTAAAAGGTCATTGGCGCCGGCACCGGGCCGATTACCGCATCCAGCTCCTGAATGAAATCATTTTCAGATAGCTCGGCAACCATTTCTTCGACCGACAAATCCTCGTACTCTTCGTCTTCCTCGATTTCCTTCAGTACCGGGGAAGGAATCGGGGGAAGCTCTGGCTCAGGCTCTGGCTCCAGTTCCAGCGCCGCCTCAGGCGGTTCCGGTTCCTCGTCCGGTATGGAGATAGCAGGCGCGGAGACGGATGAGCGGATTTTTATTACATCTTTCTCAACTTCCCCGGGCGCTTTGTCGTCCGCCTTTTCCTCGCTTAATTCGTCTAAATTGATCTGGTGCCCTTCCGGGTCGTGCTTTAAACTATGGAGGATGAATTTCACCATTGCGGTAAGCGTGGGGAGCACGCCTTCGCCTTTTACGGCGGACGCCTCAAAGTATGGAAGCCCTTTGGGGTTTAAATAATCCTCCATCTCCTCGACAGTCGCGGCGCCCGGCAAGTCTCTTTTATTGTACTGGATAACTAAGGGAAAATCGGCCGCATCGATGCCCATATCCGTGAGGTTCTGCTTCAAGTTCTCGAAGGACTGGAGGTTCTCATTCATCATCATCTTCTGCGAGTCCGCAACGAAGACTACGCCGTCCGTGCCTTTTAAAACCAGCTTCCTGGTGGAGTTATAGAACACCTGGCCCGGCACGGTATACAGGTGAAAGCGGGTCCTGAAGCCTTTGATTTTGCCCAGTTCCACGGGCAGGAAATCGAAGAACAGCGTCCGGTCCCCCTGCGTCGAGAGAGAGATAAGCTTCCCTTTGTTATCAGGCCTTATCTTCTCGTACACGCTCTGGATGTTCGTGGTCTTTCCGGAGAGACCGGGGCCGTAATAGACTATCTTGGCGTTTATCTCCCTTGTCGCGTAATTTACGAGTGCCACTAAACCCTCTAAATGCTTATTAAAAAAATAAAAATCGAGCCTATAGAAATAGCATGAATGACGGCGCTGTGTCAATATAAATTGGCGTTTACCTGGCCCTGACCACCCATGCCGGATATCCCTCGCGGGCCAGCTTATCAGCCAGTTCCAGCGCAGGTCTCCTCTCCCGGAAACTACCCGCCTGCACCCGGTTATATATTACTCCATTTATCTGTGCCTTCGATATCCGGACGTCCTGATAACCGAGTTCCAGCCCCATTTTCAGGTGTTCCGCGTTCTCCGGATCCGAGAATGCCCCGACCTGCACCCTGTAAAATCCTTTTCCGGAGACGTCACCTATCTTTACTTCCTTTATATATGACGTGTCGCGTCCTATCTCCTGGACGATTACCGGCCCGGTGTCCAGCCGGCCTATGGCGCGCGAGGCTCCGCGCGAGATGTCCAAATCCACGTCCAATACAAACGGCCCGCGGTCGTTTACCGTCACGACGCACTCTTTCCCGGTCTTCGGGTGCCTGATTTTCAGTTTGGTTCCAAAGGCATAGGTCTTGTGCGCGCAGCTCAATCCGTCCTGGTCGAAGACCTCTCCGGACGCCGTGCGATGCCCTTGAAAGCCCGGCCCGTACCAGGATGCTATCGCCTGGTAAACCGTCCCGGCGGGCGGGGGCGGTTTTCCTGGGCCGGTATCCGTCAGGGGCATCCCGTTCCTGTCCACCTTCGGGAGCGGACGGTGCTTTATCATTGGCGATTGGGCTTCCCTTTCCGGGGCGTGCGCGCAGGCGGAGAGGATGAAAAAACAGAGCAGGGTTATCGACAGCTTTTTATGGAAGTCCGGCATGACAGGATTTTATAGGTGTGAAGGGGCTATGTCAACGGGTTTGGGGGCGGGGGTAAATTATCGGAGCCATGAAATTCATAGCTTGATATAAATAAAATGCGTATATACCTCATCAGGATATGAAAAATTGGAGGATGCTGGAATAAATTATGCTTAATTTTCAAATACTTGCAAAACCAGAACCCGGATTTTCCGGCCAGCCGAAATCGGCCGAAAATATGCCGTAACTCTTTCTAATATATGATTAAAAATCCCTCCGCAAACTGAAAAACACATGTCTCAAAAACCGCCCCCAGACCCCCAAAATTGGCCTGTAAGGCCGTAAAAATGGCGTAAATTCACGCCCGATAAAAAAACGACGAATAAGTCATTTATATGTGAATAGAGGTAAATTAACGATGAGTTGGAACGCTCGGCAGGAAGGGCTATTAAGAGCAGAATGCGGAAAGCCGCAGGCACCACCGCAGCCATAACGGTTTCTATTACAAATCTATTATTATCAAGTAGTTGGGTCAGTTTGGAGTGGCTTGACCAACACAGATTACTCTGGTAAATTTGGCTGTGTGGAACGACCAGACGGAGTTGAATCAAACCGTAATAGTCCATGACACTGTGGGCCGTTACCATAACAAAAGAAGGAGAAAAATTATGGACAGGATGATCGTGACAGTGTTCGACGACGAGAACAGCGCCTACGAAGGCAGCAAAGCTCTCAGGGAACTCCACGACGAAGGCAGCATCACACTGTACGCCGCCACCGTCATCGCTAAAGACTCGAAAGGCAAGGTCATCGTCAATCGACAGCCTGACCAGGGGCCGCTCGGAACTGCTCTCGGATTTGCCACGGGGAGTCTCATCGGGTTGCTCGGAGGCCCTGTCGGGCTAGCTTTCGGCGCAGTGACGGGAACTTTTGCGGGTTCGCTGGCCGATATAGCGCATCTCGGCGTCAGTGACGATTTCTTAACTGAAGTTTCGCAGCACCTCTCGCCGGGCAAAATGGCTGTCGTCGCCGAAGTTGATGAAGATTGGGTCACTCCGTTGGACACTCGCATGGAAATGCTGGGCGGGGTCGTGTTTCGAACCGCGCGCGGTGAGTTCATCGACGCTCAAATCGAGCGAGAGATCGCGGCCGACAAAGCTGAAATCGCTGAGCTGAAAGCCGAGCAGAGCAAAGCGGTCGGGGAAGCCAAAGTCAAGCTTCAGGCTAAACTCGATGCCGCCCAGAAAAGGATGCAGGCCAGACGAGCTAAGCTCGATAAGAAGATCGAAGCCATCAAGCATGAAGGGGAAGCCAAGATCAAATCGCTGAAAGAACAAGCGGCAAAGACGAAAAGTGAAATGAAAGCGAAGGTGGAAAAGCGTCTCGTCGAGGCACTTAACGCTCACGAAGCGCGCGTTGACAAGCTGAAAGACAAGCTGAGCAAGGCCGCCTAAGGGGCGAGCGCCCCCGCCTGCCAACAAAATAAAGGGTTGCGGCATAAAACCGCAACCCTTTTGCTGTCAGTGCCAATCGACCCTGGAATCGCGGCATTAGAAATACGCCTTTAAATCACTTTCAGCTTCTTCCCCTCGTGGTGCACCTCGAAACCGAGTATTGTGAGCAGCACCCCGAATACTATGGCATACGCGCCTATCAGCCACAGAAGGCTGAGCGCGCCGACCGCGGGGTTCCACATCAGAAGGATAGCGAAGACGATGGAGGCGACGCCGGCAAGGGCCAGCAATACCTCATGCCTCATTACCTTCCTGAGCCGTATCGCGGCGACTATCTCAAGCACGCCGGTGGCCAGCGCCCAGGCGGCGATGTAGATTACGAGCGCGAAGGCTGTGATTCCGGGGACAAGGTAGGTAACCACCCCGACGCCTATGCTCATCAGGCCCTCGATGAGGAACAGCCACCAGTCCTCTTTCTCCTTCCGGGAGCCTATGGCCGAGATTGCCAGGAATATCCCGTTTACGAACAGGTATGCGCCGATAAAGAACACGAGGGTCGTCAGCGTAACGAGCGGCATTGCGAACGCCAGCACGCCGAAGACTATCGCGACTATGCCCCTTACTACCGGCTGCCACCAGTATTTGAATAGTGTCTCAAACATAATAACCTCCTCCCGCATTGGCGGGATTAGCCCCCTTCATCTATTTATTATATCACTAAAATGGAAAATTAAAATTACTGGAAATTTAATTAAATTAATTAGTTGCATACTCAGTAAGTAAGAATTATTAAGAGCAGGGCTGGGGAGAAGAAAAAAATAAGGGACACAATCCCGTAAGTTGTGTCCCTGAATTTCCGGATTCAATTTGAGGTCAGGCTGCTTTGCTTGGCGCTGCTTTCGCCGCTTCCTTCCTGGTGACCGTCATCTCCATCTCCTTCGTTTCCTTACCCCCCTCGGGAGTGATGTACATTTCATACTCAAGTCGGTTGTCATCCAGGAACTTGGTTACGCTGCGCCAACGCAGATGCCCTCTGACGGGGTCGTTAAGGCTGCTCTCCTGCGTAAGAGTCTTGCCGTCGGCACTGGCGGTACCCTCAAAATAATTGATACCGGTGCTCATATTGTCGATCCAGATCGATACGACCTTCCCGGTCTGGTTGTCGTACCCGATGAGGTTGATGCCGTTGAACGTCTCTCCCATCATGTCGCCGGTATATTCCTGCTGCAGGTAACGTCCTCCGAGTATCATCTTCTGCACGCAGGTGCCCGTGCTTTCCATCGGCGGCTTATTGGGGTCCATCCGCGCTATGGTCCTGGTTACCCAGCTCCCGGTCAGCTTCTCCAGCAGCTTGTGGACGGGGCCCGGAGTTGCCAGCTTCCTGTACGTTTCCATCATGGACTCCATGTCCATCTCTTTTTTCTTCTCTTCCATATCAAACCTCCCTGCATTTAGTGCTTAATACTATAAGTATACCTGAAGGCTGCCTGCGGCGCAGGCATCGGCATGTATGCATTGGCTTGCAAAAGATTTGCAATAGTCAGGAAACGTTCTAAATGAGGTATTTGCGGGAAAAGCCATGGCATGGTATGTTTTCAAATAGGAGACGCCATGAAAAAAAATTTACTATCGTTTGTTGCAATAGTAGTTGTAATAGGCGCGTTATTGGCAATAAGCTACGCAACACCCGCTGCTGCTGACGATGCGCGTCCTACCATAATAAATTGCACCTGCAAGGTCTGGTATACCTATGTAGAAGATTGTGCGAACTGGATAGAGAAAGACATGAGAAGGGACGGTGTTAATCCGACCGAATTTTATAATGCGGCGTCCAAGGTTATGGCCGAAAGAGAAAGGGAAGCATATATAAACGGATTGATCAGCGCTTACCGCGCAGTTTACTCTGTAACAAAGAAGGAAATGTATAATTTACCCTACTGCGTCGGCCAGTATGAATCTGGATTAGATGCGTATGCCAACGACCCTAAAAATGCCGACGTTCCTATTTCGGCGGCCATTTTAATCGTTAATAACCAGATAGGGCGGCAGTAACGTTTCTATTGGGAGAATCCCTGTTCCGGCCGGGGCTATGTGTGCAGGTCGGATTCCCAGATATTAAGACGGCAGGCTTTGCAGAACCATTTCGGGACCTCGACGGAAAGGACGCATCCGGCCATTATGCATTCCCCCCGCTTCTCCGCATCGCGGTACTTCTCGTAATCACCCGGCTTGCACCGGTAGATAATCGGTATTATTTTTTCAGATGAGCCGCACTTGGGGCAGACGATTTTTTCGGTTGTCTTATTCATTTTCTCTCACAATTACATTTTTAATGTCCGGAAGAACGCCAGGAAACTTCCGGTGAACCCGAGGAAGGTCCCGACGAAGATTATGCCGAGCCATGCCTGGGGCGGCAGGAAATGTATCCCGCCATCCATTACCGGCATGGCTTTCGAGACGGATATCCAGCGCACGGCGCGCGTAAAGGAGCCCCACCGAAAGCCCGGAAGCCATTAGCCCCTGAAGCGCCCCTTCGGCAAGGAACGGCCCCATGATAAACGGCCTTGTCGAACCGAGGAGCTTCATCACCTCTATCTCGCCCTGGTGCCGGAGCACCGCGAGACGAAGCGTGCTGTAGCTTATAAAAACCACCCCGACTAAAACGGCCAAGCCCAAAGCAAGCCCGGCGAATTTAAAAGAGTCCAGCATCCTTTTCAGACGCCCGGCCTCTTCCCGGAGGTACTGCACGTCCTCCACGCCCGCCATCGTCCGCAGGGCCTTTACCAGGTCGTCCGGCGAACCCGCCGCGCCTTCCGCCTTGAGACGTATATCGAAGGAGGCCGGGAGCGGGTTCATCCCGATGCTCTTGATAAGCGGCGTCTCATCACTTGCGGTATCCGAAAACTCCTTCAGGGCCTTATCCTTCGAGGTAAACACGACAGAGGCCACGAGCGGGTCTGCATTAAGGCGTTTATTGACGGCGTCCATCTGGGCCGTGGTAATCCCGTCGGACAGATAGACGGTCAACGGAAACTTCTCGTTGACAGAGGACAAGGCCCCTTGCAAATTCAGGAACAGGGCAAGGTATGCCCCCAGGAACCCCAACGCGACCGCCAGCGTCACGGCGGTGAAGAAGCTGGTTATCTTGCTCTCCCAGAGGTTCTTTAGCGCGGTAGTCAAAAAATATTTCATGGGCCGGATTATATCTGAAAAGTAATAATTTTAAAAGAAGGAGTTTTAAAGGCTGTGAATTAAATACACCAGCAGGAACATCCCTATGGCAAGAAGCGAAAGCGCGGTCATTAACGTCAGAATCGGGGACGGCAGGAAGGTATCCTTCGTCTATCTCTTTTTCAATCTTCCTGTACCGGATAAACGACAGGAAACCGATTGCCGCGCCCATCGCCACCAGTACTATTCCAAAGACGGATGAATATCCCGGGCCGGGTATTTTTTTGGGCAGGGAGGACGGGACGCCGGGAACCGTCCTCATGAGGAAATATTCCGCCTCCTTCAGGAACAGCGCGAACTTCTCCACCACGAACCCGAACGCCATCAATGCGATGCTCGTCCTTATCCACGCAAGGAACGTCCTCTCGTTCGCCAGGTGCACCCTTCTGTTATGCGGCTTTTTCGTCCTCTTCTCTACCTGAGCGTCCATCTCCCTCCTGTTCCGTTTAAAAGTTTTTGGCGTTACCTTTTTCCAAAAAGGTAACAGGCTTATCTCCCCAGCCTCTCCCGCCGCACAAAGCTCTCCACCCACTTGTCCTCCGGGCGGTATCGTTCATCTATCATCCGGTCGAAAACGGCGGGGTCTATGGGGAACTGGGACATGGTCTTGACGACTAAGCCCTGCGGCGGTCTCTTCGAGAACGTCCTTTGAATAAAATTCCCTCCACGCCATAATGTAGCCCTCGTACAGCTCGTCCGGCGTCATGAGCGCGGGCTTGAAAACAACGTTCGTGGTGGTGTAGCGGGAGAGGTCGCGGTCGATAATCCTGCCCTGGGCCTCCAGCTTGTCGTGCAGGCGCGTACTTGGATAAGGGGTGAGGATCAGGAACTCGCACTCCTCTATGCCGGTCTTTTTGGCGAAATCCACCGTCCTCTCGAATACTCCCTTGTCGTCATAGTCATACCCGAACACGAACGAGGCGATAAGTTTTATGCCCGCGTCATGGAACCTCTTTATATTGTCCAGATGCTTCTCGGCCGTGGTAAACCCGGCGCGTTTCTCGCCGAACGAGGCCGCCATCCACGGGCCGACGTCCACATACAGGAGCCAGCAGCCGGATTTCACCAGCCTGTCCACGTAATCCTTATCCTGCGCGGCGGACAGTGGGGCAAGCCCCGTCCATTTCTTCCCCATCCCCGCCATGCCGTCGAACAGTTCATACGTCCGCCGCTTGGCAAGATGAAAATTATCGTCCACGAAGAAGATATATTCTTCCATCTTCTCAAGCTCCGCCAGCGCCTCTTTTATGGGCCTGCCCCGGTAGGACGTGCCGTAGATACCGGGCACGGAGCAGAACTCGCAGTTTACCGGGCAGCCGCGCGACACCTGCATGGACTGCATGGGGATATATCCCTTCCCCGCCAGCAGGTCGCGCCGGGGCCAGGCGACGTTTTCCATCTTGGGCCGCTCGACGCATTTATACAGCTTCTTCATCGAGCCGCTAATAAAATCTTTTACAAGTTCCTCCCACGTCCCCTCCGCCTCGCCCACCACTACCGCGTCCGCATGAAGGGCGGATTCTTCCGGCATAAGCGACGGGTGTATTCCCCCCAGGACGACAGGTATATTCTTTGCGCGGTATTTATCCGCTATGTCATAGGCGCGTTTAGCCTGGCATGTCATCGCGGATATGGCCACCATGTCCGCAGGCTCGTCGAAATCAATCTGCTCGATCCGCTCGTCCGTGAAGGAAAGCTCGATCTCAGGCGGAGTCAGCCCCGCGACGGTAATCAGCCCGAGGGTGTGGATGTACCGGCGATACTTTAAAGGGAAGTTGCCCCATTCGGGGTATATCAGTTTAATTTTCATTTCCAGAACCTCGTGAAGCAGTACCACTGGTCGTAGTACTTGCCGATATATTTCTCGAATACCGCCGCCACTTTCTTTAGATTTTCCTCGGTGTCTTTTTCCCGGTCGCCGGTCGTTTGTGCGTAAATCGGCTCCTCGACGATTATCCTGTACCGGGCGTCCTTCTCCATCAGGATGAACGACGGCAGTATGGGCGCGCCGGAGAGCATCGCGAGTAGCACCGGCCCGCGCGGGAAATACGCCTCCGCGTCGAAAAACTTTATTTTCACGCCGCTGTCGTGGAAGAGTTTATCGCCTTGCATGGCGACAAGCTCCCCTTTTTGCAGCGCGCGCAGCATCTCCAGTGGAGAAATTTTTGACGGGTCCAGCCGGATTTCCTTCACGCCCCGCATAAGGCGCTTTCTGGTCCTCTCCCGCTCTATCGTCTCGTGGCCGTCCGGGAAATAAACTATGTTCACCGGATGCCCCAGCTTGGACAGGACTATGCCGCCCATCTCCCAGTTCCCCAGGTGGGCGGTAAGGAGTATCGCCCCCTTCCCGAGAGAGATGGCGTCTTTTATGTGGTCATACCCCTCGGCATGGGAGAGGATGGTATTAAGGACCTCCTCCCGCCTGTCGTTCATCCGGAAAAGGTCAACCAGGTAGTACCCGTAGTTCACGCACATCCGGAAGCTGGTGGTAAAAAGCCGCCAGTTGGAGACCTCTTTTCCCAGGATGTGCTTGAGGTTATCCTGGTAGTTATGCCTCCTCGTGACGAAGAACGGGTAATATATAGAGGTGACAACCCAGGAGAACGCCCTCAACAGCCACAGCGGCCAGTTCCGTATGGCCCAGAAGAACACCGGCATGAGCGTTGTGGCTACGATATGGTAGGGCAGGGTTTCCTGGCGGCCCTTCTTTAACTTCCGGACATCTTGAAAAGCCATGAGGAATAATAACTAATTAAGAGAAGAGATTCAAGGCTTTTTGTTGACAAGCGCGGCGCATTCATTTTAAATACTCATAACTCCCCCAGGGGGCGTTACTTCCATGGAGGCTCGAATGCAATTCTTCAGATGCCAGATATGCGGCGACGTTTACATGGGGACTCTGGCCCCGTCCAACTGCCCGTACTGCGGCGCAAAGGCCAAATATCTGGTGCCGCCCGAGCAGTGGGTCGATGAAAACCTTACCATAACTAAGCTGTCGGACGTTTCCCGGCAAAACCTTGAGAGGGCGCTCCAGCTCGAAGTGGACAATACTCCCTTCTACCGCGACGCCTCCGCGAAAGCATCGAGCCTGAAGCTCCAGGGGGTGTTCAAGGGGCTGGCGAAGGTGGAGAACGAACATGCGACAGTGGTCCGGAAGATTTTGAAATGCGAGTTCCCGAAGCCGATCCCCGCGCACTCCACCGCGACAGGTGACGACGCCGAAAACCTCCGGGTAGCGCATGAAAGGGAGATAGAGGCATCGAAATTTTACGCCCAGTCTTCCGTGCAGGCAAACGAGCCGCGGGTAAAAAAGGTATTCCTCGCGCTCGCGGAGATAGAGGCGGACCATATGAAGCTGGAACGGGAGTTGATGTCATAACGCCCCTTTGTCATTCCGAGCGGAGCGAAGAATCTGCCCCTATGAAACTATCCTGTTTTAAGGCCTACGACGTCCGGGGCAAGGTCCCGGAAGAGCTTGACGAGCTGCTGGCATACCATATTGGCCGGGCGCTGGCGCAGGTGCTGAACCCGGGGGCCGTGGTGGTCGGGCGGGACGTGCGGCTCTCAAGCCCGGAGCTGGCGGAATCTCTCTCCCGGGGGCTGATGGATTCCGGCATGGACGTGCTGGATATCGGGCTGTGCGGGACGGAGCAGGTCTATTTCTCCACCGCCCACCTTGGCGCGTCCGGCGGGGTGATGGTCACCGGAAGCCACAACCCCAAAGGCGATAACGGGATGAAGTTCGTCCGCGAGCAGTCGAAGCCTATCAGCGGAGACACCGGACTTAAAGAGATAGAGGCGCTCGCCGCGAATGGGACGTTCAGGGATGCGGCGCGGAAAGGCGAGATTAAATACGTTGACACCTCCGAAGCATATATAAGCCATCTTTTATCATACATCGAGCCTTTCTCTCTCCCGCCTTTCAAGGTCCTGGTAAATCCCGGCAACGGCTGTGCGGGCCCGGTAATCGACATGCTGGAACGGCGGCTGCGGATCCCCCATCTCCCAGCTATCGCAGGGCGGGATACAATTTGTAAAAATATTCAGCGAGCCGGACGGGAATTTCCCGCACGGCATCCCGAACCCGCTCCTGCCGGAGAACCGCGACGCGACCGCGAGAGCGGTAATCGAATCCGGCGCGGATATAGGCGTGGCGTGGGACGGGGACTTCGACCGCTGTTTTTTGTTCGACGAGAAAGGGAAATTCATCGAGGGATATTATATCGTGGGACTGTTAGCGGAGGCGATGCTGGCAAAACATCCGGGCGCAAAAATAATCCACGACCCGCGCCTGACCTGGAATACCATGACATCGTAAAATCCGCCGGTGGGATTCCCGTAATGAGTAAGACCGGCCACGCGTTCATCAAGGAACGGATGCGCGCCGAGGACGCGGTTTACGGCGGCGAGATGTCCGCCCATCATTATTTCAAGGATTTTGCGTACTGCGACAGCGGGATGATCCCGTGGTTACTGGTGCTTGAGCAGATGGCGAAAAAGGGTAAAACCCTTTCCGAGCTTGTCCTGGAGCGGGAGAAATTATATCCGGTTAGCGGAGAGATAAACCGCAAGATAGCCGACCCGGCGGCGGCTCTTGAAAAAGTGGAAGAGCATTACGCGCCCGGCGCGGTTTCCATCGACCATACCGACGGCGTCAGCATCGAGTTCCGGGAGTGGCGCTTCAACCTCCGCATGTCCAATACCGAGCCGCTGGTGCGGCTGAATGTGGAGGCGAGAGGGGACAGGAAATTAATGGAGCAGAAAACGGAAGAGCTGCTTGAATTTCTCATAGCGAGGTAAACTGATGAAAAAATTCATATCGTCTTTTGCAACAGCAGGGATTATATTACCACTGATATTGCTTTCTATTTCTGTTAGTATTCCAGATCTTCCTGTCATTTTCGACAAATTTAAACTCGCCTTGTGGCCGAGTTCCTCGCAACTGCCGGTTATATATGCCTGGTCCCTCAATGATCTCGCAATCCTTGTTATATCAATAGCCATTAATGTTTTAATTTATTCAACTATAGGATTATTCTTCTGGCTGGGCTTGCATAAAAACCGCTTGATTTTTTTAATCTTAATCCCGTCGATTTTCCTGCTTGAATACAAATGGCTTCTTTTTAACTTCGGACCAAGATTGTTTATAAATTAATGCTTTCATAAAACCGCGCTCATCAGCCGCGCCGTATTCTCAAGGAACCTCTCAAGGCGCGCGCGCTTCTTGTAGCGCGGCAGGTTCAGTTCCAGCGAGTTTTCCTGGTCTTCCAAGAAATGTTCGTCTAAGTGCTCCGCGACGGCCTTGGAGTAGCAGACCGCGCAGACCTCGAAATTGAGCCGGAAGCTCCGCACGTCCATGTTCGCCGTCCCGACGATTCCAAGCTCGCCGTCCGCGCTCATGGTCTTTGAATGTATAAATCCTTTTTGATATTGGTATATCTTGCAGCCGACGTCGAGCAGCTCCTTGAAATACGACATGCTGGCGTACTTGATAATCTTCCGGTCGAAGTTCTGGGGGACAAGGAGCCGCACGTCCACGCCCCGGAGGGCCGCCGCGACAAGCGCGGTCTGCACGGACTCGTCCGGGACGAAATACGGCGTCGTGATATACAGATTTTTCTGCGCGGATGTAATGGCCGTGAAATAGAGCTTCGCCACCTGGTCTATCTGCCTGTCCGGGCCGGACGGCACGACCTGGACTATCTCGCCCTGCGCGTCGTCAGGCCAGTCCTTTACCAGGTAATCAGCCGCGAGCATCTCGTTCGTAACGTAGAACCAGTCCTCGGCGAATATGAGCTGGAGATGGCTTGCCGCCGGGCCGGTAAGTTTTATGTTCGAGTCCCGCCAGTACCCCAGCTGCGGGTCCCGGCCCAGGTACTCGTCCCCGATATTTATCCCGCCGGTGTACGCGGTCTTTCCGTCCACTACCAGTATTTTCCTGTGGTTGCGGAAGTTCGCGTACGCGCCACGGAAGCGCGAGAAATGCACCGGCCTGTATTCCCGCACCTGGCCGCCCGCCTCTACTAACGGCTCGAAAAATTTAAGCTTCGTGGACCAGGAGCCTATGTCGTCGTACATAAGCCGGACCTCAACGCCGGCCAATGCCCGCTCTATCAGCATATCCCGGAACTTTATCCCCGTCTCGTCCGGGCGGAATATGTAGTACATGGCGTGGATGTATTTTTCGGCCTTCGCCATCGCCTCGAACATGTCGGGATAAGATTCCTTAGCGTCGTTCTGCACCTCGACTATGTTACCGGTGGTCGGGGGCGGGCCGGGGAAGCTGTATGCGAGGCGCATCAGACCCTGGTGCCGTTTGATTATCGCGGTAAGAGATCTGCTGAATGTCTTGTCGAACTTCAGCTTTTGCCTGACGTCGCCGAAGGCCTGACTTATCGCCTGGAGGAGACGGATGCGCATATTCACCTTGCGTCTTCCGAAGACGAAATATGCGCCCAGCCCTATGAACGGGAGGAGCACCATCGCGAGAAGCCATGCCATGGTGGCGGCTGGGCTCTGGTGCTCATAGATGATAAAGACGCAGGACAGGATAATCCCCGCGGCCAGGACGGACAGGATGAGGAGTGTCAACATACGTTTTTGTAACCAAAAACTACGCGAATGTCAATCTATTATAAACCGCTATGGGTCGAGGCATAAGCCATTAAGCTCAGAAAGAACGATGCGGAAAGGAGAAGGACAAATTTCTTCAACATTCTGGGCCTCCTTTTTTGACGGCTTGACCTGTGCTTAATATTGCGGAATCTGCTTCTTCAGGTCCTGATATTGTTGCCCCGTCCCTCCGCCGACCGCGCCGGATAGGTCATCTTTTATCTTCTTGACTTCATTCAGGTTCTTTTGGAGTTCGTCCACGTTTTTCTGCATTTGAACCGCCGTCTTGCCCAGATTTTTTACCCCTTCAACCGCCGAGCCGACGCCCCCGAGTTCTATTGCCATGGCCTTTTTGGTCTGAACGCTCCCCGTTATATACCCTGCGATGAAAACAACCAGGAACATAAGAACCAGCGCCAGCTTTTTCATTTTTTCCCCCCTCTTAAAAAAAATTCGTCCTGCTATGAATTTATCAGCGGAAACCCCTTTAGTCAAACCGCGAGGCAGCCTCTCCCCCTTATACTATTGACGCGGCTGGTTTATTCAGTGTAAGATTCACGGCTATGCATAAAATTACATTCCAACCAAACGGCAAGACCGTGGAGGCTAAAGAGGGCCAGTCCATCCTCCGGGTAGCAGGCTCCCACGGCATCCATATAAATGCCACATGCGGCGGCAAAGGCAACTGCGGCAAGTGCCGGGTAATCCTGAAGGAAGGCAGAGTCCACTCCGAAGAGAGCGGGTTCCTGAACGAAAAAGAACACTCCCAGGGCGTGCGGCTGGCCTGCCGGAGCTTCCCGGAGACGGACCTGGTGGTTGAAATCCCCCTTTCCTCCCAGATGCGGCGCGGGAGCAAGATAGCCGCCGGCTCGAAAATCGAAGAGATGCAGAAGTCGGTCCAGAGGACGTGCGAAGGCGAATTTAAACCCATAACGAAAAAAATATTTTTGAGGCTTCCGCCGCCGAACCTGGACGACAATATATCCGATACCGAGCGGATAAAGCGCGAACTCCTGAAGCGGGGGCACGCGGCGGCGGAGATAAGGTTCAACCTCCATATCCTGAGGAAGATGGGGGCCGCCCTGCGCGCGAAGGACTGGGCTGTGACGCTGACGCTTCTGACTATGGGTAACGTTATCGAGGTGATGGACGTGCAGCCGGGAGACGCGCTAAAACCGCGTTACGGCGCCGCCGTGGACGTCGGCACTACGTCCCTCGTGGTCTATTTAGTGAATATCCATACCGGCAAGATCGAAGATATCGCGTCATCTTATAACCCGCAGGTCCGCTGCGGAGAGGACGTAATCTCCCGGATGATATACGCTTCGGAAAAGAACGGCCTGGACGAGCTCCAGAAGCTCGCCGTGGGCGCGGTAAACGATCTACTGATTTCCATGGCGAAAAAAAGGGGAATCGAACCTGATTGCATAGATACGATAATCGTCTCCGGCAATACGTCTATGACGCACCTGTTCTATGGCATTGACCCTTCCCATATCAGGGAAGAACCGTATATCCCCACGGCGACCTTTTTCCCGCTGATGCGCACGCACGCGCTGGGGCTTGGGATAAACGACTTCGGCGTCATATACGCCATGCCGTGCGTAGCCTCCTACGTCGGGGGCGACATCACCTCCGGGATACTCGCCTCCAAGTTATACAAAAGGCCGGAGCTGACCCTTTTCATAGACATCGGCACGAACGGCGAGATAGTCCTTGGGAACTCGGACTGGATGGTTACCGCCGCGTGCTCCGCCGGGCCCGCGTTCGAGGGCGGAGGGGTGAAGTTCGGGATGCGGGCGATGAACGGCGCTATCGAGAAAGTATCGATAGACCCGGTCACGTTCGAGGTAAAAGTCGCCGTGATCGGGACCTGCCCGCCGCTCGGCAGCTGCGCCCCCATCGGCATCTGCGGCTCCGGAATGATAGACGCCGTGGCGGAGATGTTCCTGACGGGTGTAATCGACCAGCGCGGGAAGATAAACATGGACGCGGGAAGCGACAGGGTGAGGGTCGGCGAGGACGGCCCCGAGTTCGTGCTGATCCGTGCCGGGGAATTCGGCTCCGGCAAGGACATCTCGCTCACCGAGCCGGACATAGACAATATCGTCCGGACCAAGGGAGCAATCTACGCCGGGTTCTCCACCCTGCTAAAAGAAGTCGGTTATACCTTCGCGGACGTGGAAAAGGTGTATATCGCCGGAGGGTTCGGGAACTACCTGGATGTCGAGCGCGCCATAACTATCGGGCTTTTGCCGGACATGCCCATAAGCAGGTTCGAATTCCTGGGCAATACGTCCATAATGGGTGCGTACATGGCGCTTCTGTCGAAGACGCTCCGAAAGGACGTGGAAGATATAGCCAGAAAGATGACGTATCTTGAACTCTCAGTCTCCAGGGCGTTCATGGACGAGTACGTGTCGTCGCTTTTCCTCCCCCACACTCACGCGGACCAGTTCCCGACGGTCAAAAAACTGAAAGAATCGATAAAAAAGTAACATCCTGCTTTATTCTATGACCAAAGGAGGCAAAGCCCTCGCATGGAATGTATTTGCAATAATCTGGCTGGAAAAGGAATGCCGCTTGCGGCCACCTGTATCGGCCATCTATGGATGTTTGAGCACCTGCAGCCTCCTGAACTGGATGCCCTTGTTGCGGCTGCCCGGGGAAGGCAATTTAATAGGGGCCAGACCATCTTCATGCAGGGGGCACCCGGGATTGAGATGTTCCTGATCAAGGCTGGGCGGGTGAAGCTAAGCAAGCTCAACGAGGAAGGCAGCGAGCTTACTCTGGACATCCGCAAGGCAGGCGATTTTCTTGGCGAGCAGGTTCTGAACGGGGAGTTCGATTATCCCCTTACCGCCACCTGCCTTGAAGACTCCCTCACCTGCGGCTTCACGCGCCAAGGTTTTGAGAAGCTGGTTCTCGGCTACCCAAACATTGGGCTTCAGGTGATTAAGAACCTGTCCAAGCGCATAGAGTGGCTGACGAGTCGAGCCGAAACGGCGACCACCTCTACCATAGAGGAGCGCCTCTACCGAGTGCTTACCGCCGTAGCCGGCGAACACGGGGTAAAAAGCCTGAAGGAAACGTCTATCCCTTTTCCTCTAACCCACGAAGAACTCAGCTTTCTCGTGGGTGCCCATAGGGTCAGCATCACCCGAGCCATGAAAAACTTGAGGGATTCAGGCAGGATCATTCAGCAGGGCAAAACATTGATAGTTGTAAATTGAGAATAGAAAAAAATCGTCAACTATTCGCGCCATAGATTTCCTGTTTTGCAAATAGCAACCGCTGCAAGCCTTCTTACCTGTCGAGTATCCGCTTAAGCAGACCAGAATATCCGAAACAGTCTTGTAGCCTGTGCTACCGACAGTTCCTGCCGGATCAGTTAAAGTTGATGAAATTGAAGGAATGATATCCTTGAAAGGGCAAAGTCATGGTCAACAACACATTCCAGTCTCAAGGAGGAACGATATGAAAATGAATAGCGAAATCAGGGAAATGCTTGAGAAGATGCTTTTTGTGCCACTGGTTACACAAGGAGGCGACGGGCCGCATATCATCGTTGTCGGCAAAGGGTTTTTTATTGATGATGAAACGCTGGCCTTTTTCGGCTGGAGACAAGGTACTACGAGCAAGAATATTGCCAGTAATGGCAAGATTCAGATTGCACTCGTATCGGAAAAAAAGAACAGCGGATTCCGTTTGAGCGGCACCGCCCATATCGAGCGTCAGGGAACAATTTCTGAAAAACTGAGAGAAGTGTTTCCCAAGCAGCTTGGGGAGTTACAATTTGTGACGGTTATGAAAGTTGAACAAATTGATTCATTGCTGTAATTGTAAAAAAAACAGTGCCCGTCAAAAAAGAAGGTGGGCGGATGCATCATTTCAAGGATGTCGTGCGCAGCTTATTGGATGGATGTTGACACCCGGATTTTAAATTCACCGTCGTCAAGAAACTTTAACGTGAGGCGCGGAAGATTAGCAAGTGCATCGCGCCTAAGCGACCCTCTTAATGCGACCCATAAGAATGGGTGCCCCGGAGGGGAATGGGGGAGTTATGAGATTTTACTTGCTCCGGCCTTTTATTTTTTATATAATTCGTATACGAACTATTCGCATGCAACTAAATGACCGAAGGAAATGACCTCGGACGCCGATTACCCCAAATACGATATCGAGCAGAATATCGGTTTTCTCCTGGCGAAGGCATACCAGCGCGGGTTTGCCATGTTCCGCGACAGGCTGACTCGCTACGGCATTACCCCGCCGCAGTTTTCGCTCCTGGCGTTCTTGTGGAAACAGGACGGCCTGTCCCAGACAGAGCTGTCGGAAAAGAGCCAGATAGACCGGGCGACCATGGTGGGCCTGGTGGACCGCATGGAAGACGAGGGGCTGGTAAAACGCGAAAAACACGCTTCGGACCGGCGCGCCTGGCGCATCTGCCTCACTGAAAAGGGCAGGGCGCTCGAAGACGAGTTATGTCCTATCGCTACCGAGGTAACCGGGCGCCTCACCTCAAAACTCGGTGAGCGCGAGGTCCGGGAACTTAAAAAAATACTTACAAAGATCAGGTATTGACGGAGGGTAATGATGTCGGAGGAAGCCAAAAGCGAAGTCCCGGCGAAAAAATCGGGCAGCGGTAATAAGAAAAAGCGCGCGGCCGTGATACTGCTGGTGCTGATTGTCGTAGGCGGTTTCATCGGCATCAGGGTATATGCCCTTTCCAAAATCCATGTGAACACCGACGACGCATTCATCGACGCGCATGTTTACCAGGTCTCGGCACGGGTATCGGGATATGTTAAGCAGGTAAACGTGGACGACAACCGGATGGTGAAGAAGGGGGACCTGCTTGTTTTGCTGGACCGGTCCGATTATATTACGGCGGTCAATGATGCTAGCGCGTCTTTGGACCTTGCGAAAAACGAAACTCACGGGGACGTGGCAAGCGTCGGCTCCGCCGAGGCCGCGGTAAACCAGGCGAAGTCCCAGTTAGACCTGGCCCGGAAGAATGATGCGCGCGGAGAAATCCTGTTTAAGAAAGGGATAATCGCGAAGCAGGACCTGGACACGCTGGCGACGGCTAAAAAAGTCGCCGCGGCAACGCTGAAAAACGCCGAGGACGCCCTCAAGAAAGCCGCCGCTACCGCCGGTTTTCTTGTCCCGGGCGGCGACAAGGCAAAGATAGCGCAGAAGGAGGCCCAGCTTGCGCAGGCGAAACTGAACCTGGACTACACCTCGATTGTCTCTCCCGCGGACGGCTATATTACTAAAAAATCGGTCGAACCGGGCAACAACGTACAGCCGGGACAGGCGCTTCTGGCCGTCGTGGAACTGAATAATACCTGGGTGACCGCAAACTACAAGGAGAGCCAGCTCACCTACGTCCGTCCGGGCCAGCCGGTGGACTTTACCGTCGATACCTATCCTAATATGAAGTTTCGGGGCAAAGTTGACAGCATAATGGCCGGCACCGGGGCGGCTTTTTCACTCCTGCCGCCGGAGAACGCGACGGGCAATTACGTGAAGATCGTCCAGAGGATACCGGTAAAAATCCTTATAGACCAGGCGAGCGACCCGAACCATCTTCTCCGGGTCGGTATGAGCGTCGTGCCTACGATAAACACCGGCAAATCCATTATGCAAGTCCTGCGGGACGCGGTTGGTATTTAGCCGGGACTTAAATTAATGGCTGAGTATAAAAAAGTAAATAAGTGGCTTGTCACCCTCGCGGTGATGCTCCCCACGCTGATGGAGATCATCGACACCTCCGTCGCGAACGTGGCCCTGCCGCATATGCAGGGAAGCTTCAGCGCCGGGGCGGACGAGATAACGTGGGTCCTGACCAGCTACCTGGTCAGCAACGCGGTGGTGCTCCCGATGACCGGCTGGCTGGGCAGTGTCTTCGGGAGGAAACGGTTCCTCATCTCCTGCATCACGCTTTTCACCATCGCGTCTTTTCTTTGCGGCGCGGCCCCGAACCTCGGCATGCTGATATTCTTCCGCGTGCTCCAGGGCGCGGCGGGCGGGGCGCTTCAGCCGATGAGCCAGGCGATAATGCTGGAGACGTTCCCGACATCGGAGCGGGGATTAGCCATGGCCATATTCGGCGTAGGCGCCATGTTCGGCCCCATTATCGGCCCGGCGCTCGGAGGCTGGATAACGGACAACATAAGCTGGCGCTGGATATTCTACATCAATATCCCGACAGGCTTCGTAGCCGTGATCATGGCGAAGTACTTCGTGTTCGACCCGCCGTACATAAAGAAAAAAGTCATGAGCATAGACTACATCGGCCTGGGTCTTTTAGTGGTGGGCATGGGTGCGCTCCAGGTAGTGCTGGACAAGGGCGAGCGGGAGGACTGGTTCAGCTCGCCTTTCATCGTCATTTTTGCGGCCGCGGCTATTATTTCGCTTGTCTGCCTCATATATTACGAGCTTCACCACGAGCACCCGATAGTCCATCTGAGGCTTTTCAAGGACAGGTCCTTCGCGGCCGGAAACTTCCTGATGTTCATGTTCGGTTTCTGCCTGTACAGCACCATCACGCTCATCGCGCTTCTGCTGCAGACGCTGATGGGCTATGACGCGACGCTGGCCGGTATGGTGCTGGCTCCTGGAGGTATCGCGACCCTTCTCATGATGCCCATAGTGGGCGTGGCGCTGAAGAAATATGACGGTAGGAAGATAGTTTTTGCCGGCCTTATTATCGGTTCGACCGCGCTTTACCAGATGAGCCGGTTTACCCTTGACGCGTCTTACTGGACCTTCGTATGGCCGCGCGTCGTGCTCGGCATGGGGCTCGCCATGATATTCGTGCCGCTTACCACCCTCACCTTCGCGTCCATCCCGAAAGAGGAGATGGGGAACGCTACGGGGTTTTTTAACCTGCTCCGGAACATGGGCGGCGGCATCGGCATAGGCATTTCGGCGACGATCCTGCAGAGGTATTCGCAGTTCTACCAGAACGTGCTGGTAACTCACGTGAACCCGTACAACCCTGTATTCCAGCAGCATTTCAATCAGATGAAGGCGGGACTTATAGCGAAGGGCGTAGAGCCGACGGCCGCGGGAACCAAGTCGCTGGCCCTGCTTTACGGGGAAATCCAGAGGCAGGCGGGGATGCTGGCGTATAACCGCGTATTTTTTATATTATGCATCGCGTTCGTTTCAGTAATCCCGTTCCTGCTTTTGCTGAAACGCGCGAAGGGACAAGGCCCGGCGGGAATTCATTAAGCTATTCCACTTTCTTGATCGACTTGACCTGAAGCACCGTATATTTCCCGCGCTCGACGCCGGTCTTCTCTTTCAGCGTCCCGGTTACGACGGCCCGCTCACCTTTATACTGCCGCATGTCCGTGTCGCCGGGGTCCAGCTCTATCTGCTTGAATATCTTTCCGCCCACCGCCGTTTCGAAATCCAGGACCAGCTCCCAGCCCGTCGTCTCTCCGCCGATGGCCATCACCTGCCGCACCGTGCCTGAAAGTTTCAGCTCTTCGGGCGCCTTGTCCGCGAAAGCGGCAGTGGCAAAAAGGGCAACACACATAAACGCAATTAAATATTTCATTGCAGCACCGCCTCCAGGGCCTCGTCGGCCTGCTCGACGCCTATAAGCTCGATCCCCTTCACCTTGTGCATCTTCGAGAGGTTCGCCGCGGGCAGGACGCACCGCTCGAACCCAAGCTTCGCCGCCTCGTACGCGCGCATCTCCGCCTGGCCTATGGCCCGCACTTCTCCGCCCAGGCCCACCTCGCCCATCACCACGGTCCGCGCGGATACCGGCACGTCCTTGAAAGCCGATGCCACAGCCGCCATCAGCCCCAGGTCCACGGACGGCTCGTCCACCTTCAGGCCGCCGACCACGTTCACGTACACGTCCTGCCCCATCAGGTGCAGGCCGACGCGCTTTTCCAGCACCGCAAGCAGAAGCGTAAAGCGCCCGAAGTCCACGCCGATTGCCGTGCGGCGGGGGTTGCCGAAAGTGGTAGGCGTAACCAGCGCCTGAAGCTCCGCCATGATTGGCCGCGTCCCCTCCACCGTGGACACCACGACAGAGCCGGTCACGTCGCTCCTTCGCTCCGCCAGGAAAATCTCCGAGGGGTTCTTCACCTCTTTCAGGCCCGCGCCCTTCATCTCGAACACGCCTATTTCATTGGTCGAGCCGAAGCGGTTTTTAACCGCCCTGTAAAATCCTGAACGCATGCCCCCGGTCGCCTTCGAAGTACAGCACCGTGTCCACCATATGCTCCAGCACGCGCGGCCCGGCGATGGAGCCGTCCTTTGTCACGTGCCCCACGATGAAGACCGGCGTCCCCGTCTTTTTTGCGAACGCGACCAGTTGCCCCGCCCCCTCGCGCACCTGGGATATGCTGCCCGGCGCGGACGAGATGCTTGCGGTATAAAGCGTCTGGACGGAGTCCACGACGAATGCGTCCGGCTTCACGTCCGCCGCGTGGCGCAAAATGTCCTCAAGGTTGTTCTCCGCAAGGACGAACAGCCCGTCCGAGCTGCAACCGAGCCTCTCGCCCCGGAGCTTTATCTGACGCGGGGACTCCTCGCCGGAGCAGTACAGCACGCGCTTCCCGCGCCTCGCCAGCTCGTCCATCGCCTGTAGCATCAGGGTAGATTTCCCGATGCCCGGGTCGCCTCCGACCAGCACGACGGAGCCTTTCACGATGCCGCCGCCAAGAACTCTGTCAAGCTCTCCGATGCCGACGGAATCCCGGTGCTCGCCCTCGCTTTTTATCTCTCCGATTGGCGTGGGGCGGCCCTTCGCGGTGTCGATATACTGCGCCGCTATCCCGCGCTGTGGCGGGGCTTCGCGCTCCTCGACCATCGTGTTCCATCCGCCGCACTCCGGGCACTTCCCCATCCATTTCGGGGACATCGAGCCGCAGGCCTGACACGCGAAAAATGTTTTTTCTTTAGGCATTGCGTTTCCTCAAAATTATTTTTAAAATGATTGTGTAACTAAATAAAATAAAGAGAATAAAAAAAATGAAAAACCAAATAATATTTAAAATAATATGTTCACCAGAAAATAAAGAAACAGAAGATAAAACAACTTGAATTAAAAAAACTATAATTAATATAGTCAAAAGGGAAAAGGAATTTCGCTTTGCGATTTTTATAAACTTTTCTTTTAATGTAATATTAGGGGCAAGTGAAAGTGCTTTAATATATTTTCTATATTTAACAATAAAAGAAATGCCAATAATTCCAGAGACTATTAAGTAAATATGAAATATAAAATGCTTATTAAATTTAAATAAGATAATGGAGGCAATAAATATTATACAAGTTATAAACATTGCAGCATAAAAATAGTCCTATTAACCTCCTGATTTCATTTTCATATTTTTCTTCAGGAATAAAATATCGCTTAGATAAAAAACCATTGGGATAAAAAATTCGCCTTCCATTTTTATCAGTCTCAAATTGGTAATCTATTAATTTATCAAAAATTTTCATATTCTCTCCCTACCCGCTTGCTCACATTGCAAAGCACCTCATACGAAATCGTATCGAGAAGCCCGGCGACTTCTTCGGCGGTGATTTGTTCGTTGCCCTGTTGGCCGATGATTACCGCCTCGTCATAGACCTTCGCGTTGGGGACTTCGCTCACGTCCACCATTATCATGTCCATGCAGACGGTGCCGACGATGGGACAGCGTTTCCCGCCGATGAGCACGCTCCCACGGTTGCTTAATTTGCGGTTAAGCCCGTCCGCGTACCCGATGGGGAGAGTGGCGATCAAGCTTTCCTTTTTTGTGTAGAACGTCCGGCCGTAGCTTATCGGCGTATCCGGCCCGACTTTTTTTATGTGCATGATTTTCGTCTTCAGGCTCATCACGGGGCTGAAGGCTCACTTTGCTCGCGCATCTCCTCGGACGGATAACAGCCGTAGAGCATTATGCCGGGGCGCACCATGTTGAAATGCGCGGCGGCGAAATCTATCACGGCGGCGCTCCCGGACGCGTGCGCGAGAGGTATCTTTACCCCCTCTGCCCGGAGGCGCTCCACAACCATCTTGAACCGCGCCACCTGCATCTCGGCGAAGGATTTATCCGGCTCACTCACGTCCGAGAGGTGCGTCATAAGACCCATCAACCTTCAGCCCCGGCATCTTGGATATGAGCAGGACGAAATCCACCGAGTCCTCCGGCATGACCCCGACGCGGCTCATCCCCGTATCGATTTTCACGTGCACGGGCAGGGTCTTGCCCGCGCGGGTGGCCGCTTCGGAGAACGCTTCAGCCTGAATTGTGGTATAAACCGCAGGGGTGAGGTTATATTCTACGAGGTCGTCCGCCTGGTGCTCGAACACTCCGCCCAGGACGAGTATTTCCGAATTTATCCCGGCGGCTCGAAGCTCAATCCCCTCCTCTACAAGGGCCACGCCAAGCATGTCCACGCCCTCGGCGACGAGCCGCCTCGCGCACGGGGCCGCGCCGTGTCCGTATGCGTCCGCCTTCACCACGCCCAGGACTTTGCCGCCCCCGGCGCAGCACCGTCGCACTTCGCCCAGGTTATGCGCCAGGGCGGACAGGTCTATATGTGCGGTTGTGGGACGGCCAGTCATAAGACGTAACTTTACTCCTTCCCTCCCCCATTCGCAACATTATTTTGATTATCCCCTCAATTTTATTGACTTTAAACGCGGTTTCACGTATGATTCCGGGGATGGAAAGAGCAGGTTTCACCACTACCGTCCCCGTGGAAGTAATCCTCGCCGCTGGGCTTATACCGGTCGATTTAAATAACGTCTTCATAACCTCAGACGACCCCGGCGATACCGTTGACCGCGCGGAGGCTATCGGCTTCCCGAGGACGACCTGCGGCTGGATAAAGGGGCTGTACCTCTCGGCGAAGGAGATGGGCATAGAGCAAATCGTCGCCGTCACGCAGGGCGACTGCTCCAATACCCATGCCCTGATGGAACTCTGGCAGGCGGACGGACTGCACATCATCCCGTTCGCCTATCCGTATGACAGGGACGCGGACCTTTTGCGCCTCCAGATACATAAGCTCATGGACGCTTTGGGCGCAAGCGAGGAGCGGACGCTGAAAATTTTTCGTGAGCTGATTCCGTTAAGGCGGAAACTCCGCCGCCTGGACGAGATGACCTGGATGGACGGTAAAGTAACCGGCGCGGAAAACCACGTCTGGTTAGTGTCCGCAAGCGATTTCGACGGCGACCCAGGCCAATTCGAGGCGCGGCTGGATACATTTCTTGACGAGGCCGGACGCCGCGAGCCTCTGCCTGAAAATGTCGTGCGGCTTGGTTACATCGGCGTGCCGCCGATTTTTTCCGACCTCCACGAAGTTGCGGAAAAGGCGGGCGCGCGGGTAGTTTTAAACGAGGTGCAGAGACAGTTCTCCATGCCGTATGAAACGGGCGATATATATGAGCAGTACGCTTGGTACACGTACCCGTACGACGTTTTCGGGCGCATCCGGGACATTAAAGAGCAGGTAGAGCTTCGCCGCATGGACGGCATCATACATTACTGCCAGAGCTTCTGCTTCCGGGCAATCGAAGACCTGATACTGAGGCGGGAAGTGAAGACCCCGGTGCTGACGATCGAAGGGGACCGCCCTGGCCCGGTGGACGCGAGGACGCGCATCAGGCTGGAAGGATTTATCGAAATGTTAAGGGACAGGTTTCTAAAATGAAACGCTGCGGGATGGATTTAGGGTCGCGACAGGTAAAAATCGCCTTGGTCGAAGATGGCGTCGCCATCCTCAAAAAAAACTTCGACACCGCCGCGTTTTACCGCGAATTCGGGAAGACCGAGGACGGCGAACTTTCCGTCGGGCTATCCAGGCTCGGCCTGCCTGAGGAGCGTTCCGCTTACGGTAACAGGCTATGGCAGAAACGCCGTAAAGGTGAAGGGCGCACAGGTAATCTCCGAGGTAAAGGCGCACGCCCTGGGCGCGGTATTCCAGACCGGGCTTATGGGCTTTGTCCTTTTGGATATCGGCGGACAGGACACCAAGGTGGTCAAGGTATCCGGCGGCCGGATGGAAGACTTCACGATGAACGACAAATGCGCGGCCTCGTCCGGACGCTACATAGAGAACATGGCGAACGTCCTGGACATGCCGCTTAGCGAAATTTCACGTTACTCAGGAAATCCCGTCCACCTCTCGGCCACCTGCGCCATATTCGGGGAGAGCGAGATAATCCAGAAGATGACCGAAGGGAAGCTTCCGGAGCATATCGCCGCGGGAATAAACCTGACCGTCGTGAAGCGCGTCCTGCCGATGCTGGCCAGGTACCCGGAAGGGCCGGTAGTCTTTGCCGGAGGGGTGGCCAGGAATACGGCGGTGGCTTATTTCATCAAGGCAAAGACGGGCCGCGACCTTGTGACCGTCCCCGACCCGTTATTCAACGGGGCGATAGGCTGCGCGATATTCGATAAGTAATTTCTTGCAAACCGGGCATCACCTGTATATAATTCTGAATAATCCTTTCTAATACGGGCGGTTTCGAATGTTATCCAGAATACTTATAATCAGCACCAACCGGGAGATGTCACCCCAGCCGGTGGCGCCGGCGGGCGCGGCATGGATCGCGGAGGCTCTTTTCCAGGCCGGTTTCGATACGCGGCTTTTGGACTTATCCTTCGAAAAGGACCCTGTTCGCCGCGTAATAAAGGCGCTGAACGACTGGAACCCCGACGGCATCGGGATCTCCGTGCGCAACGCCGATAACGGCGACTTCCTCTCTCCCAGAAGCTTTCTGCCGGACGTAAAGGAAATCACGGAGGCCGTAAAAGAGAACAGCTCCGCGCGCATCATCATCGGCGGGCCGGGAGTCAGTATAATGCCCCGCGAGATGCTGGACTACCTCGGGCTGGACTGGGCGTGCATGGGAGAGGGCGAGGAGGCGGTGGTCGCGTTTTTCAATGCTCAAAAAGCCCGAAGACGTCGCGGATTTTCCGGGCATCGTCTCCAATAAATGCCTGCTGGCGTGGAATGAGCGCAAGGAGTGGATAAGCCCGGACACGGTCCGCCCGAAGCTCCACGGCTGGGTAGACGTAAAGAGGTATCTTAATTTCGAGCCCGTGCTGCCGGTGCAGGGGAAAAGGGGCTGCGCGAACAACTGCCTGTACTGCACGTATAACCGCATCGAGGGACGGTCCTGGAGGTTAAGGGAGCCGTCTGCGGTGGCGGAGGAGATTTCGGAGCTGATACTGCGCACGGGCGCCCGGACGTTCGAGTTCGTGGACAGCATATTCAACCAGCCCGAAGGTTACATGGAAGAGCTCCTGGAGGAGCTTATAAGGTGGGACTTGAAGGCGAAATTCCACGTATCGTCCATGACTCCGAAGGGCCTGACGAAAAAGCAGGTCGCCCTGATGGAACGCGCCGGCATAACCGCGGTGGGCATAACGCCGGAGTCCGCCGCCGACCAGACGCTCACCTCGCTGCGGAAGGGGTTTACGGAAGCCGAGGTGCAAAATGCGGCGGAACTGCTTAAAGACTCGTCCATCAAGGCGCTCTGGTGCTTCCTCATGGGCGGCCCCAAAGAAGACGAACTGACCGTAAAAAAGACGCTTGATTTTATAAACGGAAGGATCCCGGCGAAGGACAAGGCTTTTTTGACGGCCGGCATCCGGATTTATCCGCACACCGGGATGCACGAACGGGCCCTGAAGGAGGGAGTGGTTTCACCCTCGGATTCGTTGCTTATGCCGACTTTCTATTTTACTGAAAAACTCTCGCCCGAAGAGATGCGGGGCATTATAAAGAGCCGCCTGACGGACAGCCGCAAAGTTATCTTCCTCAGCGATACGAACTTCCCGTCTCTCGGCGCGCTTCGCTGGATGGGCACGAAACTCCGCCTCCCCTCGCCTTTCTGGAGCTATGCGAACTACATGAACCTGATGCTGACCGGCAGAAGGGTGATCAACAGGGAGTGGGTGCGGTAGCGACCGGATATGATTTTGACGCCGACGCCCTCCAAATCTATTGACATCACTACGATTTTCATGATATAAAACTCTTTTACCAAAACATTTACAGGAGGCTTTGGAAAGGCATGTCAATTGAACGGACACTTTCGATAGTAAAACCGGACGGAGTCAAACAGGGCAACATCGGCGGCGTCGTCTCGACATTCGAGAAGAACGGCCTCAAGATTGCGGCCATGAAGATGATATATATGGACAAGAAAGCGGCGGAAGGTTTCTATGCCGTGCACAGGGAGAGGCCGTTTTTCGGCTCGCTGACCGATTTCATGTCCTCCGGGCCATGCGTCGTGATGGTTCTTGAAGGCGAGAACGCCATAGCGAAAAACCGCGAGCTGATGGGCGCGACGAACCCGGCCAATGCCGCCGAGGGGACGCTCCGGAAGCTGTTCGCGACCTCCGTGGAGCAGAACGTGGTGCACGGCTCGGACGCGCCGGAGACGGCGAAAACCGAGATATCTTATTTTTTCAATGCGCTGGAGATAGTGGGAGGCTGATATTGTATTACGAAGAGCAGGGTGAAAGCAGGAACAGGCTCCTTAAGGAGCACATGAAGTTCGAGCTCCAGGACGTATCGGAGCCTAACCTGTTCCGGGAATACTTCCCGTATTCGGAGGTGCCGAAACTCCCCTTTTCCGACCGGGTCGTGCCGAAAGAGCTCCCGAAGGATATTTTCATAACCGACACCACGTTCCGGGACGGCCAGCAGTCGCGCCCGCCTTATACCCCGCAGGAGATGGTCACGATCTTCGATTTCCTGCACCGTATGAGCGGCCCGAACGGCGTAATCCGGCAGACGGAGTTCTTCCTGTATTCGGACAAGGACAAGGAGGCGGTCAGGCTGTGCATGGAGCGCGGCTACCGTTTCCCGGAGATAACCGGCTGGATACGGGCGGTCAAGAGCGATTTCCAGCTCGTGAAAGACATGGGCCTCAAGGAGACCGGCATCCTGGTATCCTGCTCGGACTATCACATATTCCTGAAGCTGAACATGACCCGAAGCAAGGCGATGGAGCAGTATATCTCCGTCATAAAAGCCGCGCTTGATTCCGGCATTATCCCCCGCTGCCATTTCGAGGATATCACCCGCGCGGACTTCTTCGGTTTCGTGATACCGTTCGCCCAGGAGCTGATGAGGCTCTCCGAGGAAGCGCGCATACCCATCAAAATCAGGGCGTGCGATACCATGGGCTACGGCGTCCCGTATTCCGGCGCGGCCCTGCCGAGGGGCGTGCCGGAGATAATGTACTGCCTCAGGCATTATGCGGGCGTCCCTTCCGAACTCCTTGAATGGCACGGGCATAATGACTTCCATAAGGGCCTTATCAATGCCACGACCGCATGGCTCTACGGCTGCTCGTCGGCAAACGGCGCGCTCCTCGGTTTCGGCGAGCGCACGGGCAATACTCCCGTGGAGGCCCTCCTCGTGGAATACACGAGCCTGCTGGGCGCGACCAACGGCGCCGACCTTTCCGCCATAACCGACATGGCCGGGTACTTCCAGCGCGAGCTGAGGTTCCATATCCCGACCAACTATCCGTTTGTAGGCGCGGATTTCAATAACACCGCCGCGGGCATACACGCGGACGGCGTGATGAAGAACGAGGAAATATATAACATCTTCGACACCACGAAGCTTCTGAACAGGCCGATGGGCGTCATCATCACGGACAAGTCCGGCATAGCCGGAATCGCGATGTGGGTCAACGGACATCTTGCCCTGTCGGGAGAGAAAGCGGTGGACAAGCGCCATCCCGGCATAGCGAAGATACACAAGTGGGTCATGGAGCAGTACGCCCAGGGACGCACGACCAACATCTCCCGCGACGAAATGGCGGAGAAGGTAAAAAAATACCTGTCCGAGTTCATGGTGTCGGACTTAGACGTCATAAAGCAGAAGGCGAAGGATATCGCCGTACACTTAATCGAGGCCGTGGTAGCGGAAGAGGCCTTCAAGAGGATAGACAAAAAGGAGATGGAGAAGTCTCTCCAGAAGCTCCTGGACGAAAACCCGTTCATCCAGTTCGCATACGTAGTGAATACGGAAGGCAAGAAGATCACAAAGAACCTTACCCAGATAATCGACAGGGCCACCTATGAGCATTACGGCCTGGAAGAGGACTTCTCCGACAGGAGCTGGTTCATAAACCCGATGAAAGACGGAAAGACTTTCGTGACGAACTTCTACACCTCGAAGATAACAGGCGCGCTCGCCATAACCGTCTCCACGCCCATCAGGGACCATGAGGACGACATAATAGGCGTGCTGGGCATAGACATGAAGTTCGAGGACCTGGTAAAGGCAGAGTAAGAAACTATAAAAATAAGGCAAAAGCCGCGTCCGTGTTCCGTTTATCGTGTTAAAAAAGCATGAAAAGCGGGCGCGGGCGCGGCTTTTTTGTTATACTTGACATTTAATTTCAGTAAAAGCCTCACACGAACACTAACCACGAACACGAGACACGGCTTTTATGGCCATTTCCGACAATCTCTTCTGGCGCAGGCTCCATTCATTTACCGGCGTCCTCCCGCTCGGGGGGTTCCTTGTGTTCCACCTCTACGAGAACTCATACTCGTACGGCGGGCCTGCATTCTACAACGAACACGTGCGCCCTTTAAGGCAAATCCCCTACCTCTTATTGATAGAGGCTGTTGTCATCTATATCCCCCTCGCCTACCACGCGTTTTACGGGGTATATATCTGGACCACGAACAAGAACAACATCCTTCAATACCGCTACTGCCGCAACTGGCTTTATACGCTCCAGCGGTGGACGGGCATTATCACACTGCTCTTCGTGGTTTTCCACGTGATCGACCAGCGCCTCCGGAGCGCGCCGTCATTTGAGAACGTGGCGGGATCTCTGCACAATCCGATGTTCCTGGTTTTTTATCTCGTCGGCGTGAGCGCGGCGGCGTTTCACTTGGGCAACGGCTTCTGGAACGCGCTCATCAAGTGGGGCTTCACCTCCGGCCAAAGGAGCCAGAAAATAACCGCTATAGCCTTTACGGCGTTCTGGATAGTGCTCGGCGCGGTGGGGATACGGGCGCTTGTGAATTTCTTATGATTCACCCTCACTTTCATATTAGGAGCGAGCAAGTAGATGAAACATAAAATTTTTTTATTTCTTATTATCTTTAACATTTTTTTCCCAGTCTCTTTTGCGTTTTCCGATGATGAAAAAGAGGTAAAAGAGGTCGTTAAAGAATTTTGCAATGCTGAATTCGCTGGAATACAAGATAAAGGGATTGAACTGGCACGCATAACAGATAGAACAAGTTATGATTGGAAAAAGATAAAAGAAGAAGGCCTTGTTGGAAGAGTAATCGATTGGGATACAGATCCAATTTTCATAATAGCTTCTTATGAAATTTCTAGTATAAAAGTTAATGGGAATAACGCGATTGCCGAAATAAAGTACATGCAGTTAGCTCGGACGGAAAAAACAGGCGCATGGAATAGGAAAATTATTGCCAACCCAAAAGTATATTATGCAAATCTCACTTTGAGAAAGAATCACAAATGGTTAATTATTAACCCGCCACCGGGGAGAATTTCTAAAGATGCACTAATAAAAATTTATCAAGATAAAATCGCATCTATTAAAAATACCAACGGATGGTTTAAAAAAGCTTCTGGGTCTCAACTTTCTTATTATAAAAAATTAACGAACGATTTGGAAATAATAAATAACTTAAAGGAATAATGAATAATCAAGCAAACATAATCATAATCGGCGGCGGGCTCGCGGGGCTCATGTCCGCGATAAAGGTCGCGGAGTCGGGGAACAGGGTGAAGCTTTTCGCCATACAGCCGACACGCCGCTCGCACTCCGTCTGCGCCCAGGGCGGGATAAACGCCGCGAAGAACTATAAAGGGCGAGGACGACTCCGTCTGGAAACACTTCGACGATACCGTATATAGCGGGGACTTCCTGGCAAACCAGCCGCCGGTTTTGAAGATGTGCGAGGCCGCGCCGTTCATCATCGACCTGACCGACCGGATGGGCGTGATGTACAACCGCACGCCGGAGGGCTTACTCGACTTCCGCCGCTTCGGGGGCACGAAATACCACCGCACGGCTTTCGCGGGCACCACTACCGGCCAGCAACTGGTCTATGCGCTGGACGAGCAGGTGCGGCGGTTCGAGGCGGCTGGCCTGGTGGAGAAATACGAGAACTGGGAGTTCCTCTCCCCCATACTGGACGATGCCGGGACCTGCCGTGGAATTGTCGCGCTCGATTTATATAAAATGGAAATCAAGGCATTTCCCGCCGATGCGGTAATCGCGGCCACCGGCGGCATCGGCGCGATATTCGGCAAGAGCACCAACTCCATCGTCAACACCGGGAGCGCGGCGTCCATCCTCTACCAGGCCGGGGTCGTATATGCCAACCCGGAGATGGTGCAGGTACATCCCACGGCCATGCCCGGCGAGGACAAGCTCCGGCTGATATCGGAATCCGCGCGGGGCGAAGGCGGCCGGATATGGGTGCCGAAGGACGGGAAGCCCTGGTACTTCCTGGAGGAGTGGTATCCCGATTACGGGAACCTTGTACCCAGGGACGTGGCTTCGCGGGCGATATTCAAGGTAGTGTACGAGATGGGACTTGGCGTGGACGGCAAGCCGGTGGTCTATCTCGACATCTCGCACCTCCCGAAAGAGGACCTGGAAACGCGGCTGTTCGGGATAATGGAAATTTACCAGACATATACCGGAGCGGACCCGCGCAAGGTCCCCATGCAGGTATTCCCCGGAGTGCATTACAACATGGGCGGGCTCTGGGTGGACTATGACATGGCCACCAACGTACCCGGACCTATTTGCGGCGGGTGAAGCGGAGTACCAGCACCACGGGGCAAACCGCCTGGGCGCGAACTCGCTCGTCTCATGCATCTACGACGGCATCGTGGCCGGGCCTTCGGCTGTCGCATACGCTTCCGGACTCAAAACCCGCTCAGAGGAACTGCCCGCATCGCTTTTCGAGGCGGAGGTTAAAAGGCAGTCTGAAATAAATTCCCGGCTGCTCAAAAAAGAAGGGAAGGAGAACCCGCATATCCTGTACCAGGAGATGGGCGACGTGATGCGGGAGAACGTGACGGTCGTGCGGCATAACGATAAGCTCCGGGTTACGGATGCGAAGCTCAAGGAACTTCTGGAACGGTATAATGATATAAACGTGCTGGACGACTCCAGCGAAGGTAAACCAGTGCCTGGTGTTCGCGCGGGAGCTTTTTAACATGCTCACCCTCGCGCGGGCGATAACGCTCGCGGCGCTGGCGCGGGACGAATCACGCGGCGCGCATTACAAGCCGGAATTTCCAAAACGGGACGACGAAAAATGGCTGAAGACGACGAAGGCTTTTTATACGCCCGAAGGGCCGCGTTTCGAGTACGAGCCGGTGGACATATCGCTTTTAGAGCCGCGTGAGCGGCATTACGAACTTGAATAAAACGGAAGTGAAAATGAACCCGGGCGAGAAGTTCATAGCGAGGATAAAACGGCAGGAAGACTCTCACTCCAAGCCATATTGGGAGGAGTTCGAGCTTGTCTTCCGCCCCGGCATGAACGTCATCATCGCGCTCATGGACATACAGAAAAATCCCGTCACAAGGGAAGGCAAAAAGACGAAGCCCGTCTCATGGGAATGCTCGTGCCTCGAGGAAGTATGCGGGGCCTGCGCGATGATAATAAACGGCGTCCCGAGGCAGGCGTGCAGCACGTTGATAGAAGGGCTTAAAACGCCGCTGACGATAGAGCCGCTGACCAAGTTCCCGCTGGTGAAGGACCTGGTCGTGGACCGTCACTCGCTATTCGAGAACTTCAAAAAAATCCATGCCTGGATCCCGGTGGACCTGACATACGGCGCGGGGCCGGGGCCGAGGGTCAGCCAGGAGACCCAGAGAAAGGTATATCCCCTTTCGCGCTGCATCACCTGCGGTAACTGCCTTGAGGCCTGCCCGCAGGTAAATAGCCGCTCGCCTTTCATGGGCGCGGCGGTCATGAACCAGGCGACGCTTATGGACTCGCACCCGACGGGCTACATGAACAGGGCCGAAAGGCTTGCGGCAGTGCGCGCCAAAGGGGGCGTCGGCGACTGCGGGAACGCCCAGAACTGCGCGAGAGTCTGCCCGAAGGAGATACCGCTTGTGGATTCGATAGCGTGGCTTAACCGGGAGGCGATAATCGACGGCCTCCGCAGATGGCTGGAGAAATAATGCGCCTGCACGAATACCAGGCAAAGGAAATACTGCAGAAGACCGGTATCGCGGTGCCGAGAGGCTTTCTCGCCTCCACTCCGGGCGAGGCCAAGTCGGCTTATGAAAACCTGGGGTCGCACCTGGTCGTCCTGAAGGCGCAGGTATTGGCCGGCGGGCGCGGGAAGGCCGGAGGGATAAAAACGGCGCACTCCGCGGAAGAGGCCCAGCACACCGCCTCGCAGATGCTGGGGCGCAGGCTGGTCACCTCCCAGAGCGGGCCGGAAGGCACACCGGTGCGAAAACTCTTAATCGAGGAAGGCGTGCCGGCGGAGAACGAGTATTACGTGGCGGTAACCATAGACCGCGAACGAAGACAGCCCGTGATAATAGCCAGCGCGTCCGGCGGCATGGACATAGAGGAAGCGGCGAAAAAATCGCCGGAGAAGGTGGTCAAGGAATATATCGAGCCTGTATTCGGCCTCCAGCCGTACCAGGCCAGAAAAATAGCCTACGGGCTAGGCATCCACGGAAACCTGGCGCAGGCCTTCGTGGACGTCCTTTTGAAGCTGCATATAATTTTCCTCGTCTCGGACCTGGAACTCGCGGAAATAAACCCGCTCGTGAAGACGGAGGAAGAGCGTTTCGTGGCGCTGGATTCGAAGATGGTCGTGGACGACAGCGCCCTTTTCCGGCATGACGACTTTAAAAAACTGGCCGAGCCCTTGGACATGGACCCGCAGGAATATGAGGCGCGCGAGGCCGGGGTAAATTACATAAAACTGAAAGGCAACATCGGCTGCATGGTAAACGGCGCGGGACTGGCGATGGCCACGATGGACCTGATAAAATCGGCTGGCGGAGAGCCTGCGAATTTTCTGGATGTCGGCGGCGGCGCGGATGCGAAACATATAAAAAGGGCGCTGGGGGTGCTGGTCGCCGACCCGCACGTGGAGTCTGTCCTGGTGAATATATTCGGCGGGATACTCAGGTGCGACGTCCTGGCGGAAGGGATCGTCCAGGCGGCGCAGGAGCTGAAGTTTTCCGTCCCGATGGTGGTACGGCTGGAAGGGACGAACAAGTCAGAGGGCGAGAAGATACTGAAGAGTTCCGGGCTTCCGATTCATTTTGCGGCGACGATGCGCGAGGCCGGCGAGATGGCGGTGCATTCGATAAGAAGCAACGCATAGGAGCGAACAGTTAATGGCCGTCCTCGTAAATAAAAATAACCGGGTTATCGTACAGGGACTGACCGGGCGCGAAGGCTCCTTCCATGCGAAGCAGATGCTGGACTACGGCACGCGCGTGGTAGGTGGAGTTACGCCGGGCAAGGGCGGGAAGGACGTGTCGGGCCTCCCGGTATTCGACTCGGTGCACGAGGCGGTGCAGCAGACGGGAGCGGACGCTTCGGTGATATTCGTCCCGGCGCCGTATGCCTCCGACGCAATACTTGAGGCCGCGGATGCGGGTATCGGCCTTGTAGTGTGCATAACGGAGGGGATACCGGTGCATGACATGCTGGTAGTCGTCCGGGCGCTTGAAAATTCTCCTTGCCGGTTAATCGGCCCCAACTGCCCCGGCGTTATCACGCCCGGTGAGTGCAAAATCGGCATCATGCCCGGCTATATCCACAAGAAAGGGAATATCGGCGTCATCTCGCGGAGCGGCACCCTCACTTATGAGGCGGTTTTCAACTGACGGCTTTGGGTATTGGCCAGTCCACCTGCATAGGCATCGGGGGGGATCCCCTTATCGGCACAGATTTCGTGGACTGCCTGAGACTTTTCGAAGACGACCAGGAGACGGAGGCCGTCCTGATGATCGGCGAGATAGGCGGCGTGGCGGAGGAGCGGGCGGCGGATTATATAAAAAAAGGCTTATTCACAAAACCGGTCTTCGCCTATATCGCCGGACTGACCGCCCCCGAAGGCCGGAGGATGGGCCATGCCGGGGCCATCATATCAGGCGGTGCGGGCACGGCTGAGAAAAAAGTGGAAGCCCTGGCTGAAGCCGGTGTTAAAATAATAAAAGACCCTTCCGCCATCGGGGAGTCTGTATCGTCCTTTAAAAAAAACGGAGGTTAGTTCCATGAAGATGCTTCTACCCGTGATAGACCCCGACCTGTGCACCGCCTGCGGGCTGTGCTGCGCGGCATGTCCTTACGAGGTGCTGGCGATGAAAGACGGGCTTGCCGTCGTCGTGAGGCCGAAAGCCTGCAAGGACCTCGAGGCCTGCGTCAGCGCCTGCCCCACCGGCGCTATAACCATGGAAGAGCTGGAAGTGCCGGACTAAAAAAGGAGGCTTTCTTGGTCGAAGATTTCTCTGATTCCAAAAGGAAGTTTTTGGGCTATGCGATTGCCGGGATGGCGGGTGCGGTGGCCATCGGCTACGCGATACCGCTCGCGCAGTATATCGTAAAACCCGCGATGAAACAGACCGGGGAGCAGTGGTCTCTGCTGTGCTGTCTGCAGGATATGCAGGTGGACGAGCCGAAATCGATTACATTTTACTCCAACCTGAAAATCGCATGGCAGACCGAGCGCGTCCAGCAGGATGTCTGGGTAGTTAAGAAACCCGATGGAAGCTACACCGTGTTCTCGCCCGTCTGCCCTCACCTTGGCTGCGGGTATGCGTGGAATGAGCAGGCGAAGCATTTCGTCTGCCCATGCCACGGAAGCGTCTATGACATAAACGGAAAAGTGCTTGCCGGACCTGCACCCAGGCCGCTGGATACCCTGCCCACAAAAATCGCCGACGGAAAACTTTACGTTAAATACGAAAAGTTCCGCCTCGGAATACCTGAAAAGGTGTCTGCATAATGGACTACATCCCGGCTGTTAAGTCATGGTTTGAAAGGCGTCTCGGCTTGTCCCGTCTTGTGGCCCCTTTGCTGTACAAGCCACTCTCGGGCGGCGCACGCTATCAGTTCAGCCTCGGCTCGGTCAACCTCTTCCTGTTCGTGAACCAGGCCCTGACCGGCATCTTCCTGATGATGTACTACGTCAACTCGCCCGACCACGCCTGGGATTCCGTTAAATGGATCCAGCACGAGGCCAGCTTCGGTTATTTCGTGCGCGGCATGCACTACTGGGGCGCAAGCGCCATGGTCATCTCGGTCCTGCTGCATATTGTCCGGGTGTTTGTTTATGGAGCCTATAAGAAACCGCGCGAGATAATGTGGGTCAGCGGCACGCTCCTGCTTCTGCTCGTATTGGGGTTCGCCTTCACGGGATATCTGCTCCCGTGGGACCAGAAATCGTACTGGGCGACTGTCGTCGGGACCAGCATTCCCGGAACGATGCCCGGCGGGGACTTTATCGTCCGCCTGGCGCGCGGCGGGACCGACGTCAGCAACCTGACCCTTACGCGCTTCTTTGCGGTACACGTAGAGATACTGCCCTGGCTTTTGGTCATCATCGCCGGAATACATCTTACCGTACTCCAGATAGTTGACCACACCCCGCCCTGGAACCCGGCGAAGGCAAAGGTAACCGCACCCTTTTATCCGGACCAGGTATTCAAGGACATGGTGCTGATCCTACTGGTGTTCGTGGCGCTGGTCGCGCTCGCGAACCTCTCTCCCGCGCCCCTTGAGGCAATCGCGGACCCGTCGGATAAGTCTTACATCCCGCGTCCGGAATGGTATTTCTTCTTCCTTTACCAGCTCCTGAAGTACTTCCAGGGCCGCTACGAGATGGTCGGGACGATAATCCTGCCGAACCTGTTCATTATAGCGATGCTGCTTTTGCCGTTCTATGACCGTAACCCGGAACTGTCCCCGAAGAAACGTCCCGCGGCAATGGCCGCCATCGCGGCATGCGTAATCGGTTATATCGCCCTCACCACTTTAGGCGCCATGAGCGGCGTGCCTGGCGGAGGCAAAACGGCCGGCGCCGCTACAAAGGGAAGCCAGCTCTATCAGAAGCTTGGCTGCACATCGTGCCACAGCATAAACGGCGTCGGCGGAAAAGTCGGCCCGCCTTTGGACAAGGAGTCCACAAAGCGGGACAGGCAGTGGCTGATAGAGCATTTCAAGAACCCGCAGAAGATGTCGCCGGGAAGCATAATGCCAAAGTTCGATTACCTGACCCCGGAACAGTTAGATGAGCTTACGGATTACATGCAGAGCCTGAAATAAGGCCGGAATCAAAAATGCGCGTAATTATGCGTATTTAATGTTTGACTTCAATGTGCCAGTATAATATAATCTTTAAGTTGTCGGCGCGGGGTGGAGCAGTCCGGTAGCTCGTCGGGCTCATAACCCGAAGGTCGCAGGTTCAAATCCTGCCCCCGCTACCAAAAAAATCAAGAGGTTACGGTATATGCCGTGACCTCTTTTTTTGTCCCGTGTAGCGGCTCAGGCGCTAAGTCAAGACCTCTTCCAATTCTGATATAATATACAATGCGTTACGGCGAATGTAAGCCCTCTTGCAAACTGAAGGAGAAGTCTTGAGCAAAGAAACGCGCGTCAGCCACCCGATATACAATCTTCTACCCACGGATATCGAGGGGTTCGACTCCCTTGCCGAACTGGCCCTGGATATGCGCTGGTCGTGGAGTCATGCTACCGACGAGGTGTGGCGGCGGCTTGATCCCGGGCTGTGGGAAATCACGAATAACCCCTGGGTTGTCCTGCAGACGGTCTCCCGCGACCAGATCGAGCGCGTCCTGGCTGATCCGGTTTTCCGCAAAAACGTCGATGACCTGGTGCAGACCAGGCGGCAAGCGGCGGAGGCGCCCGCGTGGTTTCAGCAAACACATCCACGGGTTCCCCTGACCTGCGCCGCTTATTTCAGCATGGAATTCATGTTGAGCGAAGCTCTGCCCATCTACTCCGGCGGGCTTGGCAATGTGGCCGGCGACCAGCTCAAAGCCGCGAGCGACCTGGGCGTGCCGGTAATCGGAGTGGGGCTGCTGTACCAGCAAGGCTATTTTCGACAGGTGATCGACAAGGACGGAGAGCAACAGGCCCTCTTCCCGTATAACGACCCCGGACAGTTGCCCATAACGCCTCTGCGCCAGGCGAACGGCGAGTGGCTGCGGCTGGAGATCGCCTTACCTGGTTACTCGGTATGGCTGCGCGCCTGGCAGGTACAGGTCGGCAGAGTGAAGCTTTACCTGCTGGATAGTAATGACGCGGCGAACTACCCCGCTCACCGAGGTATTACCAGCGAACTGTATGGAGGCGGTACGGAGCTGCGCCTCAAACAGGAACTGCTCCTCGGGATAGGCGGATGGCGATTGCTTGGCGCGCTTGGCGTCCAGCCGGAAGTCTGTCATCTGAATGAAGGGCATTCGGCCTTTGCCGTGTTGGAACGCGCCCGCGGTTTCATGAAAGAGACCGCGCAGCCGTTCGAAGTTGCGCTGGCCGCCACGCGGGCGGGAAACCTTTTCACTACCCACACGGCAGTGGCCGCCGGCTTTGACCGTTTCGCTCCGGCCCTCATAGAGCAATACTTAGGTGGTTATGCCGAGCAGAAGCTCGGCATTCCTGTTCACGATTTGCTGGCCCTGGGCCGCCAGAACCCGGACGACCAGTCGGAGAGTTTCAACATGGCGTATCTGGCAATCCGCGGGAGCGGGGCGGTAAATGGCGTGAGCCGCCTGCACGGGAAGGTCAGCCGATACCTCTTTGAGTCTCTCTTTCCGCGCTGGCCCGCGAACGAAGTGCCCGTCGGGCATGTGACCAACGGCGTCCACATGCCGAGCTGGGACTCGGCGGCAGCCGACGATCTCTGGACGGGAGCCTGTGGAAAAGACCGCTGGCTTGGGACCACGGAAAGCCTGGATGTCGGCATTCGCCGCGTCTCCGACGCCAAGCTCTGGCAATTTCGCATTGCCGCCAGCAAGTCTTTTGTTGAATACGCCCGCGAACGATTGTCCAGGCAACTTGCCGCATCAGGCGCGCCGCCCGATGAGGTTGACCGGGCAAAACATCTCTTTGACCCCGATGCGTTGACGCTGGGCTTTGCCCGGCGCTTCGCGACCTACAAGAGACCGAACCTGCTGCTGCACGACCCGGAGCGATTGCTTCGCCTGTTAACCACTCCAGGGCGCCCGGTGCAACTCATCATCGCTGGCAAGGCCCATCCGGAGGACCGGGCGGGGCAGGCCTTGATCCATGAATGGATAAATTTCATACGGCGGCCCGAGGCGCGCCCCCATGCGATATTCCTCAGTGACTACGACATGCTTTTGACGGAGCACCTCGTGCAGGGGGTGGACGTCTGGATCAACACGCCGCGCCGGCCCTGGGAGGCATGCGGCACCAGCGGGATGAAGGTCCTTGTCAACGGCGGGCTCAACCTGTCGGAGCTTGACGGCTGGTGGGCGGAAGCATACTCGCCTGAAGTGGGGTGGGCGTTGGGTGACGGCCGGGAACATGACGACGATCCAGCGTGGGATGCTGTCGAAGCCGACGCACTCTACGACCTGCTCGAACGCCAGGTGATCCCGGAGTTCTATACTCGCGACAAGCAGGACATCCCCACTGCCTGGGTGGAGCGGATGCGTGAAAGCATGGCGCGGTTGACACCGCGGTTCTCCGCCAACCGCACGGTGCGAGAATACACTGAGCGGCACTACCTTCCGGCCGCCGCCGCCTACCATCTCCGCGCCGCCAATAAAGGCGAAACCGGCAGGCAATTGGTCGATTGGCAGCACAGCCTGGCACAGAAATGGGCCTCTCTGCACTTCGGCGAAGTGAAGATAGAGGCCAACGGGAAGCAGCATGCATTCGAGGTTCAGGTCTATCTCAATGACCTCGACCCCAATGCGGTGCGCGTAGAGCTATATGCCGACGGCGTCAACGGAGGCGCTCCGGTGCGGCGGGAAATGAAGCGCGTCAGCCAACTGACCGGCGCGCCGGGCGGCTATCTTTACAGCGCGGCGGTGTCTGCCGCCCGTCCGGCGGCGGACTATACGGCGAGGGTGATACCGCTTTCCTCCGGCGCTGCGGTCCCCCTTGAAGCCGGCCATATCCTCTGGCAGCGGTGAACCTCTATCGGTCCCGATCGTGCTGTTTAAACCAGCTTCAATACAGCGCCAATTATGGCAGCCTGTTCCTTACTCATCTCTCCTACGCTGCCGCGCCTTTCCGCCATTCGCCGGAAATGAGTAAAGTCTGTCGGCAATACCTCTGTATCCACCAGAAACGCAATTCCCTGGATAATCTCCCTTATGTTTTCCGGCGACTTTATTCTTCCTGTCGCTTTGGCGAAATATCGTACCTTGATTTTACCCCTCGCGCCGTCATACTCCACGTCCTTCACGCGATGAAGCGCGAGGATGATATAATCGCCAAGGGACCGCCAGAAGATCTCGTCATGTCTTTTCCATTTTTGCAAAGAGAAGCGAAGCAGTGCCGGTATTTTCTTACCGATTTGCGGGATGCTTTTATCAAGTACGACCGGGTACTTACCCATTTCTTTTTTGTCTACTTGTTCGAGCATCTCGTATAGCTCGGTCCTTTGTTGTTTACGGACAAGCTTGTCGATTTGCTCCAATATGCTTCCCTGGCCGGGACGCCCTACCAGGTTTTCGAGAGTCTTTTTAAGTACGGTGTCCATGGCGTGCCTTCCCCGTGTAAACCGGCGTCCGAAATTGACCTGCCTTCTGAGGCATAGACTGCTTTTATTAAAGGATACATTAAATCACGCCTGGGTCAATCAGAATGCCGGCGGCCTATTATTCATTAAGGAGAATTAATCTTTTTTTAATATTTTTTTTATAAATAATTGATATATTATAATAATGCATCCAAAAACGAGGCCGGGAAACATAGCATGAAAAAATCCTTAGACTTCAGGACCATAGGCGCCCGGATCAAAGAAGCGCGGACCAACGCGGGACAGAGCCAGAAAGAACTTGCGAGCCTGGTCGAATGCGACCAGGGTTATATCAGTCAGATCGAGAAGGGGATAACCAAGCCGTCTCTTGCCTTCCTCGTAGCGTTCTCGAAGTACTCCGGGCTGGGCATCGACCACCTCCTCTTCGGGAAGAGCGAGCTGCCGCAAAACAGTTTCAAACAAAAAAGGCAAGGCAATGAAGCGTCTTTTAAGCGCATCCTGGATGGGATGCGCTTCGGGGTCTGCCTGGTTCAGGACGGCCGGATAATATACGCGAATCCCGCATTTGCGGAAATGACGGGGCGCCCCCTCGAAAGCATTAAGCAAAAAGGTCTTATGGACGATATATTGCTTCCCGTGGACGGGGGCGCCGCCAGGGAGGGCATGGAAAGGGTCCTTTCGGGCGAGGTCAAGAGCTTCTCGTGCCAGACCGAGTGCCGTAGGAAGGCAGGAGACCTTGCGGAAATCGAATGTACCTTTACGCCCATGAAACATGAAAACAGGCCAGCCCTGATGGGCGTCTTTGCCGACATAACCGAAAATAAGAAGCTGGAAAGGCAGAAATCTAATTTTCTGTCCACGGTCACCCACGACTTCGAAACTCCCGTTACGGCCTTAATGAGTTACGCGGAACTGATAGCGTTGGCTGAGGGCATGAATGAAAAGGCCGTTGATATGGCTAATGCAATAGTCAGAAATGGCGAAAAGCTGCATGGCATGGTGCAGGATTTCGATTTCCTGTTCCATGCAATGCTTGAGTCGAGGCTCCTGTCGCCTATCTTTGCCTCCGTGGAAGCAAATACCATCCTGGAGGAATTAAAAAAGGAGTTCTCGGTCCAGATTTTGAAAAAGAACCTGAGACTGGTTTTGGATAACGCGGAAAGGTTGCCGCTCCTCACTGTGGATAAAAAACTCGTGGAGAGGGCGCTTAATAACCTGATACAGAATGCCGTAAACTATACCCCAAGAGGCGGCACGATAACCGTGCGGGCCGGACGGCGCTTGGAGCCGGAAGGGACTTACGCTTATTTTTCCGTGTCGGATACCGGCCCCGGATTACCGCGGGAACTGAGATGCAAAATCTTCGACAAGTATGGGAACTGCCCCGACGTCCATAGCGCCAGGGGCCCTGGGATGGGGCTCACGATAGTCAGACTGGTAGCCGAGGCGCACGGGGGAAAGGTGGAGGTTGAGAGCGAGGACCGCAAGGGGAGCGAATTCAAAATAATTCTGCCGATGACCAGCCAAAGGGCTGACCACGGCGGCTTATCCGACAAAGTTTGGAATTAAAACCGCCTGGACGAAATCTCCGCTACCCGTTTTTTCTTGAAAACCTTTCATTGTCTGATATACTTATCAAATATTAGAGTATCTAATTAAAATGCCACTGCTGCGGTCCTGAGTCCGAGGAAAGCATGAAGGCGAATAATAAAATTCTTTCCGACATCTTCGCCAGCATCCAGGACGGGGTATGTGTCTTGGACACGGAATTGAATGTCCTGCGCATAAACCCTGCCCTCGATAAGATGTATCCTGAACTTATGGCCGTTGGGAAAAAATGCTACGAAATATACCAGGGCAGGAAAAAGCCATGTGAAGGATGCCCCAGCGTGAAGGCAATCAAGACCGGCCAGCCTGCATTTGAAATAATAAAAACGGAAAAAGGCAAGGATGTCCAGTGGCTGGAACTTCGCAGTTTCCCCATGTTCGATTCTGAAACCGGCGGGATAACGGGCGCAATCGAATACGTCCGTGACGTCACTGGCCGCATAATGGAGGAGCAGTCTTTACTGCTCTTCACGAACCTGCTCAATAAGTCGCCTGATTCGATATTCGTTGCCGACCCCGCAACGGGCCGGTTCCTGATGGTCAACGATAAAGGCTGCAGCAATCTGGGATACGACAGAGAGAAACTGCTTACTATGAGGACTCTGGACGTTGAAGAAGCGTTCACGGACCAATCCGCATGGGATGCCCATGTCGAGGCGGTGAAAAGTAAAGGTTCAATGATTATGGAGGGAATCACCAGGCGTAATGACGGCTCATTATTCCCTGTGGAAATTAATTCCTCGTATATTGCCTTAGATAAGAAAGATTACCTTGTGGCTGTGGTCCGCGACATCACCAGACGAAAGAAGGCTGAGGAGGCCTTGCAGGAGCAGGAAGAACGTTTTCGGGCCATTTTCAACTCGGTCAACGAAGCTATTTTCGTTCATGACTTGGGGAACGGAAAAATACTGGACGTTAACGACCGCATGTGCGAGATGTACGGTTACGCGTACGAGGAAGCGCTCCGACTGGATGTAGAGGATTTAAGTTCGGGTGAACCGCCGTATAACCAGAAATACGCCATTAAATGGCTGGAAAAGGCCACGAAGGGCAAACCCCAGCAATTTGAATGGCACTGCAAGGCTAAATCCGGACGCCTGTTCTGGGGAGAAATAAATATGCGGCTCGCGACGATAGGCCGGAATAAACGTCTTTTGGTTGCGGTCCGCGACATAAGCGAAAGAAAAGAACTCGACGAGAGAAAAGCCAACTTCTACGCCATGATCAGTCACGACTTTAAATCGCCGCTTACCGTAATCCTGGGTTTTTCGGAATTGTTGCTGGATGAAAAGTTCAAACTGGATGCGAAGTCAAGAGAAGTAGTTGAATCCATCCGTAACAGCAGCGACAGGCTTATGCGTTTGGTAGACGAGTTTCTGTCTATCTCCAGGTTGGAAGCGGGAGATTTTAAGCTGCATCCCACCCTGGCGGACATATCTCAGAACCTGAAGGATGCATACGCCAGCTTCGAAATGGTACTGCGGAAAAAGGATCTTACCTTTATCGTCGAAATAGCGGAAGGTCTGCCGAAGATATTAATGGACCAAAGGCTTGTGCAGCGTGCAGTGGTCAACCTTATTCAAAATGCCGTAAATCATACGCCTGTCGGAGGCAGAATAACGCTCAAGGCTGAAAAGGACGGCGATTTTGTCGTGGTGTCCGTATCCGATACAGGCCTTGGAATCCCAAAGGAAGAACAAGGCAGGATTTTTGAAAAGTACTACCGTTCACGGCGGACTTCCTACATTAAAGGCACGGGACTCGGGCTTGCGATAGTCAAAGCCGTGATGGATGCGCACGGCGGCCGGGTGGAAGTCGCAAGCGAGGTGAGCGAAGGGAGTGTTTTCAGCTTATTCATTCCGGTTGTTCAAAAAACCGCCTGATAAACTCACAATGCAAAACATGACATAACCCTCGCCCAGGCAAAAAAAAGGCCGCCTTCCATGCCGGAAGCGGCCTTTTTTATTAATGGGCTATGCCCTTAATTGAAATAGATTAGCGGTTTTCGCGCTCCCCGTGGCCGCCATCCTGACCATGGCCCCGTTCCGGTCCATGGCCGCCACCGCCCTGGCCGCGCCCTGGCCCTCCTTCAGGTCTTCCTTGTGCAGGTCTTCCCTGCGGGTGTTGCGGGCCACCTCCGCGTTCCTGACCCCGTGGTTGGACTTCTGCTGCCTGTCTCCCAGGTCCCATTCCTTGCCCGCGTCTCTGCTGCATGTTTCGCTGGACCTCGGGCCTCCGCTCAAATTGCTGCTGCCTTTGACGTCTTAGTTCCTGTCTCTGCCCTTGAGGTCCTGGCCGATAGCCCCGGACGCCCCAGCTTCCTTGCCTCCAATGTCCATTATTATGCCAGCCCCTCCAGTTTTGCTGGAATGACCGGTAAGGGATCCGATTGTAGTTCCACGGGTGTCCGTGCCAGTCATGGTTTCTGTAAAACCCTCTCCAGCCCGGGTCCACGTCGAAATAAAAAGTTGGAACACCGCTATAATAACCCCAGCCCCGGTCATAATAAGGCGAGCGATACCAGCGACCGTCCCATAGATGCCACCAGAAGCCGTCCCAGAAATAGATGTCCGCGTCTACGTCAGGGGCGACGTACACGTCGTCCGTATCAGGCAACGGTATCACAGCCGGCGGTGCCGGAAATATGATGGGCGGCGGCAGCGGCGGAAGCGGAATTCCAATATTTACATCTACCCTTGCCATTGTTGGAACAGGAACGGCAAGCGCCAGACCCAGAAGGATTGTTCCCAGAAGTAACTTTTTCATTTTGTCGCCTCCACGCGGCTCAACATCCCGAAATTCCCGGCAGTCAGCCTCTGCCCGCGTATCAGGACAGAGCATTAATCAAACAGCATCCTACCTTTAATTATATCGGTAAGCCCTTGTTTGGTCAAAGATGTGCGGGCATAAGTCTATGCAAATAAGTGCAAAAGGCGCCCCCAGGACGCCTTTTTGTTATCGTTCCCGTAAGATTTTTTTTCCGGTCCTATTTCTTGCAGGTGCATTTGGCAGAGGGTTGATTGCAGCCCGAACATACGCCGTTTTTGATTTCTTTTCCGCAGGTCTTGCATGGCTGGCATCCGCATGTCTGGCACATACGCGTTCTCCTTTTTAATGTTGGTTAACATCTTATTGGTACTTATGATTATAGGTACCTGCGCTTGAAGTGTCAAACTTGCGGGCGGCGGCTTTTGGCGGTTTTTTTTGGTCTATTTGATCCTCTTCAATAACATAGCGCTTAAAACAAAGGCCGCCGTAAAGAATAAGGCGCCATAAAAGCAGGGAGCCAAAAAGGGATTCGATGTCGATACCGAGCAGCCAACAGGACAGGGCGCTTTTTTAAGCCATGCAATAAGTTCAACCGTGAAATTCGTCCAGGCGAACAAGGTGCCTATGAGCAGGATGATGAACTGGGTTAAAATTATCTTTCTCATGGTGCTAATTATAGCACAGTTTGACAAGCAAAGAAGCCCCGTGCCCTTACACTCCCCCTCCGCCCAATGCCTTGTACAGGGTCACAAGGTTCGTAAGCCTGGCCAAGTGCGCGCCGATGAGGTTCTGCTGGGCGGCGTAAAGCGACCGCTGGGAATCGAGGACGTTCAGATAGCTGTCAACCCCCTTTTCGTAGCGGGCCTGTGAGAGGCGGTAGCTCTGTAGCGTGGCGTCGGTGAGCGACTGCTGGGCCGCGACCTGCTCGTCGATCGTCCCCCGCTCCGCGAGGGCGTCGGCCACCTCCCGGAAGGCGTTCTGGATCGCCTTCTCGTAATCGGCCACCGCTATATCTTTGTCCACCTGTGCAACTTTGAGGTTGGCGCGGTTGCTCCCGGCGTTGAAGATCGGAAAGGATATCTGCGGGGCAAATTTCCAGGCGAACGAACCCGGCTTGAAGAGCCCGGCAAGATCATCGCTGCCGAGGCCGACGGATGAGACCAGCGTAATCCGAGGGAAAAAGGCCGCCCTCGCCGCGCCGATGTTCGCGTTGTTCCCTTTTAGCAGGTCCTCGGCCTGAAGAATGTCGGGCCGACTGAGCAGAACGCCGGACGGCAGGCCGGGCGTAATGTCCTTCAGAGCGGTGAGCGTCTCTGAGAGGGCCTGCGGGAGAAGTCCGGCCGGTACCGGCGCGCCGACCGCAAAATCCAGGGCGTTCTCGTCCTGGGCCACCACGGTAGTGTAACGGGCGATATCGACCTCGGCCGAATCGACGCTGGTCTCGGCCTGATGGAGGTCCAGGGCGGACGCGACTCCGGCATCGAAGCGGCTTTTGACGAGGCGGTAGTAATCCTTCTGGTTCGCCAGTGTCTCCCTGGCAAGTCTGAGCCGCTCCTGGTCCGCGGCGAGACCCAGGTAGGAGGAGGCGACCTGGGATACCAGACTTATCTGGACACTGCGCCGGGCCTCTTCCGTGGCGAAGTACTGGTTCAGCGCCTGGTCCTTCAGGCTCCGTATCCTGCCGAAAAGGTCAAGCTCGTAAGAGCTGAGGCCAAGGCCCACGTTTAATTGCTGGACCGTTTCCGACTTTCCGGTCCCTGAAAAGGCCTTGGGCACCCGTTCAAAATCACCGTCAGCCACGGCGTCGATTTTTGGGAACAGGTCCGACCTCTGTATCTGATATTGGGCCTGGGACCGTTCGATATTAAGGACGGCAACGCGCAGGTCACGGTTGTTGTTCAAGGCCAGGCCGATCAGCTCGCGCAGATGCGGGTCAAGGAAAAATTCTTTCCATGCGATGTCCGCCGCCGCTTTTTGGGGCTCGTTGCCTGCCGCCGTCTGCTTGTAGGACGGGCCGCCTGGCCAGGCGTCGGGCACGGGAGACGCGGGGCGGCTGTATTCGGGTGCCATGGTCGCGCATCCGTTCAGCAATAAGAATGCCGCCAGGGCAAGACTCGGGGCAGTCAGGTACTTAAAGTTTCTCTGCTTAAAACTTCTCATGTCAGTCCACCTCCGGGACAGTGGCGGACAAATCGGGTTGAAGGGCGGGTTCCCGGCGGTGCTTCTTCACGAAAAGCCTGAAAACAAGGACAAAGAAGAACGGGATGAACATCATGTCGATGAAGGTAGCCGAAAGCAACCCGCCGGTTACTGCGGTGCCGATCGCGTTCTGCGCCGATGCCCCCGCCCCGTGTGAAAGGGCAAGCGGCAGCGTGCCGAAGAAGAAGGCCAGGGAGGTCATGAGGACGGGGCGAAGCCGTATCCTGACCGCCGCCAGGGTGGCCTCCACCAGTTCATGGCCCTGGCGCAGTTGTTCCTTGATGAACTGGATTATCAGGATGGCGTTTTTGGTCGAAAGCCCGACGGTTGTCAGAAGCCCGATCTGGAGGTAGATGTCGTTAGGGAGTCCCCGTAGCGTAACCGCCGTCACCGCCCCTACGAGGCCGAGCGGCAGCATCAGCAGGTTGACAAAGGGGATCGACCAGCTCTCATACAGCGCCGCCACGGCAAGGAACACCACAAGCAGCGAGATGGCATAAAGCGCCGGGGCCTGCTTGCCCGCCTGTTTCTCCTCGTATGAGAGACCGGTCCACTCGTAGCCGACACCCTGTGGAAGCTTCGCCGCCATATCTTCCATCACCCGCATCGCCTCGCCGGAGCTTTTTCCGGGCGCGGGCATGCCCATGATTTCAACCGACGGAATGCCGTTGTATCGCTCAAGACGCGGGCTCCCGTAAGTCCAGTGCGCCGAGGCAAAGGCCGAGAACGGCACCATCCCCCCGGTCTTGTTTCTGACGAACCAGTAGTCCAGGTCTTCGGGCTTCATGCGGAATTTGGCATCCGCCTGGAGGTACACCTTCTTTGATCCTGCCCTGGTCGATGAAGTTGTTGACGAAGGAGCTCCCCCAGGTGGAAGAGATGGCGTCGTTGACGTCCGCCAGCGACAGCCCGAGCGCGCCGAGCTTCTCGTTGTCTATGTCGAGTTTGAACTGCGGCGTGTCATCCTGGCCGTTTGGACGGACCGCCGTAAGGGCCGGGTTCTTGGCGGCCATGGCAAGTAATTGGCTGCGGGCCTCCAGCAGTTTATCGTGCCCGACCCCGCCCCTGTCCTGGAGCTCGAAGTCGAAGCCCGTGGCGTTACCCAGCTCACGGACCGCGGGAGGCATGAAGGCAAAGGCCATGGCGTCCCGAAACTTCGAGAAAGCGGCCATCGCCTTACCGACCACTGCCTTTGCACTCAAGTCCGGGGCCCTTCCGCAGGTCCCAGTCCTTGAGCTTGACGAAGGCGAGCCCCATGTTCTGCCCGCTGCCGGCGAAGCTGAAGCCCGTGACCGTAAAGAGGCAGTCTACCGCATCCTTCTGCTCCACGAGGTAGTGGTGTTCGAGCTGCTCTAACACCTTCAGGGTGCGCTGCTGCGTGGCGCCGACCGGAAGCTGCACCATGCTGTAGAGAAAGCCCTGGTCCTCGTCCGGAAGAAAGGCCGTCGGCATCCTGAGGAATACAAAAGCCATGATCGCAACCAGCACAAGGTAGACGGCCAGGTAACGCGCGGTCTTCCCGAACATCTTTCCGACCCTGGTCTGATAGCCCTGGCTGAACCAGTTGAAAATGCGGTTGAACCCGCGGAAAAAGCCCGAAAACCAGCCGCCCTCCGCCGCGACGTGTCCTTTCTTTACGGGCTTCAGGATGGTCGCGCAAAGGGCGGGCGTGAGTATCATCGCTACAAGCACGGAGAGGATCATCGCGGAGACGATCGTCACGGAGAACTGGCGGTAGATGACCCCGGTGGAGCCGCCGAAGAACGCCATCGGGACAAAGACCGCCGAGAGGACAAGCGCGATGCCGACGAGCGCGCCGGTGATCTGCCCCATGGATTTGCGCGTCGCTTCCTTCGGGGACAGCCCCTCCTCCGACATTATCCTTTCCACGTTCTCGACGACGACGATTGCGTCGTCCACCAGTAGCCCGATTGCAAGCACCATGGCGAACATCGTCAGGGTGTTAATCGAGAAGCCGCAGGCGGCCAGGACCGCGAAGGTCCCCAGGAGGACGACCGGCACGGCTATGGTCGGGATGAGGGTCGCACGGATGTTCTGGAGGAAGAGGAACATGACCAGGAATACCAGGAATACCGCCTCGACCAGCGTCTTCACGACCTCCTTGATGGATATTTTTACCACGGGAGTCGTATCGTACGGGAAGACAGCCTTAGCCCCCGGCGGGAAGTACTTGGAAAGCTCGGCGACCTTCGCCTTCACTGCCTCGGACGTTTTGATGGCGTTAGCCCCCGTCGCAAGCTTGATCGCGAGCCCTGCGGCAGGTTTGCCGTCGTAGCGGGCGATCGTCTCGTAGTTTTCGCTTCCCAACTCCGCCCGCGCCACATCTTTAAGCCTGATGGTCGAGCCGTCGGGGTTTGTCCTGAGCACGATTTTTTCAAAGTCCTGAGGGGTCTTAAGCAGGGTCTGCGCCGTAATGGTCGCATTTAGCTGCTGGCCGGCGGCGGCGGGCGCACCTCCCAGTTGGCCCGCGGAAATCTGGGCGTTCTGCGCCTGTATCGCGGCACGGACGTCCGCCGGGGTGAGGTGGTAGTTGTTCAGCCTGTTGGGGTCGAGCCAGATGCGCATGGCGTACTGTGACCCGAACAGGTTCATGTCGCCGACGCCCTCGACCCGGCTCAAGGGGTCCTGGATGTGGGAGGCGACGTAATCGGCGAGGTCGTATCTGTTCAGCCGCCCGTCCTCCGAGATGAAGCCCATCACCAGCAGGAAGTTTTTGGTCGCCTTCGTAACCTGGATTCCCTGCAGCTGAACTTGCTGAGGCAGAAGCGGCATGGCGAGCTGAAGTTTGTTCTGGACCTGCACCTGGGCGATGTTCGGGTCGGCCCCGGCGTTGAAGGTGAGGGTGACGGTCGCGGCCCCGGTGTTGTCGCTGGTGGAGCTCATGTAGCGCAGGTTGTCGATGCCGTTCATCTTCTGCTCGATAACCTGTGTCACGGAGTCCTCGACTGTCTTGGCCGACGCCCCGGGGTAAACGGCGTTGATGGCTATCTGCGGCGGCGCTACCGGCGGATACTGGGAGACCGGCAGGGTCTCTATTGCAAGAACACCCGCCAGCATTACCAGGATCGCTATCACCCACGCGAAGATGGGGCGGTCTATGAAAAATCTTGACATGTGGCTCTCCTTAATTCTTCGCTATCGATGGTGAAGCGCCCGCACTCGCCGCCGCGGCGGTATCCGCGCCGGCAGGGACGGCTTTCACCACTGTGCCGGGCTTCGCCTTCTGTACCCCTTCAACGATTACGCGGTCACCCGGCTTCAGGCCATTTTCCACCAGCCATTTGTCCCCGATAGTGCGGCCCACCTTCAGGACCCGAAGCTCCACCTTGCCGGATTCGCCTACCACGAGGGCCGTCGCATCTCCCGACTGGTCGCGGGTCACCCCTTGCTGGGGCACCAGGATAGCATCCTCGGCAACACCTTCCTCCAGTATCGCCCGGACATACATCCCCGGCAGCAGCACCTCTTTCGGATTGGGAAAAACGGTACGCACCGTCACCGACCCGGTGCTCTGGTCCACGGTTACGTCGGAAAATTTAAGCGTCCCGGTGAGCGGATAAGGCGTCCCGTCCTCCAGGACGAGCTTCACTTTCGCCTGGTCGCCGTCCTTCTTCATCCGTCCACGGGCAATGTTCTGCTTCAAAAGAAGCAGGTCCGCCGCCGACTGGGTAACGTCCACATAAACCTTGTCCAGGCTCTGTATAGTCGCAAGAGGCGCAGTCTGGCTCGCGGTAACGAGGGCCCCGGTCGTCACGGACGACAGCCCGATACGGCCGGAGATCGGCGCCGTTATCTGCGTATACGCCATGTTTATCCGCGCCATCTGGAGCGCGGCTTTCGCTGACTCGATCTGCGCCTCCGCCTGCTTAAGCTGGGCCGAGACCTCGTCGAAGTCCTGCTTGCTCACCGCGTTTATCGCCACCAGTTGTCCGTAACGTTCGGCCTTCAGCCGGACCGGGACGACGTTCGCTTCCGCCATGCTGAGGGCGGCCTTGGCGCTGGCATACGCGGCCTGGTACGTGGACGGGTCGATCTGGTAGAGGACCTCCCCTGCCTTCACGTCGGAACCCTCCGTGAAGAGGCGCTTCAAAATTATCCCCCCGACCTGCGGCCTCACTTCGGCTACAAGAAACGCGGAGGTCCGTCCCGGAAGCTCCGTCGTCAGCGCCACCCGCTGAGGTGTCACGGTAACGACGCCGACCTCAGGAGGAGGCATCTGCACCCCGGAAAGGGCCGCCGCTTTTTTCCCGCAACCGCTGATTAACATTACGCCAGCCGTAACGACGGCGACCATGGACAAACTAAATCCGTACCTGAATTTCATAACTACCTCACCCCTTGAAATAAGCGCTCGTTATCCAAATAATGAATATTCATTCGTCATCAAGTCAAAAATTACGCCTGCGGAAGCCCTTCGCAGGGATAGCGCCTCAGTGCATCCCAGCAAGCCTCGACGCAACGCGAAATAAGTTCTTCGTCCAGTTCAATGAAATGAAGTATGTGGTCACGGCAGATATCGAGCAACGGCCCGAAGGCGAGCCCGAAGAGCACCGGGAGTGGCAGGTCCTTCACTATCCCCGCGCTGAGCGCTTCGTCGAAAAGCTCCGTGATGACGTCCCTGTTGCCTTTGCCGAAGAGTTTTTCACGGCGGTGTACCGCACCGTAAGGGGAGTTGTGGAACTGTTCCAGGAACCTGAACTCCAGCGGCGCTCCTATGCAGTAGCGGACCAGCACGGCTCCTATGTGGAGGAAACGGTCGCGGACCGGGTCGTCTTCAGAGTAGTCTTCCATCACCGCTTTGAAAAACCGTTCCTCCAGGTAGTGGTACACCTCGTTTATCAGGACGTCCTTGCTCTCGAAATAGCGGTAGATGGTCCCTGCCGCGACCCCGGCACGCTCCGCCACGAGGGCCATGGGCGCTCCGTGGAACCCCTGCTCCGCCACCAGGTCGAGTGTCGCGCATACAATGGCGCATCGTTTGTCTGTTTTCTCCATCGGTCTCCTCAGTAAATGAACGTTCATTCTTTTATCACGCCCATTTGCTGTCTGTCAACACATTTTCAGGATAAATGACGGTTTTACGGCAAAAAAAGGGGCTACGCTTACAAGCGTAACCCCTTTGAACGGCCCCGAATTGATGTTCTATTCGCCCGAATACGTATCTATCATGCACCTGTGCATGTTTTTTGCGAGCGTTGACATGAAAATGACCCCCTGCTGGACCTCAGGGTCTCTCATGACCTTCATCATACTTTTCAGGCCCGGCTTTGGCGGGGTTACCGCGAACTCCTGGACCGTCATGGACAGGCATTTCGTCATGCTTATCAAGCTGTCCTGAACATGCGGCGTGGATACCTCTTCGACGAACGCGGCGATAAGTGTCGTCAACCGCTGGACCATCGTATCCGTCACGGCGTTGGACATGAAAGCCACCATGTCGGACGCCTCCGAGAGGGTCTTCAAGTTCCCGGACTTCTGTAGCCTTTTCAGTTCCCTGATCGCGTCCACCATGCAAGGGTCGGCGGCTTCGTTTGCGATGACCAGCAGTTCTCCCATCATCTCCGCATTGTGCTCTAACATCTTATCGTTGACCGAGTTGGTCATGAATGATATGACGTCGGATATCTGCGACATGTTGGAATCCTGCTGCACTACCGCATCCATGGGCTGATCCTTCATCATGGAAATGGTCTGGACTGTCTCTATAAAGGAGTCGAGGGCGCCATCCTCATGAAGCTTTGTCAAGCTGTCTAAAAGGTGCGTCAACGCATCCATAGTCTTAGGCTCAGAGAGCATTTCAGTCAATGTTTTGGCAGCGTATTCCATTTATAATATACCCCTCGCGGAAAGCCAGTAAAGCCTGTTGTATCCCAGTTTCATCCAGTGGATCATTTTCGAGGGAGGCGCCGGGGTGGGCGGGTTCTGGTAATCGAACCATATATACGTCGCCTGGTCGAACGCCGTCTCGACGAAACATATGACCTTGCCGTCGTACTCCGCGCCGGTGCTGCCTTCAAGTATTTCGGATGAAAGCCTGTCCGCAACGACGTGTGACTCGAAATGGGCTGTCGAGCCCGCCTTGCTTATAGGGAGGTCGGTCGTATCCCCGACTACATATATGTTTTTGTAGCCTTCGTTATGCAGGGTTTTTTTATCCGTTACAATCCACCCGTCTTTTCCGAGCCCGGAATCCGTAACGACCTGAGCGCCCTTGTGCGGCGGGACGGTTATGAGGAGGTCGTAGCTCAGCTCGCTGCCCTCCATGGAACGTACGACCTTCTTTACCGGGTCTATCTCTTCCATATTGAAGAACGTCTCGTATTTGATGCCCTTCTTCTCGAACTCCGGGAGCGCCCATTCCGCCAGAGACTGTATGGAGTGCAGCCTGTTGATCGGATAGGTATAAAAAAGCTCCACCTTGTCGAGCATACCCTTCTGCTTGAAGTATTCATGGAGCATGAACGTGATTTCGAGCGGGGCTACCGGACATTTGTGCGGGACGCCGATGGTGATGGCGATCCTTCCGCCTTTGAAATCCATCAAGGCCTGGCGCAGTTTCATCGCGCCTTCCAGGTCGTAGAACCAGTGTCCTCCCTCTTTGAGCCCCGGGATCTCTTCGGGCACGATCTTCGACCCTGTGGCAATAACGAGATAGTCGTACGGGAATTGCTTTCCACTTGCGGTAACGACGATCTTGTTATCCCTGTCGATTTTTACCGCGGGGTCTACAAACAGGTTGATGTGCTGGTCAAGCAGGTCTTTTTGCCTTCTTACTATCTCGTCCGCGCGCATCTTGTCGAAGACGACGTAGAGAAGTCCAGGCTGGTATACGTGGTCCGGCTTGTCCGTAATCATGTTGATGATTACGCTGCCATTGACGAGCTGCCGGTAAAGGTTCCTTGCGACGGTGTTGGCGGTAATCGTACCCGCGGACCCCCCTCCGATTATTACAATTCTCTTAGACATTTTTTATTTCCATTTCCTATTTGATTTTTTTTGCGATTATGCTCCAGTAGCCCCCTTTGTCGCTGGCGGCCACCATCTCCTGCCCTACTTTGCTCAGCCATGCCGCACCGTCGACGGTGGTCATTTTATCGGACGACAAGACTTCTACCACCGCCCCGACCTCCGCCGCTTTCATAGCCTTTATCAGCTCCATCGTCGGACCTGGACAGGCCGCACCTCGTGCGTCTATTGTACGGTCAATTGTTACTTCAGGCATCTCGTTTCCTCCTAATTCTCGTTACCAGCGTTGAGTTTATGAGCGCCCCGCATATTGGCGCCGTCTGTGACATAAGCCACGGCATTATACATAAACGCGGGTATGCGTCTGTGCTTCAAGTCACACGTTATGTGTGACGTAAGTCACAAACCGGAGGATGGGAGATTACTGGGTGTCAGTCAGGCGTATAAATGTCCTTGACAGGCCAAGCCGGCCCTTTCTTTCGAAATCTTTCAGCAGGCGGCTTACAACCTCTCTTGAAGTGCCAAGGTCGCTCGCTATTTTTCGATGGGTCACGTGCAAAACGCCGTCCTCGGATTTTTCCACCAGGTATTCCATAAGCCTTTCGTCTATATGTTCGAATGCGACTTCTTCGACCAGGGCTATTATGTTCACGAATTTGTTGGCCAGGACACCGAAGACATATTCCCTCAGCACGCCGTGTTTCTCGGCAAGGTTGCGAAACAACGGGGCAGGCAAGAGTATCGCGTCACACGCCGTCTGCGTTATTCCATTGGCGGGGGCGCACATTTTGGAGAGTATGCATAGCGCATTTATAATACAGGTTTCGCCCGGTCCTACCTCGTAAAGAGTTATCTCCCGGCCGTCTATCCCATCCTTGAAAACCCTGACTTCGCCCGACATGAAGAATGCGAACGATTGACTGAATTCGCCTTCTCTGCATACATACCGGCCCTTTGGTATAACCCGGCGGCATGCGCTTTGGAGTATCTTATCCACCAGCGCATCGGGCATTTTGTTAAAATCCGGGAATTTATCCAGAAACTCGCCTTTTAATTCCCGTTTTTCCATGGCTACCAGGTTATTTTTAATCATGTTCCAATCCTGCCGGAGCGCCAGAAGCGCGAGTATAAAAAAAGCCCATCCCCGTTGCCAGAGACAGGCTTTATAATTCCAAGCTGCTTACAAACCCGATAACTCAAGGTAGTGCGTGCTTCTAAGAAGGGATTGCCTTAGCTCTTGCTTGGGATATTATACAAGAATGCTTTTATAAATCAACGAAAAATCATCGCGGGAACTCCCGCCACTATGGATTGAACTCATACGCACCCATGCACCACATGCCGCTTTGCGGGCGCGGGGAGTTGTCCTTATCCGTTTTAAATACCGAAGACAGATTGGTCCCCGCGCCGATCGCGGGCGAGCCAGCGCGCAGCGACAGGTTGCCTGTCACATCTGCCGCATTAACATACATAGGGTCCGATTGCGGTCCTTCACTGTTGGCGTCATATCCCAAGTCTCTCCATTTCCTCCAGGAGTAATGCGTGCCTTGGAGCTTAAACGGCGAAGGGTAGCTTGAGTAATAGTTGTTATAGTTGATGGCGATATTTCTTACATTTCCATTCAGCCACATTATGATATGGTTCGATTCAGCCCACACGTTATTCATTAAAGTTAACCCGTTAATCGTCCAAGGAGTACCGAACGTATCGGCGTAAAGCATTGCGCATCCTCTTGAACTGTAAAAAGAGTTGTTATAGAAGTGCGTATTTAGGATATTGCCTCCCGTGGCATGGACATCGGCCGTATAATACTCATGCGGGTTTTGGATGGCGTTATTGTAAACCAGGGTATTGTTTATGGCGCCGCCGGAGCCATTGTCTCCCGAGTTGTCTATGTATACAATCGCAGTGCCTCCGTAGTCGTCAAAAGTCTTCGAATTTGTGCATGAATTATTATAAATTTTAGTGTTATTTATCTGGCCGTTCGTTGTCAGGCTAAGAAATATCCAGTCGGTATGCGGGCCCCGGCCGTCATAATAATAAATGTCATGGAAGTAATTGTCGTGTATTGAATTGTCTGTTTGAATGGTCGCGCCCGAATCTGATTTAACGACGACCCCCCATCTTATCTTGTCATGGAATTCGTTGTTATATACCTGGTTATAAGACGCGCCGTTTATTAAATAAATTGCAGTGTCATAACAATCGTACATCAGGTTATTATGGATTCGCCAATATGAGCCATTGGCCCAGATCCCCATGCCGCTTGTAACCGAAGGGTTTGGATTGCCGGTATTATGTATGGCGCAGTTGGCAACTTCAACATAGGAAGACGCGTTGTGCGCGTATATCATTCTGGGAGCGCCGGTAGTTGGACCGTTCCTTAGTTCAAAATTGTTTATAGTGATATAATTTCTGGCGGAAGGAAAATCAAAACAATAACTTCTCTTTGCTTGCGCATCGATTATCGCCTGGCCGGCCCCCCAGTTACCTGCCGAGTTGCCGTCGTAAGTTATCGTATTCCCGCTGGAGCCGGACCACTTTACGTTCACCTGTCCGTTATACTGGACGCCGCCTTTAAAGAAAATTTTGTCACCGGGCGACAACGTAACGCCGGCGGGGTTGCCGGCGGCTTTCGGGTCCCCAGGGCAATGCGCCCACGGCTCTGCCGTAGATGTTCCCGCATTTGAATCGTTGCCGTCTGCAAAATCGACATAATAAGTTGACGAGAACGCATTTGAGACGCCCAGAGCAAAAAAAACAAATATCGCCGCCGACAACGTTAAATAACTTTTATGCTTTGCCATTTAGAGTCTCCTTCTTTGTCCGCAAATTTCAGCCTGCGGCAATCTGCTGTTTTGAGCGCAGGAGAAAGCTTAAGAAGTAGTAGCCAAGAGTCTTCGGGCTGAAGGGACGCATAACCAAAGACTTCAGCAAATATCGCCTGCTTTCAACAGGGCGACTGAGCCCAAGCAAAACACGCCCCATCCTTTGATGCAGGAATGCCTTGATATTTTCATCCAATGACGGAAATTCAGACAGGAGCATCGGATATGCGGATAACCTTGATTTATCGTAATTTTCAACGTCATGCATACTGTTCCCCTCGTAAACACGATATTTGACCACCGGCTTCTTGAAATAGAGGAACTTGCATTTGTGCGCAAGTCTTAACATATATATCCAGTCTTCCAGCCATTTCATATTCTCCGGAAAAAGTACGAGGTTTTCAACACTGGCCCTTCTGAATAATACTGTCGATGTCGAGATATAATTCGTACGTATCAGGTCATTGAATATGAAACCGTTCTTGTTTCTCTTCTCGGTGGCGTATATAGAGCTGAACTTTTCCCCGGTCAGGTGACCTGCGGCATCTATTATTAATGAATCACCATGTACGACATCAATTCCAGGGTTTCGTTTGAGAGCTGCCATCTGAATATCCAATTTCTCCGGAAGCCAGATATCGTCAGAATCGCAAAACCCTATGCAAGCCCCCCTGGAGTTCTTAAGGCCCGTATTGCGCGCGGCGGCCGCTCCCATATTCCTAGCTTGCGAGAATATTTTTATTCTGCTGTCTTCCGCGGCCGCTCTTTTCATAGCTTTTAATGACCCGTCCGTTGAAACGTCATCGACGATTATTAACTCGAAATTTTCATAGGACTGGTTTTGAATGCCCCTGATTGCCTCGGCAATAAATCCCTCTTTGTTGTAGTTCGGCATAATGACGCTTACGAGAGGTTTCTCTGATTGATTAATGTCGGTCATTTTACATTCTCCTCTTATCAGTCTGCCCGACGCGGCGCGAGCAGCCCAAAAAGCATTTGTTTTTCTTCTTTTTTAATTCCAAGAACATATACGGCGAGGCTGTACAAAGGCAGCGTCATCATTAAGCCCAGGTAGGACGTCTTGATTGCAACAGGCAATAACCATCCAATCAACATGACCGCGCTCGCGGCGCCTAACGGTACAAGAAAGACCCTGGTCAAATCTACCCTGGTCTTTCTTCCGAACCTTAGATAAGATAATACCAGCACTACGTAAAACAGCTCCGCCAGCAACGTCCCCGCCGCCGCGCCGACAAAACCGTACCGTGAAATAAAAATCCAATCCAGAATGACGTTTACAAGTATCTGACCCAAACCATAACCAAAATTAAGCCATTGTTTATTTATCGCTATCATGCTGGTAGCAAGAAACCCTCCAATGAACATGACCGCGTTTGCCCATACCAGCACTCTCAGAGCCTTTGAGGATTCAGCAAAAGCGCTGCCGAACACTATATGGATTATTGTATCCGAGGCAAAAAAAACGCCTAACCCAAGGAACAGGCCGCTGTAGCTTAGCAGTTTTAAAGAGCTGTTCATGTAACGGTCGAATGCGTCTCCCGTTTCATGGGCCAGTTTTGTAAGCACTGGATATAACGCCATGCAGAAGGCTCCGGAAAACATCAGCGAAGTATCGACAAACCGATATGCCGCATTGTAAAAGCCTACAGCTTTAGTTGTATCCAATGCTTGAAGCATGAATATATCAACCCTTGAATAAACCTGCGTGTTCATGACCAATAGCGCTAACGGTATACTCCCTTTTAGAATCGTCTTTGCAGATTGCGAGCTTATTTTGATCGACAAGCCAGGGAAATATTTTTTCAAAATCGAGTAGGAAAATATCAGGTCGAAAATAGCAACCGCAACGTACGCAACGGCAATCCCCAATACGCCCTTACCGAGCTTAATAGCAATAAACCCGGTTGAAAGCAGCAAGACCGCTTTAAGTATTTCGCGGAATGCGTCGAATTCCATTCGCTCGGTCGCTTGAAAAATAATACTCGGCACTCCGGAAAAGGCTCCTAACGCTATTGAAATCGACAGGATGAGGATCAGCGACTGGTTGGTAAGGCGATTGGTAAACAAAAGGAAAGCGGCCATTACACTCAGCGCAAGAAATACGAGGCAAAACCTTAAGAACAGCACATTGCTTAGATATTGGGATGCTTTTGACGGTGTCCTTGCAAGCTCACGGATACCATGCTGTGACGTGCCCATATCCAGAAAAACCGCGATAAGACCCGTCAGGGAAAGGGCGAACGACAGCTGTCCATACCCTCCGACCCCTAAATACCGCGCAGTTATAAACACGAAGCAAAATGTTATGGCTTTCGCAATCAACCTGCCGGCAATAAGCGCGGTTGAATTTTTCAGAATTAAATTGACGGTTTTCCCCATAATTATATCGATATTCCCTGTATTTAATGTTTACGAACTGGATTGCCGAATATAATACGGGAGACAATAAACCCGGCCCGTTTTGACAGGAGCCACGGAGTTGGCCAACGCGGCGATCATGGCTATAAGCATGTACCAGAAGATAATGATTTGATCGAAATAAGTTACCGAGATAAAGGAGGCGATATGGGTGAGCAGTGCGCAGCCGATTGTCCATATTATAAACCGCTCGTTGATTAAAAAATTGGTTTTACCATTGACTGCCCTTCCGGCGGTTTTAAAACATTTGATTATCAGCAAGATGAACAGGAGCAATGACAGAAGCCCTCCCCGTATCCCTTCGGCAATAAACTGGTTCGTTATATCCGCGCTATTGGCGTCAATATTATTCGGATTGAAACCGAGTCCCGTCTGCAACTCCGGCGTCCAGTTTGCCGTATAAGAAGTGCCCATCAGCCACCATTCGTTAAAATGCTCGACGGCGGCATCAATAAGTCTTGAACGGTACCATCCCGTGCCCATTCCAATCAAATCGCTCATACTGCCCAGCACGTGCCATACTGGCGCATTCATGGTCATCTGCAAGGCTATTATCGTTAATAATAAACCCCATAAGATAATCTTTATTTTAGACCTGAAAACCCAGAAAAACAGACCCAGCATGCCAGTCAGGTATGCGATAATCGGCCCGCTCGAAGATGAACAGAAGACTATTACCGCCGAGGCTATGAAAGCGCTCGCGGTTAGCAGGAGCCGTTTGTGGCTGTAGCCCCATAGTCCGACAAAAAGCGGCATGGCTGTTGCCGCAAAAGTTCCCGCAAGAATTGGATGCCTGAACGGCCCCTGGCATCGCAATGCGCCGTCTCGCATTTCCGTAAACCGCGGCACGCCGCCGAAAACAGAAAATATATTTTTGCCGGTAGCATGTTCCACGACAAAGAATAACCGCCAGGGGGACGATGAGAATTTCTAACAGCCTTACCGCATGGACTATATCGTCCATACCGAGTATGAGGGCACGAAGCAAAAAGTAAATTCCGATGGTGTCATAAACTTCTCCAAGCTGGCATATTATTGAGTCAGCAGACATGCCTCTGTTTAGAACATATATCAGCGAACTGGCCGCGACCCAGGTCATCAAAGCCTTGTCAATATAGTTGAGTTTCATAAGAGCCAGTTCGTTCTTCCAGAGGATCCTGACCCAGCCGAAAAGCAGCATGATCCTGAATATTGAAAAATGAAGCGGTCCGATGAGAAGAGCCTGTCCAAGAGTCATATAGCAGCCGCTCAGGAATAACGGTATGAGTGCACGTCTGCGCGGCAATCTCAGCAGGAGAATACCCATGCATATTATGAATAAATAACCAGCCGTTGATATGGGGCTAAAATCATTCATGGTCGGCGTTTTCTCAATTTAAAAATATGTTTATAATTTTGCTGTATTGTTCACTTCTCATTTTTTTAATAAATTCCCTGGATACTCCTCTTTGTTCTTTGGCAAGATATCCAGAGATAAAACCGGCAAACCTATAGCCCGCGAATATTCCGTATGGTTTTACCTTAATCCTGGCAATGCATTTAAGGATTTCAAAAATAATGCAGCTGCCAAGGTCATAATCCATTTTCCCCTCCCTGTAAGCACCCTCAAGCCGGCCCTCCGCGGCAAGGGTGTGCCTGTGGTGCAATACTTTGATACCAGGAAAGGACTCAACTTCCCAGCCAGCAGCCCGCGCCATGACTTCTGAATATGAATCTTCGCCGCCGTATCTTAAAGCGATAAAACCGCCAGTTTCCTCATAACACTCCCGCCTGAAGAGTTGGACGGCATTGGGGACCGCGCCGGTATTATTAAATGGCCGCGGGATAAACTCTCCTTTTTCCTCCTCATGTATGAAACCGCCGGCAACACCGAGGAGGCTGTTTTCCCTGAATTTATTAAGTATCAACTCAAAATAATCAGCGCCAAAGGATATATCGGCATCCAGGATGCCAAAAAATTGGTAGTCGGTATCCGTCAAAAGCTCTTGAGCCTTATGTATTGCCCGCACCTTGGAGCCGAAATTGCGGGTCCTGTCTCCCTGGACGCGGAGCAGTTCTATAAAATCCCATTCGTTGGCGTATTTCCGGACGATATTCTCGGTCTGGTCGGTTGACCTGTCGCTGGCAATTATCCATTTTTCAGGCAGGATCGTTTGCGATATGACCGCTTGTATAGTTTTTTCAATATACGCCTCCTCGTTCCTTGCGGGCGTTATTAGTACGTATCTGTAACCGGTCATCTTAGATGCCTCTTTAATAGTCGGCGCCCAAAAGTCACTGCCGATTCATCGCTGCGGGATAATCAAAAAATTGAGCGACCACTTTATTGACGCCAGAGAACGCTTGATTTTATAAAGCGCTTCCGGCCTCTTTTTCCGCCTGAATGGATATGACGCTATCCCTCCCGCAAACCTGACTGCGTGATGAAGAAGACGTATAAACAGGAACGCGGTTGAAGCCAGGGCAGTGTGGTGTTTTTTCCAATACTGGTAATCCGCCCGTTGCATTTCGATAAAGAATTTCAAGGGTGCGTTAGCGGAGCTCGCTCCCCCGTAATGGACTGCCTCCGCTTCAGGATAGAAGACCACCTCCCATCCTTTGTCATGAAACCGCTTGCACCAGTCAATGTCCTCTCCGTAGATAAAAAATCTTTCATCCAACGGTCCTGCCGCCTGCAAGGCTTTTCGCCTGACCATCCAGAAGCATCCATTTATCACATCGACAGACCGGATATCGTCATGCGGCCAGTAAGCCATCATCTCTCCCCCGAATAACTTCACACCGGGGAAAATCAAATCGAGCGCGAGCGCCCTGCACAAAGAGTTCCCCAATGTCGGAAACCCCATGCAAGACCGCTGCACCGCGCCGTTTGTACCAAGTATTCTGGGTCCGAGGACGCCTATGTCCTGATGACCGTCCATATATGTGATCATCTTTTCAAAGCAGCCCGCTTTCACTACGACATCAGAGTTGATGAAAAAAACATATTCGCCCGTACTGGCGGCAATACCTATATTGTTAGCCTTTGCAAATCCATAATTATCGTCGTTGCGTATGAGACGGACTCCGGGAAATGCGTCTCGTACCGCATCGGGAGAGCCGTCGGATGAAGCGTTATCCACGACTATTATCTCCGTACCATTGGGCAACGAATGGTTAATAATAGAATCCAGACACTCCTCAAGATATTTTTTTGCATTCCAACTTACGATTATTACAGATATGAATGCCATGGCCGGCTCCTTATTGACTTGCTCGCGCGCTGCACGGAGTGTAGCCAGTCATACGCGCCCTCTAATTTTGCATGAAATAATTTATTATCATCGCAGGAGTTCACGGGTATGCGTTTAAGGAAAAGGACATTTTTCCCCGGCGTCGCCCTGCCGATTATTGTGCTGACGCCGCTCTTATATCCATATTGCATCAGCGCGTTTAAAAGATAAGCGACAAATGACGCATCACCTTCAGGAAATGCGTACGGATAAGAAAAGGATTCCACCGTGGACCCCAATCTGTCTTCGATCGTATCTTTGGAACACCTTAATTCAAACTCTATATCGGCCTTCCGCATAGTCCTTAATTGGGGGTGCGTCATGGTGTGGGAGCCAAAAACAATTCCCTCATTGTGGAGTTCTTTTACTTCCCGCCAAGTCAGACATTGTCTTGCTTTGAACTGCCCGGGCCTGTCTTTGATCAGCGCGGCCGGAAGAAATACGTTGGCGGAGAATCCATATTTGTCAAGGATAGGGTATGCGTTGAAATAGAAATCCCGATACCCGTCGTCGAAAGTTATGACAACCGGTTTGGCGGGCATTTTCTCGCTGACACCGTATTCCCCGCGCAAGAGCCTGACTGCGGCGCCAAGCGATATTGCCTGGTATCCATGGTCAGTCAAGAAAGTCATGTGTTGCGTGAAAACTTCCGGAGTCGTGACAATCCGGTAATAAGGATGTACGCCATGCTCGGTATCGCGGGAAATGCTGTGGTACATGAGTATCGGTATGCGAAGCGCTCCCGCAGTCTTAACCAGTGCCTTAAGAGGCGAGATCACGCGAAGGGTGAGGAAACGGTCAGCACGTAATGACATATTTATTGCACCTCCTCGCGGCACCCTTCTCCAACCAACCTGTCAACAAGAGACAGGTAGTCGTGCTTCTTTACTTCCCAGTTGTTTGCGGCCGCATGCCGGTATCCGTTCTCTGCCATTCGCTTCCCGACTTCAGGGTTTTTCGCAAGGTAAAATATCGCTTCGGCTAAACTTTTTTCGTCACCGGATTTGAAAAATCTTATATTGGAATCGTTAAAATAATATTTATCTATTCGCGTATCGGATGCGATTACAGGCACGCGAAGGGCCATGAACTCTAATATCTTGGTGCTGAATGCCACGTTTCCATAGGAATCCGCCCTCTTAGGCACGATGCCCAAGTCTGCCATTGCCATCACACTGGCCATTTCGTTTGATGGGAGAACTCCTTTTAGAATTACTCTCGAACTGAAATTAAGCACCCGGATCAAATTTTCCAGTTCAGGCTGCGCGCTGCCCTCCCCATAGATATGAAACTCTGCATCCGGAAGCCTGTCTTTGACGAGGTGGAAGGCTTTGATTGCAATATCGAGTCCCTGATGCCAGTTAAGAGAACCCGGGTAGATCATAACGAACCTGTCACTCTTCTCTGGCTTTTTGGGCGAGATGGTAAAAAGGGCGCCTGCGGGATAGTTGATGAACGTGTCGCACTTTTCTTTGTTGACCGAGCGTGAGATTAGCTTTTCTTCCAGCAAATGGTTCACGATTATTACGTGGTCGGCAAAACGCGCGGACGCTTTTTCTATGAGTTTCAGCGCCCTGAAGATAACCGACCGCTCACTGACTTTGAATTTTTCGGCGTAGAATTCAGGGACTATCTCATGAAGGTCAAGGATAATTCTCGTGCCCAGACATTTGGGGAACCAGGCCGCAAAGACCTCAAAATCCGGGACGGAATGGACGTGGATAATGTCGTAGGGAGACATAATGCTTTTCTTTATGAGGAAAAATGATGACTTTACAAGGAAAATCAGATGCCTCAGGAGGTGGGGAAGCTTTCCCCGCTCGTTTACCACTCTCGTCTGGATCCTGAATACCCTGACCCCGTTCACAATCTCTTCGTCGGGTTGGCCTTCATCACGCTTGAGCGATATGACTTCAACGCTGTCGCCTCTCTCCGAAAGGGCTTCGGCGTACCTGCGCACACGGTTGTCGGTCTCGTAAAACGTATATGCGAGCATGCAGGCCTTCATAAAACCTCCAGGTGGAATATAATTTCTTTCAATGCCGCAGGAGAGGACTTATGTCCACCGAATGCCTTCTCTTTATAAGTCGCGTGATACCGTTATTCGACCCTATACCTCTCCGACCAGAATCTCGCGATTTCTCTGGGCAGGACATCCCAGTATTCGCCCTTGTACCGATAATTTACGTATTCGAAAAACTCAGAGTAGCGCTCAGCCGGATATTGTTCATTCCCGCATGCTCCCCGGCCGAATTTCATGTAGTCGGGATGCGTATTTATGAGCGCGACTCCGCCATGCTTTGCCACCCAGTCCAGCTTCCTCTTCCAGATATCGATATTGTCCTTATGCATAAGGACGAATAAGGTAAAATCCTGCGCAAGGGTATATGGCAGTTCGACGAATGTTTTTTTCGCCTTCTCGCATTTCACAAAATATGGAAAGATTGTCCCGACTCCTTTTGCATTCGGTTCGAATGGGTCGGTATCGAAAGTAGAAGCGTCGTATTCAATATTAAGGTCATGGAACCATTCCAGTTTATTGAACATCGCGGGGGCGCGGTATCCGACGCTATTCCATTCCTTGAGATAATGGTTTATCTTTTTTGCCCTCTCCGCGAAGGTATTTCTTGTCAGATAATATTTCCCGTCATGGTACAGACCATGCACCCCAACTTCGAAACCTCTTTCCACGAGAGATTTACGAAGCGAAGGAGAAACCGCATAGCGAAGCGGGACAAAATTAAATGACGACCTGAAACCAAGTCTCTCCTCCAGCTTCATGAGGTCCGGACATCTCTCCTGTCCTTCCGAAGATTCGACATCATGCGTGAGGACTAAAGCAAATTTCTTTCCCGACGGCCAACCATGCCATCCGTCGGGGACTCGGGCGGAATTTTCATCAATCGGCCATATATCCGCGTATTTTTTTGACTGAAATTGAATAACCTTGCGCCTGACACACAGCTGAAGCCGACGCGGGAAAAGGGGCTTGAATATATAATACAGGCTGTTCAGGGAATGAACGCCGCTTCTTTGCATGGGCGCTTTTCATTGATCATTCACCATATATTTACACATTAGAATAAATAAGGTCCTCTACCTTCCTGCTATGCCGTTGACTTATTAACGTCATGATAAACGGCCACGAGCCGCTCGGAAATACGTCCGCGCTGAAAAACTTTTCCGCCCTTTCTCTCAGTTTTGCGCCGGCGGACACCGCGACGCTCAGGGTGATCAAGAAGACGTATCATGGCTTCCGCAAGCTCCTTAGCCGCCCCTTCGTTTATAAAAAGACCTGCGTCTCCGACATATTCAGGAAGCGCGGCCTTTCTGGTCGCAATTATAGGGGTTGCGTTAGCCATGGCGGATGTTGCCGGATGCCTTCCGGAACCGCCGGTAAAAGGTATCAGACAACCTATGCTTTTTTGATAAGCTTCCGAAAGCGCCGGGCCGCGCAAGAAATCGCTCCATGAAATAAATTCCTCAAGCCCTTTCTCGATGACCTTACGTTTTCCATCTTCAAGACCGCTGCATCCTTTGCCTGTATAAATGACTACCCGGGTTTTTCTTCCTTTTTTCTGTACGAGCTTCAATGCGTCGAGCAACGTATCGAAGCCTTTTCCCTTAAGCAGCTTATGGCCTCCGAAAAAAATAAAGCCTTCTCTCTTGTAATCTTTAATCGGCTCCAGTGAAACCGCATAGGGGATTACCTCAATCTTTTCATCCTTGACCCCCAGACCTTTCAGTTCTTTTTTGAAGTCTTCAGAAAATACAAATACTTTGTCCGTAAAATTATAAAGTTTTGTCAGGCTTTTATATTTCTCCTGGAGAGGGTCGAACTCATGGACAGTTACCACGATTTTTTTGCCAAACATTTTTACGAAAGCAAGCAACACGGCGAACGATAATATCCCGAATGCCCGGAGCACCTGGTCGAAGTGTATGATATCCGCGTCTTTTGAACTGAAAAAGAATGACATTCCACGCGTCATCTCGAGGAAATAATTCAGCCTTGAATGCTTCACGAGGTTGTATTTAAGAAACCCGGCATTCTTGTTAGGCTCCAGCGGCGCGTAGGGCAACCTGATAATTTTGCCGCTATTATCTAACAGCTCCTCCGGGGCGATTCCAAATCTTTGCGCACTCGAGAAGCAGTTGCAGTTAGAGGTTATCAGCTTGATATTGATTCCGCTTTTTTTGTGATTCCGCGAATCAAGCTCATGAAATGGTGCGAGTACATATCGCCTCTATACCAGCAGCCAATCATGGAAATATTCATCTTATGTCCATATTTTCTCCTTGGCAAATCGTACAACCTTGCGGTAATCTTTCCTTAAAGCATATATCTTGTTTAACACTTGCCGCGCTACTTTCGCACGGCTCCTGGGCACTTGCTCCGCATCCTGAACGATTCCGGGAACGTTTTGAAGAAGTCCGTGCGCGTATATCCCGGGGTTAACGGCAATTACGTTATTCCGTACCGTCTTAATTCCTTGCTCAGCGAATCTGTAAGCCCGAGAAGTCCAAACTTGGAAGCGCAGTAAATTGACAAGTTTGCGAACCCTTCTTTTCCGGCGCCCGAAGCGACATTGACGATTATTCCGCTCCGCTGCGCCATCATTACCGAGGCGGAAGCCCTTGCGCAATAAAAGGCCCCTTTGAGGTTTGTATTCATTACCTTTTCCCAGTCTTCCGTAGCTTGACTTCGTCTAGAGGTTTATAGATTCCGACACCCGCGTTATTTACCAGAATGTCAAGCCGTCCATAACGGCCGAAAATATCCCGCACGAGGACATTTACCTGCTCTTCTTCGGTTACGTCGGTTTCCCTGAATATGCATTTTCCGCCCGCGCGCGCGATGGCGGATGCGGTTTCCCGCAGTTCACCGATATTCCTTGCGCAAATCACGACTTCAGACCCTTCGCGCGCGAGCATGCCGGCAATCTCTTTCCCGATCCCGCGGCTTCCCCCGGTTATAAGGGCAATTTTACCCGAGAGCCTCATATTCCCCGTAGCATCAATTTTTTGTTCACTTTGTCTACCCCAGGTGGCGATAGCAGAAATTTCCGATATGGGAAGCGCGAAGGCCGGGGCCTTTTTGCAGGCTTTTCGCATAAACCGGTAGCTGAAAGTTTTCTCCCTGTACTCATCTTTTCCCGACCCCCGGCGAAGGATAATGGAACTCCGGCATGTCGGCCACCATCGTTCCCCATCTGTCCTTGAAATCCATCAGTTCCTTATTAAACGGAGAGGTCCTGCCAAAGTCAAATACACTGAACCCTTCGGCGGCGGCTAATTTTATCGCTTCCCAGAAAAGAAGATGGATTGGGCTGATATTCAGATATGCCGCATCGTAGACCGCGAACTCCGCGATACCCGTCCCTTGAACTTCAAAAGGAGGAGCGCCGCGATCGGATTTCCTTCCTTTTTCCCGATGAGAAGAGAGGCCCCGCCCTGCGGATAAAAAACTTTGTAGAGCGACTCGATAAAGGCGTAGGGCTGGGGAGGCAGGGCAAGCCTTTTACGGCTCAGCACATGAAGCCTGTAGAAGTCCCGGAGGTCCGCTTCGTCTTCCCTTCCATCACTTCGATACCGCTCTTCATCGCCCGCGTGATGCGCTGCCTTACGCATGAGCGGTGAAAGGTTTTAAGCAGCTCTTCGGGCGGCCTGTCGAGGGGCAGGTAGTGGTGCTTATAGCACTCCGCGGCACCCAAAGCGGTTTTACTGAAGAAGGAAGATGATTTGAGGGTCCTTATCTCTATCTTGTCTATATTCCGCTCACGGGAGAGCTCTATTACGGCGCTTATAAGCGCAGCCAGGTCTTCATCGGATGAAATAAGCGGGTCGAAGATCGTGGCAAATGGGATACTCACAAGCCGGTTGCCTGTAAGCCAGCTCCTGACCTCGAAAACCGGCAATCCCGCCTGAATTTTGCCGCCCCGGAGAATGACGAAATAGTGGGCTACCAGATGGCGGAAACTCCTCTCTAAGACCTTTTTCCACTCGGAGTGATGGCAGATCCACCCGAAGGGATGGTTCTCGACAAATGAGTCCCATCGCTCATCGACAAGAGGGTCGATTTCCGCGATGCTGTAATTCGATGAGTTACACATTTTCACTGGTAATTCCACCTGAACGTTCACCTATACTTCCTGCACGAGTACCCTGCGATTTATAGCACACCTATCCCATATGCTTGTATAAAAGATAACCGGTGAGCCTAAGGAACGGGACCGGCATGTTTGCGAAAATTTTATTATGAAAGCCGCGGAGCTTCGAAGATTCCGTGACATAGGAGTCTTGTTTTAAGTCGTACTTATAGTAATTAACAACCTGTTCCTGGCCGCCCCAGCCCCTCTTGAACTGCAGTAGCCCGCTGTTTTCAGGTTCGGTCCTGCCGAAGCAGAAACTCCTGAAGCCATTTTTTGCATAATGCCTTATAGCTTCCCACATGACCAAATTGTTTGCCCTTAAATGCAGGTGCTTCCTGTCGGAAGCCCCGTACTTATACATTGCCCTGTCGCCAAAATTAAAATACACGCTGCCGGCTATGGTTTTGCCGTTGTACTCAGCAAGCACGACCATGCCATGCCCTTTTGAGACGGCGTGCTCATAAACCTTTTCGAAGAACCGGTATGGCTGCGGAGGAAGGCCATGCAATTTTCTGGTCATGCAGTTCAACCGGTAGAACTCCCTTATGGAGTCCAATGAACTGCATACGGTGACTTTTATGCCTTCCTTCTCCGCCTTTTTTATATTCCTTCGCGCGCTCTTGTGAAAAGAGGAGAATAACGTCTCCTCGTCCCTGGAGATATCCAGCACGTGGCCGTAGTAAAAAGACGAAGGCGGGACCCAGGGAGGCATGCCGCCGCCGCTCCTCAGCTCGATGTATCGCCAGCCGGAGCTCTTACCGAACCGGACGATATGTGCTGTGACATCGCCGATTGTGCAGCCGTCCGGTATAATCGGCTCACAATAATCGGTAAAGGGTAGTGAAACGCCCCTCTTGCCCGTGATACTGCTTTTTACTTCCATGAGTGGCACCAACGCCTTATGCCCTTCGTCATCAGGAAAAGCAAAATAGACCGGCTTGTAGCCGTAAGACTCATGCAGGACCCTCGCCCAGTTCGACGAGTGGAAGAACGACCCCTTGCCGGAAGCGATGACGAGGTCATCCCAGCCGGGATAGGACAACGGGTTTATAATCTCTATACCGTCTGACATATAAACTGCCTTATGCCTTCCGCCACGCATTGCTGCTGAGACAACGTGAGTCCCGGATACATGGGAATAGAAAGCATCTCGCGGGCAACTTTCTCCGATATGGGAAAATCATTTTCTTTAAAGCCGAAATGAGCATACGCATCCTGGAGGTGCAGCGGCACGGGATAATGGAGCCCCGTATCTATGGAGTTATCCGAGAGATGCCGCCTGAGCCCGTCGCGTTCCTCGATGCGGATAACGTAGAGGTGGTAAACGCACATTGCCCAGTCCGGCTTATACGGGACTACGACTCCGTCGATATCCTTAAGGAGTTCGCCGTACCTGCCGGCGGCCTGGCGGCGGCTCTCATTCCATTTCGGGAGACGTATCAGCTTGCGCCGCAGGATACCGGCCTGAATGGCGTCCAGACGGCCGTTATAGCCCTCGATATCGTGATAATATTTTTTGCTCTGGCCGTGGTCCCGCAGCATGCCGACCTGCCGGGCGATATCCTGATACCTGGTTGTTACCGCCCCTCCTTCGCCGCAGGCGCCGAGATTTTTACCCGGATAAAAACTGAAGGCGGCGGCGTGCCCGATAGACCCGGCCTTTTTCCAGCAGCCCTCTTTCCGCGAAAAATATTCAGCGCCGTGCGCCTGGCACGCGTCCTCGATCACTATCAGTTTGTACTGCTCCGCAAGCTCCATTATCGGGTCCATATCGGCCATCTGACCGTAGAGATGGACGGGTATTACCGCCGAGACAACTCTTCCAGTCTCAATGTTTACGGGACGGCCCGACGCACTATCCTTTTTGCACCTGGTTTCCAGGTAATCCCTGAGCCTGGCCGGGTCCATGTTGTATGTGCGCTCGTCTATATCGACGAAGCCTATTGTCGCGCCGACCTGAGTGATGGCTTCGGTAGTCGCGATAAAGGTGTTGGGCACGGTGATTACCGTCTCTCCCTGCTTGACGCCAGCCGCTATCAAAGCGAACCTCAGCGCATCCGTCCCGCTGCCGACTCCGACGCAGTATTCCGCGTCGCAGTGCAGTGCGAACTCCCTCTCGAACTCCTCCACCTCGTTTCCGCCGATGAACCTTCCCGTCCTTATGGCGTTACGGAAAACGTCCACCAGCTCTTCCTCAAGCTCCAGATGGGGAGTGACAAGGTCCAGAAATGGTATTTTTTCATTGCTATTCATGGTTTATTTTCCTTATGTATCTGGCCGGATTACCGGCCACTATGGAATAAGGCGGGACGTCGCTGGTAACGGTGCTGCCTGCTCCGACAATAGCGTTCTCTCCGATGACCAGATTGCCGAGTATCGTCGCGCCCGAACCTATCGAGGCGCCTTTCTTTACAAGCGTAGGCTCCACCTTCCAATCGGCTTCGGTCTTTAACCCGCCTGTCCTGGTTTGTCGCACGGGGAAACTTGTCGTTGATGAAGGTTACGTTATGGCCTACGAAGACGCCGTCCTCAATGGTGACGCCTTCACAGATGAAGGTATGGCTTGAAATCTTGCAGTTTTTCCCTACCCTCGCGTTTTTCTGAATCTCCACGAAGGCCCCTATCCTGGTGTTGTCGTCGATAAAACATCCGTACAGGTTGATAAACTCCGCAAGTTTTACGTTCTCCCCTATGTGGACATCTTTTTCTATGGACAGGTACTTCATATATTCACCATGGCCCCGTTACTTTTCAAGGATTGATCGCACGCCTCAAGCAGCTTCACGACTCTGAGGCCGGAATGTCCGTCGTTTATGGGGGTCTTGTCGCAGTTTATGCATTCGATAAAATATTCCGTCTCCACCTTGAGCGCCTCTACCTGGTTTATCCTCGGCACCGAAATATCCCCCGACCGGTAGCTTACCAGTCTCTCGTATATCCCTTCTTTAGTCTCGACATCGACCCCCTTGTCATAAATTTTTATCTTCTCGTCCGCTTCCAGGTCGTTCCAGACCAGCATCCTTTTCTCTCCGCCGATGAGGACGGTCCTGAGCTTTACGGGCGACAGCCAGTTGACGTTGAAGTGCGCTATCATGTTGTTCGTAAAATAGACGGTAACGTAGGCGGTATCTTCCCTCCCGTTGACATGCGCCTTGCCGGACGCCGATACGGCGGAAGGTTTCTCCTTGACCAGATAATCCATTATCGCGAAATCATGGGGCGCAAGGTCCCAGATGACGTTCACGTCATTCTGGAAGAGCCCCAGGTTGACCCTCGTCGAATCGTAATAGTAAAGGGGCGCCCAGTTTATTTTCATCCGTGATATCCTTGATTTTCCGCACGGCGTCCGTAAAGATGAACGTATGGTCCACCATTATCTTGAGGCCCTTTTTTTCAGCCAGGTCTATCAGTTCGTCGGCCTGCGCCGCCGTGGCGGTGAACGGCTTTTCGACAAATATATTTTTCCCGTTTTCTAAAGGCCGTCTTGGCCAGCGCGAAATGCGTCGAGACCGGAGTGATTATCGCGGCCGCGTCGATATTCTTCGAAGTCAGGATTTCAAGGTACTCCCGCGTTATGTCGATGCCCGGATACATTTTCCCGGCGCGGTTAAGCGCGGCCTGGCTCTTGTCGCAGATAGAGACGACCCTGGCGCCCTCGGCGCCGTTGAAATTCCTGACGATGTTCGGGCCCCAGTATCCGTACCCTATCACGCCGATATTAACCATAGACTTTCCTCCCATCGGCTTAATCAACCGTACAAATCCTAATATGCCCCCCCGGCAAACATCACCGCCAGGGGCGTCTTTAGAAGTATCTTGATATCCAGCCATATCGACCACTCTTTCAGGTACTGGATATCAAGCCGCACCATCTCATCGAAGGTGGTCCTGCTCCGTCCGCCGACCTGCCATAAGCCCGTAATCCCCGGTTTTATCTCCATTACGCGCCGTTTGTGCCAGACATCGTATGCATCGAACTCATACGGGATAGGCGGCCTGGGCCCCACGAGCGACATCTCCCCTTTCAGGACGTTGTAGAGCTGGGGGAGTTCATCTATGCTGGCCTTCCGCAGGACCCGCCCCAGCGGCGTGACCCTGGGGTCTCTTTTTATTTTGTAAATTTTCTGCCCTTCCCCATCCTGTGCATGGCAGCCGTCCCGGTCGCGGATAAAATCCGTTACGAACTTTTTGTGTATGCCCGGGTCATTATCCGTAAGCATCGTCCTGAACTTGATGAAAACGAATTTTTTCCCGCACCGGCCTATCCTTTCCTGCCTGAAGAAGACCGGCCCTTTTGAAGAAATCTTGACGAGAAGAGAAATTATAAGAAAAAAAGGCGAGAGGACGGCCAACCCGATGACGCTGCCGGCAACATCTATTATCCGTTTTAACAGATGCGCCGCCTGACGGGGATTTTGCTTTACCAAGTCCGGGTAGAGCATTAAATCCGATGCATCGTCCGATTTTTTTCCGCGTTCTTCGTCGGGGAAGACATGGATGGAAATGATGACATTATCCGATTTTTCTTTATGAAGGACTTTTTCCATGTTCTGGCGCAGCTTATGTTCGATGTACTGCGCGCGGGTCCGGTCGGTCTCGGTAAAGATGACTCCGGCGACGGAGTCGGAATCGTACCAGCCCTTGATATCGACCTCTCTCGTGAAAGATTCAAGTAAATGCTTTATCTTCTGCGCTACCTGACGCCTTTCAGTCAATTGACGAAACTTCTCCAGGTTAAGGAGCATCAGACAAAATTGCCTGCGCGAGCGCTCCGTCCTTTTTCTCTCCAGGCAGAGCATGTTTAAGAATTCGTTCTTGCCATGAAACATGGAAAGATTGTCTCCTTTTATCAGCCTTCGAAAAGAAATAGATTTGTGCCTAACAATTAGCGGAGATAGTGCTGGGAAAAATCTGAACTTCTTGTGGTGTTAAAAGACTTGGGTGTTGGTCGCAATATAACAAAATATTTATTTGTTATCCTCAATATAACAAAATATTTGTTTGTTGGCAAGTAGCATTGAATCTCATCGAATAAAGACTTGAAGCAGTGGAGGCGGAAGGGGCAATCCACTTTAGGCTTTTTAATTTTTTGGGCTTTTAAGTTTGGTGACGTTGAAATCGAAATTGAGCATGGCGAACCCGTAATCTATCTCGCCGGCCGTGCCCGAGGCCCCGCGGAAGAACCCGCCGGTGAAGAAGCGGTCATACCCGACGATGAGCGAGAGTTCCTTGTTGATAGTGTAGGTAACAGTGAAGTCCGTCTCCAGCCCGAGGCGCCTGCTTAAGTTTTCCGTCGTATCGTTTGCGAGGAAGTAGTGGCCGGTGGCTGAGAAGGCCAGGTCCTTTCTGATGTCTACGCTCCAGGCCATGTTATAGGCCTGTATGCCGCTCGCGTGACGGCCGCCGACATTTATCCCGGAAAATCGCCACCACGGTCATATCCCCTACCAGGTAAGTGTAGTTATTCGGGTTCTTGAATTCCTTGCCGAGGTTTGTCCCGGCAGCAGCGCTGCGGCTGCCAGAACCCATCGCATAGCTGGCGATGAACTTGTTATGGAACCCCGCCAGTTCGGCCTCGTACGTTAAGTCTGCATGTCCGCCGTACGCGCCGACGTTGTCGTTTTTTAGAGTCCTTGGGTTGAACACCTTGCCCGACTCGTATACAGGCTCAAGTTCAAGCGCAACGGGCCCGACTTTGGCTGTGCCGCGCAGTCCCCAGATGTCCCGATACTCGCCGGAATGATGTACTGGCGAGCCGGTGTCCCGTAAGAAGTAGGCCTCTACGGCATTTGCGCCGCCTGGGGCGCAGGTCGCGTACACTCCCTCTATATTCCCCTTTAGACCGTTATTGAAACCGCCCGTAAAACCCGCCCAGGAAGTCTATCGTGAAGATCGATGCCGGCTTCACCCTGAACCTGGCCGCGTCGAACACAAGCCCCCTAAAAAACAGATTCGGGCTGAGGATGAACCCGCTCCCGTAGCTGAACTCCTGCCTCCCGACCTTCAGCGCGAGCCAGTCCCTGTTCGGGAGCTTTGCCTCGATGAACCCCTGGTAGAGGTTGAACGTTCCCGTTTCCTGGGTGCTCCCGGAAAAACCATACCCCTGCCCCTCGACGTGTATATCAAGATAATCGGTGGGGTGCCAGTATGCGTAAGGCTTGATGCAGTACACGACGCGGCCCTCGGCATGGCCCGGGTCGTAGCTGAATACGGGGAGCCTGAAGTTGCCCGCGCCCTCCCCTCTTATAAAGCCGTTCACGCCCGCCTTTACCAGGAAAGGCTGCTGACCCGTCTCAGGGTTGGCCGGCATACGTTCCATGGACTCTAAAGCCATGGTATCTAAAGCCGCGCCTTCTTCCGCCGACCCTACAGAGCACGACAATGCGGAAAATATTATCAACAGGAAACACGGCAGAATTTTCTTCACTCGCCGGTGAGGGCATTTGCGATAGCTAAATATTTCTGTTTCATGCGGCCCCGTTAGAAGGCAGGTTATGGGCGCTCCGAAGTGGCCTGTCGTTCGCGTCCCGAAAATAAATGAAATTGAATTGCAATATCAATACCACATGGAGAGCCGCCCTGTCAAGAAAAAATCATCCGCAAAAATTAAAAGGGGGTTACGGCACATGCCGTAACCCCCATTTCATGACGAAACCTGTCTGTTATCTTTACGGCCTTATAGAAGCCGCTCCGACACGCGGCAACCCCACCCTGTCATACTCCTGGAAAAAGGCTCTGAAAGTACAGTTCATCCCATGCTTGATGTGCGCACCGAGCCGTCCGACCGGATACACCCTCCTCTTTAACTTTACTCTAAGGTTTAAATCACTTTGCGCTGAACTCATGCATACCTCCGTTCAATAGTAGCAGTAATTATTATAGATAAACTTTCTCATGAAATCGCTTTCTTGTCAAGGATAAATAAAAAAGCCGCTCACATTTTATGCAAGCGGCCCTGAAAGTTTACTTTTTTGAAGATAGAGGCGTGATTGACGGGGGGATCGGCGGAATTTTGTCACCGTGGCAGTCCGTGCAGTTATGCTGTGCCGTTATGCCGCACTCGGAAGGTATTTCGCCGACCGTATAATACTGTCCGTCTTTCCAGTTGTTTAAAAGCTCCACGAGGTGATAGGCGACGCTTGCCGTTACCCTTGCGCACCTGTCCCTTCTCTCCGGGCTTGTCAGGCCCTTGCCGGAAGCCTTCATCCATCTCCCCACGGAGATATGGCAGAGCGGAGAGTCGCTGGTGGTCTTTATTATCTCGGACTTTACCTTTGGCTCTTTCGGGAGGAATACAGGCATCGCCGTATCGGAATACCACTGCATTATCTCGCTTCCCATCAACATGCCGTCGCCGAAAAGTTTCGGGCCGATAATCACGTTTGCTACAACGTTCGCACCCGCATTCGAGCCGCATACCGTCCCCCATCCCGATATGCCTCCCTCAAGGAAGATAAATGCATCCGTCGGGAACGACGCATATGGTTCTCCCACCTTTTCCTTGAGCTGGCCGAACACGCTGCTTATTACCGCTCCGCCGCAGTAAAGCCTGTACCATTCTTTATAAGCGATTTCGGCGGTCTCGCCAGGGTCCAGTTTCACATACGGCCACGGCCACGTTGGCGCCGCCTGGGTCTTCGCCTCGGCATCAGTCAGAAAACCCATCGCACCGGCGGAAAGCGCTGTCCCAGCCGCAAGCATGCCAGCACCGGCAAGCAGTCCACGTCTGGATATCCCTTTTTTATCCATTTGCGGTGTCCTCCGTTTCAAAGCAGAGTTTGCGATTACTGCATGTCTCTAAAACTTTCCCTGATGCTTTTGGGCACTCCCTTTTATCGCTATAAACCGGCGGACTTTGCGCGGCTCAATCGACTATATCCGTAATTGTATAGCCGACATTTACTTTCAGGTCTTTTCTCAATGAATGGTACACGGAGCAGTACTTGTCCTGAGACAGGGCGATGGCGCGCTCCACCTGCTTTTCCTTTAATGCCCTTTCCGGTGAAGTGGAGGTGCATCGTGATTTCCTTGAAATACTGCGGAGGCGCGGGGTTCCTCAGGCCGTCTATATCCATCTTGAACTTATGAAGCTCGACCTTCATCTTTTGCAGGAAACTTACCGCGTCGATGCCCATGCAGCCGGCCAGCGACAGCATTAGGGATTCTGTCGGCATGCACCCCCATTGCACTGCCGCGTCGAACTCAATTTCATAACCCGACTGCGTCATCCCCCTGAACAGCAGGTCCTTCTCCCAGAAGAGAAAGCCCTTCATGTCCGTCTTGGCCTTTTCTTTATACCCTTGCAGGTCTATTTCGACCTTTGGTTCCATATCCCCCTCCTGCGCATCCATTCACTGTCAGCTCACAGGCTTATAATGGCGTGGTCGGAAGTCATTTTTATCAGAGTCGTGCCCGGCTCCATCTTGGCGTTTTTAACGAAGTCCGACTCCTTTAAGTCTCTGGCCTTTGCACATGGCGTGCAGGCATAAATCGGCACCTCGAAATCCTCCAGAAATGTCATGAGGTCGGCCGCTATGTCCCCGGTCGCAGAGCGGAGGTTGTCGGTAACGCCTTTCTTGGCAATGAATACGGCGTCGTCCAGCAGAAACATCTTAACGTCCTTGCCGTTTTCCTTCGCCACTTTCGCCAGATGCAGGGCCCTTGTGGATTTGTTGGGGTTGTCCGTACCGTGCGAGAGCACTATCACCAGTTTGTCGGTCATTCTTCTATCTCCTTTTCTCTGTAAAGTTGCTTTCTGATTGAAGTTACTTTTTTTACGGTTGGCAGATCAATGCTCGCCGCAGGAGCAGGTGGATTTCGCCGTGCCGGACAGCTCGCCACTCAGGAAGTTCGCTATAGCGGTATCCGGGTCGGTCTGGTCGGTTATTACAGGCTGGATGCCCGCCTGCACGAGGCCGTTGAGCATCCCCTGCCCCATGCCCTGCGTAATTACGGCGTGGCAGCCGGCGAAGGGACTGACGTTGTGCACGTGCCCCCCGCTATCACCGTGATCGCCGTGCCCGGGACAGGCGCCGCCCGATTTTAGAAGGCTTTTTCTTATTACTTCCTTGCCGTCGGTTTCATAGATAATGAAGTCCTTGCACTTTCCAAGGTGGCCGCAGATCGTCTTTCCGTCGGTGGTGGATACCGCAATGTTCATTTTTCCTCCTCGTTGTGTTGCCGGTTTTACATTTGAGGCTATCTCGACCCTGCCTCCCTCGATTTTTAAAGCCTTGCCATGCACGAGCGCATCGGCTATTTTCCTGTGAGCTGAATCTATTATCCGGCTGAAAGTAGGGCGTGATATATTCATCCTGACGGCGGCCTCTTCCTGGTAAAGCCCGTCGTGGTCGGCAAGCTTTATCGCTTCAAACTCGTCCACCGCCAGGACCGCTTCTTCGAGGTCTGACAGCGGGACGCCTCGCGGCTTGAAGTATGTTACGCCGGGTTGTACTCCAACCGTCCTGCAAGATTTAGGTCTCAAATCCCTACCTCCTATCCAAGTAATTATGAACATATGCTCACTACTTGTCAAGCGACAAATTTAGATTCCCTGATAATTGTTGTTTGAGTCAAGGAATTTTTCTTGACAAACTCAGCCTGCTCCTCTAATCTTATCGTCATATCATCATATTATGATATGCCTATTCATTGTGGAGGGGAAATTCAATACAGTATAAAAAAATGGCCGAGTTGCTGAAGGTCATGGCCCATCATTACCGCCTGGAGATATTAAAGAAATTGGAAAACGACGTGCTCTGCGTCTCCGACATGGAGGAAATTCTGGGTACGGGCCAGTCGAATATTTCCCAGCACCTGTCAATGCTCAGGCGTGCGGGCCTCGTGGACTTCTATGTGGACGGAAAACTTCGCTGTTATTTCCTTAAAGACCCGCAGTGTGCTGGATATCCTCGCGGCGCTCGCGAAAGAACATAAAGAAAGCCTGCCCGCGCCCGCCTGCTGCCCGGTAAGACCTCATACGCAAACAAAACAGAGCGGCCTTAGAAAGGAGCACGTAGTGGAATTATCATTCCTCGTTACCCTTTTATTTTTAGGTTTAGGCGGCGGGTTCCTCTTCGGGCCTTTTAGGGCTTGGCGGGGCGATATTCATGATACCGCTCCTGCTTTATGTGCCGCCCATTCTTGGCGTCGGGCATCTCGACATGAAGCAGGTCGCGGCTATAAGCATGGTGCAGGTGCTCGCGGCCTCGATTTCAGGTCTTATCGTGCATAACAAGAACAAATTCGTCAGCAAGTCCCTGCTTATTGTACATGGGCCTGTTTAACGCTATCGGCAACCTTGCCGGTGCGCTATTTCTCCAAGCATACAAAGAGCGAGCTTCCTTCTTGCCATTTTTGCCACCATGGCCGTCATTGCCGCAGTGGTGATGTTCGTGCCGAAACGCGAGCAGGGCGAAGGATGTAGCGCCCGAGGATGTCCAGTACAACAAAATTCTGGCGTCAGGGGTAAGCCTCGCTATCGGCTGTTTTGGCGGCATGGTCGGAGCGCCGGGGCGCGTTCATTTATATCCCCGTTAATGATTTACCTTTTGAACATCCCGACCCGCATCGTGATAGGCAGCACACTTGGGATTGTCGCCCTCGGGGCCGTGATGGGCACGATAGGCAAGATGGCCACCGGACAGATACTCTGGTGGTATGCGATAGCGCTGGTCATTGGCACGATACCCGGGGCCCAGATAGGGGGCCGGGTAAGCAAGAGGGTCAACACGAAGCAGCTATGCCGGATTATGCCATCGCCGGGATTGGATATGGTATCAGGTCTGACCGGCGTTAACCAGGAGGTGTGGAAATGGAACAGGATTTAAAGAGCGTGTCCATGTGCAGTACGACGGGGTGCTATCCGATCGGAGGAAAGTGAAGAAGAACGTGTCGGTCATGTGTTTCAGCGACGAGCTCTGCCAGGTCTATAACGCCCTCATGACCGCGTTGAGTCTTCTGCGCGAGGGTAACAGCGTGGACGTGTTCTTCGGGTCGCGCGGCATAAACGCCGTACACCGTGAAAAGATAAAAACGCTGAAGTGCCTGCCCGACCAGCCGGAGATCGGCGAGGCCGTGCTGAAGAAGATGGACGAGATGAACCTTCCAAGCGCGGAAGACCTCATGTTCTTCCTCATAGCCGAGAAGGCGCGCGTATGGGCATGTCCTCTCAACAAGGAGCTGTTCGACATCAAGGAGAGCGACTTTTATGAAGGAGTCAAGGTCGCGGACCCGGCCACGTATTATAAAGATGTGGTAATGAAGGCGGATATGAACCTGACTTTTTAAGCAGAGGCAAACCATTTCACAACAACTTGCTTAAAAATTTTTCCATGGCCTCGGGGTCGTGAAGGTTTACTTCTTCTTCTACCGGCATGGCCGGGAACTTGTCCGTCAATATCTTCGCGAAAATACCTGTCCCGATTTTTGCGGGTACATCGTCATCGCCGGATACTTCCACTCCCCTGAGCCCGCAACTGGGCGAGCGGCTTTTGAGTACAAAGCCGGAGAGGTTTTCCTTCTCAAGCTCCGCGACCCTATTATTCGCCCATGCCGATAATTTTTCCGTAAAATCCAATTTTGTATTTACAGTCACCAGGCGGGGAGCGGCCGGGTCGCCTGTCAGCCGCATGGGTTCTCGCGGCGTCGGCATCCCGCATTCCGCCTCAGGGCATACCGGCACGAACAATGCATGCTTCCCCAGGCTCTCCATGATATAAACGTCAAGCTTGTCGCCGCCGTCGTAGCGGACCTTTTCGCCCAGGAGGCAGGAGCTTATCCCGATCCTGATTTTGTTTTTCATCTCAGCTTTTTTTCCATGAGTTATGGTATCATCTAAAGAATGAAGTTTATAGCATTTATCCTCTACCTGTTAACAGTTTCGCTTTGGATAGGCGGCATCGCCCTGCTCACTTTCGTCATCACTCCGCTTATCTTCAAGGGCTTCAGCCGGGACGCGGCGGCGGCCATCGTGGATAAATTCTTTAACGCATATTTCCTTTATAACTTCTCACTATCTATTTTTGCCATGCTCCTGTACCTCGTTTCGCGGCAGGTCTGGACCGGGAGCGGCTTCAAGGCCTCTATAGTCCTGCTCATATTCGCGGTGCTGATTAATTCCTATGTCGCGTTCAAGCTCCATCCGGACATTTTAATCATAAAGAAGCAGGTGGGTTCGTTTGAGAACGCGCCCAAGGACGACCCGATGCGCAGGAAGTTCGGCAGGCTCCATGCCGTAAGCGCGGTATTAAACCTGCTGGTGTTTGCCGACGGAGTGGCGCTCCTGGTAATTGAAAACTATTTCAGGGGACGCTAAGCTTCTCTTCCAGTTCCTCTATAAAACCTCTCTGCCCCGCGATTATCCGCTCCTTCGCCTCCGGGATTTTAAACCACCCGCCCCTGTCAACCTCCGGAATGTCAATGAACTTCCCGCTCCTGGGCGGCCACTGCAAGGTGCAGGTGTTGCTTGCAAGCGTCTCCGGAAGGCAATCGCCCTCGAACGCCCAGGCATGTATGACCTTCCCGCTCGGCTGCTTCAGAGGAGTAAGTTTCAAAAAAAGGGCTTCCTCCGGAACGGGAAAGCCGGTTTCCTCTAAAAACTCACGCTTCGCCGCATGAAGAGGTTCCTCCGATTCGGAGATCTCCCCCTTCGGTATCGTCCACGCCCCCAGGTCTTTTTTGGCCCAGTACGGCCCGCCGGGATGCACAAGGAACAGTTCCAGGACCCCGCCCCTCAGCCTGTACATCAGAAGTCCCGCGCTTTTCTTACCCATAGCAATTCCTGATTTTATCTTTAACTTGTGCTATACTTAAGTCAGGAACATCTACCAGACAGAGGAGGCCTAAAATGACAGGCGTATTCGTTATGGGTTTTCTGTTTACCGTGTTAGGGTTTCGTGTCGGCGGGAGTTTACGGAGTGTATAAACTCATAACCGCCCCATAAATTGACAATAAGATAAATAAGATAAAAAAAACAAAAAAGCACGGGGACTTACCCCGTGCTTTTTAATTTATAGTCTTAGCGTTTCAGACTTCAGCGAAAGCCTCCAGCGGAACTTCCTCGAACACCACTGAACCGTCGCGCAGCTTCACGAGGATTTTCCCGCCCTCTTTGAACCGTCCGCGCAGGAGTTCCTCGGAGAACGGGTCTTCGATACTCTTCTGGATGGCGCGCCTTAGCGGCCTGGCCCCGTAAGATACCTGGAAGTTATTCTTTATAATCCACTCTTTCACTTCCTGGGCCACGTCGAGCTGGATGTTCTGCTCCAGTATCATGCTGTTCATTTCGTCCACCAGCAGGTCCACGATCTTCAAGAGCTGCTCGTTATTCAACTGATGGAAGACGATCATGTCGTCCACCCGGTTCAGGAACTCCGGGTTGAAGAAATGCTTCAGTTCGCCCATCACTTTATCGCTTATCGACTTGCTGTCCATGCCCTTGTCGCTGTGGAAGCCCATGTTCACGTTCTTGTCTATGAGCCTCGCCCCGAGGTTTGAGGTCATGATGAGCACGGTGTTCTTGAAGTCCACCTTTCTCCCGTAGCTGTCCGTGAGCAGGCCGTCGTCCAGGACCTGGAGCAGTATATTGAAGAGGTCCGGATGGGCCTTCTCTATCTCGTCGAAAAGCACCACCGAGTACGGACGCCTTCGGACCTTCTCGGTCAACTGGCCGCCCTCTTCGTATCCCACGTATCCAGGAGGCGCCCCGGTCAGCCTGGAGACGGTGAACTTCTCCATGAACTCGGACATGTCCACCCTGATAAGAGCGTCCTCGTTATCGAAAAGGAATTCCGCCAGCACCCTCGCAAGCTCCGTCTTTCCCACGCCGGTGGGGCCGAGGAAGATGAAGGAGCCGATAGGTTTTTTCCGGCTCTTTATGCCGGCGCGGGAGCGGCGGATCGCCCTTGAGACCGCATGGATAGCTTCGTCCTGTCCGACAATCCGCTTGTGCAGAAACTCCTCCATCCGGAGAAGCTTCTCGGATTCCTTCTCTTCGAGCTTGAAAAGTGGAATCCCGGTAATCTTCGATATAATCCCGGCGATTTCTTCCTCGCCTATCAATGGCTGGATCTTTTCCTGGGAGTCGCGCCAGGTGCGCTGCGCCTCTTCGAACTGCTCTTTCAGGCGCTCCTCTTCGCGGGTGAAATACTCCGCCTTCTCCGAATCCTGCAGCCGGAGGAACAGGCTCTTGTTCTTGGCAGCCTTCTTCATGTCGCGCTCTACCGCGCGTATCTCCGACGGCAGGGTATATTTCTGGAGCTTCGCCCTTGAGCCCGCCTCGTCGATTATGTCAATGGCCTTGTCAGGCAGGTAACGGTCGGTTATATAGCGGTCGGAGAGCTTTACGGAAGCCTCCACCGCCTCGTCTTTATATTTAACCTTGTGGTGGGCCTCGTATTTCCCTTTCAGGCCCTGGAGTATCTTAACCGCCTCTTCCATCGTCGGCGGCATTACCTGGATGGGCTGGAACCGCCTCTCAAGCGCGCCGTCCTTCTCAATATGCTTGCGGAACTCGTCGAGCGTGGTTGCGCCTATGCACTGTATCTCGCCCCTGGAAAGGGCGGGTTTTAACATGCTAGAAGCGTCCACGGAGCCTTCCGCCGCGCCCGCGCCCACAAGGGTATGCAGTTCATCTATAAAGATTATGACGTTCTCCGCCTGGGAGATCTCCTTCATCACTACTTTCAGACGTTCCTCGAACTGTCCCCTGTACTTGGTGCCCGCGATTAACGAGCCTAAGTCCAGCGCGACAAGCCTGCGGTTTGCAAGGTTTTCCGGCACCTCGTCGTTCACTATCCGCTGGGCCAGACCCTCCACAATAGCCGTTTTGCCTACACCCGGCTCTCCGATGAGCACCGGGTTGTTCTTGGTCCGGCGGGACAGTATCTGCATTACGCGCTCTATCTCGTTATCCCGGCCTATTACGGGGTCGAGCTTCCCGTCCTTGGCAAGCTGGGTAAGGTCGCGCCCGAACTCGTCCAGCGCCGGGGTGGGGCTTTTCTTGTCTCTGGCCGCCTGTCCCGGGCTCCTGCGTACGAAATTTATAGTAAGCTGGCGGGCCCCCAGGAGGTGCGCCCCCAGGTTCCGGATGATTTTGCCGCCTATCCCTTCTTCTTCCCTGATTATTCCAAGCAGGAGGTGTTCACTGCCGACATAATTGTGGCCTAAGAGCCTGGCCTCCTCTATGGCCAGTTCCAGAACCTTTTTCGCCCTGGGGGTGAAAGGTATCTCGCCGAATGCGAGGTTCCCCATTCCGCCGGGGAGGTTGCGCTCCACCTCCATCCGGACCTGCTCGGTATTCAGGCCCAGTTTCCGGAGCACGGCGATAGGTATGCCATCCTCTTCCCGGAGAAGCCCGAGGAGCAGGTGCTCCGTCCCAAGGTAATCGTTCTGGTGCCTCTCCGCCTCTTCCCTGGCGAAGATTATCACCTTCCTGCCTCTATCCGTAAATTTTTCGAACATCTTGACTCCCAAATTATTCTATCAACTTACATTTTATATTAATTTCTTTGGATACGGATGTCAAGGTCTTTGAGCCGAATCAGGCCTCCGCGACCCTGATTACCATACCCGACTTTGTAAACCTACGCCTATTTTCATGTTGACAATAAACTCCGCCCCGTCTAACCTTATCCTCTGTTTATATTGTAACTCATACTATAGGATAACGCTCATTTAAAAAAAATGCAAATTAAGAATCATTTAAAGGAGTTGGAAGAGAAGCCCTGGGAATTTATTCGGGAGGCCGGGCGCATCCGGGAAAAAAATTTCGGCGGCCTGGTTGACGCATGCTCCATAATCAACGCCCGTTCCGGTAACTGCCCGGAAGACTGCGCCTTTTGCGCCCAGTCCGCCCATCATGGGACCCAGGTCAACACATATCCGCTGCTTCCGGCGGATGCCGTCACGGAGGCGGCGAACCGGGCCTTTGAAAAAGGCGTGAGGCGTTTCTGCATCGTGACATCCGGCCGGGGGATAAACTCGGACAAAGAGCTCTCCAGCATAGCCCGCATGGTCGAAAGAGTCCGGGAAACGGGCTTTCTTCCCTGCGCCACGCTTGGGACTTTGTCGGCTCCCCAGCTCCGCACTTTAAAAGAGGCCGGCTTAAACCGCTATCACCACAACCTGGAAACCTCGAAAAATTTTTTCCCGAGGATATGCTCGACTCATACGTTCGACGAGCGGGTCGAGACCCTTCTGGCCGCGAAGGATGCGGGGCTGTCAACTTGCAGCGGCGGGATTTTTGGTCTGGGCGAGGATTTAAACGACCGGGCTGAAATGGCCTCCCAGCTGGCCCGTCTTGGCATAGATTCGGTCCCGGTCAATTTCCTTATGCCTATACCGGGCACGCCTTTAGAAAATGCGGATTTCATGACGCCTTTCGAGGCGCTTAAATCTATCGCCCTGCTCCGGCACACCCTGCCGGAAAAGGAAATACGGGTATGCGGCGGAAGGCTGACCTCGCTTCGCGAGTTGCACCCGATGATTTTCATGGCTGGCGCAAACGGCCTTTTGATGGGCGATTATCTCACGACTAACGGCAGGGATTTCGCGGACGACCTCCGCATGATAGAAGACCTGGGGATGCGGCTTCATGGCTGAACTGTTCTCCGTCAGGATGCGCGCGGCCCGGGGCGGCAGGCACATATCAGGCGCGGAGAGGATCGCCCCGGCTGATGAAGTCGAGGCGGTGACATCAGCGCTTATCAAGCGTGCGATGTCGCACGAGAACGGCCCGCCGGAAGAGATAGCGGTCACGGTTACGTCACTCGCAGGGAAAGAGATTTTTAAGTTTAAGCCGCTCCCGGTAATAAACAATCCCCACCGAACGCCCTCCGTCGGCCCGCACACGGCTGCAATTGGTACAAGTAAATTTTGCCGTAAATATTTCCCATGATATTGCCGTCTTTGAACTCGTGAAGGCGGGCGTCTCCGAGATTGCCGCGAGAGGCGCGCTGGACCGGATTTCCTCCGGCGCTTCGCCATGCGGAGAGAACATGCGCGGGGCGATGCTGATTGACGCCAGGACGGGAGAGAGGCTGGAGCAGGACCGTGTGCGTGGAGTCCGGGCGCGTGCTGTGGACTGGGGTCAAAATGCGCTTCCTCAAATTTTGCGGGCTGAAAAGGAATTAAACTGCGTTACATCCCATTTCCGGGAAGCCCTCGCGCTTGCGACGAAGGTAGCGAATGCGCCGGGCGCGGTAGCCGAATTATGCATCTCCGACGACCCGCGCTATACCACCGGTTATGCCGCATCCCTGGCCCGCGGATATTGCAGGATAACCTCTATAAAAGAGCCGGGCAGCGCATTCGGCGGACGGGCGTTTTTTGTGGATGCGGATAAATTCGATATGAAGAAATATCTCGATTACATGCGGGAGACGCCGGTGCTGGTCAATGGGTCGGTGGAAATTCTGCATATTCGCGGAGCCAATTAAATTGCAAAATTTTAAGTACCCGCGTTACTTGAAGACCGTCAAAAAAATTTCCCCAACCCGCGCCGTAATCGACGGCCGGGAAGTCACGTTGTTCTGCTCGAACGACTACCTCGGCCTGGCAATGCATCCGGAAGTAATCTCCGCCGCGAAAGAGGCCTCGGAAAATTATGGTTTCGGGGCGGGGTCCGCGCCTCTCATTTCCGGCCATACCGGATACCACGAAAACCTGCGCAAAGAGATTGCTGATTTTAAATCGACCGGGTCGTCGCTGCTTTTCGGCTCCGGCTATCTGGCCAACACCGGGATAATCCCCGCGCTGGCGGGAGAAGGCGATATAATTTTCAGCGACCGTTTAAACCACGCAAGCATCATCGACGGGTGCAGGCTATCGGGAGCGGAAGTCAGTATCTACGACCACAACGATCACGCCGGCCTGAAAAAACTGCTCTCTGAAAAATCAGGTTATAAAAAACGGCTCATCGTCACCGAGGGCGTCTTCAGCATGGACGGGGATATCGCCCCCCTGCCGGAGATTGTCCGGATATCAAAAGAATATAACGCCCTTTTGATGGTTGACGAGGCCCATTCCACCGGAGTTTTAGGAAGTACCGGACGCGGTCTGTTTGAACATTTCAAATTGTCCGCCGGGCCTGACGTTATCCAGATGGGCACGCTCGGAAAGGCGCTCGGCTCTTACGGTGCATTTGCCGCTGGCAACGCCGAGATAATCGACCTGCTGATAAATAACGCCCGCTCTTTTATTTTTTCCACCGCCCTACCCTCTCCCGCATGCGCCGCGTCTTCGGCGGCTTTAAGAGTTTTGCAAGATGAGCCGGAGAGGCTTTCGCGTCTGCATGATAACGCACGTCTACTGCGGGACGGATTAAAAAAATCGGGCTTTAAGGTAACCGGCGGCGGGACCCCCATAATCCCTGTAATCGTCGGCGGGGCGGACGAAGCGGTAAAATTATCGGGCACGCTCCTGGACGCGGGTTTTTATGCCCCCGCAATCAGGCCGCCGACAGTCCCGGAAGGAGCAATGCCGCATCCGCTTCACTGTTTCCGCGGCGCATGGGCCTTCGGAAATCGAGGCGCTCCTTGGCGCGGTAGAGAAGCTTTGATGCGAAAAGCAGTCATAGTTACCGGCGCGTCGAGAGGGTTGGGGCGCGAGGTTGCCCTCGCTTTTGGACGCGCGGGCTGGGGCGTGGCAGTCAATTATTCAAGTTCACGGGCAAAGGCCGAGGCGGTTGCGAAAGAGATAATGTCATCGGGCGGCGACGCTCTGGTTTTTCAGGCGGACGTAGGCTTTGCTGATGAGGCCGGGGATCTGGTACATGCGGCGGAGGCCCGCTGGGGGCGGCTGGACGCGCTGATAAACAATGCGGGCGTTTCGCATGAAGCACTGCTGCTGCGCCTGACGGACGAGGCCCTCGACGAAACTCTACGGATAAACCTGAAGGGGCCGTTCAATATGATAAAGGCCGCTTCACGTGTTATGATAAGCCAAACCTCCGGCCATATAATTAATGTCGGCTCGATTACAGGGGTCAGAGGGAAAGCGGGACATGCGGCCTATGCGGCTTCCAAGGCCGCTTTGATTGGACTTACGAAGGCTGCGGCCATGGAACTCGCGCCGCACGGCATACAGTCAAACTGCGTCCTGCCGGGATACATGCTTACGGAGATGGGAAATTCCGCATCGGAACGGGCAAAATCAAACGCCCTCTCGGAGGGCCTGCTGAAGGTCTATTCAAATCCCGCCGAGGTCGCTTCTTTCATACTTCATTTGACGGGCATAAGCTCCGTCAGCGGCCAGACGTTCAATCTGGACAGCCGGATAATTTAGCGTTTCAGAATTTCTTCCGCCGCCAGTTTCCCGCTCACGAATGCGGCCGGCACTCCGCCCGGGTTCATCGTCCAATGCCCCGCAAGATATAAGCCCGGTATAGGCGTTTTCACGGACAGTTTGTGTTGCTTGTCCGCTGCCATAGACCATCCGGACGACGCCCCGTGCAGGTTCCCGGTATAACGCTCGAACGTGTGCGGGGTGGCGAATATTTTCAGTTCTATATTTTCCCGAAGGCCGGGTATCGCCTCCTCCGCGAGGTCTATCAGATACTCGCCCACTTTTTCCTTGACAGCCTTGTAATGCTCGTTTTCCCTGTAGTTCACCCCGGCCTCGGTCCGGACCGGGCAGGCGTCCATGAAAGCGCATGACGCGGCCATGCCGATGATTACCACGCTCTTTCCTTCAGGCGCGAGAGAGCGGTCCAGAAGGGACGGCATCCCAATGCCGAGCGCTTTTCCTCCCAGCATCGGCAGAGATTTCCTGTCGATGTTTTTCGGTATATACCATATCGGCGAGCCGTCGAAGCCTCTTTCGCGTAAATCGGAATTCACTCCCAGGTACACATAAAAGAACGGCTCCGACACCTTCCACTCTTTCAGGCCGGATACAAATTCCGCCGGGAGTTTTTCTTCGCCGATAAGGCTCAAAAATGTCTTCGTCGCGTCGGACGCGGAAACCACTACCTTCGCGGATATCTCTTCACCGTTCGCTATGACGCCCGAAATTTTTTTATCCGTAAAAATAATCTTCTCCGCCTTGCACCGATACCTTATCTCTCCGCCCCTGGATACGAACCGGTTAGCCAGTGCGTCAGGTACCGCGCGGATGCCTCCGGCCGGATAATAGGCGTCCCCTTCCAGGGCGACGGAATTAAACCACGCATAGTGCACGAACGATATGTCAGAAAAAATTCCCATCGTCTCCAGGGCAAGCCTGAGAGCCGGTCGTCCCTGAAATATTCCGCGATAACGTCGGACGCTTTTTTCTTGTGATATTTTGCGATTTTTTTAAACTTGAACGGGAACGAAAGGTTGAACAGCAGCTTTTCGAATGACGCCATCTTCGACGGCTGCCGTTTTACAAGCCGCCAGAGCTGCTTAAGCGTCTCTTCCGTCTCGTTCCAGAACGCATCCAATTTATTTGATTCGTCCGGGAAGGCAGCGGAAAAAGATTTGATTATATTTTCCCTGCCGAAGGAAGGCTCGATTTTTCTGTCATGGAACCATACCCGCGGCGGCGCCGGAAGCCGCTCGAACCGCACTTCCTCGTCCAGCCCGAACTCCTTCAAAATCGATTTTACTATCCCGCCTTCGCCAGCCTGGCTTATCCAGTGTACGGCGCCGTCGAATTTATACCCCTGCTTCCCGAACGTGCAGGCGCACCCGCCGGGATACTTTATCTGCTCGACGATTAAAACCGTCTTCCCCGAATCCAGCAGGTAATTCCCGGCTACGAGGCCGGCAACTCCCGCGCCTATTATTACAGCGTCATATTCCGCCATTAGTCCTCTTCCAGTCGCTTTCGAAGCTCCGCCTGATTCCAACCTGCATCATAAAGCCGTTCATGGCGGCGGCCGGTGAAAAACCTTTTACCCTGCGCAAAATCCTCCCATACGTATAAGCGCTCTTCCTGAGCTTGTAAAGCAGCGCCTCCCGTTGGCGCGGCGAAAGGGAGGGGTGGTCGCATAGCGCATGCACTCCGTCCCATTTCCCCCAGCCATGTCCGGGAATGAGCCTGCCGCTCATCTCGTCCCAGAGCGGCGTCCCCGGGAGCGGCATGAGCAAAAACGGTATGGGCGGCACGTTCAGCCTGTCGCAGAACTCCAGCGTCCTGTCGAAACTCTGGCTGTCGTCCGTGTCGAAACCCATGACAAAAAACCCGAAGACCATTACGCCAAGCGATTGCACCTTCTTTACCGCCAGGGCGATTTTTTCAAGGTTCCCGCCTTCAGGACGCCTGAGCTTCGCGTTTATTCCGAGCGCGTCCAGCGTATCGCCTTCCGCCGATTCCAGCCCGGTAAATACCGTCTCCAGCCCGCTTTTAGCGGCGAGCTTCACCATCTCCTCGCCGTCCCGCTCAAGTACCGCGGAGACCGCTCCTGCGCCATGCCACCGCATGAATCTCTTAAGCCCGTCCATCTTCGAATACAGATTCAGGCGATATGAAATGTCGCCGAATATGTCGTCGTCCGCCATCAAAAAGAACCTGCCCATCCGGCGGATCTCGTCTATCACTTCCTCCACCGGCCTGTGCCGCACGACGCCGCCGTAAAACCTGGACGTGCCGCAGAATTTGCACCTGTACGGACAGCCGCGCGTGGTGATTATGCAGTCGAAGAAGTATCTGTTTTTTAGCAGCTCCCGCCTGGGCTGGGGGAGTCCAACGAGGCTGGGCCGCTCCGGCGAATGATGGATGTTATAGCCTTTGAAATAACCTTCATCGTAAAGCGGCCCCCCTATATAAAAATCTTTCAGCGCGTTATTTTCCGCATCGTCCAGAATGATTTTCCAGGTCTCCTCCGCCTCGCCCACCGCCACCGCATCTGCATGCTCTTTCGCGTCGAACGGCATCGCGCTGACGTGATGACCGCCAAGGACCACCTTGACCCCGCGCTTCCTGTACTCGCCGGCGACCCGGTACGCCTCCTGGGCCATCGGCGTCATGACGCTTATCCCGACCAGGTCCGGAAGCCTTCCGCTGTAATCCTCTTTCTGCTTGAAGAGGTTCACGAGTTCTATCTCGTGCCGGGGCTGGGACAGCGCGGCCAGGTGCGGCAGGACGTAAGGCATAGTCATGCCCATCGCGCCGGGGTCGCCGTCTTTTTTAGGGAATATTATGGAAATTTTCATTTAAAGTCCCACTTTCTTTTGGGGAAAAGAAAGCGGCCAAAGAAAACCGGCCAAAAAAACCGGAATTAAGGCAACGGCTATTTAATAAGCGCCGGATTTTCCGAGCGGGCCGGGTGGATCTTTTTGTCAAGCATCTTCATCGCGTAGTTCATCCCCAGGTAGAACATGAACTGCGGCCCGCCGTAAAGCCTTTTCCAGATCGATTTATGCGACAGCGTCTCGCGCCACAGCCAATATACGCCCTCGGACAGTTGCTCCGGAGTCATCAGCTTCGGCTGAAAGACCACGTGTGTACAGTCGTAGCGGTCCCAGTTGTGGTCGAATATCCGGCCTTCGTCAAGCAGCCTCTGCCGGTATCCCGTGCCTGGAAGAGGGGTGGAAATCAGGAAGAACGACGAATCGATTTTATTGTCGTCGATAAATTTCTTCGTCCTCTCGAACACGCCCACGTCGTCCCAGTCCAGCCCGAAGATGAAGCTCGCCACCGTCCCGATGCCGTGGTCTTTCAATTTAGTAATCGACTCGGCGTACTTCTCCGGCTTATTGAATCCCTTGCCTATTTTCTTTAAGTTTTCGCCGGAGAGCGACTCGAAACCTATGGCCAGCCCCACGCAGTTTGACGCCTGCGCGAGCTTTAGGAGTTCCGGGTCGTCCGCGACGGAAATCGTGGAGTAGCTCTGCCAGGGGATTTTGTATTTCGCGAGCATCGTGAAAAGCTCTTTCGCGTATTTCCTGTTCGCCGTGATGTTGGAGTCCGCGAAAAATATCATACCCTTCGGGTACGGCGTGGACATCCGCTTAAGTCCGGTGAGCGCGGGCCTGTCATAGAGGTACTGGATTTCCTTCTCCACTTCCGCTACCGGGCGCACGCGGTATTTGCCGCCGTAGAAATTCGTGACGGCGCAGAAATCGCAGTTGTGCGGGCACCCGCGCGAGGTCTCGACTATCGTGATCGGAAAATATTTATCGTTCCGAAGCAGCTCCCAGCGCGGCCTCGGCAGTCCCGTCAGCGAGTGCAGGTAATCCTTCTTGTAAAATTTCTGGAGCCTGCCGTTCCTGAAATCCTCCACCGCCTTCGGCCAGAGGTCTTCCGCCTCGCCTATTATCACGGAGTCCGCGTGCTCTCCCGCCTCTTCCGGACACGCCGTCGGATGTATCCCGCCTATTACCGTCGCCACTCCGCGCTTCCTGAATTCCTCCGAAATCTCGTACGCGCGCGAGGCCATCGGGGTCATGGACGAGATGGCGACCATGTCCGCGGGCTCGTCGAAGTTAATGTCCTCGACAATCTCGTCGATTATCTTTACTTCGCAGTCCTCCGGCGTCAGCGCGGCCACCATCGGCGCGCCAGCAGTCGGAAACGGAAACTTGAATTTTTTCCCGACCGCCGTGTGCCGGCCTTCCGGGGAGATAATCAATATCTTCATATATGCACCCTCTCGAATTCCTTCCCCGTCTTCTCTTCCATGTACTTCTCGAACGGCACGTAATTCTTCTGCACCCAGGGCGTGTGCGTTATCGTCTCCCAGGCAATCTTTGCGAAGAACCTGTTGTTCTTCCGGAGGTACGGGTTCGGCGAAAAATACGCGTCCCAGAAGACGCGGAAGCGCGAGTAGAACTTCTGTATCGACTTCGGATGTATCTCCGCGATTTTATCAATCGACAGCGTGCGCGTGTCCATCACCGGGTTCAGCATATCATACTTGGAGTAGTCCCAGACTTTTATTCTCCCTTGCTCCTTCGCCTTCTTCCAGTACTCCGTGCCCGGAAGCGGCGTCGTCAGGCAGATGGCGAAGTGGTCGGAATACGGCTTCGCGAAATCTATCGTCTGCTGGAGCGTCTCTTCCGTATCGTCGATGTCTCCGAACATGATGTTCGTGATGAGCAGCAGCCCGTTCTTCTTGATGAGCTTCATCGCCTGGATGGAAACGTCGGCCGTCTGCTTCTTGCGGTAGTTCTTAAGCGCCCCCTCGGACGGGGTCTCAACGCCCATGGATATCATATACAGCCCAAGCTTCTTAAGCCGAGGGAGCAGGTCCGCGTCCCGGACGATATGCTCCGCGCGCGACTGGAACCAGAAATGCCACGGGTGCTTTTTCTTCTCCAGTTCCGCGATAAAATCCTCCACCCTTTCGCGCTTCCAGTTGAAGGAATCGTCGCCGAACATGAAGCTGAACTTATTGTGGTTTCTGTACAGCAACTCCATCTCTTCCACGACGCGCTTTGCCGACTTCGGCCTCCAGGTGCTCCGCCAGAGTTTCGCCTCCGTGCAGTACGTGCACACCCCTTCGCATCCGCGCGCGGTGGTCAGGACTATCGAATTATGCGTCGCCATGCCGAGCGACGGCATCAGGTATTTGTTCATCGGGAAATGGTGATACGCCGGGAGAGGAAGAGTATCCAGGTCCGGTATAAGCTCGCGCCGTTCTCCGATGTGGATGCCGCCGTCCTCCCTGAAGGCCAGTCCGGAGATATTGCCGAAATCCTTTTCTCCGGACCGGGCCGCCTTCAGGAACTCCATTAAAGTAAGCTCTCCCTCGCCAATCGCGATATAATCCATGCTCGGGCATTTCTGAAGGGTCTCCTCCGGCATAAGGCTCATATGGACACCGCCGCCTATTGTAATGACGGACGGGTCGATAAGCTTAACCAGGTAAGCCGCGTTCATGGCGTCGTAGATATAAGAAGTGGAGATGGCCGTAATGCCGACGACGGCGGGCTTGAAGTCGCGCACCTCGGCTTCCAGCGCGGCCCAGGGCCGCTCCTGCACGGTGCAGTCGATGACGCGCACCTCGAAATCCTTTTCGATATACGCGGAAAGCGCGGTCAAGGACGGAGAGGGCATCCGGCCCCTGAAGAACTTGAATATTTCGTGCGGCGGATCGACTAATAAAACTCTCATCGTATAAACCTCAAAACCGTTCTTTTCTTTCTGTCTTCGCTATCGCTCTGGACAGCTAAATCATCTCGCAGAAAGAAAAGAACCAAAAGAAAGCGGGACAGTTTAAAAGTTTTTGGTGCTACCTTTTTACTAAAAAGGCAGCGACTTTAAGCTGCGGTACTCCCGCAATTCGGACACTGCTTATAAAATCCTCCGGCGTTGCAGTCCAGGCAGAAAAGCGTCCTGCACTCAGGGTTGCTGCACCGGTATCCTGAATACAACCCGACCTTGACGCCGCATATGTCGCACTTCTCCCGCTGGCCCGACGCCTTCACCATTTTCAGTTGACCCGCCCGCTTCAGGAGGTAGTTATCGAACAGCATGAACCCGGGCTGTTTCCACGGCCTCTTTATAAGCTTGCGGAAGAGATACGTCGCAAACGATTTATATAGTTTCCGGATGTAAGGGTTTGTGGAGAATAACGCCTGAAACAGGGTCTTCGGCCTTGCGTAAAATTTCCCGAACGCCAGCCCGTGAAGCCTTCCGACCTCTTTACGCGTCAGGTGTTTCGTGGACATCACGGGGTTGTTCCAGTCGAACTTCCTGTAATCGTTTTCCTCGATCCTCCCCTGTTCCTTCGCCTCTTTGTAAAACTGAGTACCGGGGAAGGGCGTCGCGATCGAGAGCGCAAAGAAGTCCGAATATTTCTTTGCCGACGTCACGAGGTTTTCGATGGTTTTTCTGTCGTCGTTCCAATGCCCGAACATGAGGTTGGTCATGACCATGACGCCGTTCTTTTTAAGCAGGCTGATCGCCTCTATCATGGTCTGGATTTCCTCGCGCTTGTCCCAGGTATCCACCATCTTCTGGTCAAACGATTCAATACCCAGCAGTATTTCAAAGAGGCCGATTTTCTTGAGCCTCGGTATCAGCTCGCGGTCCCGGAGGATATGGTCCGGCCTCGCCTGCACCCAGAGGTTCGCCTTGAGGCCTTTCTTCTCCATCAGCTCGCAATACTCTAAGTTGCGTTTTCTGTCCCAGAGAAAGTCGTTGTCGCCCAGTAGAAAAGTCTTGATGCCGTAGTTTTTCTGGAGGATTTCTATCTCCTCCACCATCTTCCAGGCCGATTTCCCACGCCAGCGGTTTCCCCATCTGAGTGTCTCCGTGCAGAAGGTGCATTTGTACCCGCAGCCGCGGGAGAATGCGGCGACCACGCATTTTGGCCCCAGCACGTCGATCGTATAAAGCGGGTTTCCCATCGGGACCCTGTGGTATGCGGGTATCGGGAGCGAGTCCAGGTCTTCGATGAAGGGACGCGCCTCTGTCTTAATCACCTGGGAGCCGTCGCGGAAGGCAAGCCCTTTTATGTTCGAGAAATCTTTTTCTCCTCCGCCTACGGCGCGGACGAACTCAGCCAGGGTTTCTTCCCCTTCTCCGACACAGCAGAAATCCACGTCCGGCCCAAGCGCCAGGACCTCTTCCGGCGCAAGGGTCGGATGGGTCCCGCCGATGATGACCTTCGTGCCCGGGCTTACCATCTTCACGAGCTTAGCCGCGTTCAGGGAGTCGTAGAGATAGGTCGTGCCGATGCAGCACAGCCCCACCACCTGAGGCTTAAACTCGGCAACCTCCCGCTCCAGGTCCCTCCAGGGGTCGGGCATCACGGTGCAGTCCATGACCCGCGTATCGAACTCGCGCTCCAGATATGCGCCGAGCGCAAGGAGAGCGGGGTTCGGCACCCATCCCTTCATCAGGTCCCAGATTAAATGCGGCGGGTCTGCTAAAAGTACTTTCATGTTTCCCCGTTGCAGAATTTTACCATCTCATCCACGCGGGACTTTAGCGGCTCGGGGATTATATATATAAGTTCCCCTTTTTTATTCACCAGCACCTGTGTCGTCTCGCCGGTCGCCAGAAGCTTCCCGTCTTCCTTCCTGATGGCCTCGTAGATGAATTCAAGCGCGGCCTTGGTCGGAACTTTTACGGCAGTTCGAATTATGAGCAGGTCGTCGAACTTTCCCATCGCTTTATAATCCACCTTCAGGCTTATAACCGGCGCGTAAAGCCCAAGCTCCGTGAACCGCGCGGGCATCAGGTCGAACTCCTTTGCAAGCCCGATGCGGCCGGCCTCGAACCAGCCCACGTAATGGCCATGCCAGGCCATCTCCCATGAATCGGCCTCGTAGAAACGGACGCGGATTTCACTCTCATGGAATTTCAATTGAACGCCTCTTTATTTATCCAGGCCGCCGCGCACTCCGCCGCCGCGAGGCCGGAGGCCGCGACCGATTCTATGCCGCCTCCCGGATATGTCCAGTGCCCGGCGAAATACAGACCCGGCAGGTTCGGACGGGAAGAAGTCCTTGCATTACGCACGTCCTGTTCCCAGCCAAACGCCGCGCCGAGCGAGTTGCCGGTATATCTTTCCAGCGTCGGCGGCGTCGCCGGTTCCTTAAATACTATCGAATCCCTGAGCCCTGGGACCGCACGCTCCGCAAGCGCAATCAGCTTCTCCGACTCACGGTATTTGCACTTCTTCCACGGCATCGAATATACATACTTGGCCTTCGACATCAGCATTATGGACGAATGGCCCTCCGGCGCCATTTCCGGGCTCAGGCTGGAGTAATTTATTATTTCAAGCGAGGCGTTCGGCGAGGCTATATCATGCGCCACGTCGCCAAAAGTGGCCTCTATATCATATCCGGGATAATACCCCATGCTGTCAGGGACAGGCGGCGCATCCTTCAGGCCCAGATAAACCATGAAGAAGCTTATCGACGGTGTTCTCGTTTCGATATCCATACCGGCCATCCTGCATGCCTCAGCCGCGTCCGCCGCCGATATTACCGCATTCGCCCGGACTTCGCCGCCCGGAACCGCTACGCCGCATGCCCTCCCGCCATCCGTCAGGATTTTGGAAACCGGCGCCTTCACGTGCAGCTCTCCGCCATTTTCCCGAAGCGCCCCTGCGAGCGCGCCCGTCAGGTTGCCCGCTCCGCCTTTTATCCTGTAGCCGCCGCCCACGGCATATGTCATGAACATTATGGTCATGGCGATTGCGGATACCTTAGACGGCGGAAGGCCCAGAAAAGCGCATCTGTCGCACATCACCGCTCTCGCCTTCGGGTCCGTTATAAATTCATCGAGAAGCTCTTTATATGACCTTCCCCTGTATTTCCCGGCCGCGCCTTTTATCGTAGAGCAGGTGTAAAGCATTTCAGGCGGCGTCGCCATCGCGGTCCGGTAGATTTCCTCCATTGCATCCAGCAGGCTTAATATGCCTTCTTTCTCTTTTGGCGCTATGCCGTAAAGGAGGTTTATCAGCTCCGGGATAGTCCCCGGCACGTTCACTATATCTCCGGCGAAATTATCCACCCGCAGAGGGTCGAGCCGCAGCAGTTCCACCTGGTTTTCAATACCCAGCTTTTGAAATATCTTACGGAGCCAGCCGTCCTCTCCCCACCCGCTGACGGCGTCCAGACAGGAGTCGAACGTAAAGCCGCGCCGTTTGAAGGTGGTGCAATAGCCGCCCGGCACGTCGCCGGCCTCGAATACCGCGACGGAATAACCCTTCTTCGCAAGTAACGCACCGGCCGTGAGGCCGCCTATACCCGCGCCGATTACGGCTATGTCATAAAAAGGTTTCATGCTTTTTTAAGTATTATGCATGCGCACGCGCCGCCGTTGCCGATTGCCAGGTGCATCACGTTCTTCAGGTCCGCTTCCCTGCCCTTACCGGGGACGCAGTCCAGGTTAAACCAATCCTCCGGTTCCGTCTGGTTTAAAGTCGGCGGGATAAACGAGTTCTCCATTGCCAGTACGGAGGCGACAAGGCGGACGCCTCCCATGCCTTCGAAATCGCCGGTCATGGGCTTTATCGCGCTTATAGGGATGTGGACCGCGGACTGGCCGAAAAAATTCTTTATCGCGTTCACTTCCAGTTCGTCCAGCTCGGGCGTGGAGTTCGCGGAAGAAGATATATAATCGACCTCGGTATCCGCCATGCCCGCTCTCGTTAGCGCCGCGCCCATGGCTTTTGTCGCGGGAATGAAGTCTTTCCCGTAGGACGCAATGCCTGGCCGTCCGCCGAATATCGCCTCGCCCACGACCTCCGCATAAACTCTCGCCCCGCGTCTGCTTGCGGATTCCAGCGACTCCAGCACCAGCACTCCGGCGCCCTCGCCAAGGACCCTCCCGTTCCTCATCCGGCCGAACGGAAAACAGCCCTCTTCGCCGCCTTTTCTGCCGGGAGAGAGTATCCCGAGCGAATCGAACGCATGATATATCACGTCGTTCAATTCCTCGCCGCCGCCCGCGATTACGGCATCAGCCGCGCCTTTACGGATAAGCCCCGCCGCGTATATTACCGCTTCCTCGGCGGATATGTCTTTCTGGCAGAAAGTGCAGTTCGGGCCTTTCAGGTTCAGTTCTATAGACGTGAGGCTCGCGGCGGAATTCGGCACGGTCGTGGGAAAAAGCATGGGGTTCACCCCGGACGGCCCGCGCATAAGCAGGCCCTCGAAGAATTCTTCCGTGCAGGAAGTGCCGCCGTACCCGTTCCCTATTACGACGCCTATACGTTCAGGCGGCAGGATGCCCGCAGAGAGTCCCGCATCCTTCATCGCCTCGATGGATGAGACAAGGGCCATCTGGGAGAGCTTGTCCATGCGCCTGAGCTTCATGGGGTTGACGAACTTGGACGGCTCGAACCCCTTCACCTCCGCGCCAAGCTTTGAGCCAAACTGCGCCGTATCGAAGCCTGAAATCCGCCCGATGGCGCAGCGCCCGGATTTTATGCCTTCCCAGAAAGAAGGGACGTCCAGCCCAAGCGCGTTGACAGTGCCTATGCCGGTTATTACGACTCTATTCATGTACGTCCAGCCAGATATTCATAACGCCCCCGGCCCTATTCACGCTTTCCTTACCACGATTGTCGTATTGTTCCCGCCGAAGGCCAGCGAGTTCGATATCGCCGCCCGCACGTCCATTTTGCGCGCCTCGTTGGGCACGCAGTCCAGGTCGCACTGCGGGTCATGGTTCTCAAAATTTATAGTCGGCGGGATTATCCCGGAAAAGACCGTGAGTACCGTCGAAACCGCCTCAAGCCCGCCCGCGGAACCGAGGCAATGCCCTATCATGGACTTAATCGAGCTTACCGGAATTGTACGCCCCCGCTCGCCGAACACCTTCTTTATCGCCGCCGCCTCCGCCGCATCGTTGAACTTGGTCGCGGTCCCGTGCGCGTTGATATAATCTACGGCGTCCGCATCAATCCCCGCGTCCGCAAGCGCCGCGAGTATCGTCCTCGCCGCGCCGTCGCCGGAGGCAATGGGCGCGGTCATATGATATGCGTCTGCCGCTATGCCGTACCCGGCTATCTCGGCATAAATCCTGGCCCCGCGCGCTTTGGCCCGTCCCATCTCTTCCAGCACCAGTATCCCCGCGCCTTCGCCCAGCGATAGGCCTTTCCTCCCGGCGTCGAAGGGACGGCATGGCCTGTCGTCCACCGCCCGAAGCGAATTGAACCCGGCGTAAGTAAGCTCGCACATCGCGTCGCTGCCGCCCGTGATGACGATGTCCGCATCTCCGTTTTTTATCCAGTCCGCAGCATATCCAACCGAAGTGGACGAGGACGAGCATGCGGTGACGACCGTCGCCCTCGGGCCTTCGCAGTAAAATTCCTGCGCTATGTAGTCCGTGGTGACGCTGGGCGAGAACGGTATGAGCTGGGTCGGACGGGGCTTTCTTAATTTAAGGTAGAGGTCGCGCCGGTATTTTTCGCCGGAGAGCATCCCGCCCGCGCCGCCGCCCAGGCACACGCCTACACGCTCCGGGGCGACAGCCCCAAGGTCCAGGCCGCTGTCCTTTACCGCCTCCCTGGCGGCAATCAGCCCAAGATGGTCGCAGCGGGACATTCTTTTAAGCTGTCTTTGATTGAAATGGCAAGACGGGTCCAGGCCCTTGACCTGCGCACCGATGCTGGTGCGGTAGGCGGAGGTGTCGAACAGATCGACCGGCCCTATCCCGCAGCGCCCGGAGGAAAGCCCATCCCAGAACTCTATTACCGTCATTCCGAGTGCGCTTACCACACCCAGCCCGACTACGGCCGCTCTTCTTTCCCTGCTCATGCACCTGCTCATTATTAAAGGCGAAAAAAACCGATTTCAGGAGGGTTTGATTATATTATCAGCACCGGTTCGTGTCAAGGAGTTTCGGGCGGTACTTTCTTGACTTTCCTCGTATTTTCCTTTATATTCGCGCGAGATAGGCGCTTTAAGCGAGCATCCGGAGGAAATTCCTCCTCTTGACCAATAATTGGAGGCTTTTTTGGCATATAAAGACCTGCGCGAGTTTATCACGGCCCTGGAATCCCGCGGCCTGCTCCGGCGGATTAAGGCGGAAGTTGACCCGTACCTTGAGATAACGGAGATAACCGACCGTGTTTCCAAGGAAAAAGGGGCTAAAAACACCGCCCTGCTCTTCGAGAACGTAAAGGGTACGAACATCCCCGTCCTGACCAACGCGCTTGGCTCCATGGAGCGCATGGCGTTAGGGCTCGGGGTTACTAACTTGGATGAGATAGGCGTGCGCGTAAAGGCCGTAGCGGACCCGACCCAGCTATTTCCCGGCCCCGGCGCGGGGTTCATGGAAAAGCTCTCCGTCCTGCCGAAATTAAACGAGATTTCTTCATATTTCCCGAAGACCGTGAAAAAGGCCCCGTGCCAGGAAGTCGTGCTCACGGGCGACGAGGTTGATTTAACGAAGTTCCCGGTCCTTACCTGCTGGCCCGGCGACGGCGGCCCGTTCGTTACGCTTCCGATGGTGGCGACGGTGGACCCGGTAACCGGGATCACGAACCTCGGCATGTACCGCGTCCAGGTCTTCGACAAAAACACCACGGGCATGCACTGGCACAAGCACAAAGACGGCGCGCGCCATTATGCGCATTACGAGGGCGCGGGCAAGCGGATGGAGGTCGCGGTCGCCATCGGCGCGGACCCGGCCACGATTTATGCGTCCACCGCCCCCCTGCCGCCGATAGTGGGCGAGTATATGTTCGCCGGTTTCCTCCGGAAGGAGGCGCTGGAAGTCGTGCAGTGCAAGACGGTGGATATCCGCGTCCCGGCGCATGCGGAGATAGTCCTGGAAGGATATGTCGAGCCGGGCGAGCGCAGGGTCGAAGGCCCGTTCGGAGACCACACCGGATATTACTCGCTCGCGGATTTATATCCCGTCTTCCACGTCACCTGCGTCACGCACAGGAAGGACTGCATCTATCCCGCGACAGTCGTGGGCCGTCCGCCGCAGGAGGACGCGTACATCGGCAAGGCGACCGAGCGCATCTTCCTGCCGCTTCTCCAGATGATCGCCCCGGACATACTGGACATAGACCTCCCCGTCGAAGGGGTATTCCACAATAACGTAATAGTGAAAATTAAAAAAACCTTCCCCGGCCACGCGCGCAAGGTGATGCATAACATCTGGGGCACGGGGATGATGATGCTGTCGAAATTCATAATCGTGGTGGACGAGGACGTGGACGTGCACGACTACTCCGAGGTCGCGTGGAAAGTGATGAACCACGTGGACCCGAGGCGCGACACGGTATTCGTGGACGGCCCGATGGACGTGCTGGACCACGCCTGCCCGATACTCGGCTACGGCTCCAAAATGGGCATCGACGCCACGAAGAAATGGCCCGGCGAAGGCTTCACCCGCGAATGGCCCGACGAGATAAAGATGGACCCGGAAGTGATAAAGCGGGTAGATGAGAAGTGGGGCGGATTGGGATTGTAACGGCCTGTTGACTTTTTAGCTCATTAGTATTACGATATACCTATCGATACTATAAATGTATGAAAATTAGGAGGCCCCGGAATGAGCACGGCCATCGTTTCCCCAAAATATCAAATAGTTATTCCAAAAGAGATAAGAGAACAGGCGGGAATAAAAAGCGGGCAGAAGATTATCTTTATCTTTAAAAAAGGCGTTATACACATGGTCCCTGAGATGCCTCTCAAGAATCTGATGGGGATGTTCAAAGGCATGGACATTTCGAATTACCGCGAGCATGAGGACCGCTATTGATCCTGCTTGATTCTTCCGTCTGGCTCGAATATCTCTCCGATAGCCCGATGAGAGCACAGGTTGAACAATATTTCAAAAATAAGGCTGAGATTATTACGCCATCCATAGTTCTTTATGAGGTTTATAAAAAGCTGAGGCAAAACTATGACGAAGAAGAGGTACTGATTGCGGCAGGACAAATTCAAAATACTCAAATCATACCGCTTACCGAAAAAATTGCTCTGACCGCCGCCGATTTCAGTATCGAACATTCTTTGGCAATGGCGGATGCGATAATATATGCTACGGCTTTTGAACATGGCTGCAAGGTTGTGACAAGCGATTCCCATTTTGAAAAACTGGATAATGTAATCTTCATCAAAAAGAAATGATCAAGCGCATCAAAATAATCCTTGAGATGATAAAGTTCCCGCACACGATATTCGCGTTGCCGTTTGCGTTCACGGGCGCGGTGCTTGCGGCGCAGGGGCTTCCGTCGTGGCGGCAGATACTTTGGATAATGGTCGCGATGGTCGGCGCGCGCTCCGGCGCGATGGGGATGAACCGGCTGCTGGACGCGGAGATAGACGCCCGGAACCCGAGGACGAAGACGCGCGCGATACCTGCCGGACTCCTGACAAAGGCACAGGTCGGGATATTCAGCCTGGTGTCATACGCCCTGCTGGTGCTGGCGGCATATATGCTGAACCCTTTATGTTTCAAACTCTCGCCGGTGGTGATAGCCGTCCTGACTTTTTATTCCGTCACGAAACGCTTCACATGGGCATCGCACCTCTTCCTGGGCCTTGCGCTCGGCCTTGCCCCGGTCGGCGCGTGGGCCGCAATCCGGGGGACGATCGATTTACCGGTCGTTATCCTCGCGCTGTCGGTCCTTGCGTGGGTCGCCGGGTTCGACATCCTGTACGCCCTGCAGGATTTGGAGTTCGACAGAAACGAGGGCCTGCACTCCATCCCGCGTTATCTTGGGATAAATAAATCCTTATGGGTTTCGCGCCTCCTGCACGCGCTGGCGATAGCCGGGCTTCTCGCGATATACAGGCTTCTGGGGCTCAATTTCGTTTATCTCATAGGAGTGTTCGCGGCGTCTTGTATGCTGGTGTATGAGCATATGCTTATCCGTGGCGGGGATTTAAGGAAGCTGGACGCGGCGTTCTTCAACATGAACGGCTACATCAGCGTCACGATATTCATCTTCACGGCGGGCGCGGTATTTATAAAGTGACTTTTTTCTCCCCTCGCCCTTTACGGGAGAGGGGTCGGGGGTGAGGGTGCCATCTTATGTCTAAATATATCGTTGCAGTCAGCGGGGCTTCCGGGAGCGCGTACGGGCTTGCGGTTATTCGCGGGCTTGCGGATGCGGGGCATGAAGTGATAATCACCGCGAGCCGCGAAGGCGTCTCTATAATGAAAGACGAGACGGGCGTGGATATCTCCGGAAGGGCGGAAACGCCGCCGCGAAGATAATCGCGGACGCCTTGAAGCTCAAGCATGATTTGCTCAGCTTCTATCCCGAAGACGACCTGTACGCGCCGATTGCGAGCGGCTCCTTCGGGACGGCCGGGATGGTAATCGCGCCGTGCTCCATGAAGACCCTTGCCGGAGTCGCAAACGGATACGCGAATAACTTGATCGAACGCGCGGCGGACGTGATGCTGAAGGAGCGCCGCCCGCTGGTGCTCATGGCGCGCGAGACGCCGCTTTCCGCGATACACTTGGAGAACATGCTGAAACTTGCCCGCCTGGGCGTCCATATCCTCCCCGCCATGCCCGGATTTTACAACAAACCAAAGACGATTCAGGATATAATAGACCAGTTGGCCGGGCGGGCGCTGGACCTGCTGGGAATAGACAATAATTTATACAAGAGATGGAAATAAAAAAAAGATGGAAATGAAAAAAGCATTTTACTCCGGGTTCGTGTCGATTATCGGGAGACCGAACGTAGGGAAATCCACCCTTTTAAACGCGCTTGTCGGGGAGAAGATTTCCATCGTATCCGATAAACCCCAGACCACCCGGAACCGCGTGACAGGCATCCTCACCCTGCCCGACGAGGCGCAGGTGATATTCCTGGACACGCCGGGCCTGCACAAGCCGAAAGGCCGCCTGAACGAGTATATGGTGAAGGTGGCGAAAGAGGCGTGCTCGGAAGTCGATATCGTGCTGTTCATGGCGGAGGCGGATAAAAATCCGGGCGAGGCCGAGAAAGAGATAATCGAATTCCTGAAGGGCCTGAGGACGAAGGTCTTCCTCGTAATAAACAAGATAGACCTGGTGCAGAAGGACGCGCTCCTTCCGCTCATAAATAAATATTCTTCCATATATGATTTTGCGGAAATAATCCCCGTCTCGTCGCTTAAAGGAAAGAACCTGCCCGACCTTAGGAAGACCATAATCGATTATCTCCCCGAAGGGCCGCAATATTATCCTGAAGACGAGATGACGGAGCAGCCGGAGAGGTTTATAGCCGCCGAGATTATCCGGGAGAAGATATTCCGGATGACAAAGGACGAGGTGCCGTATTCGACGGCGGTCCTCGTGGAAGAGATGAAGGAGCATGGCGATAAAATATATACTCGCGCGGATATCTATGTCGAAAAGGACTCGCACAAGGGAATCATAATCGGCGCGAACGGACAGATGCTTAAAAAGATCGGCCAGGCGGCAAGGAAGGATATCGAGCGGCTGCTCGGCTCCGAGATATACCTGGAACTCTGGGTAAAAGTGAAGAAGGACTGGCGCGAGAAGCCGGGCGCTTTAAGGGAAATGGGCTACAAGTAAATGCGCGTCCTGCTGGTAAAGCCTAGTAAAGCTTACCCGGTACGCAGGCTGATGGAATTTCAGGGGGGCGTAGATGGCTTCGATTTCCGCACCGTGTAACCTACGCCGAGACGGACAAGATGGGTTTTGTCTATTACGGCAACTACCTGACTTATTTTGAAATCGGCAGGACGGAGCTGATACGCTCCCTCGGCAGGCCATACAGAGAGCTGGAAGACGAGGGGTATTACCTCCCGGTGATCGAGGCGTCATGCAAGTACCTGAAATCGGCGCGATACGACGACCTGCTCACAATCAGGACCGCGGTTTCAGAATGCAAGGGAGTTCGGCTGGGATTTGAATACGAGATACTGCGGGATAACGATAAGCTTGCCCAAGGGATGACGCAACATGCATTCGTTGACAGGCAGGGAAAACCTGTCAGGCCGCCCGCATGGCTTCTGGAACTACTCAAAAAATAACGCCGACACAAAAAAATACCGCGCTACGTTCTTTTTTCCCAATCCGTCAGCAACAGGTCATTTTTGATGCCTTAAAAGGCTCGGCCTGCCACGCTTTGAGGCGGTGTTACGCGCCCTACGGATGAGTAACTTAACGTTCACTAGCGTGAACCAGCGCGGTATATTGTTTATTAATCCTTGAGGATAGAATGTTTTTGAAGGACCTTGTTCACCTCCCTTTTAGACCTTCCTGATCCTATCCCCAATTATTTATTCCCTGCGACAAAGGCTTAGGCTAATAGCCTTTTCTGACGCATCATTCATTGATTATGGGGACCCCGCCAGTAGCTCTTCACCCGCCCCGAAAGGAGGCAAGAGACGGGCGAATCAACCCCGTGCAGAGGCCCCCATTTTTATGAACTGCAAGAGAAAAGCAGAAGCCGCCATTCCTGCACCGCAGAGAATTTTTATCAAAGATCAATCGAGCTATCATCTGCTCTATTTAAATTATAGCGCTGTAGAGAGCCTTATGTCAAGTTTTGGAGAAAGTCTGAATTCCCTTTGATTTTAAAGCCTTTTACCGTTAGTTTAAATTGGTTATGAAGAAAGAAGGCGCGAAATGACGGCGTGTTTTCCTACATCAGCCCGGACACGGATTTTACAGCGAAGTTTAAGACCCCGTAAGGGTTCATCCCGATATACAGGACGGCGTACGCGGCCACGGCCATCGCCGTGTACATGGAAAGGTTCGGAGAGACCTTGCGCTCGTCCTCAGGCTCCTTCATGTACATCACCATAACGACACGCAGGTAAAAGAACGCCGAGACCGTGCTCATCGCCACCATTATCAGCGCCAACCACAGGAACCCGGAGTTCAGGGCGGCCATGAAGATATTGAACTTTCCGATGAACCCGGCGGTCGGCGGGATGCCCGCCAGCGAGAACATGAATATCAGCATCAAAAGCGCCGCCATGCGGTTCTTTTTGGCCAGGCCCGCGAAGTCCTCGATTCGTTCGCCGGTCATCCCGCCCCTTGAGAGGGCCACGACCATGCCGAACGCGCCAAGGTTCATGAATGCGTATATCAGCAGGTACGTCATTACGCTGGAGATGCCCTCTTTGCCGCCCGCGGCGAAGCCGACCAGCGCGTAGCCGGCATGGGCGATGCTGGAATACGCCAGCATTCTCTTGATGTTCGTCTGGGAGATGGCGACCACGTTCCCGATGAGCATGGAAAGTATCGCCAGAGTGGCGATGATAATCGTCCAGTCCGCCTGTATGCCGGGCAGCGCGGTGACGAAGACGCGGAGGAATGCCGCGAACGCGGCGGCTTTCGGCCCGACGGACATGAAAGCGGTCACGGAGGTCGGCGCGCCTTCATAGACGTCCGGCGTCCACATGTGGAAAGGAACAGCCGCGACCTTGAAGCCGAAACCCGCCGTCAGCAATATCATGGAGAGGACGAGGGCAGGCTTGCTGAACGTCCCCGTCTGGACGAACGCCGCGATGTCCCTTAGGTTCGTGGTGCCGGTGATGCCGTAGATCAACGCTATGCCGTAGAGCAGTATCCCGGAGGAGAACGCCCCCAGCAGGAAGTACTTCAGCGCGGCTTCGTTGGAGCGCAGGGACTTCCTGATGAAACCCGCCAGGATATATATCGAAAGCGCCATCAGCTCGATGCCCAGGTAGATGGATATCAGGTCGGAGCCGGAGGCCATGACCATCATCCCTGCGGTGGCGAAGAGCATGAGGCTGTAATACTCGCCCCGCTCTATCTTCTCGGTCTTCACGAAGCTTATGGAGATAAGGAGCGCTATTGCACGCGGCGATGTAGAACACCATCTTGAAATAAGTCGCGTAGCCGTCCAGCACGAACATCCCGAAGAATGCGCTGTGTACGACAGACCTCATGGCCCAGCTCTGGAACGCCGCGGCGACAACCCCGGCCACAGAGAAGTACCCCAGCAGGAAGCGCCACTCCTTCTTGACGAAAAGCCCCAGAAGGAGGACCGCCATCGCCGAGCATACCACGATGATCTCAGGTGAGATGGCTGTCAGGTCGGCTGTAGAGATCATCGGCATATATTGCTCCTCTAAAATTTCGGGAAAGCGGCAAAGGACGCGACGTTCTGCGTCCCGTTAACCTGCTCCAGCAGGTGCCTTACCGTCTCGTGCATTATCCCCAGGAACGGGTTGGGGAAGATGCCGATCCAGAAAACGAACACCGCGAGCGGTATGAGAGTGACGGCTTCCCTCCACGAGAGGTCGATAAGCTTCTCGTTTTTCGGCTTAAGCTCCATGAACATCACGCGCTGGTACATCCAGAGCATGTAGGCCGCGCCGAGTATTATGCCCATGGTGCCGATTACGGCGTAGATCCTCTGGGTGGTGAACGCGCCAAGCAGTATCAGGAACTCGCCGATGAACCCGTTCATCCCGGGAAGCCCGAGCGAGGACAGGGTAAATATCATGAAGAACGCGGCGTATATGGGGAGCCTCTTGGTAAGCCCGCCGAAATCGGCTATCATCCTGGTATGCGTGCGCTCGTAGATGATCCCGACGCAGAGGAAGAGGGCGCCGGTGGTAACGCCGTGGTTCAGCATCTGGAGTATCCCGCCCTCCATGCCCTGCCGGGTGAAGGCGAAAATGCCCAGCGTCACGAAACCCATGTGGCTGACGGAGGAGTAGGCAATCAATTTTTTCAGGTCCTTCTGGATCATGGCGACTAGCGCGCCGTAGATTATCGCCACCACCGACAGGACCAGGATGGCCGGTGTGAAATGCAGTGTCGCATCCGGGAACATCGGCAGGTTGAACCTCAAGAAACCGTAGGTGCCCATCTTCAGGAGGACGCCCGCAAGGATGACGCTGCCCGCCGTGGGGGCCTCGACGTGCGCGTCCGGCAGCCAGGTGTGGAACGGGAACATCGGGACCTTTATCGCGAACGCGATGAAGAACGCCAGGAACGTCCAGTACTGGAACACCGGCGGGAAATGCCGGCCCATAAGCTTTACGATCTCGAAGGTGTGCCCGCCCTGGTAATACAGCGCGATTATGCCCAGCAAGCATCAGCACGCTCCCGGCCAGGGTATACAGGAAAAATTTAAGGCCGGCGTACATCTTCCTGCGGCCCGCCCCATATGATGATGAGGAGGAACATCGGGATGAGCATCGCCTCCCAGAAGATATAGAACAGGAAGAGGTCCAGCGCAATGAAGACGCCGACCATCCCCGTCTCCAGAAGCAGGAGCGCGATCATATACTCCTTGACCTTCACGGTTATCGCCTTCCAGGAGGATATGACGCAGATGACGGACAAAAGCGTTGTGAGCAGGACCAGCAGGACGGAAATGCCGTCCACGCCGACGATGTAGTTCACGTGCCAGGACGGTATCCAGCCCTTTTGCTCCACGAACTGCATATTGGACGTGGCCCGGTCGAAGTTCGTGACCAGCGGGATCGAGACCAGGAAGGTTATCCCGGAGGTTATCAGGGCCATCCATTTGGACACGGTGTCGTTTTTGCCCAGAAGGATAATCGCTATCGCCCCGATTAAAGGCAGGAAACAGACGAGGCTTAAAATCGGGTAGCCCATGCTGTTCAGTGTGTATCCGGTCAACTGGTTATCCCCTTTTGTCTATCACATTTATGGCAAATTTATCTGGCGAACAGGTAAATTCCGACGACCACTAAGACGCCGAATGCCATCCCGAAGGCGTAGTGGTTGTAGTAGCCGGTCTGAAGCCTCCGGAGCACCCGGCTCATCGCCTCCACCAGGGAGGCGACCGCATTGACGAACCCGTCTATTATCCCTACGTCCACTATGCTCCAGAAGATATGCGTGGACGCCCATTTGATGGAGTCGACGAACACGAAGTTATAAATTTCATCGACATAATATTTGTTGTACAAGAGCGTATGTATGGGGCCGAAAGCCTTCGCAACCTTGCCGGGCAGGTCCGGCTTCACGATGTACATGAACCAGGCAAGCGCAATTCCGGACACTCCGATAAGGACGGAGACGGCCATCATGGTCATCTCCAGGCCCGCGGGTGCGGCTTCAGCCGTCTCCGTGCCGAATACGCCCGACATGAATTGCTGGAAACCGTTTCCGCCCGCCCAGCACCTCCGGCACTCCGACTAAACCGGCGACCACCGCAAGCACGCCCAGGACTATCAGGGGGACCAGCATGTTCGGCGGCGATTCGTGGACGTGGTGCGAGACCTCGTGGTCCACGTTGGACTTGCCATGGAAAGTCATGAAAATGAGCCTGAACGAGTAGAACGCGGTCAGGAATGCGGCAAGCGCCAGGAGGTAATAAACCGCATGGCCCGCGCCCGGCGAGCTGTACGCCTTCCAGAGTATCTCGTCCTTGCTGAAGAAGCCCGCGAAGGGAGGAATGCCGGATATGGATATGGAGGCCGCGAGGAAGGTGATGTAAGTCCACTTGATCTTCCCGGCAAGGCCGCCCATCTTGCGCATGTCCTGCTCGCCTGAGAGCGAATGGATTACGCTGCCCGCGCCCAGGAACAAAAGGCCCTTGAAGAACGCGTGCGTCATCAGGTGGAATATGCCCGCCGCATATGCGCCCACGCCGCAGGCCGACGAACATATATCCGAGCTGGCTTATGGTGGAATAAGCGATGACGCGCTTTATGTCGAACTGTGTCAGCGCGATGGTCGCCGCGAAAATCGCAGTTATGCCTCCGGTCCAGGTGACGACGTCAAGCGCGGTCTGGGACTCGTTGAATATCGCGTGACAGCGGGCCACCATAAATATGCCCGCGGTCACCATAGTCGCCGCATGGATCAGTGCGGAGACCGGGGTGGGGCCTTCCATCGCGTCCGGCAGCCAGACATGCAGCGGAAGCTGCGCGGACTTCCCTACCGCTCCCATGAAGAGCAGGAGCGCGATGACGGTGTACAGGCTGTAGGTGTGTCCGAGGATGTTCACCATCTGCCCGACATGGGACGGCACGGCCGCGAAGACCGCGTCGTAGTTCAGCGTGCCGAAGGTTATGAATATCAGCATCACGCCGAGGCCGAAGCCGAAGTCGCCGACCCGGTTCACGATGAACGCCTTCTTGCCCGCGTCCGACGCGGACTTCTTCTCGTACCAGAACCCGATAAGGAGGTAGGAGCAAAGGCCGACCGCCTCCCAGAACACGTAAAGCTGGAGGAAGTTGTCCGCCATGACGAGCATCAGCATGGAGAACGTGAACAGGGCGAGGTAGGAGAAGAAGCGCGGATATCCCTTGTCCCCGTGCATGTAGCCGGTGGAATATATATGGACGAGCGAGCTGACCGTGGTGACGACGATGAGCATCACGGCGGTCAGTTGGTCGATCTTGAACCCGATATGGACGTCGAAATTGCCAGATACGATCCAGGAGTACAGGACGGCGTTGACGGTCTGCCCGCCCATGACGTCGAAAAGCGTGGATACGGACAGCGCAAACGACGCCAGCACCGCGATTATCGGCGGCCACTTTGCCTTTTCCTTCAGCCAGTGCCCGAACAGTCCGGACACGATGAAGGCCGTCAACGGTAGAAGAGGAATCAGCGCGTATTTTATCATTGGGGTCTCGTGTTATACCTTAAAACCGTTACCTTTTTGGTAAAAAGGTAACGCCAAAAACTTTTTACCACTTCATTATATTAATCTCGGACGTATTCAGCGTCTCCTTGTTCCTGTACATGGAGATGATTATGGCCAGGCCTATCGCCGCCTCCGCCGCCGCGACCGTCATTATGAAGAAAACGAAAATCTGCCCCCGCATGGAGTTCAGGTAATGCGAGAAGGCGACCAGGGCGATGTTCACGGAGTTTAAGATAAGCTCGATGCACATGAAGATTATTATGACGTTCCGCCTGATTAAGACGCCCAGGACTCCTATGGAGAACACCACGACGCTAAGAGCTATGTACCAGGAAAGCGGTATCATTATTTCACCTTTTAAAAGTTTTTGGCGTTACCTTTTTCCAAAAAGGTAACAGGTCTTTAATCGATCTTCTTCTTCGCCAGTACTATCGCGCCCACCATCGCAACCAGCAGGATGATCGACGCGACCTCGAACGGGAAGAGATAGTCCGAGTAGAGCACCATGCCTATCGTCTGAGAGTTTCCGGCCGCCTTCACCATCTCGACGGTGTACTTGTCCTGCACCCCGTTGAAGTCTGCCTTCATCAGTATCGACATGAAAAGGCCCATGAGGGCGATAACGAGCGGCGCGACGACGGGCCATCCCGGCACGAAGCTCTTTTCCTTTATCCCCTCGGCCCGGAAGAGCATGATAACGAAGAGGAACAGTACCATGATCGCCCCGGCGTAAACAAGCACCTGCACCGCCGCGACGAACTCAGCGTCCAGCATGATGAAAAGCCCCGCCACGTGGAAGAACAGCGGGAGCATGAAGAGCGCGCAGTGCACCGGGTTTTTCCTGGTGATTACCATGAGCGCGCAGAACACTATGACGGACGCGAAATATATGAACCCTGCCTGCAGTAGCATCAGTCTAAGTGTGTCTCCTTTCCTCTGTACCTGTCGCCGTTGGCGAGTAACATCTCCCTCGTATAGAGGAGCTTCTCCTTGGAGTAGCTCGCCAGCTCATACTCCTGGGTCATGGTGAGCGCCCGTACCGGGCACGCCTCGACACAGTACCCGCAGAACAGGCACTTCAAAAGCTCTATCTCGTATGAGTCCAGCTTCTTCTTGTGTCCCGGCCCCTCGGAGGTCTTTATCTTTATGCAGCCGGTCGGGCAGTACGCCGCGCAGAGGCCGCAGGCGATGCACATCTCGGTCCCGTCCGGGTGGCGCCTCATCGCGTGAAGGCCCCTGAACACGGGCTGGATTACCGGCCTCTCGATGGGGTAGAGCTTCGTCACCGGCTTCGTGAGCATGGTGGAGAACGTGAGCTTCATCCCCTTGAGGATTTCCCAGAAGGTGATCGTCTTTATGAACTTTTCGAAACCCTTCAAAGTCCGGCTCCCCTGTTACCCTTGGACAAGTATCTTGATAAGTCCCGTCACGAGTATGTTCAAAAGCCCTATCGGAATCAGTATCTTCCACCCGAGCCTCATGAGCTGGTCGTACCGAAGCCTCGGCAGAGTCGCCCTGATCCAGAGGAACATGAAGAAGAAGGCGTATATCTTGATGATGAACCACCATATCGCCGGGTCGCCGAGGAAGCCCAGGTACTGCCCGAAGATCGGCACCATCTCGAACACCGCGCGCGGGATTATGGGGTTCCAGCCGCCCAGGAAGAGCACCACCGCCATGCACGAGACCATGAGCATGTTCGCATATTCCGCCATGAAGAAATACGCGAAGCGCATCCCGGAGTATTCGACGTGGAACCCGGCCACCAGCTCGTTCTCCGCCTCCGGCAGGTCGAAAGGCGCGCGGTTCGTCTCGGCTATCCCGGATATCATGTAGATGATGAAGGCGACCGGCTGATAGGCGATGTTCCAGATATGCGCCTGCCCTTTCGTTATATCCACCAGCGAGAGCGAGCCGGACATCATCAGGACCGATATTATCGCGAGCCCCATCGGTATCTCATAGCTGATGACCTGGGACGCGGAGCGAAGGCCGCCCATCAGCGCGTACTTGCTGTTGGAGGACCATCCCGCCATGATTATCCCGTACGCGCCGAGCGAAGAGAGCGCCAGGACGTAGAGTATGCCGATGTTCAAGTCCGTCACATAGAGGTGTATCGTATGCCCGAATATGGTCACCTCCGGGCCGAAGGGCACGACCGCATACGCCACAAACGCCGGGACGAGCGCCATCAGCGGGGCCAGGACGAATACCTTCCTGTCCGCTTTGGCCGGGATGATGTCTTCCTTGAAGAAGAGCTTCAGTCCGTCCGCCAGCGGCTGGAGCAGGCCGTGCGGCCCGGTATGCATCGGCCCGACTCTGGCCTGCATGTGGCCCATCACCTTGCGCTCGTAGTAGGTCAGGTACGCCGCGTTCAGCATGGTGAACACGAGCACCACTGCTATCCCGAGCAGGGTCATCAAGGTATATATGCCGAAGTCCGCGAAACCCACTTTTATATTCTCCGTCTAATTTTGATCGGGTTCTATGGATACCGGCCAGTACCGCGCCGCCGGGACCTTGTTCACCGGGTCAAGTATTATCTCGGTCAGTGCGCTGCACCCGAAGCCGAGGAAGTGGTCCGGGATATGCACTATGCCCTTCGGCACTTCGCGGTCCAGCTTGACGTGAAGCTTCAGGGACCCGGAACGGGAGCGTACCTTTACCAGTTGCCCCTCGCCTACGCCAAGCCCCTTCGCATCCGCCGGGTTCAGCGCCGCGAACGGCTTGCCCACTACCATGTTCGGCCCCTTGGATTTCCGGGTGGTCGTCCCGGAGTGGTACAGAGAGACGGCGATGTCCGCGAAGAACGGGAAACCTTCATCGAACTCCTTTTTCACGTTACCGGCCTTGGTGATCTTCGCCGCGATCTCCTCTTCCTTGGCCGCCCTTTTGGCGTCGTACCCGTGTGAGTGAAGTATCTCGGTGCCCGATTTCATCTCTTCGTAATAAGGCCACTGCACACCGCCGTGGTCCAGCAGGTCATGCGTTATGCCCGCATAGATGGGGGTGGAGATGGCGATCTTATCCATGACGACCGAAGGCTTCCAGTCCATCGGACGGCCCATCTTGTCGGATATGAGGGAGATTATCTCCCCGTCCGGCTTTGCGCCGGGCCTGACTTTCATTACCGGGCGGATCCTCTGCACCCTGCGCTCGGAGTTTGTGAAAGTCCCGTCCTTCTCCGCGAAGGTGGCCGCAGGCAGGATGACGTCCGCGAGCGCGGCTGTCTCGCTCATGAACACGTCCTGGACGACCAGGAACTTCACTTTCTTAAGCGCCTCTATCGTCTTTGCCCTGTCCGGAAGCTCGAATGCCGGGTCCGAGCCCACGACGTAAAGCGCCTGAAGCTCGCCAGTGGCCGCCCTTTCGAACATCTCCATCACGGTCAGGCCGGGTTTACTGGAAAGCTCCGTCCTCCAGAGCGAGCCGAGCCTCTTCCTGTCCGCGACGTTTTCCACTTTCCTGTAGCCTGGCAGCCTGTCGGGCAGGGCGCCCATATCGCACGCTCCCTGCTCGCCTGCCTTGGCGGCCATCGGGTTTACGCCGCCGCCGGAGCGGCCGACGTTGCCGGTAATGAGCGAGAGGTCCGAAAGCGCAAGCGAATTCCTATACCCGCATGTGCTCGCGGTAACACCTCTGCCGAAGACTATAGACGCGGCGGGCGCGGTGGCGAAAATCGTCGCCGCCTTCCTTATGTCGGCCGCCGGGATACCCGTCTCTTCCTCCGCCTTTTCCGGCGTGTTATGAGACATCAGGGCCTTTATCTTCTCGAACAGGGCCTTATTTTTTTCTTCGAGCGCCTTGTCCTGGAGGTTTTCCGCGAACACGACGTTTATCATCGCCCTTATAAGTTTGCCCTCGGTCCAGGGCCGGTAGGTTAGCCTCAAGGCGGCGTGTTTGGACATCGTGTTCTTGCCCGCGTCGGCGACGATCAGCTTCGCGCCTTTTTTGAATACCGCGCGCTTTATGGCGAGCCCGGTGATGGGGTTCTCCGCGGCCGCGTCGTTTCCGATTAGGAAAACCGCGCCCGACTGGGCGATGTCCTGAATCTGGTTCGTCATCCCGCCCAGGCCGAAGGCGTCCTCCAGGGCGGTGAGCGCGTTCACGTGGCCGAGGCGGGCCATGTTGTCAACGTTGTTCGTCCCTACCACGACGCGCATGAACTTCTGAAGCAGGTAGGACTCTTCGTTCGTGTTCCTCCCGCCGATTACCGCGCCGACGGCGTCCGGCCCGGCGGATGATTTTATCCTGCCGAGTTTATCGGAGACGAAGGATATCGCTTCGTCCCACGTGGCCTCGACGAAGCTCCCGTCTTTCTTTATAAGAGGTTTCGACAGCCGCTCCGGGTTGTTCGGAAAATCGTATCCGAACCTGCCGCGCACGCAGAGGCTTCCGCGGTTGCTGCCTTTTGAATAAGTCTCGTCCGAAAGGGCGCGGATGATCGTGTCCTCCCTGCTCTGGAGGTACAGGGTGCAGCCGTCGCCGCAGTACGGGCAGATCGTCTCCGCCTGCCGCTCCACGAACCACGGGCGTATCTGGTTTTTGGTAAGCCTGCTCTGGATGGCGCCGACCGGGCAGTTGGAGAGGCAGTGCCCGCAGTGGACGCATTCCTCTTCGTTGCCGCAGAAGGACTCCATGGTGACCCGCGAGCCGCGGTTCATGTCCGAGAGCACCCAGTCGCCCTGAACCTCGGCGCAGATGCGGACGCAACGCTTGCAGTTCACGCAGCGCTCCATGTTGCGCTCTAAGAGCGGGTTCTCGTAGTTGACCGGTATCACGCGCTTGTGTTCGATGAAGCGGGAGCGGTCCGCGCCGTAGCGGAAGGCGTAGTCCTGGAGCGTGCACTCGCCGCCCTTATCGCAGACCGGGCATTCCAGCGGGTGATGCGTGAGCTGGAGTTCCAGCACTCCCTTCCTTGATTTCGCTATCTTCTCGGACTCAGTGATTATCTCCATGCCGTCCGATACCGCCGTCGCGCATGCCGGGACCAGCTTCGGCCTGCCCTTTATCTCCACCATGCATATCCTGCACCCTGCATATATCGAGAGTTCTTTATGGTAGCAGAAATGGGGCACGTGCACGCCGACCTTGGCCGCCGCCTCTATGATGTTCGACGACTTCTCAAGCGTCAGGGGTATGCCGTTTATCTTTATGTTTATCATCAGTGCCTCGCCCTCGCCTTGAAGCCCAACGGGCAGCCGCGCCTCATGATATGCTCCTCGAAATCCCGCCGGAAATATTTAAGGCCGGAGAGCACCGGGTTGACCGCGCCCTCGCCAAGCGGGCAGAAGCAGTTGTTGTGGATGGTATGGCAGACATCTTCCAGAATCTTCAGGTCGTCAAGCCTGCCCTCGCCGTTCTCTATCCTCGCGAGTATCCTGACCATCCAGTCCGTGCCTTCCCTGCACGGGGTGCAGCGCCCGCACGACTCGTGGTAGAAGAACGCCATCGCCCGCCAGACCATGTGCACCACGCAGGCGTCCTCGCTCATTACGGTCGTGGCGCCGGAGCCTATCGCGGAACCGGCGCTCTGGAGCGACTTCACGTCCATATTTATATCCAGGTGGTCCGGGGTCAGCATCGAGGTGGAGACGCCGCCCGGTATTATGGCTTTCAGTTCCCTCCCGCCCTTTATGCCGCCGCCGTGCTCGTAAATCAGTTCGCGCAGCGTCACGCCCATCGGCAGTTCGTACAGCCCCGGTTTATTCAAGTGCCCGCTTATCCCGAATACCTTCGGCCCCGGCGAGTCCTTCGAGCCTATGGAGGCCCACCAGTCCGCACCGCCGTTTATTATGTGCGAAACGTTTACCAGCGTCTCGACGTTGTTAACGACAGTCGGCATCCCAAACGCGCCGTGCGTGGCCATGTACGGCGGCCTGACGCGGAACTGGCCGCGCTTTCCTTCCAGGGATTCGATAAGCGCCGAGGCCTCGCCGCAGATGTAAGCGCCCGCGCCCCTGTGGACGGCCAGGTCGAACGAAAAGTCCGTGCCCTTTATGTTATTTCCCAGGATGTTCTTTTTGTACGCCTGGTCGATAGCGGCATTTAATACCTTGTAGCCCTGCGGGTATTCGCCGCGGAGGTAGATGTAGCCCTTGGAAGCGCCTATCGCGTAAGCGGAGACGATCATGCCTTCGATAAGCTGGTGCGGGTCTTTCTCAAGGAACGGCCTGTCCTTGAATGTCGCGGGCTCGCCCTCGTCCGCGTTCGCTATGAGGTACTTCGGGAATTTATTTACCTCGACGCAGAACTGCCATTTCATCCCGGCGGGGAACCACGCGCCGCCCCGGCCCCGCAGCCCCGAGCGTTTCACTTCTTCCAGGACGTCCTTCGGCCCCATCTGGAACGCCTTGTCCAGCGATTTATATCCGCCGTGCGCGATATAGACTTCTATATCGTTTATGTTCGGGACGTCGGCGTTTTTTAGAAGAATCTTTTCCATGTAAGTTCCAGGAACCTCAAAAACCGTACTTTTCTTTCGCGGGAAAGAAAAGTACCAAAAGAAAGCGGGACTTTAGTTTCGTTTTTCTTTGGCCGCTTTCTTTTTCCGCAAAAAGAAAGTGGGGTTTTGCTTTTATTTCAGACTCGCCAGTATCCCGTCTATTTTCTCAGACGTCAGGTCGTAATAGAACGTCTCGTTTATGACCATCGCCGGGGCGTTGCCGCATGCGCCTATGCATTCCACTTCCTGGAGGGTGAACCTCCCGTCGGGGGTAGTCTCTCCCTCGTTTATTCCGAGCTTCCTCTCCAGGTGTTCGAGATAAGTCTCCGCGCCGCAGAGCGTGCACGCTATGTTCGTGCAGAGCATGACGACGTATTTGCCGACGGGCTTCTTCCAGTAGAGCGAATGATATGTAGCCAGCCCCTGGGCCTTCGCGTTCGATACGCCTATCGCCGCCGCCACCGCTTCTATGACTTCGGCGGAGAGGTGCCCGTACTCCTCCTGGGCCGCCCAGAGCCCCGCCATCAGCGCGCTCTTCCTGTCCACGTACTTGGACGCGGCCCGTTCGATTTCCTGGAGTGTATTTTCGCTTAACGTAATCATTTATTTACCTGTCCACTTCGCCCAGAACTATATCTATGCTCCCGATGCAGGAGACGATGTCGGCTATCATGTGCCCCTGCACCATCCTGGGCAGGCACTGGAGGTTCACGAAGCTCGGGGAGCGCACCTTCATGCGCATCGGCTTCTCCGAGCCGTCGGATACGATATAGAACCCGAGCTCGCCTTTCGGCACCTCGGCACCCACATAAATTTCCCCTTTAGGCACCGGAAAGCCCTTGGAAACGAGCACGAACTGGTGGACCAGCGTCTCTATGTCCTGCATCACGCGGTCCTTGGGCGGAAGCGTCACCGTGGGTATGTCGGCCTTGTACGGGCCGTCGGGCATGTGCTGGATGCACTGCTTTATCATGCTGATGGACTCGTTCATCTCGTCCATGCGCACTATGTACCGGTCGTACACGTCGCCCCTGCCTCCCAGGGGTACCTCGAACCTCAGCCTGTCGTATGCCGCGTACGGCATGGCTTTCCTCAAATCGTAGTCCACCCCTGAACCACGGAGCGATCCGCCGGTAAGTCCCCAGTCTATGGCTTCGTTATAAGATATTATCCCGATGCCCTTCGTGCGGCCAAGCCAGATGCGGTTCTGCATTATGAGGGTGTTGTATTCCTGTATCCTCTTCGGCATCACGTCCATGAACTCCCGCGTGCGCCGGAAGAATTCGGGGGTGGCGTCGCGCCTTACACCGCCGATGTTGATGTAGGATACAGTTAACCTCGCCCCGCAGAGGATCTCGAAGAGGTTCATTATCTCTTCCCTCTCCCGGAGGCAGTACAGAAGGACCGTGACGGCGCCGATGTCCGCGGCGTGGGTGGCAAGCCAGAGCAGGTGCGAGGATAGCCTGGACAGCTCCGCGACTATGACGCGCAGGTAATCGGCCCGCTCCGGGACCTCGATCCCCATCATTTGCTCCACCGCGATGGCATAGGCCAGGTTGTTGTTGCCGCAGGAGAGGTAGTCGAAGCGGTCCGTAAGCGGGACTATCTGCTGGTACGTCTTTGTCTCCGCAAGCTTTTCCGAACCCCTGTGGAGGTATCCGATATGCGGCGTGCAGGAGATGACGACTTCGCCGTCCAGCTCCAGTATGAGCCTTAAGACCCCGTGCGTGCTGGGGTGCTGAGGTCCCATGTTTATGGTTATTTCTTTAGTGGTAATCGGCAATTTTATACTCGTTGAAACAGTTTAAAAGTTTTTGGCGTTACCTTTTTACCAAAAAGGTAACAGGTTTTGAACTTTACTCCGGCCAGGGCTCGAATGTCCACTCGGGCCCCTCGATGGGGTAATCTTTCCGGAGCGGATGGCCTTCCCAGTCTTCCGGCAGCAGTATCCTTCTTAAGTCCTGGTTGCCGCGGAACAGGATTCCGAAAAGGTCGTAAGTCTCTCTCTCGTGCCAGCAGGCGGTCCTCCAGATGCCGGAAACCGTCGGCACCCAGGGGTCCCCGTCGTCCTCCACCGGCACCTTGAGGCGGATTCTGTGGCCGTGCTTCATCGAGTGCATGTTATAGACCACCTCGAACCTCGGGGACTTCGGCAGCCAGTCCACCGCGGTAAGGTCTATCAGGTAGTCCATCTTTACGTCCGGGTCGTCCTTCAGGAAGCGGCATATATCCAGGAGCTTGTCCCTCTTGACGACGGCCCAGCTCTGCCCATAGGCGCTCCCTGAACCGGTTGTCTCGTCCGGGAAACGCTCTCTTATCTGCTCGACAATATTATCGGGATGCACCTTAGGCTATTTCCTTCCCGGCGAAGAGCGGCTTACGCACGTACCTGGCGCTCATTATCTTGTCCTGGAGTTTCTTCACCGCAAAGAACAGCGCCTCCGGCCTGGGCGGACAGCCCGGGACGAAGACGTCCACAGGCACTATAAGGTCCACGCCCCGGACCACGCTGTATGTCTGGTAGATGTTGCCGGTACAGGCGCAGCTCCCCATCGCTATGACCCACCTGGGCTCCGGCATCTGGTCGTAAACTTTCCTTAAGACGGGGGCCATCTTCTTCGTAAGTGTCCCGGCGACTATCATAAGGTCGGACTGCCTGGGCGTCGCGCGCGGTATGACGCCGAACCGGTCGAAGTCCATCTGCGGCGCGCCGTATGCGTGTATCATCTCTATCGCGCAGCATGCCAGCCCGAAGGTCATCGGCCAGATGGAATACGCCCTCGCGGCGTTGATTACCCAGTCTATCTTGGTGGTGACGAAATTGTCTTCGAAACGTCCTTCGATCAGTCCCATTCAAGAGCTCCCTTTTTCCAGGCGTAGAAATATCCGACCAGGAGTATCGCGATAAAGACAAGCATCTCCACGAACCCGAACATGCCAAGCTTGTTAAACGATATCGCCCAGGGGTACATGAACACGGCTTCCAGGTCGAACAGGACGAAGAGCATCGCGACGATGTAAAAGCGGACCGAGAACTGCTCTCTGGCGTCCCCTACCGGCGGACAGCCGCACTCGTAAGGGGAAAGCTTTGAAACGTTCGGACGGCTTGGGCGGAGAAGGGTTCCTAAGGATATGGTTACGACGCCGAACGCGACCGCGACGGCTAAATATATTACGACTGGCCAGTAATCAAGCGGGAGAAGAGTTCCGGGCGTCTGCATTGCACAACCCCCCTAAGCACTCGTTTTAACTTGATTATTTATGAAGCAATTACAGGATTAACCTAACCGCCGCGAATGATATTCCAAAACCGCCACAGTGTCAACTGAAAAAGAATAATTATTTGAAATTAACGACTATTTTATAGGTATATAATACAAAGGGATTAGATATCGGTCGCTTTTTTAAGGCAATATTCAAATTTCTCGACATTATCAGCGTCCCGCTTATCAGGAAAGCTTCAACTCCACAACGGCCCCTCGTCGTCTTCCAGTTCCTCGAAAGACTCCGAGAGAGGCCGCGCGACTATTTTCTCAAACACCTCTCCGCAGTCCGGGCAACGCCAGTGATAAATCACCCAGTACTCGTCCTCGGTCTCCATCTCCGACTCTTCTTCTTCCAGAAGTTCGCCGCCGCCGCAGAAGGGGCACATTACCGGTTCCATCATGCCGCCGCTCCTTTTATTAAAACCATTTCTTTTTCCTTGGCTGCGCTTTGTCCGTCAGGTCCCTAAGCGCGTCCTCTATTTTCTCGTTTGAGTCCAGAAAGTTTTTCTTCAGGTCGCGCATCGCTTCCAGCACGGAGAGCATAAGCTGGTCGCGCCCTTCTAAAAGATTTTTTACTTCCGCGACTGATTCCTCCAGCTTCGCCATACGTTCGATTATTGGGATTATATCAAACGCAGGGACATTTGTCCCCTGCGCAGGCAAATTTTCCCGCACAGTCTCCCGCACAGTCTCCGGCACAGGCTCCGAGGCTCACGCACCGGCTCACGAACTGGTTCCGGGACAGGCTCGCGGGCAGGCTCACGCACCGGCTTATCGAATATCGGGGCGGCCACTATGCCTTCCGGCTCCATCATCTCGGGCGCAGTCATATCCATGCCCAGGTAGCCCGCGTCCGACGTGTCCGAAATCTCTTCAGGAGTAAGCTCGCGGCTATCGTCCATGTCGTGCTCTACCTCAAAGTCGCCGGAGGCGTGGGACAGCTCGATGCCGGCTGTCTGCGCTTTCTCCTTTGCCTCTTCCGCCTCCCGCCCCTCCCGGACGGAATCGAAAAAAACCTCCGCCTGCAGGGTATCCGCGAGCGTTATCGTCTCCACCTGGTCCAGTATGGATTCCGGGCCCTTCTCTTCCCCGGCTTCCTTCGGCTCCTCATCCCGGATGCCGGAGCCCATTTCCAGTTCCAGCTTCAAATCGGCTGCCGGGAGGCCGTCGTCCCGCTTCGGCTCGAACATATCCACGGGAAGTTCTTTTATGCCCGAGTCCATCAAAGAGTGCTTCCGCTTCAGGTCCTTTATCAGGAGCGTTATAACTCCCTTGATGGTCTCCATCACCCCCATGCCGGTTATCGCGGAGGCCTCGAAGCTCGGCGCCTGCCTGAAGTTCACCTTGCCGTCCAGGAGCGCCGCGTCCATTACGTTCGGGAGGTCCCGCTTGTTGTACTGGAATACGAGGGGGATAGTCTGGGGGTCCAGGCCGTTCTCCATGAGGTTCTGTTTCAGGTCTTCCAGGCTCTCCACGTTCTTCGACAGCACGTCCGCCTGGGAATCGGCGACAAAGACGACCGCGTCCGCGCCTTTCAGCACCAGTCTTCTGGTGGCGCCGTAAAATACCTGGCCCGGCACGGTATATAGCTGGAAACGCACCCTGAAGCCCTGCACCACGCCGAGTTCCACCGGCAGGAAATCGAAGAAGAGCGTCCTGTCCGCCTGTGTGGCAATCGAGATCATCTTGCCGCGCTTCTTCGGGTTCAGCTTCGTGTATATGTGCTGGAGGTTCGTGGTCTTGCCGCACAGTCCGGGGCCGTAATATACGACCTTGGCGACAATTTCCTTGGTGGCGTAATTTATCAGGACCATCTCAGCCTCCGGGGTACTATATCTTCGGGAGGAGCATTCCCTCCGAAAAATTATTATTCACAATTATGCTCTTACTGGCAATATTTCTATTTTACGTTCAACGATAATTTTTCTCCGGGAACGCTCTTCCCTCTCGCGAACACGGGTGATTTTATATTTTTACGATATCTTTTTCAAGCCCATTCCGTGAGTCCGGGCGTACAGGAACTCGGCCACCAGGAGGAATATCGTCGCCGAGTAATATATCCATAACATGAAGAATATCAGCGTAGTGAACGAGCCGTAGAGGCTTAACGACTCAATCCTGCCCACGTACCAGGTGAAGAATAACTTCGCCGCCTCCCAGAGCAGTCCAGCGGCTACCCCGCCGATCGCCGCGTCTTTTAAGCCTATCTTCTTCCTTGGGAGGAGCCGGTACAGGAGCATGAACGACAGACAGGTGAGCAACACCGGGACGGCCTTTACAAGGATGCTCGCCGTGAGGAAGGGTATCGCCCTGGACGAGCCGAAAAAAGCGTAATGCTTCCTGATGAACGTCGGGATGTAAGTCAGCCAGAACGACACCGTGAAAAGGATGCCGGAAAGGATTACCAGCGCGAACGCGGTCAGCCTGGACCTGAAGAACTGGCGCCTGTGATGCGACCTGAAGACCCGGTTTATGGAATAGTCGAGCGAACTGAAGACCAGGCTTCCGACCCAGAGGAAAATTATGAAGCTTAACCATCCCGCGCCTGGCCCGGCGGATATCTCGCTTATCCGTTCGCTGAAATCAGGGCTGATGGCGGGGTATGCGCTGCGCACGAACTCGAGCACCGCCTCGCGCATATCCACGTGCTTGCCCAGCACCAGGGCAAAGACGCGTATCAGAAAAAATATGAGCGGGGCGAACGAGAGGATCGCGTAGAAGGAGATGGCCGCGGACAGGTATATGCCGCCGTCCTTTAAGAACCGCCTGCACGCGGCAAGGACCGTCTTCAACGCTCCGGCGTCCTTTCACTCTCTTCTTCCCTTTTGCGCTTCTTCAGGAAAATCCGGACCGGGTTCCCCTTGAAAGGGTACTTTTCCCGCAGCCTGTTCTCCAGGTAACGGAGATAGGAGAAATGTACGCCCTCCGGCCTGTTAACGAAAAAGATAAACGTCGGCGGCGATACCCCGACCTGCGTCCCGAAATAAAACTTTACCCGGCGGCCCTTGTACATCCCCGGCGGGTGCGCATTCACAGCCGAATCCAGTATGTTGTTCAGTTGAGGCGTGGATACCCTTATTTTGCCTTCCTCCACCACCTCGTCCACCAGCTCGTAGAGCTTCCCTATCCTCTGTTTCGTCAGCGCAGATATCGCGACCACCGGAGAGTAGTCCAGGTACTTCATCTCTTCACGTACTTTTTTCGCGTAATCGTCGAAGTTTTTTTCTTCTTTTCCGACAAGGTCCCACTTATTCAGCACAATTATTATGCCCTTGCCCTCTTCGTGCGCGATGCCGCCGATTTTCTTGTCCTGTTCGGTCACGCCCTCGGAGGCGTCTATAAGGAGGAAAGCCGCATCGCACCGCTCCACGGCCTTCAGTGCCCGGATAACGCTGTATTTCTCTATCCCGGTGGCGATCTTCCCCCTGCTCCTGATACCCGCGGTATCCACTAAGTTATAAGTCTTGCCGTAGTATTTCACTTCGATGTCCACCGGGTCCACGGTGGTGCCGGGGACGTTGTCCGTGACGGCCCTCTTCGACCCGGTAAGGGCGTTCAGTAAGGTCGATTTCCCGACGTTCGGCCTTCCGATGATGGCGATATTGGCTGAGATTTCCTCCGCTTCGCTAACCTCCGTCTCCGGGGGCAGCATCTCCAGCATCCGGTCCATCAGCTCCACAAAGCCCGGCCCGTGCAGGGCGGAAACCGAGTAAAGCTCTTCCGCGCCGAGCCTGTAGAAATCGTAGACTTCCTCTTCCAGCTTCGGCCCGTCCACCTTGTTCACGCAGTAAAGCACCGGCTTCCCGGACTTCCGGAGGACCTCGGCCACCTTCAGGTCGGAAATCGAAAGGCCCTCGCGGGCGTCCGCGATGAAGATGATAAGGTCCGCCTCCTGCACCGCAAGCTCGGTCTGCTCCCTCATCTGGGAAAGCACGTTGTCCTCGGATACCGGCTCGAAACCGCCGGTGTCGATGATGGTAAAGCTCCTGCCTTCATATACGGCGGCGGCATAGTTCCTGTCCCTGGTCACGCCGGGGACGTCTTCGACCACCGCAAGTTTCTTCTTTAATATCCTGTTAAACAAGGTGGACTTGCCCACGTTCGGCCTGCCCACGATAGCTACTGTCGGAATACCCAAGTTACGCGCCTCCAATTGAAAAAATTACAATTATAATACCACGCCTGTTGACAGGCTTCCACCTTTTAATAGCTCCCCCTTCCCCCATCTTGTCCGCCCCCGTTTTTTCGCATTGACTTAAGACACTCCGAAAGGTTAGAATGAGGCGCTTATCAGCAACACATCCGGAGAGCAGTAATGCGCGCCAAAAAGCTTTCATTTTTTGTATTCATACTCACCTCTTTTTTTATCTGCTCGGTATTATCCCAAAATCAGGCATTTGCGAAGCAGAACCCGCAGACGGCATACGCGAAGGCGGAGTCCCGGTACAAGCGGCTCCTGAAGGACAAAAGGAAGCGCAGGCTCCGGACGTCATGGGAGGAATGTATCGCCCGCTTCGACGCGGTTGCCTCGTCCTCGCCCGGCGGAAGTCCTGCCCGTCTCGCGAGCTATTCCGGGGCGGAGGCGCGCGAAGGCCTGTACAAGGTCTCCCGCGTGCAGGCGGACTTGGACCAGGCGTCGAAGGCATATTCCGAATGCATACAGGATTATCCGGGTTCGCCGGAAGCGGCTAAGGCGTCGAAACGGCTGAAGGCGCTGGGAATTGCCCCCCCTGACCTCTGCGCGGAGTGGGGAAGGTAACAAGGCAGATAAAACAACGGTTGCGGCTACGGCCCCCGCCCCTGCCCCCACCCCGGCCCCGGCCCTGGACTTCGCCCCTGCCTCTCCTGCCCACACCCGCCGCGGAGGAAGGGACAAAGGGAGCCGGGCTTAATCCTGCCCCGGCAGATAATGTCCCGGATGCCGCCGTTCAGAAAGATGCGGATATTTCAAAGGGGCCTGTCCGGATTAACGAGATACGCCACTGGTCGAATACGGGATACACAAGGGTCGTCATAGATATGCAGGGCGCGGTCCAGTATTCGTCAAGGAAGCTTCGAAACCCTGACCGCCTGTTCTTCGACCTGAAGAACGCAAAGATACCGAAAGACTGCAAGGGAGGCTTTATCGACGTAAACGACGGCATCCTCCGGCAAATCCGTGCAAGCCAGTTCGATGCGGATACCGTGCGGGTGGTGCTCGACGTGGCCAGCATCGCATCGTCCAGGACGCTGATGCTGGAGCACCCGACGAGGCTGATAATAGACGTGACCGGCCAGGAGCGGCAGATCAGGGCCATACAAGCGAGTCGGTCGGCGCCGCGCTATCGGCGTGGGAAGGGCGGGAGGGTGATAACCCTCCGGCCGGTGAACGACCTGGGTACGGCCCCGCCGCTCGAGGGAGAGGCTAGAGCAGCCGTGCCGGAAGTCACTCCCACACTTAATCCGACCCCCGTCGAGACCGCACCGCAGACTCCCGCCGAGACCGGCAAAACCGGGCCGGTTGACGAAGAAAGTGCATTGGAGGCCGCTCCCTACCCCAAAGACACCCCCAGACTCGGCTCCGCCTCGACCATCGTGCCGGCCACCGTGCCAGTCACGCAAAGGGAGGTCCCCGCGCCCGCGCCCAGAATGTGCATCGGCACGATAGTCATAGACCCCGGCCACGGCGGCAAGGACACCGGGGCTATCGGCTTCAAGGGCCTCTATGAGAAGGACGTGGTGCTGGATATCGGGCTTAAGCTCAGGGACATCATCAAAAAGAACTACGCCTGCAAGGTCGTGATGACCCGGAACAAGGACGTATTCATCGACCTGGACGCCCGGCCCGGAATCGCGGTGCAGAATGACGCCGACCTCTTTATTTCCATACACGCAAACGCCAGCAAAAGCCCGTCCGCGCACGGCATCGAGACATATCTGCTGAACCTCACGAAGGACAGGAACATAATGGAGGTCGCGGCCCGGGAGAACTTTACCCCGGTCAGGAATATGGGTTCCCTGGACGTAATCCTGAAAGACCTCATCCTGGACAGCAAGCGGGACGAGTCCCTGAGGCTTGCCCACGCCGTGCAGGCGAGCCTTGTAACCGACCTCCATAAGGACAAGGTAACCAACAAGGGAGTCAAACAGGGGCCGTTCCTGGTGCTCTACGGCGCGAGCATGCCGAGCATCCTGACCGAAGTCGGCTTCATAACCAACCCGGAGGAAGAGTCGCACCTGGCCGACCCGCAGTACCGCGAGGAGGTAGCCCAGGCGATATTCGACGGCATAAAAGAATATCTGGGCAGTTCCCGCATGGCGTCAGTACCAGGCGCCTAAATAAGTCGATCCCGTCCTTACCATTGAATAAATACCCGCCTTTGTTGTAAAATAAAGTCATGAAAAATATCAAACTGATCCTTGAGTACGACGGCACCGGCTTCGCCGGATGGCAGTTTCAGCCCGACCAGCGCACCCTCCAGGGCGAGTTGGAGGCGGCGGTAAAAAAAATCTCCGGCGAAGACCTACGGGTAACCGCATCCGGCAGGACGGACGCCGGGGTGCACGCGCTGGGCCAGGTGGTGAATTTCAAGACCGCCGCGGAAATGGACGCAAAGGCCTGGCTGGGCGCGCTGAACCATTTTCTACCCGTTGAGATGCGGGCGCTGGAGGCGTCGGAGGAGCCGGAAGAATTCAGCGCGCGTTACTCCGCGAAGGGCAAACAATACGGATATATCGTGCTGAACCGGTACATCCCCTCCCCGCTCAAGCGGAACTACTCGTGGCACGTCCCGATGCCCCTGGACATCGAGGCGATGAAAGAGGGCGCGGCGCACCTGCTGGGCGAGCACGATTTCACTTCCTTCCGCGCGGTCCACTGCGACGCCGTGAACCCCGTCAGGACGCTGCGCCTGCTGGAGATACAACTGGACGGGAACAGGGTATTCTTTTCACTCGAAGCGAGCGGGTTCCTGCGGCACATGGTCCGGACGGTGGTGGGTACCCTGGTGGAGGTGGGCAAAGGCCGGTTCGCGCCCGCCGACGTGAAGGAGATGCTGGAAGCGCGGGACCGCACGAAGGCCGGCCCGACCGCGCCGGGACAGGGGCTTTATCTGGTGAACGTGGAATATTAAACTTTCACTTACTATTATGACACTTGACGAAAAACTGAAAAACCTCGCCGACCGCCCCGGCGTTTACCTGATGAAGAACGCCAGGGGCCGCGTGATATACGTCGGGAAGGCGAAGTCGCTCCTCAACCGGGTGCGCTCGTACTTCCAGTCCACGCCGGACCCGGACCCGCGCAAGGCCCAGATGGCCGGTCTGATTTCCGATTTCGAGACCATCGTCACGGCCTCGGAGATGGAAGCCTTCATCCTCGAATCCAACCTCATAAAGAAGCACAAGCCCCGCTACAATGTCGTGCTCCGGGACGACAAGAACTACCCGTACCTGAAACTGACGGTGAACGAGGAATTCCCGACTCTCTGCGTGGTGCGGAAGGTCGAGAAGGACGGAGCGCTTTATTTCGGTCCGTTCGTCCCGACTGCCCCGATGTGGGAGACGCTGAAGTTCATCAACCGGATATTCACCATGCGCAAGTGCTCGCGGAAGGGCGTCGGCCAGAAGCTTGAGCGCCCCTGCCTCCAGTTCGGGATGAAACGCTGCTCCGGCCCGTGCGGCGAGATGATAACGAAGGAAGAGTACTGGAAGATGGTCGAGGAAGTCCGGATGTTTTTGTCCGGCAAGGATAAAGAGCTTATCCGTAACCTGGAAGCCAGGATGAAGGAGACCGCTGAGGCCCAGAACTTCGAGGCGGCGGCGAATATCCGGGACAGGATATACGCGCTCCGGCAGGCCACGCAGTCCCAGCGCATAACGTCGCCCCGGTTAGAGGACAGGGACATCATAGCCGTGGCCAAGGAAGGCTCCGCGGCGGACATCCAGGCGCTGTTTGTACGGGGGGGCAAGATAGTCGGCAGAAAGGACTTCTATTTCGCGGACGCGCTGGAGATGACGGAGGGTGAACTCCTGACCGATTTCATCAACCAGTTCTATTCCGGCGGCAAAGAGGTCCCGCCGGAGGCGCTAATCTCGCACGAACTTCCGGAGCAGGGGCTGGTAGAGGATTTTTTGCGGGAGATGCGCGGGAAAAACGTAAGCCTTTATTCTCCGCAGAGGGGCTCCGGACGGCAGGTGATGGAGATGGCGCTGGATAACGCGGGCGAGTCGCTCCGTCAGAACCTGAAGACGGACTCCGGGCGCGAGCTTACGCTTCTGGCCCTGAAATCGGAGCTTCGGCTGAAAAAGATGCCGAAGCGCATAGAGGCGTTCGATATATCCAATACCGGAGGCCATGACGCGTGCGGCTCGATGGTGAGCTTTGAGCTGTGCCAGCCGAACAAGTCCGGCTACCGCCACTTCAACATCAGGACCGTCCCGGAGGCCAACGATTTCGCCATGATGGAGGAGGTCGTAACCCGCCGGTACAAGCGGCTGATGGAGGAGGGCGAGGAATGGCCGGACCTGATAATGGTGGACGGCGGGAAAGGACAGCTCTCAGCCGCCGTGGAGGCGCTGCGGGATATCGGCGCGGACGTGGACAACCTCGACATCGTGGGGCTTGCGAAGGCGAAGGAGAAGGGGCTTAAATTCGGCGGCGGGATACGCGAGGCGAACGCTTTTGAAAGGGTTTATAAGCCCTATGAAGCCGAGCCGAAAGTGCTTTCCCCCACGTCGGCGGCGGTGAACCTGCTGGCGGCGGTGCGGGACGAATCGCACCGGTTCGCCATCACCCAGCACAGGAAACTCCGCAATAAAAAAGGACTTCAGTCCCCGCTGGACGATATAGAAGGTATCGGCAAAAAGAGGAAGACCCAGCTGCTCCGGCATTTCGGGAGCTTCCGCGCTATCAGGGAGGCGGCGGTCGAGGACCTGGAAAAAGTGCCCCGGCTGCCGAAGAAGGTTGCGGGTGAAATTTTCGACAAACTTAAGGAACGGTACAAACAGGCGAACCATTCGATTTGACAAATATTATTTAACATGTCATCACTATTATATGATTAACGTTAATATGAGGTACAGAATGGGGCCACAAAGGGAAAGGGGTTTCAAGCTGACTCCCCAACGCGCCGCCATAATGGCTTACCTCGAAGGGAACCGTTCGCACCCTTCGGCGGAGGACATTTACGCGGCAGTACTCGAGAAATATCCAATGGTGTCCCTGGCCACGGTCTACAACACGCTTGAAGTCCTCAAGCAGATGGGCAGGGTCACGGAGCTGAACATCGACGGGGAGAGAAAGCACTTCGATCCAGAAACTGAACCGCACCACCACATGCTTTGCACCCGGTGCAAAAAAATTGTAAACGTGCGTAAGAACTTTGATTTAGAAGTGCCGCGGGAAATGACGGAAGGCTTCAAGATTGAAGGGCGGCACGCAGATTTCTACGGCATATGCGCGGATTGCGCCGACGAGGCCGAGGTGGCGGCTTAAAACGTTTCCTGGGCGACGGTTAAAAAAAGGAGGCCTTCCACAGGGGGGCCTCCTTTTTTTAACCAGCTTGCCGTGGGGGGGATTAGCTGGCGGCGCGGCCCAGGCGGAATGCCTTTATATTAAGATTGCTCATATTACCGGTAAAGGTTTTTTTGATCGCGGCCTCGACCTGCTCGGGGGAAAAAGGCAGGGTCTTCATCGCCGCCCCCAGCAGGACAAGGTTTAAAGTCCGCGCAGTCGCCCGCCTGGACCGCAAGGGAGGTCCCGTCTATCAGGAGCGCGCCCCCCTCGCCCGTCACGCGTGAATTTATTTCCCGCTCCACATCCGCCGGATACTCTTCCGTGCCGATTGATACGGTCAGGGTGCTTATCTTCCGGGTATTACAGACAAGGCTTCCGCCTTCACGGAGGAAGTGGACGTTCCGGAGCGCCTCCACCGGCTCGAAACCTATCAGAAGGCCGCACTCGCCCCTGGTAATGGTGGGAGAGCAGACCCTTTCCCCGAACCGGACGTGCGAGACGACGCTCCCGCCGCGCTGCGCCATGCCGTGGACCTCGCTCTGCTTCACGTCGTAACCGGCGGCCAGGGCGGCGACGGCAATAATCCTGCCGGATAGCAGTACCCCCTGCCCCCCGACGCCCGCGATGATTATATCCAGCCCCGTCAAAGCTCTGCCTCCCAGAATGCCCCGGCACGGCAGAGGCTCGCGCACACCCCGCAGCCGTTGCATTGCATCTGGTCCACGGCGACGTACTTGCGGCCGCCCGCGTCCGTTACGAGGTTAAGCCCGATGCACCCGGCTTTAAGGCACCGGCGGCAGCCGTCGCATTTCCCGGCGTCTATGGACAACGGCTTGTAAGGCGCCCTGTACCTTAACACGCAGGGCTGGTTGGATACCAGGACCACGGGCCCATCCGCCGCCATCTCCTCCCGGAAGAGGGCCTCCAGGCCCCTTATGTCGTAAGCGTCGATTTCCCTTACACGCAGGCCGCAGGCCCTGCAAAGCTCCTGGATGTCCACCTTCGGCGACGGCTCTCCCACGGCGTTCCTTCCGGTGCCCGGATGCTCCTGCCCGCCGGTCATGCCGGTGGTGTCGTTATTCATTATGACGATTATGGCGTCCCCGCCGTTATAGGCGAGGTTTATGATGCCCGTGATGCCGGAATGCAGGAAAGTGGAATCCCCTATCACGGCGACGGGTTTGCTGCTTATCCCCTGCAATTTCAGCCCCCTGGATATGCCGTGCGCCATCGGGATGCTCGCGCCCATGCAGACGACGGAATGGATAGCGCCAAACGGCGCCAGCGCCCCCAATGTATAGCAGCCGATATCGCCCGAAACGAAAGGAACGAAAGCTTTTAGCTTTGCAAGCACGACGAAGAGGCCCCTGTGCGAACATCCCGGGACAGAACGTCGGCGGACGGGACGGAAGGCCCGCGACTGGGCCGCCAGCCTTCGCACCAGAGAGCGCACCAGAGAGCGCAATAGACACGATTTCCCGGGAAAGCTCGCCCGCCACCGGAAGGACATTTTTCCCGTAATCCACGCGCACTCCCGCAGCCTTTACCGCGTCCTCGATGAAAGCGTCGAGTTCCTCCACGACCGCAAGCTTTGTCACGCTTTCCGCGAAATTTTTTATCAGCCGCACTGGCAGGGGCCAGGTCATTCCGAGCTTCAGGATTAAGGCATCCGGGAACGCCTCCCTGGCATACTGGAACGCCGCGCCGGAGGCGATAATCCCAAGCCGGCCTACCGGCTGCCGGTCGACCGGCTTCGAACCGCCGCCGCCAGACTGATTGACCGGCCCGATAACCTGATTTATTTCCGCCGTCTCAGCCCACTCCGCCAGCCTCACAAGCCGCTCCTCTATCCGGACGTGCCTTTTGCGCGCAAATGCGGGCAGCATCACGTATTTTTTTATTTTCTTTTGCAGGGCCTTCGGCTTGATATCGGCGGCCCTGGAAGACGCGACGACGCTTTTGGAGTGGGATATCCTCGTTGTTGTACGAAGTATTACCGGCGTGTCGAAGTCCTCCGAGATCTCGAAGGCAAGTTTCGTGAAATCTTTCGCCTCCTGGGAGTCCGACGGCTCCAGGCACGGGACCTTCGCGAGACGGGCGAAATGGCGCGTATCCTGCTCGTTCTGCGAGCTGAACATCCCGGGGTCGTCCGCCGCCATCAGGACGAGGCCCGCGTTGACCCCCGTGTAGGAAGCGGTCATCAGGGGGTCCGCCGCGACGTTCACGCCGACGTGTTTCATGGACGCCATCGAGCGCAGTCCGGATATAGACCCGCCTATCGCGGCCTCGAAGGCCACCTTCTCGTTTATGGACCATTCCGCATGGATGCCGGGGACCCGGCATAACTCCTCCAGCACCTCCGTGCTGGGCGTGCCGGGATATGACGCGGCGAATTTCCCGCCCGCCTCTGCAAACCCGCGCGCAATGGCCTCGTTACCCGAAAGTATCTCTTTTTTCACTTTATTCCATAAATTTTTTCAGGAAGAATTGCGAATAACCATCATAATAATTACACCGCTTTTTTTCAAGCTTTTTTATTTTAAGAGAGAATTCGGGGGGTCCTGGACTACATGGCTCGGAGAGCGCCTCGCAAGGGTCCTCTCGCCATGGCTGTAGGCAGGGTCTATGGAAATATCGACTGGCCGTCTGTAACGGTTGCCGTCAGCGTAACCTTCGCAGGGTTATTTGCGCCGGGGTCGAAAGCTCAAGGACCTGGTTTGTATGTAAATTTCGACGTCGCAGAATAGAGCGAATGTCCGGTGGGCAATACCGCCCTTACCCTCCAGTATTTTGCCATTCCCGGAAGCATGGGGGCCGTGTAAGAAACGGAGGAACTTGCCGTAGTGGCGTAATCCTTAAGCGTGGCCGGGAAAGTCGGGCTCGAATATACCTGCACCTCGTAACCTGTCGCGCCCGGATACAATGACGTATCCCACGATAATGTAACCGGCAAGGCGTTTACAACCGCTCCCGCTCCCGGAGAGATCTGCTGAACCTTGTCTATAGTGTAGGGCACAGCCGGCGTAGGCGTCTGCGTTATCCCTATAGCGGGAATCGCGGGAGTCGTCGCAGATGCCGTATGGGTGCCGCTTGCCGCCGTAAATTTCAGCGTCGCTACGCCCAGGGTGTTGGTTAATACAGTCCCTCTTTTAACAGGAGTGGTGCCTGTCTGGTCGTAGAAGGTAACGGGTTTTTTAACCATCGGGGATATCGCCCAGGGAGAACTTCGCGCTCAGCGTAACGGCCCCGCCTTCCTGCGTTATGGACATGGGAAAATTGACCGTGGCGTCCTGCGATACGACGGCCCCGTTGATTACAAGGGCGAAGGGTTGAGGGCCATCGGGGACGGCGGAGCCGTTGACGGCTATCTCAAGCGGGCCGATGGCAGACGGTTTGATATTGACCACTTCCACGTTATTTATATTGTCGTATTCGAGTAGCGTCGGGAGTTGAAAAGCTGTTTGATGCATTGAATTGATTGCCATGATAAACCTTATGGTCCGGCCCGGTAACCGTGAGGTCTAAGTCGTTGACCAGCTGCTTCCGGCGCTTGCCAGTCCCCGGATAGTCGGACCAGACCAGTGCAACTTTGACAGGCACGGATGCAGCGATTACCTCGTAGCCGTATGAGAGCGTCTGTCCGGTGGTAACGCCCGCCGAATCCACGAAACGGACTTTTGCCTGCGCGGGAGGGGTTATGGAATCCATGACGTTCACCCTGCCCCAGCCCTGGCTGTTGTCCGGCGGGTTATGGATTTCCCGATATCGTCCCGTACCGTACTGGCCCGGCGCCATGTTATAGGCTCCGCTGATAAGCGTCGCCTTTATCAGCGCGGCGGAAGGGTCACTGACGCCCTGCACGTCGGTATAATACTGCCTCACCAGCGCGGCGGCCCCGGCTGTGAGCGGCGTGGCCATGCTCGTGCCGCCGTCGGCGGCAAAATAATTATCGTATCCGGCTCCATATCCAAGCTGCGAAGCCGGCGCCCAGTAATTAGTAATTGGCGCAAGGGAAGATTTTGTGGAGAGCACATAAGTCCCCGGCGCAACCACGTCCGGCTTTACCCGTCCGTCGGCCGTCGGCCCCCTGCTCGAAAAAGCCGCCATCCCCTTCTTGTTGTTGGCTACTAAACCGCTGGCAATGGGCTTCACCGGAAAAGAAGAGTAAAAAACATTATTGTCAATAGAATCCGAACCAGGAATATAAAGGGTGAGACATACGCGGCCTGTAGTTTTCAGTCGCGCCGACGGTTATTATATCCTTTGCCGTGCCGGGCGGGGAAATGGAACCCGTATCGACGACTCCGTCTCTATTGGCGTCTACACCGCTATTGCCCGCCGCAAAACATACGACAAAATCGGGATGATTCCAGATGAATGTATCCGCGCTCTGGGCAATGTATTCATACTCGCCAGGCGTGCCGCCGCCCCAGCTGTTGCTGTGTACCCTTACGCCGTCGTTGTATGCATCGGGAAAGGCCTGCGTATTCAGGTCCGGGATATAAAGGCCTCCGTTGCTGTCCATGTATACGGCTTGAAATACAAGTTGCGCGTCATACGCGATACCGCTTATATTGTAATTTTTTCCGTTGACGGTGAACGGTTTTCCTGTTAACGAACCGGAAGTATGCGTGCCATGCCCATCGAGGTCGCTCCAGCTTCCATCCGTTGCTGTATGTCGCGGTGTAACCGAATGCATCCTTTATTTTGGAATTGCCGTTGCTGACGGTCCCGGCGAAAGCCGGATGGATGGATGACGGATAGTGGATCAGTTCCGGTATCCAGCCCGGTATCCATTATCCCCACCACCTGCCCCGTCCCGGTAAGACCCGTCTCAGCAGGGAAAGATTCGGTCCGGACTGGGGTTACGTTCATAATACCCACGGCCACGTCGTTAAGCAGCCTGGGCGGTATAAACTCCTCCACCCACTCCACCTGCTCGATATTTGCGGCCTGGGCGGCCTGGCTTTCGTCCATCTGGACGCGGAGCTTCTTCCCGTTCAAGCCGTCGCTATCCGCCACTACTTCCACCGTCGCGCCAAGGGCTTTGAGGCTGTCGATTACCGGGGCCATGTCTTCGCCGTCGAAGACCTTCACCGTGTATTTCTTTCCGCCCGGAGGCAGGGCCTCACCCGGAGGCAGGGCCTCAGCCGGCGTCGTCTCTAACGTAGCCTTCTTCGGCGCGAGTTTGAACTCCGGCTTGTACGGCCCCACCCATGTCACGTTATGGTCCGCGCTTACGACCGAAGCGGTGGATGCGTCCATCTTCACGATAAACGCGTCCTCCGGCAAGTATCCAAAAAACTTCGCTCCGTAATCGGTTATCCTCTGTTTCCAATCCTCCTGGACGGGGCCGGAAAACTGGACGATATAGAAATGGCTCCCCGCGGACTGTTTTCCCGCCGAAAATATGGAGAGGTTCGGCCCGGAGGTATCGACCTCCGCGGCCTTCATCTTTATCGAATGCGACATGAATTCATTTGGGCGGGGCCGCCCGCGGATGCGGAATTTACTATGGGCAGGGTGAGTATGGCGGCGCCCAGGACGATTCTCAGGCAGCTATCAAAACCCATTTATATATCCTCTCCGAAATACCGCCGGAATTTAAAATCAGAATCTTGAAACAAGGCGGGGTTTTCTTGAGTCCGATTATAACAGATAAACGGTTTTTTTGCAATTGGAGGTGCAGGATATTGAAGGATTTCAATCAATTAAAAAGGGCGGGAAGGACTCCCGCCATTTTTTTAATGCACCAGACTTGCCAGCCTGAAAACCTGGGGCGGCAGGTATGAATCGGTTTCCAGCTTCGGAAATATATGCTCGAAGCATTTAACCACGGCAGGGTCGTATTTGGTCCCCGAGTTGGCTACGATTTCCGCTCTCGCCACTGTGGGGGTCGAGGCCTTGCGATAGGGCCGGTCGCTGGTCATGGCGTCATAGACGTCGGCAATTGCAATTATCCTCGCCCCCATGGGTATCTCCTCACCCGTCATCGAGAAATAGCCTGTACCGTCGTATCTTTCATGGTGGTGCAGTATCAGGGGTATTAACTGGTGCACCCTGCCCTGTACGGGCCCAAGCACGCCAACTCCGAATTCGGCATGCTTCTGCATATGGACGCGCTCCCCGCGGGTCAAATCTCCCGCCTTGCGCAATATATCGAGGTTGACCCCGATCTTCCCTAAGTCATGGAGGAGGGCGGCGATCCTGACGTCCTCGCGGTCCTGTTCCGGAAGGGCCATTTCCTTGGCAAGCAGGGACGCGATAGCGGACACACGGTATGAATGGGTCTGCGTCTGCTGGTCAACCGAGTCTATCACGAGGGAGAGCATCTCGATTATTCCGAGATATGTGTTCCTTATCTCCTTTATCGCCGCCTCCTTCTTCTCGTACAGGTGTCCGATACAATATCCCGCTATTATAATAAAGCCGCCCCATGTAGCTAAGTCCAGCCACCGGTAAAATTCGTTATCGCCCGAATATCTGAATGTTGCCGGGTTTACGTAGGCGACCGAAAAAATCAGGATTATCGTGGCGAGCGCCGATAAAACGGCATATCTCTTTCCGAAGAAATACGCGCCCAAAAGTACCGGAAGGAAGAAAAAATTCAGAAATGCGCGCTGGTTAAAAACAAAGAAATAAATGACGGCTGTTATTGCCACCAAAAGAAGAATGATGATAAGTTCTTTGTCAACTTTCAGATAATGTTTCTTGATGACATTCATCGATAGCCCCATATTAAATTCCTTTCTTTACCCAGCTATGTTTTCCAGAATTTTACTGCAATTCCGTTTGATTTCCTCGGCTTTATCTTTATCGATAAAAAGGTCCGCTATGTTTATTAATCTGGTGCATGCGTGCGCGAGAGCGGGCATATCGGCGCTTTCATTTATAATGCGGTCCACCCGGGAGTAGAAGACCTTGCTGGGGGCGTTCCCCAGGATATCCCTGATGGTCAACCCAATCTCTTCCCTGGCTTTTTTAAGACGCTCTTCCATTTTTTTTACAGACCAAGGTCGGATACGATTTTTGTAAAAAGATTAATAACAAGTAGAACAAAGAGTGCGGCGAAGAAGAACATGATCCCCATTATAATCTCTTTTGAAACCCAAACCATCGGCAGGAAGGGTATAGAGAGAAAACAGATAATTTCAAGCCCGATTATTTGAGCAAATATATTGCTCGTATATTTCATGCTTCCGCCGTTTAGCGTCTTCCTGAATTTAGTGAACTTATACCAGGAGTAAGACATCAATAATATAGATGCGCCGCTCAATATCAAGAAGATGTTTTCCATTAGCCGCTCCATAATTAAAATACCCGGCCATGCAAAGATTAAAAAACTTTAATAAAGGGGATATTAGGAAAATACATACAAAAAGTCAAGGAGTAAAATAAAAATTAATTTAAAAGCAAATTTTAGACAAGACAAGCACTGAAACGAAAGCCCTTATTTTCATTAAATAAATTGATTCGACACAAGATACGGTTTAAATTTAATCAGATACCTATGAGCACTATTACTCATACATTTAGCTTGAATATGCGCACTAATAATAGAAAAGAGGTCACAGCCAAAGCTGTAACCTCTTTTTATTATTATGCTCCCCGCAAAGGAACCCGCGGCCTGGCGGCGGCTCAATTCATAACTGCGCGGGGCTTTCTCCCTCTAACCCTTGATTTTTTCGAAATCATTAGGCGCAAGCCTGCGGGCCCGTTCGATATAAGAATTCCCGCTGGCATCGCCGCTCTGCTCCAGGTATCTCCCGTAGTAAACAAGTGTCACCAGGTCGTCCGGGTTGATTTCAAGCGCTTTTTTCCAAAGCTCCGTCGCCTTGTAAACGTCTCCTTTCGACGCGTAGATCTCGCCCAGCTGTCTCATGGCGGGCACCAGCCTCGGGTTCAGCGCCACGGCCTGCTGGAGCTCTTTTACTCCCTGTTCCGTATCGTTTAAATAAACGAGCATGGTCCCGTAGTCATAATGGACCTCCGGGCTTTCCGGATATAGCTCCGCCGCATGGCGAAGGAGTACTAAGGCGGTGTTATAGTCGCCCTCCCCGCCCCGGGCCCGGACCTCGCTATTCAAGTAGCCGACATATTGATTGCGCAGGTTCATGTCCCAGGGCGCCATTTCAACCGCCTGCTCATACCGCCCGACAACGTCCCGGGGCATATCTCCCACAAGCTGATACGCAAGCCCTTTAAAGAACATGCCTTCAGCCTGGAACTCCTGGTTCAGGCGGGCAAGCTCAGGGTTTCTGCCCCCATTCGCCACAACTCCGCCCAGGTCGGGCACCCGGAATTTCATCAGCATCTTATGGTTGGCAAGGGTTCTCTCCTGGGCCGGCATGGCGTAGTCAGCGGGAGAGTAAAATTCGTAATAGGGTCTGTCAAAGGTGTTCTCGGGTCCGGGCGGCAATAATTTCCGGACGGTGTCGCCGGAAGCTATGTAATGCGCCAGCACGGAACCGGCGGAAGTCAGTCCATACTTTTTGATGCCCTGAAACGCTTCGGGTTCCTTGTCAAATGCCTTTTCCATCGCCACGGGGTCTATGTCAATCCGGTCGTTTGAGCCCACGAGGAAGGTATTGGACATGGTAAACCTCCCGACCGGAGGGAAGTACCACAGCGACGCATGGGGGAAGGAATCGACGAAGGTCCTCATCGCCAGGGTATACTGCGAGGGCGGGAGGTCCGCGGGCATCCACTGTATGACCAGCCCGCCCGGGGCGAGATGCCGCCTCAGCAGCCCGTAATAAACTTTTGAGTAAGACATCGAGTTCGAGGCGTAATTGCCCGCCGTCTTCTCGTCCGCCGAGATTATGTCGTAGCGCTCCTTGCTTGTCTGGAGGAAATCAATGATATCCTGGGTAACGATAACGGCGCGCGGGTCGTTTAAGATATTGTGGTTCTCTTCGGAGAAATACCTGGCCCCTTCAACCACGCCGCGCGAGATCTCCACGCACGTAATCTTTTTAAGAGCGCCGTGGCGGGCGCTTTCACCGGCCAGAATACCAGAGCCCAGGCCGACTGAAAGCTCGGACCTGTACGATTTCAGCAGCAGCTTCGGCAAATGCGCCAGTATCTCCTGCTTGTAATCGGAATCGCTCGTGCCGCCGATGTTGATGCCGTCCACGCTGATATCCTTGTAGTCCAGGTTAATGTCTTCCCATACCTTCGTGGTGACCAGGCTCCCCTCCCTGTAATAAAGCACCTCGTCTTTCGGCTGCTCGTCGGCAGAAGGGAACTGGAAGCCAAGCGACGTTTCCACAAGGCCGGCGGAGGCTAAAACGAACAGGGCCGATGCCGCGACTGCCGAAACTGCGGCGCTCTTCCACTTGGAAAGGACGATTGCCGCGCCCAGGCAGACGTTCAGGGCGGCCATAAGGAGGATACCCTTCTCGATGCCCACGAGCGGTAAAATCAAAAGCCCGGGAAGGAGCGCCCCCAGAACGTTGCCGGCAGTATTTACGGAATAGACCTTCCCTACGACCGCCCCGGTACTTTTTAAGTCATCGACAAAAATCCGGCCCATCAAGGGGAATGTCGTCCCGATCAACGTCGCGGGCGGAAGCATGAGGAGCACCGCTACGCCGAAATTCGACAGGACCAGGGACCCGAGCTGGCCGGACATGCTGGAAATGAAGGACTGGGCGGCCCCGGACTTCGTAATCGAGAAAAGCAGGGGCAGAGAAGCCGCGGAGAAAACGCCTATCAAAATCTCTATCGCGGCAAAAAGCATCAAGGGCCTTCTGGTCCTTTTCACGACAAAGCGGATGCCGTAACCCCCGAGCGCAATCCCCGTCAGAAATGCCGCAAGCATCAAAGAGAACGCATAGGTCGTATTGCCTACGAGGAAAACAAGAGAGCGCGTCCAGAATATCTCATAGGCGAACGAGGCGAAGCCCGAAAACGCGAAAGTCCAGAGGATGAGCCTTTGCCTGGGCGGGATCTTTTTGCCTGCAACAGGAACGGGCGGAGCGGGCTTAGCGAAGGCCGGTGCCGCAACGGCCTTATAACGCATCGACGCGAGCATTGCCAGTATGCCGACGAATATATTGCCGGCCACGGCTAAATAAACCGTCCCATGCAGGCCCAGGTGCTTGATGAGAAAGAAGCCGGAGAGAAGGCTGCCGGCTACCGCTCCGGCGGTATTTATTACGTAAAGGTGTCCAAGCTGGCGATCGACTCTGTGCAGCTGCGTTATGATAATCCGGGACAGGACAGGGAGGGTGGCCCCCATCAGGACAGTGGGGACTATGAGGGGCACAAACGCTATTATGAACTGGCTTAAGGCAAGCTCCACCTGTGAATGCCCGAACCACGTGTGGGCCTGGACGTAGACCGGGATAAGCCCGTATAAAAGGATAGTCGCAAGTAAGGCCGTGATGCCGATCCCGATTTCGTAAAACGCATAGAGCCTGAGCGGGTTTTCTGCCTTATCGTTGTATTTACCGAGTATGTAGCTTCCAAACGCAAGGCCCGACATGAAGGCCGCAAGGACTATGCCGACTGCGAGAGAACCCCTCCCGAAGATGAACTGCATAATCCTGGACCATGCTACTTCATAAACCAGCCCGCAGGCCCCGGATACGAAAAACAACGCGAACACTAACAAGTTCATATAACTCTCTCCGAATTCCAAGTCACGGCGAAGCAAAAAGTGAGTTATCTTAGCATAAAAAGATAGTCATAACAATAGTTAAGAAGCGTCTAAATTAAAGATAACATTAACTTAATATAACGTCAAGATTAGCATGAATCCTCATATTGCCGCATAGCTTCATTGTTCAATTACCCCCCGCTTTGCTCTAAAGGAGGCCCCTTCAGGGGGCCTTTTTAATTTAATATTCAACCCAGATTTCAGCGTGATATTGTCTGTCAGGGGCCTTCCTGTCTTAATGGCAATATAAGAG
>CAVOSJ010000002.1:0-433168 GCA_963698885.1 Nitrospirota bacterium | reverse complement strand
CACGGCAGGGTCACTGGCTCAAACCCAGTATCGCCTAAAATTCACGGGGTTACGGGCTTGCCATAACCCCCCATTTTCTTGCCTAAAATGCCGCCGCTGTAGCGAAATTGTAGCGGATTTTATTCCATATCCTAAGGGGTTAGGCTTAACAGCCTAACCCCTTTGTTGTGAAACGTAACAGATTTTTCGGCGTTTGCGGGCGCTAAGCCGTACGGTTTACAAGTTTTTGGTGTTACCTTTTTCCAAAAAGGTAACGGTTTAAAGCTTATTTTCAACCAGATTATCCACGACCGAAGGGTCCGCGAGCGTCGAGGTGTCGCCCAGGTTTTCCAGTTCGCCGCCGGCAATCTTGCGGAGTATCCTCCTCATTATCTTGCCGCTCCTGGTTTTCGGGAGGCCGGGCGCGAACTGGAGCTTGTCCGGGGAGGCTATCGGACCGATGACCGTCCTGACGTGGCCGATCAGCATCTTCTTCAAGTCGTTTGACGGGGTGAAGCCGTCCTTGAGCGTCACATATGCGTAGATGCCTTCGCCCTTGATATCATGCGGGTAGCCGACTACCGCCGCCTCGGCGACAGCCTCGTGGGATACGAGCGCGCTCTCCACCTCCGCCGTGCCGAGCCTGTGGCCGGAGACGTTGATGACGTCGTCTATGCGGCCCATCAGCCAGTAGTCCCCGTCTTCGTCCACCCTGGCCCCGTCTCCGGTGAAATACACTCCGGGGAAGCGGCTGAAATACACGTCTTTTATCCTCTTGTTCTCCGGGTCGCCCCAGGTGCCCCGGAGCATTCCCGGCCAGGGCTTTTCGATGACGAGATAGCCGCCTTCGTTCGGCGCCGCCGGTTCCCCCTTCTCGTTGAATATCTTAGGCACCACGCCCGGAAAAGGCCTGCTTGCGGAGCCGGGTTTCAAGGTCATCGCGCCGGGCAGCGGCGTGATGAGTATGCCGCCGGTTTCGGTCTGCCACCAGGTATCCACTATGGGCAGCTTCTCGGAGCCGACGTTCCTGTGATACCACATCCAGGCCTCCGGATTAATCGGCTCCCCGACCGAGCCCAGGACCCGAAGCGAGGACAGGTCGTATATGCCGGGCCATCTCTCGCCTTCTTTCATCAGGGCGCGTATGGCGGTAGGCGCGGTATAGAAGATGTTTACCCCGAACTTCTCCACGATCTCCCAGAAACGGCCCGGGTCGGGATAGGTCGGCACGCCTTCGAACATCAGGCTGGTCGCCCCGTTTGAAAGGGGGCCGTAAACTATATAGCTGTGCCCGGTGACCCAGCCGATGTCCGCGGTGCAGAAATGGATGTCCTCTTCCTTGTAATCGAATATCCAGCGGAAGGTCAGGTTCGCATAGAGCAGGTAGCCGCCGGTGGTATGCAGCACGCCCTTCGGCTTTCCGGTGGAGCCTGAGGTATAGAGGATGAAAAGCGGGTCTTCCGCGTCCATCCATTCCGGCGGGCAGTAGCTGGTCACTTCCTGGCAGCATATCTCTTCATGCCACCAGCTGTCCCGGCCCGGCTCCATATTGGCGTCCTTGCCCAGCCGGTTGACCACTATAACGCTTTTTATGGTGGGGCACTCATTGAGCGCCTCGTCAGCCGCCGCCTTCAAAGGCACGCGCCTGCCGCCCCTAAAACCACCATCGGCTGTTATCAGCAGGGAAGATTCACAATCTTGAATCCTGTCCTTCAGCGCGCTCGCGGAGAAGCCGCCGAATACGATGCTGTGTATCGCGCCGATCCTGGCGCAGGCCAGCATCGATATCGTAAGCTCCGGTATCATCGGGAGGTAGATGGAGACCCTGTCCCCTTTTTGGACGCCCTTCTTCTTAAGGACGTTCGCGAACCGGTTGACCTCCCTGTAGAGCTGCTGGTAGGTATAGGTCTTGTAGCTCCCGTCGTCCGCCTCCCAGATAAGCGCCGCCTTGTTGCGGTATGACGGGGTGTTCACGTATCTGTCCAGGCAGTTGTAGGAGACGTTGAGTTTGCCGCCTTTGAACCAGTTAATAAACGGCTTCTCGAAGTCGTATTCTAAGACCTTGTCCCATTTCTTGAACCAGACGAGGTTCTCCCCGGCCATCTCCGCCCAAAAATCCTCCGGGTCCTCGATGGACCACTTGTACAGCTTCTCATACTCTACGATGCTTTTGATATGGGCGTTCTTGGTGAATTTCTCCCTCGGCGGGAATACCCTGCTTTCTTCCAGATATGCCTCAATTCCCTTATCGGACATCACTACCTCCATGAGTCTTCACAGGTTTAAACGCGGGAGGACGGCCTTGCAAAAAAAACTATCGCAAGGCCGTCCCATTTACAACTAAATTATGATTTCCTCATCAGGCTTCCCTTTAAAACCATATCTGGAAGTTGACGGTGGTAACGTCGTGGTTACCGGCTTTCCCTGTGGCAAAATGCGTACCGTTTAAGTCGCCGTTTACGCCGCTTTCCGTGTCGTACATCTCGTAGTTGGCCAGAAGCCGAGTGTACTTGTTCAGCCAATAGTTGAGGCCGAACGTGGTTCTCTGTATCCTGCTGGATGACACGTTCAGTTCCTCTAGCTGTTCGTAGCGGAGAGTCGGCTCGAAGTTGGCCAGGAAACCTGGCAACGGGTTCAGCCTGTACGCGCCTTCGACGTACCAGCCCCTGGACTGGGTCATGCCTTCCACGGCAGGTGTGCCGGGAATGACTGTTGGCACCCCGCCCACTATGCCGACCGTGTCTTCCGTCGCCGCCTTAGCCACTACAAATTTCCTCTGGTAGGCGTACTCGCCGCGCAGCATCAGGCCTTTCGCCGGGCCGGAGGGCGGGGCGTAATCGAAGTCCGCGCCCCAACGCTGCCAATCACGGTCCTTGGCGGTGCCGACTTTGCCCAAATACCAGGAGCCGCCCACGGACAGACCCGGGACAAACGGATTTATCCATGCGCGGCCGATCCAGTCCTTGTAGCCGTTGGTATCGATGACGTTTTTGTTGCTGCCGTTTATTACAGCCGTGGCTATGCCGGCGCCGACCGGCCACGGCCCCGTGCTCACGTACTTGCTGGAAACCATAAGGCCGACATCGCGGAAATTGGCGAACTGCATATAGTCGGTGATAAGGGCGTAGTTGATCATCGGCAGCTCGAACGGCGCGTGCCAGGAATCGTCTCCGAACGGGGTGAGGAACTGGCCGAATGTCACCCTGGTGTACGGTATATAGTCGAACCAGACATAGGCGTCGTTAAGCGTAGTAGTACCGCCCGCGCCGTCGACCATAATCCTGAAACCGACCTTGTCGTCCAGTGTGCCGTTGAAGTACAGCCTGGCAAAACGCATATAGGCCGAGTTGGACGTGTTTGCAGAGGGCGCGCTGACGTCGTCGAAGGGGAGGCTTACAGCATGACCGCCCTTCCTGTCGTCGTAGGCCCAGCCGCCCTGGAACCAGGTCCCTATCTTAAGCTTTACCGTATCGCCGCCCAGGCGGGCGAAACCTTCTTCAAGCGAGGACAGGCTCTTGTCAAACGGACGTTCCGATGCGGCCTGGACAGGGGCGGGGGCCGCCGTCTGAACTGGCGCAGGTGCCGCGGCAGGCGGCCTCCGCCTGTGCGGAGAGCTTGCCGTAGGTGGCGTCGTCTATAAGCCCCTTGTTGTGCATGATCTCGACCAGCTTCCTGTCCAAAGCCTGCTGGCCCCCGGCCGCCTCCGTGTTCTTGATGTCAGTGTAAGTGGTATCGTCCAGCACCCCTTTTGAATGCAAGGCCTCGACCAGAACGTCGCTTACCGACTGGTCGGCCGCCATAGCCGGCGCGGCAAAGACCGTCAGGGCAATCAATATGCTGCCTACCGCTGAAAAGAAACGCATTAGATTTTCCTCCCTTTCTCGTTCTCGATTAAAACCAGGGCTTGCCGACCGGCAGCTTTATCCCCGACTCCGCATATACCGCAACCGCCATGAGATACCACGCCAGAAGTGCGCATACGATTAAGTCGAATGCCGCAAGTGTCCCGGCAATCTCGCTGCCAGCCAGTTCTTTTAAGTCGAGGCCTATGAAGCCAAGCAGCAGGGTAAGGAAGAGCAGGGCCAGGGCGTTGTGATGCTTCATCGAGGCGATGAACAGCATAAACGTGAAAAAAGTCCACATCAGAAGGAAGATGCCCAGACCGTGGCCGTCGAACAGCAGGACGGGATAGGCCTTCACCAGTTCGGTATTCGTGCCGAATATCAAATAAAGGCATAGGGAAATCCAGAACGCACCGTATCCGGTAAATGCGCAGAATCCAAAATTATTCCCAGTTTTAAACTCAAGCAGACCGGCAACGATTTGGGCGCTGCCCCCGAACAGAAGGCCGATCCAGATGACCGGGCCGAGTCCCACCAGCCCGAGATTATGAAATTGCAATATCAGCGTAGTCATGCCGAAACCGGCGAGTCCTACAACAGCGGGGTTCCCAAGCTTCACCTCTTCAGCCATTTTGCTCCTCCTGTTTTTAAAAATTAATCCCAGCGGTTGTAGAAAAAAACCGCCTCTGAATATACAGATAGCAACAAGAATGCCAGAATATAACGGCGTTATATTAACTAATGGAAATCTTTGATTTAATTAGCTAATATTATTTTTGAAAGGGAGGGTTGATGTAAGCGGCTTGCTAACCAGTCAAAGCGTGCGTTACTTAAAGTAGCGCAAGGGAAAGTGCGAGAGATTTAAAAATTTAGCTAATTCAGGAGGTTAGATGTCGATTACGAATTGTAACAGAGGTTTAAACTTGATTGTTACTTAACGTTACATTTATTCACGGTTTCGGCGGATATCCCATCTCTTACGCTTCTCCCAGAGAGATTTCCTGGTAATACCTAAAAGCTCCGCAATCTTCTGCTCGCTCAACCTGTCCTGGTATCGCGTTATGACGGCCTTTATATATTCCTCTATCGAGAGTGCCCTGTCCACAGAGTCAGTCAGCATGGCTGGATTTTTCTGACGCATGTTCTCGGGCAGGTGTTCGGGGGTTATGATATCGGAATCGGCAATCAGCACCGCCCGCTCTATTATATTTCTAAGCTCCCGGATATTGCCGGGCCAACTGTAGTCAAGTAACAAGGCGATGGTGTCGTCGGAGATGGCTTTGACCGGCTTTCCAAACTCCGCTCCAAGCCGTGCCAGAAAATGCCTGGCGAGGAGCGGTATGTCCTCCTGCCGCTCCCGGAGAGGAAAGAGGCTGATATTTATTGTATTGATCCTGTAGAAGAGGTCTTCCCTGAACGTCCGTGTCCGCACGGCCTTCTGGAGGTCTTTGTTAGTAGCCATGATGAACCTCAAGTCCACCTTTGTGGACTGTATCCCGCCCACGGGACGGACCTCCTGGTCTTCCAGTACCCGAAGCAGCTTTGACTGGAGCATCACGCTCATCTCCCCTATCTCGTCTAAGAAAACCGTGCCGCCCGCCGCCTCCTCGAAGAGTCCTTTTTTTGCGGTCATGGCCCCGGTAAAGGCGCCTTTCACATGCCCGAACAACTCGGACTCGAGCAGCGTGTCCGGGATGGCGGAGCAGTTTATCGGCACAAAGGCCTTTTCTCTCCGGCGGCTGTTGAAATGGATCGCGCGTGCGATAAGTTCCTTTCCTGTCCCCGTCTCGCCAAGGATAAGCACGCTGCTCCTGGCGTCGGCGATTTTGGTTACCTCTTCCAGTACCTTTTTGGTGCTGGGCGAGACGCCGATGATGTGGCTGAAGTCGTATTCTCTCTCTATCTGTTTGCGGAGCAGGCTGTTCTCCGACATGAGCGATTGCTGCCTGAGCGCCCTCCTTATGAGGAGCTTCACCTCCTCATGGATTATGGGCTTCATGATGTAGTCATATGCCCCGGCCCGCAGCGCATCCACCGCCGTCTCCAGGGAGGCATAGGCCGTCATCAGTATCACCAGCTGGTCGGGTTTTTTTTCCCTTAGCCGGCGGAGTACCTCTATACCGTCTATCCCCGGCAGGAAGATGTCCGAGATTACCAGGTCGAACGCGGAATTTTTGAGCGCCTCCATGGCCTCTTCTCCCGTGCCGGCCGTGCTTACCGAATAGCCCTCTCGCGTAAGGAGCCGCGCCATGGACTCCCGCAAGGTCTCCTCGTCGTCAACTATCAGTATCGTGCCCGCCATTACTCCTCCTTTTTCTTCGGAAGCCTAATGGTAAAGGTGCTCCCGCGCCCCTTTTTGCTCTCGACACTGATTGTGCCGCCGTGCTCGTTTATTATCCCCCAGCAGATGCTCATCCCGAGGCCGGTGCCCTTTCCGGGCGATTTCGTCGTATAGAACGGATCGAATATCCTGTCCACGGCATCCTTGTCCATCCCGATCCCCGTATCGCTGAATATTATGATTACGTCAGATCCCGCGTCCTTCACCGTTATCGTGAGCCTGCCGCCGTCCGGCATCGCATCCAGAGCATTTAATATCAGGTTTAAAAAGACCTGCTGTATCTGGTCCGGGTTCATCTTTATCTGTCCGGTTAATTCTATGTCTTTCATTATCTCTATCTTCTTGAACTTCTTGTCATACCGGGTAAGGTTCAGGGTGCTGTCAAGCACTTCGGCAATGTTGGACGGGATTTTCTCAGGGCTGTAAAGCCTTGCGAAATCGCCAAGGCTCCGCACGATGCGGACAATCCTCTCGATGTGGTGGTTGATTATATCCAGTGCCTCGCTGGTGAACTCGGGCTGTCCCACCTCCTGTATCTCCTGCACGAGCGAGGATATCGAGGCAAGCGGGTTCCCTATCTCGTGCGAGATCCCCGCGGTAAGCTTTCCGATGCTGGCGAATTTGCTGGCCTGCAAAAGCTCGCTCTCCCGGCGCTTCTTCTCGGTAATGTCCTCTATCATCAGGACGTAGCCTCCTTGCGGGCCCTTGAACGGAGAGGACGATACTTTCAAGGTATAACCGGGCTTTGTGTCGCATATATGCTCGCCTCCCTGCATCCCGGGGGGTGTTCCGGGCCCCAGGCATATGGGAAATTCCTGCACGCTCCTTCCCAGCGCATTTTCCCTTTTTACATCCGTCAGGTTTTCCATCCCCCTGTTCCAGGATGTAATCTTGAAATCGCGGTCCATAGTGGCGATACCCTGCGGCACGCTTTCGATTATATTCTGGCTGAACTCCTTCAGGAAGTTAAGCTCCCTGTTAGCTTCCTCCAGTTTCTCACGCGAAAGTTTCAGGGTATGGCTTATCTGGCGTATGGAACTCGACAGCTCTTCCGTCATTACAAGCTTTTTCCGGAGGATAAGCGTGGCTATGGCGGAGCCCAGGGCCCCTGAGAGAATCCTCTCCGCCTCGTCCCGCAGCTTCAGGACCTCTTCTTTTTGCATGGCGGATTTGTCTATGCCCCGGCTTACAATGAAGCCTTCCAGCGCCGCCGCCGCTTCAGTGCGTCCTATATAGCGCCCCAGGAGGTCCCTTATCTCGTCCACCGTCTGGAGGCCGCGCGCCTGCCCGCCTTCCGCCCCTCCGATCTTTACCGACTCCACGAATATCAGCGCCTGCTTCTCCTCCTCCTGCGACTGTTTCGTGAATATCGATACGCCGAAATAGAGACCGAGATTTATGAACATGCTCCAGAAAAGGGAGTGGCTCCAGCGGTCCAGGCCTTTAAGCCCGAAAAGGCCGGCGGGATTAAATGCCGAGGTGGCGAATAATTGCTTTAACTGCTCCGAGTGGATTACGCCCGCCTTCAGAAACTCCGGCAGGAGAAGGGTATAAAACCAGACGATAAAGCCGCCCACAAATCCGGCAGCCGCGCCTTTTTTGTTCCCTCCCTTCCAGTAGAGCCCTATGAGCAGAGACGGCGCGAATAGAGTCGCGGCCTCAAATGAGTTAAGGCCCATGTCCGCCAGGGAATATATCCTGCCTATCGATACGGCGAAGAGATACCCGATGAATACGCACCCGAGGATGACAAGACGCTTTGTATTCAGCACTATGGACGGGAAACTGCGAAAGCGGTTGAACCTTATCAGAAAAGGCATGGCCAGGCTGTTCATCACCATCGTGGATAGCGCCAGGGACTCCACTATTATCATCCCTGTCGCGGCGGAGAAGCCGCCAAGGAAAACCAGCAGCGCCAGGGCTGATTTCCCTTGGGAGAGTGGCAAGGACAGGACGAAGCTGTCCGCCTGAGCCGGCGTCCCGCCCCGAAGGAGCCCGCCGAATGCGACCGGCAGTACGAATATATTTATAATAAAGAGGTAAAGCGGGAACAGCCACATCGCCTTCAGGATATGCTTTTTGCTTGAGTTTTCCACTACGGCTACGTGGAACTGCCTGGGCAGGAACATTATCGCCATCATGGACATGAATGTAAGCGAGGTCCATTCCGTGAGGCTTGTGGAGCCGCCGGCGCCGATTGAAAGAAGGCGCGGATAAATTTTCCCGATGTGTCCGAAGATATCGCCGAAGCCGTCGAATAGCCCGTAGGTGACGAATACGCCCGCCGCCACGAATGCGACAAGCTTGATCAGGGACTCAAACGCTATGGCGAATATAAGCCCCTCGTGCCGCTCGGAAGAGTCCAGTTTTCTCGCCCCGAAGATTATGGCAAATATCCCGACGAACAAGACGATGAACCAGCCCGCAGTCAAGCTTGGCTCCGTCTGTCCGGAGATTATCTGGTAGGTGCTGATGATGGACTTTATCTGGAGGCCCAGGTAAGGCATTATGCCCACCACCGCGACGACCGTTACCAGCGCGGACAGGGACAGTGATTTTCCGTACCGGGAACCGATGAAGTCTGAAATAGTTGTTATACCCTGTTCCTTGGCTATCACGACGATTTTGCGCAGTACCAGCCACCAGAGCGTAGCCATCAAGGTGGGGCCAAGGTAGATAGTAAGGAATGAAAGGCCGGAAGTCGCGGCCATTCCAACGCTGCCGTAGAAGGTCCAGGAGGTGCAGTAAACGGCGAACGAGAGGGAATAGACGTATGGATTTGATGCGATGCTTTTACCCTGTTTTTCCATCGTCTCGGCAAAATATGCCAGGACGAAGAGCAACATGAGATAGGCCAGGATTATTGCGAAGAGGATGCCGGAACCGATCAATTAACCCTCGTCTTCCTCTTTTGCCGCGTATTTTACGACAATATAGATTAATGCTATTATGCAGATCCAGGCGGTAAAAAGGTAGATGGGGAGCTTTGAGGCAAATATCTCAAGAAACGGCCAGCCAAGGGCCAATGTCCCTGTGAAAAAGAGGAAAATCCAGAGTTCTTTCGGTCTCATAATGCCGCCGAAAAGGGGGTCGGGCAATTGGGAAGTCGTGTAAAATGGTAACAACCCTGGCATGTAAAGTCAACTGAAAAGCGGCGCAATCGCCGGGTGTTTTGAAGCTTCCAGGATAGGCTGGACTGGTGCTAATTCAAAATGGTCCTGATTCAAATGGTTCTTACTCGGGTGGGTCTTATTCAATTTAGCATTGCTATGATGTTAGCTCATATAATAACTACGCATTCGGACCTTATCAAATCATCATAATAACCAGTATTATATAGGAATGTGAATTTGACAATAATGACTATCTCTGATATTTTATTATCGGAAGACCGCACATTATGAACAAAAAAAATTAGTGAAAGATTTATACCGTTGCGAGATTTTAAAGTGCAAAAAGGAGAACCATGCAAACAAAAGGAAGAGAAGATGGGCAGGTATTAGTCTTCTTAGCCCTGTCAATGGTAGTTCTTTTGGCCATTGCAGGATTAGCCATAGACGGGGGGATCGCCTACGGGGTAAAGGCCAAGCTGAGTAGCGCCATGGACGCGGCCGCCCTGGCGGCCGCCAACGCGACTGGCGACAGCTCCGGTGGCTATGCAGCCGCAATAGCCGCTGGCACGGCGCGTTTTAAATCCAATTACCCCGCAGGATACCTCAATTCCACCCCCTCCGCCCCGACAATAAACGTCTCGCCCAACACCCCCGGTCCGGGGCAGATACAGGTCACCGTGTCCGCAAGCGCGACGGCGCCAACATTTTTCATGCAGATCGTAGGTCTAAATAGGGTGAACGCGAGCTCCACGGCGCAGGCAGTCAAGAAGGACCTCGACATGGTCTTTGTCATCGACACCACAAGCTCGCTGATCAGGTCGGGCAACGACAACCCGGCTCTGAAGGCGGCGGCTGTATCGTTCATCAACAGATTCAATGCAACCTCGGACAGGGTGGGCCTGGTGCTCTTCGCCGAGGGCGCCATTATCAAGGACCCAATAAGTACCTCAACAAGGGGGTTTAATAAAACTCAAATAGTGAACGACATAAATAATATGACCTTCAACGGCCATACCAACTTCACCGAGGCCTTCTGGGATGCCAGGGCCCAGCTTGACAGTATACCCGCGTCGAGCCGTTCAAGCTGCAGGGTCATAGTGTTCTTCTCCGACGGCTCGCCAAACTCCTTCTCGTCCACTTTCGTATGGAAACCGTCTATACAAAAAACAGGGGTTATTTGTACCGTCGACGGCACCCCCGGAGACCCCTTTGGCCTTTATAAGACAGGCGTACTTGACACTACGCTGTCGGGGTACATCCAAAACCCAATTTACTCGTATGTAACGACGCTGCCTGCATATTTCAACCTGGGCTCCGGTGTAGGCGACGGCCTGTACCACGTGCTCGGCCCGCCGTCGGGGACGGGCATGGCCGCGAGGCCCGTTAATGCAACTTACGTGAATGACAATAATAAAGGCTTTGAAGACGTGAACAATGCGGCAAGGAACCTCCCGGAAGAGATGGCGAACAACGCCAGAGCGTCGGGCATATACGTCTACACGCTCGGCCTGAACGGCCCGGACGCACTCCTGACCTCACAGAAAAGCTGGGGGAACCACGAAACAGGCGACGCCATCCTTAAGAACATGGCCAACGACCCCTCGGCGCCCAACCATGGCGCTGACCAACCGACCGGGATTTATGCCTTTGCGGCGGATGACTCGGAACTCCAACAGGCCTTTGACGAGATAGCAAGTCAGCTGCTAAGGCTGACGCAGTGAAGCATAAAGATATGAATTCGTTTACTATCGTGTTGATGAGAGAAGCCTTGGACCACATGGGAAAAGGTGGTGATTGGAGAATATAAACCTCGGAATTCTGATTTGATAAACTTCACAACACATTGAATTATCTATGTAAAGAATTTGCGTTTTTCAAATTGAACATCCATAGTCTACCATTGTAACCACGTGTAATTCTATTAAGCTAATAGAGAAAGTTAGAGCCAAATTTGCCTCCCCCGCATCTGTAAATTCTTGAAAAGACGCATGTGTTCTGTTCAAATGAAAATCTCTTTTCCCGTAAGGTCTCAAGTGAAATCTAACAGCAAAAGTGGGCATTATTGCATGCCTGTCAACAGATAATTGCCCTTGGAAATCAGGGGATTATTATTGACCGGTACAGTAACTTGATGTAGTCTTGCACTGTCAGGAACCAAATTTTATCAAAGAGAAGCTTTTCTGGCCATCATATCGATAAAAGGGGATAAATATGGAAGCGTACTTTGTGTATGCAGTTTGCGCAATGATCGGCCTTGCGGCATTATTCCTGATTTATATGTCCGTTGTCGTTGTCGGCGGCAGGGAACTGGTGGTGCTGGAGAGGAGATACATCGGACGGGGCATGCCGCAGGGGCGCGTCGTGGCCATGGAAGGCGAGGTAGGCATCCAGGCGAAGACCCTGGGTCCGGGCCTTCACATCCTTATCCCTTTCCTGTACCGCGCGACTAAGTACCCGTTTACCTCCATCGGGGAGTTGGAGGTAGGGCTGATGGAGTCGATTGACGGCAACCCCGTGCCTCCGGGAAAAATATTCGCCAGGGTGGTCGAGGGGCATAACTCGTTTCAGGACGGAGAGGCCTTCCTGGCCCACGGGGGCGAGAAGGGGCCACAAATACAGATGCTGCCGCCTGGTACTTACAGGATCAACCCTGTACTCTTCAAAATGATAAAGGGCAACGCGATAATTATAGACAAGGGTAAGGTAGGGCTGGTGACCTCAATGGACGGGCAGCCTATACCGGTGGGCAGGCTGCTCGCCAAGCATGTCGAGGGACACTCGAAATTCGAGGACGGCCAGGCCTTCCTGAACAACCAGGGGCAGAAAGGCCCCCAGATAGACATCCTCCTGCCCGGCACTTACCGTATAAACACCGCTCTCTTCAAAGTCGAGGTCTATGATGCAACCATAATACCCGCAAACAAAGTCGGGCTTGTAACCGCCCTCGACGGCGACCCCCTACCGGAAAGCGAGTACGTAGCGAAGTCCGTGAAAAACCATAACGATTACCAAGATGCGTCAAGTTTTCTGGCCGAGGGAGGCGAGAGGGGCCCGCAGTTCGATGTACTCAGACCCGGCACCTATTACATCAACCCGCTGATGTTCAAAATAGAGCTTGATGACGTGGCAGTGATAGAGCGGGGGCAGGTCGCTGTCTTAGTATCGAACGTCGGGGCAGAGCCAACCGCGATAGCAGAAACTGCTGAAGTACGGGTAGAAGACGAGCAGATCAGCGATGAGACTGCGGAGAAGATAGAGACTCGTCTACGCAAGGGCTTCGAGCGCTATGTAGTGCCCAAGGGATTTCGGGGCATACAGCAAGAGGTGGCCGGCCCCGGGAGGTACTACCTGAACAGGCGGGCATACATAGCCTACATCCTGGACACAACCAACATCACAATAGACTGGGACAACTCGCAGGAGACCCGGTTCGACCCTCTCAAGGTAATATCTAAAGACGGGTTCCCGATAGACGTCTCGGTCAAAGTGGTGGTTAGGGTCCGCCCAGACCAGGCGCCATACATGGTCTCAAAGATAGGCTCGATTGACAACCTGATACTGCATGTCATACATCCTATGATAGATTCGAGTTTCCGCAACCAGGCATCTTCCACGTCCGCGATGAACTTCATGCAGGACCGCCAGGAGGAACAGCGGAAGGCAGAGGAGCGTACAAAGCTGGAGCTTGCGAAGTACCATGTGGAGTGCGTGTCCGTGCTTATATGCCAGATAAACCTGCCGCAGGAACTCATGGACACGCAAACCAAGAAGATAATCGCCGAACAGCAGCGCGCAATGTACGAGGCGGAGCAACAGGCCGAGCAGACGCGCATAGCGACCGAAAAGACCCGGGCCGAGGCCAACCAGCAGACCGCGCTCGTCACGGCCGAGATAGGCGTCAAGGTGGCCGAACAGAACAAACAGATGGCCATAAAGAACGCGGAAGGCGAAGGGGAAAGCATAAGGTTGAAGGCCCAAGGCGAAGCTGCCGGGATAAAGGCTAAAGGCGAAGCGGAGGCGACCAGGATACTGGCCGTGGGCAAATCCACAGCCGAGGCATACGAGTTGCAGAACAAGGCCCTCGGCCAGCAGGCTGTTACTTCCATAGAGATAGCCAAGCAGATTTCAGCAGGCAATATAAAAATAACCCCCGACCTTCTTGTGCAGGGCGGGGACGGCGTGGGTGGTTTGTTATCAGCATATATGTCTCAGATTATAACTGGCAGACAGCCTGGTATGAAAAAGGAAATAGAGGCGCACTCAGGCGACACCACCAGTCCGGCCAGTGCAACGTAGATAGACGTTGAAAGAACCGGATATTAACTTTAGCAGCGCGTTTTAAAAGGACTATACAATTATGTCGAGTAACAGGCGCTTCATAAGATATATCTTCTGCTTAAGCACCGTCATCGTTTCATTGTTTGCCGCTTCTTTTGCCTACAGCGAAGGATCGGGAACCCTCTCGCCGCCTGATGTAGAAAACCCTCCTGGCGTCCTGATAAAAGCGATTGGAGACGCGATACAGAGGGTAAAACCTTCGCTGGTTCGGATATTGGTCGTGGCGGTAAAATACGAGAACGGCCGCGAAGTGAAGTACAGGACCCTTGGCAGCGGCGTCATCATTACGAGTGACGGCTACGTGATTACGAACCATCATGTTGCCGGGCAGGCCAGACGGATAGTCTGCACATTATCGGATAAGGACGAGATAGCTGCGGACTTGATTGGCACCGATCCTCTTGCGGACATAGCCGTCATTAAATTGCGGAACGATAATAAAAGGGTGTTCCCGGCCGTGATATTCGGTGACTCTTCCATGCTCCGGGTGGGAGACCGGGTTCTGGCCATGGGTAGCCCCTTTGCCCTTTCCCAGTCCGTGACCATGGGTATCGTCAGCAACGCCGAGGTTGTCATGCCGGACTTCTCAACGGGGAGCCGTTTTATATTAGATGGCGAGGACGTCGGCTCCATAGTGCGCTGGATAGGACACGACGCGCAGATTTTCGGCGGGAACTCCGGCGGGCCGCTCGTCAACCTGAGAGGAGAGATAGTCGGGATTAATGAGATAAGCATCGGGATAAGCGGGGCCATACCGGGCAACCTGGCGAAAAAGGTCGCTGATCAACTTATACGGTCCGGGAAAGTAAGCCGGAGCTGGCTCGGTCTCGATATACAGCCTCTCCTCAAGCATATGGACCAGAAGAGAGGGGCCCTTATCAGCGGGGTTATGAAAGACTCTCCGGCTGAAAAAGCGGGCTTTTTGCCGGGCGATATCCTGGTCTCGATAGCCGGCAAGGAGGTCACCGCCCGCTTTCCGGAAGAAGTGCCTATCCTAAACCAGACCATAATGGACATCCCCGTAGGCGAGACGGTGGAGGCCGTTGTGCAACGTGGCGAGAAAGAACTCCTCTTGCACGTGGTCACCCGGGAAAGAGAATACACCATGCCGAGGAGTGTCGAACTGTCTCAATGGGGGATGACCGCCCGCAACCTGTCATACATGGACTCGAAAGAAATGGAACGGGAGAGCCGGGATGGTGTACTGGTGACTAGTGTCCGGCCGGGTGGCTCATGCAGGGAGGCGGAACCCAAGGTTGCCGCGGGCGACGTGGTCGTCAGGGTTAACAATACCGACGTCAGAAACGTCGAATCCCTCATAAAACTGACTCGTGAGATTATGAGAAACAAAGTGGGGGCCGTTCCGGTCCTGGCAACCTTCGACAGGGAGAAAGGACGTTACCTGACTATTGTAAATCTCAAGAAGAAGGAGGCTGCGGAAGAACAGGGAGTAGACGCGTGCAAGTCCTGGCTTCCAATCGAAACCCAGGTAGTGACGAAAGATATCGCGACGAGTCTGGGCGACCCCAAAGTCCAGGGTATGCGGATAACCCGGGTCTATTCGGGCACTGCCGAAAAAACCGGCCTGCTGGTGGGTGATATTATTACCGCGGTAAACGAAGAGTCCGTAAGCCCGTCCTCGGCGGAGGATGGGGAGGTACTGGAGGAAATGCTGCATCAATACAGTATCGGTTCGAAGGTCAAACTCAAGATATTGAGAGGAAGAGAAAAGTTAACGGTCGAAACGCACCTGGTCCAATCTCCCAAGTCGGCAAAGGACATGAAGCGGTATACCGACAACAACTTTGAATTCACGGCACGAGACATCTCTTTCCTGGATGATATACAGGAGAACAACAGTGGAGGCGTGCTGGTCGAATCGGTAATCGAGGGGGGCTGGGCTTCGCTTGCCAGGTTGTCCATAGGCGACCTTATCCTTGCCGTAGACGGCAGGCCTGTTGCCGACACCGTCTCATTTGAAAAAGAGATGAAGCGAGTTTCAGCCGGTAAACCTAAGAGCACTTCGTTCGAGATCCTGAGAGGCATCCATACCCAGTTTGTCGAAATGGAACCGGCGTGGCCGGACGCAGAGTAATCCTGTTGAAAATAAAAGGAGGAAGCGGGAATGTATAATACCAGTGCCAGGGGTTGTTTCACCGTCCGGGCCGTCTGCTTCATTTTCATATTTTCCTTGTTCCTGACAGCCCACTCGGCGCAGGCAGTTGAAGAAAAAGAGGCGGCAAAAGCTATTGTTGGTAAATATGCGGACACAGTCATTGCGTTAAAGGCAACGATTAAGTTGCGCTTTATAGTAGGAGGTAGCGAACAGTCAAAGGAGGAAAGCGAGGTTGAAACGCTGGCGACCGTTATAGACCCCTCCGGGCTATCCGTACTATCCTTCTCCTCCATAGACCCCTCCAGGATATTCGGCGGGCTCTTAAAGAAACTGAAGGCATCCAAGGAAGGCCCACAGATGGATATAGACAGCAGTATCGCCAGTATAACGATGGTCCTGCCAGACGGACGGGAAATACCGGCCAAGATCGTGCTACGGGACGCAGACCTGGACTTGGCATTTGTAAGGCCGACGGAAACATTGAGCCATCCGATCGCCGCCCTCGACATTTCGGGAAGCGGCAAGGCCGATGTGCTTGACACAATATGTGTCCTGGGTCGCCTTGACAAGACCGCCGGCCGTAGCTCTACCGTTTCCCTGCGCCGCATTGAGGCCGTAATCGCCATACCGAGGAAGTATTATGTCGCCGACAGCGGCACTTTGGCAACGGGGCTCGGGGCGCCTGTTTTCTCCCTTGATGGGAAGGTTGTCGGCCTTTCTCTACTTAGGTTTACGAAAACTAACGATAAGTCGTTCGGAATGGTTTCACTTTTATCCGGCGGAATGAACGCGCTCGGCATGATGCCCGTGATCCTGCCTATAGGAGAAGTCTCGACGGTCGCCAAACAGGCACTGGCTATAAAGGACAAGTGAGGATGTAGCGGCGCACGATAACTTTACCTCTTTTCCGAATTTCTCCTTTTATTTCATTATTCAAGGGCTGGCCTTGCGGCCCTCGTCGGACGTTGAAAAATACTTAACAAACCGCATCTTTGTACTCTGCCCCAATCCTCGCCATCAAGGCTTCGGTCTCCATGTCCCCGTCCTGTCCCAGTGTCCCGCAGGCGTCAGCTCTGCACTGCCTGCAGTGGCTCATGATGTATGTTCTCGCCTATTTTTAGGTACCCGACTAAACGGCCGCGTCTAACCGCTTGTACCCGACTCCTCCTTTATTTGAATCTTCGCCTCCTGCTCCCGGTCTCTTCCGTGATCGCGGGCGATAAGCATATAGATAGACGGAATAACAAAAAGGGTAAATAAGGTGCCGATGAACATGCCGCCTACCAGCACCAGACCAATCGAGTTACGGGCTGCGGCGCCGGCGCCGGTGACCAGCGTCAGCGGGAAGTGGCCACCGATTGTGGCGGCGCTGACCATCAGGATCGGACGCAGGCGAATCATGGCCGCCTGACGCACGGCCTCCATCTTCGACAGACCCTGAATCTGCAACTTGTTTGCAAATTCGACGATCAAGATACCATTTTTGGACACCAGTCCTACGAGGGTCACCAACCCCACCTGCGAGTAGATGTTGAGTGTCGTGGTCCAGCCATGGGTGAAGAAATGTACGTTCGGGTCGGGCATCTTCAGGAAGGTGAAGATGAGTGCGCCGAACATGGCCAACGGCACCGAACCTGCCAGAATGACTAACGGGTCGCGGAAGCTATTGAACTGTGCCGCCAGCACCAGGAAGATCAGGACAATGGCCAGGGCGAAGGCAGGCAGAAACTTTTGCCCCTCGGTGCGCAGCTGACGGGACTCGCCGGTATAGTCGATGACATAGCCCTTGGGCAGAATCTTGGCCGACTCGTCTTCCATGTAGCGCAACACCTCATCCAGCGGCCGGACTGCCACTCCGCTGATCTTGACCGCGTTCAGCTGCTGGAACCGGTTGAGTGACCGGGGGACAACCGATTCGCGCAGGGTAGCCACGGTGCTGAGCGGGACCAGGTTGCCGCCCGGACCTGAAACATAGACGTCCTTAAGCTGCTCGGGGTTGAGGCGACCAACTCTCTGGATCTGCGGGATGACCTTATAGCTGCGGCCCGAGATGTCGAAACGGTTCACGTAGTCGCCTCCGACTAGCGCGCTCAGGTCGCCGCCGACCTGCCCTAAGTTGAGACCCATCGAGGCCACTTTGTCGCGGTCGATGACATATTCGGACTGGGGCTGGTCTATCTTAACATCGATAACCGGGGGAAAGGCGAACATGTGGCTCTGCATAGCCTTCATCTGTAACTGGTTGGCGAATTCCAGTATCTGCCCTGATTCGGCCGTAGATGCCAGGATGAATTCGACCGGGTAATCGCCGCCGCCAGGGAGGGCCGGCGGAGTTACCGGGAAGATCCGGATGCCGGGAATCTTCTGCAGCTTCTGTTGGACTTCGGGCAGGATCTGGAGGATGTTGCGCTTGCGTTTGTCCCACGGTTTGACGACCATGCCGCCGAAACCTGAGTTGGGATACGTGAGCTGGAACGTGAAATCGGTTTCCGGCACACTCTGAAAGACCCGGTTGACCTCTGCGGCGAAGATGCTATTCTGGTCGAGGGTGGAGTTGGCAGAAGCATCAAGAATGCCGAAGATAACACCCTGGTCCTCCATCGGCGCCAGCTCCTTGGCGGACATGAGGAACATCGGCACGGCTGCGAGGGACGCCACGATCCAGACCGCGTAGACCGCCGGACGCGCCGCCAGGGTGAAGTCGAGAAGACGGCCATAGCCGTTTTTAAGGCGGTCGAAGTCACGGGCGATGCGGCCGGCCAGGCCGCGCCCCTCGATGCCGGGCTTGAGCAGCCTGGCCGACATGACCGGTGAAAGTGTCAGTGCGACGATTCCAGAAATGGCGACCGTTCCAGCTAAGGTGAAGGCAAACTCGCGGAAGAGTGCGCCGGTCAATCCTCCTTGCAGGCCGATGGGAAGGTAGACCGCCGCCAAGGTGACAGTCATGGCAATGATAGGCCCGACCAGTTCCCTCGCGCCTGACAGAGCCGCCTCTAAGGGCGTTTGCCCTCCGCGTATATGGCGTTCCACGTTCTCCACGACCACAATGGCGTCGTCGACCACCAGTCCGACCGACAAGACGATGGCCAACAGGGTAAGCAGGTTCAGGGTAAAACCGAAGGCCTGCATCAGGAATACGCCTCCGATTAGCGACAAGGGGATCGCCACCACCGGTATCAGGACCGAACGGTAGGAACCGAGGAACAGGAATATGACGATGATGACGATTATCAGCGTGTCGCCGAGGGTTTTGAGAACCTCGCGGATGGCGGTCGTAATGTAGTCTGTGGCGTCATAGGCTACCCGGGCCTTGAGACCTGCCGGCAGGTCCCGCTGGATAGAGGCCATCTCCGTCTTCACCCTCTTGATGACGTCGACGGAGTTTGCGTTGGGGAGCGGCCAGATCCCCATGAAGACCGCGGTCTGGCCGGAGAAACGTACCTCGGCGTCGTAATCCTCGGCACCTAACACCACGTCAGCTATGTCGCCAAGTCTGGTGATTGTCCCATTCCGTTCGCGCACCACCAGGCGTCTGAATTCTTCTACTGTGTGGAGGTCGGTGTCGGCGGTGAGGTTGACTTGGATGAACGCACCCTTGCTTCTACCAAGGGCGGCAAGGAAGTTGTTTGCGGCCAAGGCTTGGCGCACCTGGGCCGGGCTGATGTCGAGCGCCGCCATCCTGTCGGGCTTGAGCCAGACGCGCATAGCGAAAGTGCGGGCACCCAGAATGTCGGCCCGCTGCACACCCGGTATGGCGGAAAGGCGGGGCTGGACGATGCGCACCAAATAGTCGGTGATCTCGTTCTGCTGTAACAGGTCAGAACTGAAGCTCAAATAGGCCGAGGCGAACCGGCTTTCAGCTGATTCGATATTGATGATCGGAACCTCCGCTTCCGGGGGGAGGTCGCGGCGCACCTGATCTACCTTGGAACTGATTTCAGCCAGGGCCTTGGTGGAATCATAGTTGAGCCTGAGGCGCACATTGATGGTAGAGAGGCCGAGCGTGCTCTGCGATTCCATGTACTCGATGCCGTCGGCGGCGGCGATGGCTCGCTCAAGCGGTGATGTGATGAATCCACGCACCAGCTCCGCGCTTGCACCTGTATAAACGGTCGTGACGGTTACCGCTGCGTTTTCGCTGCGCGGGTACTGGCGGACGTTAATAGTCCTGATCGCTTGCAGACCTCCGATGATGATAAGAAGGTTGACCACGAGGGCCAGAACGGGACGGCGGATGAACAGGTCGGTTATTTTCATAGGTCAGTTGTTTTCGGGTCTGGGGCTTTGTTTGAACTGCGGGACGAGCCGGTTATCGACCACCACCGCCTGGCCGTTTCGAAGTTTGAAGACGCCGGAGCTGACAACGTTCTCCCCATCCTTCAGCCCGTGGGCGACGACAATGAAGTCGCCGCGATTCTCGCCCAGACGCACGAACTGCTGCCGCAGCATCTTCCCTCCCTTCCTGTCGTCATCGACGACGAAGACTGAATCGCCGTAGGGGGCGTAAAGCACGGAGGTGGCAGGAATGACAAGCACCTCTTGCCGGACCGGGAGTCCGACCGCCGCGTTGACGAACATCCCGGGCAGGAGCTTCTCCGCCGGGTTTGCCACGGTCGCCTGCAACTGGATGTTGCGAGTGTCGGCGTCCACCAGCGGATTTATGGACGTGATTTGTCCCTCAATCGCCAGCCCGGGCAGGGCATCGCACGTCACCCGGGTCGGCAGGCCAAGGCGCAATTTGGCAATCTGCTGCTGGGGAAGGGCGAAGTTGACATATATAGGATCGAGGGATTGCAGCGTGACGATCTGGTCTCCTTCGCGCAGGGTCTGTCCGAGGTTTACCTGCCGGATGCCGATGCGGCCGCTGAAAGGGGCGCGGATTGTCTTCTTGCCGATGGTGGCGCGTATAGAATCGGCCTGCGCAATAGCCTGCTTGTGGCTGGCGACAGCGGCGTCGTAGTCGGCCTGAGAAATGATCTGCTCCGCCAGCAGCTTTCCGTCGCGTTCGAGAACGGTCTTCGTAAGGTTCACCTGGGCCACGGCGCCTGGGAGCTGAGCCTCTTCCGAACTCGTGTCCTGGCGAATCAACAGGCCCCCCTTCTTCACTCTCGATCCAGGCTTAAAGGCGATGTCCACGACCTTCCCTGCCAGCTCCGCAGCAACGTTAACCCCCTGGACGGCGGTCAACGTTCCGACCGCTGTCAGGGCCGTCTCCCAAGATTCGGGCTTGGCCTTGGCCGTTGTTACCGTCTCGGGCGGAGGAACGAAATGCTTGCCATGCTCGACCATCGCCCGGATCTGCAAGGCCTTGATGACCGCCAGCGCGGCGATGATGACAGCCAGGCCCAGGATGGCGAACATAATGCGTTTCTTCACGGCTGATCGGCTCCTTTCTGCCACCCGCCGCCCATGGCCTGAAAAAGAGCGGCCGTATCGGCGAAGCGCGCGGCCTCGGCCTGCACGAGGCCCATCCGCGCCAGCTGGTAATCCCTCTGGGCGTTCAAAAGCGAGAGGTAGTTTGCCGCGCCAAGCTTAAACTGCCTTTGCGTAAGGTCGAGGAGCAGTCTTGCCCCCGTCTCTGCCTCCGACTGCGCCTTGAGAGCGCGCGCGTCGTCCTCCAGCGCGCGGAGTGCGTCCGCCACTTCCCTGAACGACTGGAAGACGGTCTCGCGGTAGTTCGCCTCCGCCTGGTCATACGCGGCCACGGCTGAGCGCTTCTTTGCCCTGAGCTCGCCGCCCCGGAACACGGGCTGGAGAAGCCCCGCGCCGATACTCCAGACCACCGCCCCGGGAGAAAAAAGGTTTTCCAGCTTCACCGATTCCGTCCCGTAGCTCCCGGTCAGTGTTACCTTCGGGTAGAGGTCTGCCGTCGCGACGCCGACCTTTGCGCTTGCCGCGTGCAGGAGCGCCTCCGACGCCGCGATGTCCGGACGGTTCCGCGCCAGCGTGGAAGGCAGGCTGACGGGAAGCTCGCGCGGCAGCTGCTGGGAGTCCAGGTCGAACTCGGGCAGCATGCCGGCCTTCTCGGGGAACAGCCCCGCGAGCACGGCCAACTGGTGGCGTGTGAATGCGAGCTCCTTTTCGAGAGGCGGGAGCGTCGTCTTTGTGCGAGCGAGTTGCGAGTACTGCGCGTACACGTCGGAAAGCGACGCGCTTCCGAGTTCATGCTGTTTTTTTACAAGCTCAAGCTCTTTCTCCTGGATGGCCATTATCTCCTGAGTCGTCTTTATCTGCGCGCGTAGCGACGCCTCCTTCTCCGCGGTAGTGACGATATTGGCAGTAAGCGAGAGATAGGCGGCCTCCACCTGGAATCTCTCGTAGTCTACCTGAGCCTGAAGGGCCTCCAACTCCCGCCGCGTGCCTCCGAAAATATCGAGCGAATACGTAACATTTACCGAGGCGTTGAAAAGGTTGAAGGGACTGAAGCTGCCGCCGGGCTGACCGAACGAGGCACCTGATATTTTTTGACGCCCTGCCGATGCGTTCGCGTCAACACTCGGGTAGAGCGATCCGGCTTCGGCTCGCCAATTCTCTTGCGCTTCTCTCAGCCTTGCCTTCGCAGCCTCAAGGGTAGGGTTCTTCGTCAGGGCCAGATGAATCAAACCGTCCAGTGCTTCGGAATGGAACAGATTCCACCACTCTGCTTGGATTTCCTGTCCGAGTACGAAGCGCTGTGCTTCGCCTCCCGTTACAGGGGAAGCAGCGGTAGTCTCCGGCAGTTCGGTCGGCGTGTAGTGCTTCACATCAGGGAGATCGGGGCGACGATAATCAGGTCCTACTGAACATGCGGACAGAACAACGCAGATAACGGTCAAGCTGATCAACGTCGACAAACCGCCGCGCAGCATGGGTGCCGATTTACGGACCTGTAGAGCGTCCGGTTTTTCCTGGGCCTCGTCGAATTTTTCTTCGATGATATGTGCACTCCAACTCTTCAAGTGATTCGTATCTGGTTCCTTTCGGCCGCCGCTGCAAAATATACTTATCAAAGCATAACAGATACTTATGTGCTGTCAAAACCACCATGCCTTTCCATGTTATGAGGATTCGCTGATTTATTCAAAGGCAGCATAGTGACGGCACTGGCTATAGACGTACTTTCAGATTCATGTAACCTTTTTTGTAACCCTCGCCTTCAATCAATAACAATCAGTAGCAACCTGTAGCAACAATAGGAATAAAAAGAAAAGCCCTTGAATCAAAAGAGAAATCCTTTGAAATCAAGGGCTTTTAGAATTACCACTTAGAACACTTTTTAGTACTCAAAATCCAGTAAGGTCAACCTTGTGCCGGTGCGATCCCGGCCGCCGGCACCAAACCTTTTCAGTGAGTTAGCTCTCCTCATATTAATTAAATTCATTGCTGAGCCCTTTCTTTTTTCGTCACTCGATGAACGGGCTAAGGAACAATCCACCATTGAGCTGATTCGCGTTAAGGCCGCGATCAAGTTTGAGCGGGGAATTCTTTCCTATATTGCGGTCAAAGATGTCTCCGTAATTGCCGACGGCAGCGATGACCCGGCTCTGCCAATCCCTGTCGAGACCCAATTCCTTTGCAGTGATTGGCATCGCCTGGACGCCGCCCGCATACCACCGGGTTTCCGGCCTTTCCGCGCTGACCAGCGCGTGCACCGTCCACGCGACTATTGCGGACCACTGCGCGTCTTCGGTCCCGGTCGCGGCCATTACCGGGAATGCCGCCAGCGGCTCCGGCAGGATACGGCTCGACATTCCCTTCACACCCGGCTTAAGGCGCATTAATGCGAGGTTTGTGAGCTCACCGGCGATTGCATGGGCATTCTGCGCGTTATAGGCATCAGCCATCTCACCCTCCTCGGAAAATGGTCGGCGCAGCCAGTTTTTATTCAGGCACTCAAAATAATTCTCAAGACTCCGCTCTTCCGGACTGCCGATTAAGAAACATATGCTGTCACCTGCAAGGTCGCCAAGGTGTTGCGCACCCGAAGTGGTCGGGACCATGACAGCAAGGGATTCCACGAATACCGTGGGACCGGGCAGTACCTTGCCTGCAAGTTTCTGCTCGGCTATTTCTGAGCCTGCAAGAAAGTAAACGTCGTCCTGTTGGCTGCGCACGGCGTCGAAATCCTTCGGCGTCTTATATAGATGATATTCGATTTTATCGGGAGAGCCGAGCACGGCGGCGGCAATTGCACGGCAGATATCAACATTGAGGCCGCTGCAGTGTCCGTGGCCGTTGGCATACGCAAGCCCTGGCCTCTCTACGCTGCCGCTACGGATGAAGCCGCGCGCCTTAATGCGTTCGAGGACTGAACCAGCCAAGGCATCCGAAACCGAGGAAAATAATGTCATCAGGATTAATAAGACAGGCAGGAAACGCATGAACATGAATATCCTCCTATTATTAAAAACAGGGCGCGCCGCACGGGCGCGCCCTTTAATCCTTACGTTCTCAGTTTGCGGCGGGATAAGTGCTCGGCAGCGGATTAAAGCCTGCGGGAGGTGTGTCGTTTAGTCCCTGGTCCGTCGGGACGATCCCGACCACGGAGTTGCCTTGTCCGCCGTAGTGCGGCAGCGAATTCACGAACTGGTCGGGAATTGTCGCAAGAAAGGACGGCAGCAGCGGCTCATCGCCCGTCAGGCGTCCAGGCTCGAAACCAGACAAAAGACTGTCCGTAATCGGCGAGTTGATATCGCGCGGTCCGAGATACTTCTGCTTGAAGCCTTTCGGGCCGAACTGGTTGAACGCCTTGGAATTGCCGGCCTTGAGCGCCTGCGCCTCGTCGGGCAGGCTGGCGAGAGCGGGCAGGCCGAAGATCGAATTGATGGTTTCTATTACGGAGTTGTGGTCGCCTTCAGCGTGCGAGACGGCGTGCGTACGCGCGAAGGGCGAGATCAATATCAGCGGCACGCGCGCGCCTCGGGACTGCGGAAGGCCGTCTGGGCCGTACGAGAGGATGCGCGGCGGCACGTGGTCGTAGAAGCCGTCCGACTCATCATAGGTGATGATGATTGCGCACTGGCTCCAGATCTCCGGATTCCTTGCGATGATGTTAATCGCGCGGGCGGCCATCGCCTCGCTTAACTGCCGGTCGGAGTAGCTGGGGTGGTCGTCGTCTCCGGCTTTGGCCGCGTCAATTGCCGTGATCTCGCCTGCTGGCGTGGCGGGGTTAGTGATAGGAGGCAGCAGCCCCATCTGGTTCGTGTAGCCGCCCCGGATGTAGTACACGCCCGCGGGCAATGGATTATCTGCAGTTACAGCCCCCATATCCGTGAAGAAATCGGTCATGCCGCGTAAGTGCTGGCGCAGCGGCGGAGTGTTTGCGAGATAACCGAAGTACTGCGGCCCCTGGTGATGGCTGACGTAAGAATTATGCGAGTCGACGCCGCCCGCATCGGTGGATTCGAGGTCGTAACCTTCCTGGTACCAGCGCCAGTTGACCGGCGTAGTCGCGAGTTTGGCAATGTACGCGATGTCCTGCTGGATGTCGGGCAGGTCGAAAGCAGGGTTCAGGTTCCCAGCCACCCCCGCCGCGGTGTTAATATCGCTTCCCATACAGGTGAGCGGCACAGTGGCGAAGGTCAGGTTAGAGGCGATATTGTTATTGGCGTAACTCTCTTTCGGTCCGGCGGGCTGCCTGTTAATGCCCGTCGTATTATCGAACTGGGAACCGTAGAAGGGCTGCGGGTCGTTCACCAGCGGCGGCCCCTGGGTAGAATAGCTGGAGGTGTTGGCCAATAACATATTTTTGGCCGTTCGGGCCGTGTTTGACCCACTGGGTTTCACCCGACTGGCCCGCTATCATCGCCACCGCGTTCGGGGTGGAGGGCGTGTCTTCCGTCGCAAAGATGTTGTCGAATATCGTGAAGCGGCTGGCCCACTGCCAGAAGAACGGAATAGTGTCGCCGTCGATATGCGACATCACGAGTCTGGCGAACTGTGTGCCCTTGGCAATGTTGGCCGCACCGCCCAACGAAGCGAAGCGGCTGTATTCGCGGTAGGCGTATTTATTCATCGTGGGCTTGCCCTTTACGATATGCATCTTGGTCGCGAGTCCGGTGTGCGAGTGGTCCACGCTGTCTACGACGGTGGCGTTCTGGTCGGGCCCGATCCTGAACGGCGTAACCTGAACGACCCCATTTGCGCCCGTATAATTCTGGAAATAGCCGGGCGTGTTCTGGGCGGAACGGGGTTTTACGCCGTCGGAGTATATGCCGTTGACACCCGGAAATGTGCCGAACTCGTTGTCAAACGAGTGGTTCTCGTTGAATATTACAAAAACATACTTGATTTTTTCCCGCAACAGGGCCTGAATCTGCTTCTTCGAAAGTTTGGGGGTCGCGGTCGGCTTTATGAAATAAGGCTGAACATCGGACCCGACATTAGGCTGTGCCGTTACAGTCGGCATAGTCGTCCCGGCGCACCCGGCCTGGATAAAAGCGGCCTGAAAGACTGCCGCAATGGCCAAGGCAAAACAAGTCTTCTTAAATAGCCTCACGATTACCTCCTTATGATTGTGTGATAGCACATAAGGCTCCCATAACATAAGGCTCCCTTCCGGATTTGATATGTACGCGGAATTGGTTAAAGTATAATTCCCGGAAGTTACAGATAAGTTAAAGAGAAGTTAAAATACCTTTAAGATTTAGACGGAAGGAAGAGAGAGTTTCGTTGGCGCAACCCTGAATTCAATGGTGGCGTTGCTTGACTTGGAGGAATTTGGCAGGGCATCGCTTGGACAGCGACGCCGCTCATGTTCAGTTGAAGGCCGGAAATCATTCCGGTTGCGCTTATCCGGCAATTGGGCGTTTAAAGAACAGCTTTAACAACTCCCCTTTGGGTTCGTATATGACGCTGACAAGCTCCCATCCCTCCGCGCCGAGAGCGTTAATATAATCCGGCAGTTCGCTTACCTGCCCTTTATCCTTGAATTTGCCGATGGCCTTGATTGCAATATTCCGTGAGCTGGTTATCCAGTGGGATGCATCTTTCGCGAGCTTCCTGAATTCTTCCTCGCCCATTCCGATGTTTATAAATCCCTCGTAAGACAGGACCTCTTTATATTCCCACCTCTTCATCATCAAATGAGCACCCTCTTCCCTTGTATCCTGGATGAGTGTATTAATACCGGAAGCCTTGAAAGGGTCCTTACCCAACCGTGCTTTATCCGTCATGGCTTACCCCGTTGTAAAATTTCCTTGCAAAGGTTCATATAGTCTTCCGCCCCGGCGCTTCCAGGTCTGTATTCAAATATAGTCTTTCCGAAACTCGGGGCCTCGGCCAAGGCTATATTATCTCTTATGAGAGTACCAAAGAGCTTGTTGCCGAAACTCTCCTTGATTTTCTCCACTACTTCCTGGTTTAGTTTTTTACGGCGATGGAACCGCGTACCTATTATGCCTGTTATATCAAGCCCCGGGTTTAATCGCCGCTTTACAAGCTGGACCGTTTCCACCAGCTTGGCCATGCCCTGCAACGCCAGGTACTCCGTCTGCAACGGGATGAACGCTTCTTGCGCGGATGTGAGGGCGTTAAGCGTGAGGACGCCAAGGCTCGGGGGGCAGTCCATAAGCACGTAATCGTATCCAGCGAGCCCTTCCAGAATTTCTTTGAGTAAAAACTCCCTTCCCGCCATCCCGGATAGCTCTATTTCCGCCCCCGAGAGGTTTATGCTTGAAGGGATAACATCGATAAACGAACTGGAATCCGGGATTTTACGCTTAAAAACCACTTTATCCAGTTTTGTTTCGCCCTTCAAAAGCTCGTAAACAGTCAGTTTTAGCTCATGGGCCGGAATACCAAGCGAATAGGTCAGCTGCGCCTGCGGGTCGAGGTCGACCAGAAGGATTTTTTTACCCAACTGCCTGAGCCCGGCGCCTATATTTACCGTGGTTGTAGTTTTACCTACACCACCCTTCAGGTTCACTAAGGCTATGACCCGCACTGTCCGCGTCCCGTTTATGCGACTTTCCTCTTAGGAATCGCCGCGCTGGCTACCTCTTTTACGCTGCCCTCCACTCCGACGAGTATGTCCCGTACGGCGGCTACGGCAGTATTTCCGATCGAGCCCGCGGCCTCGATTGCGCCGCGCACCGCCGAAACAGCAACGCCTACCACGTTCCCGCCTATTTCACTGGCACCCTCGATAACGCCGTCTACCGCACTTTTTGCCACAACCGCAACGTCTGCTCCGACATCGGCGGCTCCTTTAACCGCTCCTTTTGCGGTCTGGCTTGCAGCCGTAATGACGTCGCCGCTTACATCGCTTATCCCCATAACAGCGCCTTTAGCGACGTTTCTCGTGCTGTTGATAAGGTTCGCGCCCACTTCCTCTGAAGCCTGTATCGCGCCTTTCAGGACATCCGCTGTCACCTTCACGGCTTCATCCGCCACCGCGCCGGTCGCTTTGAGCGTATTTGAAACTGTATCGCGGACAAGGCTTACAATCTCCGCCTCAATCTCGTTCAGTCCTCGCAGGCTGGATGCAATCTCTCCTTTTACGGTAGTGCCCGCGCTTCCTAACCCTTCCCCGCCATGACTCAACGCCTTTTCCCTTGCCATAACACCCTCCTTATCATGTGACCTATTACTTAAGTATATAGCATAACTCGACGCTCTTAAGGCCCACCCCCGCTATTTTTTCATTACCCGCCTATCGCAGAAAGTACCGGATACTACCTTGACCTGAGCATATAGTGCAAGGGCGATACCGGCAACTTAAAAAACGCTGTCGTCACGGGCAGTTAGGCGGTATGTGGCGGATTATGGGTTCTTTTTGAACTGAAGCCACGCCAATCTGGCGCACGCCGTAGTTTTTGTGTGCTGTGAGTTTATCTGAAAGCGAATACCTTCAGCGGGGGGAGGCTCCTCGCCGTAAAGTCTTTTGTAGTCCTCGTACACGTTCCTGGTGACGGTCACCCATTTGCCAATGTCGGCCTCGCCGGAGGTTACCACGATTATTTTTACATTCATAACGAGCGGGATGCTGAACGCTCCGACCGATCCGACCGGAGCGGTGGTGTCCCAGATATAGCTTATCGATTTACGGCCCGGGAACGCAACGAAAACTTGCGCCGCCTGATCATCCTTGCCGCTTTTGCGGAAGTCGCCGCCTTTCGGTAGTTCTATCGCCTTCCAGCGCCAGGAAATATAAGGGTACTCACCAATGTTAACTTTTATCTGTCTCTGTACCGCAAATGACGAGTTATAGCTTTTCATCTCAAAGGCCTTCACGCCTTCGTCCTCTACGATGCCGTACATGGGCTTCCCGTCCTTTACCTGTAGCTCCCAGTCTGGCGCTATGCCGCCCTTCCCGGCCACGCCAGGGCCCCAGAAGAGTTCCTCCCCTGCGAACAGCGTGTCAGTCATGGTAAAAAGCGTGATGAACGTAACAAATGCCAGCAACAATCGGTTTAGTAACATGCGCGAATCATAATGCCGGGAAGTTACAAATTTATTAAAGGGGTGTTAAATTTCGAAGAGGGTGTTAGTTTTTCGTAATGTCGCCAGGTGACTTTTTGGCATATGCGCTTACTACAGCACTGATACTTTCGTAAAAGGCGTCTTCCCCTATCAGAGCAGTAAGTTCGTACCTGTCCAACTCGGCTTTGACGAGGTCGATAACATCACAAAACACAAGTCGGATACTCTGTCCCTTGAGAATGCCGTAGATTTCGCGTAGAGTTGCGGCTGCCGAGAAATCAACATCAGCTACCGCGGATGCATCGATACAGAACCAGACCAGAGGCGGTTCTGCCCCTTTAGCGAGTTCGATAACCTCCCGCGAGAGCTGTTCGGTGTTTGCATAGTACATCGTGTGAGCGAAACGATATACCAGCAGGCCGGGCCGGATTTGCTTGGGGGTAGTCACCGGCAACGCCAGCCAGCTACCCGCCTCGTCGTGTGCGATCACAACGTTCTTACTTCGGTAGCTTCGCCGCACGTGCTCTACAAGTGACAGTACCATCGCAAGGATAATGCCCTGCTCGACGCCGACGACCACCACCACCATGGCCGTAATCAACGCCACCCAGAATTCCGACGGGCGTTGGATCCAGATCTTCCGCATCCCTTTGACGTCTATCAATTCAACGCCGATCAAGAATACCACTGCAGAGAGGACAACAGTCGGCATGCTGGCCAGCGGACCCGTCAGGAAAAGCAGCACCAGTAAGACAACGGCGCTCGTGGTGATCTGCGCGAGTTGACTTCTACCACCCGCGCTATCGACCATCTGAGTCTTGGTCGGGCTTCCGTTCACGACAAAAGTTCCGCTCAACGCAGCTCCAATATTGGCAAGGCCCAGGCCCACCAGATCCACGTTTTCGCTGAAGCGCTCGTCATAACGGGCCGCGTAGGCGCGAGACGTCGCTGCGCTTTGGGTCAGGATCACCACGAACATTGCTAACGCGGTGGGAAGCAACTTAAGGATGAGGCCCGTGTCCAAATGGATGTCCGGCAGACCGATCTCCGGCAGGCCACCCGGAACCGCGCCAAGCATCTGTACTCCGTATGCTTCCAGACCAAGCGCCCGGCTGGCGACAATGGCAGCCATCACTGCTATCAGCGCGCCGGGGATCTTTTTCGATATCCTTTTCGTTCCGACGATGACAGCGAGCACGGCCACGGAGACGACCAGGGCGTAGAGGTTTGTCTCTTCGATCTGGCGTAGGCCGCTGATGAAACTGAGGATCGGGCCATGTCCTCTTCCCGGAAGCCCTAACATATCCGGGATCTCGCCGAGAGCGACTTGGATGCCTACGCCTGACAGGAACCCGACGAGCACTGTTCGCGACAGAAAATCCGCAAGGAATCCAAGGCGAATAAGACGGGCGATGATCAGGAAACCAGCCGACAGGAGCGCGAGGACTTCTGCCAGTGCAAGCCACTCAGCGGATCCGGAGGCGGCCATCCCGGTAATCCCGCCAGCGAGTATGGCCGCTGTGGCAGAGTCGGCACCGACGACGAGGTGCCGGGAGGAGCCGAACAGTGCGAAAAGAGTCATAGGGACTAAGATGGTGTAGAGGCCCGTGATCACCGGTGTGCCTGCGATCTTCGTGTAGCCCATCACTTCAGGGATGGCAAGGGCGGCCAGCGTGATGCCGGCAATGATATCTGTCAGCGCCTGGTCCCCCTTGATAGGTAATATCCCCTGTAAGACAGGCAGCCGAATGCCCTGTGCGTCCATCTTGCCCTTTGTCATCGTATCCCCATATCATTTCTGCGGGCCGGGCGGTTCTGACGGATGAAATAACTCATCTTTAGCAGGTGGACAGCTGCTTGGTCTGTCTTTTTTGACATCCGTTGCTTGCGGCCCGGATACCGTTGGAGCTGTTACTGCCTCAGGTTTCCTCGCCTGATTTTCACCCAGCCATCCCTTACCCCTGAAGAGTGACAAGGTGGCAACCAGTATAGCAACGAACAGGCCGACTCCAAGAAAAAGAAAGGCTCCAAGCGAATCCAGACGGTCGATCATCCATTGAAAATTCATTCCGAAGAAGCCGGCCAGAAAAGTCAGCGGGAGAAAAACAGCAGAGATGATTGTCAAACGGTTGATGACTTGAGACTGTCTATTGGAAACACTGGTCCCGTAGCTCTCCATCGCTTCAGTGGCCCTCTGGCGCAGGTCATCGATGCTGTCCATGAGGTCCGAGATGCGCTCTGCATAGTCACGGACTCGATCTGCCTGCTCACTGATTCCTGGCCTTCCCTTGACATAGAACGAGAGTTGTTTCGCCGCCCCTTGCTGTGGCTCCCAAATCCTGTGCAGTGACCACAACTGCTTACGCAGTTTCACGAGTTGGTCTATCTGCGCTTCCTTTGGCGTTTGGATTACCTGTTCCTCCAAGGCATAAAGCAATTCATCCAAATGCTCGATTAAAGGGTCAAAACTGGTCAACAGCTCGGCCAGTATGATGAGAAGGCCCAAAAAGTGCTGTGCCTCAATTGACTGGACGATATACCCGGTTTATGCTGCGCGCCCGGTCCATTGAACTGCCGGCACCGGCGTGGACTGTGAGAAGCCACGATTGTGTAAAAAGAATGTGTACCTCGACTGGCAGTCCGGAAGCCCCGACCCCCCATGTGGATATCCGGGTTTGCTGCCTGCCTACCTCGAATCTGGCCCGTTGCCCGAAGCGCGGAAGCCAGGAACCCATCGGTTCGGAAAGTTGAAGAGCTGTTGCTGCCGACTGGATTTCCTCCTCCGAAGCGCCATCGATGTCGAGCCAGAAAAAACCATCTGCCGGGAGGAGCCGCGATAGCTCGTCGCCCGAGACTTGAAAGACACCTTTCTTTATGTCAAAGACAGTTGCGTTCATGGATATATCCTACTTCATCCCAATCCGCGGGGCCTTGGCCGCAATAAATATTTCACGCAAGAAGGCAAGAAGGGTTCCTATGAAAACAAACATGGCGGTCACAAATAGCAACGCAACCATGTCAGCGAGATCTATCGATAGAAATACCCCAATAAACATAGAGGCGATCATCGAGCAGATCATGTAGCCCCTCAATTTTACTGATATCGTTACTAAAGTGTATCAGCTGTATCAGCTTTTGGCTAAACTTCAAAGACAACTTTCAGCATATGGAGGATGAAGATGAAAGGGATTGAAACTTGGCTTCGTAACGGATAAATAAGAGTCAGTTTGAGAATTCCAGCGCAAAGTGTCGATCTTCGCCCCTTTTGGCCTTGAATTAGTGCGCTGATTATTCCTTCAACTGTTCGCCGGCGGAGATTGCCAGAATTTCCTGCGTATTCGGCGGGACCGCGCCTTTGAAATAGGCGCTTATTATCGCGTGCGCCACCTCGTGCGTCAATATTTTGGGCGTTACGTCGTCCACGCTTACATAGATGGTCATGGAACTCTGCTGGAAAAAACCAAGCACATTCTTGTCTCCGCCGCCCGCATTATATTCTTTTTGCAGGTCGCCTCGTTTTACAAGCAAGACTATATTTACTGTGAAGTTCTTCGGATACATATCCAGGAAGGACTCGACGTCCTCTACTATTTTATCTATTTTCCGCGAAAGGAAGGGAGACTCCGGGCCGCGCGTCCTGTGGAACGCGGGCGACATGGCCTGTTCAAAAGCGTCGAATTTTTCTACGGAGTCGTAATTGACTGAAGCATATGCAGTCCGGTAGGTTTCAGCCCCGGAGGCCTGTGTCAAATAAAAGATGAGCAGAAATGCCGTCAGGGCCGAGATGACCTTCACAGATGCCCCTTAAATTTACGTTAGTTACGGAGTTACGCATTGCTGGTCCTGAAAAATCCGGGTATATTCATCAGACTGTGGTATTCCTTTTGAGAAATTATGGAATGTTCCGCCGCTATTTCATTGAACTGCCGCTTCCTCGGCCGCGGAATTTATCCATTCCTCAAGCGCTTCCGCCCGCTTCCTTTGCGTTACGAGCGCCTTCAGCTCATCCCAGTGCAGTTCAATAGGATGGGGCTCCTTCTTCCTCTCGATGATTCGTACGACGACGGATTTACCCCCCTTTTTTAAACGCTTCACCTCGCCCGGTCTCATCGCACAAAGTTCCTTAGCGAACTTCGGCCCGATATCCTGACAGCAAACATCTTTAATTTTTCCATCTTCCATATATTTTATATCCGTCCCCATATAATCTGCATAATCGCGGGCCTCCTTATCGTCCGCCTCGACCGTACTCAGTTCCTCTTTCTTTTTATCCAGTAGCTCCGATATCAAGGCATTTTCCCAATACCTCTCAAGCGCCTCTATGAAACGGGGGTCTTCGTCGATTTTCAGCTTCAGGGCCATCCTCAGCAATGCCCTTCTTTCCGATGCCAGTTCTTCCGGGGCGGCCGGGCAATCTCCGTCATCGCCTCCGTACGGTTTCAGCTTGCCTGCCGCGCGCTCCACGTCCTGAGCCGTAAACGGCTTGCCGCTTACCGTTCCGATTACCTCTTTTCTATTTATTGAGGCGCAACCCCACAGGGTTAAGACCACAAAGAGGCATAGGAGCGGATATGTCGTTTTATAGATTTTCATAGAGTCCTGATTTTATTATAATATAATTTTTTTATTTTTGAGTGATTTTTAAAAAAATTTTTTACATTGAGCGTGCTTTTCTTGACAACAGGCGTCCCAAAATGTTAATTTTATTCATCTTGAGCAGGACTTGGAGAAATATCGTCAGGAAAACTGGCCGGGCCATCGGCGATTTCGGTCTGATTTCGGACGGGGATCGCGTCATGGTCGCCCTGTCGGGCGGCAAGGACTCATGGACGCTCCTGCATGCGCTGGACGCGCTCCGCAAGAAGGCCCCTATAGATTTCTCGCTACTGGCAGTGTGCATAAATCCGGGGTTTCCGGGATTCTCCTCGGACATGGTCGAGGAGAGGCTGTCCTCTCTGGGTTTCCAGTATCATATCGAAAAGTCCAATATCTTTAATGTAATAAGGGAGAAAAAGGGCGAACAGGAGGAAGGCTACTGCTCTTTTTGCGCAAGGCTCCGGCGCGGTGTACTTTATCGAATCGCCCAGGAGAAAGGCTGCACGAAGATCGCCCTCGGCCACCATGCCGACGACTTGATAGAGACCCTCCTGATGAGTGCGCTGTATAACGGGGAGCTTAGGTCGATGCCGCCCAGGCTTCTGGCTGAAGACGGGTTGAACGTGGTAATCAGGCCGCTCTGCTACGTATTCGAGAGAGAGACGTCTGCGTTTGTGGAGGAGGCGGAAATACCCGTAATCGGCTGCGGCTGTCCGGTGTGCCAGGGCTCCGGCCATAAAAGGCGTAAGATAAAATCGCTTCTGGGCACCCTGGAAGAGATGGAGCCCGGTATAAAGGACAACCTCCTTGCGGCGCTGGGGAATTTAAAACCAAAGTATTTGATGGACAAGAGATACTACTAAAGGCTATTTATGCGGGCGGTGGTCCAGCGGATAAGGGAATCGAAAGTTAAAGTAAATTCTGAGGTCGCCCGGCGAAACCGAAGCGGGATTACTCGTCTTTCTTGGCGTTGGCAAGGACGACACCGAAGAGGATGCCGCTTACCTTCTGGATAAGGTGGTAAATCTGCGGATATTCGAGGACGAGGATGGAAAATTTAACTTAAGCCTACTGGACTTGAAGGGTGAGCTTATGGTAATATCGCAGTTCACGTTATACGGGGACGCCCGCAAGGGTCGGAGGCCCTTACATGGAGGTGGGGTTCAAATAGCGGAGGGAGCAGGCTGGTAACGACTTTTCCTGGAGGTAGCGAGTGCCTAAGGTCCTCATTGTTGAAGATGAAGAGAGCGTAAGGCAAGCCCTTGTTAAGATACTGGAAAATTTTGGACATAAGGTCCTGATGGCGGCTGACGCGCCGGAAGGGATAAAGATATTCGAACGGGAAAGGCCCGATATAGTCATTACCGACCTGGGCCTGCCCGGCCCTTCGGGCTGGGACCTGGCGCGGGCGATCAAGGAAAAGGACCCTAAGGTCCCGGTAGTGCTTCTTTCGGGCTGGGACGTTGGAATGGAAGATAAATCGTTGACGGGGCTGGTTGAGAAAATATTGTCAAAGCCCGTAAAAATAAAGGACATGCTGGATACTATCGACCAACTGGTAAGGAAACCGGAGGCTAAAGTTTGAGCGGACAAAACGATGAAGTTCTTCAGATATTCAGGCAGAAAGGCGCCCTGTTGGAGGGGCATTTTCTGCTTTCGTCGGGCATACACAGTCCAGTGTACCTGCAGTGCGCACTGGTTCTCCAGTACCCGGACATCGCAACCGAGCTGTGCTTCAAGCTTGGGAGCAATTTCCGTTCCGAGAAGATTGATTTTGTAATCGCGCCGGCGCTTGGCGGTATAATTGTGGCGCAGGAAGTGGCGAAGTCGCTGGGAGTTCGGGCCATTTTCGCGGAAAGGGTGGACGGGAAGCTTACCTTGCGGCGCGGCTTCTCAATAGCAGAAGGCGAAAGGGCGCTTGTGGTGGAGGACGTTATTACCACCGGCGGCTCCACGCGTGAGACGATTCGCGTTGTCAGGGAAGCCGGCGGGATAGTCGCGGCGGCGGGTGCGATTATAGACAGGAGCGGCGGGACTGCGGAACTGGACGTCGCTTACAAGGCCCTGGTCACGCTCACCATAGATATCCACCAGCCCAAAGACTGCCCGCTCTGCGCCCAGGGAATCCCGTTTGTAAAGCCCGGAAGCAGGGACCTTAAAAAAAATAAATGACGACGAGCCTTCAATCTCAAGACGATTTTCTGAAGGACGCGGACAAGGGGCTTATAAAGCCCCTTTACTTTATGCGGGAGCTTCCAGGCTTCGACCCCGCCTCCGCTTTCCGTGCACTGCTTGATGACAGGGAGCCGTATCTGCTCGAGTCCGCGCGGATAAGCAAGGGCACCGGCAGGTACTCCTTCATGGGCTCGAACCCTTACATGTCATTCCGGTGCAAGGGAAATCAGGTGGAGATAACCCGGGACGGCAGGCGCTCCGTCGCTTCCCGTCCGCCGCTTGCGAAGCTTCGGGAACTGATGTCCGGCTACCGCCTTGAACAAGTCCCCGGCCTCCCGCCGTTTACCGGCGGTTGTGTCGGGTTTATTTCCTATGACTTCGTACATAACTTTGAAAATATCCCTTCCCATGCGGAAGACGACCTTAAAATCCCCGACGCGCATTTCATATTCATAGACCTGCTCGCGGCATACGACCATGTCGAAGGAAAATTCTTTATAATCGCCAATCCCGGCGCGGCGGAACGGGGCCTGGGATATGCAAGCCCGGAGGCCGGCCGGTGGCCTGAAATCTACGATAAAACCGTCGTAAGGATGCGGGAACTGGAGGAGCGTATCCTGAGCGGGACACCTGAAAGGACGGATAAGTCCGCCCGTCCCGGCGCGGGACCCGCTGAGCCGCTGATGTCCAAAAATGATTACGAGCAGATGGTACGCCGCGCGAAGGAATATATCGCCGCCGGGGACATTTTCCAGGCGAACCTCTCTCAGCGGCTATCGGCGGACGTGGAAGGGATCCACCCGTATGACATATACCGGGTGCTAAGGGAGGTCAATCCCTCGCCTTTCGCCTGCTACCTGGACTTCCGGGACGTGAAGATAATAAGCTCGTCTCCGGAGCGGCTCGTCCGGCTGGAAAACGGCAAAGTGGATACCCGTCCCATCGCGGGGACCAGGCCGAGGGGCCGGGACATGGACGGGGACGAGGCCATGCGCTCGGAGCTTCTGTTAAACGAGAAGGAGCGCGCGGAGCATATAATGCTGATCGACCTGGAGCGAAACGACATGGGCAGGGTCTGCGATTACGGGACCGTGCATGTGGACGAGCTGATGGTTACGGAGGATTACTCCCACGTCATACACATCGTCTCAAACGTTACGGGCAGGCTGGCTGAGGGCAAAGACGCGTTCGACGTCATACGGGCGACATTCCCCGGCGGAACGATTACGGGCGTGCCAAAGGTGCGCTGCATGGAAATAATAGACGAGCTGGAGCCGGTTGCAAGAGGCCCGTACACCGGCTCGGTGGGATACATCGGCTATAACGGCAACATGGACTTAAATATCATAATCCGCACTTTTGTGATAAAAGATAATAAGGCATATGTCCAGGTGGGCGCGGGTATAGTGGCCGATTCCGACCCTGAGCGGGAGTACTACGAGACGCTAAACAAGGCGGAGGCGCTGGTAAAGACGCTGGAGAGGCTATAAATGCAAATCTACATAAACGGCGCGTTCTATCCTAAGGAAGAGGCAAAAGTTTCCGTATTCGACCACGGATATTTATATGGCGACGGAATTTACGAGACCCTGCGCTCATACGACGGCATGGTCTTCAAGCTGATCGAGCACCTGGCGCGGCTGAAGCAGTCGGCGGACATGATGGAGATGGCCCTGCTGATGGACGAAGACGGCATCAGGCGCGCGATATACGATACATTGTCCAGAAACGGCCTCAAAGACGCCTATATCCGCGTCAGCGTATCGCGCGGCCCCGGCGAGATCGGCCTGGACCCGGAGCTTTGCCCCACCCCCACTTTCGTGATAATCGCGAAGCAGTTCTTCGACTACCGGAGGGAGTTCTACCAGGATGGGGTCAAAATTGCCGTCGTGGAAACACGGAGGATACACCCGGAGACGCTTAACCCGGCCATAAAGTCCACAAATTTCCTGAACAACATCTTCGCGAAGATGGAGGCCAAGCGCGCGGGGGCGTTCGAGGGGATAATGCTGAACCACGCCAATTTTATAGCCGAGGGCACCATCTCCAACATATTCATGGTAAAAGACGGAGTCCTGACGACCCCGCCCCTCATCGCGGGGATACTCGAAGGTGTAACGCGCGACCTCGTGCTTCGATTAGCGAAGACTCTTGGCATCACCGTTTACGAGGAGCTGTTCACGGAGGCGGCCCTCGGGGAGGCGGACGAGGTTTTCATAACGAATACCACGATGGAGATAATGCCTGTCAAGGAGGTGGGCGGTAACGAAATCGGCCCTCCGGGCAAGGTGACGAAAATGCTCTCGGAGGCGTACAAGCAAGAGGTGCTCCGTTGTTTGAGAACGCGATAGAGCTGGCCCAGATAATCGACCATACCCTGCTCTCCCCGACAGCGGCCCCGGCGGACGTGGACAGGCTTTGCGACGAGGCCATGCATTACTCGTTTCATTCCGTCTGCGTAAACCCCTGCTACGTCTCGCGCGCGGCGGAAAAGCTCCGGGGCACGGGCGTAACTGTCTGCTGTGTAATCGACTTCCCCCTGGGCTCCGGCACCACGGCCATGAAGGTAATGGAAGGTGTCGAGGCGGTCCGCACCGGCGCCCAGGAACTGGACGTCGTGATGAACGTGGGGCTTTTCAAGGCCGGGGAGTTCGAGGCGGTGGCGCGGCAGCTCAAGGATTTTATACTCCTGACTCCGGGCGTGGTGCATAAGGTTATAATCGAGACATGCTATCTCACGGACGCGGAGAAGGCCGGCGCGGCGAGGCTTTCGGCTGAGGTCGGCGCGGAGTTCGTAAAGACTTCTACCGGATTCGGCTCACGCGGCGCGTCTCCCGCGGACGTCATGATAATGAAGGCCGGGGCAATCGGCAAGGCGAAGATAAAGGCGTCGGGCGGCATCCGGGACCTCGATACGCTTTGCAAGATGGTACAGGCCGGAGCGGAGCGTATAGGGACGTCATCCGGCGTGGCCATAGTAGAGGAGTTCATGCAGAAGCATGGCGCGGCGTTATGAGGTTTTCATGTCCAAAGAATTTAAAGATTTCCTGACTAATTTTCCCGACGCCGGCAAGGCATATCTTGACCTTTTCAAGTCGGTCATCGACGCGCCCGCGCTGGATGTTAAGACGAAGCAGCTGATACTTATCGGCGCGATGACGGCGCAGAACTACCCGCCGGGAGTTGCCGCGCACGTCCCGCAGGCGCTTAAAGCCGGGGCTAGCCGGGAAGAGGTACTGGAGGCGATACTCACTCCCCTGCCCGTTTCAGGCATAAACGGCGTAGTAGAATGCCTCCAGGCGGCGCTTAAGGTATTGGATACGCCCGATTAAAAGCCCGCCAAAACCATAGCTTATGATATAATTGAAACAGACGTAGTGTATATCTCGCTATTTTTAAAAGGAGGAACGAGATGGCCGAAGGGGGAAAGACGTATAAGTGCGAAATATGCGGACAAGTGGTGAAGGTGATTGAAAGCGGGGCAGGAGAGCTTGTCTGCTGCGGCGAACCGATGGTTAAAATCGACTAAAAGAACAGGAGCAAATATCGATGAGAGAAAAAGTGGAAGCGATACTGGATAAAATAAGGCCTCATCTCCAGGCGGACGGTGGGAACGTGGAGCTTATAGGCGTTGAGGGCACCGTAGTGAAAGTGCGCCTGGTCGGGGCCTGCGGAAGCTGCCCGATGTCCCAGATGACGCTCAAAATGGGCGTGGAGCGCGCAATAAAGGAAGAATTGCCTGAGGTGACGGAGGTTATCAACGTTTGACCGCCGCCAATTGAAAGGAGGCAGGTTATGTTTGCTATAGCGAGTAACCTGAGCTTCAAAAACCGCGAGTTTATATCCGCCGCCAGGACCGGCAATACGGATTGGATAGCAGGTCAGGCCCTTGCCCTGAAGGATGCGGGGGCGGATATGCTTAATATCAGCCTGAGCCTTGACGGGGACGGAGACGAAAAATACATGAAGACGGCGGTGCTCGGCGCGCGCGACGCGGGCCTGCCGCTTTCCATAGACAGCAGAAACCCGAAAGCCCAGGAAATCGCCGCGGGCGCCGCGGGAAAAAAGATTATCGTCAATTACTTTTCCGCCGATTACCAGCGGGTAAAGGAGATGGACGGTATTCTGCGTCTTGCGGAGACGGCGGGCGCGGACCTCGTCATTTATCCTGTCCGCAAAGGGATCCCCGCGGACGCGGACGAGCGGCTGGCGATAATCGAAGACCTGATTGAGAAGGCCAATTCCGTCGGGATTTCCAACAATCGGCTTATCGTGGACCCGATGGTCCTGCACATAGCGGGAAACGTGCGCGGACAGGAGCAGGCCGTGGCGGTACAGCAGACCCTTTACGGTTTAAGCGAGCTTGTCGATCCGCCGCTCAGGACCACATGCTGGCTCTCGAACATCTCCGCAGGGTCGGACAAGAGTGTGCGTCCGGCGATAAACAGCACCTATCTCGCCATGCTGGCAGGCCTTGGGTTGTGGTCTGCATACGTGGACGCGCTGGACAAGGAGACGATGCGGACCGTGCGCCTGATAAGGGCGTTTAAGAACGAGACTGTATATTCGCAGGTTGACGCGGCGGCATGACATCAGGCTATAGTCTTTCGCTTGCCGGGAAAAACGCCGTAATCTCCGGCTCCTCGCGCGGGGTAGGCTTTGCGATAGCATCGGCCCTGGCGGCAGCCGGGGCGAACGTGGCCATCAACTACCTCTCTAACGAGGAAAGGGGCGTAACCGCTCTCGCCGCGCTCAGGGAGATAAACCCTTCGGCCATTTCAGTCAAGGCGGACGTGTCCGCCGAAGAAGGGGCCGATATGCTGATATCGGAAGCTGAAAATGCTTTCGGCGGCGTGGACATATTGGTTAACAACGCCCATGGGCGCATTATCAGGAACATGTTTCCCGAGGTCTGCCTGGGAAGAGCACCAGGACCATATAGACAGCATCCTGCGCCCCGCGTTTTACTTGTCCAGGCGGGTAACCGGCAAGATGAAGTCGCGAGGCTGGGGCAGGATAGTAAATATAGGGAACAACATGCTCCTGCAGCCCATAAAAGGCTACAGCGCCCTCACTTCGGCTATGGGGTCGCTCTTTGGGCTTCACAAGGAATCTGGCCGCTGAAGCGGGACCGTGGGGGATTACAGTCAACATGGTTTCGCCCGGCTTTGTCCTGACGGAGGAGGCCCCTTATACCAACGAATCAGTGCTCCAGGCGATAAAGGAATCGACGCCGCTTGGAAGGCTCGCCCAACCCCAGGACATAGCGGGGGCGGCCCTTTTTTTCTGCTCCGACCTTGGCCGCTTCGTTACCGGCGCAAACATCTCCGTCGACGGCGGAAGGGTAATGGGATAAGGCGGCCGGGAGGCCTCTCATGAAACAGGCTTCTCTGTGGGAGCCGCTCGAAGATAAAAAAGTCTACTGCTTTCTATGCGGACACCGGTGCAAAATCCCTGAAGGCTCAAAGGGCGTATGCCAGGTCCGGGAAAACAGGGACGGCGCCCTCTATACTCTCGTTTACGACAAGGTCATCGCCCGGCATATCGACCCGATAGAAAAGAAACCGCTCTTCCATTTCTACCCAGGCTCCCGTTCATACTCCATAGCCACCCCAGGCTGCAATTTCAAGTGCCTCTTCTGCCAGAACGCCGATATCGCCCAGATGCCCAGAGATACTAAAACGATAACCGGAGATCCTGTCTCACCTCAGTCGATAGTGGATGAGGCGTTAAAATCCGGCTGCAAGAGCATCGCGTATACCTATACCGAACCTACCGTATTCTTCGAGCTGGCATACGATACGGCAAAGCTCGCGTTCGATGCCGGAATAAAGAACGTGTTCGTCACGAACGGCTACATTACGCCAGAAGCCCTCAAGACTATAAGGCCGTATCTCGACGCGGCCAATATAGACCTGAAAGGATTTACCGGGGAGTTCTACAGGAAGGTCTGCGGAGCCAAACTCGAACTGGTACTGGAGTCCATAAAAAATTACTACGACTCCGGGATATGGATAGAACTTACGACCCTTGTAATCCCGGGGCATAACGATTCGGAGGAAGAGCTTCGCGCCATCGCCCGTTTTATCGTTTCGATTAATCCGGAGATACCCTGGCACGTCTCCCGTTTTTATCCGACTTACAAGCTGACCGACCAGCCCCCTACCCCACTGTCCACCTTGTCCATGGCGCGAAGGGTCGGGATAGAAGAAGGGCTGAAATACGTTTACGAAGGGAACGCGCCGGGCCAGGGCGGCGAGGATACGCTTTGCCCCAGGTGCGGCAAGATATTGATCACCCGCTACGGCAACATGATGACCGGCAATTATACAAAAAACGGCGCATGCGAATGCGGAGCTAGTATAGCGGGAGAGGGTCTTTGAGCGGTAATAACGAGACTCGCCTTACGGACAACGCCCTGCGCGTGCTGGAGAGAAGGTACTTAAGAAAAAACCGTACGGGCAGGGTTATCGAGACGCCGGAGGGGCTTTTCCGCAGGGTGGCAAAGACTATCGCAGTCGCGGACGAGAGATACTCGCCCGGCACAAAAACTACACGCGGCGAAATCTATTACCGTATGATGTCTGAGTTGAGGTTTCTTCCGAACTCCCCTACCCTGATGAACGCGGGCACGTCGATTAAACAATACTCCGCGTGCTTTGTCATACCGGTCGGAGACAGCGTAAAAAAAATCTTCGGGGCGCTCTCGGCGATGGCCCGGATCCACCAGTCCGGCGGCGGGACCGGATTTTCCTTCTCGCGCCTCAGGCCAAAGGACGACATCGTAAAATCCACCGGCGAGGTAGCTTCCGGCCCGGTGTCTTTCATGAGGGTTTTCGACCAGGCGACGGAGGTGATAAAGCAGGGCGGCAGGCGGCGCGGGGCGAACATGGGGATACTGCGCATCGACCACCCGGATATAGCGGCGTTCGTCAGGGCTAAGGAGGACGGGGCTTTCCGGAACTTCAACCTCTCCGTCAGCATCCCCGATTACTTCATGCGGGCGCTGGACGAAGACGGAGAATACCCGCTTATAAACCCCAGGGACGGCAGGGGGACAAAAAAAATAAAGGCGCGGGAGATGTGGGATTTAATCGCTTTAATGGCCTGGAAGACCGGCGACCCCGGCGTGATTTTCATAGACAGGATAAATGCCCTGAACCCGACTCCGGCGGCAGGCGTGATAGAGGCGACCAACCCCTGCGGGGAACAGCCCCTTCTGCCGTACGAGTCCTGCAACCTGGGCTCCGTCAACTTAAGCCGGTTCGTCGTAGACGGACGCATGGACTGGGATGACCTTCGAAATGCCGTAAGAGACGGCGTGCAGTTCCTGGACAACGTAATAGACTCAAGCGTCTATCCCCTTCCGGAGATAACGCGCATCACGCGCGCCAACCGCAAGGTCGGACTTGGGGTCATGGGCTTTGCCGATATGCTGGTAATGCTGGATATCCCGTATGACTCTGACGACGCTCTGAAGTTAGGCGGGGAAGTGATGAAATTTATCAATGACGAGGCGGTGGCAAAATCCTCCGAGTTGGGCCGGGAACGCGGCAACTTTCCGAATTTCCCCGGAAGCGCCTGGGAGAAAAAGGGCCTTAAGTACATGCGGAACGCCACCGTAACCACGGTCGCGCCTACCGGGACCATAAGCATCATCGCCGGGACTTCGAGCGGCATCGAGCCTCTTTTTGCGCTCTCGTTCATCCGCAGGGTCCTGGACGGCTCGGAACTTCGGGAGGTCAACCGCGTTTTTTTCGACAGGGCAAAAAAGGAAGGGTTTTATTCGGAGGCCCTGCTCAAGGACCTGGACGTGACAGGGCGGCGTGTCGGGTCTTCCAGGGGTGCCGCAAAAGGTGAAGGAGGTTTTCAAAACAGCTCTGGAGATAGCGCCGGAGCGGCACGTGATGATGCAGGCTGAGTTCCAGAAATATACGGATAACGCCGTGTCCAAGACGATCAACCTGCCGGAGGATGCGACGCCTTCGGACGTTGGAAAAATTTATTCCCTCGCGTATAAACTGGGGTGCAAGGGCATAACCGTTTACCGTTACGGTTCCAAAAATGAGCAGGTGCTGTCCCGTGCGGACCAGCCGTCGGCCTGCCGGGTATGTTTAACGTAAAATTTTCAGCTCCAGGAATATTTTCTTTAGGTTCGGGGAGATGGTATACTTTGATTATGACTAACAAGGAGAGGTGAAAAATGGCAAAAGTGCCGGTTGTGGATAAAATGCTCTGCACGAGCTGCGGGCTCTGTACGGAAATCGCCCCCAATACGTTAAAGCTGGACAACGACGACCTCGCGGAAGTTTATAACCCCACGGGGGACCCGGAGGACGTAATACAGGAGGCGATAGATTCCTGTCCGATCGAGGCTATCACCTGGAAGGAGGACTAAAAATGATAAAGGTTAAGACGTTCGGCCAGGTCCTTAAGATATTCGAGACCCAGCGCGAGCTGCATGCCCTGGACGACGAAGTTAACAAGTTCATCCAGGACAACAAGATAACGAAGGTTATCTCCGTGAGCGACGCGGTCTTGACAGCCGAGGAAGGCGAGACCCAGGGGGTCATCCGGGTACTTGCTTACGAGCAATAGATGCATCCTAACTTAGTCAAGTGGCGCGAGTGGGGCAGTGAAGCGTTCGCGGAGGCGGAGCGTGAGGGGAAGCTTGTCCTTCTGGATATCTCCGCCGTCTGGTGCCACTGGTGCCACGTCATGGACGAGACTTCTTACTCGGATAAAAATACCTCCGCGATAATAAATATGCGCTATGTTCCCGTGCGCGTGGATACGGACAAGATGCCGGACGTCAACGAGCGCTACAACATGGGCGGCTGGCCTACCACGGCCATACTGACGCCGACCGGCGAGGTCCTCCTGGGCGCGACGTACATGCCGCCGGATAAGCTCCTGGAGACGCTGGAGGAGGTGGACAGGTTCTATCAGGAGAACAAAGGCCGCGTGATGGAGAGGGCGGCCCAGGTCCGGGAGGGAAAGCGTACGGAGCTTCTGGCCTGTCGCCGGCAGAGACCGGACGCGCTGTCCGTGGGCGCGGCGGCGGAAGTCCTTCAGGAGATAGAGAAGGAGTTCGAGCCTGTCCACGGCGGTTTCGGGACGGAGCCGAAGTTCCCGATGGCGGATGCAAACGACCTGCTCCTTGTCTCATACAGGGACACGGGCAATAAAGAATACCTCGATATGGCCGAAAAGACGCTCGAAGGGATGTCCTCCCACGGGATGTATGACCACGTCATGGGAGGGTTCTTCAGGTATTCGGTGACGCGTGACTGGACTGTGCCGCATTTCGAGAAGATGACGGAATCCAATGCGGCCCTGATCGTAAATTATCTGAACGCGTTCCGGCTGACGGGCAACGAGAAGTGGAAAACGGTTGCCGAGGATACGCTGAAATACGTGGAGGAATGGCTCTGGGACAAGGACGGCTACTTCTGCGGGAGCCAGGACGCGGACGAGGAATACTATGGCCTGACGCTTGCGGAAAGGCTATTGAGGACGCCGCCCTATGTGGACCATACCCTGTATACGAACCTGAACATGAAGGCGGCTTACGCGTTCCTTTCGGCATGGGAGACGCTGGGCGAGATACGCTACAGGGAGCGGGCAGAGAGTGCGGTGGATTACGTCCTTTCGAAGATGAAAACGCCGGACGGCGGCCTATACCATTACATTGACGAATACCCGCGGAGGCCGGGGCTTCTGCAAGACTGCTCCGCCGCGATAAAGACGCTCCTTTACATGTACCAGCTTACGGGCGAGGAAAAACGTATTCTTGAGGCGATGCTCTTCATCGACTATCTGGAGAGGACTCACTGGGACACGGAATTCGAAGGGTTTTTCGACCTGCCGGAGGACCATGAAGCAGTGGGTGCACTGGCCGACCGGGCGAAGCCGATGGCGGAGAACTCGGAGATGTCGGTATCGTTAAAGACGCTCTGGGTGCTGACGGGTACGGAACGGTTCCTGAAGATGGCTGAAGCCTGCCTCCTGCCTTTCGCGGAGAGTTTTAGACAATTTTCCTATATGGCTGCCAACTATGCTTTAGCATCCGACTTCTTTATTCAGCCCGCGCTGGAACTATATATCACGGGCAAGTCCGGGAACCCCGATATGACTGCCTTAGCCGATGCCGCTGGAAAATCTTTTATCCCGAGGCGCGTAATCCGGCTGATGGACTTCGGGCGCGACGAGGCCGAGATTGCCGGGCGGGGCTATAAAGCAGCCGGCAAGGCCGCGGCATATCTGTGCAAAGGCTTCACGTGCGCCGCGCCTATCGAAGACCCGGAAGAGCTTAAAAAGGCGCTCGCTAAAGCCGCCTAATCCCCCGAAACGAAATCCACGCTCCTCTTCTGCTTCTGCGGCGATAAGGCAAAGCTCTTTAAGCTTTCTGACGAACGTCAGGCATTTTCCCTTCACATCCTCCGACATCAACTTATCGCCGGCGACGTACTCCTCCAGTTTCTCTACTTCCCGGATTAACGCCGGCACCTCTTCCGGCGCGAAGATTACGTCCTCTTTGTCGTCCCTGGCCTTTCCAAGGTTCGGGTAGTCCTCCAGTGTCACGATCTTGCGCCAGAGCATCCCGTGGACTCCCGGGTCTAAGCGGACCTCGCCGATAAACTTGAAACTTTCATCCAGCACCACGATATCGAATGGCATCTATTACTCTCCTTTCATAATGTTCTTTTGAATGTCACCACCGCCAGCGACATCATAACGCATAAAAAACAAAACAGGAACAAAATGTCGCCGTAAACGGCGGACAGCAGGTTTCCTTTAAACATTATACTCTTGAGCGCATGGACGGCATAGTATTCCGGGTTCACCTTCGCGAATACCTGAAGCCACCGGGGGAAACTCTGCACCGGATATACCGCGCCCGACGGGAAAAAGAATATCACGTTCATAAACCCGGAAAACACTCCGACTATCCTGGGATGGTTCGCCCGGCCAAGCATCAGGAACATCATGCTTAAAAGCCCCAGCGTGGTCAGCGCGAGCACGGAGAGTATTCCCATGAACCTCAGGACGCCGCCGAATATCGTTATGCCGGTTATCAATGCGCTGACGATATAAACCGTCGTAGCCATGATGAGCGTGATTACAAACCCTGAGATTACAAGGCCCCCGACAATGTCCATCTTCGTCACGGGGGTCATCAGTATCGCCTCGTCCACGCCCAGGAACCGGTCCATCACCAGGTTGAATACGCCGGTTATCATCGTCCCCATGAACATCGCCATCACGACGACGCCAGGCACCAGCGACTGGTCGTAGTCCACCTGCTTGTACAGCTCCACCCGCCTGGCCTGCACGACCGTCCTGTCCGGACGGATCGGCACATGCGTCTCGCGGATAGAGTTCACCGCCTGGGTCAGCGCGTCAGTCAGGGCGCCCTCGGATATCTGGTCCGTGTTGTCCACGAATATGCCGACCTCCGGCCCCGTGCCGAGCGCCATCCTGCGCGAGAAATCCGGGGGCACGATTATCGCCCCTTTATATTTTCCTTCCCGCACCCCGTCCACCGCCGCGCCCTGGTCGGACAGATACGTTATCGTCACCGTCTTGGGTCCGATCGTCACTGCCTTCAAGCGTTCGTCCAGCCTTTGGCCCCAGTAGCCGTCGTCCTGGTTCACCACTGCCACCGGCAGGCCCTTCAGCTTCCCTTGAAAGGAGTTGCCGAGGATGATGAGGTACGCTATAGGCATGACCACGGCCATAACCATGATGACCGGGTTCCGGGAGAACTTGCGGATATCGCGCTCGAGTACCGCGTAAACCCGGCGCATCAGCCCCTCCCCAGTTTAGACGGCACGCCCGCGCCCAGGAACAGGTTCACCTTCTTCGACTCTTCCTCGCGTATGGAGCGGCCGGTGTAATGGATAAAAACGTCCTCCAGCGAGAGGTTTTTTATGGAGACGGCTTTAACTTTCGCGCCCGCCTCCGTGGCAAGCTTCATAAGCCTCGGCGCGTTTTCACTTCCGCTATCCACAAAACAGCGCAAGTCGTTATCCTCAAGCTGGGCCTTATGCACGTAGCCTTCCGCCTCCGCCAGCCCCCGCACCTTCTCCGGGTCTCCGGATAGAGTCATTACCACGATGTCGTTACCCGGTATCCCCGCCTTCAGTTCGTCCGGCGTCCCCATCGTTATTATGCTCCCGTAGTCGATGATGGCGACGCGCGTGCAGAGCGACTCCGCTTCGTCCATGTAGTGCGTAGTGAGGAAGACAGTCATGTTGTAGTCTTTCATGAAGCCCTGGAGCATTTCCCACACTACGCGGCGGCTCTGCGGGTCCAGGCCGGACGTCGGCTCGTCAAGAAAAAGCATCGCGGGCCTGTGCACCAGCACGCGCGCTATGTCGAGCCTGCGCCTCATCCCGCCGGAGAAAGTCGCGGCCAGTTCGTCCGCCTTCTTCGTCAGGCCCACCCGCTCCAGCAGTTCCTCAACCCTCTCCTGCCGGATTTTTTTGGGCACCTCGTAGAACTTCCCGAAAATGTCCATGTTCTCGCGGGCGGTCAAGTCCAGGTCGGAGGCCATGTTCTGCGTGACGACGCCGATGGAGCGGCGCACCATCATCCGGCTCCTTTATTATGTCATAGCCCCCTACCTTCGCCGTACCGGAAGTGGGCTTCAGGACCGTCGTCAGCATCCGTATCAGCGTACTTTTTCCCGCGCCGTTCGGCCCCAGGAACCCGAAGAACTCGCCCTCGTTAATCTGGATGCTGATGCCTTTGACCGCAGTCAGTTCGCCGAAGTTTTTACGGATGTCAAAAGTCTCAACTGCTGAAGGCATTAGGTTTGTAACCGCGGATTAATGAAAAAATGGAATACTTAAAAACATGAAATAACCGTTCACCATAAGGAACGTCCCCAATACCGCCGAGACCAGCGAGCCGATGAATACCGGACCGGACGACGCGAGTATGGATATGGAAGCAAGCACGATTGCTATCTGCAGGAGCGCCTCGCCCAGGTCGAAGTACGGGTCCTTCGCGCGGTACATGTCCCGCTCCTTCTCCAGCTTGCGCGCCTCGGTCTCCAGCTCTTTTTTGTCTCCCAAATTTTTTTTTGTTTTTTTGTTTTTTTTTTTCCCTTTTTTATATTTGTTTACATCCTTTTGTCCAGCAAGCTGTCCTGTAATGATCGATGTTACATTACTTGTATGCCAAAAAAAAGGCGACAGCTTTCTATATCCCAATATTACGAAAGGATACTTATCTTTAATATGCTCATGATATAACTCCGAGCCTACGTCCATCTTTTCTTTAGAAAAAACGAAACCGGAGTTCGATAAAATAGTCCTTTTAATGAAGAAACAATAAGACATTATTTTATCTTTGCCCTTGTTTGGGTTGATTTTTCTTTTGATGCCAGTCCTAAATTCGCAAAACCTTCTCGAACATTTAATAAAAAAATTTTCAAATTGATTTACGTCTCGAATATAAGTAGAAAGGCCGACCGCGCCTCCTTTTTTTATAATTTCAAGAAGAGACACGTCCCATGCCTCTTTTAAAACTATTGTGTCACTATGAAAAAGACATATCCAGTCTCCCCGTGCCTTTTCAACTCCTAAATCAATGGCTTCCCTGTGTGCCCGTATACCGACTAAATCACTTTTGTTCTCTATCAGGTCAATCCAGGGGACGCTTCTTAAATAGTCGATCGAGCCATCGCATGAGTTATTATCGACAACTATGACCTGTATAGGATTGCGAGAATATTTTCGCAAGGATCTCAAGCACAAACGGATGAACTGTTCGGTCTTGTATTGAGGGATTATTATAGAAAGTTCTGGTTTCACGGTATCTCCACCATCACCGTCATGCCGGGCTTGAGTATCCCTTTCGGGTCGTTAATTTTTATCCTCGTGCGGAAGGTCTTGATGTCCTGGCGGCCGCGGGTGACGTCTCTCTCTACCGCGAACTCGCCCTCGCGCCCTACGTCGAATACCACTGCGTCGAAAACCATATCCGGATGGTGCTCCAGCCATACGCGCGCCTTTGTCCCCACGCGCACCTTCGTTATGAACCTCTGCTCCAGGTCAAACCGCACCCAGAGGATACTGGGGTCCACGACCGTCAGGATGCTCGTCCCCGGCGCGACGACCTCGCCCTCTTCCACTGGCCGGTATTCCACCACACCGTCCGACGGCGCGAATATATCGGAGTATGAAAGCTGCGCCTCGCTTAACTTTACGTTATCGCCCGCCTGGCTCACGCGCGCCCTTTGAGTCGCCACGTCCTCCTTCGCCTTGTCAAGACCCGCTTTGTTCGCAGCGAGCTTGGACTTCGCAAGGTTTATCGACGCGCCCGCCGCATCGACATCCGCCTTTGCGGAATCGCGGGCCGTCTGGGCGTTATCCAGGTCCGCTTTTGCCACTATCCCCTTTTTATACAGCTCTTTTTCGCGGGAGAGGTTCAGTTCCGCCAAGGCAAGCTGGGACTGTGCCCGGCGCGCCTGGGCGATCTGGTTCTCCACGTCCGCCCGCTCCACCTTTACCTGGTCGGCGGCGTTTGCCACCACCTGCCCGAGCGACGTCTGCGTAAGCTCCTCCGCACGGAGAGCGGACTGGCTCGCCTTAAGCGCCGCCTGGAGGTCCTCGTTCTCTATCCGGGCTACGAGCTGGCCTTTTTTAACCGCGTCCCCTTCGCGAACCCCGATAAACGTGATACGCCCGGCGATCTTGGAGGAAATATTGGTCTCTATCCCCTCCACCGCTCCGGTCGTCCGGACGGACTCCGGCCCTTTCTCCCTTTCGGAATAAAGGAAGATATAGGCCGCGATGCCTATTATGGCGGCAATTATGAGGACGATAGTTATTTTATTGTTTCGTTTCAACGGAGTCCTTTTGGCCTGTGTTAATTATCATATCATTGCGGCCCTTTTGTCAATGGTATAAGTCCCTATCGCAAAAGAAAATTATTGACAAATCCGACGCTCAAGATTATCTTTATCGGATATGTCGCACCAAGGAGAAGTCATACACAATGCGGGCTAAGTCATACATTTTAATAATGTTCTTTGCCGCCCTTATGCCGGTAACGGCCTTAAGCGCGTGCGATAAGCAGGCCTCTGTCGCTCCAGCAAAGCTCGAGGCTATAAAAGCGGAGCCGTCCGAAGCGGTATCCGGCAAAATAATGTCAGCCAGGAAGAAAAACGAAGAGCTGAAGATAAAGCTGAAGCGTGATAAAGACGGCGAATATGCATGGGAGATAGACGGCAGTAACGTTGACGAAATACTTACGGCGGACAGGGCGCTTAACAGAAGACTGAAGACTGCAGGCCCGAGGGCCGGACGGTCGGGAGAGGAATGAGATATTTCGATGTCATAAAGGAGGGTTTCAGGGCGGCGAACAGGAACCTTGCAGTTCTGCTTACGCAGTTCCTGGCGGGGCTTATCATGCTGTTCATATTCTTCCTGCTCGCGGTGATACTCGTGTTCATGGCGCTGGGCTCCATCCCTAAACTGGGCCTTCAGACGCTTTCCGTGGACAACCTGTCGGCACTTTTGCAGACGTCCTTCACCCTCATCGGCGCCGGCGTCTTATTCGCCGTTTTATTTGCGCTCCTTGCGGCTTTTATCACCGCATTCGTGCATTCCGGGAACCTCGGCTGCATAATCCAGACAGCGCGGAAAGAGGCCAGAGGCTTCACCGCGAAGGAGTTCTTCACCACCGGCGGCCGCTCGGTATGGGCGATGCTTGGACTGTATATAATATGGGGGCTTATCGCCCTTTTCACGCTGTTCGTCTTTGTCGCCATTGCCGCCATCGGTTATGAGGCGATACTCAGCCCGCTGAAGGAGGCGGGAAAGAGTATCCTGGCCTTTACGATTGGCGTGCCCTTTATCCTCGCGCTGATCCTGTCCGGTCTATTGCTTGTGTTTTTCCTGTATGCGGGATGGGCCTTCTCCGGGATAATACTGGTCGGGGAGAGGCACGGAGCATTCTCTTCCCTTCAGGCTTCCTACCGCTTTATAAAGAAGCACTTCTGGGACGCACTTCTCTTCGCGCTCCTGATGTTCGTGCTGGTATTTTTCGCTAATATTATCTCAAACTTGGTGACGATGCCTTTCAACATCACTAAAGATACCAGCCCCGCGGCGGCTGTCGGGTTCCTGCCTCTGGTACTTCTGGGGCTGATTCTCCAGATGTACGTGGGACTTATAGCCCGCTCTTGCTTCGTCGTCTACTACGCGGACAGGGCCGCTCTGCCCTCTGAGCCCGCCGCGCCGTTTCTCCCTGACGCCAGTCAACCGGCCTCGACCACGGTGCCGCCGGGCCCTGAAAATGTCCAGGAGACCTCCGCGCCGGACATGGAACCGCCCAGGGACAATCCCCCCGCATCTTGACCCGGAAGCTCCTTCCGCGTTAAACTTAGTTAAACTTAATCATAATGAATTTCTGAAAAGAGGTATTTCCATGAGGAAGACCATCGCAGGGACTGCCGCTGTGGTTGCCGTTATATTTCTCTTTAGCGCATGCGCCACTGAAAGGCAATCGGAATATACCGCGACCGGGACGGGCATTGGGGTGGTAACGGGAGCGGCTTTGGGCGCGATCCTCGGAAGTTTTGGCGGCCGGGCCGGAGAAGGCGCGGTAATCGGAAGCATATTCGGGGGGTTAGCGGGCGCGTCCATAGGCAACAACGAGTACCACCTCCAGCGCTCCGAGGAGCTGGCGGCAAGGCAATACAGTTATAACGAAGGGCAGGCGCGCCAGGACCTTGTACGCATTGAGGACGCATACGCAAGCCCGAAGACGGTTGTGCCGGGGGATACGGTAAATCTTGTTTCGACATTTACCGTGCTCACGCCGTACAGGCGCCTGGCATTGGTCCACGAGGTCCGGGAAGTGAGAAATGACGCCGGGGAAATAATCGGCAAGCCGGAGGTAACCATTCGCCGGGAAGGCGGGACATGGACAAGCTCCATGCCCCTGAAAATCCCTGAAAACGCAAGGCCCGGCAGGTACAGGGTGACGACGATAGTGGAGACTGACAGCGCCGGGGATAGCCGCGATTTCGCGTTCCAGGTGGAAGAGCCGCAAGGGCAGTGGAGGAGATGAATACTTTACGAATAAATAACTCTTTAATTAATGCCTGCCCGGACGCGGAAACTCCGCGAGGAGGCGAAAGAGAACATATATTTTTCAATTACTTGCAAGTGTCGATACGTGGATTTTCATGCCGCTGAAAAAAGGAAAATATGCGGTGTAACGATTTGTTTAATAAGGATAAAACCTTAGTCCTCCCCTTTAAAAAACTATAGCTCGTAAACCCCTCTCTAACCCCTCGTAAACCGCCCCTGACGTCGTAAAAACGGCTCAAATTGATACCCGACGAGTAATCGTCGAATAAGCCATTTATATATGAAAAAGAGATTAATTAGCGGCGGGTTCCGACGCAAAGCGGGAGGGGCTATTAATAGCACGGGGGGAAATTGGTCCCGCTGATTACGTTACAGGCCGCAGGCCAGAAAAATCGAGTCCGGGGACTCGGAGGCGGCATGGGCCGGGTATCGACATTCCGGAAGCCGTTCAGGCAGGCAGAACTATCTTTGAGCAGTTGCAGCCGAAGTGCGCCGGCTCCTTGGGGAACCTGTCCGCCGGATACACCCCCGGGCCGAGCCCGTAGAGGTCCCGTGCGCCCATCGGCCCGCACTTTGGGCAGCCTTTGCAACGTTCGCTGACCAGCCATTTCATGGACATCGCGTCCTCCCAGATAAAAGCTTCTTTATATTACAAGTATAGCTGATAACATCCCGGCCTGGCAAGGTGCCGATGGGAACGATTACGAAGAAATCGTTGTGATATAATTTTATAAGATACTAAAATTCAAGCAAAAAAGGTTTTAGCCGGAGGAAAGACATGCTGACTAAAATATTGATTGGAACACTGTTTCTTCTGCCTCTTATGGTTACGGGGGCCGATGCGGCAGGCGGCCCGCGCCTTGAGACGGCCATATTCGCGGGCGGATGTTTCTGGTGCATGACGCCGCCTTTCGAGAAGACCCCGGGGGTCGTCAAGGTTGTATCTGGATATACCGGCGGACATACGAAGAACCCGACCTATGAGAATTACGCCGAAGGGGGTCACGTCGAGGTGGTCGAGATAACCTACGACCCGGCCAAAATAAGCTACTCAAAGCTTCTCGATGTCTTCTGGAGGCAGATAGACCCGACGGACGGCGGCGGCCAGTTCGTGGACCGCGGGCCGCAGTACCGTTCGGCTATATTTTACCTGAACGACGAACAGAAGAAGCTTGCCGAGAAGTCCAAGGCGGAACTGGCGGCGTCGGGTAAGTTCAAAAAGCCCATCGTGACGGAGATAATAAAGGCCTCGGCATTTTATCCCGCGGAGCAGTACCACCAGGACTACTGGAAGAAAAACCCGGTACGGTACAAGTATTACAGATGGAACTCAGGCCGCGACCAGTATCTGGAGAAGGTATGGGGAAAGGATGCGGCGATGCACACCAGTAACGCCGGGAGCGCCAAGGCTGAGGTCGCGTATGTCAAGCCGTCCAGGGAAGAGTTGAAAAAAAGGCTGACTCCCATGCAGTATGAGGTAACCCAGGAAAATGGCACTGAGCCAGCATTTGGAAACGAATACTGGAACAATAAGAGGCCCGGCATTTACGTCGATATCGTATCGGGCGAGCCCCTTTTCAGTTCGCTGGACAAGTTCGATTCCGGCACCGGATGGCCGAGCTTCACGAAACCCCTCGAACCCGGCAACGTCGTGGAGAAAAAGGAGGGCTTCTTAAGGACCACGACGGAGGTAAGGAGCAAACACGCGGACTCGCATCTCGGCGATTTGTTCCATGACGGCCCCCCGCCAACGGGACTACGCTACTGCCTGGACTCGGCGGCGCTCAGGTTCATCCCGAAAGAGGACCTCGTAAAGGATGGGTACGGGAAGTACCTGAAACTCTTCGAGTGAAATAGGTCATGAGCGCACCTGAGAAAAAGGGGTTGATAATCAGGCTGGCCGCGGCGGCCATAGTCGTCGCCCTGCTTGTAGCGGGCTCGAAATACCTCCACTTCCAGGAACTGCTGACTGGCGCTCTTCAGTGGGTCTCCGGCCTGGGTATGTGGGGGCCGGTAATATTCATAATAATTTATATCGCCGCCTGCATTCTGTTGTTCCCCGCCGCGATCCTGACACTTGGGGCGGGCGCCATCTTCGGCGTGGTCGAGGGCTCTGTCATAGTGTCCATATCGGCCACGCTGGGCGCGACCGCCGCGTTCCTTGTGGGGAGGTACCTGGCCCGGGACTGGGTTGCCAGGAAGATAGAGGGCAACCGGAAGTTTCAGTCGATAGACGAGGCGGTAGCCAGAGAGGGCTGGAAGATAGTCGGGCTTACTCGTCTGTCGCCCGTATTTCCGTTCGTCCTCCTTAACTACGCATACGGGCTAACGAAGGTATCTCTCCGGGACTATTTCTTCGCGTCATGGATAGGGATGATGCCCGTGACGGTCATGTATGTCTATATCGGCTCCCTCGCGGGAGACCTTGCAAAGCTCGGCGCCGGGGGACGCGCCAGGACGACCGGCGAATGGGTCCTTTACGGCGTCGGGTTCCTCGCCACGGTTGTCGTGACCGTTTTCGTGACGCGCATCGCGCGCAGGGCGCTTGCGGCATATTCGACGGGCGCCAGGCCTGCTCCGTGAGGTCGGCGGGGATTACAATTTCTCTCTTCCTGTTGCATTAATTTCCCTACAGTGCTATCATTTTGAACCGTCTTTTTTTACTTGGCAACAGGAAAGAGAAATCAGAATGACAATAAGAAAGATAAAGATAATAGTATTCGTAGTTATAGCCCTGATCGCCATTACCGGCGGGGCAAGCTATGCGGTGATAAATACCGTAAAACACGACCTGCCCCAGATAAGCTCGCTGAAGAACTATAAATCCCCCATCGGCACGCAGGTGTTCTCCGAAGACGACCACCTGATTGGCCGGATAAAGGTTGACCGGGGGATATTCGTGCCGCTTTCGCAGATGCCGGACAGCCTTAAGAAGGCCGTGGTGGCTATCGAGGACGCCCGGTTCTATGAGCACGGCGGACTGGACTTCCAGGGCATCGCGCGCGCGATGGTGAAGGACGTCATCTCTTTAAGCTTCAAGGAGGGCGGGAGCACCATCACGCAGCAGCTCGCCAAGGTTTATTTCCTGACGCCGGAAAAGAGCGTCAGCCGAAAGCTCAAGGAGATGATGCTCGCCCGGAAAATCGAGCAGAGCCTGACGAAGGACGAGATACTGGAGCTGTATTTAAACAAGATATATTTCGGCCACGGCGCATACGGCGTCGAGATGGCGGCACGGACGTTTTTCGGAAAGCACGTAGGCGACCTGAGCCTTGCCGAATCCGCCATGATAGCGGGCCTTATCCGCTCCCCCCAGGGCTATTCGCCTTACAACGATATGGGACGGCGAAGAAACGCCAGGAGCTGGTGCTGACGAGGATGGCCGAGGAACGGCTTATCTCCCGCGGACAGGCGAGCGTGGCGATGGCCCAGCCGCTTGTCCTGAAGAACCTCCGGGCGAACGAGGAGGTCGCGCCGTACCTGGTCGAGCAGATAAGGATATATCTGGAGAAGAAATACGGGGCCGACAAGGTTTATGTGGAAGGCCTGACCGTAAAGACGGCGATCGATTACCGCATGCAGGTCGCGGCAAACCGGGCCGTGGAGTCGGGAGTGCGGGACCTGGAAAAACGGCAGGGCTGGCGCGGGCCTGTCGCTAAGAAAGACCTGAACGAAGTCGAGAAGCTTCTGGAAACAAAGCAGGCGAAAGCATCCTCCTTCCAGCCGGGCGAGGTCGTGGCGGCAACCGTCTTAAAGTTAGATGACAAGGGCGCGGTGATATTTACGCGCAGCGGCAAAGGGTACCTTTCGTGGGCGGACATGAAATGGGCCGCCGGCAGAGACCAGAAAAAGAAGAAGCCTTCGGATATACTTCAGCCGGGTTACGTTATCGAGGTTAAACCCAAAGGGTTCGATAAGGCGAAGCGCCTCGCGTTTACGCTGGAACAGGAACCGGTCTGTCAGGCCGCGCTGGTCGCCATCGACCCCTGGGAGGGCAAGGTGAAGGCACTGGTCGGCGGTGTGGATTTCCAGAGGAGCGAGTATAACCATGCCACGATGGCCCACAGGCAGCCGGGTTCGGCTTTCAAGCCGCTTGTCTATGCCGTCGCGATGGAAAACGGCTTTACCCCGGCGAGCATCATAAACGACGAGCCCCGAAGTTACGACAACGACACCTGGAAACCCGCAAACTACGACAGGGAATATTACGGGCCTACCCGTCTGCGCGACGCGCTGGTTTACTCCAGGAACGTCGTTACGATAGAGCTTCTCCATGAGGTCGGCGTACAGAAGGTCATCGACCTGGCGACAAAGCTCGGGATGACTGGGCCGTTCGCCCGGAACCTCACCCTCGCGCTGGGCTCCGGAAGCGTCACACCCCTTGAGCTGACCACGGCCTATTGCTCATTCGCCAATGGCGGCTACGACATAAACCCGGTTACTATCCTGCGTGTATCCGACAGAAGCGGCCATGTGCTGGAGGAACACGAATCGACGCACGATCAGGTCCTGTCCACCGAGACGACTTATCAGGTTACCAGCATGCTTCAAGATGCGGTGCAGCGCGGGACGGGCACGCTGGCTTCGTCGCTCGGCAGGCCGGTGGCCGGGAAGACCGGGACGACCAACGATTACAAGGATGCATGGTTCGTCGGATACACCCCCAACCTCGTAGCCGGGGTATGGGTGGGCCATGACGACGACAAGGGCCTGGGGCACGGCGAATCGGGCGCAAGGGCCGCGCTTCCCATATGGGTACGGTTCATGGCCCCGGCGGTGGCGGCATATCCGCCTGATAACTTCACCATCCCGGACGGCATCGATTTCGTGGAGATAGACGCAGCCACGGGGCTTTTACCTACCGGCGCGAGTCGAGAAGGTGATAAGCGAGGTATTCAAAAAAGGTACGGCTCCCACCCAGTACGTTTCCGCAATGCCCGAGGCGCAGCCGGTATCCTCTTCGCCGCCCCCTGTTCCCGCGAAGGCGGTCATAGACCAGGAAAAACAGATGAAGCTGCTGCAGGACGTGGATTAAAAAGAGGGGCACGCTCGAATTATAAAAGAAAGGCCGGCGATTCCTCGCCGGCCTTTTTGATTTGATGAGTAACGCCCCCATCCCTTATTGCGGTGCGCGACACCCCTGGCGTGCCGGGGGCGTCACGCCCTATGATGGGATTTAAGGGCCGTTACCTTAGTTCTCCGTCGCGTTCCAAGTCCCCGTTTCGGGTTGCGTGCCGGTGGAAACGTATGTGCCGGACATGGTGGCCCCGCTCGTGCCGAAGGTGTCGGACGTTACGGAGCTCGTTATGGTTGTCGAGGTGCCGCCGTCGTCGGTAAAGCTCACGGAAATATTGCCGTCGCCGTCGATTGTTCCATTATTAATCGTATTGAGGTGCTGGCCATCGTTCAGCGTTCCTGTGAGACTGCTGCCGTTCTGGATCAGGGTGACGACGGCTGGACCTTCCGGCGACCCGCCGCTCCGGCGTATGATACAAGCCCCAGGTGGTGACTAGCGGCGTGCCCTTCGTCGCGGTCCAGGTCCCTTTGTCGTCGAGGGCTCCGCCCTTTATGTCCGTGTATGAGCCGGACGCGGTAGTCCCGCCATTTGGGACGGTTCCCGTCAATTTGACAATGCCGCCGTTGCCGTCCGACATGGAGAACGATACGGTCTTGGTGGTCGTGCCGCTGATAGTGCCGGCAAGCGGGCCTCCGTCGCTGTTGTATCCTAAAATAACGCTGCCGTATTGGCTCAGGACGAGGGTGCTCGGGCCTGCATCTTTGCCCATTGAAGACGTAGGGATTGCGTTCCAACTGCCTGTAATCCCTGCGGGGGTACTTTTCGACGCGCCCCAGGTTCCCGCTCGAGCCCAATGAACTCCTGTAGGTGCCGGACAGCGTCCCGTCGGTGGCGTTCAAAGTGCCTGTAAAGGTATTTGTTTCACCTTTACTGCTGTCGGTAAACTGCAGAGTAACGACCTTGCCGACGACAGAGCCTATCAGCGATTGGGTGCCTTTATCCCCTGCCCCTAAGGTTCCTGTCAGGGAGGTTCCGTTTTGCACCAGATTCAGGGTCACTGCGTCATTTTCTGAGTAATCGCTCTTTACTATGTTCGCGTTCCAGGTGCCGTGTGACGTTGGCCGTCCCAGCGGGAACGGGAACAGTGCCGCCGGTTCCGATTTTAAATGGAGTGGCACCGAGCGTTACGTTCACAACCACCGGCTCCGGCGTAGTGCCAGTCTGGAGACCGGTATCCGGGTCGATAACCGGGCCGTTGACGCCGGCAATGATAATGGTAAAGGTGGCCGGTCCCCGACGTGGGATTATGCCTCCTTGACCATCCGTAACAAACCCGGCGAGGGCGACATTCATTTTGTAGGAGCCGGTGAAGCTCATGTTCTGAACGGGGTCGGGGTTGCCATTGACCTCTGTGCCGCCGTCCATAATGGTTAACGTGCCGTTGACGGTCCCGCAGCCTAACGCGGCCGATGGCTTATTATCGGCGCTAAGCACCAGACCGCTCATGTTCATGAACACGTTGCTTATGGTGGTGGTTTTGCCTGAGGTCTGTGGAAGACGCGGAACCCGCGAAGGAGACACTGGGCTTTAAATTGCTGCATTTTGCCGGCGTCGCCGCCGTCGGAATTATCCACGGAGGACACGTTAAAAAATAAAGCGCCCTTCGTATAGGCAAAGTTTTGCGTCGTCATTACTGTGGACTGGTTATTACCGGATCCATTGATAGAGTTGGCCTGAATCGTCAGTGTCGGGACGACTCCCGCGCCTGTTGTTACCCGAGCCGAGGATATGGCGGGTATCGCCAGGAAAGCGGCTAAAGTATAAATAAAATCAAAAATCTCTTCATTTAGAACTCTCCTTTCGACATAATGCTATGTTTGCAGTCAATGCGACCAAAATTCCAATAAATATTCCCTGCACCTTCCTTTCCTGCTACGCTCTGACGGTAAGTCATTTCTGTCTTCGCTGTCGCTCTGGACAGGTAAATCGATTCTCTGCCGCCTTAAAATATTTCAATTGTCTTGGGATGGCTGGTCCGAGTCCGAGTCATCGAAATAATCGGAGAATACTTTATCCATCTGCTTGTCCATCTCCGCCTGCCCCTTCTCGTCGGCCTGCCAGTATTTGTCAAAGAAGTCATTGAATTTATGGTCTTTTTCTACCTGGGCCGGGGAGTTTTCCTCGGGCGGCTGCGCGTTCATAGAGGCTGATCGGGCAGTCCGGAGGGGCTGGTCTTTCCCCTTGTCCTGTAGAAAATTGGAACTGCCGTCTCCGCCAGTTATGGATTTAACCTTCGACAGGTCGAAAGATACTTCGCCGAGGTGGTATTTCAAATAAATCCGGCCGTCTTTGACGCGGCACGAATCGGCGTTTATAGTGTTCCCGTTTTTCAGGGTTACGACGCAGGATTTTTCCTGTCCGAATGCGGGGGGCACTAAAAAAAACAGGGAAAAAAGTACAGGCAATACAAATTTCAGCATGACAAATTTTACCGCGGATTAAGAATGATTCGTGTTTGGTGTAATATAACCGCTCCTGTGAAATAGTCAAGAACAAATATCAACGCATATCATTTACTTTCATCATGTTCCTCTTCGTTTGCCTCCGCCTCCGCCAGCTTCTCAATCAGCCTGTCATGTTCCTTCTCTTTCTCATCCGCATTCCATATCTCCACCGGCTCGCCGGACGCCGTCATCCCCCCGGCTGATTTAGCCGGCCCTTTTACGGGCAAAAGATGCCCAAATTCTGGTTGCCCCTTAGTCCGGAAAGGCCCCTCCATTGGCGAAGGCCCCGATATTAGAATCCTTTTTACAGAACCCAGCTCTATCTCCGCCTCGCCCAGCGGATAGCGCAGGACCAGCTTTTCCCCTTCGACAGTGCAGGAGTTCGCGTCGATGCAGTTCCCGTTTTTCAGCTCTATTATAAAGGCGTTCCCCGCGTAAGCTTCGCCCGCGAAATAAAACAGCAGACCCAGGACTAATAAAACCGTTTTGCCGGACATAAACTCCTCCAACGGTAAACCGTTACCTTTTTGGGAAAAAGGTAACACCAAAAACTTTTGGGCTTTTAACAATCCAGCTTTCTTTTGTGTTACTTTTCTTTCTCGAAAGAAAAGTAACGGTTTGGCGAGGCTTATTGCTTCAAAAAGGGGGGTCAATTTATATTTATACCTATTTAATTATTATAACAGCCCCACTCCCCGAGTCAAATTAGTCTTGACCCGGAAAACCGATTATGTTAAAAAATCAAATCCGTTACGAGTCCAAAAACGTTACAAGTAGTGAATTTTCCTTATGGAGGGTAAAGATGTACGTCGATATGCCGATGCGACATTTTCTGGACAAGCTGTCGTCCAAATCACCTGAACCCGGAGGCGGAAGCGCGGCGGCCCTTGTAGGCTCGGAGGCGGCGGCGCTGGTGGGGATGGTGTGCTACCTCACGCTGGGGAAGGAGAAGTACGCGGATGTCCAGGCTGAGATCGAGGGGATAAAGGACGAGTCGGAGAGGCTCCGTGCGGACCTGATGCGGCTCCTTCAGGAGGATACGGAGGCGTTCGCGGCGGCTGGGGCAGCATATAAGCTGCCGAAGGATACCGACGAGCAGAAGGCCTTCCGTGACGTAAAGATCCAGGAGGGGCTTAAGGCGGCGACGGAGACTCCTTTTTCGATAGGACTGCGCTCTCTGGAAGTGGCCAGGCTATGTGTCGCGGCGGGGGAAAAGGGGAATAAAGGCGCGGTATCGGACGCTGGGGTCGCGGCAGTTTTCGCGGACGCCGCCGTGCAGGCCGCCGCCATGAACGTGCGCATAAACCTGGTGTCGATAAAGGATGCGGCATACGTGAAAGAGAAATGGGACTCCACGCTTTCGATGATGAAGGAGTCCGGGGAATTAAGAGAGAAGGTAGTAAAAATAACGTACGATAAAATTGGATAGGGGGGTTTGAATGTCTGCGACAATTATTGACGGGAACAAGATCGGCGAGGAGATAAAGCTCGAGATAATCAAGGAAGTCGAAGCCCTGAAGGCAAAGGGTATCGTGCCGGGCATCGCGACGCTTTTAGTGGGAGACAACTACGGCGCGAAGATGTACCGGGGCCAGGTCGAGAAGAACTGCGCCGAGGTGGGCTTCAATTACATAAACGCGAACCCCGCCGAGACGGCCTCGGAGGCGGAGGTCGTCGAAGCGGTAAAAAAGCTCAACGCGGATAAATCCGTGTCCGGCATCCTTCCGCTCCGGCCCTTCCCGGCGCAGATAAGCGACTCGTCCATCATCAACTCCATCGACGTCAATAAAGACATCGACTGCTTCCATCCGTCCAACATGGGCAAGCTGGTCCTGGGCGAGCCTACCTTCCCGCCCGCCACTCCGTCTGCCTGCATCGAGATGCTGGACAGGCTTGGCGTCGATTTTACCGGCGCGGAGATAGTCGTGGTCGGGCATAGCAACATCGTCGGCAAGCCCGTGATGCTCATCGCGCTGAACCGTAACGCCACCACGTCCAACGTCCATATCTTCACCTCCCAGAAAGGCAACACGAAGAAGCACACGCTGGGCGCGGACATACTTATAGTAGCCGCGGGCAAGGCGGGCCTTGTGACGAAGGACATGGTCAAGCCCGGCGCGATAGTGATAGACGTGGGCATAAACCGAGTTAACGTGCTGGACGCCGAAGGCAAGCCGGTATTAAACGATAAAGGCAAGCCCAAGACAAAGACGGTCGGCGACGTGGACTTCGAGAACGTGAAAGAAGTGGCATCCGCCATCTCCCCCGTACCCGGCGGCGTCGGCTCCGTCACGAACATGATGCTTATGAAGAACGCGCTCCGCGCCTGCAAGATACAGCACGGGATAGCGTAATATCGAGAAGGATTAGAAAAGGCCGACCAATGGTCGGCCTTTTTTTTATTTCCTTAAACAGCCGCTTTCCTGTTCCCCTTCCCATAAACAATTATATATATAATAAACAGCGCCAGCCGAGACGAGCGCCATTATCGCGCCGTAATAGAACGTCGCGGCGGGGGAGACGTGGTCCCAGAGCCAGCCGCCGATGAGGCTCGCCGGGAGAAGCGCCAGGCCCACCGCCATGTTGTATATCCCGAAGGCGGTCGCCTTGAACTCCTTCGGTATCACCTCCGCTAAATAGGCTTTCTGTATGCCGTCCGTCATGCCCATGAAGAGGCCGTACGCGCCGAAGAGCAGCCATACGCTCCGGATATCCGCGAACCTCGCGAACCCGTAATAGATTGCCGCGAACATGAAAAACGCGATCAGGATTATGCGCTTCCTGCCGAACTTGTCCGCCGCGATCCCGGCGGGCATCGAAGTCAGCGAATAAATCGTATTGTACACCATATACACGATGGGGATTGTCAGCGGCCTGATGCCCACCCCCTGCGCGCGCAGGATAAGGAAGGCGTCGCTTGAGTTGCCGATGGAGAATATGGTCACGATTATGACGTAGAACCTGAACCTGCCGCTTAAGACGCTCCAGGAAAACTTGGGCGGAGCTGCGTTTCCCCTGGGCTTAAGTTTTTTCTCCTTAATGAAAAGGATAATGACGACGACCGCGATAACAGCCGGTATCATCGAGACCCAGAAGACCTTGCGGAAGTCGCCTGAGAAGGCCTCCAGCAGGAAGAACGCCGTCGCGGGGCCGATAACCGCTCCGAACGTATCCATCGCGCGGTGGAAGCCGAAGGCCGCGCCGTAACGGGAAGCTTCGGTGGACTCGGCTATGATGGCGTCCCTGGGCGCGGTGCGCACTCCCTTGCCGACCCGGTCCAGGAACCTCCCCACCAGCACTACATGCCAGCCGGTAGCGAGCGCGATTATGGGGCGGCTCAAGGTGGATAAGCCGTAACCGCCCGCCATCAGGCCCTTTCGCTTGCCTAACCTGTCCGACAGCCAGCCGGAAAAAATTTTGAGGATGCTGGCGGTGGACTCCGCAACGCCCTCGATAAGGCCGATTAATTCCTTGCTCGCACCCAGGACGTTGGCGAGGAACAGCGGCATCAGCGGATAGATCATCTCACTGCTTATGTCCATAAGCAGGCTGACAACCCCCGCAACGTATATATTGCGGCTGAGGCCGAAGGGTTTCTTCAACGGTTATTTATTTGACAATGGTGACGGTGCAGGGCGAATACGACGCCACCCTCTTAGAGACGGAGCCCATGAGCCAGCCTGCAATCTTAGACCTGCCGCGGTGCCCCATTATTATAACGTCGCAACCCTTTTCCCCGGCATACTTTACAATCATGTCGGCGGGATGCCCCATGACCACTTCCGTACTGATTTTGACTCCCTTTTTTTCCGCACGCTCTCTAAGAGCTTTGAATTGCTCTTCATAGTACTCGGTAATGCCTTGAATTATTGCGCCTGTGTTGATTAACTCCACCGGTTCGGGCATTTGCGCCACCGAAAGGACCAATACATTCGCGGACTTGTTGGAACACTTGACGTCCATCTCCAAGGCAGTGTCGAAAGCTTTGTTGGACTGCTCCGAACCGTCGAAAGCCACAAGCATCTTTGTGAACATGGCGCCTCCCCTTAAATAAACGTGGTTATAATTCCCGGCTTAAGTCTTAATAATGTTCTACATATTAAAGATATACGGGAACCGATTAGGCAGTCAAGGTGAATTCGATAAAATCCGGTAACTCCACGGTATTCTTGACATTGGCTATACGGTGGTGATATGATTTCCTATTCTATGCATTTAACCTACCCAGGACATTCAAATGGACTATAAAGACACGCTGAACCTTCCTCGCACGGAGTTCCCCATGCGGGCGAACCTCGCTGTGAAGGAGCTTGATTTCCTTAAAAGCTGGAAAGAGATGGACCTCTACGGCAAGCTCCGGGCACGGGACGCCGGACGGGAAAAGTTCATACTACACGACGGCCCGCCCTACGCCAACGGCCATATCCATATCGGACACGCGCTGAACAAGATACTGAAGGACATAATCGTGAAGGCCCGGACGATGGAGGGATACGGCGCGCCGTATGTACCCGGCTGGGACTGCCACGGCCTGCCGATAGAGCTGCAGGTGGACAAGGACTTAAAAGGCAAAAAAGAGACGATGGCCCCCGGCGAATTCCGCGGGCACTGCCGGGAATATGCCAAGAAATTCGTGGAGATACAGCGGGACGAGTTTATCCGCCTCGGCGTGATAGGCGACTGGTACAACCCCTACCTGACGATGAACTACGGCTTTGAAGCGTCAATCGTCCGGGAGTTCGGCAAGTTCGTCGGCAACGGCGGGGTATATAAGGGCAAAAAGCCGATCCACTGGTGCGCGTCCTGCGTGACGGCGCTGGCGGAGGCGGAAGTCGAATACGCCGACCATTCTTCGAAGTCGGTTTATGTGAAGTTCAGGCTGGACGGTACCTTGGCGGACTGGGCGGAGAAAAAGAACCTGGCGGCTAAGGGTACGTTAAAGAAAATTCAGGACATGGCGGGGGGGCTGCCTGTTTCCGCCGTCATCTGGACGACCACGCCCTGGACGCTGCCCGCGAACCTGGCGCTTTCGGTAAACCCAGGCTTTGAATATATTCTAATGCACGGGGAAGGTTCAAATGAACTTCTTTTAGTGGCGAAAGATCTGGCCGACGAGTGTGCAAAGAAATTTGGGTATGTAAAATACGATGCTCTACTCACCTTCTATGGTTTGGAGCTTGAAGGCCTGAACTTCCGGCACCCGTTCCTGGACCGCCTCTCGCCGGTGCTTGTGGGCGAGCACGTTACCCTTGAGGCGGGTACGGGAATTGTCCATACCGCGCCGGGGCATGGGCAGGAGGACTACGAGATAGGCCAGAAGTACGGCCTCGATATCTACACGCCTGTTGACGACCACGGGAAGTTTACGGACGACGTAAAATTCTTCGCGGGGATGCACGTCTTCAAGGCGGACAAGGCGATTATAGAGAAGCTGACGGAAGTCGATGCGCTTCTTGCGATGGAGCCGATAAGCCACTCCTATCCGCACTGCTGGCGGTGCAAGAACCCGGTGCTGTTCCGCGCGACGGAGCAGTGGTTCATCTCGATGGAGAAGAACGGGCTCCGGGAGAAGGCGCTGGAATATATAAATAAGGTTGAGTGGGTGCCGGGCTGGGGAATCGACCGCATCCGTGGGATGATAGAGAGCAGGCCGGACTGGTGCATTTCACGCCAGAGGGCGTGGGGAGTGCCGATCACGATATTCCAGTGCGCCGGGTGCGGCGAGCGGCTCATGAGTGAGGCCATAGTCGAGCATGTGGCGAACCTCATGGAGAAAGCGGGCGCGGATATATGGTTCACCCTCCCGGCGGAAGAGCTCCTGCCAAAAGGCACCACCTGCCCGAAATGCGGCGGCAAAGAATTTAAAAAGGAAACCGACATCCTGGACGTCTGGTTCGATTCCGGAGTAAGCCAGGCGGCGGTCCTGAAGAGGCGTCCGGAACTTGCATGGCCCGCGGACTTATACCTGGAAGGCAGCGACCAGCACAGGGGCTGGTTCCAAAGCTCGCTTTTGACTGCCGTCGGCACGGTAGGCGTGGCCCCATTCAAGAGTGTCCTCACCCACGGGTTCACGGTGGACGGCGAGGGCAAGAAGATGTCCAAGTCCAAGGGCAACGTTATCGCGCCGCAGAAGGTAATCGACCAGTACGGGGCGGAGATACTTAAGGCTCTGGGTTTCGGCTTCGGACTATACCGAAGACGTGAGGATATCGGACGAGATACTTAAGCGCCTCTCGGAGGCGTACAGGCGCATAAGGAACACCGCGAGATATATACTGGGGAACTTATCCGACTTCGACCCGGCTGGAGACGCCGTGCCGTATAAAGAGATGGCGGAGCTGGACCGCTGGGCGCTCCACAGATTGCAGGGGCTGAACCTCAAAATCCGGAAGGCGTACAAAGACAGCGAGTTCCATCTCATCTACCACACCCTGCACAACTTCTGCGCCGTGGACATGAGCGCGTTTTATCTGGACGTCCTGAAGGACAGGCTGTACACGGAGAAGCCGGACGGCGCCCTCAGGCGCTCCGCGCAGACGGCGATGTACGAGATCCTCTCCGGGATGATAAGGCTGATGGCCCCGGTGCTGTCGTTCACGGCGGAAGAGGTCTGGGCGTTCATTCCGGGAGCGGGCAAAGAACAGAGCGTGCACCTTGCGGATTTCCCGAAACTTCGATGACGACTGGCTGGACCCGGCTCTTGAAGAGCGTTGGGATAAAATCCTCGCCGTCCGGGGCGAGGCGTCGAAGGTGCTGGAAAAGCTGCGCGCGGACAGGGTAATAGGACATTCCCTGGACGCGAAGGTGGAAATTTACGCGGAGACGATTGCTGCCGATTTGCTTAATCAGTTATAAAGATGAGCTTGCCTCGATATTTCATCGTATCGGAGGCGCTGATACTACCCGCTTAGTCTCGGCTGCCGGAAAACATTCCCGAATCCGACGGCTGGTGCCTGGGATTCACAGGTCTCCGCCTCCCCTGCCGAAGGGGTAAAGTGCGAGCGGTGCTGGCAGATCAAAAAAGACGTGGGAATCTCCGAGTCGCACCCTACCCTGTGCGGCAGGTGCGCGAGTGTTTTAGAATAGGTATTGCCATTGTCCCGCAAAAGTAAGATAATATTAATAACCGGAGGCATTATATTCTGCCTCGACCGGCTGACGAAGCTCCTGGCGGCGCGCAATCTGCAGCTTTCGGACTCGGTCCCGGTTATAAAAGGTTATTTCGACATCACGCTTGTCCATAACACCGGGGCCGCGTTCGGGTTTATGGCGGTGGCAAGGCAGTCCTTAAGGCTCCCGTTCCTGCTGATAACCGCGGGTTTCGCGGTGGCGCTCCTTTTATATTTCATTAAAAGGACCGAGGGGCATGAGACTCTGACGCTTATCGCGCTCGCGCTGGTCGTGGGCGGGGCGGCGGGTAACATGGCGGACCGGATAGCCTTCGGATACGTGATAGATTTCATAGACTGGCACGCTGGCGAGTTTTACCACTGGCCGGCGTTTAATATCGCCGATTCCGGCATTACCGTAGGAGTTTTTATTTTAGCCTACGAGTTCCTGATAAAGAAAAAATCCGGCTGTACGGCCTGAGGCGAAGCCGCGGAGGAATTATTGGAGAAACAGATTAGCCAGGTAGAAAAGTACTACAACAAGGGTCTTGACGCCCTCGATGCGGGCAACTGGCTGCTCGCGGTCCAGTGGTTCAAGAAGTGCATCGAGTTTGACCCCAAATACGCGCCCGCGTACCACGAGCTTGCGGACATCTTCTACCATAACGAACAATATGACGCGGCGCTTTCCGTGCTGATAGACGCCATAAAGCTGGACCCGAAGGACGCGGAATCCACCTTTGCCCTGGGCAGCGTGTACCTGGCCCAGAATAAGTTCCTGGAAGCGCTTCGGGTATTCAAGAGGCTGGAGCAGGAGGCGCCGGAGTTCGCGCCCGAGCTTTATTACAACCTGGGTGTCTGCTACAAGCACTTGGGCTATACGGAATACGCGATGGATTACCTTAAGCTGGCGCTGGAGGAGGACCCGTCTTATTTCGAGTGCCTTGAGGTAATGGGGAAGCTCCATTTCGAGGCGGGGAAATTTGACGAGGCCAAGAAAGCCTTTAAAGAAGTCCTGGACGTGGAACCCGGCAACATCGAGGCGCACCATATGCTTGGAGTAATATATTCCAAGGAGATGGACCTGGACGCCGCTATAAAGGAATGGGAGACAGTTAATACGTCGCCCAATTCCGACGAAGCGCTCCGTACGCTGGCTTTAACGTCCATATCCGACGCCAAGGCATTAAAAACAAAAGATAAGAAAGAGAGTAAGGAGAAATAATGCATCCAGTGCTTTTCAATGTCGGTCCGTTCACTGTACACACCTACGGCGCCTTGATCGCGCTCGCGTTCCTCGTGGGGCTTATCCTCGCGTCTAAAGAGGCGAAGCGCAAGGGCATAGACCCGGAGCGCATGATGGACCTGGGCCTTTACATACTTATCGCGGCGATACTCGGCTCGCGTATTTTCCAGGTCGCCGTGGAATATAAATACTTCTCTCAGAACCCGCTGGAAATCTTCAAGATATGGAAGGGCGGACTCGCGTTTTACGGCGGGTTTATCGGCGCGGTTTTCATGGGGATATGGTACTTGAGGAAGCATGACATGCCGGTCTGGAAGGTAGGCGACGCCCTTGCGCCGTCCATCGCGCTCGGACAGGCGATAGGACGCCTTGGATGCCTTTCGGCGGGCTGCTGTTACGGCCTTCCGACCGACCTACCCTGGGGCATCACGTTCAACGCGCCCGGGACGCTCGCGCTGCCCGGCATCCCCCTGCAACCAACCCAGCTATACGAGTCTTTCAGCATGTTCATTCTGTTCGGCGCGCTGTGGGCGCTGCGCAAGAGGATAAAGGTCGAAGGCCAGCTTTTCTGGACTTACGTGCTGTCGTACAGCGTAATCCGGTTTATTATCGAGTTTTTCCGGGGCGACACGCAGCGCGGCTTCATCCAGATGGGGAGCTTCGACCTCTCCAGTTCCCAGGCGGTCGCCATCTTCGCATTCATGACCTCGGTGGTCGCCCTGTCGGCGCTTAAGGCGCAGGCGAGGAAGGCAAAAGCGCTTAATCAGGAAGGGTGAACCAAATGCCCCGCGCCTGCGACATAGGAAAGAGAAATAAGCTGGACCCGCGGCTTCGGCGCTGGCTTCTGACTTCCGCGGGGATTTTCGCATTCATCGGCCTTGTCGGCGGGTCCTACGTGGGATTCGGGATCGTCACCGGAGAAGCGGCCCTTAAGTCCCCTTTCATGGATAAGCTCTTCCTTAATTCGTTTATCGCCGTCTCCGGCGCAGCCGCCGGGATGATATTCGGGGCGTTCGTGGGCAGCACGCTCTACAGGTTCATCGGGAACCCGCCGAAAAAGTAATTTTATACCGATAAAAGTTACCCCCTTCCCTTGACAATACCGCCTTGTTGAGTTATCTCTTTAAAAACAATGTTTAATTTCATCCCTTCCGGAGGACGTCATGGCGAGTAAAGAGCTTATGCAGATGCTGAACGACGCGATAGCGATGGAACTCCAGGTGAGCATCCAGTACATGTGGCAGCACGTTTCTGTCCGCGGCATCAACTCGGAAACGGTGGGCGGAGTGGTAAAGGGTATCTCCATCACCGAGATGAAGCATGCGGAGCAGATTGCGGAGCGGCTGGATTACCTGGGCGGAGTCCCCACCACGAAGCCGAACCCCATCGAGGTGGGCTCTACCACGAAGGACATCCTGACTTTAGACAAGAAGGCGGAAGAGGGCGCGATAAAGTTTTATAAGGAAGTAATCGCCCAGGCCGCCAAAGAAGGAGACGTGGTGACGAGGAAACTTTTTGAAGACATCTTAGCGGACGAGGAAGGCCACCATAACACGTTCTCCACGCTGCTCGAAAAAGATTGAAACACCGCTCTTAAAAACAAAAAGCCTGCCGGTTACGGCAGGCTTTTTTATTTAATCCGCATTCATTTCCCCGTCCGCCCAGTGGCCTATACGGTCCGTATAGACTGGGTCCAGGTCTAAAAATTCGAGGCCTCCCCTGCTGACGTTCGTCTTGCCCCCCGAAAACTCGCCGGCCCATCTTACCTTGGCCCGGCACCTGATTATAGACTCCGTACCCGGCAGGGTAAATTCCAGCTCCAGTTCATCCCCCTCGCGTATCGGCATATGGGTATGGATTAGCATACCGGAGCGGCTGATGTTCTGCGCGTGGCCGAAGAAACTTTTTGACTCGTCCATGACCGGCGCCACGGTAATGACACTTCCCGATAAACTCCTTCTGGACCCGGCCCTTCTTTCAAACCCTTCGGCATCCATCCTTTCCCCCCCCATTTTCCCATTATTATTTGCTAAAAACCGCCGCAAGTCAAGGGTTCCGCAAATATGTTACAATAGTAATAAGTCCTGATAATAGGAGGGTGACATGAAAAAAGGGGATGTTTACAAGGATATAGAGGAAACTTTCGGCTTTGTCCCGACCTTCATGAAGTCAATCCCGGAGTCCACCATCGAGCACGAGTGGGCGCTTTTCAAGAAGATCCAGCTTGAAGACAGCTCTATCCCGCAAAAATACAGGGAACTGATGGGGCTCGGGATAAGCGCGGTTTCCAAATGCCGTTACTGCACGCTATTCCATACGGAGATGGCGAAGCTTTACGGGGCGACGGACGAGGAAATCGAAGAGGCGGTGCATTACTCCAAATCCAGCGCGGGCTGGAGCGCCTATTTAAACGGGATGCAGTCGGACTACGACCTTTTCAAGGAGGAACTCGGCAAAGCGACGAAATACGCAAAAAAACACGCCATGAAGAAGGCGGCATAAGGCCCGGTTGTCAGGGGCGGAAGGCCGGAAATTGCCATGCCATAGAAGTTTCTATTGACAAAATAGGGCGTTTCAGGCTAAATTATGACGCTTTTTCATTGGCGGTGTAGCTCAGGTGGTCAGAGCATGCGGCTCATATCCGCAGTGTCCGGGGTTCAAATCCCTGCACCGCCACCAAAAATCAAAACCCTCCCGGACCTGGGAGGGTTTTTCATATGCCGGAAAATATCCTGATTTCAAAAATTAGAAAGGCCTGTGCCTCTCACAAAATGTTTGAGGCGGGCGATGCCTTGGCCTGCGCGGTCTCCGGCGGCCCGGACTCCGTGGCGATGCTGCACGGCCTTCTCGAACTAAAGGAAGGTCTTCATATCCAGCTTGCCGTCGCCCATCTGGACCACGGCTTCAGGGATGAATCAGCGGCAGAGGCGGAGTTTGTCAGACGGATGGCCGAATCTCTCGGCCTGCCTTTTTATACCGAAAAGGCGGGTCTTAAAGAACGGTTGGCCGGACAATCAGTGAACAGGCAGGCGGCGGCGCGGGCGGCGCGTTATGACTTTCTGGAGCGGGCGGCGGACGTGCTTCACGCAAATAAAATCGCCGTGGCCCATACCGCCGACGACCAGGCGGAGACGGTCCTGATGCGGCTTATCCGGGGCTCCGGCATGTCGGGCCTTGCAGGCATTCCGCCCGTGCGGACGGTCGACCGGCGGTCGCTGGGGCGGCCGCTGGGGGTGGTCAGGCCGCTTATATATGTTTCGCGGTCCGAGGTGGAGCGCTACCTTGCGGAAAGTAATATAGCCAGCGTCACCGACCCGTCCAACCTGAAAAACGTGTACCTGCGTAACCGCATCCGGCTGGAGCTTCTGCCCGTCCTTGGCACGTACAACCCGCGCGTCCTGGAAGCGCTGGCCCGCTCGGCGGAGCTCCTGCAGGCCGACGAAGAGTTCCTGGAGGGCCGCGCGCGTGAGACGATGGAATCCATTGTCGCGCGGCGGGAAACGGACCACTCGACTGGCTTGAGGCGTATCGAGCTTTATCTGGACGAATTCGACAAGCTCCCCGAGGCGTTGAGGCGGCGCGTCGTCAGGCTCGCGGTGGAAGACGTCAAAGGCGACGTGCTGGGACTTTCATACGGACATGTGACAGACGACGTGCGCGATATCTACGAAGGCCCCACCGGCCGGGGTGTTGACCTGCCCGGCGGCGTGAGATTAGAGAGAAGCTATAAAAAACTTTTGATATACTTCCCGGAAGAGGGGATTTCTTTCAGCGTCCCCCTGCCCTTGCCGGGAGAGGGCCAGACCGTATCACGCGCGGAAGTGCCGGCAGCCGGGCTTACCGTGGAGGCGGAAATAGTGTCCGGGGTCTCTCCAGTTGCAGGGCGCGACGCCGGGGCACCCGCTCGCGGGTCGAACGCGCCGGATTTTGCGCTTTTTGAATTGGATAAAATGAACGGGCCGCTTATCGTCAGGAGCCGCAGGCCGGGTGACTTTTTCTACCCCGTCGGTATGGAAGGGCGAAAATGGCTTAAAAAATTTTTCATTGATTTAAAGCTGCCGAGGGCTGACAGGGCGCGCGTGCCGCTTCTGGAATGCGCGGGCGAGATAGCCTGGGTGATGGGCTACAGGCAGGACAGGAGATTTATCAAAGGGCCGAGTTCAAAGAAATTTTTGAAAGTTTCTTTCCGGATGCAGTAATAATTTATTCAACATTAGTTTTTTGGAGGGACAGATGCCAAATTACGGCAAGCCGGTATTCTCAAAGTCGGAAATCCAGAAGAGGGTCGCTGACCTGGGCGAGAAGATTTCAAAAGACTATCAGGGAGAAGACCTCCTGCTGGTCGGGGTTATGAAAGGCGCGTTCATCTTCATGGCAGATTTAGCCCGCGCGATCCACATCCCCGTCTCCATAGACTACATCGGCCTTTCAGCCTTCCACTCGCGCTCCAAGGGCAGGGGCGCGGTCCGGATATCTTCCGACTTGAACGAGAACATATCCGGCAAGAACGTCCTAATTGTCGAGGACATCATAAACAGCGGCCTGACCATGGCATACGTCGTCAATAGCCTGAAGGCGCGCGAACCGAAGAGCATCAAGGTATGCACCCTGTTCGACAAGACCGACAAGCGCAGAAACGATTTCCGCCCGGATTACGTCGGTTTCCCGATCCCCAATATCTATATTATCGGCTACGGAATGGACTACAAGGACCAGTACAGGAACCTGCCATACGTCGCGACCCTCGGAGACGACGGGGAGAAATAATCAGGCGGAATCGCACATTTCGAGCGGAACTTCGGGCAGATAACCCGTGCCGGCGATTGCTTCGTCTTTCTTTGGCGAAGTAATCCCCTTCGTCCGGCAAACCTCAAGGAATACCTCCACCAGTTCCGGGTCGAACTGGCTCCCCGCGCAGTATTTCAGCTCCTGTATGGCGTTGTCAACGCCTATGGACGGCCTGTACGGCCTGTCTTCCGTCATGGTGTCGAAGGAGTCGGCGATGCAAAGCGCCCTCGCCATCAGAGGGATTTCTTTTCCCTTCAGGCCCGCCGGGTAACCCTCGCCGTCCCAGCGCTCGTGGTGGTGGCGCACCGCCGGGAGGATGTCGTCCATATCGTTAATCGGCGCCAGTATCTCGCAGCCCCTGTCGGGATGCTTCTTTATAAGGTCGTGCTCCTCCGGCGTCAGCTTCTCCGTCTTGTCCAGCAGCGTGTCGTAGGTGCCTATCTTGCCTATATCGTGCAGGAGCCCGGCAAGGCGCAGCCGCTCTATGGACCGCTGCTCCATGCCCAGCTTCTCCCCAATCGACGCCGCGAACTCCGCCACCCGCTCGGAATGGCCTTTCGTCCAGGGGCTTTTCGCGTCAATGGCGGAGGACAGCGCGTGGGTTATGTTCATCGAGAGGCTCTCGAGTTCGCTTATAAGCTTGTTGTTTTTAAGGGCCACCGCAAGCTGGCGGGCCACCCCTTTTAAAAGGCGCAGGTCGGACGGGGAAGGCAGGACGTCGGGCGGCGTGTAAAAAGTCATAACCCCAAGGACCACGCCTTCCGATTTTATAGGTATGATGATATGCCCGTGAGGTTCCATCCCTCGATAATGCACGGTGTGCGCCAGGTCCCTCATGCAGTTAAGCGATATCAGGAGTTTGCCCTCATTCGCGGCCTTGCCGCAGAGGCAGTGCCCGAAAGGAATGCTCATCTCTTCTTTTGCCAGCGCGCCGTGCAGGTTTACGGACGCGGCCATCCTGAGGGTGCGGCTTCCTTCTTTTTCCACTACGAAGATCACCCCCCTGCTCACTACGCTAAGGAAATGAAGGTTCAGCACCTCCCGGAGCGTCTCCGCCAGCATCTTTTCCAGGTCTTTGTTTTTCGAGATTATCATGGATACTGAATTAAGCGCGGAAAGCTCGCGGTTCCTCTGAATTAACTGTCTCTTCTTCACCTTGTCGTCTTCGCGCGCCTTGCCTATCAGCGCCCCGGTGAACGAAAAGACGACGATAGCCCCCAGGAGAAAAAATTTTATGGCGGCTGAGCCGTCTTTGGCCAGGATGGATGGGAAGAAGGTATTGAGCAGGGAATAGAAGACAGCACCGGTAGCGCCGATAGCGGCGCCGCCCAGGGCGAACCTTACAGGGAGGTCCAATCTTAATTTCAGGGTCTTACTTAGTTTCATGTATTACTTTTGTTATTTCTATGACCGGATTACTTTACTATAACAAAAAGATGCTGTCAACCTAAAAGCCTGTCTTATTTTGTATTGTTTATGAACTCGCAATATGTTATATTTTATTGTTAAATCGTGTGAATTTGACGGAGGTTTAATGAACTCGAATATAAAGAACATTTCCTTAATACTTGTCCTCATCCTCTCGATGGTCCTGGTATACCACCTTTTCTCCTCTCCACAGAAGCAGGAAAAGGAATTGATATACTCGGATTTCCTCGCGAAGGTGCAGACTTCCGACGTGACTGACGTCGTACTGAAAGAGGACGAACAGGGTATCGAGATCGCCGGGAAACTCAAAACCGGCGAGAATTTCAAGTCTTTCGCCCCCAAGGACCCGCAGCTCATCCCGATGTTACAGTCCAAGGGGGTGCGGATAACGGCAAAAAAGATTGAAGCAAATCCATGGTACTCGCAGATCCTGCTATTCTGGGCCCCCATAGTCCTGATGATATTCTTCTGGATATTCATCATGCGGCAGATGCAGATGGGCGGCAACAAGGCCATGGCCTTCGGCAAGAGCCGGGCCAAGCTCCTGACCGAAAGCACGAAGAAGGTTACCTTTGCCGACGTTGCCGGTATAGAGGAACCCAAGGAAGAGCTGCACGAGATAATCGAGTACCTGAAGGACCCGCAGAAGTTCCAGAGGCTGGGCGGCCGAATCCCTAAAGGCGTGCTTCTGGTCGGACCTCCCGGAACGGGCAAAACTCTTCTCGCTAAGGCCATTGCGGGCGAGGCGGACGTCCCCTTCTTCTCCATATCCGGCTCGGACTTCGTCGAGATGTTCGTCGGCGTCGGGGCTTCCCGCGTGCGGGACCTCTTCGAGCAGGGCAAGAAGAACGCGCCATGCATCATATTCATCGACGAGCTTGACGCAGTCGGACGGCACAGGGGCGCGGGACTCGGCGGCGGGCATGACGAGCGCGAGCAGACCTTGAACCAGCTCCTTGTCGAGATGGACGGCTTCGAGTCTAACGAAGGCGTCATCCTTATCTCCGCCACGAACAGGCCGGACGTGCTGGACCCGGCGCTCTTAAGGCCGGGCCGTTTCGACCGTCAGGTGGTGGTGCCCCGTCCGGACATCAAGGGACGCGTGGGCATACTCGAGGTGCATACCCGCAAGGTGCCGCTGGACGCGGACGTGGACCTGGAGATTATCGCCCGCGGTACGCCGGGTTTTGCCGGCGCGGACCTTGCGAACCTCGTGAACGAGGCGGCGCTTCTGGCGGCCAGGGAGAATAAAGACAAAGTCTTCATGGTCGATTTCGAACACGCCAAGGACAAGGTCATGATGGGTATCGAGAGGAAGAGCATGGTGCTCTCCGACCAGGAAAAGAAAAATACAGCCTACCACGAGGCGGGGCATACGCTTTCCGCGCTGCTGACTCCACGCACGGACCCGATACACAAAGTTACCATTATCCCGCGCGGGCGCGCCCTGGGCCTTACCATGCAGCTCCCGATAGACGAGCGATATACCTACGACCGCGAATATCTCCTCTCGCAGCTCGTCGTGCTCCTTGGCGGCCGCGTGGCGGAGGAGCTGTCCCTTGGGCATATGACCACCGGGGCCGGCAACGACATCGAACGCGCCACGGAGCTTGCCCGGAAGATGGTCTGCGAATGGGGCATGAGCGAAAAGCTCGGGCCGCTGACATTCGGCAAGAAGGAAGAGCAGATATTCCTGGGCCGGGAGATCGCCCAGCACCGCGACTACAGCGAGCATACGGCCGTCGAGATAGACGCGGAGGTAAGGAAACTCGTAATAGAGGCATACGGACGCTCCAAGGGCATCCTGCGTGATAACGTCAAGGGCTTGAACGCCATCGCGGAGGCGCTGCTCGAAAAAGAGACTCTGGAAGGCAAAGAGGTAATCGAGATCCTTGCTTCAGTCGGGATCAGCCTGCCCGACGCGGACGCAAAAATCAAGGTCGCCGAAAAGGAAGGCTCGATATTAGCCCCGGATAACGAAGGGGGCATCAGGGAGACGGAAGGTTAAGGTGGAGGCTCGTTCCGGGACGGTTGCCGGAAATAAATCTTATCGCCTGAAGTTGGGAGACCGCGTCCTCGAACTTTCCTCCAAGACGCATATCATGGGCGTCATCAACATTACGCCCGATTCCTTCTCCGACGGGGGCCGGTTTGACAGCGGGGGCCAGTTAGACAAAAAACACCCTTTCCAGCCCGATTATTCGAAAGCGATAGAGGCCGCACTCCGGATGGCGGAAGAGGGCGCGGACATAATAGACGTCGGCGGGGAATCCACCAGGCCGGGGGCAAACGCCATTTCGCACGAAGAGGAAACGGCGCGGGTCCTGCCGGTTATCGAAGGCATCAGGAAGCACTCTGACATCCCCGTCTCCATAGACACCTTCAAATCCGCCACAGCCCTTGCGGCGCTCACAGCCGGGGCCTCCATAATAAACGACATAAGCGGCCTCACTTTCGACCCGGATATGGCCGGGGCCGCGGCAAGAACCGGCGCGGCCATAATAATAATGCACATAAAAGGCACGCCGGCGGACATGCAGGCCGATCCGCGCTATAGCGACCTCCTGGGAGAGGTGAAGTCATATCTCATCTCCGGCATAGGCAAGGCGAAGGCCGCGGGCGTCCCCGAAGACCGGATATTAATCGACCCGGGGATAGGTTTCGGAAAGAACACTGAACACAACCTTGAGCTTATAGCAAGGCTTAAGGAACTGGCCGCGCTCGGCTATCCGGTGGTGCTGGGGGTATCGAGGAAGGCGTTCATAGGCAGGCTTACCGGCGGCGCGCCGGCCTCCGACAGGTTGGAGGGGACCATTGCCGCCTCGGTGCTGGGCATAGCAAACGGCGCGAATATCATCAGGGTCCACGATGTAAAGGCGGCCCGCCGCGCGGCGGACGTCGCGGACGCGGTACTAAAAAAAATGAGCAACATGAGGGAGACTGAGCTGAATGCTTGAGGCGATAAGGGACATCCGCATGTGGGACGTGCTCGATATCCTCATCGTCTCATTTATACTGTACCGCGTGTTCCTGCTCATCAAGGGGACGCGGGCGGTGCAGATGGTGTTCGGCCTGGGAGTCCTGCTCCTCGCGCTTATATTCTCACGCTGGGCCGGGCTGTTCACGCTGAACTGGCTGGTCCAGAGCTTCATGTCGCAGGTGGTACTGGTAATCCTCGTGCTCTTTCAGCCGGAGCTGCGGCGCGCGCTGGCCCACATGGGGCAGAACTCGCTTTTCTCGTCGCTCTCGCCTATCGAGTCTTCCAAATTCTTAGACGAGATAGTGAAGGCGGCGGTGTCCCTGGCCAACAGGCGCATCGGAGCGCTGGTCGTCCTGGAGCGGGAAACGGACCTGAGAAATATAATAGACATGGGGACGCCGCTTGAGGCGCGGGTGAGCAAGGAGCTTCTTTTAAGCATATTCCACCCCACCTCCCCTCTGCATGACGGCGCGGTAGTAGTCCAGGAGGGCCGGATAGCCGCGGCTGGCTGTTTTCTGCCGCTCAGCATGAGCCCTACGGTAGCGAAGGAGCTGGGCACGCGCCATCGGGCTGCGATTGGCTTGACCGAGGAGACGGACGCGGTCGTCATAGTCGTCTCCGAAGAGACCGGGACAATATCGATGGTGCAGGCGGGAAAACTCGACCGCGACCTGGACGCGGTAACGCTAAGGCGCGCCCTTACCGGGATATTCAAAACGCAGAAAAAGAAGTAAGGCGGAAATGGTCCAGCGGCTAAGACGCATAGTCTTCGACAACTTCGAGATAAAAATATTCTCGCTCGTCTTCGCGCTGGTCCTGTGGCTCCATGTCTCCACGCGCGGCACCTCCGAGGTGAATTTCATGGTGCCGCTGGAACTTCGGGACATACCGGACCAGATGGCGGTAGTCGGAAACGTGCCGGGGCTTGTCGACATACGGGTGCAGACGCGCGAGACGTTCCTGCAGCGGCTGACCTCCAAGGATTTTTCCGTTTTCATAAGCCTTGCCGGCGCGAAACCGGGCGAGGCGAGATATACCCTTACCCCGTCCAACGTACGCGCCCCCGGAAGCGTCACTATAGAAAGCGTCACCCCCGCCGAGGTGCGCCTGCGGCTGGAGGCGCTGGCGCGGAAGACCCTTCCGGTGAAAGCGGAACTTTCAGGGCGGCCTGCCAGGGGTTACAGAATCCAGAAGGTTGAGACGAACCCATCCTCGGTCATGGTGGAAGGACCTGCGAGCATGGTCAGGAGGCTGGAATACGTCCAGACATCGAAAATCGATATAAACGGCATATCCGGCAACATCGAAAGGATGGCCCCGCTTATATCTCCGGGAGAGGGAGCCGTCAAGCTATACGATGACAGCGTGCAGGTGTTTATAACCGTTTCCGGCATCCGGGAAATTCGCAAAGAGGAACAATGAGAAAACTCTTCGGCACCGACGGGATAAGGGGTACGGCGAACGTACATCCGATGACGACTGAGATGGCCATGAAGCTCGGCCGTGCGGCGGCTTACGTCTTCAGGAACGGCCGCGTCGCCAGACACAGGATTGTAATCGGCAAGGATACCCGCCTCTCCGGCTATATGCTGGAGTCCGCGCTTACTTCCGGCATCTGCTCGATGGGGATGGACGTCCTTCTGGTGGGGCCGCTCCCCACCCCGGGGATAGCCTTCATCACCAGGAGCCTGAGGGCGGACGCGGGCGTGGTAATATCCGCGTCCCATAACCCTTACGAGGATAACGGGATCAAATTTTTTTCCCGTGACGGCTTAAAACTTCCGGACGAGGTCGAGGACAGGCTTGAGGAGCTGATAACCTCCGGCGAGATAGACCACATCCGGCCCACCGCCGGGGAAGTCGGCAAGGCGTTCCGGGTGGACGACGCGGTAGGACGTTATATAGAGTTCGTAAAGAGCACGTTCCCAAAGGGGATGACCCTGGAGGGGATGAAGGTGGTGGTGGACTGCGCCAACGGCGCGGCTTACAAGGTTACCCCCTGGGTGCTGAAAGAACTGGGCGCCGAAGTATTCGTGTTGCACGACAAGCCGGATGGCTCCAACATAAACGCCGGATGCGGCTCGCTGCATTCGGAGGTCATCCAGAACGCGGTCGTCGAGCAGGGTGCGGACGTGGGCATCGCCCATGACGGCGACGCAGACCGCGTTATCTTCTGCGACGAAAAGGGCAGGGATTTCGACGGCGACAAGGTCATGGCGCTCTGTGCCATAGACATGAAGAAGCGAAAGACCCTGGCTAAAAATACCGTCGTCGCCACGGTAATGAGCAATTTAGGTCTTGAGCTCGCGCTGAAAAAGGCGGGGATTACCCTTATCAGGACAGCCGTCGGAGACCGGTATGTGGTGGAAGAAATGCTCAGGCAGGGCTACAACCTGGGCGGCGAGCAGTCCGGGCATGTCGTTTTCATGGACTACAACACGACCGGCGACGGCATAATAACGGCGCTTCAGGTCCTCTCCATAATGAAGCGCACCGGGAAAAAGCTCTCCGCCCTCGGAAAGGTAATGACTACCTACCCGCAAGTGCTCGTTAACGTGAAGGTGCGCGAAAAGATGGAAATAATGGACGTCCCCGCCCTGGCGGAAATCGTGCGGGCCGCGCAGGCTTCGCTTGACGGGACGGGGAGACTACTGATAAGATACTCCGGTACCGAGCCTAAGCTTCGGATAATGGCCGAGGGGAGCGACAAGCTTCATATAGAAAACCTGGTGCGGGATATAGCCGACGCGGTTTTCAAAGAGTTGGGCTGAACTTTTATTTCCCAAGAGTTTTAAGAGTATTATGCTTGAAAATGACTTACATCTGAGCGAGCTGAAAGAATTTTTTTTCGCCATCCTTGAGCTCGTAAAGAACACGTTTATAATCAGGCTCGGCGCCTATCCCAGCCTTAAAGAGCTGTATCATCGCCATCCCCGCCTGGGCTTATCCGTTTATCATACTATTCACTCATCTGGCTTATCTACATTATCCTGAAGTTCATAGGCGTCAGGGCATACCGCTATGCCATGAACGCGCTCCACGGGTCCTCCCTCGGCAATACAATTGGAGAATCGGAAGCTGTTGTCGGAGGCCAGGAAACTGGCCCGGCAGAAGCAGCACGGGCGCGCGGCGGATTTATACTTGAGCCTTCATGAGGAAGGCAAGGCCGCGAAGGTGCTGGAGAAAGGCGGGCTTCTCGCGAAGGCGGGGCAGATGTACGAGAAGATGGGCCAGACGGATAAGGCGATAGCCCTCTACGAGAAGGCCGGAGAGCATTCCTGGCATGCCGACGCCCTGCTGAAGCAGGGGAAATATGCCGAGGCCGCCGAGATATTGTACAAGGCCGGTAAACCGATGCTGGCGGCGGAGGCCTATGAGAAGGCGGAGATGCATACGGAGGCGGCGCGGCTCTTTGAAGAGTCCGGCCATACGTTAGCCGCCGCAATGCATTACGAGAAGGCGGGAGATCTGGAAAAGGCCGCCGTCTATTACGACCGCGCGTTCGTCGAGACGACCTCTTCCAAGGAAATGAACATAGCGCATATCGAGAAGTACAACCAGTACTCGATAATGGCCGGCAAATATTACAGCGAGACAGGCGATAATATGAAGGCCCTCGAATGTTACGCCCGCGTAAAGGCGTACCCGGAAGCCGCAGAGTGCGCGCTTCAGGCGGGCGACAAGATGAAGGCCGCAGAGCTTTTCGAGTCCGGGAAGCTGTACGAGCAGGCGGCGGAAATATTCGGGGAGCTTGGAAACGCGCGCCGCGCCGCCGAACTTATGGCCGATAAATATTTCGCTGACGGCAATTACGTGAAGGCCGCGGACATGCTGGCTGAGTCGAGCGATTTCATGAAGGCGGCGGAACTCTATCACGGCGCCGGAGAGTACGGCAAGGCCGGAGAGTGCTACATGCAAAGCCGCGAGTATTACGACGCGGCGGGGATGTTCGAGAAGGCGGGAGACGATTTACGGGCCGCCGTCGCGTACGATAAGAACGGGGATTTCAAAATCTCCGCTGAATTGTATCTGAAGCTTGGAAACGTCGACAAGGCTGCTTCGCTGGTAGAGGCGGCGGGAGAGTATTTCTCCGCGGCGGAGATGTTCAGAAAGGCCGGTCTACCTGCCAAGGAGTTCTCCGCGCTCCAGAAGGTGCGCCAGGGCGACCCCGGCTACCTGAATGCATGCGGCAGGATGGCGGACATATTGCGTGAGCAGGGAAAGCTGGACGTCGCGGCGCAGAAATATATAATAGCGATCGGCGATTCCGAGCCGGACGAGGAAAATATCGGTTATTTCTACGGCCTGGCTACCATATACGAATCAGACGGGAAATTTAAAGAAGCCGTCCAGATGTACAAGAAGATACAGCTGGTGGATATCGCATACAAAGACGTTGAAGAGCGCATAAATAAGTGCGAAGGTCAAATCTCCGCACCCGGCTCCAAGGCCGGTATCGGAGCGCCGGGAACTTCGGCGGGCCAGCCTGATTCAAGCGCCGCCGCCGGCACGTCGGAGTCCAAGAGATATACGATACTTCAGGAGATAGGCCGAGGCGGGATGGGCGTGGTGTACAAGGCGATGGACAATAACTTGAACCGCATCATCGCCATAAAACTCCTGCCGAAAAGTATCAGCGACAACCCTAAGGCGATAATGCGGTTTTCGCAGGAGGCGCGTTCCGCGGCTCAGCTAAATAACAGCAACATCGTAACACTCTACGACTTCCAGCAGGCGGGTGGCAGGAGCTTCATTACAATGGAGTACGTCGAGGGCGTCACTCTGAGGAAGCTCCAGTCGATGGTGGACCGTGTGGCCATGGCCAAGGCGCTGAAGATTATCTACCAGTGCTGCCAGGGGCTCGATTACGCCCACAGAAAAGGCATTATCCACAGGGACATCAAGCCCAGCAACATAATGATAACCAAACAGAACGTGGTCAAGATAATGGATTTCGGGCTGGCCAAGAGTGCCGGAGAAGAGACCTTGACGGACGCCGGGTCCATAAGCGGCACAATAATGTACATGTCGCCCGAGCAGATACAGGGCGGCAAACTCGGCCGCACGACGGACATATACTCGCTTGGGCTGGTCCTGTACGAGCTGATTGCGGGGAAACGCCCATTCCCGGAAGGCGACGCGGGGTACCACCACGTACACACGGCGCCGGCGCCGCCGGCAGAGCTAAGGCCGGAAATTCCAGCCAGCCTGAACCAGGTAATCATGAAATGCCTTGAGAAGGACCCGTCCAAAAGGTTTGAAAGCGCGTACGCCCTGGCGATGGCGCTCCGTGAAATACCGCTGAAATAACGGCGGCCCGAGTTCTTTGCTCTGTTTCGTGGAAATCTAATGCGACGTCCTCTGGTTATCCCTGCCGTCTCCCTGGCCTGCGGCATTGCCGCGGCTAAGGGCTTTCAGTTTTTGCCGTTAACGGTTTCCGCGCTCTCGGCGGTCTCATTCTTCATCTTTTTTCTCCTGTCCAAACCAGTCCTTCGCGAAACACGTGCACGTTTTATCTCCATTTCCGCTTTATGCTTCCTGGCCGGTTTCGCCGCGTTTCTATCTGTATGGGCCGGGCGCTCCTTCCGCCTCCGCCCTGCTTGCCGGCAAGGGGCCGGTCATGCTTACGGCCAGGGTAACGCACCCGCCGGAGGAGAGCGGCGGCAATACGCGGTTAGTCCTCGAACCTGTCGGCTCCGTCTCCTTCCCGGGAAGAAAAGGTCTGATACTCCTGTCGGTCAAGGGCGTCGGTCTGGGCATCCGTTATGGAGACGTCATCCGCGGGACTGCCGCGCTTGAGAAGCCGAGGGGTTTTCGCAACTTCGGCGAATTCGACCGGGCCCGGTATGCCGAAGACGAAGGCTTAGGACGCGCAAGGTTATGTGAAGCCGGACGACATTTCAATAATGGGCCGGGGGAGCGGGATATTTTCATGGCTTTACGGCTTCAGGCTCCGGCTCTCGAGGCTGGCTCTATCGAGTCTTCCGCTGGAGCAGGCGGCGCTTTTCAACGCGATGGTGCTGGGCGACCAGAACGCGGTGACGGATGAGATGCGGGACGCATTTTCCGCCTCCGGGACCTCGCACATGTTATCGGTGTCCGGCTCGCACGTCGCGCTTTTGGTCTCGCTCGTGTTCGGGCTGGTACTCGCCCTTTCATACATCTTCCCGTACCGCCTGGCTCTCAGGCTGAGCCTGTTTATGGACAGGCGGAAAGCCGCCGCACTTGCCGCGATACCGGCGGCCGCCGCGTATTCTTTCCTCGCCGGGCTCCACGTGACGACCGTGCGCTCCATCCTGATGATCGCGGTCTTCCTGATTGCTGTCATAATCGATCGCGAAAAGGACAGCCTGAACGTCCTGGCCGCGGCGGCAATATTGGTCCTGGTCCCGGACCCGTCGGCGCTTTTCGATATCTCGTTTCAGTTTTCTTACGGCTCGGTCCTCTTTCTGGCCCTTGCGGTAATTAAGCTCAGAAATTACGCAAAAGAGAAAGGCGGCGGCCATTTTTCACGAATGAAGAACTGGCTTTTCCTTACAATCGCAACCTCGCTGGCTATTACCGCCGGGACAGCCCCTTTGGCCGCGAAAGATTTCAACTCGTTCTCGTGGGTATCCATCCCGGCGAACCTGGCGCTGATACCGTTGTCCGGGTTTATACTTGTCCCGATGGGGCTTTTATCGGCCCTGATTTATGCCATCCACCCCGCCGCCCTGCCGTTTAAGGCCCTCCTCTCGTTTTTATTCGGCGCGTTTTATAAGATAGTGGCTTTTTTCGCCGCCGCGCCGCACGCAAACCTCCGGCCACCCGCGCCCGCGCTTCCGCTCCTTTTGTTGATTTACGCCCTGTTCTTTTTATTTTTCATCCGCAAAAAAACGGCCGGACCAGACGCCGACGTAACGCCCGGCGCTTCCGGCAGCTATAAAATTACCGGACGAAAAAAGGAAGTCGCTATCGCGGCCAGCGCCGCCGCATTCCTGGCATTTGGAATTATGCCCGTCCATGAAAACAAGATGGAGGTCGCATTCCTTGACGTGGGGCATGGCGACGCCTGCCTGATGACACTGCCGGACGGGAAACATATCCTGGTGGACGGCGGCGGCAAGGAATTCGACAGCGCGGGCATGGACCCGGGCCGTTCCGCGGTGGCGCCTTTCTTATGGAACCGGGGGATAAGGAAGCTGGACGCGGTCCTCCTGACGCATCCGCACCCCGACCATATGAACGGCCTGGTGTATATCTTCAAGAACTTCGACGTTGGCGAGCTATGGGAATCCGGCCTCGCATCCCGCTCCGAAGGATACAGGGAACTTCAGAAGCTGGCCATGGAGAAGGGAGTGCGCCGGATAATATTCAGGGGGCGCGGAAGCTTTAACATAGACGACGTTCAGTTCCAGGTGCTGAGCAATGCCGCGTGTCCGGTAGCCGACGAAGGCAAGCCGGTCTATTGGCTGGAGAACGACCGCTCCGTGGCGCTCCGTGTGAAATACAAAGAAGTCTCATTTTTTCTGGGCGCCGATTTACAGCTGGAGGCGGAGGAAGCGCTGCTTAACGCCAAGCCGCCGCTGCCGCTCAGATCGACCGTGATGAAGGTCCCGCACCACGGCGGAAGGACGGCGATGTCGCCCGAGTTCGCCCTCGCGGTAAAGCCTGAATATGCGGTTATATCGGAAGGGAACATAAAAGCATATCCCGCACCGTCTCCGGAAGCGCTGGCCGACCTACGGGCGGCGGGGTCGAAGATATTTATTACCAACAGGGACGGGGCGGCAATTTTCTTGACTGACGGGAAGACCATCGAGTCGGCGTCATATGAAGACCTCTCGCTTAAGCGGACAGGCGGCGGCGAAGTGCAAAACCTGCTGCGGCTTAAAAGACAGCTATCTTATAATTTCCTCTAAGTCCTCTACCGTATCGGCAAAAAAATCCGGCCCCGCTTCTATTAGCGTCTCTTTTTTGCCATAACCGTAACCCACCAGGCAGCATCTGACTGAGGCGGCGCGCGCGGCGAGCAGGTCGTTTATCGAGTCGCCCACCATGACCGCCTCATCCGGCTGTACGTCCATTTCCCTTAGCGCGAGCAGCAGTATCGCCGGGTCCGGCTTTACCGCTATGCCGGGCTTCCAGCCTTTAACGCTGGAAAACAGGCCGGAGAGCCCCAGGCCCTGCAATATCAACTCCGCGTGCGTCAGCGGCTTGTTTGTCGCAACCGCGAGCTTCAGGCCGGACATTGACTTCAAAGACCGCGGTATTCCCGCGTAGGGAACGGTGGTGTCCAGGACGTGGTCTTTGTAAATCAGCCAGAACCGCTCCACCCCCTCGTCCACTCTATTGCCCTGCCCCGGAGGAAGAGAGGCGAGGACGAGCTTGTAGACCCCGCCCCCGATGAAACCGTATATATCTTCTTCTCTCCGGGGGGCAAAACCCATATCCTCAAGCATCCTGTTCACGGAGCTTGCGATGTCGCGCCGGGAATCTATCAGCGTCCCGTCAAGGTCGAAAAGTACTGCCTTCGGCATATCCTGTCCCCGTTTCAAAATCAGGTAAAAAACTGCGCAAAACGCATAAAAAAACCCCGGCCCGAAGGCCGGGGTCTTGATCTGCTACTGACCAACTACTGTAAGCGTGGCTGTGGCGGGCGAGGGGGTCGCGGTATATAGAACATTCGGTGTGACCGATTCAAGGTTACCCGGCGTGGGTTCGCCCAGATATGCATTGAGGTAATATTTTGCACCCTGGACGCCATTGATCTCGAAATTGCCGGTTGATGAATTGTATGTCGCGCGTCTGATGGTGGGCCCTGACGCCGTGACCGTATATGCGGTATAATCTGGAATGGTGGTCCCGGTTTTAGGGACTATTTTTACTACTATCTTGCTGGCGCTGAAAAGAGCAGACGTAGCCTGCGTCGTATCCGGCAGTGACACCTGCGCATCCAGAGGCCCGGTGATAACCAGTGCGTATGGCTGGGGCCCCATTGGGATGTTAGCGGCATGGACCTGAACGATAAAATCTTTGGAATCTCCGCCAAAGAAGGGAAACTCTATGCTACGGACATTGTTATTGGTGTCGTACTCTTTGGCAATAGGCGCATTTGGGTCCACGTACGGCGGATTATCTCCGTCGATTACCAACTTATTATTCTCCAACGAAACATGCACGCCGTGGTCCGGGTCTATTACCGTCAACTCCAGGTCGTTCACCAACTCGGTCGCAGCCGCCGGCGTACCCGGATAATCCGTCCAGACCAGGGTCACCCGGACGGGTCCAGCGGTATTCGTTAAGCTAAAGCAGTAATCCGCTCCGGCAAAAGGCCCCGTCTTAAAGCCGGGGGTTACATCCTTAAAAACGAGAATGCTGTCCGGAGGGTTTAGATTTACCGGGTTTGGCAATGCGGCGCCATCCGTCTGGCCCGGATATAACGCGCTCATAATGTCCAGCCTGCCCCAGCCCTGGTGGAAGTCCGGGCGCATCATGGGCAGAAGCGAGGGCTGGAGATCAGGTACCGTCCTCCTGGTGCCGATATTTACGGCTCCATTGATAAGAGTGGCCTTGACAAGCGCGGCCGAAGGGTTTATCCCGTAGAAATCGTGATAGTATTGTTCCACAAGCCCCGCCGCGCCGCTTGCCAATGGGGCCGCAAAACTGGTGCCCCCGTCAAGGGAACTGGGGTCCGTAAAATCACCTATGTAATCAGGCAAATGAGTCAACGTTGAAGATACCATTGTGCCCGGGGCGACCAGGTCCGGCTTTACCCTGCCGTCGGCGGTCGGCCCCCTGCCGCTGAAAGCCGCGACGTTCTCTGTTCCCCCGGAAAAAGGATAATGGAAAATGGGAGATATATTACCGGGTTTGCTGATGGGGGAAACCTGGAAACGTACCCAAAGACCAGTTGGATCAAGGAAAGAGCTGTAATTTTTCATTGATGGTCTCGAACTCTCAGACGCTCCCACGGTCAGGCAATTTTTCGCCGTCGCCGGCGGGGATATCGAGCCCAAGTCCACCATTCCGTCCGGCCGGGCTTTACTGGTGGCCGTCGAATATATCCCGTAGCCGGGATAGTTTGCATTCTGATCGCTGCCCCAATTCCCGGCGGCAAATACCGGAAGAAAGTCCTTGTTCGACCAAATGAAGGTATCCACAGCCTGGGCTGTGAGGGTATATACGCCTAACTCGCCGCTGGCGCCGTTATCTTCCCAGCTGTCGTTATGTACCCTTACTCCCTTGGCATACGCGTCCTTGAATACGGTACTCATCGGCGGCGTAAGCATGTAATCTGCATAACACTGGCCGCTCTGCACGAACAAAGATGCCTGGGGCGCGACACCGCCGTAGCTGGAAAAGTTCCCAAATGAAGGCGTGGCGTAGCCAGTCATTATACCGGCTACGAAAGTGCCGTGGCCATACTCGTCGGACCAGTTGTTATCGCCCCGGTAGGCCATGCCGCCTGCCACTTTATAATGCCCGTTCTTCAGCATTGTAAAAGCGGGCTGATTCATCCCGGCGCCTGCCATACCGTTATCGAGGCCGCTGTCCAAAATGCCCAGCGTCTGGCCATTGCCGTCGAGAGGCCTTCCCTGAATGGACTGCGCGGCAAGCGCCCCGACGATGGGTTTAGTCATATTATTGCAGAAGGCAACCCCATTGTATTCCTCTGCCCACTCCACCTGCGGGATGTTCGCCACCTGCCCCACGTTAGACGACGGCAAAACCACCTGGAGGAGTTTTTGCGTTCAGCCCGTTTCCGTTCTGGAGAACTTTTACTTTATAATTTACTGTCTTCCCCTTGATTACTTCCTGCTGCTCGATCGCGCCCAATTTTATAAGCCGGTTTCTCACCGGCCTTATGGGTTCCCTGTCGAAAAGTTTCACGCGAAGGGTTATGGACGGTACAGTCGCGAGCATCGCCGTGGAACTGGTAACCGTCGATACCTTGTTGTCCAGCGACGCTGGCGTCTTGTATTCCGGCCTGTACGGTCCGATGTACTGGACGTGCGGCCTGAAGAGCATCGAGTTTACCATCTTAGGGTCTATCTTGACTATGAAGGCGTTTTCCGGGATATAGGAGAAAAATTCCACCCCCGCGTCCTTAAGGCCCTGTTTCCATTCCTGCATTACCGGACCGTCGAACTGCAGAATGTAATAATTATTCTGTCCATTCTGGTTATTTCGGGCTACTGCAGAGGCCGATTCCATCAGGACAGAATCGACTCTCGTATCGACGGTGCCCTTGAGCAGCCTCAACTTGAATTTTTCATCGGCTTTGAGAGGGTTTTCAGAAGCGCCCGCGGAAGGAACGTAACTTAGAATGGCCAACAACGCAAATAAAACGGCAAAAAATTTCCTTTGCATCTTTCCTCCTTTAGAACTCGGGTATTCTTAACACTATTATTAAATTAGAATCAAGAAAATCTTAGTTTATTTTCAGAACAATTGCAATTAGTTTCTAAGATATTAAAAAACCTTAACGTTTTTTTGAGCAAATAGTTATATAGGCGAAATATTACTCGGTTTTTTGACACCTCCACCCTTTTCTGTTATATTTTCTAAAGTCAAATAAGCATTGTCCATTTCTCGAAATAACCTCTCACATAAAAAAAGCAGAACGGAGCCGTGTCTAATGAACAGGTCGGAACTGCAAAAGCTCGAAGACAGTGAACTCTTGGCGCTTGCGAAGAAGCTCGGAGTAAAGCTTAAGAAGGGCGTAAAACGGCCGGAAATAATCAAGCTGCTGCTATCCGGCGCCAAAGAGCCTGCAAAGAAAAAAGCAGCCTCGGCGCCTCCCCTTGCCCCGTCTCATCCTCAGGAGGGGCCTCCCGCAGCCCTCGCGGAGCATATCGCGCAGAGCGGACAGCAGGAAGTGGAGGAGAGCAAGTTCTACACCGGAGTGCCGCCTGAAGAGTTCCGCCTGCCCTCCGAACTCCCGTATCATTACGGGGACGACAGCATAACTTTGATGGTCCGGGACCCGCACTGGACATATTCATACTGGGAAGTCTCACATAAGAAGCTGGAATCCGAACGCGGGGCGCTCGGCAAGGCCGGAGACGACGCCTATCTCGCCCTTCGGGTGTATGACGTGACGGATATAGATTTCGACGGCTCAAACGACCACGGCCATTACGATATCGGCATTTACGAGAGGGTCGGGAACTGGTATATAAATACGGGGATACCGGGCAGGTCCTTTGTCGTGGACCTGGGGCTCAAGACTCAGGACGGACGGTTCATAACGCTCGCCCGATCAAACTCCGTCAGGACGCCTAAGGATTCGGTATCCGAGGTAATGGACGAGGAATGGATGGTCCCGGACAGTGATTTCGAGAGGATATTCGCCCTATCCGGCGGGATGAGCACCTTGACCGGCGCCTCGTCCGCCGACGTGCGCATTGCAGGCGGCCAGAGGATACCTTTCGGCATATCGTCGCCGGGAATGGGCTCGCTTGCCCTCATGTCGCCTGTCAAGAAGAGGCAGCGGGCGTTCTGGTTCGTGCTTAACGCGGAACTGATAGTTTATGGAGCGACCGAACCCGACGCGAAGGTAAGCGTGCAGGGACGGCCCGTCACCCTCCGTCCCGACGGCACCTTTACCCTTCGTTTCGCCCTGCCAGACGGCATGCAGTCCATACCCTGCTCCGCCACTTCGGCGGACGAAGTCGAAACGAGATGGATAATACCTGAAGTTACCAGGTCCACCAAAGCAATCTAAGAGGTGCCGGTTTTGGAAAAAGGTTATCTGGCTATAGTCTTGCACGCTCATCTTCCGTTTGTCAGGCACCCCGAGTACGAAGAGTTTCTGGAAGAAGATTGGCTCTACGAAGCCATCAGCGAGACTTATATCCCTCTCATAAACGTCTTCGACTCCCTCGTACAGGACGGCGTGGACTTCCGCATCACGATGAGCCTCACACCGACGCTTATCGCCATGCTGACGGACCCTTTGCTGCAGGAACGCTACCTCCGCCACATTGGGAAGCTTATCGAGCTTTCCGAAAAAGAGGTGGAGCGCACCCGCTGGCAGCCGCAGTTCTTTGAGCTGGCCAGGATGTACCGCGAGCGGTTCAATAACTGCAAGTACGTCTTTGACACGAAGTACGGCAGGAACCTGGTAGCCGCATTTAAAAAATTCCAGGACATGGGCAAGCTGGAGATAATCACCTGCGCCGCCACTCACGGTTTCCTGCCGCTGATGGAACTGAACCCGAACGCTGTCCGCGCCCAGATAGAGATAGCGGCGCGGAACTACGAGAAGCACCTGGGCCGACCGCCCAGGGGCATCTGGCTCCCGGAGTGCGGCTATTATCCGGGTCTCGAAGAGGTGTTGAAGCCATACGGGATAAAGTTCTTCTTTACGGACAGCCACGGCTTGCTTTACGCGAAGCCCAGGCCGAAATACGGTGTTTTCGCGCCCATATACTGTCCCAACGGGGTCGCCGCATTCGGACGGGACCTCGAGTCCTCCAAACAGGTCTGGAGCGCGCAGGAAGGCTACCCCGGAGACTATTCCTACAGGGACTTCTACAGGGACGTGGGCTTTGATCTGGACTACGACTATATCCGCCCGTACCTGCACAGCGACGGCGTCCGCACGAACATCGGCATCAAGTATCATCAGATAACCGGGCCGTCGGACAACAAGGAGCCGTACGTCCGGGCGCGCGCGCTCGGCAAAGCCGCGGACCATGCCAGCAATTTCATGTTCAACCGTGAAAAGCAGGCCGAATACCTTGAGTCCATCATGGACAGGAAACCCATAATCGTCTCCCCATACGATGCGGAACTCTTCGGACACTGGTGGTTCGAGGGGCCGGAGTGGCTGGACTTCCTTTTCAGGAAGCTCCATCACGACCAGGACACGATCCGGCCCATCACGCCGATGGAGTACCTGGAGGAGAACCCGAGCAACCAGAAGGCGACTCCGTCTCTGTCGTCCTGGGGATACAAGGGTTATTCCGAGGTATGGCTGGAAGGGACGAACGACTGGATATACCGCCACCTGCACAAGACGGCTCAGAGGATGGTGGAACTGGCCCGGAATAATAATGCCAGCCGCGAATCCGACGGCGTGACGCTGCGCGCGCTGAACCAGGCGGCGCGGGAGCTGCTGCTCGCGCAGAGCTCGGACTGGGCCTTTATCATGAAGACCGGCACGATGGTCCAGTACGCCGTGAAACGCACGAAGGACCACATAAAGAGCTTTAACGCGCTATACGAGATGATTTCGGAGAAGAAGATAGACACGAAGTTCCTGGAAGACCTGGAGAGCAGGGACAATATCTTTCCGGAACTGGACTATAAGGTTTACGCGTAGAGATCAGGGGCCATACGCCGATATTGTCGTGACCGCCGGAGCTAAACGGGCGCCCGAAACCGCCGTCCCCAGGTCTTTCCCCTGGCCGGCCAGCCTCCCCAGTATAACCGAATACTCCGGCTCTTTTGCCTTAAGTATCCTGGGGTAGCCGCCCTTTTCGATTAGTACCGGTATCACGCTGACTTCCGCCGGGTCGTTGCTCCCGTCCTTATAGGTTATCTTCGCTATGACGCTCTCGTCGCCGGGCGGGTTTGAGTCGAACTGGAAGTTCCCCAGGCTGTAGAAAATCGGCTTGCCTTTGTAGAACTCCACCCCCTGCACCCTGTGCGGATGCGCCCCGATTATGAGGTCGGCGCCGGCGTCAACCAGGTTCCGCGCGATTTCCTTCTGCCGCTCGGTCGGCGAATAAGCGGCCTCCACTCCCCAGTGCAGCATAAGGACCAGCACGTCGTCCGGGTAGTCCTTTCGTGCCGCCACGACTTGGGAGAAAAGCTCCCCCTCGTCCTTCATGGAGAATATGCCGGGCTTCACGGGGGTCGCCTCGTAATTAAGCGGCACTACGTCCGAGGCGGATATGACGATAAATTTCCTACTCCCCGACTCTATCACCGCCGGCTTCTCCGCGGCTTCCAGGTTTTCTCCCGCGCCCGCCGTAAGGATGCCCGCCGATTTCAGCCGCGTCAACGTATCTTCAGGACCCCTTGCTCCTGGTAGTCCAGCATGTGGTTGTTGGCAAGTGTCAGCGCCGTAAACCCGGCGTCCTTCAGGCCCAGCGCAACGTCTTCCCGGCACGAGCGGAACACGAATTCCCTCTTCGCCTTCAGGGCGTCCTCCGCCTTCGAGGGCGTCGGCTGGGAACATGCAGTGAGCGGGGTTTCGAGGTTGCCGATTAAAACGTCCGCCTTGAAGAGCGTACGGGCCACGCCTTTGAATAGCGCCGGGACCGGGATTTCCTTCTTCACCCACGAAGGATGCGGGCAGATGTCTCCGACAACCATGAGGACGGTTTCGGAAGCCGACGATATTTCAGGAGTAACGAGGGCGGAGATTAAAAGAGCAGCGAGCAAAAACTTCTTCATAACTACCTTCCGTTTCGTTATTTCCCTGTTTCCGAATCAGGCTCAGGTTTAATTTTCCCTCCGCGCACCGTCGCGCCTATAACAAGCGCCGCGGAGACAAGCACAAGGTTCTTGATTATATACTGCCCCTCTAACGTCGGCGCGTAAGGGAACCGGGCGAACGTCTCATGCGGAAAAAGGAAGAGCGGCATGAAAGTTCCCGCCATCTGCAGGACGAGCAGTAATATTGTAAAGCGCATGAAGACGCCAGTTATAAGGCCTACGCCTATCAGGCATTCCCACGATGCCAGGATTTTAATGGCGATATCGGACGGTATCATGTTGAAAGTTATAATCGAGATTGTGCGGCGGGCAAGCTCGTCGGCGGGAGAGAGGCCGGGGAAGAATTTCAATACGCCGAACCAGAAGAAGACTATCCCTAAACTAAACCTTAAGAGGACAATGCCGAAAACCGCCATCCATTCCGTAATGGAGCGGTCAATTTTGTCGAATGTTTTTTTTACATCCATATTGTAGGGGGCCGACCCATGTGTCGGCCCTTTTGAAATTTATACCGTTATGTTACCACATCCAGCTTTATATGAAGCTCGCGGAGCTGCGCCTTGTCCACGTCTGACGGCGCGTCAGTCATGAGGTCGGTCGCCTTCTGGGTCTTGGGGAAAGCGATGACGTCTCTTATGGAGTCCGCGCCGGTGAGTATCATAGAGAGCCTGTCCAGGCCGAACGCGATGCCGCCGTGCGGCGGCGCGCCGAACTCCAGCGCCTCCAGCAGGAACCCGAACCGCTCCTTTGCCCGTTCCTCGTCAATCCCAAGCGCCTTGAACATCAGGGACTGCACCTCCGAGCGGTGGATACGGATGCTCCCGCCGCCGACTTCACTGCCGTTTAACACGATGTCGTATGCGCGCGCCCGGACCTTCTCCGGCTCCGTGAGCAGAAGCGGCACGTCCTCTTCCATCGGCGCCGTGAACGGGTGGTGCATCGCCTCCCAGCGCTTCTCGTCTTCGTTCCACTCGAACTGCGGGAAGTCCGTCACCCAGAGGAAATTGAACTTCGTGTCGTCTATCAATCCAAGCCTTCTGGCTATTTCCAGCCGCAGCCTGCCCAGAACGTCGTCGGCGACTTTCTTTTTGTCGGCAATAAATACCAGCAGGTCCCCTTCTTTCGCATCAAGACTATTCGATATGTTAGAAAGCGTCGCATCGTCGAAGAACTTCTTTATCGGAGACTCTATCCCCTGGGCCGCGACCTTCATCCAGGCCATCCCCTTAGCGCCGAAGGATATCGCGGTATTCGTCAGGTCCTCGATCTCTTTCCGGGACATCCCCGCGAGACCCTTGGCATTTATACCCTTTACCACGCCGCCTGACGCCAGGGCGCCTTTCATTACCTGGAACTCCGTAGCCTTCACGACTTCTGAGAGGTTTTTCAACTCCAGGCCGAACCGCGTATCCGGCTTGTCCGAGCCGTATCTCGCCATCGCGTCCGCATAACTCATCCTGGGGAACGGGACCGGCAGTTCGACGCCTTTTATCTCGCGGAATATCTCGCCCATCATCCGTTCGATGAGCGAATATATATCCTCTTCATTGATGAAAGACATCTCCATGTCTATCTGGGTGAACTCCGGCTGACGGTCGGCCCGCAGGTCCTCGTCGCGGAAGCATTTCACTATCTGGTAATATTTCTCGAAGCCGGACACCATAAGTATCTGCTTGAAGAGCTGCGGCGACTGGGGCAGGGCGTAGAACTTCCCGACGTTCACGCGGGACGGGACCAGGTAGTCGCGCGCGCCTTCCGGGGTGCTCTTGGTTAGCATCGGGGTCTCGACATCTATAAATGCCTCGTTATCAAGAAAGCGCCGCACAGTCGCGCATATCCTGTGGCGCGTCATGAGCGCCTTCTGGAGCGGCCTGCGCCGGAGGTCCAGGTATCGGTACTTAAGCTTGAGCGCCTCGGAGGCGTCGGTATCGTCGGTCAGAGGGAACGGGGGAGTCTTCGACGTATTTAATATCTCAAGTTCATTTATATATACTTCCACGTCGCCCGTCGGCAGGTCCTTGTTCGCGGTACCCTCGGGACGCAGGAAAACCTTGCCCCGCACCGCCACGACGTACTCCGTCCTGACGGACTCCGCCAGGTGATGGGCTTCCTGGCTCGCGTCCTCGCTGAACGCGATCTGCGTAATGCCGGCCCTGTCCCGGAGGTCTATGAATATGAGCCCGCCGTGGTCGCGCCGGGTCTCAACCCAGCCCGCGAGGACCACTTCTGTTCCTTTATCCGACGCGCGAAGGCTTCCGCAGTCGTGAGTCCGCTTGAGTTTCAATTTTCATATCTCCAGAGAAAGTTTATCCGGCAGCTTTTTTAATGCGGTTGGTTTTTTCGACTTCTTTCCCAGAGGCGCGAAGCAGCGCTTTTATTTCGCCCGGTGTCAGCTCCCTGTATGTACCTACGGGCAGGCCCTTGGTGCCTACCGGGCCAACTTTCGTGCGTTTTAGCTTCTGCACCGGGTGCCCGAGCGCATCGCACATCCGCCGCACCTGGCGGTTCCGGCCTTCGTGGATGGTTATTTCGATCCAGGAGTTCGATTCCGCAAGCTTCATTTTACGCACCTTGGCTGACGCGGTCAGACCGTCCTCTAACCTCACGCCGGTTGCCAGGTGCCGAAGCTCCGCGTCGTCCATCACGCCTCGCACTTTGACTTCATAAGTCTTCGGCACCTCTTTCGACGGGTGCATTATCGAGTTGGCGAAGTCGCCGTCGTTCGTGAGTATCAGAAGCCCCTCGCTGTCGTAGTCCAGCCGCCCCACGGGGTAGACGCGAGCGCCGACATGGCCCAGAAGTTCCATCACGGTCTTGCGGCCCTGGGGGTCTTTGGTGGTGGTGACGCAGCCCCTGGGCTTGTTTAAGAGCAGGTAGGTTTTCTTGGCGTTTTTCATTTCCGGCGACTGCCGCCCTACTACGCGGTTGCCGACCTTTATGACATCGTTTTCCGGGTCCGCCTTCTGGCCGAGCTCTTCCACGATGTGCCCGTTTACCCGCACCTTCCCCTCCAGTATCAGCTCCTCGGCCTCACGGCGCGAGCATATACCGGCAGCGGATAAAATCTTTTGAATTCTTTCTAAAGGCATTTAAACCGTCCTACCCAGTTTCTTTCGGTGAATTAAAATCACCGAAAAGAAAGCCGGGTTTAATCGGCTTTTCTTTAGAGATTTACTCCATCCTGTAATTCGGCGCTTCTTTCGTGATCACGACGTCGTGCACGTGCGATTCCCGCAGCCCCGCGCCGGAAATCTTTACGAACCGCGCCTTCTCCCGAAGCTCGGGAATACTTGCGCAGCCGGTATATCCCATGCCCGCGCGCAGACCGCCCACGAGCTGGAAGACGTAGTCCGCGAGAGTCCCCTTATACGGCACCCTGCCCTCGATACCCTCCGGGACGAGCTTCGACGCGAGGCTCTCATGCTCCTGGAAATACCTGTCCTTGCTGCCTGATTCCATGGCGCCGATGGAGCCCATGCCGCGATATACCTTATAGCTTCTGCCCTGGTAGATGATCGTCTCGCCGGGTGATTCCTCCGTGCCCGCGAAGAGCCCGCCAATCATAACGGCGGAGGCCCCGGCGGCGATGGCCTTGGTTATGTCGCCTGAGAACTTCACGCCGCCGTCCGCGATTACCGGGACGTCGTATCTGTCGGCGACCTTCGAGCAGTCCGCCACGGCGGTTATCTGCGGAACTCCCGCCCCCGCGACAATCCTCGTGGTGCAGATCGAGCCCGGTCCGATGCCTACCTTTATGCCGTCCGCTCCCGCCTCTATGAGGTCCTTCGCCGCTTCGCCCGTCGCGATATTTCCGGCGATCAACTGGATGTTCGGGAACTTCTTCTTTATCTTCTTGACCGTGTCCATCACGCCCTTGGAATGACCGTGCGCGGTATCCACCACGAGCACGTCCGCGCCCGACTTCACCAGGGCGTGCGCCCGCTCCATCCCGTCATGGCCCACGCCTACCGCCGCCCCGACGCGGAGCCTGCCCATGCTGTCCTTGCAGGCGTGCGGGTACTTGATGCGCTTCTCTATATCTTTTATGGTTATGAGCCCCTTGAGGTTATAATCGTCGTCGATGACCAGGAGCTTCTCTATCCTGTGCTCGTGCAGCAGCTTAATCGCCTCTTCCAGCGTGGTGCCTACCGGGGCCGTGACCAGGTTCTTCTTCGTCATTACCTCGGAGACTTTTACGTTCATCCGGGTCTCGAAACGGAGGTCGCGGTTGGTCAGGATGCCAAGGAGCTTCCCTTTTTTAGTGACGGGGACGCCGGATATGCGGTAGCGTCTCATGTGGTCCAGCGCCTCGAATATCTTGTTGTCCGGGCCTATGGTTATCGGGTCGACTATCATGCCGGACTCGGAACGCTTTACCTTGTCCACCTCGATGGCCTGCTTCTCGATAGACATGGCCTTGTGTATGATGCCGATGCCGCCCTCCTGCGCGAGCGCGATGGCAAGCCTCGCCTCCGTCACGGTATCCATCGCGGCTGAGACTATGGGGATATTGATGGTGATTTCCCTCGTCACGCGGGTCTTCGCATCCACGTCCTTGGGAAGGACTTCGGACTTGCTGGGGAGCAGCAGTACGTCATCGAAAGTCAGGCCTTCTCTAACGCTTTCATCGAGCATAATAACTCCTTTAAAAAGAATGGCTTTCTTTTTTTATGTAAGTTTATGAATTTAACATAAAAAGAACTCAAAGGCAACAGCTAATACATGGGGAAGAAGCAGGGGTCAGGGGTCTGGCGGGAAAGCGGAGGCCTTAAGCCTTCCGACAAAAAAAGCCCCGGACTCCCGGGGCTTTTTGCTTCGCGGTCTTTTTTTGTTTTACGCCGCTCTCTGCTCCCTTGCCTGATTATAGCTGGTCGTCACGTCCGCCATGCTGCCGTACTGCCTTTCCGGCATGTTCTGCAACAGCCTGATTACCGGCTGGCCGGCGCCGTTTTGTTTCGCGTTCTTAATCAGGTCGTTTCTGTTGCACGGGAAATCAATCCCTCTCAGGTACTGGGTAATGTTAGCCGGGAACTGGCCCATTGACCCGCCCTGTTGCCTTGTCCGTTCCTGTTTCGGCATGATTCCACCTCCTGTCCTTCAAAACGTAATCTCGGCGGCCTTCGATATTCCGAAGAGCCGCCTGCGGCAGCGCCCCCCATCTCATGGGCGCCCTTGGTTCAAGTATAGCAAGCCGTTATGATTTCGAAAAGCCGGGCCCACCCATTTTATGTTGACTTCCCGGCCCGCGCGGGATATATTTTCCCCTTCAATTCATCATCTTAAAAAGGAGAGAAATCATGGCATATAGGGTTACATTCATTCCCGGCGACGGGACGGGGCCGGAAATCGCGGAAGCGACCAGGCGGGTCCTTGAGGCTACGGGGGTGCAGTTCGATTGGGATGTGCAGGAAGCGGGCGTGGACGTCTTCGAGAAGGAGGGCAATCCCCTGCCGGACAGGGTCATCGAGTCCCTGATGCGGAACAAGATCGGGATAAAGGGGCCGGTCACGACCCCGGTCGGTACCGGTTTCAGGAGCGTAAACGTGACGCTGCGCCAGAAGCTGGACCTTTACTGCTGTCTTCGGCCATGCAAGACGTATGAAGGCGTGCGCTCGCGCTACGACAACATAGACCTTGTGATCGTCCGCGAGAATACCGAAGACCTATACGCGGGGATCGAGTACGAAAAAGGCTCCGACGGCGCGAAGGCCATAATCGATACCGTGAAGGCGCACGGCGGCCGCGAGATACGCACCGACTCCGGCATCAGCATAAAGCCCATCTCCGTAATGGGGACGGAGCGCATCGTAAGGTACGCATTCCAGTATGCCCGCGACAACGGCAGAAAAAAGGTAACATCCGTACATAAGGCGAACATCATGAAGTACTCCGACGGCCTCTGGCTGGAGGTCTCGCGTCAGGTGGCGAAGGAGTTCACGGATATCGAGTTCGAGGACAGGATTGTAGACAATATGTGCATGCAGCTCGTCCAGAAGCCGGAGCTGTACGATGTCATAGTCCTGCCGAACCTCTACGGCGACATCCTGTCCGACCTCTGCGCAGGACTCATCGGCGGCCTTGGCGTGGCCCCCGGCGCGAACATCGGCACCATCGGCGCCGTATTCGAACCCACTCACGGCTCCGCGCCGAAGTACAAGGGCCTAAACAAGGTAAACCCGGTTGCGATGATGCTCTCCGGCGTGATGATGCTGGAATACCTTGGCGAGAAGGGCGCGGCGAAAAAGATGAAGACTGCCATAGCGGACGTAATGCGCGAAGGCAAAGACGTGACGTACGACTTAAAGCCCAAGGCCGACGACCCGACGGCGGTCGGGACATCCCAGATGGCGGACGCGATAATAAGGAAGATGAAGGGATAGAGACAAACCGTAAAGAAAAGGGTGGGAATATAAAAGGCCGGACAAAAATGTCCGGCCTTTTTTTAAATTTAATAATTTATATTAATGGCAGAAATCCTTTTTGGTATCGGCGATATCTTTCGCCGTTAGGCAGGCTTCACTTTTACATAACGCCTTTTTCCAACTTTAAGCAGATACTCACCGGGCCCGACCCGCATCTCCGGGTCCGTCTGACGCGCGCCGTCCATCTCCACGCCGCCCTGCTTTATAAGGCGCTTGCCGTCGCCGACGCTCTCCGCCACGCCCGCCTTGTGCATCACTTTAGCCAGAGGCATCGCGTCCGTTTCCCACTCGACTATAACTTCCGGTATTTCTTCGGGAATTTCGCCCTTTGAGAACTGCTTCTCGAACTCCTCGCGCGCCTTTTTACCCGCGCCTTTGCCGTGGTAGCGGTCAACAATTTCCTCCGCCAGGGCTTTTTTCGCATCCATCGGGTGGCGCTGTCCGTGCGTCAGTTCGCTCCTGATATTCTTTATTTCGTCGATGGTTAAATCCGAGAGAAGCTCATAGTACCTTATCATCATCCCGTCGGAGATGGACATCGTCTTGCCGAAAATCTCCTTCGGCTCTTCGTTTATCCCTATGTAATTGTTCAGGGATTTAGACATCTTGTTGACGCCGTCCGTGCCTTCCAGAAGCGGCATCATAACGAGTGCCTGCGGCGGCTGCCCGTACTCCTTCTGAAGCTCCCGGCCCACCAGCAGGTTGAATTTCTGGTCCGTCCCGCCAAGCTCCACGTCTGCGGAAAGCGCGACGGAATCGTAGCCCTGTATTAGCGGGTAGAGGAACTCGTGGACGGATATCGGCCTCTGCTCGCGGAAACGTTTCTGAAAATCGTCGCGCTCCAGCATCCTGGCCACGGTATATTTCCCGGCGAGCTGGACCAGATCAGCCGAGGGCATCTTCGACATCCAGCGGGAGTTGAACTCCACGGTCGTCTTTGAGATATCCAGTATTTTACCCACCTGGTCCATGTACGTCTTAGCGTTGGCCTTGACCTGGTCCGGCGTAAGAGGCGGACGGGTCTCAGACTTTCCAGTCGGGTCGCCTATCATCCCCGTGAAGTCGCCGATGAGGAATATCACCTCGTGCCCCAGGTCCTGGAACTGCTTCATTTTCTGGAGCAGGACGGTATGGCCTATGTGCAAATCCGGCGCGGTGGGGTCGAAACCCGCCTTGACCCGCAGGGGCTTTCCCGTCTCGATGGAGCGCTGGAGTTTTTTCTTAAGCTCCTCCTCCGATATGACCTCCGCCGCCCCCCGGAGGATAATTTCCATTTGCAAATCAAGAGATTGCATAAAGTCCTTTACTTTCTTTTCGTGAAAAGAAAGTAAAACAAAGAAAAGCTGGACTTAAAGTCTAGCTTTCTTTTGGTTCTTTTCTTTCTCGAAAGAAAAGAATGGTTTTAATCCTGCTTTATCCGTCTCCAACACGATTTCCGCGAGTTTCGAGTGCGCCCCCAGGTGCTCCGTGAGCCTGAGCTCCACTCCCGGGTATTTTTCACAAAGCGCCGCAATCTCTTCCGGTATGTCCTTTATCACGTGGTTTCCCATGTGCAGGAAATAAGGGATTATAACCACTTCCGCCGCTCCGGCCTCGACTGCTGTCTTTACCGCATCCGGAAGGTTCGGGGCGCAGAACTGGAGGTAGGCGTACCGGACGTCCAGCCCCGCCATGTTTGCCACCATTGCCGCCATCTCCGGCAGGGAGTCGTTCCCGCAGACGGCCTGTGAGCCGTGTCCCAGCAAAATTATGTGTTTTTCCATACGCTTTTTATATTACAAATCCATAAAAAATGCAAGGCAAAGTCAACTGTAACCTTTCTTCTACTTAATCGGTCTTATAATATATAATAACAGTGAGAGGTGCGAGAAGTGAAGAAATATCTGGTCTCACTTCTTATCGTTGGCGCGGTACTTCTTGCCGGGGCCAAGGCGGCTGACGCCCACGTCCGGTTCTCCTTCGGGTTCGCGGTTGCTCCGCCGGTTTTCGGATATTACAGCCCTTACGCTAACACTTACCCTTACCCGGCCCCCTACCCCTACTATTACCCGCGCCATTCCTACCCTTACGGCTATTACCCCGGGCCTTATTACCGGAGGTACTATTATCCGAGGCACAAGCGGTATTGGCGCGACCGGGATGACGACTATTACAGGCGCTGACGGTAAAGGCCCCCTTTAAAGGGGCCTTTTTTGTTTCAGGGAGGACTTCTATGAAAACTATAAAGAAAATCGCCACTACCGTCGTTGCCGTATTAGCCGTGGTCCTGATTGGCGCGGGTACGGCCAACGCCCAGCTAAGGGTAGGATGGGGCTTCCTTTTCCCGATACCGATACCCCTGCCTATTTACCAGATACCCCATGAACCCTCGCCGGTCGCATTGGGGCTCCTGTTCCCCATCCCGGTGCCCCTGCCGTTCTACGACTACCCGTATTATGAGCGGGCAAGCGTGCGTGAAGCGCCTCCCTACCAGCACCAGGGAGAGGATTACGGGTTCATAGAGACAAGGGTCACGCCGCGCGATACCGCCATTTACGTCGACGGCAGGTTCTACGGGAATACGGACAATTACTCGTCGCGCGATTACGCGCTCAACCTGCCTGCCGGCCGTCATACGGTAGAGTTCAGGGCGCAGGGTTTTCTCCCGTTTGTCACCGATGTGGAAATTACCCCGGGCGGGCTTGTGGAGATAACGCATTACATGAGGCCGGCGATGCCACGGTAAATGTCAACGGGTTACGCTTGCCGGGAATGGCGGCTAAAAAATAAAGGGGCCGACACGAGGGTCGGCCCTTTATTTCTTTGACTGTCGCGCAGTTTATTTTTTGACGCCGCTGTCTATGTCTTCCTCAAAGTATTTTGTCACTATTTTGGTGGCGCAAAACTCGCCGCACATCGTGCAGGAGCCTTCGTCGGAGGGCATCCTGGATGCGCGGACCTCTCTTGGCCTGTCCCCCGTAATTGCCAGGTCGAACTGTTTTTTCCAGTCCAGCCCACGCCGGGCGAGGCTCATCTCCCGGTCCCTGTCGCGGTTCTTGTACTTTATCATGTCCCCGATATATGCCGCGATCTTTGCCGCCATCACGCCATCTTTCACGTCCTGCACGTTGGGCAGGGCCAGGTGCTCGGACGGCGTCACGTAGCAGATGAAGTCCGCGCCGTAAGCGGAAGATAACGACGCGCCTATCGCGGCGGTTATGTGGTCGTAGCCGGGCGCGACGTCCGTCGTTATCGGCCCCAGGACGTAGAAAGGAGCCTCGTTCGACATCCTCTTCTCCATTATGATATTGGCCTCTATCTCGTCGATTGGAATATGTCCCGGCCCCTCGACCATCATCTGGCATCCGGCCTTCCTTCCAAGCTCCGCCAGTTCGCAGTTTATTACCAGTTCCTGTATCTGGCAGCGGTCGGAGGAGTCGTGGATCGCCCCGGCCCTGAAGCCGTTCCCGAGCGAGAGCACGCAGTCGTATTTCTTTAAAATCTCCGCTACCCGGTCGAACTTCTCGAAGAGCGGGTTCTCCTTATTATTGTGCATCATCCAGGCCACCATGTACGCCCCGCCCTTGCTGACCAGCCCGCCGTAGCGGTAGCCTTGTTTACGGAGCCTTTCGATGGTCAGCCGGTTTATACCGCAGTGGATGGCCATGAACGATATGCCGTCCGCGCACTGCTCCTCTATGACGTCGAAAAGCATCTCCTCCGGCATCTCCACGGGGTTGCCGTATTTCTCTATCGCCTGGGCGAACGCCTGGTAAAGCGGCACGGTGCCTACGGGCAGGCTTATCGAGCTTAGCACCTCCCGCCTGATTTTCTTTATGTCTCCGCCGACGGAAAGGTCCATGAGCGTGTCCGCCCCGCACGCTTCGGCGGTTTTCGCTTTTTCTATCTCAAGAGCCATGTCCGCTATGTCCGTGGATGTCCCGATACTCGCGTTTATCTTGGTCCTGAGGCCCTTGCCTATTCCGACCGTGTTGCTCTCCCTCATGGTGTTGTTCGGTATCACGATTTTGCCCTGGGCGGTCATATCCCGGACATATTCTTCCGCTACGCCTTCGGCCTTTGCAACCGCCTTCATCTTCGCCGTTATTATTCCCTGAACCGCAAGCTCTACCTGGGACGCCATAAAACTTCTCCTCCTTTATCCCCTTTTAAAAGGGGTCTTTACGTTTCGGACCTTTTCTGCAAAATATTGCGGAAACTTCACGTTGGACAGAAAATGCAGGTGCACGTAGCTTGCCAGTATATTCCCCGCGGTAAGCCCCTCCCTCGTCTCTTCCTTCATTGCATTACTCAGCGTGTAAGCATATTTAACGCCCTTCCCCATCGGCCCCAGATCCGAATAATGGAACTCGTGGCCGCGGGCTTTTGACCCTTTGGGAAATAGCGTGTCGCCAGTTACCGTGACGGTCCTGTATCCCAGCGCCTTACGCTTTTGAAGCATAGTCGTCTTCGCCGGTATGAGTCCCATCATAGGATGGAACACTCCTTCAAGGTCGGTTATTCCTTCCGTCAGGTACATAAGCCCGCCGCACTCGGCGTATATCGGCAAGCCGGCACGCGCCGCCTCCCGCACGTCGTTTTTTACGAAATCATTCAGGGCCAAGCCCGCGCGCGTACATCTCCGGATAGCCGCCGCCGAAATATATGCCTTTTATCCCTTCCGGCAGGCCGCCGTCCTTCAGGGGCGAAAAAGGGACTATCTCCAGGCCAAGCGACTCCAGCATCTCCAGGTTGTCCTGGTAATAGAAGCAGAAGGCCTCGTCCATTGCCACGGCGAGCTTCGCGGCGCTCCGGGCTTCCGGGATGCCTGGCCTTAAACCGGCCTTGCGGCTTAGGCGGCACCGGAACCGGGGCCTTCGACGCAATCCTTAAAAGCGCGTCCATGTCGATATGTTTTTTTATCGTCTCCCTAAGCTTCCTTATGAACTTCGGCGTCAGTATCCCGTCCAGGTCCGTCGTCAGCCCCAGGTGTCTGGAGGGTATATCCAGCCCTTCTTCGCGCGGGACGACTCCGACCACCTTCGCTTTGCAGTGTCTTTTGACTGCCGCCTCAAGCATCGCCGCGTGACGCGCGGAGCCCACCCGATTAAGTATCACTCCCGCAATCTTCACTTCCGGGTCCATCTCCTCGAAACCCTTTATCACCGCCGCCGCGCTGCCCGCCATGTGACTCGCGTCAACGACCAGAATAACAGGGATGCCAAGCACCTTTGCTATCTCCGCGGTGCTCCCCTGAATGCCGCCTTTGCCGATGCCGTCGAAAAGTCCCATCACCCCTTCGGTCACGCAGATGTCCGCGTCCGCAGAGGCTTTTGCATAGGTCGCGCGCGTCCCGGCCGCTCCCATCATCCAGCAGTCGAGGTTGCGGGAAGTCCGGCCCGTGATTTTTTTATGGTACTGCGGGTCTATGAAATCCGGGCCGACCTTGAACGGCTGGACGCGGTAACCCAAATCTCGCAAGTGCCGCCATTATTCCGATGGATATGGTCGTCTTGCCCGAGCCGCTCCACGGAGCCGCGATTATTATCGAACCTTTATTCATGAAATCATCCATTAAGAAGTTTCACCACCGGCATCCCGTCCTCGTAAAAATCTATTATGTTAAGCGAGCCGTAATGCTGTTCGATGCGGAATATGTTGCCTCAGTTCCAGGCCCAGGGCAAACGACAATATCACGCGGTTAACGCCGCCGTGGCCGACCAGGACGATCTCCTTGCCCTTATGCTCGTCCAGCGTTTCATTGAGCGCCGGAAGCACCCTGCCGGAAAGCTCCTGAAGCGACTCTCCGCCCGGAGGGGTAAAATGCACTATGTCCGAAAGCCACGCCTTCCAGTCCGCCGGGTATGCCGCCTCTATTTCATCGAAGCTGAGTCCCTCCCACAGCCCGACGTTCCGTTCCCGGAATTCCGGCCTGCTTACACCGGACTTCCCATGCGGCTCTCCGATTATCCTGGCCCCTTTTACCGCGCGTATCAGGTCGGAGCAGACCACCGCGCCCACCGGCTTGTCCAGCAGGGTATCGCGCAGGCGCTCCATCTGCCTCACGCCTTCATCCGTTATGTCCACGTCGCGGTGGCCGTTGTAGCGTCTCCTGCCGTCGCCGCAGACTTCGCCGTGCCTGCACAGATATAGCCGAGTGTATTTCATTGACCTCTCTCCCGACCCCTCGCAAGTGTAAAGGTATTCTACGTAGTGCCTTCTATACAGTCGCCGAAAATATCACGAATACCAGCGCCTCGGTAATCTCGGACGACGCGCCTATCGTGTCGCCGGTCTCGCCGCCTATGGAATAATTAAATAACAGCTTCAAAAGGAGGCACGCTATCGCTACAGCCGCAACGGAGGCAAGGCCGGTCGTGCCGCCGAATACGACCCCGAAGCCCACAGCCAGGATAGACGCGACTATAAAATGCGCCGGCTTTATATATGTAATGAACGAACCCGCGAGGCTGTTCTCGCTTCTCGCCGGACGCGAGCCGTATGACACGAGCACCTGTCCCCACCGGGACAGGGCCGGCGCAAGCAAAAGCGCACCGGGCCTTAACACGGAAGGGATGGAATCGAGCGCCATGAACTTGACGAGCAGGAGCAAGGCTATCGCGATTACGCCCATCGCGCCGGTGCGGCTGTCCTTCATTATCGCAAGCGTCTTCTCCCTGTCCCCCTTACCGCCGATTAAGCCGTCCGCCGTGTCCGCTATGCCGTCCAAGTGGAGGCCTCCGGTGATAACGGCCAGAAAAGCAATAATAAGGGCGTCCGTCACCTGCCGGGGAAGGAGGCCCTTCACCAGGAAATCGAACCCGACGAGTACCCCCCCGATGAGTAGGCCGGCCAGCGGGAAAAGGGCCGTGACTGCCGCCATCCTCTCGGCCGTCAGCTTTTTTTGCCCGACTGGTATGACGGTCAAAAAACCGATTGCGGACAGATATATCAGACAGGATTAACAAATCTTCTCTCCGTCCACCCCGGCCTCTCCGAACGTCGCCATCTCCTTAAGTATCTTCAGCCCCGCCTCGATAACGCTTATACCAAGCGCCGCGCCCGTGCCCTCGCCAAGCCTCATGCCCAGATCAAGGAGCGGCCTCTGCCCCAGGCGTTCGAGCATAGCGGTATGTCCGCGCTCCACCGACTTATGGGCGGCGATAATATATCCCTTCGCCTCCGGCTTTATCTCGCACGCCGCGAGCGCCCCGGCGGTCGAGATAAACCCGTCCACCACCACCGGCAGTCTCCTTGCCGCGGCACCCAATACCACCCCGGCGATACCCGCAATCTCATAGCCGCCCAGGTTAGCCAGCGTGCCGAGCGGGTCATTTTTATCGGGCGGGTTTACCGCAAGCGCCCTCTTTATTACCTCCACTTTCACCGCGAAACTACTCTCGCCGATTCCCGTCCCGTAGCCTGTAACGTCCGCCGCGGGCAGGCCCGTATATGCCGCCGCGAGGGCCGAAGACGGGGTGGTGTTCGCAATGCCCATGTCGCCGGTGCCGATGATGCCGTATCCCCGGTCCGCGAACTCGTTTACAAGACCAATGCCCACCTCTATCGCCCTGACGCAGTTCTCCCGGCTCATGGCGGGCCCCGTCGCGATATTGTCCGTGCCGCGCCCGACCTTGGCGTTCCGGAGGCCTTCCACTAAGCCGAATTCATGGTCCACTCCGATGTCGGTCACTATGATGTCCGCGCCCACGTGCCTTCCCAGGACGTTAACGCCCGCGCCGCCGTTGATGAAGTTCAGGACCATCTGGGCGGTAACAGCCTTGGGGTATGCGCTCACTCCCTCGTCCGCGACCCCGTGGTCGCCGGCGAAAACAAATATTACCTTCTTTGCCGAGTCCGGGTTGTCGCTGCCGGTAATGAGGCAGACGCGTTTTGCAAGTTCCTCCAGCCGTCCAAGGCTCCCCGGCGGCTTCGTCTTGCAGTCGAGCCTTTTCTGTATATCGCCCGCCCTCGTCTCGTCAACTGGCGCTATCGCTTTTAAAGTCTCCTCAAATAGTACCATTGACGCCCCTCTATTTCAACCTTACCGGCAGGCCCGCCGCGACAAGATAAGCCTCGTCCGAAGCGCGGGCGATTATCTGGTTCACCCGTCCGGCGGCATCCCGGAACGCCCGCGCCGCAGGCGTAAGCGGCACTATGCCGGAACCGAGTTCGTTCGATACCACGATGGCTACTCCCCTGAAATTCTTAAGCGCGTTTGCCAGGTAGCTGGCCTCGGTCGAGGACCTGTCTTCAAAACCTTCGACCCCGGATTTCTCCATCAGGTTCGACAGCCAAAGGGTCAGGCAATCTATGATGACGGTCCCGCCGTCTATGGAAAGCAGGGCTTTGGCTATCTCAAGCGGCTCCTCCACGCTTTCCCATAGCGGCCCGCGCGCCTCTTTGTGCCTGCTTATCCGCTCCTCCATCTCCGGGTCGAGCGCCTTCGCCGTGGCTATGTATACCATCCGCCCGCCCTGCTTTTCGGCCAGAGAGAGGCCAAACCCGCTCTTGCCGGAGCGCGCGCCGCCGGTTATGAAGATAACCTTCCCCATCAGAACTCTATCCCTTTTCGCGCTTTTACTCCGCCTTTGGCCGGATGCTTTATCACGGTCATCTCAGTCGCGTAATCGGCCAGTTCGATTATTCTTTTCGGGCATCCCCTGCCCGTCAGCACCAGCTCCACGTTTTCAGGCTTCTCGTTTATCAGCGAAACGACTTCTTCGATATCCAGCCAGCCGTCCTTCACGCAGTTATTGACCTCGTCCAGCACGGCCAAGTCATATTCACCCGAAAGGACTTTTTCCCTTGCGAGGGCAAACCCGCCGGAGATGGATTTCTTTAATTCGTCAAGGTCATAGCCTTCCTTGCAGAAGAGCGGATGACGCTGGTCGGCGAACCGGATGTATTTCGGCGTCCGGGATTTTCGACAGCATCTTTATCTCGCCGGATTCGTTTGCCCCTTTTAAAAACTGGACGACGAGGACTCTTAAGCCCTGGCCGAGCGCCCGGAATGCAAGGCCCATCGCGGCGGTGGTCTTTCCCTTCGAGGACCCGGTATAGACGTGCACGAAGCCTTTTTTCAGCATGGTATCCGCGTTCCGTGACGAAATTAAAAAACCCCCGCCTTTTTTAAAAGGGACGGGGGTGATTATTGACCTCTCACCCTCCCCCTCGGAAGGCATTCGAGCATTGACCAGGTATCCTGACTCGCGGGTCGTGGCCACTCCCCGCCTTCCCATCCCGGCTTGGGGACAGTGGCATTTGGGGCAGGCTCGCCGCTTACAGTTGCGGGGCAGTGACGGTTTTTCACCGTCTTCCCTGGAATTTTTATAAATTGGAGCGGGCGACGGGATTCGAACCCGCGACACCAAGCTTGGGAAGCTTGTACTCTACCAACTGAGCTACGCCCGCGTCTACAAAACTTATAACATTACGGCTTTAATTTTTCAAGATGATTTTGAATCAGTAAAGCGGAGCGGCCTTCTTAGGCCAGTGCCGCCAGACGAACCATGTTATCCCCGCGACGATTACCACGCCGATTAACGCGTCCAGCTGGTGGAAATATTTCCCGAGGGTGTTCCAGTTCTCGCCAAGCGTCTTCCCAAGCCAGGCAAGGCCCAGGCACCACGGGAAGGAGCCGATGAAGGTATATATCACGAACTTCGGGAAGTTCATCCTGGCGATGCCGGCGGGCAGGGATATGAAAGTGCGGATGACCGGCAGCAGCCGCGAGATAAATATCGCGGCGTCTCCGTATCTCGCAAACCAGCGGTCGGCGGTATCCAGCTCTTTGGGGGTTATGAGGACGTATTTGCCGTATTTAAGCAGAAAGGGCCTGCCGCCGTACACGCCGACCCAATATGCTATGACAGAGCCCAGGACGCAGCCTGCGGCCCCGGCAATGGCCACCTGGAAAAGTCCAAAGCGGCCAGTAAACACCAGATAACCGGAGAACGGCATTATGATCTCGGACGGCAGCGGTATGCAGGCGGACTCTATGGCCATGCTCAGCACTATACCCCAGTAACCCATGGCGGATATGGCGCCGATCACAAAACCGGCCAGGTATTTTATGAGGCTCTCAGCCACTGTCCTTCCCGTCCGCCTTGAAGCCGTACGCGCCGATGAGGGGCACGAAAACGCATTTTATAGATTCCCTTACGTCTGTGGCCCCGCCGGGCTTCTTATCCACCGTCGTAAGGGTCTGAAGGTATTTGTCGCCGATTGGTATCACCATCCGCCCGCCCTCTTTAAGCTGGTCTAAAAGAGGCTTCGGGATTTCCGGTGAGGCCGCGGTAACGATTATCTTGTCGAAAGGGGCCTCGTCGCGCCAGCCGTAAGTGCCGTCGAAGGTGCGTACCGCGATATTGGAGTAACCCAGGAAATCAAGGATCTTCCTGGCCCGCATCCCAAGGGCGCCGATACGCTCCACGGTGCAGACTTTCCCCGCCAGTTCAGCGAGCACCGCCGCCTGATAGCCGGAGCCTGTGCCGATTTCAAGGACTTTGTCGTCCTTTGTCAGGGAAAGCAGTTCCGTCATGACCGCAACCATGTACGGCTGGGATATGGTCTGCCCCTCGCCGATAGGCAGGGCGTAATCTCCATACGCGCTGTCCCATAGCGCCTCGTCCACAAAGAGGTGGCGCGGGACCTTCAGCATGGCCTGGAGCACCCGCTGGTCCGTTATATTCCGGGCCATCAGCTGGGTCTCAACCATCCTTTTACGAAGCGCGTCGAAGTTCCGGACCATGTATCCTTAATTCAATAAGTTGATTGTCATGCCCTGATGAAGCTGGCATCAAGCGGCTTTAAAAACGCTGCATTCCCGTTTTTACGGGAACGGGTTCAGGATAATGGACAGTTGTTCCCAGCTCTTTATTTTATCAAGGTATCCGTAGTCTGTCAGGTCGAGCATGAGCGGAGTCACGGATATATAACCCTTATTCACCGCCTCGTGGTCGGCGACAGGGTCCTTGATCCAGTTCTCCGTCTCGCCGCCTATCCAGTAATATTTCTTCCCCCTGGGGTCGATGCGTGCAAGGACGGAGCCGGTGTATACGCGCCTTCCCTGCCGGGTGATGCGCACGCCTTTTATCTCCTCCGGCATGAGGTTCGGGACGTTGACGTTTAAGAGCGTGTCCTTCTTCAGGCCGTCCCGTATCACCTGCGCCGCGAGGGTCGCCGCGTAGTCCGCCGCAGTTTGAAAAAGGAAATCCTCCCTGGCCACCATCGATACGGCGAACGACGGAATCCCCATTATCGCGGCCTCCAGCGCGGCTGATACCGTGCCGGAATACGTCACGTCGTCGCCTAAGTTGGCCCCTTTGTTAATCCCAGATACAACGAGGTCCGGCCTTCCCGGCAGTATCCCGTGCACGGCGACATTCACGCAGTCCGTCGGCGTGCCGTTTACGGCATAGACCTTATCCATCACCTCTTCGACCAGCAGCGGCCTGTGGAGGGTCAACGAGTGCGCAACGGCGCTCTGCTCCCTGTCCGGCGCAACCGTCCACACGTCGCCCAGGTGCTTCAGGGCATTTGCGAGTATCTTTAGTCCGGGCGAGTAAACGCCGTCGTCGTTAGTAGCTAATATGAGCATTATTTAAGGTTTCTTGAACACGTAATAAATTTTAGTCTCGCCTCTGCCCAGGTATTTATACGCTATCTCCGCCCCCAGGCGCTTTGCGGCTTCCTCGAACCAGTCGGGATAAAATCGCAGGCAGTCTACAGGGTGGCGGTGATACTCGAAGCCGGGTATGACGGTATAAAGATGCAGCATGCCGCCCTTTTTAAGAAGCTTCCAGAGGTCTTTTACATGCTTGTACGGGTCGAGCAGGTGCTCTAGGATCGCCTTGGAAATAATGCATTCCATAGGTGGGATTGCCGGCGGGTCTTCCTCGAAATTCCATTGGTAATCGACGTTATCGGAAAGCCCGGCAGTGAAAATATTATCCCTTTTCAGGCCGCATGCTTCTGCATACTGGGGTTTTACTGCGTTATTATCTCCAGCGAGCAGCATCGATTCCGGCCGGGGCAGGAATTTGATGGTCTTGACGATCACTCCTCTGATCACGCCTGACTCATTGGCCAGGCCCCGGACAGTCATGGACTCGTAATCGGAGCCATAATCGAAATCGCCATAGTGTTCCTGAAAAAGGCCACAACACTGATTCTCTATCTCGCGTTTTATTTGCGGCATGCCCAGGTTAATTACGCCGGCCTGATCCTGCAGTGCAAGCAATATTTTTCGTTTGTTTAATTTACGGGTTAAAAGGGAATAATAACACTGTTTCATTTACGGAAATCCTTTCTCCTGATAAAACATCTGCTCATTGTAAAAAAACAGCCGCCTTATAGGCGGCCATTCCTTTGGGAGTTTTATGGGTAAAAAATTGGTCGGGGCGATCCGATTTGAACGGACGACCCCTTGCCCCCCAGACAAGTGCGCTACCAGGCTGCGCCACGCCCCGACTTAAACCATTATACTACTTTACCAGATTGATAAGCTCCTTTATTTCCGCCTTGAATTTCACCAGGGCGTCCTGGATGTCGTCTTCCGCCTCGAAAAACGGAAGGGTCATTTGCGGCATATTCCTTTTTACTTTCCTGGGCGCGGGCTTTTGCGGCTTCGGTCTGACTTCGGCGGCAATGCCTAATTCCAGTGGCTCCGGTTTTGCCGCCATTTGAATCGTGGCCGCCGACGTGTCTTTGCTCCCTCTACAGCCTCCCTTGCCCCCTTGCCCTCTTTGACTCTTTCGGCTATCTTTTTCCGTGCCCCGGCTATCGTGTAGCCTTCTTCGTGGAGCATTCTCTTTATCGAGAGGACCAGGTCCAGGTCTTTCTGCTGGTAAACCCTTTGTCCGCCGCTTGACTTCCTGGGGGAGAGCACGCGGAACTCGTTCTCCCAATACCGGAGTATATACGGCTCGACCTGGGCCAGCCGGCTGACCTCCCCGATCTTATAGAAAAGTTTTCCTGTCTGAGCGGGCATAAGCGCCCCTTAGGCTTCGGCTATTTCTTCCTTGCCCTTATCTACGAAATCCTTGAATATCATGCTCGGCTTGAAGGTGACGACCTTGCGCGGGGTAATCTCGATGTTCTCGCCAGTCTTGGGGTTGCGCCCCTTGCGGGAGCCTTTTTCGCGGATGACGAAGTTGCCAAAACCCGCAATCTTCACGGTCTCGCCACCCTTCAAGGTATCCTTTATGGTGTCAAGGACCGTCTCCACGATGTCAGTTGCTTCCTTTTTGGAAAGACCGACCTTTTCATAAACTTCCGAGACTATGTCCGCTTTGGTCATCTTCAACCTCCGTCAATAGATTTGCCCCCTCCCGACATGCGCAATATACAATAGGGTTTGGCCTATGTCAAGGATTTTTATCGGAAAAACGCTATTCCCCCTTCTCCACATGCGCCTTTTTGCTTTCCTCTATGACCTTCTGGGCCAGATGGGCGGGCACCTCGTCATAATGGGAGAACGACATCGTGTACATGCCGCGTCCCGACGTGAGGGAATTCAATGTCGGCGCGTAGTTCAGCATCTCCGACATCGGCACCTGGGCAGTCACTTTCTGGCTGGAGCCGCTTGCCGTCATGCCCTGCACCTTTCCGCGCCTGGAGTTCAGGTCGCCTATGACGTTGCCCATAGTGTCTTCCGGGACGACGACCGTGACATCCATCAAAGGCTCAAGGAGAGTCGGCCTGCACTCCAGCACGCCTTTTTTAAAGCCCATCGAGCCGGCAATCTTAAACGCCATTTCGGAGGAGTCCACGTCATGGTACGAGCCGTCGAAAAGCGTCACCTTCACGTCGACAACCTGATATCCGGCTATGACTCCTTCGTGCATGGCCTCGACGATACCCTTCTCGACCGCGGGTATGTACTGCCTGGGTATCGCGCCGCCGACGATCTTGTCCACAAACTCGAAACCCCCGCCATGGGGCAGCGGCTCTATCTCAATCCACGTGTCGCCGTACTGCCCGCGCCCGCCGGACTGCTTTTTGTACTTGCCCTGAATCCTGGTCCTGCCTTTGATAGTCTCCTTGTACGGGACTTTCGGGGTTTTCATGATGACTTCCGTGCCGAACTTCCTCTTCAGCCTCTCCAGCGTGATTTCAAGGTGCAGCTGCCCCATGCCGGAGAGTATCATCTCCTTCGTCTGCTCGTCCCTTACGAACCGAAGCGTAGGGTCTTCTTCCAGCAGGCGGTGCAGGCCGTTCGATATCTTGTCCTCGTCGCCCTTGTTCTTCGCCTCGATGGCGAACGCCATTACCGGCTCCTGGTAATGTATGGGTTCGACCATATACGGGTGGGCCTTGTCGCATAAGGTATCGCCCGTGATGGTCTCCTTAAGCTTGGCGACGGCGGCTATCTCGCCGGCCTTTATAGCCTGCGCCGGGACCTGCTTTTTGCCCATCAGATAGAAAACTTGCCCAATGCGCTCTTCTTTTTCCTTGTTGGAGTTGAATACGGAGGAGTCGGAGCGGACCTGTCCGGAAATGACCCTGAAGAGGCTCAGTTTGCCCGCGAACGGGTCTGCTATGGTTTTGAAAACCACCGCCGCCAGGGGCCCGTCCTTGTCCGTCTTCAGGAGCACGGCCTCTCCGGTCCGGGCATCCGTGACTTTAATGGGCGCCAACGCGGCTTTTTCCACCGGGTTCGGCAAGGCTGTCGTAATCATGTCCAGAAGCTGGGTGACCCCAATTCCTTTGGGCGAGGCGCCATACAACACCGGGGTTAGCTTTCCTGCGATGCAGCCATTCCTTAGGCCTGAGACGATTTCTTCATGGGAAAGCCCGCCGGTCTCCAGATATTTTTCTGTAAGCGAATCGTCGCTCTCCGCGATTCTCTCTATCATCCTGGCACGGGCCTGTTCGGCCTCTGTCTTCATCTCAGCCGGGATATCGGTCTCCTTGGATTTGCCGTCACCCTCCGTGATGTAAGCCTTCATTTTCAGGAGGTCAATTATACCCTTGAAGCCGCCCTCGGAGCCGATGGGCATCTGCACCGGCGTGGCATCCTTGCAGAAGCCCTTCCCGCAATCGTTCAGGACGTTCCTGAAATCGGCGCGTTCCTTGTCCATCTTGGCGATGAATATTATTCTGGGAAGGCCGAATTCATTGCAGTATTCCCATACCTTCTCCGTTTCGGCCTTTAGGCCCGATATCGGAGACATTATGAGTACGGCGCCGTCCGCCGCGCGTACGCAGGCTTTGGCGTCTTCAAGAAAATTTATGTATCCGGGGGTGTCGATTAAGGTGATCTTGTTGCCGTCCCACTCGCAGAACGCGACTGCGGAACTGATGGAGGACTGTCTGTTTATTTCTTCAGGCTCAAAATCCGTCACGGTGTTGCCTTCTTCTGCCCTGCCCATGCGGTCCGTGGCATGGGCGGCGTAGAGCATGGCTTCGGTGAGCATGGTCTTGCCCGCGCCGCCGTGGGAGACGATTACGACATTTCTCATGTTTTCTACAGCGTAATCTTTCATGTGGCCTCCTGGGTTAAATTTGGCCTTGCTATTTTTCTATGGCAACCTCTTCATTAGTCTTCGATTATTTTTACGATTACGGGTTTTAATACCTTTGATTTCTTTACTTTCCTGTCGTAAAACCTTACCATTATCGCCGAAAGGATAAGGAAGGCCACTCCTCCCAGCGCCTGCCAGTTATCAAGTGAAATGGCCCCGGAGATTTCCGGCCCGTACTTCCCTCCAAGGTACGCCCCGAGGAAGAGGAATATAACCGGGAGCATGTAGGTCAAAAACGTCGCTTTAAGGAACAGGCCGGATTCAATTTCCAGCACGACGTGCTGGCCCGGCTCGGCACCCAGGAGATTATCCGCCTCCATGACCCTGTCGTCCGATATCGCCTTGCAGGACCCGGCTGCATTACACGACTCGCATGAACCGCTACGGGTCATCATCACCTTCGCGGTCCCGCCGGAGGTCTCCATTACAACGCCGATTTCTTCCATTAAACTTTTTCTTTTAGCAGCCTGTACTCGATGCTGTCCACCAGCGCCTCCCAGGAGGCCTCGATGACGTTCTCGGACACCCCGACCGTGCCCCATTTGCCGGTATCGTCCCCGGACTCGATTAAGACGCGCACTTTCGCGGTGGTGCCCTCGCCGGCATTTAATACGCGTACTTTATAGTCTAACAGCCTTACGCCAGATAGTTCCGGAAAATGCTTCAGGATAGCCTTTCTGAGCGCATTATCCAGGGCGTTCACGGGGCCGTTCCCCATCGCGGCGGTGTATTCGTAATAGCTCTTGCCCGCGGTATCGCCGGCGTGGACCTGCACCCTTATCGTAGCTTCGGAAAGGGTCTCCTGGCGGTTCTCGTACCACTCGACGATTACCCGGAAGCCCTCAAGGTCGAATATCGGCGTGTACTTGCCGGTGGCCTTCTTGATGAGCAGTTCGAAAGACGCTTCCGCGCCCTCGTACTGGTAGCCTTTGCTCTCCATATCCTTGAGCGTCCGCAGGATATGCTTCACTTCGGGCGTATTATGGCTTAAATCTATACCGTACTCGGACGCCTTACGGACAATATTGCTCTGGCCGGCCAGGTCCGAGACGAGTATCCGCTGCACGTTGCCCACCGCCTCCGGCCTTATGTGTTCATATGTCGCGCCTTTCAGAACCGCGTTCACGTGCATCCCTGCCTTATGGGCGAAGGCGGAGTCGCCGACGTAGGGCTGGTGTTTGTAATGCCTTAAGTTTGCTATCTCGGCCACGAAGCGGGAAACCTCCCTTATCTTCGTGAGCCTGTCCGGCGGAAGCGTGTCGATGCCCATCTTCAGCTTAAGCGCGGGGATAATCGAGCAGAGGTTGGCGTTGCCGCAACGCTCGCCGTAGCCGTTTATCGTGCCCTGTACCTGCTCCGCGCCCAGGTTCACCGCCGCGAGTGAATTGGCGACGGCCAGGTCGGAGTCGTTATGGCAATGGATGCCAAGGGGGACGGATACGTGCGCCTTGACTTCCGTGATTATCTTTTCTATTTCCCAGGTAAGGGTGCCGCCGTTCGTATCGCAAAGTATCAAACAATCCGCCCCGGCCTCCTGGGCCGCTTTCAGCGTTTTGATCGCATAGGCGGGGTTGGCTTTGTAGCCGTCGAAAAAATGTTCCGCGTCGTAAAACACCTCGGGCACGTTAGCCTTCAAAAAGGAGATCGAACTGCCTATCATATCGAGGTTTTCTTCGAGAGAGACCTTGAGGGCCTCCTTGACGTGCAGGCCCCAGCTCTTCCCGAAGATGGTGACGGCGGGCGTGCCGGTTTCAACTAACGCAAGGAGGTTCGGGTCGGCATCCGCACTGGTCTTAGCGCGCCTGGTGCTCCCGAAAGCGGCGGTCTTCGAAATGGCGAGCTTATGCCGTTTAATTTCCTTGAAATATGCCGCGTCGCGGGGGTTGGAGCCGGGCCAGCCGCCTTCGATATAATGGACTCCCAGCTCATCGAGTTTCAAGGTCACCCGGACCATGTCTTCGAGCGAAAAAGCGACGTCTTCGGACTGCGCCCCATCCCTTAAAGTAGTATCGTATATCTTGACCATTAAGCCCCTCGAAAATTAGACAACTAGATTAAAGAATATATCATTAACCCATTAGAAATTCAAATTTTTTTTGGGGGTATAGGAGAAATGACAGTTAAAGCAGCCGCCGGTAGAGCCGCTCAATCTGCTCTGACATGCGTTTTGTGGTGAACGTGTTTGCACGTTGTTGATTAACATCCGGTTTGAGATTTATTGTCAGGAGGTGTGAGATTAACCCTATCGAATATTTGTTTGAATAAAGCATGGACGGAATGAAATGCACTATTGTGGTTCTGCGGGTGCGAATTGCGCTTGCTGGCAAAGATGCAATTATAAGCCACCGTGCCATTGGGTGCATGAAAAAGGCAAACTTGCCGGAATCCTATCCATAAAGTAAAAAGTAAAAGATGCGTGGTGAAATGAGATTTCACAAGGTAAAATTTAGGAAGAGAGCGAGTTATCTCGCGCCGCTATAAGAACCTACTGAAAATCAGAAGGCCTCGTCATAGATTCCCCCCATCAAAAAACCCTCTTTGAAAAACAGACTAACTTGAAGACTGTTGATCGGCGTGCAATTTTAACCCACCATCGGCATCCTGTTTGACCCAGGGTAATTTAATTTATCATATTAATAACAGAATGTTATGATCTCAGAGGTGGGTCAATATTGGACGCCGATTACCCGTAAAGTGGGCCATTATTGCATGCCGGTCAACACTACCTGGCAGGTGGTTACGGTTGGCCGGTGTATTCGCAATCCGCTATCTCCTTAAGGCCTACCTGCTCATCCACCAACTCCAAGTAAAAATGCCTTGCAAGAATCGTCACGGGGATAACGTTGAGTTTTATATAGCGCGTCTGTCCCTTATCCAGCGTGAAACTGACATTGTCCGCCACAGACATTTTTATATCCGCGGTGTAGCTTCCCGGCGGGAGGTCCTGATAAAAAAACCCGTTAGCCTTGGCCTTCCACACCTCCTGGTTGTAGTTAGCGCCGGTTACGACTATCATAGGCCGTATAGCCGGGGCAATTACCGCGGTCCTGTAAAAGAATACCCTGCCCATGTCGGGATTGCAGGACGGCATGCTTGACTGCATGGCTGAAAATTTAGGGCCTGCTGCGCAGGAGGCGAGTAGCCCGAATGTTAAAACCAGAAACGCGATATAAGAAACCTTTTTCATAAGCTTCCTCCCAGCTCACGCCCTATATAATTAAGGATTCGAGTCGCCCCTACTCTTTTACCCTGAACAATTGATTCATAGAGCGCATCCAAATTTATATTTAATTATACATAATTAGAAATAGCAGTCAAAAACGGTTAGTAAGAAAAATCTGTATTAAGGTTACTGGATAAAACAGGTTAAACGCTCTGTACAAATGCTATCGTTGTGGAAGGACTCACCCGGAAACCCCGTAACCCATCGAATACTAATAAATCATATTATTTAGTCTTTTTGCCCAATCCCAGGTTCACTGTTACTGTAATAGTATTATCTGGCAATTCATTTATGAAAATATGTTTTATAATATTCATTATAATCTCGGCTTATTCTTTTTGCGCATGTGCAAATGGACCAAAGCACGATAATAACCAAGCCTTGCCCAAAAATATGGGTGGAGAAAAACTTGAACTGACTATCAATGACAACAACCGCGAGATGCAGGTAAATTTCGGCGACGTACTTAATGTAGAACTTAAAACCCAGGGCGGGACGGGATATAGTTGGTATATAGATGAACTTGATGAAACGCACCTTAAGCTAATTAACACCAAAACAAAAGAAATCACTCCGAAAAATATCGCTGGTGGGCCGGTGTTTGGAATCTGGTCATTTAAGGCCATTGCACCTGGAGAAACAATATTGAGGATGCTTTGTTATCGAGTTTGGGAAGGCAAGGAGTATGCAATAAAAAAATTTGAAGTGAAGCTTCACATAGCTGCTGAACGATAGCGCAGCAGGTGCGTACAATGGGAGCGTCTTAATGTTGATCGGCGTGCAAATTTGACCCACCATCGGCATCCTGTTTGACCCAGGGGTAATTTAATTTATCATCTTAATAACAGAATGTTATGATCTCAGAGGGTGGGGCAATATTGGACGCCGATTACCCGTAAAGTGGGTCATTATTGCATGCCTGTCAACAGCGAAGGCATCACGAACAAGTCCCAGCGATGAAAAGAAGAACGGTTATTCCAAATCCAATAATAAACCCGAATCATAAAAACTATAATATTTATTGGAGCCAATAATCAGATGGTCTAGTATTTCTATATCAATGCCCTTAGCTATCTGAAAAAGTAATTGGGTTATCGCTTTATCCTGGCTCGAAGGAGTTGGATCTCCTGAGGGATGATTATGGGCGAGCACTAAGCTTTGAGCATTCATAGCTAAAGCCCTTTTAATCACTGTTCTCGGGTAAATTATAGCTCGGTCAATTGTACCCCTATGTATGGTTTCGACACCAAGAAGTGAATTTTTTTTATCTAAAAAAATAACTTTAAAATGCTCTTCCTTTAAGCCTTCCATGCTAACGCGGCAATATGAAATAATTTCTGACCAACTCATAGGAGAAGTTTTCTTCAAAATTTTATCTTTTAGATAAAATTCGGCTCCATCTTTTAGTAGCTTCAATAATACTGCTGTATTGCCATCCATGCCCGGGTGAGCTACAAGCTCCCCCAATGAAGCATTAAGAATGTTTGTGAAGCTGCCATAATGCACCGTTAGAGATTCAATTAATTTGCTGTTTTCTTTTCTTGGCCTGGAATATGCGAATAATAACTCCAGGACCTCACTATCAAAAAAATCACCAAGCCCAACCTTAGCGTATTTTTCCTTCAGCTTTCGTTGATATATAGGCGCCCGAGTAGTAAGTTCTATTTTTCATTACCTCATTTAGTCAAAGTTTCGATTTATGGGATACTTATCAGCTGCTGATCATAAGCCACAGCAACAGCGTGACTTCTTGAAACTGCATCAAGTTTTCGCCCGATATTTTTCATACGCTGCTTAACGGTTTCAAGTCCGATGCTTAATATTAATGAGATGTCCCAGTCCGTTTTACCACAGGCAGCCCATTTCAGAACTTCCAACTCGTTGCCGATCAATTCATTGAACTGCTTTGGAGGAACTACCTTTAATACTCTATTTAAGGCAAGATGTAAGTGCGGTATGATTATTTCGAGCGCCAGTTGCTCTTTTTCGGAATATTCAAGATAATCTCCTGCAAAAGAAAAGAGACTCCCCTCTGTCGCTTTATGATTTCTAACTCCATGGGTATATCCGTTTTTTAGTCCGAAATCCGAGGCCGTATGAAGTAGGTTTTTAGGAGGCGTATATAAGCTATACGTTTTATCCCAAATTTGTAATTTATATTGAGTGAAATTAAGAAGCACTATAGGATCTAATTTATGAAATCCCTTTTCCAGATACAAAGACAACCATGCTTCAGGATAACTAACGTTAAGAACCCCAATATCATCACTAAGTCCATTTTTATCAATTAAACCAACACACGAAGTCATATAATCAAAAGGGATGATCTTTTGTATCATTTTAATTAATACTTTAAATTCTTTTTCTGTAGTACAGGAGAGAGACGCCTGAATAAGGCTTAAAATCATATCGGAATCATATTTCGAGAAAAGATTCTTAAGTAATTTTTTCGAATATTGCGACATAACAACGCTTTCTGGTTAATTAGGCTAACAAAATCTATTATAAATTAATTATAAAGCATTGCAAATATCATACCATGTCCCGCCGCCCTTCTAACTTCCCTATTTCGAGCAAATAATTTATTTACAAATTTTAAGGAAATTGCGCGTGAGTATTACAGCGCATAATTTAATGCGCTTAAACGCGCATTTTGGCGTGATCTGTACCACTGACAACTAACCAAAAGGTAGAGCCATTTGACATAAAATAAAATATTGTTTAATATTTATTTGAGATAAATATTATTTTTCCAAAATCGGCAGGCGGAGCTTAAAAGAAAGAGCACATGCAAAATAAAGGGGCTTTTCAATGACAATCGCGATTAACCGGAGATGCTTCATAAAGAATGTAGGATACTTAGGTGTCGGCGCCTTGATTGCCAGCCGTATTAGCGCTTCGCTTCCCGCATTGGGCTTCTGCTTTCCGGATATGAATGGGCCTTTGAGTGCTTGCGCCGCGGCGAAAGGACTTTTTTATGGCGCGGCAAGTTCTAGGAGTATTCTTTCTTCGGATGAGAGTTTTACGAAGAAATTTATCGAAGAATGTTCGATACTTGTACCCGAATGGGAAGTAAAGTGGAGAGCCCTTAGACCAACACCAACTGACTTTTATTTCGATACTTTCGATTGGCTGATAAATTTTTCACAACAAAACAGCATGCTTTTTAGAGGTCATAACCTGGTATGGCATGAAGATTTGCCGTCATGGTTTCAAAGTACCGTAAATAGCCGAAATGCTGAAGAAATTTTATTGGATCATATCGGAACTGTAGTAAGTAGGCACGCCGGCAAAATTCACTCCTGGGACGTAGTAAACGAACCGATATCCATCTGGGACAAAAATCCTGATGGATTACGAACTTCTTCACCCTGGTACGAATTGCTTGGGCCCAAGTTATATCGATATCGCTTTTCGTGCAGCTGCAGAAGCGGATCCTAATGCCATGCTGGTATTAAATCAAAACCGGCGTAGAGCAGGAAAGCCCTGCTTGCGACAAAACCAGAAAAGATGTCTTAAGACTTTTAAGGCGAATGAAGGCATCCGGTACACCAATCCACGCTCTAGGAATTGAAGCACATTTCGGGGGCAAGAATTTAGATTTAATAAGCGTAAATTTAAGGCTTTTCTCCGGAACGTGGCGGAGTCTTGATTTAAAAATTATTATTACTGAATTAGATGTAAATGATGAGTAACTTACCTGGTGAAATAGCTATACGAGATAGTATCATAGCGGGCATGTATTATGATTTTTTATCCGTTGCACTTTCGGAGAAAGCCGTTATTGGTGTGCTGACCTGGGGCTTATCTGATAAATACTCGTGGCTTACTACATATGCGCCGCGAGCTGATCAACTTCCTGTCAGACCTTTGCCCTTGAATGATACTTTTACCAGGAAGCCTGCGTGGCTAGCTATCGCCCGTTGTTTCGACAATACACGAAAAAGGATAGAACGTTAGTAAATGACGATGGAGCCATAAGGTTGTTGCTCGGCGCGCAATTTTGACCCACCATCGGCATCCTGTTTTCCCCAGGGGTAATTTAACACCTTCGGTACCAAAAACCTTTGAACACTATAATAATTCTCAAAAAATAATATTGACAATCCTCATTATTCGTGTATTATATTTTAATAATTCGTAGAATGTCTTAAAAAGCTATATTTTAAATATCTTATGTATTTATCCTCTTTTTTTAAGCAACTGAATGCTGGCTGTAAAAGTCTCTCCCATGGTCCATGTTTCGTTAGGGATTTCCCATTCTTTTCTCATGTTTATTTCGGTAACTTGTTGAAATTAAACATTTTTAGTCCATTAAACTCCGTAATGGCATTGAGTTTTTTATAATGTCGAGATAAGCTAAAGGTTCTTGAAGGCGATATTTAGAAAGTATCCATTATTTAGTTTTTCGGGATACAAAAACGAGGTGTCGAGATGATTAGAGAAAGAGTACGCGAATTCACTTCGCTGGTCGTAATAGCAGACATTATGTTGATGACGTCCGGCTACTTGATTGCAAGCGTATTGTTTCCGCTTCACCTTTTCTCAACAGAGCATTATTTATTGGTAATGACGTCAATTTGGGCGATCATTATCTCTATGACTTTGTTTTGCCTTTATCTCAACCATGCCTATGAATCCGCGAGGGCAAAGTCCCTGAGTAAAATATTTTCCGAAACTCTGCTGGCGACCATTCAGGCCTTCTGCGTCGTAGTTGCACTTTTATTTATATATAAGCTGAAGGACGTAAGCCGAGGTTTCATGCTTGTCTATTTTGCCTCTTTCTTTTTATTGGTACTATCGAGGAGGGTCTTCCAAGCCCAGTTTCTTAGAATGATAAGGCGGAACGGTCATAATTATATTTCAATTCTCGTTATCGGATCAAATAAAACCGCCAGGCGTTTTATTATGATGGTTGATTTGTACAAGGACCTTGGTTTTAAAGTGATTGGGCTCCTCTCAAATGAGCAGCATACGCAAAAGCCAAAAATAAATCCGAATATTCCAGTCATCGGCACATTTAATGACCTCGACGCTATACTAAAGAAAAATGTTGTGGATAGAGTTGTTTTTGCATGCCGGGATGATGAACTGCCCTTTAGTGAACTTAAAAGTTATCTCCAGATATGCGAAGAATACGGGGTGCCGACCACCATGGTATCCCGCTTCGCCAATACCAGGTACCATAATGTTACGCTGGAAAACCTGGGCAGGACTGAACCTGGTTACCTTCGCTCAGAAGAACACGCCGCTTTATTCCAAGCTGGCCAAGCAGGCCTTGGATTCGGCGGCATCAGCGATAGCCGTCATTGCTTTAATGCCTGTCATGGCGGTAATAGCCATCGCGATCAAGCTCGATTCCCCCGGCCCTGTTTTCTTCAAACAAAAGCGATACGGGCTGAATGGCAGGGTGTTCAATGTACTTAAATTCCGAACTATGTGCATTGATGCTGAACAGAAAAAAGAAATGCTTGACTCAAAAAATGAGATGTCCGGACCGGTATTTAAGATAAAGGGCGACCCCCGCATAACCAGAATAGGCAAGCTGCTCAGGAAATACTCACTCGATGAACTGCCGCAGTTTTTAAATGTCCTTACTGGAGAAATGTCATTAGTCGGGCCAAGACCTCATGCCCACGTATGAAGTAGAGAAACTGGAACGGAAGCACATGAGGCGCCTGTCAGTCAAGCCGGGCATTACCTGCCTATGGCAGGTTTCCGGGAGAAACAGTATCGGGTTTGACGACTGGATGAAGCTTGACATGAAATACATTGATAACTGGACGCTTAGAATGGATTTCTTTTTATTGTTTAAAACTTTTTCAGCATTTTTCAAGGGTACCGGCATGTAGCATTGTATTGCCGAAAACCCTTGCCTCCGCAGCAAGAACTTCCTTTTAGCAAAGATTGAGCATGATTTTGTTTTTCTTTACATTAAATGTGAGCAATAGTGGTACGCCTTTTCGAATTTAAATATACCAGGGAAGTAACTTTAAAATTATCTACTTATTTTGCCGCGATGTTTTTTTTAATCGCGGTTTTTTCGCCTGCCATCTCCTGGGGCCTTGCCTCGAACAACATCCCTCTCGATAGCCCCATATACACTTACATAGATAAACTTGCCGGATTCGGTTTAATCGACACGGACATACACGGCTTGAAGCCCTATTCGAAGGCGGAGGCGGCACGTTTAGTAATAGAGGCCGAGCAAAATCAAAAAAAGCTGGGGCCGGACTCGCCTGAGCTTGCACAAGAAATTATTTCAAGACTACGCCATCTCCTGCCAAGAGAAATAGACCTCTATACCCAGGAAGACAAGACGCCCACCTTCGACGTGAACTTATTGTCGGACCTGAAATTCAGATACGTGTATCTCCAGGGCGAACCCAGGAGCTACGACCGCCTGATACATGACACCGGGAACCAAGGCCTCTTCGGTTTCGGACATCTCAGGCCGATTTTCGTGCCTGTTGTGCGGTCGGGCGGGAGCGAAGGCACGCCGCTTCTGGAAAATAACGACGGCATAATCTATAGAGCTGGCAATAACGTGGAACTCCTCGCGGATGAGGAGTTTTTTTTCACCCGATACGCCTCAGCCCTGATCGAGCCCCTGGCCCTGGCCTCCGGTATAAATTTTGGAGGCGCGGGCCCGCATGAAGAGCTCAAGTTAAATAAGGGCTATCTCAAGCTTGGCGGGCATGGTCTGGAGCTGGAGGTCGGGCGTGACGAGAACTGGTTTGGCCAAGGTTATCGCGGCACGACCATCCTGACCAATAATGCGGCAAATCTCGACGAGATAAAATTGTCGAGTCCGGAACCCGTTGATTGGCCCTGGTTCAAGCGGAATATCGGGCTTTTGAAATACGCCTGGATATTCTCCAGGCTTGCAAAGAGCGGAGAAGGCAGTGACCCTGCGTCAACCCTGGTTCGTTGCGGTCAAAGTATCCGTCAAACCGGCACCTAATTTCGAGGCAGGCATAAACTTCAGCCGGCAGCAGGGAGGTCCGAATGTAGTCAGATCCGGGCCTGCTTAAGGCTATTACCTCCGTTGGCATATCTAATAACGGTTCTAATACCTTGGCGGGCATCGAGATGAGGTGGAGGCTCCCCTGGCGCTCGCTTAGAGGGACTACCGTTTATTGGGAATACTACGGCGAGGACAACTATGTTATCTTCCCTATCGTAGAGAGCCATTTAGCCGGAGTCTATATCCCAAGGCTTACCTCCGACGGCAAGAATGATTTCAGGTTTGAATTTTTTTATGGTAACCCTCTCGCCTATACCGATTATAAGTACCCGGAAGGCTACACCAACGCAAACCTGATAATGGGCGATTCCCAGGGCGGCGACACTAAAGACTATTTCGGGAGGTTCACGCATTACTTCTCCGCGCGGAACACGTTGGCCCTGGAGTATTTTCATACTCAGCGTGGCTGGATCGGCGGGGTGGGTGGACAGGCCGTGGAGGAGATAGACGGAGGCCGTGCTTTCTGGACCCTGCCCGTAAGCAACGATTGGGATGTCCTATTCAATTATGGGTATGAGAATATCCGCAATTTCAATCTGGTGCGAAACGACAATCGCCAGGACAATTTAGCCCGGGTGGATGTCAGCTACCGATATTAATCGTTTTGACTAAATGACTATTGCCGGCCGTCGAGGCCGTTGACGCCCAGCAATATGCGGCAGGCCGGCCGCTCTTGTCATAGACGCCCCGAACGCTTGGCCGCAATGGACTTCTCGTAGATATTCATCAACAGGCCGTAGTTTATCCTGGCTGTGTACTTCATTTCGAACTCCGCGCGCGCTTCCCGACGCATCCTGGCAAGCTCGGTTGGATGCGCCAGCGCCCATTTTACCTGTGCGGCCAGGTCCTGCGCATCGCCGGGTCGGAAATGAAGCCCGGTCCTTCCGTGCGCGACTAACAATGACATTGCGCCCAGGTCCCCGGCGATAACCGGCAGACCGACGGAATATGCCTCGATGATAGCCATGCCAAACCCTTCGTACGAGATGGAAGGGAATATCAGGACCGACGCATCCTGCATGAGGTCAACCACCTCCGGCCTTTGCCGGTAGCCGAGCCATTCCACCGACGGCATCCTCTTCGCCTCTCTCTCCACCCAGCCCGCCAATGGGCCAGTCCCCCACTATTTTTAGAGGCATCTTTCCTGTAAGAAGTTTCCACGCCTGAAGAAGTATCTTGATCCCCTTCTCGTTCGAAAGCCGCCCGACGAAAAGGGCGTAGCCTCCTTCCCCGTTGCCGGGGGTGGGCTCGTAATTAAGGAAGTTGGGCTTTACGACTACCTTCTCCGCAGGAAATCCGGCCTTAACAAATTTGTGCCTGGCAAAATCGGTGAGCGCGATGAAACAATCTACCTTTTCCCGCCATGTGTCATGCCTGCGGTGATAATCCACCATCCTGCAGGCGGACAGGGAGCCCAAGAAGGAGCGCCGGTAACACCGGTAAACGGCGGCCCTGTATACATTGCCGCAGAGACATTCCTCGCATATTTTGTCCTTTCGCAACAGGAGCGCCCCCGGGCATATCATGCGAAAGTTATGGAGCGTCTGCACCACCGGCACGCCCGCGTCCTGGCAGGCATCGTATATCGATGGAGTCAGAAGCGGGAAAAAGTTATGCACATGGACAATATCGGGCTTGAATGAAGAAATTTCCTCCGCAATACGCACTCGGGAACTGACTGAATAGGAGACTTGCCACGCAGCCGTTATCTTTTTTAATATTCCATTGATGGCGTCGTTAGAGACACCATAGGACCTTACGTCATGACCGTGAGACTGCAAGAGCTCACGTTCGGCCATGACTACAACATCCTCGCCGCCGATCTGCTGGTATGAGTTATGGACGTGCAGAATTTTCAATGCACTGTCTCTTTTCATTGTTCACCTGAAGGCCATAACCCATGACGGTTCGCGAACACCTAAACTATGTTTGTGCGGAATTTCCCTTCAAATATTTGTTGAAGCCATACTTCGAAGGTTATATATAGGCACAGGTCTTCCGCGTGATCTTCACCTTGTAGATGTTTATTCCATAGTTCTAGAACTTTTTCTTTGTCTACATAATCTTGATAAATGGAATTCTGATTTTTTAAGACGTCATTAAAGAACGAACGGCTTGGTTCTTGTCGGATCCATTTTGGATAATTGGTATAGTTATTTTTATTATTGTACTCAAGACCAAAACGGCTCATCTCTTTATAGACTTTATGTTCCACCCTTCTTTTAAACAAAGCCGCCTTAGTTGACAGTTCAGAGGAGCTTATTGGCAAACCTGTCTTCTGCCATGGAATATCTTTAAAATAAGATGGAAATGCATTCAAGAGCATTTTTTTGTAAATTCTGCTATTAAACCTTACTTCGTCTTTCAATGAATATATAAACTCTATTAATTTATTGCCATGAAAAGGTTTCCTTTGTTCTATGGATGTAAGCAAAAGTTTAGTCCCACCATATGTAAACCTTCTGACGCGGTTTTGCAGAAAATAAAAATCAGATTTTGCCAGATTTGAATATTTATCAAAGTTATTTATGAAAACAGGATCGCAATGCATTTTATCAGCTACCATTTTTTTGTTAGGTGTATTCAATATTTTTTTATCTTTTAAGTAACTGCCGCCCAGTATAAGGTCCCCGGCAAAACCATTCATATTTATTTGAAATAATTCTTTCACTATATTTATTCCAGCAATCCCATGCATATGCATAAGGTTAGCATGCCCGTCAGTCCACCATACTCCCGCAAGCCTTGGCATAAGCCAATTTCCGTAATCCAGAGTAAATTTATGATGTAATGCGCCCTTTACTTTTACAGCCATCGAGGCAATCGACACGTCATCACAATCATCAACGCCAAAAGTATATGCATTAATTGGATATCCCCGGTCGGGCATAGCAGCCAGTAGCGCCCTGGAGTCAAGACCGCCGCTTAAGCTGATTCCGACCCGCTCGCCCGTCCGGCTGCGAATTTTCACGGACTCGATAAACAGGCGCGCCAGTTCTTCCGAGACTTCTAATTCATCAATATTGCCAGTTTGCGGTTTTATCTCATCCCACCACCAATATCGTTGTGTATGAGCCGTCCCCTCATCGATATCCCACGTCAGGACTGTACCGGTAGGAAGCAACTCTACGCCTTCAAACCAGGTACGGTCTTCCAGCAGGTAGCCTATGTTAAAAAATTCATCGACAGCTCCACGGGAGATATTAGGAACAAAAGAAGGCAACGCTAACATTACTTTTACTTCCGAACCCCAGCAAAGACACCCATTGTGAATAGTCCAGTATATCTGCCTGAGTCCGTACCTGTCGGAAACCAGATATACCTTTTTCTTCCTGGAATCGTAAATTACAGCGGAATAAAAGCCATCAATTCGCTTTAGAAAAGAGAAACCCTCGTTCCTTCTGTATAACGAACATAAGATTTCCGGATCCGAACCCATCATAATGCTAAATTCGTTTGTAATACCATTTTGGTTGTAAAATTCCCCGTCCATCCATACGTAAACCCCAGATTCGAAAAATGGCTGCGGTTGCTTTTGGGTAACATTTATGTGTGAACGTGTGGCGCATACATGGCGATCACAAAATAACGCGTCTCGAACATAATCGGTAGAATACGTTATCAAATTTTGCATAGTTGCCAGAACTTTTTCAGGGAGTCCGTTTATGTTTCCGATAGTAAAACCAGCCAGCCCGGGCATCAGGATACCTCACTTTTTTTGAATATTAGTGCTATCGTATGACTAAGGTTCTCGTGGTCAAAAAATATGTTTGCCAATGCATAACTACCGAATCCCAACGCTATCAATACCGCCAACAACAGCATTTCGTTTGTTATTATTGCAGGCAGGAAAAGATAACCCACGTAGACAACCAAACCCATACCGATAGAAAGAATCAAAGATTTCGAAAAAGAAGCGACGTAATCGACAAACTGCAACTTAACGATATAGTTCAATATCAATTGCATTAGTATGGCATATAGTATTGACAAGGCAACCCAGGACCATGCGACAGCGTATACCCCATAATATTTCGCGCACATCCAGAATACGGCGGTATTTATGGCAGCAACGGTTACATTCCATTTAAAGCCGATATCCGCCCGACCCTTCGCCAGCAATATCGTCCCTGACGGGTTACCCAGGGATTTTAATATCCCGACTAAAGCCATTATTTGTATGAGCACGGCGGTCTGCCCCCATTTATTGCCAAAAAGCACGGGGACAACAACTGGAGAAATAACTGCCACTCCGATCAAAAGAGGGAATACTATGATGCCAAGCAGCTTCATCATCTGCAAATAACCGCGGCACAACGCCTGATTATCCGTCTGCTTCTTTGCGAAAACAGGGTAGGCCACCCTCGTAATTATCGGATTTATTTTGGTAATCGGCATAACCACTACCTGATAGGCCAGTGAGTAGGCGCCCAGGACCTGTGGACCAAGGAACCTTCCTATCATTATATAATCCACATTGGCAGAGAAATAATTAACACAACGCTCTCCCATTTGATAGATGCCGAAGCGCATATAACCCTTCAGGTCAATCCTTCTGAAATGGAGCCTGGGACGCCAGGATGACCAGCCGACCTTGGCATATAAAAGCGATCTGAACGCCGTATTGGTCAACTGGCCCCAGATCATGGCAAAAACCCCTTGTCCCATTAAGGCCGTCAGCACGGCTACCACCGTTCCTGCAACGGCCGATATGACTTCTGTTTTTGCTATAATGTCAAATTTCATTTCTTTCTGAAGAAGCATCTGAAATTGTTGTCCAAAGGGTGCAATAAGAAACATAGCCGCACCAACCATAATCATTCTCTGTATCCGCGGTTCCCGGTAAAAAAGAACTACGAGGGGAGATAGGGCGATGACCAGCACAAATACTGAGATTCCCGCAAAGATATTCAACCAGTACAAGCTCGATAATTGATCGAGGGTCGCATCCTGGCGGTGAATAATTGCATTGCTGATGCCCATGTCGCCGAAGGCTTGCGCTAATCCGAATACCACTATCATCATATTCATCAGCCCGAAGTCTTCGGGGTTCAAAAGGCGGGCAAGTATGGTGTACTGAAGCAGTTGCGTGACGATGGTGATCGCCGAAGCCACACCCATCCATTTTACGCCGACAGTTGCCGAATCTCTGAGAGACATAAAAAAATTCCTTATAAACAGTGATAAAACTGCGTATCTTCCGACTCAGATCGCTGACAAATTCTATTCTTTCAAAAGGGCCTTAGAAATAAGGGCGTCCCGGTCAGAAATGAAGAAGATCACATTATCTTTTTGGTGCATTGTCTAAACAACGGGCAATAGCCTCCCACGCAGGTTTTCTATTAAAATTATCCTCAAGAGGCAAAGGGCGGACGGGCATTTTATCATCTCGCGGCGCATATTTTGCCAGCCATGTATATTTATCGGATAAACCCCAGGTCAGTACGCCGATAACGGCTTTTTCAGCAAGCGCGACAGACAAAAAATCTTCATACATACCTGCTATGATTCTATCCCGCACAGCTATTTCACCGGGCAAGTTATCATTCAGTTACATCCAATTCGGTAATAATAATTTTTAAATCAAGACCTGCAACGTCACTGAGAAAAGCCCGGAATTTGCTTTTATTAAATCCAACATCCTTGCCCCCCAGATGTGCTTCAATTCCCAGAGCATGGATTGGTGTGCCTGATGATTTCATTCTCTCTAACAGTCTTAAGACAGCTTTTCTCGTTTCGTCATCACCAGGCCTTTCCTGTTCCACATGGTTTTGATTTAATACCAGCATAGTATTCGGATCTGCCTCTGCAGCAGCATGAAAAGCAATATCGATATAATTCGGCCCAAGCAATTTGTACCAGGGGGAAGAACTACGTAAGCCGTCAGGATTTTTGTCCCAAACGGCCATTGGTTCGTTTACTACATCCCAGGAATGAACCTTGCCAGCATGCCTGCTTACTACCGTTTTTATATGGTTCAATAAAAATTGTTCCGCATTCTGCTTATTAACCGTGCTGTTAAACCATGTCGGCAAATCCTCGTGCCATACCAGATTATGACCTCTAAAAAGCATTTTGTTCTTTTCTGCAAAATTTAATAACCAATCAAAGGTATCGAAATTAAAACCTGTTGCCGTAGGTCTAAGGGCTTTCCACTTTAATTCCCATTCAGGCACGAGTATCGAACACTCTTCAATGAACTTTTTCGCAAACTCAGTGTCCGAAGAAAGGATGCGTTTAAAACTTGCCGCCCCATAAAAAAGTCCCTTGGCCGCGGCATGCTTTCGCAGAGAAATAGTCTCCGCGGCAGGACCATTAATGCTTTGGGCCATAGCGGAAAGTGGAAAGTTAATGCGGCTGGTAATCAGGGCGCCGGCACCTAAATATCCCATACTCTTTATGAAGCCTCTGCGGTCAGTCTTGTTTTTCATTTGCGTGCTGCCTGGTATATAATTGTTTTATTAATAAATAGCAAATAAACCATGGCTCTATCAGATAGCGTCTCCATAATCTTTGAGGCTCAGAAAGGAGCCTGTATAACCATTCAAGACCCATTCTCCCCATCCAGCGTGGAGGAGTGGGAATTTCTCCAGCGACATAATCCATGCACGCTCCCGCCGACAGCACTGCGTTCGTCTCCAGACGCGCTATATTATCGAGGATCCAGTGCTCCTGGCGCGGCATTCCCATGCCGACTATCAGGACATGAGGACCAAAAGAATTTATCAGCGAGATGACTTCACCGTTTTCCGCGCTTTCAGGCCGGTTGTCGAAGTACCCATGGTGCGTCTTGATATCGAGCCCCGGGTATTCGCCTTTGAGTATCACCTCCGCTTTCTCTCCGACCCCTGGCCTGCTCCCCAGGAAAAATACCCGCCAGCCGGACCCCTCCGCCCGGGCCATGAAGGGCCGCACCAAATCGACGAAGGTCACCCGTTGGTCCCGGGAAAGAGGGTGCCCAAGCAGGCGGGCGAGGAAGACGAGCGACATGCCGTCGATGTGGGCGAGCTTCGCCTGCGCATAGAATTCTCTGAATTTCGGGTCGCGCTGGAAAAGGTAAACGCTGTGGAGGTTATGGTTCGCAACGATCCACCGCTGCCCCTGTCCGATTGCCTGGGCGATTACCTCCTGCAACTCTGGCATGGTCAGCGGGTTGACCTTTATATCAAGTAGAGAAATTGTTTTCATATCTTTAAGACTACCGGCGTTCTTGGCCGGTTAGGAGCCTTTCGTAATTATTTACCATATTCTCAAGACTGAACAAAGCGGCCCTTGCCTTCGTTTTCTCGATAAGATTCTGTCGCAATTCACTATCTTCTTGCAGCATCCTCACATTTTTTACAAGACCCGTGAAATCCTCAGGTTTCACAAAAAGGGCAGTATCGCCCAACAGCTCGATGTTGGACGGAATATCGCTCGCGATTATAGGCTTTCCTATTTGCATTACCTCTAAGAGAGACATAGACATTCCTTCAAAGTGGGACGGAAATACGAAAAGGTCCGATGCGTGTAAGATGTAAAGTACCTCGCTTGAAGTTACTTCACCAATGAAGTGAACCCTGTCCGATACTTTCAACCGGCCGGCTTCCGCTGTCAATTTATCCCGCAGTTCACCTTCTCCAACGACTACCAGATGTACGTCCGGCAGATGAGATAGCGCCTTGAGAATGGCTACCTGGTTCTTTGGATATGACAAGCGTCCCACATTGACCAGCAAAAAACAACCCTTAGGGAGGTTCAACCGGCTGCGGACTTCCTCTCGCAATACCGGCGGCTGTTCAAGGCGGGGTATGCCGTTATAGACTACATGTAATTTCCGCTTATAGTTTTCGGGATAGCGCGAGACTGAATGCTCGACAGCACAGGATACCGTAACATTGTCAGTATAAAATCCGCAGGTGCCCCATAACAGGTCAAACCACCGGGCTAGTCTCGGATTTTTACCGACGGGACTATGCTGAACGGCTATCCTTTTTGGCACTCGTAAAAGCCACGAAACAGGTTGGCAAATAATATTTGCATAATGAGTATGGGATATTACAACATCCGGTTTGCACTTCTTGATAGCCTTGATCAATTTCGGAATCAACAATAAGTTTTGCAATATCCCGTTTGGTTTTTTATTATCTAAAACAAGCTGATGAATTGTATCCGATTGAACTGGACGTTTTTTATAGAGGTACCAGACCTCTACTTCATGGCCTTTATTTAATAGCCCTTCAGCAAGCCATAACGCCATGCGTTGAGCACCGCCGGCTTCCATTTGAGTTACAATCTGAATTATTTTAGCCATAGTTAGATGTTAGAAAAGAAACTCCTCATTTTATGACGAATGTGTTTTGGAAATAGCCATATTGCCAGGAAGGATCCCGCAGCCCAGAAGTTAGGACCACCATTTTTAATGACTTCGGATAAGATTTTTTTAATGGCTGGCGTATCGCCTGCCCTGCTTGCCATATCTGCTACGACTGTCATAAGGAAATTAGTATAAGACCGGTTGCTAATCTTTTCGTGATGACTTGAAATCCATTTTAAGGAGTCTTTCCATTCATCCGAGGAATATTTTGTACTTACCCGTGATCTATTTTCGTCAATAAACCAAACTGCCTGAGGTTCTGCCTCAAAAATTAGGCGAAATCCTGTCGTTTCACTAGCACGCAAAAGCCAGTCCCAATCTTGATGTCTCCGTAGTTTTTTAAAAGGCACTTTTAAGATAAGTTCTTTTGGTAAGAAAAGCGTGGAAGTTTGTATTAATGTTTCTCCCTGGAAAAAACTTTTCCGATAGAAAAGATAATCCCCGATAGCTTCATGAGGCATTGGTAACCTTTTGGGCCAAATAAACTGTTCATTATTTGTTTGGGCAATAAGACGGCAAGCAATCACGGGATAAGGCTCAGGAGCGGATATTGCTAAAGCTAATTGTTTTTGAATTTTTTCGGGCAGCCATACATCATCGTCGTCCAGAAAAGCAACCCACTCCCCGTTTGCCGCCTTGACGCCTGCGTTACGGGCGCCTGACCCGCCGACACTTTCCGGCAACAGTACGATTTTCAACCTCGGGTTGTTCACCCGTTCCAGCGCATCTGCGGTCCCTCGGTCCGGCCCGTCCACCACTACAACGACCTCAATATTCTCATATGTCTGAGACAGGGCGCTCGAAACCGCACGAACTACCATCTCGGGCCTGTTCCGCGTCGGGATGACGGCGGAAACCAGCGGACCAGTCATAACAGCTGACATTATGCTGCTCCTCCCGCATCCCCGGCAATAACGTCTGAGTATATATTCTCCAGGAGCCTGGTCTGTCGCTTGAGGTCGAAACGTTCTCGTACCCGCTCTCGTGCCTGCTGGCTCATTGTCTGCCAGAGTTCCTCATCTGAGAGGAGGCGCTTGATGTTGGCGGCAAGCCCCTCGACATCCCTTTCGGCGGCAAGTAGGCCGGTCTCGCCATGCGCTACCGCCTCCGGTATTCCGCCGCTTAAAAAACTGGCAACCGGGACTCCCATCGCCTGCGCCTCGGCAAAGACTATTCCGAATCCCTTCGGCATCGCCGCTTTCAGCGGTTATGCTCGGGACGGAAAAAACCCTTGCCCGGTTAATCCATTCCTTTACCACGTTGGGCGGTTGAACGCCCAGGAACTGGAACTTATCAAGAGACTTTTCCGCCTCGTCCTCCAATTGCTTCCGTAGCGGGCCGTCGCCGATTACAACAAGCTCCGCATCCGGAAAGAAGCCTGGACATCCTTCATCGCTTGAATCAAATATGTACAGCCCTTTTTCTCGACCAGGCGTCCGACAAAAAGCACAATCGGCTCCCGGTGCAACTTGCGGCGATGGCTCAAATCTGTTTATATCAACCCCAATGTAATGCACGACAATCTTTTCTTCGGGGCACTCCTTGTTCCAAAAGCTTCAGCTTGATGAACTGAGAAACTGCGATGAAAAGGGAGCCGTTCTTGAACAAGTCTTGCCGCCTTCTCAGATATTTTCTGTGGGCAAAAGACATCTTGTATAAAAAAACGTCTTTTGTTGTTGCATCATACCCATGAAAGGTAACTATGAGAGGCAAGTGCAAAGACTTGGCCAAGGTATGCGCCTGGACGCCGTCAGGGCCGAAATGGGCATGTACCAGGACCGGCTGCAATCTCTTGAGCATTTCATGCATATCGAGACGGGAGCAAGCCAAATGCTTTGAAAAGTATTTCCCGGCATCTCCCCAAGCGGCTCCCATTACTTATGAAATAGGAGCGCTCCGAAGGGACTTCAATTCCACTAACCCTTTTGGACCCGACATATAACGCCTTGAATTCCGATAAGCCCTCCCCCTGAGAGAGGATAAAAGTCTCGGATGGCGGCAGAAGAGTGTCCTTATAAATTAAAACATTCCTTGTTTTCACGGATGATCTTTCTGTTCGCTAAGCCCCGGGTATGACCTGCCCACTATCAATACGAGGGTAAAAATGATCCATGTCATAAGTGTGTTTCCAGGGCCGATATTGTATTGAAGTGCCACTTCGGTGAACCCGGACAGGAAGAAAAAGGCGCTCAACCACCACAAAGGAACACGCAGACTCAGCAGGGGCCCTGCCGCACTATTCTAACGTAGAACAATGCCCATAACACCATGACACCCAGCCCGATCAATCCGGATTCAGAAAGGATCTGTAACAGCTGGTTATGGGCATGGGGGACCGCCCAGCCGAGAACTCTGATACTCTCTTCCACAGCGGCCTTCGAATTCCATGCATCCAGCCCCTTGCCAATCCATGGGTTTTTGGACCACATCTGGTATGCATGTACCCAGATCATAAGCCTCCCAGTTAGACTGAGGACCTGTTGGTTGTACTGCATATCCTTTATACGGTCTGTAAGGGATGAATAATTTATAAGATATACGGCGAAGGCATAGACGCTCGTCCCTACGGCAAAAAATGTCAGATATTTTCTGAAGCCGCCAAGAGAGGCAATTTTTATCAGGATATATACGCCCAGAAGGAGAAGGGCTATCACCCATATTGTCTTCGACTGGGTAAAATACAGCACAGTGAGAACAGCCGCTCCATGCAGAAACTCTCACTTCAGGCGGCAACCGGGAAAACGCCCGAGAATCCATGAAAAGCCTGCAAGAGGCGCCAGCCCATTGGGATGGTTTGCCATCCCGAATAATCTCCATGAAAAAACCGCAACGGTGCTTTGAGTATCGTACCCCTTGTCCCACGCCCAGTTCGGGTAAAGTACGGCTGCTACAAGACTGCCGTATATGAAAACTACGAGAAGCATGATCCTTACCTCCCGGGCCCACCATTCAAGGGGAGGTGCGGGTAGAAAATAAGTGGCCGAATAGATGCCTATACTCCCGAGATAGTCAATTGAAACGTCCCGCCAGAGATTAAAGATGATAGCGTCGGCATCGCCGCCATGAGGATTGTAAGGAGAAAGAAGATGCGTGCTCCCCCCTGCTTTCTATCTTTGCCGGACCGGCGCGTAAAGGCTACCACAGCCAGATAAAAGGAAGAATATATAGAACCCTTTTATCGCCAGATGGTTCAGGCTATCGGATTTTTCAATAACATCGGCGCGATGGCAAAATTTCTGGGTTTCAAGGAATACAGGATAGGGACCGCCAGGCCGAAAACCCAGATAAGAATACGCCACAGTCTTTGATCGACCCGTGTCAGAGCTTTAACGGCCAAGGCTGTTTCCTTCCTATAAAAATTCGCCGAAGTGAGACCAATAAAGATTCAACTTCAAAGCTCGCCAGATATCTTGATTTCTAATATATCGATGATTTAAAAGTCTTCCTACCGAGATAATGAATCGAGATAACAATTTATTATTGATAAAACATCTTTGTCGATATCACTGTATTTATCAAAATAGCTATTCCTCCCGCCATAAGCTTATTGGTGAATTTCTCAGATTTCTTTTATCTAATTTTCTCGTGTTTCTATCGAAATTCGTCGAAGCTTGAGCTCTTTGAATCCTGCCTGAATGTGTATAAATTAGAGCCATGAAGAACAAGCTGGCAAGTTTGGCGTTAAAAAAACCGTCTGAGATCAAAAAAGACATAAATTTAAGATAATTATCGCTTAGTTATTCATTCTTTGCCTCCGGCATAGGAAGAATTTTGCCCAACTACCATTTCGGCTGAAGTCAATCCTGAAGTTGCCGGAGCGTTAAATGATTTTTTTACCAGCTTTAATGCACTTCTATAATCTCCAGACACGGTCCAGACTTACATCTATCATTTTCCCTACAAGAATTCATTTCATTGAACTTCTTTTCCATCAGATATAATGCATTTCAATAGGATAAAAATCCACGACTCCGGATTTTTTGAGAAACACATTGCTATAATCGTTCTACTTTATTTGGGTATAAATATGTCATCCGAGTCAAGAAGACAAATTATCTCTCCCTAGGCTTATAGCTAAACCCGGCATTAAAAGCTGATGCCTGACCGCCGTTCTCTTTCAAAACAGGTTTAATGCGCTCGCCATAACTCTCAATTATTTTGCGCGAATCGTCGGTTGAGCCGTCATCGACTACAATAACCTCGATATTCTGATATTCCTGATTGAGGGCGCTGTCGATGGCTTTGGAGAGAAAACGGCCATAATTGTAGTTATTAATGAGTATGCTTACCAGAGGTTTGCTTGTCCCTGCCGCTATGCCGTTCATGCTTTACCCATGGCGAATTTTTGCTTTGCCGTATTCAACATTAAAAGACTTGCCGAACGGTTCTGCGGCAACCCGAAGAGGATGATAAACAGGAGAATAGACGCCGTCCCGATACGCACCCATATCGGCCCGGACACAAGCTGCACGCTCAAGATTAAGCCTGCAAGGACGAAAATAATGTTGACGTACATAAGGTTTTCCTTAATAGCAAAGAAACGCATTCTGAATGAGTAGCGGATCAGGAAATAACTGGGAAAAGCCGCGATTTCCGCCCAGCCATAGGCGGTTATGGAACCAGACATTTTCAAGAATATCCAGGCGGTGCAAACGTAGAATATCATATAGAGTACGTGAAATAAACTGACGTCCTGGTTTTTCCCGATAACGTAAAGGGCAGACGAATAAAGGCCGAAGCCGCTGTTGACGACCACGCCTGCGGCGATAAACGGAAGGACATCCAGGATTGGCATCCATTTCTGGCCCATCAGGCCATGGATTAGATCGGGAGCGATGGCCAGAAAAGCGATAAAACTGACTCCTGTAATAAGTACCTGATGCGAAAGGCCCGTCTCAATGGCCTCCTTCATTTTATCGCGGTCGCCGGCCAGGCGGGCGAGATAGCTCATATACACGCGATATACCGCAGTCCTTCCAAAGCCGACAAAGCCGGAAATCCGGACCGCCATGGCGACATAGGCCGCGGCTTCGGCGCCGAGGAACTTCCCGACCAGGAGCGGGTTCACGAGGGTGCGTGCCTGCCATATCCACGTCGAAGCCGCATAGCCGAAACCATACCGCATCTGCTCCTTTGCCTCTCGTGCATTCCAGCGAGGGCGTAACCGCATTTTACTCCAGAGGCTGGCCAGGATAACGGTTATTAATGCCTGGCCAAAGAGGCCTATGATTACCCCCCATATAGAGCGCGTAAACCAGACGATTGAAACGGAGATGGCAACATAGGTTAGCTGGCCGGCCAACTCCGTCATCGCCGCATGTTTGTATGAAAGTTGCCGGTCGAGGAGGGCTATGGGGGCTGAGCTCATCAGAGTGAGGGGGATAAGTATCGCGTAAGACCATAAGAGTTTACAGAGTAAGGGGTCTTTGTACCACCACGAAACCACGGGCCCCAGTGCGACGGCAATGGCGGCAAAAAAAAGGCCGAGCGCAAGATATAGCCCCTGCGTCACCCCCACCTGCTCCTCGCTGAGTTCGCCTTGATAACGGATAAGGTAAACATCGAGGCCGAGCTTGCCTACATTGAGGGCATAGCCGGCCAGACCTGACACGATGACGAATTGGCCGTATCGATGCGGGCCAAGGAGGCGGGTTGTGACAAGCATTCCAATAAGGCTTAAGACGATCCCGCCAAATTCACGGCCGACCAGAACAAAACCGCCGGATAATGCTTTAGATTTAATTGAATCAGACATTGCTTAAAAAATCATCTTTATCGTAATCCCGGAGCGTGTGGGAAGTGGTTCTATTTCCGTTTCTTGAATGGAACCCAGGATAATAACATTTGAATAAGATTTATTATGCGCCGCTGGGCGTCTGATGGAAGTCTATCGTAGAGTTCCCGGGCGATGGCCGCCCCCGTAGAACACATAAAAGCAAAGATGGTAGAGAATATAACAATCTTCGTCCGCCTCGGCTTGGTCTTCTTATCCGGCACCCGCGCCTTTTGTATCACCTGAATTGATGAGATATTGTTGGCCTCGAAAAGGCTCGCCTTTTCATATTGTTTTGTCAGGTCATCTACAAGAGCTTCCTGGATATTCAATTCCCGCATCAGCCTGACGTTCTCCTGCCCCAGCGCCGGCACGGAACCGAGGGAGGGGATGGCGCCAGACGTATTCCCGTTCTCAAGGCGGGATATTTGAGACTTAAGATTTGCAATTGAAGTCAAGGCATTTGTTACTTCCTCACTCGAATCGGTGAATGTGGTCCGCAGTACGGAGAGTTGCACCTCCTGTGAGGCGAGGCGGGCCTTCATCTGGGCAATCCCGGTAATAGTCGTCTCGGCCTGGCCAGGCACTTGAAATGCTTTACTTTTTGTTTGGAAGGCTTTCAGTGCGTTTTCTGCTAAAACAAGGTCCGACTTGGCCTTCGCAAGTCTCCCTTCCAAAAAAATCCGGTTTTTACCCGCGTCGTATATATTGAGGTTAACGTTCAAATTTCCCAACGCTTCGACATAGGCGTTGGCAATATCCGCAGCCCTCTGGGGTACTTTATCTTCTACAGTTATAGAGACTATTCCATCCTTCCTCCCAGCCTCGATATTCACGAGCTTGTCCATCTTTTTATACAAATCCAGGCGATAAGTTTCATTATAGACTTTCATAAGGTCGAACCTGTCGATGATCTTATCCTTGATAACCTCGCTCTGCAGTATCGATGCATACAAGTCAGCCGGTGTACCAACGTCCATAAGACCGTTCGCTAAACTTTCCAGTTCCGTCAGATTTTCACGGTCCGATTGGGGTGGTGGGAGAATTTTGGCTGTACTCTGGTATGATTTGGGAAGTATAAGGGCGATAATGATTGAAGCGACAAAGGCTGCTAACGGTAACCCAAAAAATCAGTTTTTTCCGCTTAACGATAACTTCAAGATAGTCAAAAAGTTCCATTTCTTTTGTAACGTCTTCCTGCTGCATTTCCGGTTCTTGCATGTGCTTCTCCAGTCAATCTTAAATCTATGTTTTTGACTATCTTATAATAAACGCGTAAATCCCAGAATGTTGAGATTAGAACAAAGCGACAGCAACGCCAGCAGAAACCGCAGTCTGGAATATTATCTGGGTCAAGTCCTTAATCTCCTTTAGCCAGGCAATTTTATTCGTCTCGACTGGTACAATTATGCTGTCACCCGGGTCGAGCGTCCTGGACATAAAACTGCCGTTCCAACGATGGCTTGCCGGGTCGTAGCTAAAGGCACTGCTGCTCCTTCTGCTTACCGCGCTGCCGTCTACCTTCAGGATAAAGATGTCACTTTTATCAGCATCGGCAGTCGCGCCGCCGGCTTTTTTAAGTACCCATCCACATCCTCGGTGGAATTATATACAAATGCCGTCTGATTATAGACTGAGCCGGTAACCTGGACAAAATTTGGTTTCTCAGGTATAAAAAGATTGTCGCCGTCCTCAAGAGGTATATCGTATTCCCCGCCGGCAAAATCCTTCATATCGGAAAGTTTTATAGTAACGCGGCCTTTCGCCTTTACGGCCTTTAATTTATTTATGAAAGCCTGCTCCTGCTGCATGGCCAGTTTTTGTTGCTGTGCCTCATCCGATGAAAGGCTTGCTGCCAAGGCAGAGGAAGAGCTGCTAAGGATTTCCTGTTCCGTCCTGTCGACCAGTTCATTCAAACTTTTCTGTTGCAGCCGCCGTACGGACTCTCTGGTGAAAACCGTACCCTTAAGATAAGCGCTGCCAGTAAATCCACCAGCTCTCTGGATTAGCGAGGATATAGTTTCGCCTTTTTTTACAGTATATTCACCGGGGTACTCGACCTCGCCTTTAATGCTGACTACCCTGTAAAGTTCCCATTCCGCCACTGGCCTGATAAAAAGATAATCATCCGGCCTTAGCACTAAATCATTTTGCGAATCTCCCTTGAGGGCCATACCAAGATTAATAACAACCCTCTCGGTCTTCTGGCCCTCGGGAGTAATGTTTATCCTGGTCAATTCCGCATACTTCATATCCGCGTATCTAAGTACTCCTCCAGCATATGTAACGAGTTCGCTCACGGTCATTCCCGGCCTGAATCCAAAAGTACCGGGTGCTTTTACGGAACCCGCAATTTTCACGTTCTTTTCGACAATCTGAGACACGGGAAAAATAGTAATGACATCTCCATCTTTCAGTAGGAAATTTTTTTCCGTGCCCTTACTTATCTCGGAGAGGTTTACTTCCTCAAGGGCCTGCTCTGCCTCCTTGTTTACCCGCAATAGCTGAAGCCGGTTATTATATGCCGTGCCGTTTGTCCCTCCGGCCTCATCGATAAGATCAAGGACCCTCGTATCGCCTTTCAGCTCGTATATTGCCGGCGATTTTACATTTCCCGCCATGCCGACCAAAGGGCCGACAGAGGGCACGAAAATCACGTCCTGCGGCATAAGCCTGATATCTTTGGACTTGTCGCCATTCAGTAAAAAATCATACAGATCAAAATGTACTATCGTCTCGCCGTTTCTCTTTAACTGAATATCCCTCATCGTGCCGTCTTTGCTGGGGCCCCCGGCTGCAAAAAGGGCGTTAATCAAGGTAGACAATGAGGACACGTTATAACTGCCCGGTTTGTCGACCTTGCCGACTACGAAAATGCCGATGGTTCTAAGGCGCCCCATGCTGACGTTGATTTTAACCGCGGAAGGTTTATACAGGGTCGAAAACCGCTCTTCAATTAACTTGGTCGCTTTTGAGTAATCAAGGCCGGCAATATAAATTACGCCCAATTGAGGGACGGTAATCTTGCCTTCTCTATCTACGACATATTTATTAACGCTATTAATCTGGCCCCATACGCTTATCCATAGTTCGTCATCAGGGCCTAATATGTAGTCAGGGCCGACAGGTATGACGTCAACTGGAGCGAAGCTGGACGGAGCCTGGCTGAATAAATCATAACCGAACTGCCTTATATCCGAAGAGGCGATCCTCGTAGTTTTTATGCTTAGCATATCGAATATCTTTGATATGGTATCTAAACGGCCAATCAAATAGCCCGCATCTACGACCTCTTTAGCCGGAGAAAGGATCCTGACTGCAACCGCTACATAATCCACTGGTAAATTATCATTGGAATACTCGAATTTAATCCCGTCAAACTTTAATATGATTTGAAGCTCGGTATCAGTAATCTCTGTTGCTTTCACGGACACGTATTGCTCGAACTGCGAAAGCTGTTGTCCGTTTTGAAGAGGTTGGATATCGGAACGCGGCTTTTCAGGTTGTCCAGGTAAGCTGGAACCAGTTGCGACCAGCTATGTTAAGTGTTTGACCGGAGGTAATGGCGACTGCGGAGCTAACCTGGGAGCCTGCTGCGCCGCATCTGAAAAAGGAGGAGAATTCGTAGGAGGATAATTCAGGTCTTCAGCGTATGATTTTGACGAAAGCAAAAATAAAAAGCAGCAAAATATCAGAGCGGAAGCTCGCGTAACTCTCATTTAATAAAGACCTTTCAAATTATTATTCCGGTCGATTATATAAATTTAACCTGATTATTATCTTTTATCTTTTATCATAAATCAACCGTGTTTTTTGTCGGGCCTTAATATACGGTTAATCAAGCGATAAAGTCAAGTACTTAATCGATAGAAATTCCTTATTGCTTATACGGATAACCATCCGGTATTAAATTAATTTCTTGACTTCATATAACGTATTGTGATAATTTTTGAACAAAAATAGGAACAATAACTGAAAAAGAATGCAGGCACCCTCCTTACTATAAGACTTTATTATGATCTATTTAGCCAAACCCCTTTAGAATCCAATGCAGCGTCGACCGTCAGAGACCTACGGACAAATGAAATCAGCCAGCCCTACGTGTTCGGTAGTGGTGTGTACGCGTGACCGTCCTGAAGCCCTGGACGAATGCCTGGCCGCTGTTTCTGCGGTTACGCCGTGCGCTTCTGAGATAATAGTCATCGACAGCGCGCCACGAAACGCGAAAGCAGAGCAGACAGCGGTTCGTTGGGGCGCCAGGTATATACTGGAAACGCGCCCCGGACTAAGCCGGGCCCGAAACCGCGCGGCGCGCGAGTCCACTTCCGACATACTTGCGTTCATTGACGACGACGCAGTACCCGAGCCCGGCTGGCTTGAGCCGCTGCTCGCCGAATTCGCAGACCCAAAGGTAGCGCTGGTCGCGGGAAGGGTCTTACCGCCCGATGCCGACAGGGATATGCTCCCGACTTACGCATGGTTCGGCATGGTAGACTTAGGGCCCGAGAGGAAGGTCTTCGACCGCACTGTTCCAGGCTGGTACGGACTGACTAATTTCGGCGGCGTCGGCCTGGGCGCCAACATCTCGGTCAGGAGGTCGGTATTCGACGGCTGGCAAGGCTTTGACGAAAGGCTGGGCGTGGGCACGCGCATCTCCGGCCATGAAGAGTTGAAATTGTTTTTTGAACTGGTCGAGCGCGGCTTCCGTCTCGTCTATGCGCCGCGCTCCGTGGTGCGTCACGCCTTCCCGCATTCAATGGAAGAACTTCGCATGCGCGGCCTGCGCGCGGTTGAAGCATCGGCCGCTTACCTGACGCTTCTGCTCTTTGAGCAACCGGCCTACAGGAGGCAGACGTGGGACTACATAAAGGGCAAGCTCGGACGGATAAAGCCGATATTCAGGCGCGAAACCACCAGCCGCCAACCGTTCGTCCCCGGCTACCGCGTCTTGCTTGCGCGGGGAAAAGGAGTATTATTGTATTTCGCGACGCGTCTGGTTGCAAAAGAGGTAGATATACGAGGCTTGGGGATAGATGAGAAGTGACATGCAAGTAGGTTCGGCCGTATCAGAATCCCCGCTTGTCAGGCGAGCGGCAGCGCCTGATGCGCGACGCCGTGGTCAACAACTTATCAGCGCCGGTATCGGCCATCGTCGGCATCCTGCTCGTGCCGTTCATGTTGAAAGCGCTCGGGCAGGACGATTACGGCCTTTGGATTGTCGCGACCTCGATGTCGAGCATCATTCCGGCTATTGGCTTCGGGTTGTACTGGAGCGTCACCCGCGCAGTAGCGGCCGACCCGGCCGGCAGCGAGGGCGACAACGCCGACTTCGTACGGTCCGCTGCAAACGTTTATTTGCTGGTCGGGGTGGCCGGCTGCCTCATTTTAGGCTGCGTTGGGATGTTGTCGGGCAGTTATCTGCACCTGCCGCCAGTCGGGCGCAGGACCGTCATCCTGGTCTTCTGGTTGGTTGGCGGCAGCCTCTGCGCCGACCAGGTAAGCGCATTCGGTTTCTCCGTCCTCGCCGGGCTGCGCCGGTTCAAGTCGCTCAACCATATAGGCAGCCTTACCTCCATCGCCTGGGGGGTTGGGGCCGTCGCCGTACTCATTAATGGCGGTAGCGTTATGGCGGTCGCCGGGTGCCAGCTCGCGGTATCTGCGCTGAAGGGTATCGGCGACGATGCGGCTGATCGCCCGTCTCAATCCGAACTACGGGTTCAGGCCGTTCTTCTTCCGTTGGAGCGCGTTCAGGCGTCATGTCTCGTTTGCGGCATCGAGCCTGCTCATGGATGGGTTCTCCAGCATCGCATGGAACGCGGCCCCAGTGCTGATAGGGTTCATCAGCGGCTCGGCCGCCGCCGTGCCTTTTTATGTAGGACAGAAATTCCCCTTAGCGGTTTCGGCGATGGGTTGCCGCGCCGCCGAGGTGCTGTTCCCCGCCGCCAGCGAGAACAGGCACGACCTCGAAAAGAGCGGGGAGGTCTTGCGCGTAGGCTCGCGGTGGGTCATTGTCCTGGTCCTGCCTTTCACGACGCTGCTTTTTGTCGCCGCGCCCTACATATTGCACGCGTGGGTCGGCAACCCGCCGCCGGGTTCGGTGACCATACTGCGGATCATGACGGCGACGGTACTCGCGGAAGCGGTACTTTTGGCGCCGGTGCTGCTGTTATGGGGACGCGGGGTGGTACGGCCGGTACTTTTCGCCTATGTTGGTCAGGGTGTGGGGGTGGTCGCGCTGACCACGGTCCTGGTCTACAGGTTCGGAGTCACGGGCGCCGCCTGGGGCATGCTTGTACCGATAGCGGCAAGCGCGGCCGTGCTCTTCGTGGTCGCAGCCCGGGAGTGCACAATCGATGCTTGGAAATTGGCGGCTGGAACGTGGCGCGGGCTCCTGTTGCCAGCGTTGGCGTGTGGGATAAGCGCATCGTCTGTCCTTTATTTTCTTGGCGATGGACGTCTGCGGGTAGTCGCGGCGATGGCTGCAGGAGGGATGGCGTATATGGGGGTACTGTTCGGGTTCAGCGGGATGAGCGAAGAAAAGCAGTTTGCGCGCAATATTTACCGCCGTGTCCGGAGCACGGCCGCGAATGTCCGCTCCTTTCGCAGCACCTGGTATTTTGCCACGGCGCTCATCGAGTTAGCTCGCGATCAATGGCGTAAACCGTCCTTCTTAGAGGGGTTTTTCGCCACGGTGGACCCCTGGGAGTGTGAGTCTGATGAAGGTCGTGACCATTTCTTGCGGGTTGATTCGATGCTCGAACGCGTGCAGCAAGTAAAATTTAGACACGCGCTGGAGGTAGGCTGCGCCGAAGGCGTATTCACCGAGATGCTGGCCAAGCGCTGCGAGTCGTTGGACGCAGTCGATTTTGCCCCGACCGCGCTTAATAGGGCGCGTCAAAGACTGCCGCACTCCAATATCCGATTTGAGCTTTTCGACGTGCGCCGGGATCCGCTGCCCGGCACGTTCGACCTGATTGTAGCAATGGACGTCCTGGACCTTATCCACCGTCCCGCGGCAATGAGGCAGGTCAGAGACAAATTGATCGCGGCACTGGAGCCTGACGGATGCCTCTTGATTGTGGTGCAAAGGCACGAGATACTCGAAACAATGTGGTGGAGCAGGATGCTCTTGCGCGGCGGGAAAAATATCCGCGATTATATCGGCAGCCATCCCTCCCTGCGCCTGGAATATGAGGATACAACCGAGTATAGGGTTTTTGCCATATTCAGGAATGGACCAGCATAAGTGGAGACCGCATGGCCGTTGATGCAAGCGTCGTAATCCCTACGGTTGGCCGACCCGATTTGCTGGCGGAAGTGCTTCGCGCCCTGGAGCAGCAGGCAGGCAGTTTCGAAGTGGTCGTCGTCTGCGACGGCGAGCACGCACAGACTCGCCGGATGTCCGAGGCCTGGCGTTCGCCCTTCCCTCTGAAGTGGATATTCCACCCGGTGAACCGCGGGCATTCCCATGCACGCAACCTCGGCGCGGATCGCTCGGAAGGCGGCATCCTGGTTTTTCTGGACGACGACACGGTACCTGCCCCAGGTTGGCTGCAGGCCCACCTGAGCCATCATGCCAATCCACACGCCAACCGCGTCGTCGTTGGACGGCTGCGTCATGAGTATGCCGACTCCCCCCGCACGGACCTTGAGCGGTTCATGCGCGGCATCGCCGACAGGGAGCAGGCGAACCTTGAATCTTCGTTGGCGCGGATGGATGAGGATACCACCAGGGAACTATGGGCGGGCTTGAACGCTTCGCTTTCGAAAACGTTATTCATCGCCAGCGGCGGTTTCGACGCCGCCCTCTGCCACGTCGAAGAGGATGCCGAGCTTGCAGCCCGGATATTAAACCTCGGTGCCGAGTTCGTATACGAGCCGGATGCCATGATATATCACCGCGGCACGAAAGATCTGGTACAGTTGCACATGGCAAGGGCGTCGCTTTTTGCGAAAGCGGACCTGTATCGTCTGCTGGACAAACGGCAGCCGGCGGCGAAATGGCCTGCCCTGGCTTCATTAATCTACGGCAAGGGCGCCCAGAAGCTGAAGAACCGGCTCGCTTGGCGCCAGCCCCGGCTGGCCTGGGCCATCGGCTTTTTATGCCGCATCGGCGGCGAAGCGCTCGGAGTGGAATTTCTATTCAGGCAATGGCGCGACCTTGAGTTCATGACACGCTACTGGGGCCAGGTTAAGGCCGAGGGCCTGTCGATCGACGACGTCCGCCGTTTAATGGAGATATAATACATGACTCCCACTATTTCCATTGCGATACCCACCCGCAACCATCCCGGCGAACTTGCCGATTGCCTGCGGTCGCTCGTCCCGTTCCGCGACAAGGCAATGGAGATCATCGTCGTGGATAACGCCTCCGACGGAGACGCCACTCAAAAGGTGGCGGAGGAGTTCGGCGTAAAATATTTGCGCGAGCCGGTCATTGGCCTTGAAAGGGCGCGCAACCGCGCTATCAGAGAGGCCAGCGGCGAGGTCATTGCCTTCCTGGATCGACGACTGCCAGGTTGACCCCGGCTGGCTTGACGCCATTGCCCGCGCCTTTTCCGACCCGATGGTCGGCGCGGTTACGGGTCAGGCGATCAGCGGAAGGAATGCCAATTGGGTGCAACGGCAGTTCAACAGCTATGCGCGTGGTTTTTGCCAGCCGAAGCCGGTCGAGATGACCCCTGAAGAGGTCGGCGACATCTACTGCCGTGCCATGGTCGGGGTGGGCGCAAACATGGCGTGCAGACGGGCTTTGCTTGTAGCGTTCGACGGGTTCCCCGATGCCACCAGGGGAGCCGGCGACGATGACTACCTGCTGTATAACGTGGTACGCGCGGGCTACAAGGTACGCTATACGCCGGATAGTATTGTCTACCAGAAACACCGCACCGGCCTGGTTTCGACGCTTGCCCGGATGTTCGAGTACGGCATGGGGGGAGTGCGCGCGCTTTGGTACCTCTCGGCGGAAGACAAGAGCTTCGCCCTGTTCGTCAAGAACGCCTGGTGGGTCTTTTACAAAAACGAACTGATGCAACTGCTGAGGTCGGTGGCGCATTTAAGGGTTTGGCACGTGCTGTTCAGTCTGGCGTCTCTCTCGGGATTTTTCGCAGGCCTGTTCCTCCCCTGGGGCTGGCGTGCGCACATCCTCGGCGAATTGCCGGCCCGGGGCGGACTTAATCCCCTTGAATGCGACCCTGCCAAAACCCTCCCCGTGCTTATGTATCACCGCGTCGGGCCAGCCCTGCCGGGTACTTATCCAGGGCTGACCGTCGGCTCCGGCCAATTCCAGAGACAGATGGCCTGGCTGAAGCGTAATGGCTATACTACCATCGCACGGGCGACTGGATGGCCTGGTGCCTGGAGGGGAGGCCCCTGCCGCCAAAACCGGTCCTGCTGACCTTCGACGATGCTTACGCGGAACTTGTGGAATATGCCTTTCCGGCGCTGCAGGAGTACGGTTTTACTGCCACGGTCTTTGTAGTTACGGGTGAAATCGGCGGGATAACTCCTGGGACCAAAATAAAGGCTTTGCTGTCATTAGATGCATGAGTGCCGAACAGATAAGGCATTGGTCGGCGCAGGGTATCGAGTTCGGGGCGCATACCCGGACACACGCAGACCTTACAACCCTGTCCGGCAACGAACTCGAACAGGAGGTCGCCGGGAGCGGGGACGACCTGGCCGTGATACTGGGTGCGACTCCATTATCGTTTGCGTACCCCTTCGGCTTTTACAACGACGCCGCCCGCAACTGCACAGAGAAGGCATTTCAGCTTGCATTCACGTGCGACGAAGGGCTGAACGTATTGGGTACGGGTCCGGGCCTGATGAGGCGCACGATGGTCAAACCGCGAGATTCGCAGTTAGACTTCGGTTTGCGGGTCAGGTTCGGCTTCAATCCAATCGAAAGGCTGCGTCACCGTGTCCGGCTGAGAAGCCGGCTGAGAGGCATGCTCCGCATGATCAAAGGTTTATAATATGCGGCCGTATCACGTCCTCCATCTGCTTTCGACTTCGGAAGTCGAAGGCACCGGAGTCGCCAGGATTGTAGCCGCGCTGGCTGAACGTCTCGACGGGCAGTACAAATTCCACGCATGGTTTCGACACGGGCACGGCCCGATGGTAGAGATGCTGGAAGACAAAGGCGTGGCGGTGCAGGTCCTCGACTGGGCCGGCGGCGAGCGCAGCCCGGAAGGTCTGTGGCGGTTTACGCGAGGCGTCCACAAACACAAGTTTGATATCGTACACCAGCACGACGGCGGACGGGCGATCCGCCTGATAAGCCGTTTCGTCGGTGGATCGAGTGTTATTACGCACCTGCACGGCCGTGTACTTGAGGAGGACTGGGAAAAGCCGGCCCGTTGCAACGTTTACGGCGCGGACATTGTAGTGGCGACGTCTGACGCGGTAGCCCGGTGGGCGGGAGTGGACGCGGAGGTTATATATCCGGGCGTGGATGTTTGCAAGGCCCCCCCGGCAAAGAGACACGGCGGCCCCGGCCACACGCTCGGGATTGCGGGACGTCTCGTGCAGCTTAAGGGTATAGAGTATCTGATACGCGCATTACCGATGGTCCGGACGGAAGTGCCCGACGTCACACTGGAGATTGCCGGGTCGGGCCCGGAAGAGGAAGTACTCCGTAACGAGGCGCACAGGCTCGGGCTGGACGGATGTATCCGTTTCCTTGGGTGGCAGAAGGATATCCCTTTTCATCGCTGGGACGTGTTCGTGATCCCTTCGCTCGAGGAAGCGTTCGGAATGGCCGCTCTGGAGGCCATGGCCGCCGGCCTGCCGGTGGTCGCATCGGCGGTCGGCGGCCTGACCGAACTTGTGAAGGACGGCAAGACCGGCTGGCTTGTGCCCCCAGCCACCCCGACAGCTCTGGCCACTCGGCTAATCCCCCTGCTGCTAAATGAACGTGAGCGGCGGCAAATGGGCGACGCGGCCTGGACACGGGCAACTAAGTTTACGACAATACGAATGTCAGAGCAGATCGAGCGGCTGTATACGAGGTTGTTGACTTGATATTTAGTGCTTGTTGGCCGGCTTTTGAAATTTAATCAATTAGCGTGAGAACTCGACCCTCGAACCTGCTCCACCCTTCGAGCCGACACATTTTATATTTCGGTGATATCGCCGCAACTTGCCTGGGTCAAGCAGGATGCTGATTGTGAGTGTGCCTTAAACACTTGTATTCTTCGTGTCGGGTCGCTTCGGACCGGGATCCTTTATTAGCGCCCAGACGTTGCCTCCGTATGGCTTTAGATAGCCTGCAGCACGGAGCCGTTTGGTGAAGTACCTGACATTCTCAAAGGAAGCGCCGGTTACCATTGCCAGGTCCCTCCTCGTGAAACGGCGCAAATGCCTTGCTGCCCTCCATATAGCATCCCACTGGGTGTTGTTCTGGCGGACATCTCTTGTTCTGGCAATACGCCTGGCAAGTGAAATCTTAGACGTGTAACGCGGCTCCTTGTTTGGACGGCCCTTTGAGAAGTTAGGCAGGGGTGACTCGGTCTCTAATACCCGCTTGATGTGCCCTTCTCTTTCCAGTTTTTCGAGGGCGCGGCGTACCCGTTTTCGGGAGAGACCTGTTGTGTGGATGATATTTGTGAGGGAGAAGATGCCTTTTCTATCGAGGCAGGCTTTAGCTACTTCCAGAATTATCATCCAATCATCGTGTCCTCCTGTCCGGTATTGTCTCCATGAACTTGGAGTCTACTGCCTTCAGGCCAGCTTTACGGGCTGACTGTTCCATGCGGTCGAGCATCACCATGACTTCCCGAAATTTACCCGCGGTCCGGTCGGCAAGTATCTTCAGGGCCCCGGAGTTGAGTTCCAGCTCGCACAACTCCGTTGCGGCCAGTGCAATATCGGACTCGTCGAGCGGCTGAAACTTGACCACCTGGGATATGCGGTTGCAGATGTGGGGATAGCGGGCAAGCTTCTTATCCACGTGGTTCATACCCACAAAAACCACCGGAGCACCGGTTATGTCGTGCAGGTCTCGAAGCGTCTCGATAACACGGCCATCATGTGTGAGATGGTCAATCTCGTCCACCATTACAATGCGTTTATCCTGAATGAGCCTATCAACTGCCTGGCGGTAGAGGTCAATTGCTCGGCGCATAGGAGCCTCGCCGAGCTCGGATACAAGTTCCTCCAGAAGCCACCGTGCGCTCATCACCGCCTTGGCCCTGATTACTACAACGTCCATCATATTTACGGCACACCATGCGATGGAGGTAGTCTTGCCCAGACCCGGCTCGGAATAAATTAGGCCAAGACCGGGTACACCCTGACCGCGATGCCTGAGCTCATCAAGCAGGGCAACGGTTTTCTTGTGGTTTTTTGTTCTTACAAATGTATTTTTCATGGCATGACCCTCCTATGCGCAGATGAATATTTATACTGGTCGGTCTTCTTGAACTCCGCGATCCATGCAATTTCTTCCTTGGTTAGTCTTGTCCTTATCAATCAAGACTTCGTACTTCTCGAAGGCGTGTTGGTATGTCTTGGGTCCTTTCCTCTCAAGTCTGGCGAGGGCGGCCTCGCCGTCCTCTAGCGTTACCGTATCAGCCAGTGATATCGATTCCATCACGCGGTCTGGCCTCCAGTGCCTCGATGTGCTCCGCTATCCTGGGAACTGTCGGCACAATCTCATGCCAGGGCAGGACCGCATCCGTGGAGGCGTCCTTGGCCATTTTAACGACCTTTAAAGTCTGGCGTTTAAGGGACCGTTTCCTGCGGATGCCTTCCTTCACCGCGTCCATAGTCACCGGGTTGCCGGTAAGCTTTGCCATCGGGTGTACAGGCTCGACCAGTTGAGCCGCACCCAAGTATTCGCCTTTTGTGGTGTAAACGAACACCTGAGATAGATCGAAGAAGCTGTAACGGATGCGGACTTTGTCTCGGAAGCCGTAAAGGGCCTCGTGGAAGTATTCGTTGCCGAGGAACCTGATGCCGTTCCTGCCTATGGAGGCCGTCTCGACCGACAGCATCAGGTAATCAAGTTCACGTGCATTTATTCCATTACCACGTCCTGCATTAAGGACTTCGCCTGGTGTACGCCCTTTGAGGCCGCCGTGTGGCTGTGTGCGGTAATATTCCCGCCACTTGGCTATCATGGCCATAGCCTCCGGTATTGTGGGCACCCAGTCGTTATGCAGGCTCTTGAGGAATTTCTCATTCCGTTTCATGTAGCCGGGTTTATCCTCTATTGAAGCGCCGGTAAACGACGGCATCGACCTCTCAAAAGAGTCCGAGAACGTCCCGAAGAAGCGCTCAATGGGCTTGCTCTGGGCGTTATACGGCCAGGCAAAGGACGTAATGATGCCGAGCCTCGCAAACATCCCGTAAAAGCCGCACTCCTCAAGGCTCAACTCGCTTGTAAATACCTTTGCCTTGAACGCCTTGCCGTTATCGAGCAGGGCTGCCTTCGGAAATTTGCCCAGCTCAAGGACCGCATTACGAAGGGCACCGGCAACGGCCTGGATGTTCTCCTCGACCATAATCTCGTAACCAACAAGTCTCGCTTGGGCCCAGTCGTAGAACCCTACGAGTACGGCACGGCAAGGTTTTCCGGTGTACGGGTTTATCACCTGAAAATTGAGCCTGTGGCCGTCGGCGACCAGGACGTCGCCGACATCAAGCAGGGATGAATCACGCTTCAGGAATGGGAGCACCTTGTCGTTTAGCGCCTTCTCGCCTTCACGAAGCGCAATCCACAGGTCATAATGACGTTTCTTGAAGTTATCGACGAACCGGCGAAGGGTCATGCCTGATGATGGGGAGGGGAGGCCACGGCGCTCCAGGATATACTTGGTCAGCTTTATAGCCGTCTCGACCTTGACCTGGTTCTGGTGCAGAAGCTGCGTAAGGAGCAGGTTGGCCTCGTCTTCGGTGACCTTTGACCCACCTCGTTTATTGTTTGGTCCCGGTGCCAGAGCACGGTAGTCGCTGTCCCCGTCCTTGTATGCCTTCTCCCACCGGTATAGCGTACCGCGCGAGATGGTGCCCAAGCTCTTGAATATTTCCGGAAGCAGATGGCCGGTATTGTAGGAGAGCAGGAAACAGCCCAAGGCGTCTCCGACGCTACCAGATGCGATAGCTATCTTCTTGTCCTTGTGCCAGGCAGCAAGCAGGTCGGCACGAGCAAGTGCCGATTTCTCGGTCCGTGCGGGCAGGTGCCTTTTATCGGCTGCACATATATTGGAGGGATGGGGCTGGTCTGTTTTGCATTTAAGGTAGTTGTCTTGAACTTCGGGAGGGAGGGCGGAGAGAGGGATCAGGTACTTCCAGCCCGATGTGCCACGAGGGACTTTCTCGGCTGGAAGTTTTTCCAGGCTGATGAGCCTCTGGACCGACCTGACCGTTATGCCCAGGAGATCGGCTGCCTCGGTAATCTCAAGTCTTGATTCCATACGGCATTGAAATCTCCTAACCCTTTGCCAATACTGCCGTTAAGTCGGACACACACTACCTCTGTGCCGGGGACATTGCAAGTGGATTTTGCGACAAGCGGAGATTGCTTAATTAGCAAAAAGGTCCTTATTTCAATGGGAGTTAGCTAAGTGGCTTTTTGTGTCGCGACAGATGTCGCGATAATGTCGCAACATGGCTGAATATTGCGACGCAGGGTTTTAAAGGCTAATCGGCAAAAGGCAAAAAAAATAAATAGGTTAGCGAGTTATGAGGACAGACAAAATCTCAAACCGAATGGCAGGAATTGACCCGAGTTGGCTGGTCAATCTCGCGCTTTAAAAATCCACGCAAGAGGCCAGTGAATTCGTTTATTCCCAAGAAAGGCAACTCATTTTATCTAATGAAATCGGATTGCGCCTGATGAAATTCCCAAATGATATTCGAAGTATGCCAGTTGGGTTCCAGTAGGGTTTTGTAAAGCGATAGTAAAGTTTTTAAAGACCGACTTGTCGAGATTTCAAAGACTTCCGAATCTCACCCCCCCTGTCAATTTATAGCGGCTACGATAAATCCGGCGGATATCTCATATACCAGGATACAATGATGGTGTTTACCCAATCCCACGGCTGCTATCATATCCATCGATACAGCAATCATATGGTAGCGGCCATGAAGAGTCGAGTATCCCTTCTACCCTGACGCTTTACCGTCAACGTACCCGTTTTCAAACTTTACCTTGCTATGAGTGGAGCAGACCTTACCACCATGAAAGAGCTATTAGGCCATAAGACCATTACGATGACCCTTCGTTATGCTCATCTTAACCCCTCTCACAAGGCTAACGCAATACACCTTCTGGACGCCAGAATTAACAAAAAAAGCCCAATTTTAGCACAATCGGGGAAGGTGCGCTAAACGCGGGCTGAAGTGTGGCTTGCTAAGTGTTTGATTTTTGGTGCCGAAGGCCGGAATCGAACCGGCACGACCCTTACGGGTCAGCGGATTTTAAGTCCGCTGCGTCTACCTATTCCGCCACTCCGGCAACGGAGGAAAGAGTACTCGCTTCTAACGAAAAAGGGGCGAAAAAAGGCCGGCACTTGAAGGGAAAAATTCCAAAAGGAGTTCCAAGAGGAACGGGGTCCAAAAGGAATGGATTCCAAAAAGACCGGCCCGGATGACCTGGAGGCGACGAGCGGATTTGAACCGCTGGATAAAGGTTTTGCAGACCTCTGCCTTACCACTTGGCTACGTCGCCGAAAATAAAAAAGCCGGAAGGCGAACGATTCACCGGCCTGATCCGTAATAATCGTACACCTTACCGGCTTTCGTTTTTGGAGCGGGTGGCGAGATTCGAACTCGTGACTTTCACCTTGGCAAGGTGACACTCTACCACTGAGTTACACCCGCAAAACTTGCACTGATTGCGCCAACAGCGTATAAATATAAAGCAGACCGGCCTGTTATGTCAAGATTTTTTTGAAATCCAAGCCGTTTTTTTGAGGACGTCCAGCCGGACCTGAAGCTCCTCTTTCGTTATTATACCCTTTTCCACCAAAATGTACGCGAGCGCCCCGGCCAGCAGGTCCTCCATCGTCATGGGATAGAGGGCTTCTTCCTTCGTCTCCGGCTGGCAATCGATCTTCAGCCCATCTTGAAAACCGGCGTTGAACGGTGTTTCAAGGACGTCCACCATGTTATGCCGCGAATCTTTATCAAAATGCATAATCTCAGGCCTGTCTTCCGGTATATCTTCCGGCTCTTCCGGCTTTATATCCACTTTATATTCCCTGCCGCCGGAACCGCCGTAATATTTCTTTATCGAATCCCGTATTACCGACTCCACCGCCAGAACGCCCCGGACCCTTTTACCCAGCTTAAAGCCTATTTCGTCGGTAACGGCTAAGTCGAGGGGGTTGCTGAGAGCTATTAATACCTCGTTTCCCCGCACCCGGAGAGGAAAAGCAATATATTTAGCCGCGTCCTGCGCACTCATCAAGGCCGTAGCCTCCGGCTCCGGGACCATCTGGCTCTCCCGGAGGCATTTCTGCCTGAGCTGTTCCTCCAGGGCCTTCGCAATTTCTTCCGGCGAGACGAACCCCATCTCCACTAACGTCGAACCGAGTTTTCCGCCCCAGTTCTTCTGGTAGGCGACTGCTGAACGGAACTGTATCTCGTCTATCAGCCCCTTCCCCAACAGCAGTTCGCCCAGTTTTTTGCGCTCCGGCATATATACCTCAGCGTTCGTCATTCACAAAAAACTCAAGCAAGCCACTTGACATTAGCAATTGAAATATCATATGTCAACGAAAAAGAAAACCGCATCCCTTTATCCTTGCAAACGTTTTTTCTGGTGATATACTTTTAAATTTGCTAAAAAGGAAAAGAAATGGAGACGTTTTGAAAAAAGACCCCTTTAAAGATATAGTTGAGATAATGGCCAAGCTCCGGGGGCCAGAGGGATGCCCCTGGGACAAGGAGCAGACCCACGAGTCACTTAAGCCCTTCCTCGTCGAAGAGACCTACGAGGTGCTGGAAGCGATAGACGAGGGGGACCCTTCCAAGGTGAAGGAGGAGTTGGGGGACCTTCTCTTCCAGGTAATCTTCCATGCGCAACTGGCCTCGCGAGAGAGGGGATTTCTCCATCAATGACGTCTTGGACCGCATCAACGAGAAGATGACCTCGCGCCACCCGCACGTCTTCGGGGACAAGAAGCTGAAGACTTCCACTGAAGTCCTGGTGGATTGGGAGCGGATGAAGAAGGTCGAGAAAGGATACTCCGACAGGAAATCCATCCTTGAGGGCGTGCCAAGGGAACTGCCCGCATTAATCCGGGCGCACAGGCTCCAGGAGAGGGCCGCGCGTGTAGGTTTCGATTGGGAGAGGATACAGGACGTGGCGGCGAAGCTGGACGAGGAAGTCGGCGAATTTAAAAACACGCTGAAAGAGAAAGACCCCGCGAAAATGGAGGACGAACTTGGAGATATCTTCTTCGTCCTCGTGAACATAGCGCGTTTCATCGGGGTAAACCCGGAGGACGCGCTAAGAAAAACAATATCCAAATTTATCTCGCGCTTCCAGTATATCGAGGAAAAGGCGGCTTCACTCGGGACAGAATTATCCGATATGACTCTGGCCGAAATGGACAGCCTCTGGGACGAGGCTAAAGAGACGGGACGATGACCACACCGGATACCCCAATTTTAAAGACTGAAAAACTCTCCAAAAAATACGGAGAGCGGTGGGCCGTATCGGAACTGGACCTGGAAATCCCGCGGGGGCAGGTTTACGGCTTCCTGGGCGCCAACGGCGCGGGGAAGACCACCACCATCAGGATGGCCCTGGGTCTTATCACCCCCACTTCCGGCAGGGCCACCATAAACGGCGTGGATGTGCATGCGGACCCGCTTGGCGCGCTAAGCCATGTCGGGGCAATGGTGGAGGCCCCGGCTTTCTACGGCTATCTGACGGGCAGGGAAAACCTCCAGATCCTGGGCAGTATCTCCGGCGGCGTAGACAATAAACGGGTTGACGACGTACTGGATATCGTGGGGCTCCTTGAGCGGGGCAACGACAAGGTGAAGGGATACTCGCAGGGGATGCGCCAGAGGCTGGGGCTGGGCCAGGCCCTGCTTTCAAACCCGGCCGTGATAATCCTGGACGAGCCCACAAACGGCCTTGATCCATCCGGCATGCTGGAGGTCCGTCATCTCATAAGGGACCTGGCGGCGAAGGAGGGAATAACAATCTTCGTCTCAAGCCATCTCTTAAACGAGGTGCAGGCGATCTGCGGCAGGGTGGCGATAATAAACGAGGGGAAGCTGGTCGCGGAGGGCCTGGTAGAGCAGCTATTGAAGCGAGAGCTGGTAAAGCTCGACGTGAAGGTATCCGACAAGACGCGCGCCATTGACGTGCTTCGCGAGTACGGCCCGATGCCGGCGCCGGGCGGGTACGGCGATATAACTCTTCAGATAGAGTGCGACCGGGTGCCGGAAGTGAACAGGCTTCTGGTGGAAGCGGGCGTGGACGTATTCGCCCTTGTCCCCCGCGAGGAATCGCTGGAAAAATACTTTTTAGAGCTTACAGGGTATGCCAGCGGCGACAGGGGGGACTCCTGATGCTATCAAGGGTGCTTACGCTTTCGAGAGTAGAAATTTATAAAATATTAAGGCTGAAGTACGCCTACCTGCTGGTGGTGTTCGTGGTGCTGAACGCGTTCCTGGTAGGTTTAGGCTCCCGGATATTCCCCGAGTTTATAGCCGCCATCCGGGGCGGGGGCGGCGGGGCGGTATTCGACGGCTATACGTTCGCCTCCATAATCGCCTCCGGGACCTTCAGCTCCGCGGGCGCGGGCACCATCGCCATGCTCGCTTTTTCCGGTTCGCTTATCTCGACGGAGACGGACAGCGGCACTATCAAAAACATCCTCGTGCGCCCGGTAAAAAGGGCGGATTTCATACTTTCCAAGGCGGCGGTGCTTTTTGTTTACTGCCTTTTAGTCGTCATAGTCACCGCCATATTAAGCATCGCATCCGGCGCATTGCTTTACGGCATGGGAAACATCACAATCGCCGAGACGGGCGAGGTATTCCGTACCAGGCCCGAGATGCTGGGCAACCTTGGAATCAGCTATCTGATGGACCTCCTGTCCATCTACACCGTCGGATGCATGGGGCTTTTTCTCTCCGTCCTGATAAACAACGCCGGCTGGGCCGTGATAACGGCGCTTGTCGTATATTTTCCGATAATGTTCCTGAAGAATTTTGGGCTATTCTCTTCTTGGATTTTTACCGCATATATGGATTTAGGTCAGAACATACTGAGGGAGATGGCGGTCGTAAAATCAAGGACATGGACGCCGGAGGTTTACTACTTCCTTGCCGTGAACGTCGGCGCAATTATCATTTTCCTGGGCCTTTCTCTTTTTATATTCAAGAGAAAGGAGATTAATTAATGAAAAAAATACTATTTCTTCTGGCTTTCGCGCAGTTTCTCACGTTATCCCCCTCTTTTGCGGCCGAGGCCCCGGTATACGCGAAACAGACGCTTAACCTCCCCGGCGAGGTCCTGCACCTGGCCGTAGAGGACATGGACGGGGACGGGCTGAAGGATATAGTCGCGGTATGCCTTTATACGGCAAAGGGTAAGAACCCGGCCAGGTGTTTATCGGTATTTTATCAGAGGAAGGGTACGGGTTTTCAGTCTTCCCCGGACGAAAGCTGGGTGTTGGACCCGGAAGCGTCGGTCTTTGACGTGGGCGACGTCCAGAGGAGCGGGAAAAAAGCAATCGTATATATGCGGCACGACGGGCTCTATGCCTATTTGCCGAACAACCATGCCTATAAGTCCCGCCCCGTCCTGCTGGTGAAGGCGGAGAGCGTCTTCAATCATGCCGATCCGCTGGACCTGCCCCGCTGGCCGCTTGTCCTTAAGGACAACGGCAAAGACGCCGGTTTCCTGCTGGTCCCCGGGGTGACCAGACTTTTCATTCGCCAGGCCGCCCCGGGTTATAAGCCCGCGGGCGTGGTCCCGCTCTTCACCCGCACTACGTTCATGGAAGACGTGATGGACCCCGCACGGCTGACGGTATTGAATAAGGTGCCGTCCGTATCCGCCGTCCCTTTCAATTCTCCTTCTTCGGAGGACCTGTTCATCACCTGGGAGGACAATGCGGACGTGTATCTCAGGAAAGGGGACGGCTTCTCCGAGTCGCCGAACATCCGGTTCAGGCCGGGCCTGATGGAACTGAAGAGGGGCATACTGGACAACGCCGTGGTTGAGCCGATAGATTTAAGGGGCGACGGAACAAACGACCTGGTCGTTACCAAGATGACCGGCGGATTGGCCCAGGCCAAAAGCCTCGTATTCATCTACCAGAGAAGTCCCGGCGCAAGCTTTTCCGCAAAGCCTACCCAGACGATTGTGTCAGAGGGCGTAATCGGCCCGGAATTCCTTGATATGAACGGCGACAAGAGGCTGGACCTGATTTTGCCGACCGTCAAGATGGGGATAAACAACATAATCAACATGGTCACTTCCAAAACTGTGAACATGACGATAGGGATATATTTGCAGGGAAGAGACGGCAGGTTCCAGGACAGGCCCGATAAGGAGAAGCAGGTAAGTTTTAAACTCGATATCGCCAATATAGGGAAAAATCCGAAGCCCGTGATGGTCTTCGGGAAGTTCTCCAAAGGGCCGGGCTACGGCCTGGCCGTCGCGGCGAAAGAGGACAGGGTGACGCTTTATATGCCGGACCGCTACAGCATACTTGCCGACAACCCGGCGCTTACTTTTAAGGTACCCGCCCCGACGGAGCTTGAGGCGATAGATTTAAACGGAGACGGGATTGACGATCTGGTTATGTCGTACAAGAGAAATAAAAGCGAGGCAAAGACGATAAATATATTCCTGTCTAAATAAACAGCACCGTCACCTTCGTCCCGACGCCCTCTTTGCTTTCGATGGTTATGTCCCCGTGGTGAGTGTCCACTATCCACTTGCATATGCAAAGCCCAAGCCCCGTGCCGCCGGACTCCCGCGCGCGCGCCTTGTCCACGCGATAGAAGCGGTCGAAAATTCTTGGAAGCTCCGCCTCCGGGATGCCTATCCCGGTGTCCGTAACCGTTACCTCGCTAACGCCCGCGATCTTGTTCAGCGCAATCTCCACCTTCCCGCCTTCGGGCGTATAGCGGAGCGCGTTCACCACGAGGTTTATGAAGAGCTGGCGGAGCCTGTCGGAGTCCCCCTCTATTTCGCTCCCCTCGGGCGGGTTTATCTCCAGGCTCAGGTTGATGCCTTTCGTCCGGGACATCGGCGTCAAACCCGCGTAAACCTCGGCTATGACTTCGCCCAACTGGACCGGCGCCATGTTAACCACCAGTTCGTTGGCGTCGGTGCGGGCAAGGAACATCAGGTCTTTCAGCAGGTACTCCAGTCTGTCGATGTCTTCCAAGTTGCTCCGGAGTACCTGCCTGTATTCCTCCGGGTCCCTCTCGCGCCGCAGCGCTATCTCTATATTGCCTTTCATTATGGTGATGGGGGAACGCATTTCATGAGAGGCGTCGGCCAGAAAGCGCCTCTGGGAGGTTACGGCCTCATCCATCTTATCCTTCAGCGCTCGGAGCACCCGGCGCACGTCCTCTACCTCCTCCGGCACGTCCGTTTCCTTCGGCAGGTCGGCCCAGCCGCCCCTATCGTCCCTGTTGCCGCTCTCAGAGAGCGTCCGAAAGGACCAGAGTTCCAAAGCGGCGAGGATATATGCGGCAAGGAAGGACAGGCCACGCCAACAAGGCGCAGGCTGCTAACAGGGCTATCAGGGAATGTCCGGGGCGGATAATCTGATAAAGGCCTAAGGAGAGTATAAAAATAATCAGGCTGAACTGCGCGTACCTCGAGGCCAGCCTCTTCTTTATGGTGGACTTTCTCATTCTTTCAGGGTGTAACCCACTCCGCGGACGGTCTGGATTAGTTTTGTTTCAAAACCTTTGTCCACCTTGTTCCGGAGGAAGTTTATATACACGTCCACGACGTTTGTCATCCTGTCGAAGTTTATATCCCAGACGTGCTCGGAAAGCGTAGTCCTGGAAAGCGGTTTCCCGGCGTTTCTCATCATGTACTCAAGGAGCGAGAACTCCTTGGCCGTCAGCGTCAGCTCCGTCTCGCCACGCTTCACCTTCCTGGTCGCCGGGTCAAGGGTCAGGTCGGCGATCTTCAGCATGGAGACCTCCGCCTTCCCCCGCCGAAGCAGGGACCTTAGCCTCGCCAGCAGCTCCTGGAATGCGAAAGGCTTCGTCAGGTAATCGTCCGCGCCGGCGTCCAGACCCATTACCTTGTCCGCCAGTGTATCGCGCGCGGTAAGCATCAGTACGGGCACGTTCATCTTCTTCGCCCGGACCTCGCGCATGACCTCTATCCCGTTCTTCTTGGGGAGCATGAGGTCCAGTATCATGGCGTCGTAGACATTCATCTCAAGCATGGACAGCCCCTCAAGGCCGTCCGCGGCGACGTCCACCGCATAACCCTCCTCCTGGAGGCCCTTTTTGATGAAGCTTGCGACTTTCTGTTCGTCTTCTACCACAAGTATTCTCATAGCCGGCCCCTAATACATCAGCTTTCCTTCCCGGGTGATGTCTTCCGGGAAGCGGTTCGCCATGTAGCTGACCACATAGTCCTTAGCCTCTTCGGCGGTGGAGAAGTTCATCGCCTTTTCGGCAAGCTCCATCGACTCGCGGAGTTCGGACTGCCTGATTACCTTTTTCATCCTCGGTATCGAAAACGGGCTCATGGACAGCTCGTCGAACCCGAGCCCGATAAGTATAAGCGAATATATGGCCTCGCCCGCCATCTCGCCGCACATCGCGACCGGTATGCCCTGCCGGTGCGCGGCCTGCACGATCATCTTCAAAAAGCGGATAACCGCCGGGTGGAGCGGCTCGTACAGATACGCCACGTGCTCGTTCGTCCTGTCTATCGCAAGGGAATACTGGATTAGATCATTCGTCCCCACGCTGAAGAAATCGCACTCCTTTGCAAGGATGTCCGCGGTTACCGCAGCGGATGGTATCTCTACCATTATACCAATTTCTAAATTTTCGTTGAAGGGAAGCTTCTCGTGCCTTAACTCCTCCATCGCCTCCCGGACCACCAAATTCGCCGCCCTTATCTCTGCAACGCCGGAAATCATGGGGTACATGAGCTTCAAGTTCCCGTACGCGCTCGCCCGGAGAATGCCTCTTATCTGAGTCTTGAAAATCTCTCTTCTCATGAGGGAGAACCTTATCGCCCGAAGTCCAAGCGCCGGGTTTACCTCGTCTTTTATGGGCATCGGGACGGGAATCTTGTCCCCGCCCAGATCAAAAGTGCGCACGACGACCGGGTATGGGTCCATCTTCTCGGCGATCCGCTTGCAGGCCATGAAATGCTCCTCCTCGGTGGGGAGCTCGTTTCTGTTTAAGAACAGGAACTCCGTCCGGAAGAGGCCAACGCCCTTCGCGCCATGGCCGATTACAGTGTCCATCTCCTCCGGTATTTCGATATTGGCGGCCAGATGCACCTCGTGGCCGTCTTTGGTTACCGCCGGGAGACGGCTTATCTTTATGAGTTCTTTTTCAAAATATTTATATTTCCTTTGACGCTCCAGGTACTCCAGGAACGTGTCCTGGTCCGGGTTTACTACTACCACGCCCTGATTGCCGTCCACGATGATAGCGTCGCCGTTCTTTACGCCCAAGCTTATGTTCTCCAGGCCCACCACCGCAGGAAGCTCAAGAGAGCGGGCCATGATGGCGGTGTGGGAGGTATTGCTCCCGATATCCGTCACGAACGCATGCACCCTGTCCTTGCGCATCTGAAAAGTATCAGACGGCGCAATGTCGTGGGCGACCACTATAGAGTCTTCCGGGATATTGGAAAGTAATTCGATGCTCTTCCCGGACAGGTTCCTCTGTATCCTTTCTCCCACGTGCTCGATATCGGATTTTCGTTCCCGCAGATAGCTGTCGCCCATGCCGTTGAAGATATTCATGAAGCGGTTGACGACTTCTTTCAGCGCGTATTCGGCGTTTACCATCTGTCCCCTGATGATCTCGATGGTGCCGTTTATCAGCATCTTGTCGTCGAGTATCATCAGGTGGGAGTCCAGTATATACCCGTGCTCTTCGCCGATATCTAACGATAACTTTTTGCGTATGTCCTCGAGCTGGTCCTTGGAAGTCGCGACGGCTCTTTTGAAGCGGGCTATCTCCTGGCTCACCTCGTCTTCCGTAACGGTATGTCTGGAAACGGACACGCGGTTTCTGTCCACCAGGTAGACTTTACCGATGGCGACTCCAAGCGAGACGCCTATTCCCTGATAAAGCTTCAAAGTCTCTTTAAGCCTCCTCGTGGAACTTCGCATCGATAAGACTGCGTATCGCTTCCACCGCCTGGCCCTCGTCCGGCCCGTCGGCGCGTATCATAACCTCGCAGCCCTTCGCGGCCGCGAGCATCATTATGCCCATGATGCTCTTGCCGTTTACTTCCACGCCGTCCTTCTCTATGGTGACTTCCGAATCGAACATGTTGGCGGTGCGGACAAAAAGCGCCGCCGCCCTCGCGTGGAGGCCCAGCCTGTTCTGTATCCTTGCCGCCGACTCTATCATCCTTTTATCTCTTCACCTTGGGTTTCAGGACACTCGACGCCATTATTATGCTCTTTATCCCGCCCTCCTGCACTATGGACGACAGGTCCTTCAGACCTTTGTCCTTCCGGTGGTTCGCGTATTTTATTATCATCGGCAGGTTCACTCCAGTGAGCACCTCGACGTTGTCCTCGTCCAGGAACGAAAGAGACAAATTCGACGGGGTCCCGCCGAACATATCGGTCAGCACCAATACCCCTTCCTTCCCGTGCGCCCTCTTTATGGCGGCGCCTACCTCCTGACGCGCGGTGTCCACGTCCACCACGGAGCCTATGGATACGGCCTCTATACCGTCTAACGGGCCGACGATTATCTCGGCCACCTTTACCAGTTCGTGGCCAAGGTTACCGTGGCTTACGATTACAAGACCGACCATCTCTCTCCCTCTCGCACCCTACCTTTCAATGTCTCTGTGCCGGACGGTGATGTCCAGGCCCTTGTCCTTCATCCTGTCTTTCAAGAACTCCACTACCGCCACTGAGCGGTGCCTGCCTCCAGTACAGCCTATCGCGATAGTCAGGTAGTTTTTGCCTTCCTGAGTATACAGCGGGAGAAGGAAGTCCAAAAGCCCCGATACCTTTCGGAGAAAGACGGAGCTTGTACCCTTCTTCCTCACGAACTCCTGCACCGGCTTCTGCCTGCCCGTCATGTCCTTTAAAAGCGGCACGAAGTTCGGGTTCGGCAGGAAGCGCACGTCGAACACCAGGTCCGCATCGTAAGGGACGCCGTATTTGAAGCCGAACGAGGTGAGGGAAAGGGTAAGCTCTCGCGAGCCGCTGTCCCTGTAGTTCTTCGATAGTTCATCCCGGAGCTGGTGGATAGTCAGCAGGGAGGTGTCTATAATGCGGTCCGCTTTCTTCCGCACCTCGTCCATCATCTGCCGCTCCAGGCGTATGGCCTCCGGTAGGGGTTTTCCCTTCGCCACCGGATGGGGCCTTCTGCTCTCGGAGAAGCGTCGGGCCAACACCTCGTCCGACGCTTCGAAGAACAGCACCTCCAGGTCGTTTCCGCCCTGAAGCTCGTCTACGAGTTTGCTAAATCCCCCGAAGAAATCTTTTTCCCGCGCGTCTATGCCAAGCGCAATGCGGGTGACGCCCTTGTCCGACTGGGAGCAAAGCTCGACGAACTTCGGCACCAGCGCGGAAGGCAGATTGTCCACGCAGAAGAAGCCCATGTCTTCCAGCGACTTTATCGCGTAGCTCTTGCCGGAACCGGAAAGACCGGTGATTATTATTATTTTAAGCTTCGCCAACCGCCTCTTCCTCGTCCGCCGGCCTTGGCCTGAGTTCTTTGTTCAGCCGCGTGTCCAGGAGCGCCGCCGCATTTACGCCCTGGCTCTTCAGCGCGTGATTTCTGGCCGCGACCTCGACAATTACCGCTATGTTCCTGCCTGGGGTTACCGGCATCCTCATGTACGGCAGGCTCACCCCGCCTATGTCCATCGTCTGGTCGTCCAGGCCGAGGCGCTCATAGTTCTCCTGCTCATCCCAGTGCACCAGTTCCACCACTATGTCCACGGCCTTCTTAGCCTTGATGGATGAGATGCCGAAGAGGTCCCGCACGTTCACCACGCCCAGGCCCCGTATCTCCATCAGGTAACGGATCATCTCCGCGCCTGAACCCATGAGCTTCCCGCCGGAGAGTTTCTTTATCACCACCACGTCGTCCGCGACCAACCTATGGCCCCGGACCACAAGGTCGAGAGCGCACTCGCTCTTGCCAATGCCGGATGGGCCCATGATGAGGACGCCCACCCCCATTATGTCCACCAGGACGCCGTGGACGTGTATCTCGTTTGCGCCTAACTCCTCGACCGCTTTTATTATCCCCCGGATGCACCGGTTGGTCTCAAGCGACGACGTCAGTAGCGGCGTACCCTGCTTTTCCGACTCCTCCAGCATCTCCTTGAACGGTTCAAGGCCTGCCGTAACGACATATGCGGCGGCTTTTCTCTCGAACAGATCCCCGACAAGCTTCCGTCTTTTTCGTGCGGTAAGCTTCCCCAGGTAAGTCATCTCCGTCTTTCCGAAAACCTGTATCCGCCCTGGGTCCAGGTTATCGAAATGCCCGGTCAGCGCCAAACCCACCTTCTGCACCTCCGCCTTGAGCGGAGTCTTCGTGAGACCACTCCCGCCCGCCGCCAGCATCAGGCACATATCCCGGGAGCAGCCCTTCAAAATGTCCTTTACGTAAATCCTTTTCATCCTTCTTCCCGCGCGATGAGCACCCTTATCTCTTTGGCGTCCCTGGCCTTTAATAGCGCTTCCCTGAGCTTTGCGTTCTTCATAAGCCGGGAGATGAGTGCCAAGGCCTTCAAATGCTCGCCCGGCGCGTCTTCAGGCGCGACCAGCAGGAAGAAAAGTTTCGCCGGCTGACCGTCCAGCGAATCGAAGTCGATACCCTTGCCTGAGCGCCCGAACGCTATTATCATCCGAGTGAGCCCACCCATTTTCCCATGAGGTATGGCTATCCCCTCCCCTATGCCGGTGCTGCCAAGGGCTTCGCGCGCGGCCAATATATTGTAGAGGCTAACCGGTTCCGGTATCCGTCCCTTGTCCCCGAGGAAAACGGAGAACTCGTCCAGCACCGCCTGCTTCGTGCGCGCCCGAAGCTCCGGTATCACCATTTCCTCGGTCAGGAATTCCGAAACCTTCAAACACGCTCCTTTATTTGCCAGCGGGCTCTATCAGGCCGATATTCCCGTCGTTCCGCTTGTAGATGACATTAATGGCCCCGGTGGAGAAGTTGGAGAAGATGAAGAAGTCCTTATCCAGAAGCTCCATCTGCATGACTGCTTCTTCCGGAGTCATCGGCTTCATGTCGAACCGCTTAGTCTTTATAATCTCCGGTATCCTTTCCGTCTCTTCCTCTACGGCGAGGAATTCCATGCCCTCGCCTTTGACCTTGTGATCTTTGAGCTTTTCCTTGTACTTCTTGACCTGGCGTCCTATCTTGTCGGTGACGTTGTCTATCGAACTGTACATCTCCTCCGTCTCTTCGGACGCCTGGATGATGAGTCCGTTCACCTTTATCTGCACCTCGGCCTTGTGCCGGAATTTCTCAACGGCCAGCGTGATATTAGCGTCGGCTGATTCGGGCAGGTACTTCTCAAGTTTCTTCACCTTCTCGAATGCATACGTCTTAAGGGCGTCCGTCGTTTCCATATGCCTTGCGTTGAATATTATGTTCATATGTTGCCTCCCTGGCTCTCGCCCTTGTCAGTACGGCTTCTTGCGCGCGCTTGCGGGGGGCATCTTCAGCTCACCCCGGTATTTTGCGACGGTCCGTCTGGCGATATCAATGTTCTTCGACTTGAGGATGTTCACTATTTGCCTGTCGTTCAGCGGATTTTTGGGGTCCTCCTCGTTTATGGTCTTGTGGATTAAGTTGCGCACGGTAATAGACGAGAGGTCGTCGCCTGTTATGCTGGCGATGCTCCCGGAGAAGAAATATTTAAGCTCGTACATCCCCTGCGGCGTATGGACGTATTTGCTCGTCGTGACGCGGCTTATCGTTGACTCGTGCATCCCTATATCTTCCGCCACGTCTTTAAGTATCATGGGCTTTAGATAGTCTATCCCCTTATCCAGGAATTCCTTCTGCCGGACCACTATGCTCTCCGCGACACGGTAGATGGTCTTGTTCCTCTGCTCGATGCTCTTGATGAGCCATTGGGCGGACCGAAGTTTCGTCTCTATGTAATCCTTCGTCGCCTCGTCACCCCCCTGCGTCATCAGGTTCTTGTAAAACGGGCTGACGCGGAGCCTGGGCATGCCCTCGTCATTTAAGAGTATCACATAACTCCCGTCTTTTTTTACCACATATACGTCCGGGACGATGTACTGCACCTGGGAGGACGCAAAGGGTCTGCCGGGCTTCGGCTCCAGCGCCTCTATCGCATTCGCCGCGAGCTGGATATCCTTTATGGTAACCTTCAGCGCCTTGGCGATTAAGCTGTATCTCTTTTTTTCAAGGTCCTCCATATGGTCATGGATTATCTCCTCGACTATCGTCCCCGTGAGTCCCAGCTGGCGGGCCTGTATTAAAAGGCATTCACGGAGGTCCCTGGCAGCCACCCCCGGCGGGTCCAGGTCCTGCACCAGCCTGAGCGCCGCTTCCGCCTGACCTACGCTGGCCTCCGCGGCGGCGGCGATCTCTTCCAGGGTCACATCCCGAAGGTAGCCGTCTTCGTCGATATTGCCTATGATTATCTGGCCCAGCTTATTTTCAAGGTCCGTCGTCGTGACGAGCCTGAGCTGCCACGCGAGGTGCTCGGAGAGGCCCACTTTAGAAGAAAGCGTCTGCTCGTATGAAGGTTTTTCGTCGTCCTCCGGGAAATATGCCACGTCTCCGGAATTATCGTCACCGTCCATGTAGCTGTCCCACTTCAGGTCGAAGAGATCAACCGCCCTCTGTTCTTCGCCTTCCACCCGCTCGTCATCGGTTTTGACTTCCGCGTCCTCCTGGTCCGCTTCAAGGTTGGCGTCCTCCAGGACCGGGTTCTCCAGCATCTCCTGATAGACCACCTGCGACATCTCCAGCCTGGAGAGCTGTAGGAGCTTGATGGCCTGCTGGAGCTGAGGGGTCATCACCAGCTTCTGCGCAAGCTTTAAATCCAGACGCATCTCAATTGCCATATCCGACCTCTAACTCAAAGCCTGAAATTCTCACCCAGGTAAATCTGTCTTGCCTTTTCGCTCTGGGATATCTCGCTCGGAGTACCCGCCTCCAGGATAGTCCCCTCGTTTATTATATATGCCCTGTCGGTAATCTCAAGGGTCTCGCGGACGTTGTGGTCCGTGATAAGGACCCCGATTCCTCGAGCCTTAAGCCTTGAAACAATCTTCTGAATGTCCATGACTGCTATCGGGTCTATCCCCGCGAACGGCTCGTCCAGCAATATAAACGAGGGCGACATCACAAGGGCCCTCGTTATCTCCACCCTGCGCCTCTCGCCCCCGGAAAGCGTGTACGCCTTGGCTTTCGCAAGAGTCGTCAGGTTAAGCTCGTCCAAAAGTTCGGCCAGCCTCTCCTCCCTCTCGGAACGGGACAGCTCCAAAGTCTCCAGCACCGCCATTATATTCTCTTCAACCGTGAGCTTCCTGAATATGGACGGCTCCTGCGGGAGGTATCCCATCCCGAGGCGCGCCCTTTTGAATATAGGTTGCTCCGTAACCTCCAGATGGTCCAGGAATACCCTGCCCTTGTCCGGTCGGACAAGGCCGACCACCATATAAAATATTGTCGTCTTTCCCGCGCCGTTCGGCCCCAAAAGTCCGACGACTTCGCCGGTCCTGACCGTGATGCTGACCCTCTTAACAACATTCCTGCCGCCGTATGACTTCCGGAGGCCTTTTGTATACAGTGTCTTCATTTGACATTAATCCCCTTCGAGCCCTTCGGCAGTCCGGGTTTAAAAATCTTGGGCGCTGCATCAGGTTTCTTCTCCGCGCCCCCGGCCCCCCCGGCACCTCCGGCGCTTTCCGCCTCTGTCCCTGCCGCCTTTACGGGCGTCTCCCCCTGCTGGTACAGCACGGTCTTCGCCTCGTCGGCCTGGAAAGTGTCATCCTTTATATCATAAGTTATTGTCGTTCCGGTGAGGACATTATCCCCTTGCCATACCCTGGGCTTGCCCGTCAGAACGAATTTGTCCGCCGCGCTGTAATAAGTCGCCTCGTCCGACGTGGCCGTCTTGTCCTGCTGGATTATCTTCACGTTGCCCTTCGCCACGATGGTGTCTATCTTGCCGGAACCTTGAAAAACATCTGTCGCTGGACTTCTGCTTCGCGGGGGCGTTATCATCCTTTTTAAGGTGGATAACCACCTCTTCCGCGTAAAGAGTGATATCGCCCTTCTTTACAACCACGTCTTTTTTATACGTCACGATTTTAGCTTTGTTGTCCGCGAAGAGCGACCTTGCCGTCACGACCACCGGGGTTTCCCTGGAGTTCAGCGACTCGTTCTTCACGGCCGGTTTATGCTCCGGCGGCAAAGCCGGCTGACGCGGCCATTAAAATTATGAAAACCGCAAATCCCGCCGTCCTAACGGGACTGGGTAAAAGTAGTTTTAACCCCATCTGTTATCTTTACCTCCTGGAGGTCTGATCTCGCGACCATCCCCTTGCCTTCGATTTTTATATTCTTTCCTGAAAGCGTTACGTTGTCCTTCGTACTCAGCTCTTGTTTAATCCCGTCCCATGCCAGGGTCGGAGAGGTCATCCTGTAGCCGTTGCTCGAGGTAATAACTACCTCGTCCTTATCCTTTCCCGCGGCCTCCATGCGCTTAGACTTCGAGTCGTAAGTGCCGTTGTCGGCCGTCAGTTTTAAAACAACGCCACCTTTGGCGTTATATACCGCTTCCAGGTCTGTAAGGTTGGCCTTCCCCGTGTCCTTTTTCATCTCCGCCTTCCTGGCCGTCAGCGCCCAGTTTTCGCCTATGCCGTCGTTTCTGGCGAACTTAAAGCCGTCGATCACCACTTCAGCCTGGTCAAGTCGGACGTGAGGCTTAGCGGCTCTGGGAGCGGACCTGATTAAACCGGGATTGTAGATGAGGAAGGCGGCGCTTACGGAAAGCAGGGCGAATATGGTTACTGCAAGGAGGATTTTTGCCCTAACTGCATATTTCATAAGAATTTCTGCCAGAGACCTTAAGTTTTGGTACTATAATTGCAACATCCAAACAAAGAATAACATACAGTAGTACCAAAGTAAAGCCAAAAAACCCCCTGTAAGCTGAAGCTTAAAACTCGTTTTTCTCATAAAAATCCAAGAGGTTACCTTCCCTTAAACCAGAATCGCATACGGTAATTTTATTCGCCTGGGCCGCGTCCATTATCACCCCCAGGAGCACCGTTCCGGACAGGATAATATCCTCCCGCCCAGGCTCTATCCCCGCGATCAGCCTCCGGCTTTCCTTCGGAAGGCCCGCCAGTCTCCCCTCCAGCACCGCGACTCTATCCCTGTCAATAGAGTACCCCGTGACCTTCAGCGGATCGTAGGGTTCCAGCGCCAGGTCTACTGCCGCCAGGGTGGTTATGGTCCCGGCCGTTCCTATAAGGAGGGGCTTTACCCCCGCCAAAAAATTCTTCAGCGGAGGTATTACCTGGCCGGCGCAGAAAGCAGTCAGGTCGGCCATCTCCAGCGTAACGGGAGGGTCGTTCAGCAGGAACCTCTCGAAAAGATTTACGGCGCCGACAGGAAGGCTGATCGCTTTATGCCTGGACCAGTCTTCGGTCAGTATGAACTCGGTGCTTCCGCCCCCGATATCAATTATCAGTTTTTTGCCCTCCGGGGCAAGGGCGCTGAGACCAGAACGCACGCCAAGAAGCGTCAGCCGCGCCTCCTCTTCAGCGGAGATCACCCTGAGGTCTATCCCCGCCTTCTCCCGCGCTTCCTCTATAAATTCAACGGCGTCGGAGGCCTTTCTCAAAGCCTCCGTCCCAACCGCGCTCACGCCCTTTACTCCTGCATCCAACATCTTACGCGCAAACCGTGAAAGGGCCCGGATGGTCCTTTCCCTGGCTTCCGGCCTTAGTTTCCCGCCCTTTTTGAGCCCCTCGCCAAGTCGTGTAGTCTCGCGCAGGTTGAGCGCCTCCCGCACTATTTTATTATCCCGCACCTCCGCCGCCAGAAGCCTTACGGTATTGGTCCCGATATCTATCGAAGCGATAAGAGGCATTTACCTTACCCCCAGGATTTTATGCACTTGCGGGATGACCCGTACGTTTTTTAATACCTGTCTCGCGCAGGAATAAAACTCGAATAGCATCTCCGGAGACGGCCCGGACCTTGCCGCCAGGACCACCGGCTGTATGACCAGAAGCGCGTCCGGGGCGGATTTCGCCAGTATTTTCGCGGCGGTCTCCACCTCTTCCGCAGGAGTGCCGGAAGATACCACGACCTTGGCTATCAGTTCCTTACCCTTGGCCGCATCCAGAAAATCACTGTGCCTTTCCCATAATTCCCCTTTACCGGCAGTGGAGGGTATTTTAAAGTCCATGCTTATAATATCTATCAAATCAACTGTCTCGCTAAGAGCCTCCGCCAGGATCCCGTTGGTCTCCAACAGGACTTCGAACCTTCCTTCCAGTTCTTCCAGCAGACAGAGCAGGAACTCCGGCTGTTCTAAAGGCTCTCCGCCGGTAATACTCAGTTTTGAATTGAAACCGGGAAAAATTTCCTGAGCAAGCACCGCATCTATTACGGTCCGGCTTGATAACGGGTTTTTAAGAGGCGATGACGGCTTTCCCGCCCCTTCCTCTATATATGCCAGGTCTGCGTCCCCGAGGGAATAGGAGGTATCGCAGTACTCGCAGCCCAGGCTGCATCCCGAAAGGCGCACGAAAATATGCCTCTCCCCCATGAAGGGGCCCTCTCCTTGAAACGACCCGAATATCTCGCTGATGCGTCCGGCAGGCTTCATTGTTAATTTTTACCATAATTACAATAATTTTGACTACCCTGGAAGAAGCAAATATACCCTTTTAAACAGGGGCTGTCAATGGGCTAACTGCTTCATTTTTCTGCGTATTAAATATTTTTAACTCGTTTAGGCCTTGACTTATCCCGTCCCGTGTCATATATTGTTCGCGGGAATGATAGGGTTTTAAAAGTACAAGTCTGAAAGGAGGGCGCATATATTGTCCATTAAAGCGAGATTTTTGGCTTTGCTTTTGCCTGCCATTATTTTCTTTCCTGGACATGTCTTTGCCGATGATGCCGCTCCCACTCGGACCGTAACCACGCCCGTTTCCTCCTCACCCGCAGGCACTATAAAAGTTGACGATAAACAAATTAATAGCCGACGCCAGACAGATAACCGCGAAGGCTGGCCAGTCCGTGGACGCGGAGCCCCTGCAAGCGGGGGACGATAGAGTTAAGCCCGTCTCCGCAAATCCAGCAACCGAAGAGAAAACTGCTCCCGCCCCTTCCACGGCGCAAGCAAAACCCGCTGCTACTCGCTCCCGATGCGGCCCATGAAGCCTCAAAGCAGGGAGTGACACCGCGGGAAACGTCCCAGACCCTGCTTCCGACGACTCTGCGGCCACTGACCCTGCGGCCCCATCCAGTTTTGTCAAAGACGATACCGCAACGGTCGTATCATCGCCGGACACCCCGGCCGTCGGCGTCTCTGTCCAGCCGGTAACGTCTGCCATAGCCGGGCTCGGCAACTTGAAAGCGGCGGAAGGGGGCGGCCTGCTGGCCCCTGTAGCAAGGGACGTGCAGTATTTTTCGATAACCGTAAGAAAGCATTTCCAGCAATGGCTTGCCCGTTCGGGCAAGTACATGACGCTTATGAAGAGCATCCTGCGTGAGAACTACATGCCGGAGGACCTGGTTTTCCTGGCGCTCATCGAAAGCGGGTTCAACCCCAAGGCATATTCTATTGCCCAGGCGTCCGGGCCCTGGCAGTTCATAAGAGGCACGGCGGCCAGGTATGGATTAAGAGTCGACCAGTGGGTGGACGAGCGGCGCGACCCGGTAAAATCTACAGAAGCGGCGGCGGCATATTTAAAGGACCTGTACGGCATGTTCGGTTCGTGGCCGCTGGCAATGGCCTCTTATAATGCGGGTGAGGGCAACGTGGCGCGGGCCATCACCAGGACCGGTGGAGTCCAGGACTTCTGGAAGCTCCGGAAGACGCGCTACATGCCTTCCGAGACAAAAGATTATGTGCCCAAATTCATCGCGGCCCGGATGATAGCCCAGAACCCGGATAATTTTGGATTTAAAGACCTTGAATACGACCAGCCGTTCGTCTTCGAGGAGGTCCAGCTCGACCACTGCACGGACCTCCGCACGGTCGCCCTCTGCTGCGGCGTATCGACAGAAGAAATAAAGGATCTAAATCCCGAACTGATAAAGGGCTGCACCCCGCCGAACAGGACCTATACCTTAAGGATACCGAAGGGCAAAAAGGAAGCGTTCCTGGCGGCTTATAACGCCCTGCCGAAAAATGAGCGCTTTGCCACGCCGAAAATTTTTGCCGCCAATGCCCGCTACGTCGTCCGACGAAGCGATAGTTTAAAGAATATCGCCGGGAAACTGGGTGTCCCGGTCGCAAAGCTTGCGGCGGCGAACCGCCTGAAGGCGAGCTCAAAGGTCCGGAAGGGCAAAAGGCTCCTCGTGCCGAGGGAAAGATTAATCATAGCGGCTGAAATACCGCAAGCCCCGCCAAAAAAAGAAGACGAATCAAAACCCGATGTCAAGTCCGAGACTCAGCCTGAAACATCTGACGCGGCGGCGGGAGAAAAAACGGGGCCGAAAAAAATTGAACTGGGTTCTCTGCTCCCTCCTGTAGTAACGGTCGCCGATGCCGACGAATCAGCCTCTGGCGGGACAGCCTCTGCCGACTCTTCGGATGATCGGGAGCCGCTGAGACTCATTCGTCCAGACTCCATCACGCTAAAACTCATTCCGCCGTCGCTTCCGCCTACAGGGTTAAAAAGGGGGACACCCTGGCCTCCATCGCGAAACATCACCACACCACCGCCGCAAAACTTGCCCGGCTGAACGGCCTTGGAAGGCACGGAAAGGTAAAGGCGGGGCAGACCCTGGCGCTTTCGGGCGAGCGGATAAATTCGCATAAGGCTTCATCCAATAAAAGAGTCGCATCGCTTAAGAAAAGATCCCGGAAGGGGCAGGAAGAGGTACCAGGTAAAGAACGTGACACTCTGGAGCATCTCCAAGAAGTTCGGCGTGAGCCGGGAGAAGCTTTCAAATGCCAACTCTATGATAACGGCCAGTCAATAAAGAAAGGCCAGACGCTATAATACCGGCGGCGGCATAAGCCGCTGTCGTCCCGACCGTAGCGGTTCCACCTTTGCTCTCTTTCCCGAAAAAATAAAAGGGCCTGCATGCAGGCCCTTTTCAATTCGGATTCTTCGCGTACCCCAGAATGGATTTATGCTTTTATTTCTTGCCCGGCACTTGCGCGGGAACGACTTTTATATTCGCGGGTGCGGGGCTCCGGCGGGGACTTGCTGCGCTACCGGATTCCCGGTCAGCCTCGCCAACTCAAGCTTCGCCTCGGAAGCCCAGGGAGAATCAGGGAATTCTTTTAACAGCGCCTCCAACTGATCTATCGCCTGCTTCGTATCCCCCTGCTCCAGTATCCTCGCCAGACGGTAGCGGTCCTCGTCCTTAAAGAAGTTCCGGTCGGACTTTAAATCAGCGCTCAGGATATTAACAGCCTCGTTACTGTTCCCTTTCACGAGGTATGCCGACGCCAGCCTCTGGTCGGCAAGCGCGGTCAGCAGCGGGTCATTGGTCCGCCCCTTCAGCTCTTTATATTCCTGTATCGCTGTATCCACTAAGCCCATGTCGAAATTGGCGTTCGCCTGGTAATAAAGGGCCAGGTCCGCCTGCTTGCCGCCCTTTGAGGATAATTGTCCAAAAATCTCGCTGGCTTTTTTGAGACGCTCCTCGGGGGCCATGGGCTTGTCTCCGGGAGGGGCGGCATTGACGTCGTAATATTTGAGAGCCTCCGTCATCCGGGCCGCGTCTTTCTCATGCGCCGATTTCGTAACCATAAAGGCCAGAGCGGACGCAATTACCACCACCGCCAGGACTGCAAGACCGATGTAGAACTTATTGATGTTCTCCTGAACGTACAGGAGCGCTTTTTGCGTGAACGACTGAAACTCGTCCGGCCCCGTGAACTGATCTTTCTTTTTACCCGTCCTCTTCCTCCAGGTAGTCAATGCATTACCCTCCGAGTATCCTGTTTACGATCTCTCTCGAATTCCTGAAAACTATCGCGGATTCCTTAGAGTCCAGCCCCGCTCCGAGCAGCACAATCGAAGCAAAAGAGTCGTCGATTAAATCTCCCGGCTCATGGGCGTCCGTATTCAATACCAGCTTCGCCCCGGCTTTCATAGCGGCCTTTGCGACGTGTCCGTTGGTAAGCGAGTGCCCCTTCCGGGCGGTTATCTCAAGGAAAACGCCTTTTCTGGCCGCGAGAGAGGCGTCCTGCGCCTTTATCAGCCCCGGATGCGAGAGAATATCCGCCCCGGCGGCTATCGCGGCCTTATTGGTCCCCTCCGCTACCGGCTCCACCGGCGATTCCCCATGCACCACGACCAGCTTCGCACCCATCTGGCGCGCCATTTTCACCAGTTCCTTTATGGCCTCCGGCGGCACGTGGGTCAGTTCTATCCCCGGTATGACCGTTATAGGCATGAGTCCCGACAGGTCCTCCGCAGCCCGGACTATCCTCGGGATTATGAAATCCATATTGGAGCCGTCCGCGTGGTCGGTGATGGCGATTGCCTCGTATCCTTTTACCATCGCCCGGCGCACCAGTTCCGATGGGATGAGGACGCCGTCCGAGAACAGGCTATGAGTGTGAAGGTCTATCATAAGATTTACGAAAATAACACAAAAGACTCCGGAATTCAAGGGAAAATTCCTTGACTTGCCTGGCCTTTAGTGCTTAAATTTAATCTTTAAGTAACGATTGCCGAGGGGTATTTTACATGTGCGTGGGAATACCGGGTAAGGTAATAAAGGTCGAGGGCCGCATGGCTACCGTAGATGTCGGCGGGGCCAGGAGGGAAATAGCTCTGGACCTCCTCCAGGATGTCCTGCCCGGCGATTATATAATCGCGCACGCCGGTTTCGCCATCCACAAGGTGGATGAGGAAGAGGCCCTCAAAACCCTGGAGATTATCCGCGAAATCGCCGGAGACATCCAGGGATATGACGGGGCGCTTTAATGAAGCACGTGGACGAGTACAGGGACTCTGAGCTTGCGCGCATCCTGCTGGAGAAAATCCGGTCCTATTTTAAGCGCGGGCCGAAGCGCGAGCTTAAGTTCATGGAAGTCTGCGGAAGCCATACCGTCGCTATCTTCAAAAGCGGCATCAGAGACCTCCTGCCTTCAAATATCAGCCTCGTATCCGGCCCCGGCTGCCCGGTATGCGTAACCGCTGTTTTAGATATCGACAAGGCGGTCGCGATGTCGAAATTGCCCGGCGTCATAATGGCTTCTTTTGGCGATATGATGCGCGTGCCCGGTTCCGACTCGTCACTTGGCCGCGCCAAGGCCGAAGGGGCGGACGTGCGCGTGGTATATTCTCCTTTCGACGCCCTGAAGATGGCGGAGTCAAACCCGGACAAGAAGGTGATATTTTTTGCCGCGGGCTTTGAGACCACCTCGCCGGCCGTGGCCGCGACACTGGGCAGGGCCATAGAAGCCCGTAGGAATAATTTCTATATTTTCTCCGTCCATAAGACTATCCCCGGCGCAATGCGGGCTCTCCTCGATTCGCCGAAGCTTAAAATCGACGGCTTCCTCTGCCCCGGACACGTGAGCACCATCATCGGCACTGAACCATATCGATTTATAGCTGACGAGTATAAACGGGCCGCGGTAGTATCGGGCTTCGAGCCGGTTGACATCCTCCAGTCCACGCAGATGCTGGTCGAACAGGTGGAGGAAAACAGCCCGGCGGTGGAGATACAGTACAAGCGCGCGGTATCCGAAAAAGGGAACCCGGCCGCGCGCCATGTCCTGGCAAAATATTTCACACCGTCCGACTCCGACTGGCGCGGTATCGCCGTCATCCCGGGAAGCGGACTGAAGCTTCGTGATGAGTTCGCGGCGTTCGACGCGGAAAAGGCTTTCGACGTGAAGGTGGGCGAGCCTAAGGAGACTAAAGGCTGCGCCTGCGGAGAAGTGCTCCAGGGGATAAAGACCCCGCCGGAGTGCAGGCTGTTCGGAAAGGCATGCACGCCTGAGACCCCTGTCGGGGCATGCATGGTTTCGTATGAGGGCAGCTGTTCCGCCTGGTACAAGTACGGAAGGAGATAATTTGGATTTCCCCGGGGCAGAGAGAAGAGTGCATACCAGGAGCCACGTCCTGGTGACCCGCGCAAAAATTGGCGACGAACGGAAATATTTCTTCGGCTACGCCCGCGACGTGAGCCGCTCCGGCGTGTTCGTCAAGATCGTCACTCCAAAAAATCCGGGCGAGGTGTTCCAGGTGGAATTTACCCTCCCCAGGGCCGATTTCGCGATAAAATGCATGGCGGAGGTGGTGTGGAGCAGGAGCTCTCCCGACGCCGAATAAAGAGCCGGGGATGGGAATGAGGTTCATCGACCTCGACCCGCTGATACAGGACAAGATAGATGAGTGGGTTCAGAAGGAGCGGGAACAACAAGAGGAAGAATGAGCTACGATAAAATTATGCTCGGTCACGGCTCCGGCGGAAGGATGATGCGGGAGCTGATCGAAAAGCACTTCATCCCGGTCTTCGGAAGCGGCTACGGACTCGGCTCGGAGGATTCGGCCGTAATCCCGGCGCCGGAGGGCACAAGAGTCGCCCTCACTACTGACTCCTATGTCGTAAACCCCATCTTCTTCCCGGGCGGCAACATCGGGGATTTGTCCGTGAACGGCACTGTGAACGACTTATCGATGTCCGGCGCGACGCCCCTTTACATCACCACCGGCTTCATCATCGAGGAGGGTTTTTCGCTGTCCGATTTAGGGCTGGTCATCGCTTCCATGAAGAAGGCGGCGGACGAGGCCGGGGTCAAAATAGTCGCGGGCGATACGAAGGTCGTGGACAGGGGCAAGGCGGACGGCATATTCATCAATACCGCCGGTTTCGGAATCCTGCCGGAGTGGGTAAACGTATCGCCCAGGAATATCCGTCCGGGAGACGTGATAATAGTCTCCGGCACCATCGGCGACCACGGGATGGCTGTCATGTCCAAGCGCGAGGGACTGGGTTTCGAGTCGGAGATTTTTTCGGACAGCGCGCCTCTTAACAAGCTTGTGAGTGATATGCTTTCCGTGTGTCCTGAAATACGCGCGTTCCGTGACCCGACAAGGGGGGGCCTGGCGTCAACTCTTATCGAGTTCGCCGAGGAATCCGGCGTCTGCATCCTGATAAACGAAAAGGCGCTGCCGGTAACGAGCGCAGTGCGCGGCGCGTGCGAGTTGCTGGGGCTGGACCCGTTGTACGTGGCCAACGAAGGCAAGCTTGCCGCCGCCGTCCCGCCGGATAAGGCGGATATCGTGCTGGACGCCATGCGCAAGAACCCTTACGGCAAGGGCGCGGTAATCATCGGCGAGGTTACGGCTTCGCCAAAAGGGAAGGTCCTGATGAAGACGCATATCGGCGGGACAAGGATTATCGACATGCTGGCGGGGGAACAACTGCCGAGGATCTGCTAAGATATCATAACGCCCCCCCCGCCTGCTATTCGAACAGCGCCTCCGCAAACTCGTCCGGGTTGAACGGCTGGAGGTCTTCCTGCTTCTCTCCGACGCCGATCATCTTGACCGGTATCCCAAGCTCGGCGGCGATGGCGACGACTATCCCGCCCTTGGCCGTACCGTCAAGCTTCGTAAGGACTATCCCCGTAACGCCAACCGCCTCGTTGAAAAGCTTCGCCTGGCTGAGCGCGTTCTGTCCGGTCGTGGCGTCCAGCACAAGGATGACCTCGGAAGGCTCTCCCGGCAGTTCGCGCTCTATCACCCGGTTTATCTTCTTCAGCTCCTCCATCAGGTTCGTCTTGGTCTGGAGCCTGCCCGCCGTGTCCACAAGGAGGATATCCGCCTCCCTGGCGCGCGCGGCGGCGATCGCGTCGAATACTACCGCCCCGGGGTCCGCGCCGCTCTTGTGGTGGATGACGTCGATACCCGCCTTCTCCCCCCACAGGACGAGCTGTTCCGCCGCCGCCGCACGGAACGTGTCCGCCGCCGCGAGGATCACCTTCTTGCCTTCCGACTTAAATTTCGCCGAGAGCTTTCCGATGGTGGTGGTTTTGCCTGTCCCGTTCACGCCGACGAAGAGGTAGACGGAAAGGGTCTTCTCGCCGCCTCGGAACGTCCCGGCGTCGCCTCGCAATATATCCCTTACGCTCTCCTTTATCTCCTTCTGGATAAGCGGCGCGAACGCGTTGGTAAGCCCCTCGCGCTTGAGTTTATCCTGCACTTTTTTTACGATCGCGGCCGCGGTTTCCGCGCCCAGGTCAGCCGCTATCAGCACCTCTTCAAGGTCGTCAAGGAGCGCGGCGTCTACCTGCGTCTTGCCGTAGACGGCTTTCTCTATCCCCGTGACGACATTGTTGCGGGTTTTGGCAAGACCTGATTTAAGTTTGTCGAAAAAACCCAAGAGAACCCTCCCTCATTTGCTATGGACCGCGCCCCTATACGAACAGCAGGAATATTAACAGCGTGACAAGCCCCCCCAGGAGCGCGCCCAGAATGACCTCCCTCGCCGTATGTATCTTGAGGGCGATGCGGCTGTGGGCTACCATTGCCGCCATCATTAACACAAGCCCCGCGACGAGTGCGTTCGACGTTAAAAAAAGCGTTATAACGAATATCGAGGACGCCGTGGCCGCATGACCGCTGGGCATCCCTCCCGTCAGGGGAGCGCCCCGTCCGATAAACGCCTTGGCCATGATCACCAGGATGACCACGACTATCAACGCCATGAAGGCCACGTTTTCCCCGGCAAGCTTGACCTCGCCCACCCCCGCCCTCACTACCTGTGCGACGTGGGGGTACAGGATGAGGAAGCCTATCACGAAAGCGCCGAACGAGGCTATGAATACCGCCCCGGCGGCGGTGTCCTTCGCTACCTTGGCGGCCGGATGGAACTCCTCGGAGATCAAGTCCACTATCGACTCGACCGCCGTATTTATCACCTCGGCCACCAGGACTATGACGACGGCCAGGGAGAGCGCGATGAAGGAAGCCCTGTCCAGGCCGAAAAAAAGCGCCAGCACGATGACCAGCGCGGCGGCCGTGAAATGAAGCCGCATATGTTTTTGCGTCCTGGTCGCGTACAGTATTCCCTCTATCGCCAGGTTCGCGCTCTGATACCAGCTCTGGGGCTTTATCTTTTCTTTATGGATATTAAAAGCTCCCTTTGTTTTTTCTCCATCCTGAGCCGAGCTAGCTTGCCCTTTTCGTGGTCGTAGCCCATGATGTGCAGTATGCCGTGAGTAAGCAGGGTGAGCAGCTCCTCCTCGAAAGAATGTCCGGCTTCCCCGGCCTGGGCAAGCGCCCTGGGCGCGGAGATAACTACATCCCCCAGGACGAGCGGAGCGTCATCCGGCTGCGCAAGTCCGTCCCCTTCCAGCATGGAAAAAGACAGTACGTCCGTAGTGCTGTCTATCCCCCGCCACTCCCGGTTCAGACGGCGCATCTTCCTGTCGCCTGTAATCAGGATGGAAAGCTCAGCGTCTGGGCAACCCAGGGACGACAGGGCTTTCAGGGCTGACTGTCTCAGCATGCCAGTCGGAACTTTTATGCTCTTCTGTGAATTTGCCGCTTTGACCGGCAAGTTTCCTCCCTCCGGACGGGATTCCCAGGCCAGGGTAGTCCACCCTGTGGTGGTAAATCCCGGAGAGGAGCTGGTTAAAGCTCCTGGTTATGGCGGTCAGGTCCTTCAGTGTCAGGTCGCACTCGGTAAGCTGCCCGTCCACGAAGAACCGCCCGATTATCTTGTCCACCAGCGCGGAAATCCTCGCCGGGGTCGGCTCTTCGAGAACCCTCGACGCCGCCTCCACCGCATCGGCCAGCATGACGATAGCCGCCACCTTCGTCTGCGGCCGCGGGCCGGGATAGCGGTAGTCGTCTTCGCTCACTGAGGACCCTTCGGAGCTTTTGGCTTTTTCATAGAAGAAGCTCATCAGGGCGTTCCCATGGTGCTGCTGTATTACGTCCGAAATCTGCGGCGGGAGGTTGTGTTCCTTCGCCAGTTCGTATCCGTCCTTCACATGCGAAGAAATAATAAGACTGCTCATGGACGGGGTAAGCCGGTCGTGGCGGTTTTCGCCCTTCGCCTGGTTCTCTATGAAATACTCCGGCTTCTTTATCTTCCCGATGTCGTGGTAATACGACGCCACGCGTGCCAGGAGCGGGTTTTCGCCCACGGATTCAGCCGCCGCCTCGGCGAGGCTTCCGATAATGACGCTGTGGTGGTAAGTGCCCGGCGCGGCCATCATAAGCTGCTTCAGAAGCGGCCGGTTCAGGTCGCTGTATTCGAGGAGGCTGATGTCCGTGACCGTTTTGAACATGGACTCCAAAAGGGGCAGAATACCGGAGACCAGTATTGCTGAGAGGAAGCCGCTGGTTACACCCGCGACGATATCATATATCGCCGCGCGGCTAAAAAGCACGTGCTGGTAGAGGTCGAGGCATAAGATGGAGGCGATGTTGGCCAACGCCACGAAGAGCCCTGCCCGCAAAAGCGCCGAGCGCTGCGTGCACCGTAACAATGAAAAGCTGGCGATGACGCTCCCCATGAAGGTATAGAAGCCGAACATGAGCTCGTGCCCGATGAGGAGCCCGCCGAAAATGCTCATCACGATGGACATCACGATGCCCAGGTGTATGTCGAACAAAAGCGTGGCGAGCATTGCGGCGGTGGAGATGGGGACGGCATAGAAGCCCGCGCGCCTTCCGACCCTTGGGAGGTTTGCGGTGAAGGTGGAAAATACCTCCGCCGAAACGCGGCTTATCGCGACGGCGCCGACGAGGATGACGCATACGAGCGCAAGCTTCTGGAGGTCATGGGTAAGGCTCCTCTTGTAGCGGCGAATGTCCCTGTACAGGACGTATATCGGCAAGGAAACTACCAGGGGAAGCCCCAGTAATGTCTGGAGGCTGTCAAGAGAAGACATCCTGGCAAGCTCGGAATAGTCTATCAGGAGGACCGACAGGCAGATTACAAGCAACCCGCCCATCACGGCCTTCTTCACCCTCTCGGAGTGGAGGCGCTTCACCGCCGGCCGGTTCTGTTTCTGGATGGAAAGGGGCTTCGTTTCTTGTTTACGAAGAGTTACGCCCACCCTTGCGCGCTCCCCCTTAAGGGCGGCCATTTTTTTCCTCGTACCTTTGGTAAGCCCTGACTATCTGCTGGACCAGCCTGTGCCTGACCACGTCTTTTTCGGAGAACCGCACGAACTCTATCCCCTTTACCGATTCGAGAATCTTGATAACTTCTATAAGTCCGGACCCCTTTTCCGCCGGCAGGTCCACTTGGGTTATATCCCCGGTAATTACCGCTTTAGAGCCGAAACCCATCCGGGTCAGGAACATCTTCATCTGTTCGGACGTGGTGTTCTGGGCCTCGTCCAGGATTATGAAGGAGTCGTTCAACGTGCGCCCGCGCATAAAGGCAAGCGGCGCGACCTCTATCGTCCCCCGCTCCATTAGACGGGCCGCCTTTTCCGGGTCCATCATGTCGTAAAGCGCGTCGTAGAGCGGCCTTAAATATGGGTGTACCTTCTCGTACAGGTCGCCCGGCAGGAATCCGAGCTTCTCGCCCGCTTCGACGGCAGGCCGCGCAAGAATAATCCGGTTGACCTCTTTTTTCAACAGCGCGGCGACCGCAGCCGCCATCGCGAGGTATGTCTTTCCAGTGCCGGCGGGGCCGATGCCGAAGACGATGTCGTGGGTTCTGATAGCTTCCGCGTACGTCTTCTGATTTTCGGTCTTCGGGCTTATATGTTTTTTGTTGTGGCCGATAAGCACGGTGTCGGAGAATATATCCTTGATACCCGTGCCGCTGCCTGCCTCGTAGGCCCGCATCGCCAGTTTGACGTCCTCCAGCTTCAGCGTATAACCGCTGCCGACAAGCCCCGCCAGGTCCTTTATCAGCTTCTCGGCGTTCAGGACCGCGGGCTCCTCGCCCTCTATGGAAAGCTTGTTCCCCCTGGCCTTGATGTCAACGCCGGAGGTGTCTTCTATATACCGGAGGTTCTTGTCGAACTCTCCGTACAGGACCTTCAGGTCCTCGTCGGCCTCGATTAGAAGTTCCTTTTTCGTAGTGCTATCCTCCTGCCTTTAGTCCAACACTCCCTGACCATCTACTATAAAGACCTTCCCCTGGCCATCCCTTCGAGTCGCTCTATGCGCTCTTCGATAGGCGGGTGGGTGGAGAAGAGCTTCGCTATCCCACGCGCCGAGAAGGGGTTCACGATGAACATGTTCGCCGTCGCCGGGTTCGCGTTCATCGGTATTCTCTCGGTACCCATCTCCAGTTTCCTAAGCGCATTCGCGAGGTAGAGCGGGTTGCCGCAAAGCTTCGCCCCGCTCTCGTCCGCCATATACTCCCTGGAGCGCGAAATGGCAAGCTGTATGAGCATTGCCGCGATGGGCGCTAAGATCATCATGGCTATCGCCGCAATGGGGTTTCCGTCTCTATCGTCCCGGCCGCCGAAGAATATAGCGAACCGCGAGAGCATCGTGATTGCCGCCGCCATTACCGACGCGATGGTGCTGACCAATATATCCCTGTGCTGCACGTGGGACAACTCGTGCGCCATGACGCCTTCGAGCTCCTGCCTGGTCAACAACCTCAATATCCCTTCCGTCGCGGCGACGGCGGCGTGGTCCGGGTTCCTGCCGGTCGCGAATGCGTTGGGCGAGTCGTCCGGTATGATATATACCTTCGGCATGGGCATGCCCGCCTTCTGGACAAGCCCCCGCACCACGGAGTAAAGCTCCGGGGCCTCCGTTTCCGTAACCGGCTGCGCCCGGTACATCCTGAGGACAATTTTATCGGAGAACCAGTAACTGAAGAAGTTCATGAGCAGGGCGAAGATAAAGAACCCGAACATCCCCCTCGTGCCGCCGACGGCCTGGCCTAGCAAGACTAGAAGGACCGTAAGCGCCGCCATCAGCATGGCCGTCCTTAACTTGTACATTTTCCTTCATTACCTCCAAGGAAACGCAAACCATTCCTGCTAATATTCTATCAGAAATATGGCTTTTTTCCACGAAAATCAGCCGTTACTACTTCCTTTTCAGCCGCTCCGCTGCCAGTTTCGCCGCGTCTGAACCGGGGTATTTTTTTACGACCTCGGTGTATGCCGCCTTCGCCTCCGACGGACGTTTTAAGGCGTCCAGAGTGTAGCCTTTCTTAACCAATGCGTCGGCCGCCTTGGAACTGGTCGGGTAATTTTTTATCACCTTGTCGAACTCAGGCAGGGCATCGCCATACTTTTTCATGGAATAGAGCGATTCGCCTATCCAGAACTGGGCATTCCCGGCATATTCCGCATCCGGAAAATCCTTCAGGTACTCCCGGAATTCGCTTATCGCAATCTCATAATTTCCGTTTGTATAATCCAGGTACGCCTGATGATACATCCGGTTCGGGTCTGGAGCAGTTGTCCCGGCCGCGCCAGCCTGCGCCGCGCCGCCTTGAGCCGTCCCCTGAGCCTGAGCCTCGGCCATCTTCTGCATCAGAAGGGCTTTCATAGCGTCCAGCTTCTCATCTACCTTCGAAAGCTCGTGCCTGATATCATCTATCTGTCCCTGGGAGACTCCGCCGCTCGTGCCGGAAAACTCGCGGTTACCAAGGTCTGCCTGGTTTCTGAGTATTGTATTTGTCTGTTCGTTTAGTGATTTCAAGCTTCCCTTTACCTGCGTAAACGACTTGATCAACTCAAGTGATTCCTGGCTTCGCTTGTTCTCCGCCTGGAGGGAGAAATTTATATCGTCTATGCTGCCCTGTATCTGCCGGAGCTGGGCGTTAGTGGCGGCGGACTGGCGCTCGACCCTGTCTATGTCCGCGCTCGTTGCGCAACCATACCCGAAAACCATGAGAATAAGCGGCAAAAAAATTATATATTTCTTCATTTAAGCAATGCCCTCTTCGCACGGAAGGCGGGCCCCGCAGGGACCCGCCTTTCCAGATGTAACGCCCCCTTACCCCTTTTTAAGATAACAGGGTGAATTAAGGGGAGTTATGAAATGTATTACTGGACCACGAAATGGTCCCGCCTGTTCTTGGCCCACGCCGCCTCGTTATGCCCGGTGTCGAACGGCTTGCTCTTGCCGAAGCTTATCGTTTTAAGCCTGTCGGCTGGTATGCCTAAGGACACAAGGTAGTTCTTTACGGCGTCCGCGCGCCTCTGGCCTAGGGCGAGGTTATACTCTACAGTGCCCCTTTCGTCGCAGTTGCCTTCCACTGTAACGATAACCCCGGAATGAGCCTTTATCCACCCCGCGTCCTGCTGCAATACGGATGCGTCATCCGGCCTTATGACATAGCTGTCGAAATCAAAAAAAACGTCTTTAAGGGCCTTCACCGCTTTGCCCTCTTCTACCGCAGCCGGCTGTTCCTTCGGTCCGGGAGGAGCCTCTTTGGTCTGCACTTCGGCGGGGGGCGCCTTCTCGGGTGCGGCCTCCGGCGGGGCTTTCTCCATCGGCTTCTGGGTTTCCAACCCACCGGTTTCTTTAACCTGTTTTTTAGCGCACCCGTAAAAACCCGTAGAAACCAGAAGCGCCACAGCCAGGCATACCAGAAGAATCCTGTTAATCTTCACCCCTTTGCCTCCTTTTCGCTTGGTTTATAAACAAGGGAAAAGCACCCCGGAAAATTGCTTCGACAACTGTGTATTATAACACAAAAGTGCTAAAGTCAAATTATTTTTCACTGCCCAGCCGGGGCGACCACGCAGGGGTCTGGCAGCTCCCGCCCAGCGGAAGTTTTTTTACGTTCTCACCGTGGGTGTCCATTAAATATATCGCATTTTTGCCGCTTCGGGTAGAGGAAAAAGCGATATGCCTGCCGTCAGGCGACCATGACGGGTTTTCATTGCTCCCGCTATTCCAGGTAAGCCGTACGACGTTGTCCCCGTTAGAGTCCATCATGAAGATATTAAAGACGCCGCTTTCCCGGCCTACATACGCTATTTTATCCCCGTTCGGCGACCAGGCGGGGGATGCATTGTACTTCCCGCTGTACGTTAGCCTCCTGACATTGCCGCCGTCCGAGTCCATCACATAAACCTGGGGCGAGCCTTCCCGGTCTGAGTTGAAGACTATCTCTCGCCCGTTTGGCGACCATGACGGCGAAGTATTGATGCCCCGGCTGTGCGTGATCTGGTTCAGTCCCTTGCCGTCCCTGTTCATGGTGCATATCTGGGCGTTGGCGCCCTTGCTTAAGCACAGCGCGATCTTCCCGCCGTCCGGCGACCATGACGCCGCGGTATTAAGCCCGGGGGAAAACGAGATTATCCCCCTGCTTTTGCCGGACGTGCTTACCCACCAGAGGTCGGGGTTCATCCTTTTGTATGAAGTGTACGTGATGTAGTTGCCCGATGGCGACCACGCGGGGAGAAGGCATATCCCCGAATCCATGGTCAGGCGGATTACATTATGCCCGTCGTAGTCTGCGATATAAAGTTCGGCATGGCGGGTCATATCGGAGATAAAGGCTATTTTCGTCTGGCAGATGCCTTTTTCGCCCGTGAGCTGGAAGATTATCTCGTCGGCGAGTTTGTGTATATTCTCCCGCATTACCAGCAATGACCGCGGGTAGCGCTTGCTCATGATAACCGAACCGGCTTTGGCGTCAACCAGCTTTGCGGATATCGTAATCTCGCGTCCGTCCGTGGAATAGGCCCCGGTAATGACGTCGTTCACGTCCAGCGAGGCCCAGGCGCTCGGGTCGCCTTTTACTTGCTTGACTCTTTTGGCGTCAAAGAACCCGGAGAAGTTCAGGTCGTCCGCCAGTTCGTCCGCCATCGCCCTGTCCCGTCCCTGCGGGTCCGCAAAACCTCCCTCGCGCTCAAAATCCGGGATTATAACGCTTATCTTCCCCGCGCCCTTCGTGGTGGAAAGGTATATCTCCGGCTTCGAATCGGCGATGCCTAACGCCGGAAGGAAAAAGACCGCGGCAAGAACTATTGATAACGTAACTCCCGCCAGTACCCAAATCCAGCGGCCCTCTGATTTATTCATTTTTTTATCCTTTTGGACCTGGTATAAACGAGTAATGCACTCCGACCGCGTCCCCCAAGCCCACCGGGGGCGGCGGCAGTTTTTTTACCAGTTTAACAGAAATAAGCGCCTGCTGGTCATACAGATCAATTCCAGAAGAAGTTTCTATTTGCGCCTGGGTTATATTTCCAGCTCCGTCGATGACGAAAGATATTACAGCAGGTTTTGTCGGCAGCTTCCAAAAGGTACTCCGGTTTTCCCAAATCCCGCTCTACCTCCTTCTGGATAAGATTTGCGTACCAGTCATATTTCGGTCGAAATTCCCTGAGAACGCCACCGGGCCGGTTATCGCGCCCGGTTTCGCTTTACCGCCTCCGCCCGCCGGTCCCTGTCCGGGGCCTACCGGCGCCGATGGCTGGATTTTCGCCACTTCCGGTTTTTCCGGTTCGCGCTTCTTCTTTTGCTCTGGCGGCTTTTTCTCCACCTCTTTTTTCGCCAGCTTCACCGGCTCCTTCTCCGGGACAGGCTTTTCTTCTTTAACCGGGTTTTTTACCTGCTCATGGGATTTGCCGCCCCCGCCCGCCGGGCCCGGCAGGGTCGTCACGGTGACGTTGAATATTTGCAGCGCTTTCGGCGCCTTTCGGGCCGGCACAATCCAGATTATTCCGAAAACCGCCGCATGCAGGACGAGTGAGACGATGACCGCCGTCCAAAAAAAATCGCCCGCCTCTTCCGTCGAGGCGAACTTCTCCCTCTGGGGTTTTGCTCCCCCTTTTCCCTTTATTCTCCTTGAGGCAGTATTCATTAAAAAACAAAGCCTTCCGGCGATCGGTTTGCCATCAAAAAATCTATTAATTTTCGCATAACGGGCCGGCTGCTGTCAAGCAAGCGGTCAATCGAAAAAAGGGAGGTCGCTGAAGAAGAAGAGGGATTTTTTCGGATGCACCGGCTCCGGCGGCAAGACCTGCTCATCCTTCAGTATCTTCTCCGGCACTGCCGACACCATGGCCCGCGCGGCCCTTTCTCCCACCAGCTTCGCCACCTCTTTTACGGCCGTCGAAAGCACGGGCGGCCTTGGGCCGTTATCGTGGGCGTCGCTCGCTATCACGTGCACGAGCCTTCGCTCCAGCATGGACAGCGCAAGCTTCCGGACGTCGTCTCCGAATACCCCCAGAAAGCTTCCGGCTGTCACCTGCATCAGCGCGCCCATGGAGACCAGTTCGTAAAGGCACTCCACGTCCTTAAGCGCCCTCGGGTTCCTCTCCGGGTGCGCGATGAGCGGGACAAGACCCATCTCCCGCAGGGAATGCATCGCCTCGTAAATTTTTTCTGAATCGAAAAGCGGCGGGAGTTCCGTAAGGACATACCTGGAACCGTTTATGGTGCAGTAAGAGCCGGATTTAAGTCCCGCCAGCGTCTCCTCGGACAGAGCGATTTCCGATGCGGGATACAGCTCGATTTCCACGTCATCCGCCCTGGCCTGAAGCTCCGCCGTCAGCTTTATGACCTTCTCTTTGGGGTTGTCGTGACGGCCGGGTATGACGTGCGGGGTCATCGCGATGCCCTTTATCCCGTCGGCGGCGGCAAGCTTAAGCATCTGGAGGGACTCTTCCATCTCGCGCGGACCATCGTCCGCGCCTGGAAGGATATGGGCGTGTAGGTCGTACACTTCTGCCTTACGCCCTTGTCTTCGGTTTGGCTGATTTTTTAGGTTTTTTCGGCGCCTCGTCGAGCTTAAAAGCCTTGTGGAGCGCCCGCACGGCAAGCTCCGTATATTTGCCGTTTATGACGCAGGAGATTTTTATTTCGGAGGTGCTTATCATCATGATATTTATTCCCTCGTCCGCGAGCGCGGTGAACATCCCGGACGCGACGCCGGAATGCGAGCGCATACCCACGCCGATGATGGACACCTTGGAAATTTCGTCGTTCACGATGACCTCTTCGCAGCCCGAGGCCTTCGCCGCGTCCTTTATCACGGGCAAGGCCTTCTTAAGGTCTGTCTTCGGCACGGTGAAAGAGATGTCCGTATAACCGTCCTTGCTGACGTTCTGGATTATCATATCGACAATGACTTTCGCGTCCGCGATGCTCCGGAACAGCTTCGAGGCCACGCCGGGTTTGTCCGGCACGCCGGAAAGCGTCACCTTCGCCTGGTTTTTATCGTATGCAACGCCGGAAACGACCACCTGTTCCATCGTCTTGTCCTCCTTCGTTACCAGAGTGCCCGGCGCGTCGTGAAAGCTCGAAAGCACCCTGACCGGTACGCTGTATTTTTTCGCGAACTCGACCGAGCGGGTCTGGAGCACCTTCGCGCCCAGGCTCGCCATCTCGAGCATCTCGTCGTATGAAATCTTGTCGAGCTTCCTCGCCTCAGGCACTATGTTCGGGTCCGTGGTATATACCCCGTCAACGTCCGTATATATGTCGCAAAAATCCGCCTTCAACGCCGCCGCCACCGCCACAGCCGTCAGGTCCGAGCCGCCGCGTCCGAGCGTACTTACGTCTTGCTCCTCGGTTATGCCCTGGAACCCTGCCACCACCGCGACTTTATTTTTGGATAGGGCGTCCTTGATCCTGCCGGCGTCTATGCTCTTTATTCTCGCCCTGGTATGCGCGTCGTCCGTGAGGATCCCCGACTGCCTTCCGGTAAAAGACACCGCGTCCACGCTTAAGTCTTTCAAGGCCATCGCGAGAAGAGCGATGGTGACCCGCTCGCCCGTGGAGAGAAGCATGTCCATCTCCCGCTCGTCCGGGTTGGACGAGACGCCGCCAGCCAGCGCTATCAGCTTATCCGTCTCCCCGCTCATCGCGGAGAGGACGACCACCACGTCGTGTCCCTGCTTCTTGGTCCTGGCGACCCTCCTCGCCACGTTCTTGATCCTCTCGACGGTCCCCACGGAGGTCCCGCCGTACTTCTGGACTATCAGGCTCAAGTTGTCCTCCTCAAGGCTCCAAAAGACGGTCGATCAGCTTCCACCCTTCCTCGATTAAGAGTCCGGTCCCGGCCGCAGCCGCCTCGTCATATTTGGAATTATTTATTTGTTCATCCTTCCCGGAATCCCATAAAACGAACGGCACCGGGTCGCTTGTGTGACTTTTTATCTTTATGGGCGTCGGGTGGTCGGGCATGGTCAGCACGCGGAAACCCGGCCTTCCCTTTACGGCGCTTAACACCGTCCCCACAACTTTTTCGTCGAAATCCTCCACCGCCTGCACCTTGTGGCGCAGGTTCCCGCTATGCCCGGCTTCGTCCGGGGCCTCCACGTGCACGTACACGAAATCAGCCGCGTCGAGCGCGGACAATGCGGCCTGCGCCTTGCCTTTATAGTCCGTATCGATATAACCGGTCGCGCCGGGTACCTCTATTACCTTCATGCCGAGTGTCGCCGCTATCCCCTTCAGCAGGTCCACGGCGGAGATCATCGCGCCGGAAATATTATACCGCTCCTTGAAGGTAGGGAGCGCGGGTTTTTTGCCCTGACCCCAGAGCCATATCGAGTTCGCCTTTGACTTCCCCGCCGCCGTCCGCCTGCGGTTTACTTCATGTCCGGAAATCGCCTCCACCGACGCCTTCATCATACCCAGCAGGAAGTCCGCCCCCGGCCCGGAAGGCAGATGGCCCCGGACAGGCTTGCCGGTTATGTCGTGCGGCGGAGTGCAGACTGCTCCGTCTTCGCCGCCCTTCCACAGCATGAGGTGACGGTAGCTCACGCCGGGGTGGAAACTCACGCCGTTTCGCCCGAGCCTTTGTTCCAGTTCATGCACGAGGGCGCGCGCCTCGTCCGTGGAGATATGTCCCGCCGAGAAATCCTCCATTACCGAAGACTCGTATCCTTTTTCCAGCCCGGCGAGCGTAACTAGGTTGCACCGGTAAGCTACGTCCTCGGGCTCCAGCGGAAGTCCCATCGCGGCGGCCTCCAGCGGCGCGCGTCCGGTATAGTATTTTCGCGGGTCGTAGCCCAGGACGGAAAGGTTCGCAACGTCCGAACCCGGCGGCATGCCTTCCGGCACGGTCCTGGCAAGGCCCATCGTCCCATGCGAGGCAAGGTAATCAAGGTTTGGGGTCCTGGCATATTGAAGGACCGTCTTCCCGTCCAGCTCAATCAGCGGAAGACCGGCCATTCCGTCGCCCAATAATACGAGGTATTTCACTATTTCGCCCCCGCCTTGAGGAGCGCATTCGCAACTTCCTCATGTTTCTTCGCCTTCGCGAATGTCGAGCGCGGTGATTGCCGAATTTATCCTTCGCGTTTACTTCCGCGCCGTGCGCTTTATAAGCTCCTTGACCACGCCGTTCCAGTCCGGCGGTAGCCGCCACCATCAGCGCTGTCGTGCCATCCTTATTCTTTATGTTCGGGTTCGCCCCTTTTTCCAGGAGCAGTTTTACGATGTCCTCGTGCCCCATCGCCGCCGCGTAAACCAGCACGGTATTGCCGTCCTTGGCGCGGGCGTTCACTTCCGCACCTTTATCGATTAACATCTTCGCTATATCGGGGTGGCCGTTAAAAGCCGCGGCCATAAGAGGCGTGTAGCCGTCGTTATTTTTCAGGTTCGGGTTCGCGCCGGCCTTAAGAAGCGTCTCTGCCGCGTCTTTTCCGCCTTCCGCCGCCGCGCGCAGCAAGGGAGTATCCCCGTCAGTATCACGCGCGTTCACGTCCACATGCTTCTTCACAAGCTCGCGTATGCCTGCCGCGTCCCCCGACTTCGCCGCGTCGAAAAGGGACTTCTCCATCGGCCCGGCGATAGCTGCGGCGGGGACAAAAATTACGGCGGCAACTATAAATATATTTAGAAACAGATTCTTCATCGACCCTCGCATCGCGCTGGCGCCCCGGTTCAAAATGACACCTCTAAAATTAATATCCCAGCGCCTTCACCACTTCTTCCATCGTTCCCTTTATGGAAAGCGGCTTGGTGGATACCTTGATAGCCGTGTCCGGGTCCTTGAGGCCGTGGCCGGTCAGAGTGCAGACGATGCGCGCTTCCCCTTTATAATAGCCCAGGTTATTCAGCTTTATCACGCCGGCGATGCTCGCCGCAGATGCGGGCTCGCAGAATATCCCTTCGGTCGCGGCGACCAGCTTATACGCCTCTAATATCTCCTCGTCCGTGACCATGTCGATCACGCCTCCGGACTCGTCGCGCGCGGCCTCCGCGGTCTTCCATGACGCGGGGTTCCCGATACGTATGGCCGTGGCAACCGTCTCCGGGTTCTCCACCGGATGCCCGAGGACTATCGGCGCCGCGCCCGCCGCCTGGAACCCGTTCATTATCGGGAGCGAATTTATTTTCCCGGCGTCTTTATATTTTTTGTACCCCTTCCAGTACGCGCTGATGTTCCCGGCGTTGCCGACCGGCAGGGCGTGGAAATCGGGGGGGCCGCCCAGCGCGTCGCAGATCTCATACGCCGCGGATGTCTGGCCTTCGATGCGATACGGATTGACGGAGTTCACGAGCGTGATGGGGTACTTGCTCGATATCTCCCGCACGAGCTTCAGCGCCTCGTCGAAATTTCCTTCAATCTGGATCACCCGCGCCCCGTGCATCATCGCCTGGGCCAGTTTCCCAAGCGCGATCTTTCCTTCCGGGATAAGCACGAACGCCTTTATCCCGGCCCGCGCGGAGTACGCGGCGGCGGCGGCGGACGTGTTCCCGGTGGACGCGCAGATGACGGCCCCGGAGCCTTCTTCCACCGCCTTCGATATCGCCATCGTCATGCCCCGGTCTTTGAAAGACCCGGTCGGGTTCGCGCCGTCGAACTTAAGGTAAATATCGAGCTTCGGGTTTATAAGCTTCGCAAGGTTCTTCGTCCTGACCAGCGGCGTGTTGCCTTCAAGTAAAGTCACCACCGGCGTTTTTGCCGTCACCGGGAGAAACTCCCTGTACTCTTCGATTATCCCTTTCCAGGCCATCTCTACTCCTTATATTATTCTTCGCCCTCTACTCGTATCACTATCGTCTTCGCGGAAATTACTTCCAGTTCGTCTATTGTCGCGAGCGCTTTGCGGACGTTTCTCTCCACCGCCTCGTGCGTCATTACGACGATGGGCACCGCGCTCTCCTCGTCCCGTCCGTGCTGGATGACCGAAGATATGCTTATGTCGTGCTTGCCGAGTATCCCGGAAATTTTCGAAAGCACGCCGGGGCGGTCCTGCGCCGTGAAGCGGAGGTAGTACCGGCACCGCACCTTATCGATGGGCATAACCTTCAGTTTTTTTCTGTTCTCCCTGCGGAAGGAGGCGACGGGCATCCTGCCGGGCTTCCCGTAGAGGATGTCCCTCGATATATCCATGATATCCGATACGACCGCGCTTGCCGTCGGCATGTCGCCCGCGCCGCGCCCATAGAACATCGCAGGTCCCAGAGCGTCGCCCACCACATACACGGCGTTGAAAACGCCGTCCACCTTTGCGATCAGATAATCCTCCGGGAGCATCGTCGGATGCACCCGCGCCTCGACTTCCCCGCCTCTAAGCTTGGCTATCGCCAGAAGCTTTATCTTGAACCCCAGCTCGCGCGCGTAGTGGATATCCTCCGGCAATATGCGGGATATGCCCTCGGTATATATGTCCGCGAAGTTTATCGGCGTGCCGTAGGCAATGTCGGCGAGTATCGCAAGCTTGTGCGCCGGGTCTATCCCCTCCACGTCGAAGGTCGGGTCCGCTTCGGCGTATCCTAAGCCTTGTGCCTCTTCGAGCACGTCGTCGAAATCCCGCCCCTCGTCCGTCATCTTCGTGAGGATGTAGTTCGAAGTGCCGTTTATGATCCCGTAAATCGCTTCGATGTTGTTCGCGGCGATGCCCTGTTTTATCGCGCCGATGATCGGTATGCCGCCGCCGACAGACGCCTCGTAAGCCACCGGCACTCCCGCCTTATCCGCCGCCGCAAATATTTCCTCGCCGTGGATGGCAAGCAGGGCCTTGTTCGCCGTTACGACCGCCTTGCCCATTCTCCAGGGCGGATAAAATAAACTCCTTCGCCGGTTTATACCCGCCGATGAGTTCGATTACGATATCTACGTCAGGATGGTTTATTACCTCGCGGGCGTCCTTCGTATAAATACTTTTCGACAGATTCAGCGCCTTCGCGCGGGAGGCGTCCAGGTCCGCCGCTTTGACGAGCGTAACTTCAGCGCCCAGCCGCCGCGAGATGATTTCCGCATTCTCGCGGAGGAGCTTCACCACTCCGGAGCCGACCGTGCCGAGACCGATAAGGCCAACGCCAATTTTAGATTTCATAAAATATTTTATCCTAAAACTTTCTTAAGGCCCTTTATCGCCTGCCTCGTCCTGTGCTCGTTCTCGATGAGTGCGAACCGCACCCTGCCCTCTCCGTACTCTCCGAAGCCTATGCCCGGCGATACCGCGACCTTCGCCTCGGCAATCAGCATCTTCGAGAACTCAAGCGAGCCCATATGCTTGAACTTCTCCGGTATCTTAGCCCATACGAACATGGTGGCGAGCGGCTTAGGCATCTCCCAGCCTATCTTCGCCAGTCCCTCCACCAGGCAGTCTCTTCGGACTTTGTAAACCTCAGTAATCTCCTGCACGCAGTCCTGCGGTCCGTTCAGCGCCGCTATCGCGGCGATCTGTATCGGCTGGAACATCCCGTAGTCCAGGTAACTCTTTATCTTCTGGAGCGCGCCCACGATCTCCCTGTTTCCGCAGCAGAAGCCCACGCGCCATCCTGGCATGTTGTAGCTCTTGGACATCGAGAAGAACTCGACGCCCACGTCCTTCGCGCCTTTTACCTGAAGGAAGCTTGGGGCCTTGTACCCGTCGAATACCAGGTCGGCGTAGGCAAGGTCATGGATGACGATGACTTTATGCTCACGGGCGAAGTCCACCACCTTCTCGAAGAACTCCAGGTCCACCGTTGCCGTGGTCGGGTTGTTCGGGAAGCTGATAATAAGCATCTTCGGCGCGGGCCATACCTGCCGGAAAGCGGAGAGCATGTCCTCGAAGAAATCCGAATCCCGCCTTAGCGGTATGTGCCGGACCTCGCCGCCCGCTATTACAACCGAGTACGGGTGGATTGGATACGCCGGAGACGGGCAGAGCACTACGTCCCCAGGCTCTATCGTCGCGAGCGCCAGGTGGCTTAGGCCCTCTTTCGCGCCCATCGTGGCGATCGCTTCCGTCTCCGGGTCGATGTCCACGTCATAGCGGCGCTTGTACCAGTCGGCTATCGCGCCGCGGAGTTTCGGGATCCCGCGGCTGGCGGAGTAGCGGTGGTTGCGCGGGTTGTAAGCGGCCTCCACCAGTTTGTCCACGATGTGCTGGGGAGTGCCCATGTCCGGGTTCCCCATGCCGAAGTCTATGATGTCCTCGCCGCGCTTTCTGGCCTCCATTTTCATCTGGTTTACGATGGCGAACACGTAAGGCGGCAGGCGTTTTATCCTCGGGAAATCAAACAAAATAAAACCTCCGGTTATCTTTTCTTGTATTTTTTCTTATCTGTTCGCTTATTTATTTGCTTATTTCTTTTTTTTTCTTGCCTAATTTCTTAGCTATGACCAACGCCGCGACAAAGACGATTACCACCCCGAGAGTAAAGTGATATATCTGGGATACCTGCACGGCTATCTCTTTATCGCCGCGAAAACTTCTTCCGCGTTATACGAGCTGCGGACAAACGGCGCGGAGGCGACGGAGAGAAATCCCATCCGCTTTCCCGTCTCAGCGTAGCGCTCGAATACTTCCGGCAGCACGTACTCCTCGACTTGGAGGTTCTCTTTCGACGGCCTCAAGTACTGGCCGATTGTCAGCAGGTCGCAGCCGGCGTCCCGCAGGTCCCGCATCACGGAGACGACCTCGTCTTCTCGCTCCCCCAAGCCCGCCATTATACCGGATTTAACGTACACGTCCGGGCTAAAACTCTTAGCCGCGCGAAGCACTTTAAGAGAGCGCTCATAAACCGCCTGGGGACGAACTTTCGTGTACAGTCTCGGCACCGTCTCCAGGTTGTGGTTGAATATGTGAGGCCCGGCCTCTATGACTTTGCGAAGTGCCGTTGTAGACCCCTTGAAATCCGGGGTCAGGACCTCGATCACCAGCGCCGGGAACTCCCTCTTCAGGATACTGATAACCGCCTCGAACTGACCCGCGCCTCCGTCCGGCAGGTCGTCACGGGTCACGGAAGTGATAACGGCATGTTTGAGGCCCAGCTTGCCCACGGCTACTGCTATGTTATCCGCCTCAGCTGGATTGGGCGGTTCTGTAAGACCTTTTTTTACCGAGCAGAACCCGCACCGCCGGGTACAGATCTCCCCCAGTATCATGAAGGTGGCCGTCGGCTTTTTGAAGCACTCGCCGATGTTCGGGCACTTTGCCGACTCGCAGACCGTATGGAGGCCAAGCTCACGCAGCTTGGCCTTGACCGCGGCCAGTTCGCCTATATTGTATTTTTTCCGCGCGTAGGCGGGTATTCTCTCATCCATCCTGAGCTTATCTTGTTGAAAATGCTATATTAAGACCTGCCACCCCCAAAGTCAAACAAAAAAGCCGGTCAACCGGCAGCCGACTCAAAAAAAAGCCCCATCCCCATAGGGGGCAGGGCTTTTGTTTTTGCCTCGGAACCGGCCTTATAGCGCGTTGTGGAGGTTGAGCAGCCCTATGGTATCTTTATTTACGTAAACGTCCGCCTTAACGTGCAGCAAACTGCCAGGACTTTCCAGGAATGCATTGATCCTGCCGCTTGAGGCCTCATCCAGTTTATAGAGCCTTCCGTCGGAATAAAATCCGCATCCGCCAGACTTGCAGGCCAGGACACACTCTTTCGAATGTCCTTTCACGAAGGCGTCGAGTTTCCCTTCTTTCTCGGCCTGTTTGGCTTCCTTGCCGCTCATGCACGTGGTATCGACGATGTACCCGTACATCGTTTTATAGCCGGGCATGGCCGCCCCTCCGGCCCCGGGCGTGCCGCTCGTCTCGTGGGAGTATCCGCTCGTGCCGGATGACGTGCCGGAATCGGCGGCGTAGGCATTATACCCCGCTCCGAAGAGGGCGGCCGCGAACACCCCCAAGGCAACTAAATACATCTTTTTCATGGCTTGACCTCCTGTAACCTTAAAATTTTCCTATTAACAAGTATAACAGATATTCATAGCATCTCCTGATAGCTCTATTGGGGCCTGGCCCGGCCGGATAGCGGTTTATTCATATTTTTCAAAATATTACGCATTGGAATGCCTATTCCCGGAAAAAGAGGAAATAATTAATTTCACCCCGCCGCTCTTGATAATAAGCTCCGGATGATGTATAACTATACCTGCTTTTGAATTGAGGACTTTATGCATCACGCAAGTTTCGTACACCTGCACATACATACCCAGTACAGCCTCCTGGACGGCGCGAACCGGATTGACGACCTTGTAAAAAAGGCGGTCGAGTACGGGATGCCCGCGCTCGCCATCACCGACCACGGCAACATGTTCGGGGCCGTGGAGTTTTATCAGAAGGCGCAGAAGGCTGGCATAAAGCCGATTATCGGCTGCGAGACCTACATCGCTCCGTCCGACAGGACGGACCGAAGCGGCGGGCCGCACGAAGCCGCATACCACCTTGTCCTCCTCGCACGCAACCATGACGGCTATAAGAACCTGATGCGTCTGGTGAGCCTCGGATACACAGAGGGGTTCTACTACAAGCCCAGGATTGACAAGGACACGCTGAGACAATTCTCCGGCGGGCTTATCGGGCTATCCGCCTGCCTGAAGGGCGAAGTGCCGTACAAGCTTTTAAAAGGCGACAAGGAAGGGGCACGGGCCGCGGCAATTGCGTACCGGGAGATCCTCGGGCCGGAGAACTTTTATTTAGAGATACAGGATAACGGCATCGAGGAACAGAAGACGGTAAACGCGCTTCTCGCCGAGCTTTCGGAAGAACTGAACATCCCTCTGGTCGCCACCTCGGACTGCCACTACTTTAAAAAAAGCGACTCGAAAGCGCACGAGGCGCTGCTTTGCATCCAGACCGGAAAGATGATGAGCGACCCGAACCGGATGCGCTTCCAGACGGACGAGTTCTACTTCAAAAGCCCATCCGAAATGGAGTCCGCCTTCGAGTTTTATCCGGAAGCCGTAAAGAACACGGTGAAGGTCGCGGAGCGCTGCAACCTGAAGCTCGATTTCGACCAGTACCACCTGCCGCACTACGTCGTCCCGGAAGGTTATACCAAAGAGAGCTACCTTGAGGAACTTGCCAGGCGCGGTCTCAAAAAGAGGCTGACGCTGGTCAAGACCGACCCGGCGGTTTACTGGAGCCGCCTCGAGGAAGAGCTGAACATTATAAAGAGCATGGGGTTCGCGGGCTACTTTTTAGTGGTATGGGACTTCATCAACTACGCGAAGGACAGAGACATCCCGGTCGGCCCCGGCAGGGGTTCAGCCGCCGGGAGCATCGTGGCATACTCGCTGGAAATAACTGACATAGACCCCCTGCCCTACGGGCTCCTGTTCGAGAGGTTCTTAAACCCCGAGCGCATATCCATGCCGGATATCGATATAGACTTCTGCATGGACCGCCGCGACGAGGTCATAAATTACGTCAAGGAAAAGTACGGGGCCGACCATGTCTCCCAGATAATAACGTTCGGCACGATGCTGGCTAAAGGCGTAATCAGAGACGTCGGGCGCGTGCTGGACATCCCTTACGGGGAGGTTGACAAGGTCGCGAAGCTCGTGCCGGACGCGCTGAAGATTACACTTCAGGACGCGCTCGCCCAGGAGCCGCGTCTTCGCGACCTGGTAAAGGAAGATACGCGGATAGCCGAGATATTCGAGATAGCCAAGTCCCTTGAAGGCTTAACCCGCCATGCCTCGAAGCACGCGGCCGGGGTGGTCATATCACAGGAGCCCCTGACGGATTACACGCCTCTCTACCGCGATGCGGACGGCGTGATAGTCACGCAGTACGCGAAAGACGAGATAGAGAAAATCGGCCTTGTCAAATTCGATTTTTTGGGCCTTCGAACGCTTACGGTCATAGACAACGCGGTGAAGATAATAAACCGCGACATGCCCGCAGGGGAAGCGCCCTTCAAGCTGACGTCGCTCTCGCTCGAGGACCCGGACCCGGATACATATAAACTCCTCGCCTCGGGCGATACCGGCGGGGTCTTCCAGCTTGAGTCCTCCGGGATGCGCGACCTCATAATAAAGATGAAGCCGGAGCGGTTCGAAGACCTGATAGTGCTGATCGCTCTGTACCGGCCCGGGCCGATGCAGAGCGGCATGGTGGACGACTATATCCAGCGGCGCAGAGGCGCGAAACAGACGGTCTACGAACCGCCTGAACTGGAACAGATACTGAAGAACACGTACGGCGTCATAGTGTATCAGGAACAGGTCATGCAGATCGCCGTGTCGCTCGGGGGCTTCACGCTTGGCCAGGCGGATACGCTCCGTAAAGCCATGGGCAAGAAAAAGCCCGAGGTCATGGCGAAGATGAAGGAGCAGTTCCTGCAAGGCGCGGCGGCAAAGAAGATACCGCTCAAAAAGGCTGAAGCCGTGTTTGAGAACATGGAGAAGTTCGCGGAGTACGGCTTCAACAAGTCCCACTCCGCCGCCTACGCCCTGATCACGTACCAGACCGCATACTTAAAGGCCCACTACAAGGTAGAGTTCATGGCGGCGCTTTTGTCCTCCGAGATGGACAATACCGATAAGATCGTAAAATATATCTCCGACTGCCGGGACATGGACGTGGCGGTCACGCCTCCGGACGTGAACCGCTCGGACGCTAATTTCACGGTCCATGAGGGGAAAATACTGTTTGGACTGGCCGCGGTGAAGAACGTCGGACATTCGGCGATCGAGTCTATAATGCAGGCGCGGACGGAGCAAGGTCCATTCACCTCACTTTACGACTTCTGCCAGAAAGTGGACCTCCGTAAAGTGAACAAGCGGGTGATCGAGGGGCTTATCAAGTGCGGGGCGTTCGATTCAACTATCGTATCTCGCCCGAAGATGATGGCGGCTCTGGACAATGCGATGGAGGGCGCAAACCAGCTCGCCCGCGAACGCCAGGCCGGTCAGACTTCCATGTTCGACATGCTGCTTGGCGACTCTGGCCCCTCCCAGGTGCAGGAGGAATACCCGGACGTGCCGGAGTGGAGCGAGGCGACGCTTCTCTCATACGAGAAGGAGACGATAGGCTTTTATATTACCGGGCATCCCCTGGCCCGGTTTGAAGGCGAGGCGAAGAGGTTCGCCCGGAACACGAGCGTGGAACTGATGGAGCTTCCGGACGGGAGCGAGGTCACGATAATGTGCGTCATCCGGGCGAAGAAAATAGCCACCACCAAGAGGGGGGACCGGATGGCGAACCTTACGGTGGAGGACCTGCAGGGGACCGTGGAAGTAATCGTGTTCCCGGAGCAGTACAAGGCCTCGGAGCAGTGGCTTTCAGGGGACGCGCCGCTCCTTATTACCGGCTCGATGGACCATGGCGAGAAGGGCGTGAAGCTTAAGGCGGTCAAGATACTGCCGCTTTCCGAAGTCCGGGAGAAGATGACGACCAGGGTGGATATAAGGCTTTCCGCGACCGGGGCGACGCCCGAGGACTTACTAAAGCTCCGCGAGGTAATCCTCCGCCACAAGGGAAGCTGCCCGTTGTACCTGAAAATACAGATGCCCAGGCACGGCGACGCGGCCTTGTCCCTGAAGGTTGGCGGCGAGCACTCGGTAGCCCCGACCGACCTTCTGGTGGACGAGGTCGAGAGGCTTTTGGGCAGCGGCGCGGTCACTTTCGCATAGGAGATTTATGGCATATAACTTCCTTGAATTTGAAAAACCGCTGGCGGAGCTGGAAAACCGCATAGAAGACCTCCGTATGGCCGCGGGCGGTCAGGTGGACGCGGGCGAAGAGATAAAGAGGCTCTCGAAAAAGGCGGACGAGCTGCGGGAAAAAATATTCTCCAGCCTTAACGCCTGGGAGGAGACCCAGGTGGCCAGACACCAGGACAGGCCGAACACCGAGGATTACATAGCGCTCCTGACCTCCGGGTTCGTGGAGATGCACGGCGACCGTCTTTTTGGCGAGGACCCGGCGATTATCGGCGGGATGGCCTGGTTCGACAACCTCCCCGTAGTGATAATCGGCCACAACAAGGGCCGGACGACCAAGGACAAGATAAAGCGCAACTTCGGCTGGCCCCACCCGGAAGGGTACAGGAAAGCACTCCGGCTGATGCGGTTCGCCGAGAAATTCAACCGGCCGATAATCACCTTCATAGATACCGCCGGGGCGTATCCGGGAATCGGCGCGGAAGAGCGCGGCCAGAGCGAGGCTATCGCCCGGAACCTGCTGGTGATGTCGCGGCTTAAAGTGCCTGTGATTTCCGTCGTCATCGGCGAGGGCGGGAGCGGCGGCGCGCTTGCGATAGGCGTCGCCAACAGGGTGCTCATGCTGGAACACGCGATTTATTCCGTCATATCGCCTGAAGGCTGCGCCACCATACTCTGGAAAGACGGGACTAAGGCGCCCGAGGCGGCGGAGCAGATGAAAATCAAGGCCCAGGACGGCTTAAGGCTGGGCATAATCGACGACGTGATAAAGGAGCCCGTCGGAGGCGCGCACAGGGACTACGAATTTACCGCGAGAAACGTCGAGAAGGCCCTGAAAAAACACCTCGCGGATTTACGGGCGCTTGGCCCCGAAGAACTCGCGGCCGACCGCTACAGAAAATTCCGCGCCATCGGCTCGTTCGCCGCGCCGGCCAAGGCGAAAAATGCCTGATTCCCTCACAATCACCGTAAAAACCGAGAAGCGCCATATCGCTTATTCCAGCTTCATAATAGAAGCATATGACGGCTTTGGCGTCGTTAGGACCGCCGACCCGGTAAGCGGACTTCTGGAAATTCTGGTCGCGCCGGATATGCTGCCTGATTTCATGGAGCTGGCGCGGGCGCTTGCGGAAGAGATGCCTTTCAGAATAATAACAAATTAAGCAAAAGAAAGCTGGGCCGCCTTTATATCCCGAGTTCTTTTTTTAATTTCTTTCCGTCCATCTCGCCGACTGCCTGCGCCTTGACTTTGCCGTTTCTGAAAAGCAGGAAAGTAGGTATTACCTGTACGCCGTATTTATTTGCCATCCGGTTGTTTTCAAGCACGTTGATTTTCGCCACCTTCACTCTTCCCGCCAATTCTTTCGACAGCGTACTGACTTCCTTTGCCATTTTAAGGCAGTGCGGGCATTTCGGAGACCAGAACTCCACCATCACCGGCGAGGGCGACGAGAGGACTTCCTGCTGAAATTCCTGGTCCGATATATCCTTCGTCTGTCCGTAAGCCAAAGCCCCAAAAAAAGCCAGAATGGCGGCCGCTGAAATAATAATCAGGCTGGTCTTTTTCATTTATCCCTCCGTTTAAAGTATCCCAAGCTCCTTCTTCAGCCTCCCCTTTGGTATCGCTCCCTGAGCCCTGCTTATTACCTTGCCGTCCTCCACCCTGAAGAACGCGGGGATGCCGGTAACGCCGAAGTTGTTTGGGGTAAAAAGGTTTTCCAGGATGTTCATCTTTACCACCCTGTAACGGCCGGACAACTCCAGCGCAAGGGCGTCAACGACTTTTGCCATTTTCAAGCAATAACTGCACTCCGGAGACCAGAACTCCAGCAGAACGGGCAGGGGAGAATGGATTACAAGGTCGTGAAAATTTTCTTCGTTGGCTTCTAATACCGGCGGCCCGGCTTTTGACGGGGAGTTCATCTGGAGAGAGGCATCAGGAAGCTTTTTTCTGCCTTGCTTCCAGGACTTTCGTTATGACCCTCTTGAGTTCATTTACCCGGACGGGCTTATTGATATACTCGAAGGCGCCCATGTTCATCGCCTCAAGGTAGGACTCTACCTCGCCGTAGGCGGTAATCATAATGACGCCTATATTTTCGTCCATCTTCTTTATCTCGCGCAGGACCTCGAACCCGTCCATGAGGGGCATTCGCATATCGGTAATCACGAGGTCATAACGCTGGCGCTTTAAATTGTCTATCGCCTCCTTGCCGTTGGAGGCGGTTTCAACCCTGTATCCTTCCTTGGATAAAATCTTGGAAAGACCTTCCCGCGCGTTCTCTTCATCGTCCACTACTAAAATTGAAGCCGTCTGAACTAAACTTTCCAAGACGATATCCTCCCGTCGTTTGTGTATTTTTCTAAATATAACATAGGGTATTAAGACCGTCAAGGAAGGCGGGATTAACTTAGATTAATTATTTGTTAATATTAACTTTTGGCTGCTATCCATGTTGACAATTCTCCCACTAATTGTTAAGCATTTACTTAACATGCCAAATAAAATGTATATCTTGAGGTTCCTGATTTTGCTTTCCCTGTTAATGGAAGCCACAAATGTATTTGCAGATCAAATAAATACGAAATACCAGAATGTTTTTTATCCGAACGGCATGTCCACCGAAGAAGGTCCTTTAGGGGCAGGTACTGCAGTTTATCAATATTACAGCGATGCTGAAATTCCCAAGGAAAACCTTCTTTTCGTGTTATATTCCGTAAGAATCCCAAGCAAAGCATTCTATTCTGATTACTCGCATTCAGCGTACCTCTCCACTATAAATAATACAGTCCCGCGCCCGACAGTAATATCCACCATTGATGTAACTAATTATATGACTAATTCGATCGACGAATGCGACGGATGTTTTGCCCTTATGGATGGCAATTTGGACATTATCCCTCTAAGAAACGATAAGAGAATTCTTCATTTAAACATTGGGAGTGTACTATCTGGCACGGGTGGGATATCTTCTTCATCAGATATTTTCTTCATGGTAGATTCTAGTAATTATATTTTAGTACCTGCCTTGGAACTTTTAAATACAACTACTTTCGTGCGTGGAGGTTCAGATTTTGAAAAATATACCGACACTTTTATTTATACAGAAAGTGATAACACAGCGGGAACTAAGATATTAACGCAAAAATATAATTATGAATTTAATCAAAATCAAAACATCCGTACTTCGTTTTTGGATCCTAATATAAATATTTATACCTTTAATTTCAACAGCAATACTTATGCGTTGTCTGCTACAACAACTGCACTTCCAGCGGATGCAAGGGCAGTTAAAAAAAGTTTTGGAAAGAGAACTAAACGAAAAAAATAGGGACACATACCACAATTTTTTGCGCTCTTAATAGCGCTTCCCGGTTATCTGGCTAACCTGTCGTCCCTTCACCGCTAACAATATATAAGTGGCTTATGCGACGGATTCCAATCGTGTGTCAAAAAAGGGGGGTTTTGATGCATCGGGGGCCGTTTACGGGTACATGGGAGGGGACTTATGGCGCATGTTTTTTAAAGGGGCTTTAAGTAGGTTTAGTTTTATATTACGGGGGGTTACGCCGCATAATCGCGCTTTTTTAAAAGGCCGGAAATTCACGCCCCGCTGTTTGCAACTAATTGATAAATCGGGATATTTTATTACGGCCTTTCAGGAATTTCCCCGCCCCGCCGCATTAAATAAAGGATTTTTTATTTAACCTGAGTAAGGGCCCTATTTGTCCAGATTTATTTTATGGATAAGGGCGAGGCCTTTAAGCGTAAGATATTCATCTATCGCGGTTTTCCGGGTCATGTGCGGGACCACCATCTCCGCAAGCCCCCCGGTAGCCACAGTTTTCAGCTTCAATCCGAGCTGGCCTTCCGCCCGCGAGAGAAGCCCGTCCACCATCGAGGCATGGCCCAGGATAACCCCAGCCTCCAGTCCCTCGGCAGTGTCCTCGCCAACCGGTTTTTTCGGGTATGCAAGGCCTATGCGCGGAAGTCCGGCGGCGGCGTTTATCAAGGCGTCATAAGCAGTTAAGAGTCCCGGGGAGATTGTGCCGCCTATGAAATTCCCTTCCGGATCGACGACCGATATTGTCGTCGCCGTCCCGAAATCGACGACCGCGACCGGCCCTTTTCCTGAATTATAGGCGCCGATTGCGGAGGCTATCCTGTCCGGCCCCAATGCCTCCGGGGTCTTGTATTTTATATTTATGGGGAGCTTCAGCCGGGAGGATACAAGGAGCGGCGAGCTTTGGCCAATTGTCTTCAGCGCGTCGAAGAAAACATGCACAAGTGTCGGCACTACCGAGGAAATTACCGCGCCGTCGATCTGCTCCGGCGCGAGCCCGGCGCTTGATAATTGCGCCCGGATAAAGGATGAATACTCGTCCGCGGCGGCTTTTTTGCGGGACTCCGCCTTGAACGCGCATTTCAGGTTTTCGCCTTCAAAAATACCGAATGAAATCGTGCTGTTGCCGATATCGATTGCGAGCAGCATTTGCCCTCCGATTTATACGCGATATGCGGACGATACCAGATAACCGCCACTGATTCAACGTTTTTTTTGCAATTTTCCCCGGCCTGGTGTAATATTGCGAATGGCCTTGAAAACCGTCCCTGCGCTGGCTTTCCTGCTCTTTTTCATGTTCTTCGCCGCCCCCGTCTCCTGGGCCACGGAGGAGTTCGCTCAAAAAACCGGCCTTACGTGCGCATTCTGCCACGAAAACCCCTCCGGGGGCGGCAACCTGACCGAGGCGGGCAAAAAGTACCTTGCCCAGCTCTCCGGGAAGGCACGTACGCTGTCCCCGCTCAAGCGGTACGTCCGCCTCGTAGTCGGCTACCTGCACGTCCTGGCCGGGGTAGTCTGGTTCGGCGCGATATTCTACATCCACATCATGCTGAAGCCCGCATACGCCGCGAAGGGCCTGCCGAGGGGCGAGCTTCTACTGGGCTGGACAGGTATCATCGTCGTCGGGGTTACGGGCACACTGCTCACCATCGCCGTCATTCCGTCGTTCCACGCATTCTTCGCCAGCCGGTTCGGCATACTGCTATTCATAAAGATAATTTTATATTTCGATAATGGCACTCTCCGCCGCCTTCGTCACGTTTATCATCGGCCCCAGGTTAAGAAAGCGCATAGCCGCGAAATCAGCTTCCCCCATGCCCTCTCCCGCGGATGGAGAGGGTAATATGGAACTTACGCCGGAGGGGCTGTCTTCTTACGACGGCAGGGAAGGCGGCAAGGCTTTCGCGGCAGTGGACGGGATAATCTATGACGTAACTGAAAGCCGCATGTGGAAGGGCTGGGAAGCATGGAAGACATTTAGCGGGAATGGACCTCTCGTCGGCCCTGAAACAGGCCCCGCACGGCCCGGATAAGCTGGAGGCTTTCCCGAAGGTGGGGACTTTGCTACCCTCTCCCGCCGCTGGGATAGGGGCTGGGGGAGAGGGTTCTAAATCCGGGGTTCCGGGCACGACTGTTCCGCCCAACAGGCCGAAGGTGGTTTTTTACTTCATGGCGTATATGAACCTTGTCATCATCTTCCTGGTCATCGCGGTCATAGCGCTATGGAGATGGTGGCCGTAAAAGGCGATTTGACAAACCTAAAATCAGAGTTATACTTTGGGCACTGAGTAGGGAACATCGGACGTATGGAAAGGAAGTTTAAAAAACTTCCACCCTATACGGGCTGAAAATTTCCCTGCTCAGTTTTTTTATGCATTACGCTATTCTTTATTTTAAGAGGGGTGGATAAGGAAGCTGTTAAAAATAAAGTCTCCGCTCATAACCGTAACAACCTCTCCGCCGTCCTTCTCGATTAAAAGGCTTCCGGAGCCGTCGATATCCTTTGCAATACCTGCGCATTCGCCCCATAGCCCTTTGACCGTGACGCGCCTGCCCAGCGTGCATGAAAGGCCGCGCCACTCCTCTAAGACCTTCTCTTTCTGGTTGGAACAAATATAAGCATATATTGATTCCATCTCAAATAGGAACCGCCGCAGAAGCTCCGCCCTGTTCGCCTTCTCCCTTCGCTCCAGCCAGATGGAGGTCGATATCCCGCGTATCTCTTCCGGAAACGACTCGCGTTCCATGTTCACGTCCACGCCGACGCCGAGTATCACGTGCCGGACCCGCTCCGGCTCCGCGCTCATCTCCGTAAGAATACCTGCGCATTTTTTGAAATCTATCAGCATGTCGTTCGGCCATTTGATTGCGGCGGGAAGGTTATAGAGAGCGCGCGTCGCTTTTATCAGGGCGACGGCGGCGGCTAGCGTTATCATCGGCGCGTCCGTCGGGGGGATGTTCGGGCGCAGTATCAGCGTGAAATATAAATTCACTCCGGGCGGAGATTCCCATTTCCGCCCCAGCCGCCCCCTGCCCGCCGTCTGCGTTTCCGCGATTACCAGCGTCCCCTCCGGAGCGCCGTCGTGGGCTAATCGCGCGGCCTGCGTATTCGTGGAGTCGGTGGAATCGAAATAGACGATATTTCTTCCCAGGCGCTCCGTCATAAGTCCCAATGGGACTTCCCGCTCCGTGAGAAGGTCCGGCACGCTAATCAATCGATAGCCCTTCGCCTTCGAGGACTCTATGTAATACCCATCCGCCCGCAGTGCCTCGATAGCCTTCCATACCGCCGCCCGCGTCACGCCCAGCTCGTTTGCCAGGGCCTGTCCGGATATAAACTGTTCTTTATTCGTATAGAGGAGGGATAAGAGGGGGCTATTTCTCATGCCTGAGCCATGCTTCCCATATTTCCTTGGCTACTTCATTATACACTTCCACGGGCCCTGCAAGCCCCTCGAAAAGGCGCGCGAATTCTTCATGGATTACCTTGCGCGCATTCCGCTGTGATTTGCATTCCTTCAGGCGCGGCAGGATAGCCGCCGCCTCGCGGTCGTACTCGTCCTTATTTTCGCCTAAGTTGACGCCCATCGGGTCGAGGCGGAATAGTATCTTTGATACTTCGTCGAAAAGCGCGCCGAATTCTTTTCTTGAATCATCGTAAGAAGAAGTCATTTCCCTCAACTTTATTATTTTTTATCCTGCAAATCTTTTCCAGTCCTTTATCTTCGGGAAAGTCCTGCCGCCGAAGACCTTGAAGACCATGTTTGAGCCGGGGTTGATGAGCCATGACGGGGTATTGCCCCAGAGGCGTTTGAAGATGTTGGGGAAGGTATGGAACTCGCGGAACATCCACCAGTAGCCTTCCTGAAGTTCCTGCACGCTTAAGTTCGCAGGCTGATAAACCACGGTCGATATGTCGTAGTGTTCCCAGTCGTAGTCGAAGATGCGGCCCTCGGCCTTCAGGCGTTCGTGGATGCGCGTGCCGGGGAAGGGCGTCACGATTGTCAGGAACGCGGCGTCGAGCTTCACCTTCATGCCGAAATCCAGAAATTTCTTGAATACGTCAATGCGGTCGTGGTCGAATCCGAACATGAAAGAGCCGTGTATGCTTATGCCGTGGTCGTGGAATTTCTTTACGACGCTTGCGTATTTTTCCACCGTGTTATGGCCCTTGTCTATGCCGTCAAGCGACTCCTGGTTAAGCGAGTCAAAACCCACGAACAGCACCTTGCACCCGGCCTGCTCCATTTTTTTCAATACTTCGTCGTCGTCCGCGACGGTCGCCGTGCTCTGGGCGTACCAGTTGATTTTGAACGGCGTGATGTCGTCGCACATCCGCATAAGGAAGTTCCTGTTTGCGACGATGTTGTCGTCGCAGAAGAAGACCTCGTTCCCTCGGAAGCGCTCCTTGTCCATCGCCTCGATTTCTTTTATCACCTGCGGGTGGGACTTGTGCCGGTACGAGCGCCCGAAGAACTTCGTCACCGTGCAGAACTCGCAGTTGAACGGGCAGCCGCGCGTGGTCTGGATGATGTTCGGGAGGAAGAAGCCCTGCTTTTTGTAGTAGTCCAGGCGCGGGACCGGGGTCTCCGTCTCCAAATCTATCATCTCTTCGTTCTGGTAGAACTTTTTGACGTGCTCGCGGCCTTTCTCGTAGTCCTTGAGGAGCGCCTGCCAGGTACGCTCGCCCTCGCCGACTATCACGGAGTCGAAATGAAGCGCGGCTTCTTCCGGGACCATCGTGGCATGGATGCCGCCCATGACGGTGAACACGCCGCGCTTCCTGAATTCCGCCGAAATATCATAAGCCCGCTTGGATACCGGGGTCATGCCGGTCATGCCGACGATGTCCACGGGGCCGTCGTAGTCTATCGGGCCTTTTTCGTCATAGATAATGCTGACTTCGTGTTCGGGCGGCGTGAGCGCCGCGACCGTGGCAAGTGAGAGGGAAGGAATGCCGGAGCCCATTTTTCCCCACAGCGAGGACTTGGGCCAGGCAGGCATAATAAGCTTTATCTTCATCGCCGCCTCCTACATTAATGCACCAGCGGCAATCATAAATAATTCTATGTATATAGTCAACTAATTCAGTCAGGGGGAGCCGTCAGCAGGGTAGAATCCGGCCCCTGACGGTGTCCGGTATCGCCCCCCGGCCCTTCTTAATGCCCGCCGCAGGAGAGGACGGTGCGGACGGTCTTAAGCGCGATAAGCGCGTCCAGCAGGATGGACATGTTCTTTACGTAGTAGAGGTCGTAGCGGAGTTTTTCCTTCGATTCTTCTTTTGTGGCGGCGTATGGGTACATTACCTGCGCCCAGCCGGTAATCCCCGGCTTCACGGCCAGCCGGTGGCCGTACGTCGGCATATCCTTCTCCAGTTCCCGTATGAACACCTCTCGCTCCGGGCGCGGCCCCACGAAACTCATGTCGCCCATCAGGACGTTCATGAGCTGCGGTATCTCGTCTATCCTGAACTTCCTTAAGTATTTCCCTACGCGGGTGATGCGCCGGTCGCCTTTTGCAGCCCATACCGCGCCCGTATCTCTCTCGGCGTCGGCTACCATGGTCCGGAACTTTATGATATGGAACTTCTTGAAGTTCATCCCTACCCGCTCCTGTTTATAGAACAGCTCGCCCTTGGAATCCAGTTTAACAAGCAGGGTAGCCAGCAAGACGAGCCACGAGGAGACGTATAGAAGCAGGAACGATAAAATAATGTCGAAGAGCCTCTTTATTTTCCTGTAAATCCCCCGGTCGGAAGACATCGCGTAGTGCAGGAGCCACTCGTCCGTGATGTGGTCCAGGGGGAGCTTTCCGGTTATGGCCTCGAAGATGCTGGGCATGTCGATAACGGTGATATGGTTGTAATGGCACCTGATGAGGTTCCTGACCAGGGCGTCGCTTTTATGACCCGTTATGCATACCGCGACGATGTCCGCATGTTGTCTTGCGGGCTACGCCAATCAGTTCACTGCATCCTCCCCAAACGGGCTTGCCGCATACATCTTCCCCGACCTTGGAGCGGTCGTCGTCCACGAAACCGACTATGTTCACGCCGCAGTTCGGATACTCGTCGACGGTTTCCAGGAGTTTTTGTCCGGACTTGCCGGCTCCCACGATCAGAACTTTTTGCTGCCACTGCTTTCTGGAGCCAAGCGAGGTACTGAGCGACCTGATAAGGGAGGCACAGAGGAATATCAGGACCCCCGAAACGGCGAAGATGCCCCTGCCTATGTATGACATCGAGGAATAAAAGAACAGTGCGGATAGGACCATCGCCACGGCGCAGGCGGCCAGGACGTGCAACAGGTGCTGGGCACGTCGGAAGTCTCTCTTCAGGTCGTAGAGGTCCGCTATCGTGAAGCATATAAAGAAAATGGCCATGAAGAGGATAAATAGGGGCAGGCGGTGCTTCGCGTAGCCGAAGGCCTCGGACGGAGCGACCCTCCAGAGGACCGCGGCCATCAGCGCCAGGAGGAAGATAACGAAATCTCCAATCGCTATCCAGAGTATTTTTTTTTCCAGAACCCGTCCCCAGATCCTTATCATTTGGCAGCCTCGGTCCGGGAATCTCTCAGGCCCCAGAACTTGATAAACCCGTTTAACGCATAAGAAAAGAAATATTTAAGACTTTTCATTAAAGGTAACTTTTCTATCTCTCTGTATAGCTTCCACTGATAAAAGGCGGCGGACGCCTTGTTATTTGAGACCGACCCCTGCCTTATCCTGTACATCGCCAGGCACCGGTCAACCAGATAAGCCTTGTTGCCCATCGAAAGGATTTTCAGCCATAATGCGTAATCCTCCCTTTTCGGGATATTGGGCATATATACCTTCCCGAGCTTCTCTGCGTTATAGACCGCCGTGAGACAGCCGATATTATTAGACCTCAGCAGGCTGTCTAAATTTACGACCGGCGGGCACTTCAGCGGATTGCTTATTACGTCTCCCTTTTCGTTTATTTTTTTATACGAGGAGTAGGTCAGGACATGCCCGGTTTTTTCCATGAACTCCGTCTGCATTGCCAGCTTCTCCGGGAGCCAGAGGTCGTCGCTGTCCAGGAAGGCGATATACTTCCCGCGCGCCACCCTCATACCCTTGTTCCTGGCAAGCGCCTGCCCCGAGTTCTTATCCATCCTTAGAAGGCGTATGCGCGGGTCATTCCCGGCCTGCTCTTCCACGACGTCTTTCGTGTTGTCCGTGGAGCAGTCGTCGATGACTATCATCTCCCAGTCCGTAAAAGTCTGGGCCTGGACAGACTTTATAGTCTCCCGTACAAAGCGGGCGGCGTTATACGCGGGCGTTATGACGGATACCGAAGGCTTTTTATCCATTGGCTTCCTCAATGTATTTTTTTGGACTTTTTAACTCCAGGACGACCATCCAGGCAAACCATTTAACTAAAGGCAGACTAAGAAGCAGGCCGTCCGCGCGGTCCACCAGTTTCATCAATAAGTGAAAACCCCTCATCCGCCTGAGGGGCACGGCCATCAATGAGAGCAAATGGAAGTGTTTAATGCGGACATCCCTGAAATATTTCCCGGCAAGTTCCAGGTCCGGCCTGAGCAAGGGGTGCTCATCTTGACTTCGCAACGCCGGCGTCATTTTTCTATACAGATTAATCAGGAGGTTATATCCTAAAGGTTCGACAAACACCGCTCGCCCTTCTTCGTTTAAAACTCTCGACAATTCCTTGAACGCCCTTTCGACGTTCAGATGATGCAATATCCCGGTGCCGCATACCATGGAGAACTCATCCGCTTCAAATCCCAGCTCTTCAGCGTCCATGACCGCGAAACAGAGGTTGCCGCCGATATTTTTTTTAAGGCTCATCTCTTTCGCCTTCCTGATAGCCACCTCGGAAATATCTATCCCCGTGACCCGTGCGCCCCTTTTGACCAGGTCGAAGGATAAGCTGCCCGTGCCGCATCCGTATTCAAGGACTTTTTTGTTGCTGCAATCCCTGGATATTTTCCCGGCATAAAAATTTTTAGCTCCCTCGGTTAGTAGAATAATACTTATCCAGCTTTCTCCTGGGATCGCTCGCGAACCTCTCGTCGTGGTAGTTCCTTTCTCTTTCTTTCCTGCCCTCTTCCACTATTTCACCCTTCTGGAGATTTTGATACTCCGCCCGCCACCCGCCACACCGGATTTTTTCACCAAGGACGAGTTGCCGCATTCCTTCCGGAGATTTCGATACTCCGTCTGCCGCCCATTGCCCTGGGTTTCATGAGTGGCCGCTGAGAATTTTATTTGCCGACAATACTTTTATTATGTCATCGGCCTGTATCAGGCTTAAACATCTCTTGTCTTCACAGCCGTACTTGCCGCCGGGACGGAAGCAGGGCATGCAGTCAAGCCTGTCGGGCCTGATTACAGTAACCGCGCGCTTCGAATAGACCCTCGATTTTTTCGGGTCCGCCGGGCCGAATATCGTTACGGTCTTTTTCCCGAGGGCGCCCGCGATGTGGCCAAGGCCTGAGTCCGTGTTAATGAAAAACTCATGCCCGTTGATTATCTCCACCGTCTCGGCAAGGCTTCTCCCGCTATAGAGGCTGAAATTATCATTTCTCGTCAGGCGCATGAAAAATTTGGACAGGTCTTCTTCTCCCGGCCCCAATATCACGGATACGCGCCTCCCCGAATTTAAAAGCTTCCCGGCAAGGTCGGAAAATTTTCCCGCCGGCCATCTCTTGTAAGAACTCCTGGAGTCGCATCCGGGGTGCAGAAGAAAAGAGCCGGGCAAGGGCTTCTCGGCCGGCGGCGCCGGCAGGTATGGAGCGGGCGATTCGGGCCGGGCTATCCCCATCAGGTCGAGGAGCTTTAAGTTGTTCTCCACCTGGTGGACCCCGGCCTCAAACGGCAGGGACCCGCTTAAAAAATGGGGGGTGTGGTTTAAGGATCTGAGTGCGTATTTCTTCTTCGCCCTTATCAAAAGGGAAAGCATGTCCGCCTTTTTGCTGTCGAGGCCCGCGGTAAAGAGGGCGGCGTCATATTTATTTTTCCGCAGGGAAAGGACCGCCTTCACCATACCTGAAAAACCATTCAGCGTGTCGGTCACGGCGCGGATATTCACTTCCGGATAAAGCTCCACGGCCTTCGCCGTCAGCGGTTTCCCGATGAGGACGTCGATTTCCGCGCCCGGATATTCATCCTTCAGTGCCTTCAGGACCGGCGTGAAGAAAAGCCAGTCGCCTATGCCCCAGGTATGTATGACCAGGAACTTCTTCATGCTGTCTTCCTTTTCCCCATAAGAGAAGAAAAAACGATAAAGAACATGAAATTAGTCAGGACGATTATAATCATCCCGCCTATGTTGAACTCCCAGGAGACTATCATGTAAAGGAACGAGAAGGCATACAGGTAGACGGAAGGAGGGCCGCGGTGCATCTTTATCAGATATTCATAGTAAGCGCGCAGGATAACCCCCATTAAAAGCCCGGCCAGCAGCACGCCCGCGAAATGGAAATTTATGTACGCCTCTCCCGGCAGTGTGGCGGCGGCGGAAGTGCCTTCGCCAAGGTCCCAGTTGTGCAGGTATGTTAAAGCGAATATTTTGCCGAAGGATATTATCGGTTTATCGTTCCATAACTCGCGCGGTATCCATGCCACGGCTATATAGGCGAATGTCTTTCCGTACTGGTATTCCATCACGTCCGGCGTATCCCGCACGATCAGGGCCATGGATTCTATCCCTTGAAAACGCTGCATCGAATTTCTCATAAATCCCGATACGTCCATCCCGAGGTACGATTCCTGGGCATCGCCTTGCAGTCTGGAATAGTCTCCGATGCCTCTATAAATATTAAAAAGAGGCGTGACCGCAAAGAACAGGACGAGTACCGCGGCCACGGCCGCCAGGCTGATTTTCTTTTTCAGGTAATGGTAGGCGATCATGGCCGACATCAAGGGGACCAGAAACTGTCCTTTCGAGCCGGAGAGGAACCCTATTATCAGTAGAGCCGGGAGAAGGACCAGGAACGTTAATTTGAAAAACCTCCTCTTCGTGAGATAAAGCGAGAAGGAGACGATAAAGACTTGCAGGATGAGCGAGACCCCGTCCAGGAAGAATTGCTGTCCTCCGCCCGTCAGCGTTTCCTGCTTGTGGGAGATGTAATAATCAAACCCGCCGAAATGCCCAATCAGCAAGTAATAAGAAAGCCCTCCCAGGCACAGCATCAACGGCGCTATTACCTTGAACTTGCCGCCATCCCATTCGCCAGGCGGGGGCGGCAGGGAGGAGGCGATGGCCTTCCCGAAGTTTGAGTAATAACCGACTAAGAAAAAAGAGTAACATGCAATAAGGTATATGAGAGAAGTAGCAATCGCGTCTTCGGTCGGGAGGTCGAGCGGGACGGCGATATATTTGCCGCCGCCGTTAATCGTGTAAAGCGTGGAGACGATGAAGAGCAGGACGAAATACGCGGTGGTCACATAAACCGGCTCAAATACGTCCTGTTCTTTTTTCCCGATGAGGCGGAGAAACGGTATGGAGCACAAAGCCGCCAGCACAAAAAGGAGGAAGTATATCAGGCCCGGCCTGTTCATAAGGCTTTTTGCCCTTTCACGCCCCGGTAGCCGTCTGCTATCCCGGCCATAACCGCCTTCAAGGTCCCGCCTCGCCCTCTTGAATATCCTGCGGACTGGATAAGAAGGCGAGACGGAAGATAGTAGAGATGGAACAGCATCCTCCACCCTAACCCGAGCCACCTGTCAGCAAGATAAATCCTGTTCCGGGTGAGGTAGTAATAGCTGAAGGGGTTGCCCGCGCCGCCGGATATTTTCGCCGGTTCATGTCTGACCTTCGCGTCCCTCGAAATGACGATATCATGCCCCTTGGACAATGCGTACCGGCAGAAATCGGTTTCCTCCGTGTACATGAAAAGAGAACTGTCCAGAAACTCGCCGCACTGCTCCACTCGCTCCCTGACGGCGTCCATCCTGACTAAAATGGCGCAGCCCTGGGCGTCGCTCGACCGCCACCAGCTTTTTTGTTTGTCTTTGATTTTTCCCAGGCCGAAAAGCTGGTGAGGCCATCTGGAGCCCGCAAACAGGACTTTCCCGTCCTTGCCGACTACCGTCGCGCCGACTATCGCCGCGCCGGTCCTTTTTGAAGTGTCCAGCAGGTGCGACAGCGCGTACGGGTGCAGATACGCGTCGTTATTCAAAAGGAAGATATACCCGCACCCGCCCTCAAGCGCGTCCTTGACCGCTATGTTGCACCCGCCCGTGAACCCCGTATTCACGGACGACTTTATTAGCTTCACCGGGAAGCTGAAACGATCTTTGCGCTTTTTCAGCATCTCTAAAGAGCCGTCGGTGGAGCCGTTGTCCAGGACCGTAACGGAGAAGTTTGTGTAACTGGAGGCGGAGAGGGAGTCGAGACATTTGAGGGTGTCCTCCCATCCGTTCCAGTTAATGATGATTATACAGAGTTCAGGACTCACTTGTATGCCCCTCCCTTTCGACGCCACGATCAGATATTTAAAGGCAAGGAAATCCCTGAAGACATGCAATGTAGCGGCGTCTATAATTTTCGCCTTGTCAAGAAGCGCCAGGTCCACGCGTTTTATTGTGAAGCCCGAGCGGCGCAGCAGCTCGATTGCGCCGCTCCGCGTAAAAAAACGCAGATGGGTGCTGTCCAGGGTCCCGTCTGTTTTATATTCCCATTTCCCGGCCAGGACCAGGTCCTTTACCACCCTCCAGTGCCTTACGTTAGGCAGGCTGGCGATAAGCGTTCCGGAATCCTTAAGATACCGGCTCAGTTTTTTAAGCACGGCCCACGGGTCCTTCAGGTGTTCCAGGACGTCGCCGCAGATGACGTAATCGAAATATTTCTCAGGCAGGTCCATTTCCATGCTCTCGATGTCGCCAATAATCACCCTGTCCATCTTTAACGCGGCCTCTTCCGCCGCCTCCCTGACTAACTCCACGCCGGTAGTCTCAGCCGCTTTCCCGCATTTTTTCAAGCCCGCGCCCAGGTTGCCCCGGCCCGCGCCTATCTCAAGGACCTTGTGCGGCCCCGCCGGCATGAGCGACTGTATGTCGCCGCGGAAGGACCCGTAATAGCCGGACGGCTTATTCACGGCTTCACCTGATCGCTAAAAAGCGCCCTGAGCCTGCCCTGCAGATATGCGCGCTCATAAGGACGCCGGAGGAGCAGCCATATGCAGTACGCATAGGCGATTAAGAAAACCGCTAACGGGATTTCCCTGAACGCGTCCGTAACCGTGCACACGGCCAGCGCCAGGGGCGCAAGGACGAACATGAGGTTCAGTTTTTTTATTTCCGGCCTGATCTCCGGGAGTACCTCGCCAGCCACGATAAATAGCAGGACCATGTCCAGGCCGTTTCTGACTGTCCATGCCACGGCCGTCCCTTCGATTCCGAATTTTTTTGTGGCGAATATCACGCCCAGCACATAAAGCGGCAGCTCCACAAGGTGGATTTTCGCGGTCAGGTCGGGGCGGCCGGCGGCTTGTATCGCCGTGAATGACATGGCGGCGAGGGAGTTCATAAAAACCCCTACCGTCAGTATCTGAAGCACCTGAGCGCTGTTCTGGGAGAACCTGTCTCCCAGCCAAAGCGTGAGACCGTCGCCTGAATAAGTAACAAGCAGGAGGCATATCGGGAAGAGGATCAAAAGCATGACCATCATGCCTCTCCTGAACATGACCGCCGAATAATCCTTGTCTTTGGCAAACGACGCCGAGAAGGCGGGGAACAGCACCCCGGTAAGGGACGCCGAAATTATGGTCAACCTGTTGACAAGGTCGTAAGGGGTAGTGTAATAGGCGACAGCCGTCATGGAAAGAAACGCCCCCACCAGGAACCTGTCCATATAAGTCATCGCCGGGCCGATTATATTGCTTAAGGTCATCCACCCACCGAGCTTCAGCAGCGAATGAGCAGTCTCTTTTTTAAAAAACCGCTTCCGCTTCAATGCGGGCAGCACCTTGTGGCAGGAGACGACATATACCGCGCAGATTATAACCCGTCCCACGGCCAGGGAGCCGGTGACTTCGGGGAGCTTTGTTGAAAAAGGGAGGACAAGGAGCGGGCCCGCGTAGGTAAAAAGCCCCGTAAAAAAACGTATGATCCCGGTAACGCCGAACCTCTGGTTTGCTTCCAGGACTCCCCGCATTCCGGACGAGACGATCACGAACGGTATCGCGGCCCCCAGTATGAGAAATGAATACATGCTCTCTTTTTTAAGTCCGGGAGAGATTTTCAGCACGCTGTTTGCCAGCCAGGGAGAGCAGAACAGTATTAAAAGCGCCGCCGCCGCTCCGAAGATGAAAAGCACGATGATCCCGGTCCATGCGGTCTCGGCGATCCCGTCTTCTCCGATGCCTATCCTCCTTGCCAGGTCCTGCGACAATGCCCTGCCCATCCCGAAATCGAACAGGCTGAAATATCCCGTGAACATCCACGCAATAGAGAGCACCCCGAACCGTTCCGTCCCCAGCCCCTTGACCAGCATAGGTATGCTGAACAGGGCGACGAGGAGCGGTAGCCCCTGCCCGAGGAGGTTGTATACGCTGTTCTTTGCGAGTTTCTTCCCGCTTGTCAATCCCGCTGTCGCCATCTCTTCACCTGCTCCTGAATCAACCTGCTTGTCGGGTTCAGCCTGAGCGCAGCCTGGTACTCCCGTTCCCGCTCTAATCCCTTGCCGAACCCCCGCTCTAATATCCTGCCCGCGACCAGATGCCCGAACGACGAATACGGGTTTGAATCAAGCGAGTCCCTGAAGCTGCCGAGCGCCATTGAATAATACTCCCGCGGCGTCCCGTCCCTTTTGCCCCCCAGGGCCTCTTTCGCGGTGTAATATTCCGCCAGCCACTCCTCCGCCCTGCCCCGCTCGAACTTATACTGGGCGCATAGAGGGTCCAGCGTCGAGGCCGCCGCAAACCACCCGCGGAGGTCCTGATAGTCCTCGTACGATGCGGTTTCGTCGAAGGCCAGTTTCGATTTCAGGTTCAGCCCGGAGCGGTAGATAAGGTCCGCGCCCGCGGACGAAAAAGAGACGGCGGACGCCGAAAGCGCCAGTACGATGCAGGCCATGACGGCAGCACGCGCGGGAAAGGAACCGAGGTTAAAATGCTTTTCGCGGAGATATTTCTCCTTTTCCGAATCGGTAGGATATTTAAACCGGACGGATACCGAGACATACCCAAGGCCCAGAAGCGCCGAGCACGAGAACAGTATCGCGGGCATATGCAGGCTCGTGTCCACCAGCCCATGGAGCAGAAGGCCGGCGAGTCCCGCGACGGAGCCCGCGTAAACGCTCCGCGAAAAGGGGTCCGTCCGTTTTCTGAACTTCCCCCAGGTCTCGATAAAATAAAAAACCATGAAGGCGGCGGCGAGAGAAAAACCGATGACGCCTCCTTCGGCCAGGATATATAAATAATCGTTTTCGGGCTGGAAAAAGTTCATCTGTATGTCGTTGGACTTAAAATAAGTGAAGGCGGTCTCGAACCCTCCGAGGCCGACACCCATGCCGGGAAAAGCCTTTATGATAGAGGCGGTATCGTTCCATACCTCCGCCCTCAAAAGCGCCGACATGTCCGTCCCGTCCACGAGATTTTCCACGTGGCCCGCTACCTTTCCATCGTCGGTGCTTAAAATGAAAAAGACGATTACCGCCCCGCATACCGCCGCAATCAGCGCGGTCTTCTTCTTTCTCCCCAGCGTCGCCGCCAGCACCGTCAGGGAAAATACCATCCCGCCTATCCCGCCCCTCGAATAAGTGAGGACCACGCAGACGGAAAACAGCACCGCGAGGAAGAGAAGGATAATAATCTTCGTCCCGGTGGATGAGGAGATTGCCGAAATCAGCGTCTCCCTGAGGCTCTCTTTCTTCTTCAGTCTTTCGACGTGGTACAAAAGCGCCGACACCGTCAGCGGGACGAGCAGTTCCATGTACCCCGCGAAGTGGTTCTTGTTTATAAAAGGAAGGAAAGACTGAGTGCTGATAGATACCCTCTGCATAAGCGCAAAGGCGGAAAGGCCCAGTCCGGTGAAAAAAAGGACGTTCATCGCTTTCTCGACCTGCTCCTTCTTCCTTACCAGGTTTATTACCATCAGGAATATCAGAAGCGACGCCGTGAGAAAAAAAGCCTGCTGCATAAGTCCCCATGGATAGACCGCGAGGCTCTCGGAGCCGGAGGATACCCCGAGAACCCCGGCGGCGGAATCCACGGCGGCCCTGCCGGGAGAGATGCTCCAGACAAGAGACGACGGAAGCGGGACGGCCTGCAGGATGAAAAACAGCAGCGACAAGGGCAAAAGCCAAGTGAGTGCGGTGGAGGTAATAGTAATCCGGCCGCTTTTTTTGGCCGTCCGCAGCCAGAGCGCGAATAGGATGAAGATTACGGAGGACTCTACCCCGTAAGACCACGGATGGACGGAGCCGAACGCTATAGGTGCAAACGCGAGGACGGCGAGGAGGGTGCCTAAAAATATTTTCTCGAAGTCTCGGATATTCAAAGGACATGCTCCATCAAAAAGGGTCTCGTGCAAGAGCCTTTAGGGCTGTGATTCTTCCTGCTGCTTCTGGGCGAAATAATAGCCGTAGTTGTATTGATAGTAATACTGGTCGGCGCGGCCGCGGACATCGTTTAAAACCACGCCCAGCACGCGCGCATTTATCGCATCCAGGTTCTTCTTCGATTTTATTACCAGGTCCCTTGGCGTTTTGCTCCCGCGTATGACCAATATAATGCCGTCGGACATTGAAGAGACAAGCGGCGCGTCGGCGAGACCGGCCAGCGGCGGACAGTCTATGATTACCCTGTCGTAGCGCAGGGAAAGCAGGAGCAGGCTCTCCTTCATGGTTTTAGACCCTAAAAGCTCCGACGGGTTCGGTGGGACCGGGCCGGAGGTTATCGCGTCCACCCCTTCCATGTTCGTCTGTCTTATTATCTCGTCCAGGCCCGCCTGGCCCGAGAGGAGGTTGCTCAGGCCCTGACGGTTGGCGGCCTTCAGCATCTTGTGGAGCCTGGGCTTCCGGAGGTCCGCGTCGATGAGTATGATTTTTTCGCCTGCCGCGGCCATTATCGCCGCCATGTTCAGCGCGAAAGTCGTCTTGCCTTCGGAATGGCTGGCGCTGCAGATCTGCACTATTCTTGGGGCCTTGTCTCCGGTGGAGAGCAGAAGGTTACTGCGAACGTTCCTGAACGACTCCACGCCCGGGGCTTTCGGGTCGGACATGAAGGTCTCTATGTTCTTTATCCTGGGGATCACTCCAAGCATGGGGAGGCGAAGGTATTCCTCCACGTCGTCCGGCGTTTTGAAGGTATTGTCCAGGAACTCCACCGTGAAAGAAGCGGCGATCCCGCATATAAGGCCGATAATCAGCCCAAGGAAGAGGTTCATCGCCTTGTCCGGGCGGAAGGGTTTCTCAAGCGGGACGGCCTGGTCGAGTAACTGGACGTTGCTCATGTTCATACTGCCCGTGAGGGTCGATTCCTGGAACTTCTTCAGTACGACGTCGTATATCGAGCGCGAGCCTTCCACGTCCTGCTTCATAATGTCGTACTCGGAGGAGCGCTTGTCGTAATTCATCGCCTCGGCCTTCTGCTGGCCGAAAGCCGCCTTTATGTTCTGCTCGTCCTTGAGCGCCAGGTCGTATGAGTTCTTGAAGGACAGCACGATGTAATTCACTTCACTTTTTATCTGTGCCTGCAGGGCGTCCATCTCGTTTTGAAGGCGTATCATATGCGGATGCCTCGCGCCGTATTTCTTTGAAGCGTCCGCATATTCCTTCGCAAGCGCGCTCTGCTGCGCCAGCAGGTTCTGTATTACGTTGTTGTTTATCACCTCGGGCAGGGTCATCAGCCCGTCCGGCGTCTGTTCCAGTCTCTGCACGAGATGATATTTCACCTCGGCCGCCGACCTCGCGGCCTGCGCCTCCAGCGCCTTCTGGTTCAGGTCGGACAGGGCCTGGATGGAGATGTTGGCTTGCTTATCATCCGTCTGTATAAGGTCTCTGGAGCGCTTGAAGTCCTGGAGCTGGCTTGAGGACTCCGTCATCTTAGTCTTTATCTCGCCCAGCCGCGAGTTGAGCCAGGTGATTGCGGACCGCGCGGGCTCCACCTTCATCTCGAGGTTCCGCTCGATGAACGTCTGCACCACGTCGTTGGCCACAGCCGAGGCAAGGACCGGGTCGTTATCTATATAGCTTACGTTTATTATGTTGCTGTTTTTCACCTCGTCCACGGACAGCTTCTGCTGGAATGTCCGTACCGCCGCTTCCATCCTCTTATCGGGCCCGGGCGCATCTTTCAGGCCGAAGAAGCCCAATATCGACCCCCCTCCCGACGGCGCTTTGTCCAGGGCCATCTTCTTGACCACGCTGCGGGCGATGGAATCGCTTTTTAAAATGCCCAGCTGGGTCTGGATGTACGAGGTCGTATCGACTGGCTGGCCCTGCTGGCTTATTTCGTTCTGGCTGGTGCCGGGGTCCACGAAGACCCTGGCGGTGGACTTGTAAACCGGGGTCGCGGTGAGGGTATAGACAGTCACCGCCGAGAAAACGGCAAAGAATACCGCCACCGCCGCCCATCGGCGCTTGGATAGTATCTTTAAATAATCGCGTAGTCCCGCATCTTCTCGCAGCACTTATAACCCCCTTCTCTTGGACTCCCTTTAAAAGAAACTCTCCGGGACGGATACCAGGTCTTCCGGCTGGACCTGCGTACTCATTTCCCCCTTTATGGACTCTTCCGTGTCGCCTTTTTTCCTGATTATCTCGGTCCCGCCCGGAGCCGCCTTGTCGGTGAGCCCTTCCGCGAGCGCTATGGCCTTCATCACCGTCATCCCGCCCTCGTATTTGAAGGCCCCGGGTTTCGCCACCTGTCCGGTGACGTAAATGAACCCGCTCTTGGTGATGAATATGCTGTCTTTGTCCTTAACCGCGATGTTCCCGGACAGGTTCCCTTTTTCGGTCAAATCCCTGAGGTTCAGCCGGAGATAGGAATATGTTTCACTTCCTTCCGGACCGGCTACTCTTTTGACAAGGGCCTCGCTTCCCGCCTTGTCGGTAAGCCCGCCGGCCTGGGAGATTATCTCCAGCAGGGTCGCGTTTCCTGAAAGCTCGTAGAGTCCGGGCTTATCCACTTCCCCGAGGATCGTTACTTTTTTGCTGTGGTATTCCTTGACGAAGATCGAGACGCTCGGGTTCAGGAGGAAGCCGTCCGCCAGGCGGGCGGCGATTTCCTGTTCCGCTTTTCGCACTGTCAGGCCGCCTACATTGATTTCCCCGATCAGGGGCATTGCGACCTTATTATCTCCGTTTATCCTGGCGAGGGTCGCGAGGTCGTCGTTTTCATAAACGGTGATATTTAAGAGGTCGTCCTCGCCCAGGACATATTCCCCCTGTGCGAGGCTTATGCCGGGGGTTGCCGCCATGAACAGCAGCGTCAGGAAAATTGCCGCCAAAGGCAGAGCCGCGTATCCCTTTTTTAAAAAACGTTTTACTCTCATTTTTCCTACATCGTAAGTTTGTTTGGTTAAATGGATAAAAAATCTGGCGCCTGATTCAAGCGCCGGATTTTCTAAATCCCGGAATAAACTAAATCGTGCCCTTTATCTTTACCATTGCGAGGTTGTCGGTATAGTCGTAAACGGTGAAATTGGAGGCCCTGTTTGAATGGGTGTAACCGAGGCCGACCGAGATCCATTTGTTCATGGTGTACGTCAGGTCGATGCCGGCGTTCCATACGCCGTCTGTCCTCGTGGCGTTTTGCGCATCGATGGTAATCGGCTGAGAGTACTTGTCATAGGAATAAGAGCCGCGCGGCGCTATCTCTATCTTGGTCACCGGCTTGAAGGAGAGTGCGATTGAGCCGGTTGTGTCGGTGTAATAGTCTGCGCCTAACTCGTAACTCCGTGGCTCGTCCGTCTCGAATGCCTGCCGCAGGCCCGACAATTTTATCGACGTCTTGGCCGTGAAATTATGGTCGATATCCACTTCGAAGATCGGGTTCCTGAAATTCTTGCTTTCGGGGTTATCGAAGATCTTCCATTCGTACCCGCCCTTTATCGTCCCTTTGGATTTGGCGGTTATGTCCCATGTCAGTCCGGCCTTGGCCCAGTACTCGTTGCTGTTGAACAGTCTGTTCAGGCCGGGCGTCTCTCCGGAGGCAGGCGTCAACGCTTGAGTTGTCGTGGACTACGCGCTTATAGGAGCCTTCCAAAAGCGCGGATGTCTTCGGCATGATCTGATAGAAGAGGGTGAGCGTGGCCGCGTTATCGAACTGGTCGCGGTACTTCTGGTCTGACAAATTGTAGTTTATGATGTAGTTCTGGTACCCGACGGCGATTTTGTAACGGTCCGCGAAGGCGTAAGCGATCTCGGCGTTTGCGAGATTTGAATAGTAACGGCTGAGGTTTGAGCCTGATTCTCGACCGTGTTTTCCGTGCCCCTGGCTTTCGTGAGATTTATTCGCCAGGTCCTCTGCCTTTATCGACATCCCGCCCGGAAAATTAAACGCCGCCGCGCCGCGCAGGAAATGGTCCACGACGTCGTTGGCGTTTCCCGTGTCAACATACTTGTAGATGTCGGCCCTGTATTCCAGCTCGAACAGGTTATCTCTCTGGGGCACGTTCAGCTTTATCCCCGGGGAGATGAGGAAGTACCAGTCGCTGACTATGGGTTGTCCGTTGACGGGATCGCCGTTGCCCCTGAAGACGTTGTCGTCGTAAGCGGCATTGAAATCGACATAAGGATTGACCGTGGCCCTGCCAAAGTTTAAAGCGTGCGCGTCTTTTATACCTACGCCCAAAAGCGAAACTGCCATTAACAGCGCAAAAACAGCGGAAGCCAGAAACCTCATGTGTATTCCCCCCTTTGACTTATAGACCGCCGATTAGAATCAAAGTGCTTAAAGCGAGGGATTAACGGTTATTGCTTACGTTACCGCCCCCGCCGCCGCCGGCTCCGCCCGCGGGAATCGAATAGCTGAACGTGGCGGCGCTCATCCCGGAAGATTGGCCTGCTTCATAGGTATAATAGTCTTCACCCGCCTTTGCGGTGGCCATGGCCGAGGAGATGGCGTCCTGAGACGCACCGGCGCGGCTTGCCGCCCCGGATATGAAATCGCTGGTAAACCCGGCGTCAAGAGCCGCCTGGAATATGCCGGCCAAGCTTCCTCCTCCGGATACCGCACCGGCGATTACAGCCTCAGGGTCAAGTCCCGAACCCAGCGCTATTCTAACCACCTGTTTGGTGTCGCCGCCGTTCCGAATAATCGCGGCTACGGCGTCCTTGATCTGGGCCTGATTGAAACTGTCCCCGAGGGCGTTGCCTAAGACCTGCCCTATCGGAAGCCTGGCGCGCATGTCGTCCTGGATGTTGGCATAGGCCGGGAAATTGACGGAAATGAAAAGACTGAGAACAAGGCCCGCGACAAAAAACCTGCCCATAAATATTCTCCCTTCAAAAAAATATATTTTGATAAAAATTACTTTACTGTAAAATATTTTACAATGACATTTAAGAATATATATGCTGGATTTGAATTAGTCAACCCAAAAAATAAAAAAAATAAATCTTAAATGACGGCCAGATTATCCCGGTGGATTACTTCGTCGCAGTATTTATAGCCTAAAATCCCCTCTATCTCGTTGGATTTCCGGCCCTTTATCTTATCCAGCTCTTCTCGCCCGTAGTGGATCAGGCCGCGCGCTATAGGAGTGCCGTCCTCGCGGCATATTTCCACGGCGTCGCCCGCCTCGAAGCGCCCCTCGGCTGCCTTTACGCCGGAAGGGAGCAGGCTTCTGCCCTTCGTGAGTATTGCCCTGGCCGCGCCGTCGTCCACGGTTATTTTCCCTTTGCCGCGCATGGAATAGGCAATCCAGTGCTTTTTGGAGGTCAGTTGTTCCTCGCCGGGCAGGATCAAAGTGCCGATTTCCCCGCCTTCGAATAATTTTTTTACATTTCCCGCCTTGCGCCCGTTTATGATGAAGCACGCCGCGCCGGTGGCGGCGGCCTTTTTCACGGCGGAGAGCTTGCTCATCATCCCCCCCGTCCCGAAGGCGCTGCACGAGCCTCCGGCCATCCGGCAGACGTCCCGCGTCACTTCCGCGACTTCGCCGATGAGCTTCGCGTCCCTGTTCGCGGGGTCCTTGTCGTAGAGGCCCTCCACGTCCGAGAGTATCACCAGCGTGTCCGCCTCCGCGAGGTTCGTCACCAGCGCGGCCAGGTTGTCGTTGTCGGAGAATTTTAATTCTTCAACCGAAACCGTGTCATTTTCGTTTATTATGGGGATTACGCCGAATTCGGTGAGTTTGTTTAAGGTGTTCCGCGCGTTCAGAAAACGCCTTCTGTCGTGAAGGTCCGCGCCGGTCAGGAGCATCTGGCCCACGTGTATCCCGTGGCGGGCGAGGTTCTTTTCATACATGCGTATAAGCGAAGACTGCCCGACCGACGCCGCGGCCTGCTTCAGTTCTATGGTCTTGGGGCGCTCCGTGAGGCCAAGCTTGCCCATGCCCGCCGCGACCGCGCCGGAGGTCACGACAATTACCTCGATGCCTTTTTCGCGCAAGTAAGCGAAGTCGTCCGTCAAGGCCCTGATTCGGCGGGCATCCACCCCTTTAGTCCGTGAGGCGACTACGGTGCTGCCGACCTTGATCACCACGCGCCGGGCGCGCTTTAAGATTTCGGTTCTTCTGCCCATTTCAGTTCTTCCAGCCTGACCGCAACGAAATCCACCAGCCTGTCCACGCCTTCGTGCGTCGCGGACGAAATCGCGAAGAACGGATATTTTTTCTTCTTGCAGTAATCCTGCAGACGTTTAACCCGATCCTCGTCCTCGCAGGCGTCCATCTTCGTCGCCACAGCCACCAGGAACCGCTCCATCAGCTCCGGGTTATGTTTCCGGAGTTCGTCGTTTATGGTCTCGAAATTCTTTACCGGCTCCCCTTCAGCCAGCGGGGAGACGTCCACCAGGTGCAGGAGCATCTTGGTGCGCTCGACATGCCGCAGGAACTGCGCCCCAAGGCCCGCGCCTTTATGCGCCCCCTCGATAAGCCCCGGTATGTCCGCGACCACGAAACTTTTATGGTGCACAGGCTTCACCACGCCCAGGTTCGGCACGAGCGTAGTGAACGGGTAATCGGCGATTTTCGGACGCGCCGACGATATGACGGAGATGAGGGTGGATTTCCCGGCGTTCGGAAGCCCTATAAGACCCGCGTCCGCGAGCAGCTTCAGCTCCAGGAGCACCGTACGCGCAGGGCCCGGTTCCCCCGGCTGGGAAAAACGCGGGGCCTGGTGAGTGGACGACTTGAAGAACGTGTTCCCCTTGCCGCCCCGCCCGCCGTACGCGGCTATTACCTCCTGCCCGTCCTCGGCCAGGTCCGCAATGACTTCACCCGTCTCTTCGTCCTTCACCACGGTCCCGGTCGGCACCTTCACGATGATGTCCGGGCTGTCCGCGCCAGTCATCTGCTTGCCCCGGCCGTCCCCGCCGTCCTTGCAGGTGTAGTGCTGCTGGTACTTGTGGTCGAGCAGGGTGTTCAGCTGGCTTGTCGCTTTGACTATGACGTTTCCGCCTTTTCCCCCGTCGCCGCCGTCGGGGCCGCCTTTCGGGACGTACTTCTCCCTCCGGAAGCTTACGCAGCCTTTTCCGCCGTCGCCGGCCTTGATGTATATTTTTGCTAAATCTACGAACATTACGAATTGTTTCCTGGGTTTACTTGAAAATTATCCTAAAATTTTACCGTACAATCAAAGCAAAAAAAGCCCCGCCGGAAGGCGGGGCTTTCGATATCCTTTCGGCGATTACGCCTCTCCCTGCGGGACGGCGTACACGCTCACCTTTTTCCGGTCTTTCCTGTAGCGCTCGAATTTGACGACGCCCGGTATCCTGGCATAGAGCGTATCGTCCGAGCCAAGGCCCACGTTCGTGCCCGGATGGATTTTGGTGCCCCTCTGCCTGACGATTATGCTCCCGCCGGTGACGAACTCGCCTTCGTAGCGCTTGACTCCCAGCCTCTGTGAGTTGGAGTCGCGGCCATTCCTGGAACTGCCGACGCCTTTTTTATGTGCCATTATATAACTCCCTGAAAGAAAATTCGTTACTTTTCTTTCAGGTGAAAGAAAAGTAACCAAAAGAAAGCCGTACTAAAGTTTTTGGCGTTACCTTTTTCCAAAAAGGTAACAGGTTTTAAGCAGTAATTTCTTTGATCTTAAGCTCAGTAAAGTCCTGCCTGTGGCCGCGCATCTTACGATAGCCCTTGCGCCTTTTGTGCTTGAATACAAGGACCTTTTTCGCCCTGCCCTCGCGCACGACTTCGGCTGTCACCTTGGCCCCCGAGACAAGCGGACTGCCAACCTTAACGTCGCCCGCGTTCTCAAAAAGGAGCACATCGGCGATCTCCACCGTCTCCCCTGCCTCAACGCCCAGGAACTCCACCTTTAATACATCGCCCGGCGCGACTTTATACTGTTTTCCGCCGGTCTTTATTATTGCGTACATTAATGAACACCTCCAGGTCAAAAATCGAAGGGATATTTATATCGCACTATGAGGCGGTTGTCAAGACAAATTTAATTGAACAATAAGAGTATACCGCAAAATTAGCGTCTTTTCCCCCTGGCCCTGTACTTCATCCAGACCTGCTCCCGCCGGGGACGTTGGGTATCGGACATCCCGGCCACGGAGAACTCCATCTGCCGCCGTTCAAGGTCGATACGCTCAAGTATTACTATCCACCTTGTCCCCAAGCCGGTACGTCCGCCCGGTATGCTCGCCCGTCAAGGCGTGTTCCTGCTCGATATAGCTGTAATAGTCGTCATGGAGCGCGGTCAGGCGCACAAGCCCTTCCACGAAATATTCCTCCAGTTCCACGAAAAACCCGAACGCGGTCACGCCGGTAATATACCCCGTGAATTCTCCGCCTACCTTGTCCGTCATGAACTGGAGCTTCTTTATCGCCACCACCTCGCGCTCCGCTTCTTCGGACTCCCGCTCCATGAACGAGCAGTGCTGGCCAAGCGACCCAAGGCCGGAGGCGATTTCGGATTTGCGCTCCGCCGGGATGGATTTCTTCCTGATCAGCTCCTTTAACGCCCTGTGGACGCTTAAGTCCGGGTATCTCCTGATGGGCGAGGTGAAGTGGCAATAGCACCGGGCGGCGAGCCCGAAGTGGCCGACGTTCTCCGGGGTATATTTGGCGAGCCTCATCGAACGCAGTATCACCGTATTCAAGAAGCGCTCCTCCGGACGTCCCGCCAGTTCCTCTAAAAGATGGGCCAGATGTTTGGGGCGGATATTCCCTCCCGTGGGCCACGGCAGCCCAAAACCTTTCACCAGGGAGCCCAGGACCTCTATCTTCTCCTCGTCCGGCTCTTCGTGCACGCGGTAGAGGAACGGCACGCCGTGCGCCTCCAGATGCGACGCCACGGTCTCGTTCGCGGCAAGCATGAACTCCTCTATAAGCTTATGAGCCATATTGCGCTCGGCCTTCACTATCGCAGTCGTCTTCCCGGTCAGGTCGATTATCACTTCCGGCTCCGGCAGGTCGAAATCTATGCTCCCGCGCTTCCTGCGCATCTTGTTCAGCCGCTCCATCAACTCGCGCATCTGCATGAAGCCGTCAACCAGTTCCGCGTATTTCTCCTTTGTGGCCGGGTCGTCCTGCTCGATAATCAAGGCGACGTCCGTATAGGTCATACGCGCCCTGCTCTTTATAACGCTCTCGTAAACGTCGTAAGAGACGCGGTTCCCGTCCTTGTCGAATACCATCTCCGCCGTCAGGGTCAGGCGCTCAACGTCCAGGGTTCAGGCTGCATATCCCGTTACTAAGCTCCTCCGGGAGCATCGGCAGGACGCGGTCCGGAAAATATACGCTGGTGGCCCTGTCCCTCGCGTCGCCGTCAAGGGCCGAGCCGGGCCTCACGTAATTCGCCACGTCCGCGATGGAAACGAAAAGCTTTATAAGCCCCTCGCCCGCGGGCTCCACGGATACCGCGTCGTCGAAATCACGCGCGCGTTCTCCGTCTATCGTCACGGTCGGCTTTGTCCGGAGGTCAACCCGGCCTTTTCGCATCGCGGGCGTCACGTCCTGCGCAGAAGCCTTGGCCTCGTCTATCGCCGCGCCCGAGAATTCAGTCGCAAGACCGTGCTCTTCGATTATCATGTCCGTCTCTATACCCGGCTCCCCCGGAAGACCTAAGACCTTCACCACCTCCGCCTCCGGCGCCTTGTGCGGTTCCGGGTAATGCTTTATCTGGGCGACCACCATCTGGCCGTCTTTCGCGCCGCCCCTCTCTTTCGGCGGGATGTAGAAGTCGTGCGTGATGCGCGGGTTTGTGGATACGACCACGCCGAAGCCGCGCCCGGACTCGTATTTTCCGACCACCCTCTCCGTCGCGCGTTCCAGTATCCTTATTATGCGGCCTTCCCGCTTCCCCTCGCCTTTTTCGCGCTCGACTCTCGCAACGACCCTGTCCCCATGCATCGCGCCCATCATCTCTATCGCCCGGACATATACGTCCTCCCCGCGGCCAGCCGTCCTGGCCGTCCTCGGTATCCGGCATCACGAAGCCGTATCCGTCCGGGTGCACCGAGAGCTTGCCGACGACCAGGTTCATCTTTGAGGGAAGGCCGTAGCGGTTGCCGCGGATCTTGATTATCTCGCCTTCCCTTATCAGTTCGCGGATGGCGTGCTTCACGTCCTGCCGGGCCTCCTTAGGCGCGCCCAGGTTCCGCATCAGCTCCTTCATCAGGAGCGGACGGTAGGTCTTCTCGCGCATGAGGGCCATGATTTTACTTTTTTGTTCCATATTTGAATTTTACCTTATGAATGCACCAGCACGAAGACGCGGTAGCAGAACCATATTACGGGCAGGACGAAGACGGCCAGAAACCAGCGGTTTCTATGGAACAGTCCCCAGAGAAAGAAACCAAGCGCGGAATAGAAGACACCGTTGGCGGCGGTTGCGAACGCTATGAAGCTGAACTTCACGTCCGTGGACTTGGAAGGGTCGGCAAGTAAAAGAAAGCCCGGCCAGAAAAATACGACAAACCAGGAACCGAAATCACGCGCCACGAAATGCCAGACGAACTCGAAGAAGAAGGGGACCAGAAGGCCGATAAGGCCGAATATAATCAGATATTTCCTCAAATGGAAATTCCTTTTTTAGTGTCCCTTTACCTTTACCAATAGCCCCTCGGCCACCGCTACCACCGTCCCGTCCTCTTTGACCGCATCAGCCACCGCCTCGACAGTCCGCCCGGACTCCTTCAGGACTCGCCCGGTAACCTTTACCTTCTCGCCCACCAAAAGCGGTTTTTTAAACCGCACCGTGAGCTTCCCCGTGACCGCGTTCATCCCCAGGGAATACGCAAGCTTCGTCATCGCCTCGTCCAGTACGGTGGAGATTATCCCGCCGTGCACCATGCCCTTATAGCCCTGCCAGGTATTCACGGGCGTAAAATCCGCCGAGAGCGACCTGCCGTCTTTGTCCAGGCGGAACTTAAGCTGAAGCCCCCCCTGGTTATGAAGACCGCATACGAAGCACATCTGGTCGTCGTCCAGTTCCACTTTTCCTCCGGCTGACGGTCCGCCCCGGTTTGTTGTAATCTTTCCGCGCGGGCTTCCGTCTAAGGTATGTAGCATGATAGCTTTTTCGGGAAGGCTGTTCAAGCTATATTTGTCATGTAAGTGATATACTAAACATAGGTAAAAAAGTATTAATTATAAACCGTCCGGAGGAATAGATGAAAAACCCGTCCCGTCCCGTAATATCCCTCTTGGGAGCCGTCCTTTCGATATTTCTTCTTTCCTTTGGAATTCAAGCGTTTGCCGACGAGCCTGCGGCGACGCCGGCAGGCCCTCCGGCGGGACTTGGGATGGCGCGGGTTACCATGATGCAGGGGGATACGTCATTCAACAGCGAAGATACCGATGATTGGGCCGCGCTCTCGGTCAATTTCTCGCTCCGTGACGGGGACAGGCTATGGGCCGGAGACGACTCGAAGATAGAGGTCCAGTTCATGGGCGGGCACATGGCCTGGATAAACTATCAGACCGAACTCGACATCAACAAGATGGAAAGCGACAAGGGACGCGCCTTTCAGGTTGCAATCGCTTCCGGCGAGGCATCCTTTGCCACCCGCCGGATGGGGCCTGACGACGTATTCCAGGTGGATACCCCGAACGCCAGCGTCCGCGCTTACGACAAGGCGCGGTTCCGTATTACCGTCCTCCAGGACGGGACTACCCAGGTTGGGGTAACTTCGGGCAGGGTCGAACTGGAGACGCAGGACGGCATCTCGGACGTAAGCAAGGGCGATATGGCGGAAATAACCCAGGACGGACAGGTATATACCAGCGCCCTGCCCGCGCGTGACGACTGGGACAACTGGGTGGACTCGCGCTGGGACCGCTACAGGAAGCCGTCCGGGAGCGCGCGCTACCTGCCGCCGGATATGGCCGGCTACGGCTACGAGTTTGACGAAGGCGGCCATTGGGTTGCCTATCCCGAGTACGGAGAGGTATGGGTGCCCGCGGTCGATCCGGCCTGGTCGCCTTACTCCAACGGCAGATGGGTATGGGTGGCGGGCGATTACGTCTGGCTCCCGTACGACCAGTGGTACGCGCCCTTCCATTACGGCAGGTGGTCGTGGGCGGTTTCGACGGGCTGGTTCTGGCTTCCCCCGGCGGTCAGCGTAGGGGGGTGGTGGTCGCCCGGCTACGTCGGCTGGTCCTGGGGCGGAGACGCGGTATCATGGGTGCCGCTCGCCCCGCGCGAGATATATTACGGCTACGGCTACTACGGTCCCGGGAGCGTCAACGTGAACGTGACCAGGATTACCGTCGTTAAAAATGTTTACGTCAACAGCAGGGTGACTAACGGCGTCGTCGTCGTAAACAGGGATGGCTTCTTAAGGGGCGATACCAAGCGCATGCGCATTGCCCAGGGTCAGGACCCGTTCAGGCATCCGGGAGCGATGGGGCAGCGGGTCATGCCAAGGCCGCCCGCGAGGGATATAAAACCGATAAAGGAGACGAGGCTCCCGAGGCCCGGTGTGAAGCCGAAGGCCCTGCCGCAGAGGCAGATGGAGAAGGTCCTCCCGATGGTGAAGCAGAGGGCGATTGTGAGGACGCAGGGAAGGTCCGCATTCGCGCCGGGCAAGACGCCGCCGAAAATGCCGCTAAAGCAGCTGGGCAGAAAGGTCCCGTTCGCGAGACCCGGGGCGGCTACCGCTCCCGGACTTAAACCCGGTAAATCGGGCGGCATGGAAAAAGAGCGGCCCGCGCCTCCCGGAAGGCAGGGACAAGGAGTTGCACCAGGGGAAAGAAATATCCCGGCAGGCAGTGGGGCCGAGACCCGGCCCGGGGCCGAAAGACCGGGAGCCCCGCTAAAAGAGAGAGGGCAGGTGAGCCCATCCGGGCAGGCGCCTTCGCCTGCAAGGCCGGAGGGTCGGACCCGCATGGAGGCGTTCACCGCGCGAAGGTCAGCCTGAAGCGGGCAGGCCTGCGCAGAAAAAACTGCCTCCCGCGGAGAAGCGCCAGGTAAAGCCAAAGGAAGAAAAGCAGAAAGAGCGGCAGAAGCCCGAAGAAGAGCGGTAAACTAAAAGCGGGTGAACTTGGCCCCGATGAAACCGGTACTGGAAAGATAATCCAGAAGCGAAACCTTTTTGACGAAGCCTCCGCCGCAATGTGTGGCGGAGGTTTTAGTCCCGCTGGCGTTAATCAGAAAAGGCGCCGGCGTGCCGGACTCAGGCTTTGCTTCCATTTTTATTATGCCCAGGTGTCCGACTATCTCGCCGACCGCGCGCTTTGCCGGGTCTTTTATAAAATATATAATGTCTCCGTCCTTCAGGCGCGAGTAGTATTTCTCCTCCATAAGCTCCGCCTTCGGGACGTACTCCACCTTTTTATAACCTCTTGAACCTGGGGCCTCCGCCGGAGGGGCTATCTCCGCCGTTATATCCTTACCCCATTTGCCGGAGGCTATCATGTCTTCGGCATAATCGAACCGCTCGCCGTAGTTTAAGACTTCGTTATCTTTGCCCAGCCTCCCCTTCGTCTTGAACCGCAGGTCTAACGCCTTATCGACGGCATCTTCGGGGGTCCTGGAAAGCGCGAGTTCCACGGAGCGGAATACGAGGTACATGCAGTCCATCTCCTGGTCGCACACTATTTTCTTTGTCCGCACGTATTTGCCCAGCGGGTCCGTGTCGTATGGCACATTCCTGAACTGCTCCGCCCAGTAGGCTATCCGGGAGCCCACGGGCATTGGCGCTACAAGGTTCTGGCGCTCCTGAATTTCTTTGGCGCTGTATGGCTTAGAGCGGCATCCGTCCGCGAGCGCGGGGCGGGCGGGGATAGCGACAGCGGCAGGGACGGCGAGCAGGGTCAAAAGGGCCGCGGCCCCGGCCAGAAATAATTTCTTCATTCGTCCTCTTCACCCACCTCGATGTCCAGGTGGAACTTGTGCATGAAGCGGCGATAGGCCGGGGAGAACAGGACCGCGACGAAAGTCAGGAAGGCGACGCCGGAGAACAGTGCGTAAAAAGACGAGAACAGCTTTCCCGCGTCCGATTCCATGTGGTCCACGGGCCCCATCCCGGTGAGTATCATGGATGCGTTAAGGAAGGAGTCCACCCACGGGAGATGGCCGAAGTAGTGATATCCCGCCATGCCGATTCCGATAGAGAACGCAAGGATTAAGAGGGAGAAAAGGGCGTAGCGTGCCTGTCGTCTCGCGAACTGTTCCCGGGTAAGCAGCGGCTTGTGGTGGTGCGACATGTATTTATTATATAGAAAAGGCGTCCCATATGGAACGCCTTTTTTTTAATGGTGCCGGAGACGAGACTCGAACTCGTATGGGTCGCCCCACACGCCCCTCAAACGTGCGTGTCTACCATTCCACCACTCCGGCATTTCGTTCACCATCTCCAACTGCGGGGAGATGGTTATCTTTATTATATCTTGGTAAGCCAGTCCTTGTGCTTCTTGGACTTGCCCTTGACTATCTCAAAAAACACCTTCTGAAGCGCCTGCGTGACCGGGCCGGGCTTTCCGTCGGCTATCGAGCGGCCGTCCACCTCGCGTATCGGCGTGACCTCCGCCGCGGTGCCGGTAAAGAACGCCTCATCCGATATGTAAACCTCGTCCCTGGTAAAGCGCTCTTCCCGGACCACGTAACCAAGCTCCGCCGCAAGCTCTATTATGGAGTCCCGCGTGATGCCTTCCAGGATGGAGGTAAGGGGCGTCGTCTTTATGATGCCCTTCCTTACGATGAAGATGTTCTCCCCGCTCCCCTCGGCCACGTATCCTTCAGGGTCTAAAAGCATCGCCTCGTCGCAGCCCGCCGACCTCGCCTCGTGCTTGGCGAGCTGGGAATTTATGTACGACCCGGTGGACTTGGCGCGGGTCATGGTGATGTTCACGTGGTGCCTCGTAAACGAGCTGGTCTTCACCTTGATGCCGTTCTTTATGGCTTCGTCGCCGAGATAGGCGCCCCAGGGCCAGCAAGATACCACAACGTTAATCGGGCCTGAAACGGAAAGCCCCATCGCGCCGTAGCCTATATAGATGAGCGGACGGATGTAGCACTCGTCCAGCTTGTTCGCCTTTATCGTCTGGACGACGGCCTTTTTCATCTCCGCCTTGGTAAACGGCACGTCCATCTGGAATATGTGCGCGGAGTCGAAGAGCCGGTCGATATGCTCGTCCAGCCGGAAGACATATGAGCCGCCCTTGCCTTTGTAGCAGCGGATGCCCTCGAATACGGCCAGCCCGTAATGCAGGCTGTGCACCATGACGTGCACCTTCGCGTCGGCCCACGGGACAAGCTTGCCGTCCATCCAGATCTTTTCGGTCTCTTTCAAACTCAAAACTCCTTAGGTTTTAGGAAGGTTCAAATAATAGCAGAGCGAGAACCTTAAAGTCAAACCTTTTTCAAAACCCGTCCTGACCTTCTTTATCAAGCTCTTCGAGTATCTCCTCCGGAGTATCCCCGGCATCCGGGATGCACGGGTTCTCCGGCGCGCCGAGGGCGTCGCGCCCTACCGCCTTGTCCGTGGCCTCCTCCGGCAACTCGTCCGGCTCCGCGCCGCCCGAGACCTCTTCCTTGAACACGGCCAGCTCCGCCTCGGCCTGCGCGGCCAGGGACGCCTCTTCCGCTTCGATATCCGCGCGCCGCTTCTCGCGGTACTCCTCGGCCATCCGTTCCATCTCCGGCCCGTCCAGCCCCGGAAGCTCCGGCTCCAGGTTGCCGAGTATAGTATTCTCCTCCATCCCAAGTTCCCGTTCCAGTTCCCGGAGCGAAGGCAGCGACGAGAGGTCCTTGAGTCCAAAATACTGGAGGAAGTCCGCAGTGGTCGCATACATTATCGGTTTGCCGGGGACGTCCTGACGTCCGGCAATCCTTATCAGCCGCCGCTCCAGCAGGGTCTTCAAAACGCCGTCCGCGTTCACGCCGCGTATAGCCTCGATCTCGGCGCGTATCAGGGGCTGGCGGTATGCTATTATCGCCAGCGTCTCCAAAGCCGGGGCGGAAAGCCTCGGCGGTTTTATCTTCTGCAGCCTCTTGATATACGGCGCGAACTCCGGCCTGGTAATTATCTGGAAGCCGCCCGCAAGCTCGGCGATGCGCACTCCCCGGCCGTCGGAATTGAAATCCTCCTGCAAAGACGTCAGCGCGTTTTGTATTTCTTCCTGCTCGACGCCCGAGTCCTCGCCGAAGGCCTCTTTTATCTTCCGCAGGCTAAGAGGCGTGTCAGAAACATATAGAAGTGCCTCTACAGACGCCTTAATCTGTTGAAGGGCCATCTTCGGACACCGCTTTCATTATACGAATTACGCCGAATTCCTCGGCCTGGAATATCTTCACCGCCCTGATCCTCGCAAGCTCGAGCAGCGCCAGGAAAGTCACCACCACCTGGGCCCTGGTTAGACCCCCTTCGAAAAGCCCGTCGAAAGTCAGGCTCTTTTCCCCCGACAATTTTTCCAGTATCTGGTTAATCCTGTCGGTGATGCTGATGCCCTCGCCGCCGACGTCGTGGAATTTTCCCGCGGGCACGTTCGTGAGCACGCGCTTGAACGCGTCTAAAAGGTCGATCAGCCCGAAATTAAAAAGGGCTTCTTCCTTCGGCTCCTCGGAGTCTTCCCACGCGCCCTTCGCGGAACGGACGAACACGTCTCGCCAGAGGTTCTCACGCGCGCCCAGATCTTCGGCTGCCTCCTTGAATTTCTTGTACTCAAGGAGCCTCTCGACAAGCTGCATCCTGGGGTCCACGCCCTCTTCCTCGCCCTCGCCTTCAGCCGGCGGAAGGAGCATCCGGGACTTTATCTGGGCAAGCGTCGCCGCCATCACCAGGAACTCCCCCGCGACCTCCAGGTTCAGCTCCGTCATCAGGTCGATATATTCGAGGTACTGCTCCGCGATCCGCGCGACTGGGATGTCGTATATGTCCACCTCGTCCTTTCGGATAAGATGGAGCAGCAAATCAAGCGGCCCCTCGAATAATGGAATCTTTATGCTATAGTCAGACATATTTTTTTTATTAGATCCCTATCGCGTCCCGGACTTCCGCCATGGTCTGTCCGGCGATTTCTTTCGCCCTTTTGTCGCCTGCCGCCAAGACCGACTCGAGGTAATCCGGCCTCGCCAGCAGTTCCTGGCGCCTTTTGAATATAGGCTCAAGCTGGGCCAGCATGTACTCGCCAAGGCGCTTCTTGCAGTCCACGCAGCCGATCGCGGCCTCCCGGCAGGCGTCGGCCAACTCCGGCCTCTCGGTCTCAGGCGTATAGATGCTGTGGAAGACGAACGCGGTGCAGATTTCCGGGTTGCCGGGGTCGGCGCGTTTCACGCGCGCCGGGTCCGTCACCATCATCTTTATTTTTGCCCGCATCTCGTCCGGGCCGTCGGAGATGTATATCGCGTTCCCGTAGCTTTTGGACATCTTCCGGCCGTCCAGGCCCGGCACCTTCGGGGCCTCGGTCAAGCAGGGCCTGCGGCTCCGGGAATACCGGCTTGTAGATGTTATTGAACCTCCGTGCAATCTCGCGCGCAAGCTCTAAGTGCGGGAGCTGGTCGATACCCACCGGCACGACGTCCGCCTTGTATATCAGGATGTCCGCCGCCATCAATACCGGATAGCCAAGGAAACCGAAGTTGGTAAGGTCCTTGTCCGTTATGTTCTCCATCTGCTCTTTGTAGGTCGGGTTCCGCTCCAGCCAGGGGAGCGGGGTAATCATCGAGAGATAGAGGAACAACTCGGCATGTTCCGGATAGACGACTGGGTAAATATCGTGCATTTTTCAGGGTCCACTCCGGCGGCCAGAAGGTCCACCAGCAGGTCGCGCTTCGACGCCCGGAGGTCTTTAGTGTCCTCGTAGTTCGTGGTCAGGGCGTGCCAGTCCGCGATGAAGAAGAACGACTCGTATTTTTCCTGGAGGGACTTCCAGTTCTCTACCGCGCCAAGTAAGTTGCCAAGCTGCATCTTGCCCGTGGGGCGCATGCCGGAAAGAACTCTTTTTACGGACATCTAAATGCCTTTCATTGACTTTTAACCTTGTTACCTTTTTAGTAAAAAGGTAACGCCAAAAACTTTTAAATTTCCAGTTTTCTTTTGCGTTACTTTTCTTTTTTCCAAAAGAAAAGTAACGGTTTTGCATTAATACGCCGCGATCATCAGGAATATATTTATAAACACGTTCACTATCACGGAGAAGAACATCTGCGTCTGCGGTATGACGAAGACAAGCATGACTATGACCAAAAGCCCGAACGGTTCAATCTTGCTGTAGGTATAAGCCGCGCGCACAGGCAGAAGCCCCACCAGCACCCTCCCGCCGTCCAGCGGGGGCACCGGTATCATGTTCAGCACCATAAGGACTGAGTTGATGAGTATAGACGCCTTCAGCATCAGGACGATGGGCACCAGAAACGACATGCTCATCCCGTATGTCCGGAGCACGTCCGGCGCCAGTTCCCTGCCCGCAAGCCCTATCGCCTCCGGCTGAGACATTATAATGAGCCTCAGGACGAGCGCGCTTATCACCGCCAGGACGAAGTTGGTCGCCGGGCCGGAAAGGGCGACCCATACCATATCCCGCTTCGGGTTACGAAGGGCGGCGAAATTTACGGGGACGGGTTTCGCCCAGCCGAAGAGGAAGTGGGAACCCATGATTATCAGCGCGAGCGGCAGGATTACGGTCCCGATCGGGTCGATATGCTTTATGGGGTTAAGAGTCAGACCGGCCTGCCTTGCGGGCGGTGGAGTCGCCGAATTTCTCCGCGACCCAGCCATGCATGACCTCGTGCAGTATAATCGCGATGAGGACCGGCATCGCGTAAATCGAAATACCCCTGGCAATCCCGCCTATATCCAATCGTTAAGTCCCCCCTCTTGCCCCTTGCCAAGAATAAAATTTACTATAAAAATCGAAATGTTGATGATAGTGGAAGGGGCCTGGAAAGTCAAGGAATTTCCCCTTGCAAATAGGCCGGTTGTAAACTATGCTAAATGTTATGGAAAGGGCGTAACGCCCTCCGGGGCTCGGGGAGTTATGGATATATATTAATGGAAAAAACCGTAATCAAATTCCTGGATTACCTCGCCGTCGAGAAAGGGCTGTCCAAAAACACCCTCGAATCCTATGGCCGGGACTTGGGTAAGTATGCAGGTTTCCTTGAAAATAAAGGGGTCGGCAGCTTTTCCGCGGCGGGCCGCACGGAGATGCGTGAGCTGGTCGAGAGCCTGAAACGTTCCGGCCTCTCAAGCGCTTCGGTGGCCAGGACGCTGGCGGCGGTAAAGGGCCTGCACAGGTTCCTTCTGTTAGAGGGCCTGTCGAAGACAGACCCGACGGAGGCGCTGGAGACGCCGAAACGGGGTCTACATCTCCCCAAAGCCCTGACGGGGGCGGAGGTGGAAGCCATCCTTGCCGCACCGGCCGGTGACGGGCCTGAGGCCCCCCGCGGGCTGGAAGCCCTCCGCGACAGGGCAATGCTGGAGACGATGTATGCGGCGGGCCTCAGGGTAAGCGAGCTTGTGGGGCTTCCATCCGACGGGGTAAACTTTGAAGTCGGGTTCCTGAAGGTTACCGGGAAAGGCTCCAAGGACAGGCTCATCCCCCTGGGGCAGGCGGCGCTTGCCAGCATCCGCGAATACCTGGAAGCTTCCCGCCCGCTGCTACTCAAACAACGGGAATGCGCCGCCCTGTTCGTCACCCGCAGGGGCCATGGGATGACCCGGCAGGGCTTCTGGAAGATAGTCGGGAAGTACGCTAGAACAGGCCGGGATAAAGAAGAACATATCTCCGCACATGCTGCGGCACTCTTTCGCGACGCACCTGCTGGAACACGGGGCGGACCTCCGGAGCGTGCAGATGATGCTTGGGCACGCGGATATATCCACGACGCAGATTTATACCAAGGTGGAAGTGTCGCGTCTTAAAAAGATGCACGAAGAGATGCACCCCAGGGGATAGGCGCAAGCCGCAAGTCCGGCCATTCGATTAGCGCCGATCATGGAGAAGAATTGGACGTAATCACCTGCCACTTAAACGCGGATTTCGACGCCGTCGCATCGATGATGGCGGCGAAGAAGCTGTATCCTGACGCCCACCTGGTCTTCCCTGGCGCGCAGGAGAGGAGCATCCGCGAGTTCTTCCTCAGCAGCACGCTCTACGCCCTGAAATTCGACCGTATAAAGAACATCGATTTAAATAAAATCGACCGGCTCATACTGGTGGACACCAAGAGCCGCGAGCGCATCGGCAAGTTTGCGGAAATAATCGACAAGCCCGGGCTGAAAATCCATATATACGACCACCACCCGTTCACGGACGAGGACATACGCGGGGAATTCGAGATGGTGGAGCAGCTTGGCGCCTGCACGACGATTTTCGTGGAGCTTTTCCAGAAGAAAGAAATCGAGATAACCTCGTTAGAGGCGACGGTAATGGCGCTTGGTATTTACGAAGAGACCGGCTCGATGGCCTTCGCCTCCACCACGCCCAGGGACATTACCGCCGCCGCATGGGTCCTGTCAAAAGGCGCGAACTTGAATATCGTCTCGGACTTCATAACGCGCGAGCTGAGTGCCGAGCAGATAAGCCTTTTAAACGACCTGCTGAAATCCATGACCGCCTATAACATAGGCGGGATAAAGGTTGTAATCGCCCAGGCATCCACGCCGCGCTACATCCAGGACCTGGCGATAATAACGCACAAGATACGGGACATAGAGAACCTGGACGCGCTGTTCTGCGTGGTGCGGATGGAGGACCGGGTACATCTGGTCGCAAGGAGCCGTGTAAGTGAAGTAGATGCGGGCCGCGTAGCCTCCGAGCTTGGCGGGGGCGGGCATCCGACCGCCGCGTCCGCGACGATACGCGACACGAACCTTGAAAATGTCGCGGAACGTCTCCTGGACGTGCTGAAGAAGAGCGTGCACCCCGTGAAGATGGCCCAGGACATAATGACAAAGCCCGTGATAACCGTCCGGGACAGCGCTACCATTAACGAGGCGGGGGAGGACATGACGCGCTACAGCGTGAACGTCCTTCCGGTATTGCGCTCCGGGAAGCTCGTCGGGCTCATGACGCGCGAGGTCGTGCAGAAATCCATCTTCCACGGGCTGGGCGAGAGGCTGGTCAGCGAGCTGATGTCCACGGACTTCAAGACCATATCGGAGGACACGTCTTTCAAGACCATCGAGGACATAATGATCCGGCACACACAGCGTTTCCTGCCGGTCGTGGAAAAGGGAAAGGTAATCGGGGCGATAACGCGGACGGACCTTTTGCGCACCCTCCAGGACGGGCTTATGGAACGCGAAAGGGTGGGGCCGAGGTATAAGGGAGACGAGGGTTACGGGAAGAATATCGCGAGCCTCGTCTGGGAGCGCCTGCCGGCCGATACTCTGGAGCTTCTCTACGCCATAGGAAAGACGGCTGATGAACTGGGCATTTCGGCCTATGCGGTCGGGGGGTTCGTGCGGGACCTCCTGATAAACGTGGAGAACTTCGACCTTGACGTGGTCGTGGAAGGAGACGGCATCCGCTTCGCGTATGAAGTCGCGAAGAAATACGGCGCGCGCGTCCGGCCGCACCATAAGTTCGGCACCGCCGTCGTCATCCTCCCCGGCGGCTACGAAGTTCGACGTCGCCACCGCCCGCACGGAATATTACGAGTATCCCGCGGCTCTCCCGACGGTGGAGCTGGGTTCCATAAAGAAGGACCTCTACCGGCGCGACTTCACCGTCAACGCCCTTGCCATCAGGATAAACGAGAGGGGTTTCGGCGAACTGATGGACTTCTTCGGCGGACAGCGCGACTTGAAAGACAAGGCCATACGGGTGCTCCATAACCTGAGCCTGATAGAGGACCCGACAAGGGCGTTTCGCGCGATAAGGTTCGAGGTGCGGATGGGGTTCACGATCTCGAAACATACGCAGGAACTGATAAAAGGCGCGGTGAAGATGGACCTCTTCCACCGCCTCGCCGGGGGCAGGGTATATTCCGAGCTGCGGCTGATATTCAAGGAAACCGCGCCGCTCTCCGCCATGAAGCGTATGGAGGATTTCGGCCTTTTAAGGTTCATACATCCGAAGTTCAAGGTCACGAAGGAAATGGAGTCGATTTTCTCGTCGATTTCGGAAACGCTCGCGTGGTTTAAGCTTTTGTTCCTGGACATGGAAGCGGACTCGTGGCTGGTATATTTCATGGGGCTCTTCGACCCCCTGACGGAGAAAGAGGCGGCCGAGCTTGCGGCCAGGCTCACGGTCCCGGAGAGGCACGTCAAAAAGCTGCATACGGCCAAGCGCGAAGGAAAGCGGGTACTCGGGGAGTTTTACCGCCAGCCCGATATTTCGCCGTATCAGGTCTATCTCCTTCTCTCTGTGCTGCCTGTGGAGGCGCTCCTTTACATGATGGCGAAGACAAAGACGGCAAGCTCGAAAAAACATGTATCGATGTATCTCACGCAGTACAGGGACGTCCAGACGGACTTGACCGGCGACGACCTGATGGAGATGGGGCTTCAGCCCGGCCCGCATTTCAAAAAACTGCTTGCCAGCCTGCTGGAAGCGAAGATGAACGGTGTGCTCACGAACCGCGCGGAAGAGGAGCGCTTTATTAAGGAGCGCATCAAAAAACAGCCTGAGCTTCTGAAGGCGGGTCTGGTGGCCAAGGTCCGGAAAAGTCCCGGCGCGGGGGCCGCTTGAAGCGGCTTATAGTAAATGCGGACGATTTCGGGATGGCCGAGTCCGTCAACGACGGCATTATCAGGGGCCATCAACATGGCATAATAACCTCGGCCTCTTTCATGGCCGGGGCCAAGGCGGCCGAACACGCGGCGAGGCTGGCAAAGGAAAACCCGTCACTCGGGGTCGGCGTCCACCTCTGCCTGACACTAGTGAGGCCGGTCGCGGAGCCCTCCAAAATCCGCAGCCTCGCGCCTCGCGGCCTGCTCCCAAACGGCCCGTTCCCGCTAATGTCCCGCCTGCTCTTCGGCTCCATAAAGATCGACGAGGTAGAGATTGAACTGCGCGCCCAGATAGAACGGACACTCGCGCTGGGGATAAAGCCGGACCATATCGACGGCCATCAGCACGTGCACATGATGAAGCGGGTATTCGATGTCGTGATGAAGCTGGCGGAGGAATACGCCATACCCGCCATGCGCTACCCGGTCGGGCCGGACGCCGGACAAGACCCGCGAGTCGCGCCCGTCCGCCGGCTTGAGAAATCCATATTTGAGGGCATCGCAAAGAAAAACAGGCGCGCACTCGAAACCGCCGGGATAAAGTTCCCGGACTATTTCTTCGGGTTTGCCGAGACGGGAAATCTTGATGCGGAAAAACTGCTGAACATCCTGAAAAATCTCCCGGACGGCACGAGCGAGCTGATGTGCCACCCCGGGCTTCCGAGCGAAAACTATGCGGAAGATAACTGGGGCAAAGGCTGGGGGACGGAGCTTGAGGCGGTGACGGATAGGACACATAAAGGAGATGATAGTGGCAAAAAATATACAGCTTATAAAATTTAGTTCTTAAATCAGGAAGGTATGAAAAATTGAACATATGATTCCGAATGTATGAATTCTTGGATTGAAGTGAGGTTGATTTCGATAGATCAACTGAAAATTCTAATTCTCGTTATAAGTTCTGATTATATGACCTTTACTTAACATAAAAACATGGTTTTTGAATTTTTTTCTTATCAGAGAATTTCTATAGTATCATTAATTAATATTGAAAAATAATAATAGTAAATTTTTGCTGGTTCAAGGAGAGTATAATGCCCGGATTACGTGGAATAAAGTGTCTCATGAATTTTATGCAAATGTGCTAATTAGAATAAGGTTTTATAGTGATGCCAATTGGCAATATTACAAAATTATGCATGGATGTAACTCTATTAAGATAGGATTCCAATAATTCATTCTTTCATGAATTTAACTTGATATCCCCCAACTCATACTGAATAATCGACAGCGCCGCGATACCCGCCGTCTCCGTCCTTAATATCCGGGGGCCGAGGCCTGCCGTGACGAAACCTGCCGCCTCCGCTTCCAATACCTCGTCATCCGTGAACCCGCCCTCCGGGCCGACCAGCAAGGCGACGCTTTTAACTTCGCCGCAACCGTGCAGGATATCGCGGAGGCCGCGCGTCTTCTCGCCTTCATAAAAAATAATCTTCAGGTCGAAGCACCGGGCGCGCTCTACGAACATGGGCAGGTCCATGAAGCAGGACATCTCCGGCACGGATACCCTGCCGGACTGCCTCGCCGCTTCCACCGCGACCTTACGGAGCCGGGCCAGCTTTTTTACCGCATCGGATGCGTCAGGTCTTTTCACGGACCGCTCCATCATGACCGGTACGATTTCCGTCACGCCGAGTTCCACCGCCTTCTGCACGACGTACTCCATCTTCTCGGACTTCGGCACGCCTTGCCCAAGCAGGGTCTGGAGGCGAGATTCGCTCTCTCTTTTAAGAGTCCCGGTTATGGTGACTTCAGCGGATTTCTGGTTCAGGGATTTTATTACCGCGCTGTACTCGGAGGTTCCGTCAAAGAGGGTGAGATGGTCGCCTGGCTTCATCCGCAGGACGCGGAACAATTTTTTCGCGTCGTCCTCTGGCAGAGTCGCCGAATCTTTTTTTATGCTTTCCGGTTCTACGAATATCCTGGGCAATGTGCATCTTTTCCAAAGTGGGGGGGATGCCCTATTCGGACGCCGTGCCGATTAAGTCCTTGACCTTTTCCCAGAACCCCTTGCCGATGGGGTTGTTATTATCTTTTTTGGATAGGGAATCAAACTCCTTCAGAAGCTCTACCTGCCGGGAGGTCAGGTTCGACGGCGTCTCCACGACTACGCGCACGTTCTCGTCTCCGACGCCGTAGCCCCGCACGTTCGGGATGCCCTTGCCCTTCAAGCGAAAGACTTTGCCCGTCTGAGTACCGGCGGGGATTTTAAGCTTCATCTTCTCGCGCAGGGTAGGCGCCTCTATCTCTCCTCCGAGCGCGGCGGTCGTAACGCTGATGGGGACCTCGCACCAGACGTCGTCTTCGTCCCTGACGAATATCGGATGCTCGTTGACCTTTATCACGATGAAGAGGTCGCCGTGCGGCCCGCCATGCATTCCCGGTTCGCCCTCTCCGGAGAGCCTGAGCCTGCTCCCGGTTTCCACGCCTGGCGGGATCTTCACCTTCATCGTCTTCTCGTGCTCGACGGTCTTATGGCCCTTGCACTGCGGGCATGGGTTGGCGATGACTTGCCCTTCGCCCCTGCACGCCGGGCAGGTCCTGGCGATTGTAAAGAATCCCTGCTGCACCCTCTGCTGGCCGGTGCCGCGGCAGGCGGAACAGGTCTTCGGATGCGTGCCGGGCTTGCAGCCGGTCCCGTCGCAGGTGGGGCAGTTCTCCGTCTTCGGTATCCGTATCTCGGTCTCCTTGCCGAAGGCCGCGTCCTCAAACGAGATGGTCATGCTGTAGCGCAGGTCCGCGCCCCTCGCGCGGGAGCGGCCATGGCCCGCCGCGGCTCCGAACATGTCGCCGAATATGTCCCCGAATATGTCCCCGAAATCGCCCCGGCCTCCGTAGCCGCCGCCACCACCGCCGCCGCCCGTCCCCTCGACGCCGGCAAACCCGAACTGGTCGTATGCCGCGCGCTTCTGCGGGTCGGAGAGCACCTCGTAGGCCTGCGTCGCCTCCTTGAACTTATCTCCCGACTCCTGGTGGCTTTCGGGGTTCTTGTCCGGGTGGTGCTGCATCGCAAGGCGGCGGTACGCCTTCTTTATCTCCGTATCGCTTGCGTTTTGATGTACGCCTAAAATTTCGTAGTAATCTCGCTTAGCCAACTTAACAATTTCTCCGAGTTTCTGGTAAAACAGTGATACAGTATGTACAATGACAAACTATTCGACACAGCCCAGCCCATTTTCAGGGCCGGGCTTAGATATTATCTCACAGTATGGCCGCTAATTCAACCTTTACTTCTTCTCCTCGAACTCCGCGTCCACGACCTTCTCGCCGCCGCCTTCCGTCCCGGCCTGTTCGCCTCCGCCAGCGCCGCCTTCAGGTCCAGCCGCGCCGCCGCCCTCGCCTGCCGCGCCCGCGCCCGCTTTTTTGTATATCTCTTCGGCGAGCTTGTGCGAGACGGTGGAGAGCTTCTGCATCGTGTCCTTTATCGCGGCGACGTCTTCGCCGTCCTTTGCCTTCTTCGCCTCTTCGATAGCGGAGGCGATGTCCGCCCTCTCGCCCTCGGAGACCTTGTCGCCGTAATCGGTCAGCGATTTCTCGATGGAGTAGATGAGCGTGTCGGCTTCGTTCCTGGCCTCGGCAAGCTCTTTTTTGCGCTTGTCCTCTTCCGCGTGCGCTTCCGCGTCCCGGACCATCTTCTTTATCTCCTCTTCGGACAAGCCGGAGGATGCGGTTATCTTTATGGACTGTTCGCGCCCGGTGCCCAGGTCCTTCGCGCTCACGTGGACTATGCCGTTTGCGTCTATGTCGAAGGTAACTTCCACCTGCGGCAACCCCCTCGGCGCGGGCGGGATGCCGATCAACTCAAACCGTCCCAGAGTTTTATTATCGGATGCCATTTCCCTCTCGCCCTGGATGACGTGGATGGACACCGCCGTCTGGTTGTCCGCCGCGGTGGAGAATATCTGGCTCTTCCTGGTCGGGATGGTGGTGTTGCGCTCGATTAACTTCGTCATCACGCCGCCCAGAGTTTCAATGCCGAGCGAGAGCGGAGTCACGTCGAGTAACAGTACGTCCTTCACCTCGCCCTTCAACACGCCGCCCTGTATCGCCGCGCCGATTGCGACGACTTCGTCCGGGTTCACGCCCCTGTGCGGCTCCATGCCGAAGGAATCCTTAACCACCTGCTGTACCTTCGGCATCCTTGTCATGCCGCCGACAAGCACCACTTCGTTTATGTCTTTCGCGGCCTTGCCCGCGTCTGTAAGGGCCTTCTTGCACGGCTCGATCGTTTTATTGACAAGCTCGTCCGTGAGCTGCTCCAGCTTCGAGCGGGAGAGCTTCATCAGGAGGTGCTTCGGGCCGGCTGCGTCCGCCGTGACAAACGGCAGGTTTATCTCCGTATCGAGCGAGGAAGACAACTCAATCTTTGCCTTTTCCGCCGCTTCTTTAAGCCTCTGCAAGCGCCATCTTGTCTTTTGATAAGTCTATGCCCTGGTCCTTTTTAAACTCGTCAACAAGCCAGCGCATTACCTTCTCGTCGAAGTCGTCGCCGCCCAGGTATGTGTCGCCGTTGGTGGACTTCACTTCGAAGACGCCCTCGCCAAGCTCCAGTATGGAGATGTCGAACGTGCCGCCGCCCAGGTCGTATACGGCTATGGTCTCGTCTTTTTTCTTGTCCAGGCCGTACGCGAGCGACGCCGCGGTCGGCTCGTTTATTATACGCAGCACGTTTAAGCCCGCGATGCGCCCGGCGTCCTTCGTCGCCTGCCGCTGGGAGTCGTTGAAGTACGCGGGTACTGTTACTACCGCGTCCGTCACCTTCTCGCCCAGGTAGTCCTCCGCCGTCTGCTTCATCTTCGTCAGTATCATCGCGGAGACCTCGGCGGGGCTGTACTCCTTGCCCCTTATCATGACATGGGCGTCGCCGTTTCCGCCTTCGACTATCTTGTACGGCAGGTGCTTCATCGCGTCCTGGACTTCCTTGGAATTGAACTTCCTGCCGATAAGTCTCTTTATGGAGAATATGGTATTTTCCGGGTTGGTAATGGCCTGGCGCTTCGCGACCTGGCCGACCAGCCTCTCCCCGGACTCCGATATCGCCACGACGGAAGGGGTCGTGCGCGAACCTTCCGCGTTGGGTATAACAACCGGGTCGCCGTGCTCTAAAACGGCGACGCAAGAGTTTGTAGTCCCAAGATCAATCCCGATTACCTTTGCCATCTTAAATCCTCCTGTATCGATAACGATTCGACTTATAAGTCCTTTTATTCGCTAACGTCCTTCGACGGCGGCTTCGCCACCGTAACCATCGCCGGACGGAGTATCCGGTCGTTTAAGAAATATCCCTTCTGGAACTCCTCCACCACCGTGCCCGGCTCGTGCTCCGCCGTCTCCACATGCATCATCGCCTGCTGCTTGTTCGGGTCGAAGGGCTTTCCGACGCTCTCCACCTGCGTGACGCCGAACTTTGCAAGGACATCGTATAGCTGTTTGGCGACCATTTTGACCCCCTCGACCAGCCCTTCGCCGCCCTGCCCGCCCGGCGCGCTTTCGCTGTGCGAGATGGCCCGCTCCAGGTTATCGAGCACCGGTATTAGCTCCTTTATCAGGTTCTCGTTCGCGTATTTCCCCTGCTCGATAACATCCCGGCTCATCCGCTTTTTAAAGTTCTCCGTCTCGGCGTAGAGCCGGAGGTAGCGGTCCTTGTATTCGTGCGCCTCGTGCTTCGCCTTGTCCAGTTCGGCCCGAAGCTTCTCCGTCTGCCTTCAAAGCGCCTCCGGGTCCATGCCGACTTGCGCCTCATCGGGCATTCCCGCCGCGCCGATAGCCTCTTCCCGGCCTTCTTCCTCTGTCCGGTGGCCCTCATGTACGGGGACTTTCCGGTCTTCATGGGGCTTGTCGTCATGTCTCTTCACATGCACCTCATAAGGCCTTAAAAAAAATTATCCTACAATTATAGCACTATCTCTCGCTCAGTAACCTGCCCAGCACCCTGGCCGTGCAGTCCACCAGCGGGATAACGGTATTGTACGGCATCCGGGACGGGCCGATGACGCCCAGCGTCCCGACAATATTGCCTTCGCTCCTGTAGCTGGCGATGACCAGGCTCACGCCCTGCATTTCGAAACATTTATTCTCGGAGCCGATGAATACCTGCACCCCGTCCGCGTCTATTGCCATATCGAGTAACTTCAACAGCCTGTGTTTTTCCTCGAAGGCCACGAAGAGTTCCTTCATCCTGTCGTAGTCCTTGAAGTCCGGGATGTTGAACATCTCCGACAGCCCGCCGACGAAAAGCTCGCCTTCCGTCTCCGTCTCGCCTTCCTGGGGCGCATCCTGCCAGACCTTCATGAGGTTCATCAGCAGGCGGGTATATTTATTTTTATCGTCCTCCATCAGCTTGAGGACCCTCGCACGCATTTCCCGAAGTGTCTTCCCGGCCATCTCCTGGTTCAGAAATGCCGACACCTGCTCCAGGTCCCTTTGCGTCAGGTCTTCTTCCAGCTGGATCATCCTGTTATGGATGATGCCCGCGTTCGATACGAATATGGCCAGGACGCGCTTGCCCGTCAGGCGTATGAACTCGACCTGCTTATAGACCGTTTCCGCGGGCTTCGGAGCCATCACGATGCCGGTATAATGAGACAGGCCGGAAAGCAGTTTCGTGGTCTCCTGCATCAGCTGGTGGAAGTCCTCCCTGTGGAGCGGATAATTCAGGATCTCCTCCTCCTGCGGGCGCGGGAGGCTCCTTACCTCAAGGAGGGTATCGATATAAAAACGGTACGCCTTGTCGGTCGGTATCCTGCCCGCCGACGTATGCGGCTGGGCAAGGAAACCAAGCTCCTCCAGGTCCGACATGATATTCCTGACGGTGGCGGGGGAGATGCCCAGGTTATACCGCTTTGTGACCGTCCTGGAGCCTACCGGCTCAGCCGTGGAAATATAGCTCTGGATGATGGCTTTCAGGATTTCCCTGCTTCTCTCGTTTAAGTCCATGGCCCTTGTCTCCCCCTCCTTTCCGAATTAATCTAACGACTTATCGATTGTCCGGCCTCTTTAGCACTCAGCTATATAGAGTGCTAATAAAATTTACCAGATTTAGGACGTATTAGTCAAGAAATTTTTAAAGATGGAGCCGGAGGATAAAAAAGAAAGCGGGTGGAATGATAATCGAGGCAAAAAAACGGCCAGGGAAAATCCCCGGCCGTAATCTGACTAACATTTTTTTTAGCGTCGCCTTTTGCGCCCTAGCCCTGTTTGCACTTGCGGCAGGTGGACAGGCCAAAAATTGCATAGGGCGGGCACCAGCCGATCAGGCCGGTCAACAGTGGGACCGCGCCCAGGAAAGCCCAGGGGGATTTCGGCCCGACGAAGCTTAACGAAATTATGCCTAAGCCAATGAGTACCCTGAAAATTCTCTCGACGCCGCCGATGTTTTTGTTCATGCTGAAACCTCCATAATGTATTATGCGGAGTATTTTACAGGGCTTATCAAAGGGCGTCTGTGATATTAGTCACAAAATATCAGTCACAGTCAATCAGTCTTATCAGGTTCCTGGACAGCGCGACCCGCCCTTTTCTCTCCAGGTCCTTCAGCAGGCGGCTTATGACCTCTCTTGAAGTGCCCAGGTCGGCGGCAATCTTCTGGTGCGTGGCGGAGAGCCTTCCGGATTCGGATTTATCCTCCAGATATTCGATAAGCCTCTCGTCCATATGCTTGAACGCGACCTCTTCCACCAGCGCCATCACGTTCGAGAGGTTCTGGCCCAGGACCTTGAAGATATATTCCCTCAACTCCTCGTGTTCTCTCGTCAGCCTCCGGAACTCCGGAGCGGGCAACAGCAGGGCGTCGCATTCGCCCTGGGTTATCGCAAAGGCAGGCGTCGGGATGCCGGAGAGGATGCAGGACGCGTTGATGATGCAGGTGTCTCCCGCGCCCAGTTCGTAGAGCGTTATCTCACGCCCGGTTTCCGTCATCTTGAATACCCGGACTTCTCCGGAGATGAGGAAGGTGAACATCTGGCAGAAGTCGCCTTCGGAATAAACGTAATGACCCGACGGGACGGTCATGCGCCGCGCGGCAGAGAGGATTTCCTCCACCACGCCCTCCGGCATTTTTTGAAAGTCGGGGAATATTTCCAGAAACTGCTGTAACGTCAACTTCTATATCCTTTTTTTCTCTCGCTTCACCCGCCTCTTGTTTGCGCGAACAGTTGCTTTGGAAATTACGTTGTGTTTCATAAATAATTTTTCTCACCATTTCCTGTTCGCGCACGCAACCCAATATACGCTGTAACAGCTTACTAGTAATATCATGTCTAACGATTTTTAGCTTTGTTTCATCACTCCACACTAATCGCCATTCTTGTTCATTTTCCCAAATTTTGCCCTTATAACGAGTTCTTTCAGTAACGCAGATGAAAGTTTTCACAGAGAGCCATTAGGTTTAGATGTTTATTCATTGCGTATTCAAAATATCTTCACGTTTAACTCTTGGTATTTCATTAGAATATTCATTTCCCACCAAGGGTGCTGCTATCGGATCATCCTCTTTTATGAACATCGCCAAACTTTGGTATCGATTCGATAGCAACTCCTCGATGCCCATTTCCTAATGCTCCACATGTTAAACTATCACGCGATGTTCTTCTTCTCTCACTGCACACGTGGAAAAAATAAACTAATAAACTTGCTCGTAGCCTTTAACCATTCTTACAAGCGTTAATAATGCTCCAGCTTTCCGGGTATTTTTTTGCAAGTTAGGTACGTCTATTCAAAAGTGGTAATTATCTGAAACCAACACAAACGTCATAATTTGTCAAATGTATACTTTTGCTTAAGCTACACCAACGCCTCAATATTGCCGTACTATAACTGTGTGTATTCAGACAAGGCCGGTTTACTCCTTACCCGCGTTTATCTTGACGTACTCGTAGCTCAAATCCGTCGTGAATACGCGCGCGGATGCATCCCCGGCGCCGAGGTTCACGGTTATTTTAAATTCCTTCTTTTTCAGCACCTGCGAGGCCTTGGCCTCGGCTACAGGCCCAAGCCCACCCCGCCCTTCACCATGCAGACCTTATCGAACCATATCTCAAGCTTTTCGGCGTCCATATTCGCGCCGGAATATCCCGCCGCGCAGGCGATGCGGCCCCAGTTCGCGTCCTCTGCGAATAACGCGGTCTTCACCAGCGGGGAGTTGGAAACGGCCTTGGCGGCTTTTTTTGCGTCGGCAGGATTTGCCGCGCCTGTTACTATCACCTCCACCAGCTTTGTGGCCCCCTCGCCGTCTTTGGCCACCATCTTCGAAAGCGCAAGCAATACCGCGCCCAGCGCTTCTTTAAACTGTTCGTATTCCGCGCTTTTTTGGGTTATCGTCTCGTTTCCCGCCATGCCGTTTGCGAGGATGATGACCGTATCGTTGGTCGAGGTGTCTCCGTCCACGGTGACGCAGTTGAAGGAGTTGTCCACGCCTTCCTTAAGCGCCGCGGAGAGGGCGCGCTTCTCCACCGCCGCGTCCGTTATTATGAACGAGAGCATCGTGGCCATGTCCGGGTTTATCATCCCGGAGCCTTTGGCTATCCCCGCAATCCGTATTTCCTTCCCGCCGATTTTCTCCGATACGCCGTAAATCTTGGGGAAGGTATCCGTAGTCATAATGCCCTTCGCCGCGTCAAGCAGACCGTCTTCTTTCAGAGACGCGGGCAGGGCCTCACGCCTTTGGCCATCCTGTCCATCGGAAGGTTGGCCCCTATGACGCCCGTGGAGGCGACGAATACGTCCGAGGTATTAACGCCCAGTGCCTCGCCCGTCAGGTGCGCGGTTTTCAGCGCGTCGTTCATTCCCTTCAGGCCGTTGCAGGCGTTTGCGTTTCCGCTGTTTGCGACAATGGCCCGGACGGTGCGGCCCTTCAGCACCTCCATGTCCAGCAGTACCGGGGCGGCCTTCACCTTGTTTTTCGTGAACACCGCCGCAGGGGTGGCCGGGACTTCCGAATAAATAAGCGACAGGTCGAGGCGGCCCGGCTTCTTTATGGCGGCCTCTACCGCGCCGAAGCTGAAACCCGTTACTGTATAAATTTTAAGTTCCTTCAAAATACCCCCAAGACCGTTACTTTCTTTTCGGGAAAAGAAAGTAACACAAAGAAAAGCTTTTGGGCTGTTTAACACCCCGGCTAAAAGTTTTTGGCGTTACCTTTTTCCCAAAAAGGTAACGACTTTAAGGAAACATCCCCAAATTTTTCAGTCCCAGCGTCTCGTCCCATCCCATCATGATATTCATATTCTGCACGGCCTGGCCCGCCGCGCCCTTCACGAGGTTATCGATCGCGGAGACGATTACCGCCCTGCCCGTGCGCGGGTCGGAATAAACCCCGATGTCGCAGAAGTTGGAGCCTTTCACGGCGTTCACGTTCGGATACGCGCCCGGCCCCAGCACGCGCACAAAAAATTCCTTCTTGTAGAACTTGGCATACAGCACCGCCAGTTGCTCGGAAGTCGCCCATTTTGCAAATTTAGCGTAGGCAGTCGTGAGTATCCCGCGGTTCATCGGCGCAAGGTGCGGGGTGAACGAAACATTAAACTCTTTCCCGGCCAGCGCGGAGAGTTCCTGCTCTATCTCCGGGGTGTGCCTGTGCACGCCCACCTTGTACGCGGTAAGACCCTCGTTCGCCTCCGGGAAGTGGTAAGCCTGCGCCGGAGTTCGACCCGCGCCGGATATTCCGGAGTGCGAGTCCACGATGATGCTGTCCAGTTCCACAAGGCCCGCCTTCACGAGCGGCGCAAGCGCAAGTATCGCGCTGGTGGGGTAGCAGCCGGGGTTGCCGACGATGCGCGCCCTTTTTATTTCCTCGCGGTGCAGTTCCGGCAGGCCGTAAACGGACATGAACGCGAGGCCCGGCTGTTGGTGCTCCTCGCCGTACCATTTCTGATAGACGCCAATGTCTCTGAAACGGAAGTCCGCGGAGAGGTCTATGACGCGCTTCCCGATGCCGATAAATTTCGCCGCCGCGTCCATCGCCGTCATGTGCGGGACGGCAAGGAAGATGATGTCCGCCTTGGATGCGATAGCGGACGGATCAAGCTTCTCCAGCGTCAGGTTTGTCAGCCTGGCCAGGTGCGGGAAAAGGGCGAGCACGCTCTGCCCCTCCGATTTCTCCGACGTAACCGCCGTCACTTCCACTTCCGGATGCCCCAGGAGTATGCGTAAAAGCTCTCCCCCCGCGTATCCGCTCGAACCTACTACTGCGACTTTAAGCATATGACCTCTTTTTAAATATATAAATCAATGTTTATTTAAAGATATTACGGCCGCTCTTACAAGAGCTTTCGTCTTTGCATTTCCAACTAAACTTGGAAAATCAGCTACTGCATCATCTGGCAAAGTAACTTCAATTTTATTTTGTCCAGACTCAATTATTAATGAATGATCCGAAAATGATGGCCGTCTTTGATGTCCGTCATCCCATATGATGTTCGAAATGGTTAGCCCATTTTTTTGAGCCTCTTCTCTAATATATTCATTTATTAGTTTTATGCCTGATTCGCGCTGTTTGCTTAACTCGTTATCATTCATCATTGGCTCCTAAAGAGATTCCGTAATAATGCATCGGTTCTTACTATAATCCTTAAGATCATCTTCCAATAGATTAAATGTATCCTTCTGGTTAAAATAAAGGGTAATGCTGTCCGTTCCGAAAAAACTACCGGGAAAATTAATTACAACTTTAAAACCATTAAGTGATTTGGAGAAAGTAATTTCTCTTATGGTGTGATATGGATAGACTGTTTTCTTTTCGCCGAATAATGATAGTTTATCGATTTCAACATCATCGGGCGATAGGACAATAGAATCTTTATAAAATATCGACCCTACTATGCATCTTGCCTCTGTGAATTTTATACCTTCCCCGGAATATTCATATTTATCATTAGCGTCATGTTTCCAATCTTGGATAACTCCAGCGACGATACCCACAAGAATCACAGAAACAAGTAAGAAGGCAGCAATCCCAATAATTATCTCTTTAATCTCTTTAATAATCTCTTTTTTATTCTTTTTCATGCTACCCCCTTTCTTTTAAAATTTGAGAAGCATACAAAATCGCCGCTTTAATATCTTCCGAAGTAATTGACGGATAGCTTTTGATAATTTCTTCCTCGGTCATTCCATCCGCCAAATTATCGAGTATTACAGAGACGGGAATCCTCGTTCCTTCTATGCAAGCCTTGCCGTGCATTATCTCCGGGTCGGCGGTTATTCTTTCGGCGAGTCTCATCATTACTAAACATTAACTCACAATCAAAATTCGCAGTCAATCATTTTTGAAAAGTTGATTCTTGCTCCGTTAGAATGACAGTCAAATTCCTGGATTCCCGCCTGCGCGGGAATGACGGCCTTTCCTTAACCCCTCGCCTCACGGGAGAGGGGCAGGGGGTGAGGGAGGCAATAAAAAAGGGGGCCGTTTTCACAGCCCCCTCTGGTTCGCATATAACAGGTCGGGTTTGCCCCGTGGCCCGGATTACCTCTTGGAGAACTGGAACTTCTTCCTCGCGCCCGGCTGGCCGTACTTCTTGCGCTCGACCACTCTCGGGTCGCGGGTAAGGAAGCCCGCCTTCTTGAGCGCGCTCCGGAGTTCGGCGTCAACCTCAAGCAGAGCTTTGGAAATTCCGTGCCTGAGCGCGCCAGCCTGACCGGACGTGCCGCCGCCGGAAACCAGGGCGTTCACGTTGAACTTGCCGATCATGTTGACCAGCTCAAGCGGCTGGTTGATTATCATGCGAAGGACCTCGCGGCCGAAGTAGTCTTCCATCGTCCTGCCGTTTATGCTGAACTTGCCCTCGCCCATCGAAAGCCATACCCGCGCAATGGAGTTCTTCCTCTTGCCGGTGGCGTAAAATTTCGTCTCTGCCATTATTAGATTCTCCCTTAACCTTCTATTATCCTTCTATTTTCATGGGTTCGGGCCTCTGAGCTTCATGCGGATGCTCCGAGCCGGAATATACTTTCATCTTCAATATCAGGTCCCGGCCAAGCGGGTTATGCGGAAGCATGCCTTTTACGGCGGCCTTGATTACCTCTTCAGGCCTGGTCTTCAGGAGCTTGCCCGCCGTGATGGACTTCAGCCCGCCCGGATACCCGGAGTGATGATAATACTGCTTGTCATCTAACTTACTGCCGGTGAGCTTGATCTTCTCCGCATTTATAACGACAACAAAATCGCCCGCATCAACGTGCGGCGTGAATATCGTTTTATGCTTTCCCCTGAGGACGGAGGCAACCTTCGTGGCAAGCCTTCCGAGAACCACGCCGGAGGCGTCCACCACGAACCATTTCCTGTCCACTTCGTTTTTTTTTGCCGATACCGTGCTCATCATTATCCTCTTTTGCCCGCCTTGAATTTTATAATGACCATCCCCGCGAATGTGGAACTATATGTAAATTATGACTGTTTGTCAAGAGAAAAAATATGCTAAGATACGCGCTCATGGACATATCCGTATTTAAAGCCGTCATATCCGAGCTTGCCCGGTGCCTGCCGGGCAAAAGGCTCTCCGAAATAGCCGAAGGGCAATCGGGGGAGTTTTATCTCCTTTTCAAGGGCGAGGGTGGGAAAATAACCCTGCTCATCTCCCCCCGGCCGCAGTCTCCCCGGGTACACCTGCTATCGGAAAAGCCGAAAGATTTGCGGGAGCTGACTCCCTTCGGCCAGAGCCTCGCGAACCTTTTGCTTGGCTCCAGGCTCCTGTCCATCGAGCAGGAGGGCCTGGAGCGTGTCGCGCTGTTTAATTTTAGCAGAAAAACCGGCAAAGATGAAGCGGCGGTGACTCTTATATTCGAGATGGCCGGGAAAAAGCCGGAGCTAATCGTCCTGGACGCGGAGAGGAAAATACTGCTGGCGCAGTCTTATGTCGCCCTGGAGGAGGGGTCGAGGGTCATATTGCCTGGCCTTTTTTACGAGCCTCCGCCAGTGCCGGACAAGCAGGCCCCATACAACATAACTGCCGGCGACATAAAGGATATAATCCGGGAAAACCCGGAAATGCCGCCGGATAAGGCGCTGTTTAATAAGATCGGCGGCTTGAGCCCCCTGCTTGCCCGCGAGGTAGCGGCGGCGGGAAATTCGGACCCGGAAAAGCTGGCGGAGGCGCTTAAAAATCTGTTCCATGAACTCGGCGCGGAAAAGTTCGCGCCGCGGATTTACGAGACGGTGAAGGGGCCGGTCCTGGCCGCGGGGCCGCTTTCGCAGTTCGGGGATGCGCCGTTTCGGGAGTTTTCATCCATGAACGAGGCGGCGGAAGCTTTTTATGGCGCGGCCGAGACCCGCCGTGCGTTCCAGTCCGCGAAAACGGGGCTTCTGCGGAAGCTTAACGCGGAGCTGTCGAGCGCGCGTAAGAAGGCGCAGGCTATAGAGTCTGACCTGGCAAGGGCGGGAAAGGCGGAGCAGTACCAGCTGTTAGCCCAGACATTGATGGCGTCTTTGAACCAGGTCCCTGCGAGGGCGGACCATGTTTCGTTAACCGACCATGTAACCGGCGATACGGTTGAAATCCTCCTGGACCCGAAGCATAGCGCCGTGGAAAACGCGCAGGAATATTTTAAAAAGGCAAAAAAGGCGCGGTCGGCTTTGAAGCTTCTCCAGGAGCGGCATGTAGCGGTTAAGGCGGCGCTGGAGACGCTCGAAGCGCGACTGGAAGAGTTGGAAATGACAGCGGAAATGGACGGCCTCAGGCCATATCTCCCGGAGCCGAAGCGCGCGAAAAATCAAAGCCGCTAAAAGTGCGCTTCCTGAGTTCCCGTCGTTTATGACATCGGACGGGTACCTGGTGCTTATCGGGAAGAATTCGAAGATGAACGACCTGCTTACGTTCAAGGCAGCTCAGTCCATGGACCTCTGGCTCCACGCCCAGGGATACCGGGGCTCGCACGTTATCGTCCGGAACCCGGCCCGCCGGCCTGACATACCGCTTTCTACAATCCTTCAGGCGGCGGAAGCGGCGGCATATTACTCCGAGGCAAAGAAGGAAAGCTCCGCGCCGGTCGATTATACCTTCGTGAAATACGTCCGGAAAATGAAGGACGGGGCACCCGGGGCCGTGATTTTTACGGGCAACAAGACGGTATTCGTGGAACCGAAGAAAAAATAAAACTTACCACTGGCTGATGCCGCCGGAGAGGTTCTTCACGCGGTCGTATCCGAGGCTTTTTAATTTCCGGCAGGCGAACAAGCTCCGCATCCCGCTCGCGCAGTAAACCACCACCTCTTTATTTTTCGGGACCTCTTTCGCGCGCGCATCCAGTTCGTTTAATGGAATCAGCTTCGCGCCGTCGATCTTGCGGCTCTTATACTCGCCGGGGGTGCGCACGTCCAATAAAAAGAAATCCTCTTTCCTGCCCCGCTTTGCCTTGAGTTCCTGAGAGTTTATATCCTTGCAGCCCATCATCCATGAAAGAAGTCCCATTGCATCTCCTTGAAATTATTGTTAATAGGATATTATAGCAGGAAAGAGTTGCGGATTAAAATTATTTTTTGGCGAAATCGCCGCCGGAGACGATTTTCTGGCGGACGGCCTCGTAGAGGATTACGGAGGCCGCGGAGGCCACGTTCAGGGAGTCTATCATTGTGGACATCGGGATGGTTACCTTCTGGTCAGTGAGCACTATGGCCTCAAGAGGAAGGCCGGCCCCTTCCTGCCCTAAAAGCAGGACGGTCGGTTTCGTGTAGTCCACGTCAAAATACCTTATCCTCGCGGAGACCGTTCCCGCGACTACCTGATAGCCTTTTGATTTCATATTATTGATAAAGTCTTCCAGGGAGGGTGCACGAAAGGTCGGGAGCCGGAAAATGCTCCCCATAGTCGCCCGAAGCGCCTTCGGGTTGTAGAAATCGACTGTCCCCGGCGTCGTGACGACCCCGCCCGCGCCCGCCGCATCCGCCACCCTTACGATAGTGCCCAGGTTCCCCGGGTCCTGGAGGAGATGGGCCACTACGACCATCGGGATAAGTCCCTTCCCAAGGTCACTCTCCGAAAAAGTCTCCGGCTCCACGAGAGCCATCACACCCTGGCTCGTCTTTGTCTCCGAGAGGTAATCCACTACCCGGTCCGCCACCCATAACACTTCGACCCCCTGCTCCACCGCGGACTCAACTAACACCGCCGCCCTTTCGTTCTGCGCGGCATGGGGGGTGATTATGAGTTTCCGGACGCAGCATCGGCGCTCAAGTATTTCTTCGGTTATCCTGACGCCTTCGATCAGGAACCTGCCTTCCTTCAGGCGGTTCCTGGCAAGAGAGAGGGATTTCAGGTATTTTATGGACTTGTTGCTGCGGCTTATGATTATCTCGCGGGGTCTTCAATCATCTGGGCGGCCCTTCCGGGTATGCTGAAAGTGAAGGCCCCTTCGGCGGCAAGCTCACCGTCTATCTCCGCCCTGCCCTTAAACCTTGCCAGGCCCATGGCGGCGGCCTCGAATTCGACGGAATATTTTATCTCGTCGCCTGTCACTGGCCGTTTATGGAATCTGGCGTCCGTTACGGCGGCCAGGAAACCGGATTCCGGCTTCGCATCGCGATTATCTGATACGGCAGATGCGGCAGGCGCGGCGGCGACGGCGGCAAGTTGTGCCATGCCTTCGATAAGGAACACCTGCGGATATAGCGGCGAGGCGGGATTAAAAGACGCGCCCGCGGTTACTTTTTTGATGGCTGAAGCGAATTTTCCGGGGATCAGCTCAACGACCCTGTCGAGCATCACGAAGGGGAATGAATGCGGGATGGATGTCCCTATGTCTGCCGCGTCTCTTCTCATTTGTGCATTTTTGCCGGGATAAGGATGACTGCGGACTGAAATTAATCCATAATACCTTCTAAAGTTCAAATAATCAAGCCCTTTTATTTATGTAGTTATCCATCTGCTTCATTTATATAGTTATCCCTCCGTCCACGGAAATGGTCTGGCCGGTTATGTAAGCTGCGTCCTCCGAGGCCAGAAATAGCGCGGCATCCGCAATATTTTCCGGGTTACCGAACTTTGAGAGAGGGATATGAGATAGAAGCTCCGCCCTGACTCTCTCCGGCAGGGTTTCGGTCATCTCCGTATTTATCACTCCAGGCGCTACTGCGTTTACCGTTATCCCGAAAGGGGCAAGCTCCCTCGCCAGAGATTTGGTCATGGAGATTACCCCGCCCTTCGAAGCGGAATAGTTCGTCTGCCCTGCCCGGCCGGTAATCGCGGAGGGCGAGGCCATGTTTATTATCCTGCCGTATTTCGCCCCTATCATCCCCCGGCAGGCGGCCTTGGAGCAGTTAAACGTACCCTTCAGGTTCACCGCGATAACCCTGTCCCAGTCCTCCTCCCGCATCAGCATCAGGAAGCCGTCTTTTATCACGCCCGCGCAGTTCACGAGCAGAAGAGGCACTCCCAGCTCCGCCTTTACCCTGTCGAATGCCTGGGCAACCTGGGCCGAATCGGACACGTCCGCTTTTATGGTTATGGATTTTCCGATTGCCAGGGCTTTGGAGAGGAAATCTCTAGCGGATTTATCGTCGCCGTGATAGACGGCGGCGACCTCGGCTCCTTCCCGAAGGAAAGCGAGAGATATGGCGCGCCCGATGCCTTTCGTGCCGCCGGTCACCACGGCGGTCCTGCCGGTCAAGAAGGCCCATTACACCCTCGCCAGCAGGATGTCCTCGGCGGGCGTCGCCTTGACGGTCCTGTTAATCCACTTCACCATCCTGGTCAGCGCGCTGCCCGGGCCCACTTCGATGAAGTTATTAGACCCTTCGCTTATCAGCTTTTGTACCGAGTCCTTCCAGGGGACCTTCGAGTGCAGGTGCCTTCCGAGGACGTCGGCGATTTTTGCGGGGCTGTCGATGAACTGCGCGTCGATGTATGACAGAAGCGGGATGAGCGGGGGCAGGAAATTAATTTCTCCGACGTCCGCCCGGAAAGCCTTCGAGGCGTCTTCCATCAGGGGGGAATGATACGGCGCGCCCATCGGGATGACGTACGCATGAAGCGCCCCTTTTAAAAGCGATATCCGGACGGCCTCATTTACCGCACCCGCAAGCCCTGAAACCAGTATCTGTCTCGCCGCGTTGACATTGGATATCCAGACGCCACCGAACTCCTCGGCGGCTTCTTTGCAGATACTCTCCATCTCCGCCTCGGACAGGCCGATTACGGCGGCCATCGTGCCGGGATTTTTTTTGCTTTGTCTCAGGGCGTGCGTGCCTGCGGCCATTACAAGCCTTAAGCCGTCCTCGAAAGAGACGGCGCCGCAGGCAACGAGCGCGGAATAAAAACCCAGACTGTATCCGGTGACCGCTTCCGGCGCGAAGCCCTCATTGGTGACCCACAGCCTCCATGCCTCGTTGCAGACGTACACAGAGAGCTGGGCGGGGAGGTCGTTATTCAATTCCTCCAGAGGCCCTTCAAAAGACAGTTTCTTTAAATCCAACCCGGACAGCGCGGACGCGCTATCGTAGAGGTCCCGCACCTGTGGAAAACTATTATATAATTCCCGGCCCATGCCTGGAAACTGCGAGCCCTGCCCCGGGAAGATGAATACGGTCTTGCCCAAAATCTCTCCCTTAAGCTCTCAGATATTCCCATAACGGCCCGGTGAAGCCGTAAGACCTTAGCCTCGTCCGTATCTTGTCCGTCATCCGGAGGTGTATGCCCGGCATGATGAAGTTGGTGTGCTCGCGCCCGAACTTTGCAAGGGACTGGGACACGGCGTCCATGTCGAGCATCGGCGAGAAATAAAACACGGGCTTAAGCCCCGGCCCGCCCTCTTTGATGACCCCTTCCTCCTTCGCGCGCCGCTCAAGTGCCGTACCCGGAAAGACCCTGATGCCCAGCATCGCGATCACCGCGTTCGGCCTTAAAACTCCATCAGCGAAAGGCTCTGCTCCACCGTCCGGGCCGTCTCCCCGGGCGCGCCGAGCAGCAGGCTGTGGCAGAAAGAAAGCCCGGCGTCCGCGCAGAGTTTTGAAGCCTTGACGATGTCCTGCACCCTGAACCCTTTACCTAAGTTTGCAAGTATTTCATCCACGCCGGAATCGGTCCCGAACTCCACTCCCTTGCAGCCCGCCTTCAGCATTAAATCCACCAGCTCTTCGTCCATGTGCGCGGGGTTCAGATAACAGCTCCAGGCCGGATTAATATCGCGGGAGATTAATTCCCTGCAGAATTCCTTTGCGTGGTCTATCGGGAAATTAAATACGTTGTCTACTATGAAAATGTGCTTCAGGCCGTATATTTTAAAAGCCCGCTCAAACTCGTCCGCCGAAAGCGAGGCAGACCGAAGGCGCACCTTGTGTCCCTCGACGATTGGATAAGTGCAGTATGCGCAGGCGAATGCACAGCCGCGTTTCGTCTGGAGGTTGCCGGCCCCTCCTTCTTCCATGTACAGGGCGTTGTCGATTAAGTCCCTGTCCGGCCCGGGCGAGGCGTTTAAATCCGAAATCTTCCTGGGCGGGTTTATTCTTATTTCGCCGTTGTAACGGAAGACCAGGCCGGGGAGGTCGTTTATCGGAAGTCCTTCTCCTATCCGCCGCAACAGCTCAGGGAAGGCTTCCTCGCCCTCCCCGACAAGTCCCAGGTTCAGCCCCAGCGCGTCCAGTATCTCGCGGGGCATCAGCGTAAACGCCGAGCCGCCCGCCACGACGAGCTTTGCGCCGATAGCTTTAAGGGTCTTTACGACTTGCAGGATGTCCGGGAGATAAGACTGGCTGTGCGGGAACGCGACGTTGTCTATGTTCCTGATGGAGAGCCCTATGACATGCGGCTTGAACGCGCGCACGGTGTCTTTTATGGACACCGGCACGTCCACCGCGAACTGGAGGTCAAGGAGCCTGACCTCGTGGCCCGCCTCCCGTACCGCCGCGGCCACGTATGCGGCCCCCAGCGGCGCGACAGGGTCCGGGAGGTTCTCCCGGTTACTCGAAATGATCAGTACCTTCACGCGGCCTCCTCGAGTCCCTCGTAAAGCTCGCTTAAGGATTGAACATTTTTACCCTAAAGCCCCGGTTTTACTGAATAATTCCGGGGATTGCGCCGGGATAAGGAAAAAAACATATAAGTCCAAGACTTTTATATCACAAAAGGATTATCCAAGGCAAGATAATAAAAAAAACAAGGAGTTTCCCGGAGCCGGAGGCCCGACCAGGAGGCGTTAGCCGGGGCTATTTGAAGTTCCGCCTCTGGAATACCAGCACGGAAACCGCCAGGATAGCCATGACGTACATGAGGCCGTAGGTTATGGCCGACAGGACGAACCCGGCCGTGACGGGAATATTGTGCACCGTCTCGGACTTCACGTTGAAGTCCTGGAGGTTCGGCAGGAAATAATAAAAGAAGTTCAGCAAAGCCGACGCCCCGGCCGAGCCCGCCTTTGCCGCAAGCCCGCGAAGGTCGCCTGTCATGTTTCCTATCACGTAAATGGCCAGCGCATAACTCGCGGAGAGCGTGGGGGTCGAGAACGTGGAGAATAAAATCGCGGAGGCCGTCACGACCAGAAGCTCGACGTATATCAGGAGCACCGCAATCAGCGTCTGCCAGGGGAGGGTATTGGTGTATGCCAAAAGTACCAGCATATAACAGACGGTCATTACCGCGACATAAGACAATAGCGTCAGGGCGAGCCCGAGGTACTTGCCCAGGAGGAACTGCCACCTCTTGATGGGCTTGGAGATGATGGTATATATCGTCTTTTTCTCAAGCTCTTTATTCACAAGGCCGATGCCCACGAAGATGGCGATTATGACCCCGAATATCTCTATGCCCGAAAGGGACAGGTCCTCGATTATCTTGGACTGTTCCCCCACGGTAAGCGTGGAGAGGAGCACGGACGCGCCCAGCAGGAGAATGGCGAAGAAGACAAGGGAATAGAATATCTTGTCCCTGATGACCTCTTTGAAAGTGTTTATGGCGATGGCGTAAACTTTCATTTGCCTCTCCCCTTCCCGACCTCTTCCATGAACAAGTCTTCAAGTGAGCCTTTGTGCGGTATGAGCGATATTATCTCGCCGCCGGAATCGAACACCAGTCTCTTGGCTTTGCTTGCGGCCTCCGGATCGTTAAAAATGGCCGTGGCCAAGCGGTCGTGCACCACCATCGCCGATGCAATGCCTTCCACTTTTGAGAGGTCCGCGCCGCTTACGCCTTCAAAGGTCATCTCGACCGATTTCACGCGCATGCCGGACAGAAGCTCGCCTACCGTCCCCATGGCCCTGAGCTCGCCCTTGACCAGCATCCCCACCCGGTCGCATATCACCTCGACATCGGGAAGGATGTGCGTGCTGAAGAAAATAGTTTTACCCTTTTCCTTAAGCCCCAGGATGATGTCCCTGACCTGCTTTCTGCCAATAGGGTCCAGCCCGCTCATCGGCTCGTCGAGCACGACAAGCTCCGGGTCGTTGATAAGCGCCTGCGCTATGCCTATCCTCTGCTGCATCCCTTTGGAAAACTTCCGAAGCTGAAGGTCCCTGGCGCCGGAAAGTCCGACCATGTCAAGCAGTTCGTCGGCCCTGGACATCCTTTCCTTTTTCCGGATGCCGAAGAGCCTCCCGTAGAAGTCCATGAACTCCGCCGCCGTCAGGTAATCGTAGAAGTACGGCTGCTCGGGCAAAAATCCTATATTTCTCTTCACCGCCACGTCGCCAAGGGGACGGCCCATCAGCCACGCGGCTCCGCCGGTGGGATAAACGAGGCCCATCAGTATCTTGATAGTCGTCGTTTTCCCGGCGCCGTTCGGCCCCAGGAAACCGAACACCTCGCCCTTTTTTACCTCCATCGTCAGGCCCTTCAGCGCCAGTACGCGCTTTCGCATGAACCCGACCCTGAACTCCATCTGTAAGCCTTCCGTCCGGATCATTTCTTCTTCCTTTTGGGGTATATCCTGAGCCTCCGGGGCATCACTGGTGTTAGACGCCTCTCCGGTTTCGGGGTTTATGATATACCTGCCGCCAAGTTCGTCTTTCGGTTCGCCTCTTATCAGCCCCGCGGCCTTCAGTTCATCGACGGAAGCCGGGTACCTGCCGTATTTATCTTTGTAAGCATTCGACGCGTTTTCGAGCGCGTCGATGTTGATCTCCACCTGAAGTTCCTTCATCCTCTGGCGGAGCGCCTCCTTCACCTTCTCGTCCGTCGTGTTTTTATAAATTGTGTAGGTAAGTTCAAGGCCGAAGCGCGGGTCGCCGGACTGCGCGTAAAGGCGAGAGGCAAGCAGGGGGACGAAAGCAGGCCTGCCTGGAAGCTCGGCGGCCCTTCCCATGTAATACGCCGCCAGCTTGTAGTTCTGCAAATACAGAAAATAGTTTGCGCTCAGATAAAAAGGCAGCCGCCAGTACCCGGGGTTGTTATCGAAGCCTTTTTTGAAAAGCTTTACGCTTAAATCATAATTGCCGCTGACTGCGCTTAAGAATATGCCCCCGGCTTCGTATATGTACGAGAACTTCGGGTCCAGGTCCGTCGCCGCGTCCAGGGCGTGGTATATCCACTCGGCCTGCTGCGGCGGGACTTTCTTCTCCCCCATCACCTGAACCGCCCGAAGCCAGATGAGGTCCGCCACTAAGGAGTTATGCCCCAGGGATACTTTTTTAAGGTACTCGCCCTTCGGGATCCGGGCAAGTCCCTGGATTACCGTGCGGCCGGCGTTTTGCGTCTCTATTTGTTTTTGAACATTGTATATGAGTGCGCCGTCCAGTATTAAGAAAAAGTATGAGGAAAACGCTTAATGATCTTGTCCCGCTCATCCTCAGGGTTCTCCGATGCAGGCATGACATAGTGCTTCCTGAAAAAATTTTTGAAAAATATTTATATCATTTTTTAAGATTTTTTTACAGAAAAAAAAAAATAAAACCGATGGATGGAAAAGAAAATTGGGGGGAGTACCACCCCAGTTTTTAAAACTTGAATTTCAGGCGGCTAAACTATACCCGTTTTGGTGTTATGAAGAACCCTGAGATTGGTAAAGGTCCACTCGTCGCTGCCTGCGTGCTATTGCCGATATCGCCGGTTGCGACCGCATCGAAGGAAGTCGCATTAGCAAAAGATGCGCTGCCGTCCGCGGCGTTCCGCCCGACGCCCTGAGTATGCACGTAAGTATAGCTGCCCATCATAGTAATAGTCATAACGGGCAGTGCCCTTGACACCAATCCATTCCAGGGAGTTTTTGCTTAATGGGGCCAGATCACCGGTGTGATATGTGTCCATCTCCGCGTGAAAGCCCTCGGCGCTTGTGTCCGAGCGCACCGAGGTTGATCTTCGCCTCGGTTGCTTGGACTTGGCCTCGTACTTCAGGAAGTCCGGTATGGCTATGGCGGCCAGCATCCCGATTATGGCTACGACAATCATCAGCTCTATTAATGTAAAGCCTTTTCTGTCCATTGCCTTTGCCCCGCATCTGGGAAAAAATGGGGGTGATTTGCTCACCCCCCCATTTTAAGAACGAATTTCAGACTCGGCTAAAGCTAATAGCCACGTTAGGACGTTATTAAGAACCCTCTGGTTGGTGTAGCTCCACTCGTCGGTCTGGCGCCCTTGCCGACATCGCCGGTCGCGCCCGCCGTAAAGCTCGCTGCGCTGGCCACGGTCCAGCGTCGGCGCCGCCTCCCCTTCAGCCCTGGGTAGCCGCATAATAACATCGCTCCGTTATACCAATAGCCATAACGGGCAGTACCCGTGACGCCCCAGCCCAGGCCATTGACGGGGTGGTCGGAGGGACGGCGAGCTCTTCCGCGGCTGTCGGCAGGGAGCGGGTGCTGCCGCAGCATAGGTGTCCTTCTCCGCATGATAGGACTCTGCGCTGGTGCCGAGGGAGCCGAGGTTCATCTTCGCCTCGGACTGCTTGGACTTGGCCTGGTACTTCAGGAAGTTCGGGATGGCGATGGCGGCCAGGATGCCGATGATGGCGACGACTATCATGAGTTCGATGAGTGTGAAACCTTTTTTATCGTGCAGGTGCTTAAACATTTGTTTTCCCTTTCTCTAAGTGTTTTCTTACCGCTGTTTTTTGCCGCTGTTATTATTTTGTCGCTCTTGCCCTTCCCTTTTTATCCCCCCTTTCCCGGGCGGTCTGATGTTTTTTCTCTATGCTTGTTAATATAGCAATCTGCGTGCCAGAAATCTGAACCATTAAACTCCCGAATAAATAAGATAACTTCATGGCCGCCATAAAAGGATTCAGCGCATTACTGATGTAAATCATCACAGGGTGATGATTTACATCAGTGCAGGACGTCGCTGTAATCGTTGATCAGCGCGTTATTCTGGTTAACGGACCAGACATCGTATTCGGAGTCGTCATCGATGTTGCCGGCCGCGATGCAGGTGAATGCCAGTGCGGAAACGCCGGGGGGCGTGTTTACATTAATAATCGTGCCTTCGGGGGGGCCGGCGCCCGGGCTGCCGTGCAAGCCCACCCAGGAAGTCGCGTCCCAATCGCCGGACGCGGTCAAGGTATAGTCGTAATATTTCGCGCCTCCGGCCAGCGCGAAACCAATGTCGGTAAAGCTTTCCGAATATGTATCGTTCTCCGCAAGGTACGCCTGCTCGTCGGTGAAAACCGCCCCCAGGTTCGCCTTCGCCTCGGACTGCCTTGTCTTGGCCACGTAGCTCATAAAGTTTGGGATGGCTATCGCCGACAAAATACCGATGATTGCAATGACGAGCATCAGCTCCAACAGCGTAAAACCGCCCTGATCTTTTAATTTGCTGTTCATTAAGTTTCCCGTGGTTAGGTTTGGAACATAATATACTATTTATAGAGTAAAAGCAATAATCATGCCTATTCCAGCCCGTGCTTTTTCAGCCGGTGCCTGAACGAGGGGAACGTGAGCCCCAGGAGCCTGGAGGCCTCCGTCTTGGAACCGCCCGTTTTGTTCAGGGCCTTAACCAGGTAATTCTTCTCCATCTCGTCCAGCAGGGTCTCCAGCGCTATCCCGCTGTCCGGTATCTCGTCCGGAAACTGCCCCCCGCGCCTCCTGCGCTCGCCCCTCAGTTCGGCGGGGATGTGGTCTGCGGTAATGAATACGCCTTCGCTCAGGGTGCACGCGCGCTCCATCACGTTCTCCAGTTCCCGCACGTTCCCTCTCCAGTTATATCCCGTAAGAAGCGCCATGGCCTCGGGCGCAATCCTCATGGAATCAGCGTCCTTGCAGAATTTCCTCAAGAAATGCTCCGCCAGCGCCGGGATGTCTTCTTTACGGTCCCGAAGCGGGGGCATGTGGAGCGGGATGACGTTCAGCCTGTAGAACAGGTCTTCGCGGAAATTCCCATTGGCTATCTCGTCTTTTAAGTCCCGGTTCGTGGCGGCGATTATACGGACGTCGACTTTTATGTCGGCGGTCCCGCCTACCCGCTTGAACTCCCTCTCCTGGAGCACGTGCAGGAGTTTCACCTGAAACGTCAGGGTGGTCTCCGCCACCTCGTCCAAGAAGACCGTCCCGCCCTGGGCCACCTCGAAAAGCCCCGCCTTGTTCTCCACCGCGCCCGTAAAAGAGCCCCTGACGTGCCCGAACAGCTCAGACTCTAAAAGGTGCTCCGGCAGCGCGCCGCAATGGATGTACATGAACGGCTTGTCGCGCCTCCCGCTCAGGTTGTGCACGGCCCTCGCCGCAAGCTCTTTTCCGGTGCCGGACTCGCCGGTGATTATCACGGTGCTGGCCTTGTCCGCCACCTTGGATATAAGCTCGAACACCCGTTTCATCGCCGGCGAATGGCCGATGAAATTCTGAAAACCTTTCTCCGCCTCAAGTTCGCGCCGGAGCAGGACGTTCTCTTCGCGGAGCTGGCGCTTCTCGAGGGCGTTCTTCACGACCAGCTTTATCTCTTCCACTTTAAAGGGCTTCATTATATAGTCGTACGCGCCGGCCCTCATCGCCTCAATCGCGCTCTCGGCCGTCGCGTACGCCGTTATCATAACCACCACCGTCTCCGGCGAGTGTTCTTTCACTATCTTGAGGAGGTCCGCCCCGCCCATCTTGGGCATCCGGACGTCCGTTATCACAAGGTCGAATATATCCTCTTTCAGGAACTTCGCCGCCTTCTGGCCGTTCTCTGCCGTGACCGGGACATGGCCCTCCTTCTTCAGCATGATGGAGAGGAAGTCCCGCATTGATTTCTCATCGTCTACGACAAGTATCCTGCCCATTAATCCGCCCTCCCGGCGGGTATGTTCACCGTGAATTTAGTACCTTTGCCCGGCGTGCTTTCCAGTTTTATCCTGCCGCCGTGGTCCTCGATTATCCTGTACACGATGGCCAGCCCAAGCCCGGAGCCGCCTTCTTTCGTGGAGTAGAAGGGGTAGAATATTTTGTCCAGGTCTTCTCCGGGAATCCCTTCGCCCTCGTCCTCCACGGAGATAATGGCCTCTCCCCAGAAGGACCCGGCCATTACCTTCACTGTGCCCGGACCGGATAAGGACTGTACCGCGTTCAGCGTCAGGTTTAAAAGCACCTGCCTCATCTGGCCGTGGTCCGCCTTTATCAAAACCGGGCTTTCCGGCAGGTCCACAGAGAACCTCACGCCTTCGGCGTACTCTCCTCCGCCCTTGACCAGGTTTACCGTATCCCTTACTATTTCTACGATATCGCATTGCTCCTTCATGGGCGGCTTCGGCCTGGCGTAGATCAGGAACTCGGTCACTATGCGGTTCAGGCGGTCCATCTCGTTTAAGGCGATGTCCATCAGGTTTCTGTTGTCGTCGGACAGTAATAGCTCGCTCTTTAATATCTGGAGCGACCCGGACAAAGAGGCCAGCGGGTTTCTTATCTCGTGCGCCATGCCCGCGGAGAGCTCGCCGATTGCGGCTAACCTGTCCTTCTTCTTTATCTCCGCCTCCATCTCCTTTATCAGCGTGATGTCCTGGAATATGCAGAGCAGGCCGCCCGCCTCGCCTTTTTCATTCTTCAGCAAAGACACCGTCAGCCCCAGCGTAAGTCCCTTCTCGCCCTTCTGGAATGACACTTCGCAGCGGCAGGGCGTCTTCTCAAGGGACCTTATATCACCAAGTCTATTGACGAAATCCGGAATCCTGAAAACCTGGCCGAGCGTGCGCCCCTGGACCTCTTCGAACTTAAGCCCCGTTATCTCGTGGGCGGCATTATTTAAAGCGCCGATCCTGCCGTCCAGGTCCATCGTGACCATGCCGTCCGCCATGCTCCGCACGATGTTCTCGTTTAACGCCTGGAGTTCCCTCAGGTCGAAGGCCTTCTCCTCCAGTTCCTTCCTCGCCGCCTTCAGCCTTTCGGACAGGCTGCTGGATAGGAAGGCCACGGTATAGAATGCGACGAAATTCAAAAAAATGTTATAGAATATTTCGCTTTGGGTGTACAGGCGGTCGGGAGAGGGCATGATGACGCCGTAATACTGCAGGTCCACTAATGCCCCGTATACTATCCCGGCCACCGACGCGACCAGGAAAGCGCCCCGCCTGAAGAGCATTATACCGGCGGCGATTATGGAGAAGAAAAAGGTGAACGAGAACGCGCTGTCCACACCCCCTGTAGCGAAGACGATGCTTGCCTCCAGCCCGAGGTCAACCAGTATCTGCGCGTAGGTGAGCGGGGCAAGGCTCCCGATACTGTTAAAGAGGATAGAATAGAAGATGGTGAGGAAATAGGTCGCGATGATGATGACGTAGATCGAACTCGGCACCGTGCGGGACTGGTATATCTGCAGGATGGCCAATGACCCGAGCAGGAGGGTGACGACTGTCACCCTCAGTATCATCAGCCATTTTACCTTGGGCCTGAGCTCCCGGTCGTTGAAACCGGCTTCGCCCTGGCCTGAACCCTTAGGAGCCATTAACCTACTACGTCTGCCAAGTGGAATATCGGCAGGTACATCGCGATGATTATAAAGCCGACGGAGATGCCGAGGAACACCATCAGCGCGGGCTCCAGCGCAGCCGTCATCGCCTCGACCGCCGAGTCCACTTCATCGTCGTAGAAATCGGCGATCTTCGAGAGCATGGAGTCCAAAGCGCCTGTAGTCTCGCCCACCGAGATCATCTGCGTTACCATCGGCGGGAAGACCTTCGAGCGCTGAAGGGGTTCCGAGAGCGTCTTACCCTCGCTGATGCTGGCGCGGGTCTCGAGGATCGTGTTCTCGACGACTTTGTTCCCGGCCGTCTTCGCGACTATCTCAAGCCCGTCCATGATGGGAACGCCCGCCCCCATGAGCGTGCCCAGGGTGCGTGTGAACTTCGAGACGGCGATTTTCCGGATCAACGGTCCCATGATAGGGGCCTTCAGGAACATCCTGTCCATGATAAGCCTTCCGGATTTGGTCGAATAGTATTTCCTGATGGCGAGGATTACGGCGACAATAATGCCTATGACAGGCAAGATTTTCGTTGGGGTGGTCATGAAGTTGCTTATGCCTATGACGACCAGCGTGGGGCCGGGAAGCTGCCCGCCCATGTCAGTGAACATCTTCGAGAACATCGGGATGACGAAGATCATCAGGATTGCTATGACGCCGACGGCGACCGTCATGACTATCGAGGGATAAACCATCGCCGACTTTATCTGCTTCTTCATCTTCATGTTCTTTTCTATGTAAGATGTGAGCCGCCCAAGGATGGTGTCGAGGATGCCGCCCGCCTCGCCCGCCGCGACCAGGTTCACGTACAGGGCGTTAAATATCTTGGGGTGTTTGCCCAAAGCGTCCGCATATGTGGAGCCGGCCTCCACGTCAAGCCGCACCTGGCCGATGGCCTTCGCCAGGACCTTATTATCGGTCTGGCGCTCCAGGATCTCCAGACACTGGACCAGGGGCAGGCCCGCGTCGATCATGGTGGCGAACTGCCTGGTAAACATCACGATGTCCTTGTCGCTGACGCCGCTCCCGAACGTCGGGAGCTTCATGTCCATCTTCATCCCGGACTTGGCGTTTATGGAGGTGACGACGACTCCCTGCCTCCGGAGCTGTGATATCACCTCGTCTTTGTTGTTCGCCGACGTTTCGCCTTTGGTAGCCTTCCCGTCCCTGCCCTTGCCGGACCAGGTAAAAGTAAGTGCAGAGGCCATGTTTAATCCTCCTTTTAGATACTATCTCTTCAGTACAGGTTTGCCATGGGAATCCCCCGACTTGGAAAGCATCCCCAGGAATTCTTCCGGAACCGGACTTCTTCCCAGTGCTTCGTCGTAGGATATTATCCTCTTTGTAAAGAGGTCGTAGAGGGCCTGGTTCATCGTCTGCATGCCGAACCTCGACTGACCCGTCTGCATGGACGAGTAAAGCTGGTGCACCTTGTCCTCCCGGATGAGGTTCCTTATCGCGGGAGTCGGGATCAGTATCTCGGCGGCAAGCGCGCGCCCCTGCCCGCTCATCTTGGGGATAAGCTGCTGGGCGATAATGCCCTCCAGCACGAAAGAGAGCTGTGCGCGGATCTGCGGCTGCTGGTACGGCGGGAACACGTCGATAATCCTGTTTATGGTCTGGACGGCGGAGTTGGTATGGAGTGTGGCCAACGCAAGATGGCCGGTCTCCGACACGGTCATGGCGGCCTCCATGGTCTCCAGGTCCCTCATTTCGCCGATCAGCACCACGTCCGGGTCCTGCCTGAGGACGTACTTGAGGGCCTGCTTGAAGCTCTTTGTGTCCGCGCCGACTTCCCGCTGGTTCACGACCCCCTTCTTGTGCTGGTGCAGGAACTCTATGGGGTCCTCCACCGTGATGATATGCTCGTGCCGCTCGGAGTTTATCTTGTCCAGCATGGAGGCCAGGGTCGTGGACTTGCCTGAGCCGGTCGGGCCGGTGACGAGTATGAGCCCACGGGTCTTCTTCACCAGTTCGTCCACGATGGGCGGGAGGTTCAGTTCCTCGAACGAGAGTATCTTGAACGGTATCGTCCTTACCGCCGCGGCGACGGCGCCTCTTTGCATGAAGACATTCGCCCTGAAGCGGGAGAGCCCTTTTATGCCGAAGGAGAGGTCAAGCTCGTCGTTCTCCTCGAACTTGTGCTTCTGCACATCCGTCAGGATGCTGTAGCATATCTGCTTCGTCTCCGCGGCCGAGAGCGGAGGGAGGTTCATCGGGACCAGCTGGCCGTCGATCCTCAACTGGGGCGGAGAGCCCGTGGTGATGTGCAGGTCGGAGGCCCCTTTGTCGATCATCGTCTGTAGAAGCTGGTGCAGATTTGCCATAGTACTCTAATCTCCGAAGGTTACCCTGAGCACCTCTTCTATTGAGGAGACGCCCTGCGCTATCTTGGTGAGGCCGCTCTTCCGGAGCGATTTGCAGCCGTCGTTCAACATGCATTTTTTTATCTCCGTCGCCGTCGCGCCCTCAAGTATAAGTTCCTTTATACCCGCCGATATCGGCATGACCTCGTAGAGGGCCACCCTGCCCTTGTAGCCCGTTCCGCCGCATAGGTCGCAGCCGCGGCCTTTGTACGGCACCACCTCTTTCGCCTCCTCCTCGGTAAACCCCACGTCGATAAGGGCCTGAAAAGGCACCTTCTCCGGCTCTTTGCAGTGCTGGCATACCCTCCTGCAGAGCCTCTGCGCCAGGATAAGTATAGTGGAGGAAGCCACCAGAAACGGCTCGATGCCCATATTCAGGAGACGGTTGATCGTGGAGGGAGCGTCGTTGGTGTGGAGGGTGGAAAGCACCAGGTGGCCGGTGAGGGCGGCCTTGACCGCTATCTCGGCTGTCTCGTAGTCCCTTATCTCGCCGACCATTATTACATCCGGGTCCTGCCGGAGGAAAGAACGGAGCGTCGCGGCGAAATTAAGGCCTATCTCGTCTTTCATCTGGACCTGGTTTATCCCCATCAGGTTATACTCGACAGGGTCTTCGGCGGTCATAATATTAACGTCCACCTTGTTGACGTTCGAGAGGGCGGAATAGAGCGTGGTGGACTTGCCGGAGCCGGTCGGGCCGGTGACCAGCACCATCCCGTACGGGCTGTTTATGGCCTTGAAGAAGTCCACCCCGGCCTTTTCCTCGAAACCGAGCTTGGCCAAGTCCAGCTGGAGGTTCCCCTTGTCCAGGATACGCATGACTATCTTCTCGCCGAAGAGCGTAGGCAGGGATGAGACGCGGAGGTCCACCTCCTTGCCCTTCATCTTGAGTTTTATGCGCCCGTCCTGCGGGAGCCTGCGCTCGGATATGTCCAGTTCGGACATGATCTTCAGACGGCTTGTCAGGGCCGCGCGGAGCCTCATCGGCGGCTGCATCGTCTCGTAGAGCACTCCGTCCACCCTGTAGCGCACGCGGAAGGATTTTTCATAGGGCTCTATATGGATATCGCTTGCGCCCTTGGATATGGCGTCGGTCAGGATTAGGTTCACGAGCTTTACGACGGGCGCGTCCTCGACCGCCTGCTTCAGGTCGCCCAGGTTGACGTCTTCCTCTTCATCCGTGATGAGGTCGACGTTCTCATCGCCCTCCTTGAGAGTCGCCATGACGTCGTTGAGGGCTTCGGCGGTGTCGTAATATTTGTTAACGGCGGCCTTTATCGCGGCCTCGGACGCGACGACCGGCTCGACGTTATAGCCGGTCATAAACTTGACGTCGTCCAGCGCGAAGACGTTCGACGGGTCCACCATAGCTATGGTGATGGTCGCCCCGGTGCGGTTGATGGGCATTATCTGGTATTTCTGGACTACGTCTGAGGGAATGAGCTTGCAGAGGCTTTGGTCTATGTCCAGTTCCTGGAGGTTTACCGCCGGGATGCCGTACTGCTTGCTAAGGAAGGATATGAGTTTATCTTCGCCGATAAAACCGAGTTTTACCAGGTTTGAACCTAAACGTCCACCGTCCTTCTGCTGGACGGAAAGCGCCCTTTTAAGCTGGTCGTCCGTTATCATTTCCGCGGACACCAGCAATTGTCCAAGCCTGCCTGCCATTTAGCTCTCCTGGAACGCGTAAGGCTCGAAATTAAAGGTAAATTTTACGTTACCGGGCCTTAGGTGTCAAGGACAATCAGCTTTTCTATCGGGACGGGGGCAGGTTAAATCTTTTTAACCTTGAGTCCTTTTTCCAGCGCCTCCCTCATCACCTCCACGGGCGGGAGCACGCCCAGCCAGTGTTCGAATGCGATTACCCCCTGATAAAGTAGCATCCCCAGGCCGTTTGAGACCCTGGCCCCGGCCTTTTCCGCGACGGTCATCACGGCAGTTTTCGGGGGGTTATAAACGATGTCGTAGAAGAACTGGCCCTTGCCGAACGCGCCCGCGGGTATGGGCAGCGGGTCGCCCTCGCGCATCCCGAGCGGCGTGGCGTTTACTATCAGTTCGCATGAGCGGATGAAGTCCTGGTCCATAGGAGTGGCCCTCGCGGCGTCCTTGTTAAGCGCGGAATTTAAATCCTGCACCAGCTTATCCCGCTTAGGCCCGTCCACGTCGTACAGGAAAATCGGGCCCGCGCCTGCTTTGAGCAGGGCAAACGCGATACCCCTGGCCGCCCCGCCCGCGCCGCAGATAAAGACCTTTTTCTCCTCAGGGTCGAACTTCGCGTCGTCCTTGAGCGACTTCACAAACCCGCGCCCGTCGGTGTTGTAGCCTTTCAGCACGCCGTCACGGTTTACGATTGTGTTTACGGCGCCTAAAAGCTTCGCCTCGTCATCCACCTCGTCAAGCAGTTCTATTACCCGCTCCTTGTGCGGCACGGTGATGTTTGCGCCCGCGAAACCCATCGCCCGAAGCCCGAGGACAGCGTCTTTAAGTCCGTTCGGCCGGACATGAAAGGGCACATAGACGCAGTCCATGCCGAGCGCGGCGAAGGCGGCGTTGTGCATGGCAGGAGACAGCGTATGCTCTATCGGGTCGCCGAATATGGCGATTACTTTCGTGTGTCCCGAAATTTTCATAAAGCCTCCAGTAATCCCCGCGCCGTCGGCTCGATCATTATAATTTTCAGCCCCGTCTCCCGCTCCACGTCCTCCGGCGTCAGGTCGTCTAAGAACACGCCCGCCCCGTCGCGCATGGTAACGGACGGAATAATCGCCGCATCGGCTTTTTTGCCTTTCAGGGCGGCTATTATATCATTGCCGGACAGAAGCCCTGTAACGGTTACTTTTTCGCCGAAGAGATTGTTCTTCACCGGCAGGACGCGAAGTTTCAGGTTTTTGACCTTAGCCTCAATCTCTTTCGCTATTTCTTTCAGTATTGGAGCAAACGATTGTCCCCGTTATCAGGAGCAAGGTTTTCAGCCCCCGTTTCTCTTTGCTACTTTCTCTTTCCGCAAAGAGAAAGTAGAGATTTTTTTGAACTCATCCAGGAAATCCCGCACCAGCCCCACGCCGTTGTCCATCTGCGGATAGCCGTCATATTCTTTAACCGGCGGGAAGTGCGCCATTGGCCCTTTAGATAAAACTCATCCGACGGATACACGAAACTGACGCCGAACTTGCGCCGGTATTTTTTCCGCAGAGGCTCAAGCCCGTCGAGCAGTTTTCCCGCTTCATTTTTCGTGAAAGTCCTAAGCGGATACAGTTTTTCCCGATGCTTCGTAAGCCCCACCGGGACGACGGCGAGGGACTGCACCTTCGGATAAAATGCAGCCAGGTCCTCAGTCGTCTTTATAAGCGCCGCGCCGTCGTTTATTCCCGGCGCGACCACCGCCTGGGTATGGAGCACGATGCCGCTGTCCGTGAGTTTCTTTATACCCTCCATTATCGAAGGGGCCTTGCAGTTGCCCAGAAGAAACCGGCGAAGGCTGTCGTCCGTTGCGTGGACGGAGACATACAAAGGCGAGAGGCGTTCCCGGATTATCCGGGCAAAATCCTCGTCCTTCATCGTGGTAAGCGTAACGTAGTTGCCGTACAGGAAGCTGTGGCGGTAGTCCTCGTCCTTCACGTACAGGCTGCGCCTAAGCCCGCCGGGCATCTGCTCCACGAAACAGAACACGCAGTGGTTGTTGCAGGCGCGCACCCTCATCGGCGGCGCGATTATTCCAAGGTCGTCATCCTCGTCCTTTTCTATCTCTATCTCGGCTATGCCGCCGGATTTTTTCTTAACCAGGAGGGTGACTTCTTCGGAGGCGATAAGGTAGCGGTACGCCAGGTAGTCCGGCACGGGAGAGGAGTTGACGGAGATTATCTCGTCGCCTACTTCCATGCCGACCTCGGAGGCTATGCCGCCCGGCTCAATGCCCGCGATTTTAAGACCTTTTAACGATATATTTTTCATGGTTTATCCATATAGAATTCCGATTCCCTGTAACTTTTTATGAATCCCGCCACGAACACTTTGATTACCGCCGCGATGGGCACGGCAAGGAGTATTCCCGCGAAGCCGAAGAGCTTCCCCAGCACCAGGAGCGACAGGATGATTATTACCGGGTGGAGGCCGAGCTTGTGCCCGATTACTTTCGGAGTGATAATATAGCCTTCAACCGTCTGGACAAACACTATTATGCCGACAACGATAAGCGGGTGGACGGCGTCGTGGTACTTCAGGAGCACCAGGACTATGGCCGTCAGGCCCGCGACGGTCGTGCCCAGATACGGCACGAGGTTCAGCAGCCCGCCGCCCATGCCGACCAGTATGGGCATGTCCACGCCGACGAAATAAAAGCCGATGCAGTACATCACGCCCATTATAAGGGCCACCAGGAGCTGGCCCTTCGCGAAGTCTTTAAGGACCGCCTCTACCTCTTTAAGCTTCGCGACGATATATTGCCGGTATCCGTCCGGCATCAGTTCCAGGGCGGATTTCTTCATGTTCTCCCAGGACATGAGGAGATATATCATGAACATGGGGATAAGGAAAACGGTCAGGACCACGATAAAGAAATTCAGCGTGCCGGCCACAATGCCCAGTACGCGCCCGAAGGCCGACGTAAAAGACTCCGGAGAGAGGTTGGATATCTCGTTCTTCAGGTTATCTATCAGCGCGTTGAAATCCACGTCCCGGCCCGAGGCCGAGGGTGCGGCTGATGTACGGGAAATAGTCGTTTTTGAAGGTATCTATATAAGAAGGGACGTTGTTCACGAGCTGGGGTATCTCCAGCATGAGGATGTATATCACCCCGAACAGAAGCCCCGCCAGCATGGCAAAAAGGAGCAAAGAGAAAAACGCCGCCCCGACGCCCCTGGGTATCTTCCGTCTCTCCAGGAAACAGACCGCCGGGTTCAGTATATATGCGAAAAGGAGCGCCAGGACAAACGGGGTTATGGTTTCCCCGAGCGTCCATGTCAGCATGAACAAGACGGCCAGTAAGAGGAAGACCGCGAGGTCAACCTGCCAGATTATTTTTTTTATCATGCATTATCCTGAACCCCCGGAGAAGGTATTGGATGCCGGAGGTTATTAAAAGCGCGGCTGTGATCCAGACGAGATATTCCGTCAGGTCGAATTCCCGGTTCAGATATACCCCCACCAGGGCGACCACGAGCAGGGTAATCAACATGAACGTGGTCACCTTTCCCAGCAGGACGGGCTTAATCTTCTTTTTCAAACCCCGCTTGTAGAGATAGAGGCTCCCGGCGACGATAACCACGTCCCTGACGATTACCGTCCCCGCGAGCCAGAGCGGGAGCTTGTCCATCAAGGCCAGGGCGATGAAGGCCGTAAGCACGAGGAATTTATCGGCAAGGGGGTCTAAGAACATGCCCAGTTCGGTCTTTTGGTTCATCATCCGGGCGATAGCGCCGTCAATCGCGTCCGTCATCCCCGCAACGACGAACACGCCCAGCGCCGGGCCGTATTTATCGTAAATAAGCAACAGGAGGAATACCGGGACGAGGGCTATCCGAAGGCAAGTGATGATGTTGGGTAGGCTCATTTGTCCGTGCCGCCGCCTTTGTAGAACTGCCGCTCGTACAGCCTGTGCCAGGCCGTGAACTTTCCTTCCTGGACGTCTTTATCCGCGAATTCCGCCAGTCCCTGGAGCTTCGCGTCAAGGTTGTCCGCGTAGTGCAGTATGAAGGCCTCCATGCACTTGGGCCGCTTCGGAGAGCCATACTCGTACTCGCCGTGGTGAGATATTACCATGTGCATCAGGAGGTCCGCCTTCTCCGGGTCCTTCTCCGGAATCCCGTCCAGCTTCTCCTTCAGGGCCATCAGCCCCAGGGTCACGTGGCCCAGAAGCTTTCCCCTGAACGTATAGTCGAACCCCGCGCCGGAGGAGAGTTCCTCGACTTTTCCTATATCGTGCAGGAACGCCCCCGCTACCAAGAGGTCCCTGTCCACCATCATGGCGACCAGGGGGTCCGAGACCCGGTACTCATCGGAAATCAGCGTCACCAGCCTCACTACCTTTAGCGTATGTTGCAGGAGTCCCCCGGCGAAGACGTGGTGCATCCCCTTCGCGGCCGGGGCCGTCCTGAATTTCTCCACGAAAACCGGGTCGTCAAGAAATCCGAGCAGGAGTCCCTTAATCCAGTCCGTCCTGACGCCCTGGGCCGCCGTCCTTAGCTCCATGAGCATCGCATCGACGTCTTTTTCGGTCGTCGGCATTATGCGCTCTAAGTAATCCTCCGGCGCCTGCACTTTTTTCAGGTCGCGCACGGATAGCTGAAGGCTGCCGTTATATGAGCCCACCTCGGCACGGACTGCCACGATATCGCCCTTCTCAAACTTAAGCGAAAGGCTTTCGGCATTGTCCCAGGCCACGGCCTCCACGCTGCCGGTCTTGTCCGCCAGCCGAAGCGAGAGGAACGGCTTTCCCTGCCTGGTCTTCTTCAGCTGCTTTTCCGTCGCGGCAAATACGGATTCTACTTTCTCGCCGTCTGAAAACTCGTTTACGAACTTCAATTTATTTCCTCCCCTTAAGGGGCCGAGTATATTTGCAATCTTGTTGTCCTGTCAAGGTAATTTCATTTTGCCTTGCCCCTGAAGATGCCCTTTATCCCGGCAAAGGTCCTAAGCCCGAACATCGCCCGGTCGATAAGGTGGATAAAACCCTCCAGCTTCTCCAGGCGGCTGGCAAGGAACTTAAGCTCCGGATCGTTTTCCTCGTCGTGTTTATATTCCACGAATGCCCGCTGGTCGCAAATCTCCTGGAGCGCGCTCCCCATTTCCTTCTCGCGCCGCTCCTTGAGCACGGTCTGGAGTATCTGGAAGAAATCGGCTTCCGCCTCAAAACACATCTCTTGCCCGTCCTTCGGCGGCGTCTCCTTTATCGCGCCCAATCTTTTCAAGAGCTTAAGCTTGCCCTCCACCGCCGGGGGCCTCGGATTTCAGCTCCGCCGCCAGTTCCGCAAGACACAAAGGGTCATGAGAGAGGAACAGAAGCCCCCATATCCGGGCCTCCAGGAGGTCTATTCCCCAGAACCCTATCGCGGCGGCCAGGGCCTCGATGGCTTTATCCCGTGCCTCTTTTACGTCTTTGTCCATTATTAAAATATAACATAAACAAAAAAGGCAGCCGATAGGCTGCCTTTTTGTCCATTTGAAACCTTAATTAATACGCGTACAGTCTGCCGTACGGCCTGGAGGACTTCGGGTAGATCTTGATGAACTTCTCTTTCATTATCTCGGCGTAGTCGTGGCCGGTGTCTTCGCAGTACTCTTTTACGTACTTCGAAAGCTCGGCCATCTCTTCCTCGTTCGGCTCCAGTATCCCTATCTCCGCGCCGCAGTCCCTGGGGTCAACCTCGCCCCTTAAATACATCACGCCGCCGTGCATCCCGGTGCCCAGGTAGCCCCCGGCTATCGGCTCGCCTTCTTTTCTGCCGATACCGAGCAGCACCAGCAGGCCGCCCGCCATGTACTCGCCGAAAAAATCCCCCGCCGTGCCGCCCGCGATAATGACCGGTATCTGGGATTTAAAGCCCTTCATGTGGATGCCGACCCGGTAGCCGACGTCACCCTTTATATAGAGCTTGCCGCCGCGCATCCCGTAGCCCAGCACATCTCCGGCGTTGCCGTTTATAACGATCTTGCCGTCGTTCATCGTGTTGGCGACGCCGTCCTGCGCGTTGCCGTTGACGATAAGCGTCGGGCCGTCCATGAAGGCGGCTAAGTCGTTGCCTGGCACGCCGTTAATGGTGATGGTGGCTTTGGCCCTGAGGCCGTCGGCGATGTAGCGCTGGCCGTTCACGTTATCCAGCACGACCTCGTTTGCGCCCTTGTCTATCTCCTCGCGCACCCGTTCGTTAAGCTGCCGATAGTAAATGCCTTTTGCGTCGATAGTCATCTTGTAACTCCAAAACCGTTCTTTTCTTTCGCGAGAAAGAAAAGAACCAAAAGAAAGCGGGACAGTTTAAAAGTTTTTGGGCCGCCTTTTTACAAAAAGGCGGGGTTTTACTTTCCTGCCGGTTTTACTCCCGAGTATTTCCAGCGTCTGCGCGTCCAGGCCCACGCCGCGGAGCCTCTCGCGGCTTCCGCGCAGGCTCTCCACGGAGTTTACGCCGAGCGCGCCCAGGAACTCCATTATCTCGTGTCCCCACGCGCGGAGCAGGTTATTGAGCCTCATCGCGCCCCACTCCGGGTCAAGCCGGCGGGTCAGTTCCGGCTTCTGGGTGCAGATGCCCCAGGCGCAGTTGCCGGTGTAGCATTTCTGGCAGAGCGAACAGCCCATCGCAAGAAGCGCCGCAGTGCCTATCGCGCAGGCGTCCGCGCCGAGCGCAATGGCCTTGACCGCGTCCGCGGAGGAGCGTATGCCGCCCGCGGCGACTATCGAGGCCTGATTTCGAATGCCTTCCTGCCGAAGCCTGTCGTCCACCGCCGCGAGCGCAAGCTCGATGGGTATGCCGACATGGTCCCTTATCTGGGTCGGGGCGGCTCCCGTGCCGCCCTTGAAGCCGTCCAGGTAAACTATGTCCGCGCCCGCCCGCACGATACCGGTTGCGATGGCCGCGACGTTATGCACGCAGGCTATCTTCACGGAGACGGGCTTATACCCCGTCGCCTCCTTTATCGCGTAAATGAGCTGGCGGAGGTCTTCTATGGAATATATGTCGTGGTGCGGCGCGGGCGAGAGCGCGTCCGTGCCGAGGGGTATCATCCTGGTCTGGGAGATTTCCGCGCCTATCTTCTCGCCGGGCAGGTGGCCGCCGATGCCGGGCTTTGCGCCCTGGCCTATCTTTATCTCCACCGCCACCCCGGCATTAAGATACTCGCTGTGCACGCCGAAACGCCCGGACGCGCACTGGACAATTGTCCACGGGCCGTATTCGTACAGCTCTTCATGCAGCCCGCCTTCGCCGGTGCCGTAAACAGTGCCGGATTCTTTCGCGGCCATCGCCAGAGCCTTGTGGGCGTTCAGCGAAATTGCGCCAAAAGACATCGGCGCGAATATTATGGGTATCTCAAGCCTGATGTTCGGCGGGAGCTTTTCCTTCAAGCGGGGCTTGCCGTCCACCATCTCCATTTCCAGCTTGTCCGGCTTGCGGCCAAGGAACGTGCGCAGCTCCATCGGCTCGCGCAGCGGGTCTATGGATGGGTTCGTCACCTGGCAGGCGTCCACGACCAGGTGGTCGAAGATTATCGGATACGGCCTGTCGTTACCCATCCCTGTAAGCAGCACGCCGCCCGTCTCCGCCTGTTTCCAGATGTTCTTCCTTATCTGGAGCGACCAGTTCGGATGCTCCTTGTAGACGTTGGGGTTTTCGTGAATGGTGATGGCGTCTTCCGGGCACATCGCCGCGCATCGGTTGCAGGCGACGCATTTATTGCTGTCCGGGACTACCCGGTCCGAAAAGCTGTACACGCCGAAACTGCAGCTCTGGAGGCAGCGCTTGCACTTCCTGCATTTTTCCTGGTCGATTTTAACCCGGAACTCCGGGGGCATTGTCCTGTTCAACCCGCAACCTCCTTAAAACCTTGTCACCTTTTTGGTAAAAAGGTAACGCCAAAAACTTTTCAATTTACTAAATGATGCCTTTGCCCAACTCTACGACTACCGGCTGTCCGGCCCTGGGAGCCCAGACTTTCTCGGGGTCGGGGCATATCTCGCGTATCGCCGATTCCTCGCTCGACATATAAACCGTCTTGCCCTTGGTGGCCGCGATGAACGGCCTGAGCTTGATCCTGTCGTTCATGCCTATAAGACCCTTGGCGTGCCCGAAGAGTATCGCGAACGGGCCGTTTAAAAGCGCCGGGCCGTAAACCATCCTGAGCGCCTCGCAGGCCTCCCGCTCGCTCTCTTCCATCCTGTCTATGTCCTTCCAGAACGGCGCGGCCACCACAAGGCATGCGGCGGATATCGGCAGGCCCTGGCGCCTTACCAGCAGGTCGAATATATACGTCACCACCTCGGTGTCGGTCAGGAGCGCCAGCTTGTAACCGAACATCTCGAGGTATCTTTTATTTATTCCGTAGGAAGATATCTCGCCGTTATGGACGATGGACCAGTCGAGCAGCGTGAACGGGTGCGCCCCGCCCCACCAGCCCTGGGTGTTTGTCGGGAAGCGGTTGTGCGCCGTCCAGGTGTGGCCCTCGTAGTTCTCCAGCATGAAGAAGTCCGCGATGTCTTCCGGGAACCCGGCGCCTTTGAACGCGCCCATGTTTTTACCGGATGAGAATACGAACGCGTTGTCTATCTTGTCGTTTATGTGCATGACGATTTTTACTATAAAATCGTCTTCCGTCATCGGCGTACCCTTGAGGCTCTCCGGCTTTACTTTCGCGAAATAACGCCTGAGAAGCGGATGTGACGGGACTTTCTCCGTCAACTTGACCGGGATATCCTCGGAAAGGTCCACCGCGAGCGACTTTTGCAGGTACGCCTCGGTCTCCTTCATCGCCTCTTCAAAATCCCTGGTGGGCTTGCCAGGCTCCTCCGTAAACATTATGTGCAGGGCGTAATGGTCTTTGTGATTCGGATATATCCCGTACGCCGCGAACCCGCCGCCCTGGCCGTTGCCCCGGTCGTGCTGGAGCGCGATCGATTTCCTTATCGCCTCACCGGAGATGCGCTTTCCGTCCCAGTTGATTATGCCGGACAGGCCGCATCCGGAGATGTCTTTCTGCCACCAATGGTCCATTTTAAAAAAACCTCCAAAGAACTAAAACCGTTACTTTCTTTTCGCGAGAAAAGAAAGTAACACAAAGAAAAGCGGGGCTGAAAATAGTCCAAAAGTTTTTGGCGTTACCTTTTTCCCAAAAAGGTAACAGGTTTACTTCTTTATCAATTTCTTCCAGTCTTCCGTCCCGGTCTTGGGCGCATCTTTCAGGCCCAGCTTCTTCCTCTGGGCCTTGGAGGGCTCGCCTAAGCGTCCGGTCTGGTTGAACATCTCTATCGCCTTCGCGGTCGTCGGCTGTACATAGCCCTTCTGGATGGCCATCTGCTTCAACTGGTGGAACACCTTCTCCATCCCGTAGCACTGCGGGCACAGCTCAAGGCAGGTATGGCACTCAACACACCGCCAGATGTCCGGCGACTTCAGGAGTTCGTCCAGGTCTTCCGTGAGGACTCTCTTCATCATGGAATGGAGGTTCACCCCTTCCACGGACAGCGTCACCGGGCAGTCGTTCGTGCAGGCCGCGCAGTTAACGCAGCGCTCTATGGACGCGACATCGAAAATCGCTTTCGTCTTCGTATGCTCGCCGATATTCTTCTCCCATTTCTGTACGAACGCGGCGGTATCGATTTTGTGCATGTCGATGCCGATTTCCGCGGGAGAGAAGCCCATGGACAGGGCTAAAAGCTCCTGGTAGGAGATTACGGGGATGCTGTATTTTTCGCCGGAGCGGGCCAGCATGAACTGCTGCGTGTCGTACTGCGAATAGCAGGACGGGCAGACGGTGGTGATGGCGTCGGCTTCAAGGCTTTTAAGTTCCTGGAGCTTCCTCCTTAAAAGGTCCTGGCCCTCGGAGACGTTCCCCACGTTGCTTAACCCGCCGCCGCAGCAAAGCATCTTGGTGGTATAGTCCATGCTCTTCGCGCCGATTGCGTTCACCAGTGCGTCGAACTTCACCGGCTGGATGGGGTCGTCGAAGTTCAAGACCTTCGCCGGGCGCATCATATGGCAGCCGTAATGCACCCCTATCTTCATCCCCTTCAGGGGCTTCTTCACGTATGTCGCGATTTTCGCCGGGGAGATGACGTCGTGGAACAGCTCCAGCATGTGGAGCACCTTGACCTTCCCCTCGTACTTCATGCCGATGGCGGCCAGCTCTTTGTTGACCATCGCCATCAGCTTCGGAGACTTGTGGAGCTCGGCTTTCGCGCCTTTTAACGTGCCGTAACAGCCGTTGCAGGGGGTGACGAGCGGCAGGCCGGTCTTTTCCGCAAGGGCCAGGTTTCTGGCGGCGGTAATCAGCCAGAGGTCGTCCCCCATGCTCTTCACCAGCTCCTTTTCGGGGCAGCAGGTAAAGCCGTCAAGGTCCACTATTTCTATTTCCATCCGCTCGGCCACCAGCCTTGCCGCCTTTTCCTGGAAGGCGAAGCGGGCGGGGATGGTGCAGCCCCAGAAGAACACATAGCTTTTCATTAAAAATCTCCGTCAGCTCAAAACGGCCAAAAATGCCTCCCTTAGAGGCGGATATTGATGCTATAAAAACAGCCACTTAATGTCAAGATTTTTTTCCTGGAAAAGCGGCAGAAGTTACTTTTTTAGGAATTATAACTGGTATCGGACTCCAAGTCCAGCAAAATTGCATAACCTTGGCTATTTAAAAATCAGCATAAAAAGGCTATAATATAACGGCTATGTGTAATAAATCTTTTTTTCATAAGATGTTCATAATATCGACTGCCATTTTTTGCCATTTTACTGGCAGATGCTGGAAGCGCGTGGGCTGTCCAGCCGCATACGGGACAGGAAGGTTATTACGCCCATCAATCAGCCCATCTGCTCTTCATCTTTTCGATGGTCTATCTGATAGTCCTGCTGGGGAAGCCGGCCTTAAGGCGCCTCTCCGGCTGGCAGTATATACGCCTGGCCTCGTTTTTCTTCCTGCTCTGGAACGTGGACGCTTTCACCGCACATATTATGGAATGGCTTATGGTGCCGCGGGAAAAATATTTCACCGGCTCCTGGATACTCGTCGAGGACCTGAAGTCGGAGGTCTATTACGTGGCCCGCATGACAGAGTACTTTTTCCTTGTGCCGGCATTCCTATTCATGGCCCTTGGGGTGAGGCGTCTCAAGGGACAGCTTGAACGGGAGAAGGAATGACAAGCCTTCGGCCGATCTGGACAATAGATATAATTTCAAACTCCGTGCTGGTGGCCGTATCGATCTACCTGCTGGTGGAGGCGAAAAAGATAAGGGCAATGCGTCCCCATGTCCTTTTGTGGATGTACCTGTACTGGCAGTCCATCGCCTTGACGGTGTTCGTAGTTTCTCACTCGGTGGCGCACATCGTCCAGCGCGTGATGGTATTAATGGGGTATAGCCATACCTGGGAAGATATCGCGCCTGTTACCGGCGGGATAAACACGCTCACGTTCGTGGTAGTGGCGATACTGACATTCCTCTACCGGGACCTGGAATCGGCGAGCGAGCGGTACGGGACTCTCTCCGAGACGAAGAAGGAACTGGAGCAGTCCATGATAATGCTTCAGGAGTCCTCGGAGAAGATCGAACATGATGCGGAGGAGATATTCCAGAAGAACCGGGAACTTTCGGCCCTTAACAGGATCGCTACGGAGATCGGCAAGTCCCTCGAACTGGACAAAGTCATGTCGGCGACGATCAGGGAGGTAAAGGACCTGGTCAAGGCGGATTTCCTGGCGGTTTACCTGTTGAAAGGCGACAAGATAGTCCTGCAAGTGAGCGAGGGCCTGAGCGGGAGCCTGCTCGATAAGGCCGCCGTGCGGAGCGCCGATGAGCCCTGGGTCAAGAGGGAAATCCTGCAAGGCAGGGCGTTTTTCGTGCAGGAAAGCCTTACCGAAAAGACCGGCAAGATAGATGAAGACTTCAAAAAAGGAGGCCTTCAAGCCTGGACCGCGGTACCTATAATGGCCAAGGGCAAGGTGGTCGGAGTCCTCTCGGTCGGCTCGACCAGTTTTGACGGCATCGAACAGCGCCAGATAAATACCCTCACGACTATAGGCAGTTACGTAGGCATAGTCATAGAGAACTCCATGCTCTACGAGGAACTAAAGCAGAAAGTTGACGACCTGGAGCGGTTCAGCAGGTTCTCCGTCGGCCGGGAGATGAGGATATTGGAGATGAAGGAGCAGTTAAGGAACATGACGGCAAACCGCCAGGACATTTCTTCAAAACCCGGCAAAGGCGAGGCGCAGGAGCTTCCATGATTATTAAAAACGAGGATATTTATTCCGTACTTCTTGCCGTCCCGGAAGGGCACAGGCACCTGCGGCTCGCGCTGACTACGAAGGACGGGGAAAAGTAGTCCTGCAGGAGGCGGCGGTGGCGGCAATCGTGCGGGCGTATGTCACCGTAAAGACACACCCGCAGATGAGGGCGATAAAATTAATCTCCGCGAAACCGGAGCATCTGAAGGATGGCTATGCGGCCGACCAGCTTATCGAGTCCGAGGCGGACGAGGCGGTGATAGAGCAAATGACGCGGCTGCTGGCAGGCTGAATCACCCCACTGGCAGGTGCGGCGCCGCGGCGCACTATTGGCTCAGATTTCCCGCAGAAATGCAAGCAGCGCGTCGTGGAACATCTCCGGGTTGTCCAGGTATGCCGGGTGCTTTCCTCCCGGGATGACAAGCAGTTTCGAGCCTGTTATCTCCCGGTTTAAAAATTCCGCATTCGATATCGGCGCTATGTGGTCTTTCTCTCCCCAGACGATAAGAGTCGGCACCCGGATAGTCTTTATACGCTCCCGGTTCTCGTCCACGCCTACCGACCCGACCAGCACCAGCCCCCCGACCATCTCCTGATGTTCCAAGGCAAAATTTATGCAAATGCGCCCGCCCATCGACGGCCCGACCATCACGGGTTTTTTTAAACTGTCCGCTTCGAAGAGCTTCAGCAGGACTTCATCAGGCCCCGTCCCGCATTTCTTAGAGAGGCCGAAGCCCGGCATATCCACGGCGGTAACGTCATAGCCCGCCATGCCCAATATTTCAAGCGTCCCCAAATCCGCCCATGTCTGCGCCTGAAAGCTCATCCCGTGCAGTAACAGGATGTCTTTGCCCTTCGCGCTACCGGCCTTAAGGCAGTTCAACTCGCACGGACCGGCTGTTATCGTCTTCTGTATTATTCCGGACATGCCCGCCTCCGAAGTAGATTTTATTGTAACTCCGTCTTCCAAAAATGATTAAGTATATCAAAAAAGAGGGGAAGGTAGAGGCTATCTATACACCGGCAAATACACCGTAAACGTCGTCCCTTTGCCCGGCTCGCTGTCCACTTTTATCGTCCCGCCGTGCTCCTCGATTACCTTCAGCGAGAGCGCGAGTCCCAGGCCAAGCCCCCCGCCCTTGGTGGAGTAAAACGGGTTGAATATGTCCTTCAGCGCGTCCGGCTCGATGCCGCTCCCGCTATCCGAGATGGTAACCGCGAGCATGGTCTTCTTGCCCTTTTCGGTCTTGATCGAGGAGTACAGGAAATCGGAAGGTATGCCCGTCCCGAGCGTCAGCACGCCGCCGTGGGACATGGACTCCACCGCGTTCTTGATAAGGTTTAAGAAAACCCCCTGGAGGCTGTTTTCGTCGCCTTCCAGTTCCGGGACGGATGGGTCGTACTCGCGCTTCACCTTCAGTTTAAGCCGCTTTATCTCTGGGGCCATCAGGGTAAGGGACTCGTCCAGGACGCTGTGCAGGTTCAGCGGGGCCGTTCTCGGAAGCCCCGGCCGGGACAGCCCCCGGAGCGATTCCAGTATCCCCGTGAGCCGGTCCACCTGCTTTACGATCACGCCCAGGTATTCGGACAGGGATTCCTCGGCTGGGAGGCCTTTTATTTCCTCAAGGAGCAGCTGCGAAGCCCCTTTTATCCCGCCCAAAGGATTCCTTAGCTCATGCGCGACGGAGGCCGCCATCGTGCCCAGGTATGCCAGGCGCTCCGACTTCTTGATCGCTTCCTCCAGTTCCCGTAGCCGGGAAGCCTCCCGAAGCGAGAGAGCGACTCCCAGCGTCTGGCCGTCCGGCCCCTCGATTGGCGAGGCCGAGGCCTCGACCGGGACCATCGTCGCATCCGGCCTTATAAGCTCGGTGGTAAACCCGGTATGGGGCCTGCCGGACGATAACGTACGAGATATCAGCCCAGTCAGCCCCTGGTTGCCCTTGAAAAATGCCTCCTTTGCCGTCTTGCCCATGGCTTCAGCGGAGAGCATGGCAAGCTCGTGGGCCGCGCGGTTGGCGCTTTTAAGCCTCAGGGCGCCGTCGAAAACCATTATCCCTTCCGGAATAGAGTACAGGAGCTCTTCATAGTACTCCGGCGTACCCGTCTTCGGGAGGGCGGGGGCGGCGTCCTGCGATTTTGGGGAGGTTTTTTTTGGCATTTAGAGGAGGAGCTTTTCCAGGCTGCCGAAGTGCTCGACGGTTATAATATGCTCAGAGGGCGGGAGCTCTGTATGCTCGTGCTGCCAGGTCATGGAAAAAGGTATAAAGACGGAGCGCACCCCGTTTTGAACCGCCGGGAGAATGTCCGAGCGGGGCGAATCCCCTATCATCCAGGTCTCGTCAGGCAGGAGTCCCAGCTCTTCCAGCATCCCCCGGAAAATCTGCTTGTCCTTCTCCGGCACTACCTTGACATGGTGAAAATATTTTCGCAAGGGGGATTTCTCGATTTTACCGAGTTGCTCTACCGGATTGCCTTTCGTGTACATTATCATCCTGTACCGGCTGGCGAGTTTGGGCACCGTCTCCTCCACCCCACGCAGGAGACTCACGGGGTGGTAAAAGACTTCCTCCCCTATCTTTTCTATTTTTTTAAGCACTTCCTGGTCCGGCGCCGGAGAAAGCCAGCGGTACACGTCCGCCATCGACATCGCCTGGCTCTTAGCCCCATAACCGTAGCGGGAGACGTTCTCCATCTCCAGGGTGAGCAGCAGGCTGTCGGCCCGCTCCCGTGGATGGCCCAGGCCCTCCATGAGCGAGACGAACTTCTTATGCGCCTCTATGAAATAGCGGTTATTTTCCCAGAGCGTATCGTCGCAGTCGATTATAAGGTTCCGTGGAAGCATTCAGGAATTTTAGCAAAGCCTCCCGGTCAATACAAGTTAATTAGGAATATTTTGGCATTTGGGCCGGCGTTTCCGGTTCATTTGAAGCACCCGGTTTTATGCTATACTATTCATATTGGAGTATAAATTTGGGAGGTGTGCAGATGAAAACCGACCCCGTATGCGGAATGGACGTGAAGGAGGACACTCAGTACGATACGCTCCACGGGGGGAGAAAGATGTATTTCTGCAGCCGAGACTGTCAGCAGAAGTTCATCAAAAACCCTCAGCAGTACCTTACCGGCCAAAGCAAGCAGGAAGGTACCGAGAAAGGCGGCAGGAAAGCTGCTTAAAAGTTCAGCTTGCTGTCCTTGTAATAAGTCTTGAAGCGCCGCTTGAAAGCGGCGTTTTTCTTTTTCTTGTTTTCTATAGGCGCGATAACGGCGAGAGACAGCGCCGCCGCGGTGGAGTCTAACATCACGTCTGAAATCTTCCCCGTCCTCTGGCTCCCTTCCAGGTACTGGTGGAACTCGTCGCTCGCAGCCCAGAGCACGGATATCGCCAGGACGGTCAGCGCCGCCTTGGCTATGCTCATGCGCGTCCCTTTTACCAGGCCTTTAAACCACAGGACGGCGAGGATCGAGTAAACTGTGACGTGCGCGGCCTTCCTGACGAAAAAGTCGATTTTGTCCAGGGAGTAGGCGTTATACTCGATATCGAAAAAATCAAGTGTCCGGCTGAGAATGCCGCTTGTAAGGGCTGAGCTGAAAGAAGGAGTGGACAACACGAATATTATTGCCATCCAGATTAAGGCGGGAATGTAAGGTTTTATCCTGCTCAAGTTTTGCCAGTCTTTCGTGTTATAAAGTCTCCGATTAAAGCTGGATTTCCTTCTTTAAAATCCGCGAACTTCACCCCGTACCTTTTCATTTTCGCAGCGCTCTGGGCAACCCTCATGACCTCGGACCTTACAACGACTCTGTTAAATCCTGCCGCGCCCAAGAGGAAGAAAGAGGCCTCGACGCTGTCTCCGATGTTTAAATCCCTTTCGCACTCGAACAGAAGCCCGTTTGTGCTCACATCCACGGTATTGGCGATAAAGAACTCGCTCCCAAGCCTGCCTTCGATTTTTACCTTTATCAGTATCCTTATCGACTGCCTGGCCGGGACCCCCAGGAGCTTGGCTATTTTTACCGCCAGCTCCTGCCTGTCTATCGGCTTCTTTATATAATCGTTGGCTCCACAGAGCTTGCAGCGCTCAATCTCCTTCTCGTCGTTCAGTAACGTCGACAGGATAATCGAGACATGCTTAAGCTCCGGGTCCTCCCGGATAGCCCTGCAGACCTCGTCGCCGCCCATGCCGGCCATGTGCAGGCACATGATTATTATATCCGCTTTTTCCTTTTTATGCACGTCCAGGGCTTCCTGACCGTTTGTGGCGGTAAAAATCTGGAATATATCCCTATCCAGCAGGCCCTTCTCGCGCTCCAGGATTGAGCGGATATTGTCGACCAATAATATCTTCTTCATTTTCCTATAATTTCAGCGGCCCTGGCCGCCGCCTCATTCTTTGGTACTTTCACCACCTCGCCCGTGCTCCTGCTCTTTACCTCCACCATGCCAACGCTTAAGTTTTTCTCGCCCACCACCACGCTCACGGGGAAACCGATCAGGTCCGCGTCTTTGAACTTGAACCCTGCCCGGAGGTCGCGGTCGTCCAGCAACGCTTCCACGCCAGCCTTCAGCAGGGAGTTATAAATCTCGCGCGCCGCGTCCATCACGCCCTGGTGGTTTATGTTCAGGGGAAGCACCACGACCTCGAACGGGGCAAGCGGCGCGGGCCACTTTATCCCGTCCTTGTCGTTGTTCTGCTCTATCGCGGCGGCGGCCGTGCGGCCGACGCCTATGCCGTAGCAGCCCATTATCATAGGCTTTTCCGTGCCGTCTTCGTCGAGGAACTTGCAGTTCATGGCTTCGGAGTATTTCGTCCCCAGCATGAATATATGGCCGACCTCGATGCCCTTGAATATCTCTATCTTGCCTTCGCCGCATTTCGGGCATGGGTCGCCTGCGACGATATTTCTGAGGTCGGAAGTGGCCCAGATTCCACCAAAGTCCTCGTGATTAAAATTTACGTTTATTAAATGCTTGTCCGCCTCGTTCCCACCGGTAATGAAATTTTTCATTATCTTCACGGCATTATCCACGATAATAGCCACACCGTTTGGAACCACGCCTTTAGGAAGTCCGACTGGCCCGGCGAAACCGGATGGTGCTCCAGTTACTTTCTCGACGGTCTCTTTATCTGCGAGATCAACTTCTACTTCGGCGGATGTCAAACGAGTGATCTCTCTTTTGAGCTTTATCTCGTTAACCTCATGGTCGCCACGAACTAAAACGGCAACTACATGAACTTTTTCTGTCCCCGTAACTTTGTATATCAGCGTCTTTACTAGCTTCGACGGCTTCACGCCAAGAAATTCCGCGACCTCCTCGACCGTCTTCTTGCCCGGCGTGCTGACTTTTTCAATCGGCTTTTCACCTTCCTCTTCCTCGGCAAGCAGTTCCCTCGGCACGCGGTTCTTATCAATTTTTTCAGGCGGTTTGCACTCCGCCTTCTCCACGTTCGCGGCGTAATCGCAACTGTCGCAGGAGGCGATGAAATCCTCGCCCGTCTCGGCCAGGACCATGAACTCGTGCGAAAAGCTCCCGCCGATGTTCCCGGTATCCGCCTCCACCGCGCGGAAGTTCAGGCCGCAACGGGTGAAAATTCGCTTATATGTATCAAACATGTTCCAGTATTCGGCCTCGGCGGACTCGTTATCCTTGTGGAAGCTGTACGCATCCTTCATTATGAACTCGCGCCCGCGCATGAGGCCGAACCTCGGGCGAATCTCGTCTCTGAACTTCGTCTGTATCTGGTAGAGGTTTATCGGGAGTTGCCGGTATGATTTCACCTCACGGCGGACAAGGTCGGTTATGACCTCCTCGGCGGTGGGGCCGATGCAGAACTCGCGCTCATGGCGGTCTTTCAGCCTTAAGAGTTCCTTGCCGTAGTAGTCCCATCTGCCGGACTCCATCCACAGCTCTGCGGGCTGGATTATAGGCAGCAGGACCTCCTGCGCGAAGGCCTTGTCCATCTCCTGCCGGACAATCTCCGCGACCTTACGGACAGTGCGCCATCCAAGGGGAAGGTACGTATATATGCCCGCGGCGATTTTTCTTATCATCCCGGCGCGCATCATCAGTTTATGGGAGATGACCTCCGCCTCGGCAGGGTCCTCCTTCAGAGTCGGTATCAAAAGTCTGGAATATAGCATTTTTTATTTTTTGTCTTTAGAGTTAGTATGGGTTAACGGCTTGGTGAGTATATAACTAAGACGTTATTTTTACAATCCAATTTCAATCGGCGGCGGCTTCCTCGACTTCTTTCACCAGCGCGTCGGCAAGCTCGTCTTCTTTAAGCTTTTTTATTACTTTCCCGTGCCGGAATAGTAAACCCCTACCCTTGCCGCCTGCTATGCCCATGTCCGCCTGCGCGGCCTCGCCGGGGCCGTTCACTATGCAGCCCATCACCGCCACGTCGAGCGGCTTAGTCACGTGGCTGAGCCTTCGCTCCACCTCCTGAGCCAGCCCGATTACGTCTATCTGGGTCCTGCCGCAAGTGGGGCAGGAAATTATGTTTATACCACGTTCCCGGAGCTTCAGCGCTTTCAGCATCTCCCACGCCACCCGTACCTCTTCCACGGGGTCCGCAGTCAAGGAGACGCGCATGGTGTCGCCTATGCCCTCCGCAAGGAGTATCCCCAGGCCTACGGAGGATTTCACGGTGCCGGAAAATAGCGTCCCCGCCTCCGTCACGCCAATGTGCAGGGGGTACTTGGCCGTCTTTGACATCAGCCTGTAGGCGTCCACGGTGGTCGGCACGTCCGACGCCTTTATGGAGACCTTCATATCCAGAAAATCCAGGTCTTCCAATATCCGCACGTGCCTCATGGCGGATTCGACCAGCGCTTCGGGTGTCGGCCTTCCGTATTTTTTCAGCAGGTCCTTCTCCAGGGAGCCGGAATTTACGCCGATCCGTATCGGCACGCCGCGTTCCTTGGCGGCCTTCACCAGCTCCACGACCTTGGCCTTCTCGCCGATGTTGCCGGGGTTTATCCGCAGGCCGTCCACGCCCTTGTCGATTGCCATAAGGGCCAGGCGGTGGTCGAAATGTATGTCCGCAACCAGCGGGATGGATATCGCTTTTTTTATTTTGTCCAATGACCGGGCCGCTTCCATGTTGAGCAGCGCGACCCGCACGACCTCGCACCCCGCCTTCGCCAGTTCGTTAATCTGCCTGACGGTGGCCTTCACGTCGCGGGTATCGGTATTGGTCATGGACTGGACGGCTACAGGCGCGCCGCCGCCGATGGGAACGCCGCCGAGTGTTATCCTGCGGGTGCGTTTGCGGGTGATTTTCATAGTTCCTCTTGCTCGGAAAAACCTTTGTTACCTTTTTGGGAAAAAGGTAACACCAAAAACTTTTGGACTCTTTTCAGCCCCGCTTTTCTTTGTGTTACTTTCTTTTCCCGTGAAAAGAAAGTAACGGTTTTTACTTCCACATCGGCGAAAAGCCCAGTATCCGCATTATGTCGTTATAGAACACGAAAACCATCAGCGCGATGAGCATGAAAAGCCCGACCTGCTGGGCGACCTCGCGCGTGCGCATCGAGAGCGGCTTTCTCTGGATGGCCTCTATCCCCATAAACATCAGGTGCCCGCCGTCCATGATAGGCACGGGGAAAAGGTTTATAACGCCCAGGTTTACGCTAAGGAGCGCAATGAAGATGATGAAATCCGCAGGTCCCTGCCGTGCCTGTCTTCCGGAGAGCTGCACTATGGCGATCGGACCCCCAACCTGGCTGGCGTCCTCCTTGCCGCCTATCAGTCGGGCAAGGAACTGCACCGTAAGGCTGGTCATCATGTAAGTGCGCTGCGCGGCGAGCTTCAGGGATTCAACCGGTCCATAGGTCATGCTCTCCAGGTCGGTGCCCATTTGGACGCCTATTATCCCGAACTGCTTTTCACCCGCTTTCGCCTCGTTCAATTTTGGAGTAATTTTTGCGTCAAAGCGTTTCCCGCCTCTATCAACCGTGAAATCAAGCGTCTTACCGGGATTCGTCTTGACTATGTCCGACATTGCGGTCCATGAACCTACGGGGCTGCTGTCCACGGCAAGGACATGGTCTTTTGATTTAAGACCGGCGATATCCGCCGGAGAACGGGACATGACCGCGCCGATTACGACTGATCCCCTTAGACCCAGGTCTCCCTTCCCGCTAACATCCGCCGGTACGGCTGTCAGTTTAACGACCTGCCCGCCCCTACGGACCGAAAAGGTCATTGCCTGTCCGGGATGCGCCTTTATTAAGTCCGCCACCTGCTCCCATATGTCCACGTAGTCCCCGTCCACCTTCTCTACCACGTCGCCGGCTTTAAATCCGGCACTTGCCGCGGGACTTCCCGGCGCCACATCGTCCACCCGTGCGACCGCGGTGGGGAAGCCGGTTAAAAAGAGAATGTAGCAAAGAAAAATAGCCAGCAGGATGTTAAAGAGGGGTCCGGCAAAGACGATAGCCGCGCGTTTCCAGATGGGCTGCTCCATAAACGCGTGCTTTTTCTCCTCGGGCGAGAGTTCCTTCGTTTCTTCGTCCTCCCCCAGCATCTTTACGTACCCGCCGAGCGGGAAGGCGGAGATCATGTACTCCGTCTCGCCCATCTTCCAGCCGACGATTTTTTTCCCGAAGCCGAGCGAGAACTTAAGGACCGATACCCCCGAGAGTTTCGCAACTATAAAATGCCCCATCTCGTGGGCGAATATGAGAAGGCCAAGGGCCACTACCGCGGCAAGTATTCCGAAAACCGCAGGCAAAAATCCCGACGATGCGGCTTCTAAGAGAGTGCTATGCAATTTTCCTCCAAACAAAAGGGGATTCTTATTCCGAATATGCAACACGGCGCGAATAAAGCTATTTTACCACAATTTATTTTTTTATAAGCTTTATCGCCGCAATCCTGGCCCACCTGTCCGCCGAAACTATGTCGTCCACGGACTTCGGCTCCCAGGGGGAATGCAGGTCCATGACCTTCCTTATCATTGCCGGGATGTCCGTAAAACCTATTTTTTCTTCCAGGAACGCCTGAACGGCCACCTCGTTCGCCGCGTTAAGGACTGCCGGCATCGTCCCGCCCGCTTTCAGGGCGTCGAAAGCGAAAGACAAGCAGGGGAATTTCTCCATGTCCGGCGCCTTGAACGTCAAACGCGCCACCTTGGCCAGGTCCAGTCCGGGGATGTTCTTCTGAAGCCTTCCAGGGTATCCCAGGGCGTATGATATCGGCCCCCGCATGTCCGGCACGCCAAGCTGCGCGATTACGGAGCCGTCTATGAACTCCACCATGGAGTGAATTATGCTCTGCGGGTGGACCAGGACCGATATCCTGTCCAGCTCGACGTCGAAAAGCCACTTGGCCTCGATGACTTCCAGGCCCTTATTCATCAGTGTGGCGGAGTCTATGGTTATCTTCTTCCCCATCTCCCAATTCGGGTGTTTGAGGGCGTCCGCGGGTTTCACTGTCTTCAGCTTCTCCGCCGAATACTCCTGGAACGGTCCGCCCGACGCCGTCAGGGTAAGCCGGACAAGGTCCATCTTCCGGTGGCCTTTCAGAGACTGGAATATCGCGGAGTGCTCGCTGTCCACCGGAAGGAGCCTTACACCGTGCCGCTTTACAGCGTCCATAACTAATGAACCCGCGCAGACAAGCGTCTCTTTATTGGCCAGCGCTATGTCCTTGCCGGATTCTATCGCGGCCATCGTCGGGATTAGTCCCGCAGCGCCGACGATGCTCGATACGACCATATCGACGCCGTCGAGCGACGCCGCCTCCACCAACCCCTCTACTCCGTGCAGGACCCGGACGCCGTTCCCAAGGCGTTTTTTAATTGTCGCCGCGTCCTTCTTGTCCCGCACCGTGACGACCTTCGGGTTAAACTCCCGCGCCTGTGCTTCAAGGAGGTCCACGTTTGCGCCGCAGGAAAGGGCCAGCACCCGGAACCTGTCCGGGAACCGCCTGGCCACGTCCAGAGTGTTTACTCCGATGGAGCCGGTACAGCCTAAGATAGAGATGTTTTTCATTTCAGCGTGATGCCTTTGGCGGCTAATTCAACTAATGTGTAGTAATAAAGGGCGGGGGCGTTTAAGAGCATGCTGTCCACCCTGTCCAAAACACCGCCATGCCCGGGAAATATCCCCCCGGAGTCCTTTGTCCTGGCGCTCCTCTTTATCATCGACTCCGCCAGGTCCCCTGCCTGCCCCACTATCCCAAGGACTATACCAAGTCCCAGGGCGTCGTGCAGCTGCAGTCCCGGATAAAACCATATCCTGCAAACAAGCGACATGCCGATGCCCGAAAGAAGGCCGCCTACCGCGCCCTCCCATGACTTTTTCGGGCTTATCTTCTGGTACAGTTTGTGTTTCCCAAAGCGGCTGCCTATGTAATACGCCCCGGTATCGGTCGCCCAGGTGACGACGAAAAGGAAAAATACGAGTTGCCGTCCATCCACTTCCGGGGTTTTCCATGCGCGGAGCAGGATTATGTAAGCCGACAGCCATGCGACGTAAACTACGCCGGTGAAGGTAAGGGCCACGTCCACCATTGCGCCGTTTATGTCTTTACTGGAAAAAAGCCGGAACAGCAGGGCGACCACGAAGGCGGACGCGACCATGACGTCCGGGGAAAAGACCTTGGCATATTGCCAGTCCGGGAGTTCGGCCCCTACATAAAACCCGCAGATGACCAGGGCGCCCACGAACATCCCGACGAAGGTCTGGGGGCGGTAGCCGCTGTTCTTGAACATCCTGTAGAACTCGTACAGGCCCACCATGACGCAGGAGAGGGTAAGAAAAAAGAATGCCCGGGAGCCCGCCGTACTGCACTATCAGAAAAAGAAGCGGAATCATCAATGCCGCCGTCAGAACCCTCTTATAGCCCATTGTCTGTCCCCAGTTGCTCGGATGTCTTGCCGAACCGCCTCTGTCTCCCCTGGTAGTCCAGGATGGCGATCAGCAGGTCCCTCTCCGTAAAGTCCGGCCAGAGGGACTCCGTGAAATAAAGCTCGGCGTAAGCCATCTGCCAGAGCAGGAAATTCGATACCCTCTTCTCACCCGAGGTCCTGATGATTAAATCCAGGTCCGGAAGTCCGTCGGTGTCAAGGTACGAGGCAAAAATCTTTTCGTCGACGTCGGACGGGTCTATTTTACCCGCGTTTAACGCCGCGGCCATTTTTTTCGCCGCCTCGGTTATCTCCCAGCGGCCGCCGTAGGAAAGCGCAAGGTCCAGCACCATCCCGGTATTGGACGCTGTCTCCACCTTCGCCTTGTCTACCCAGACCCTGGCCTCTTTGGGCAGGTCATCCAGCCGTCCAATCGTCTGAAAGCGGATGTTCTCCCTCTTCATGAGGGATATCTCCCGCTGCAGGTAGATAGCCAGAAGAGACATAAGCGCGGATACCTCACGCGGGGGCCTGCGCCAGTTCTCTAAAGAGAAGGCATAGAGCGTCAGCGCAGGTATCCCGTGTCTGGAACAAGCCTTCACCACGTCGCGGACTACATCCATCCCCTTTTTGTGGCCGGCTATCCTCGGGAGCCCCCGTTTCGCGGCCCACCTGCCGTTCCCGTCCATAATTATGGCCATGTGCCTGGGAAGACGGCCCGGGTCCACCAGGGCCAGGAGTTCTTCACGGCTTAAGTCGGGATAGTTCTTTATCTGCGCCAGGGTGTGTTCCAATGCCTTACCTCTGCGGCACTTTATATATAAGAAGCTTTGAGCTGTCTTCGATAAAGCTTTTCAGGGAATTAGCCCCGCCCATCGGCAGCGTCTTCGACTTGTGTTCGACTTTGAAGGTCGGGTCCGTGAGTATCGCTATCTCTTCCCCTCCGTCATTGGAAACACCGCCCACGCAGATGTCGGCAAGGTAGCCTTCGATATTCTTTATGCTCCAGCGCTGCTCAAGCCCGGCCCCGTTCCAGGCCATGGAGTATATTTCAGCGCCGCTGTATCCGTGCCAGCGCCGGATGGCGTTTGTCATCGGGATGTTCTTGGTTATGATGATTTCCTTCCCGCCTTCCGGCCCAGTCCGGACGATCACCCTGCCCTTGACCTTCCCCCGGTTATCCGCGCCGGGAAACGCCAGCTTCTTCTCGTCGACCTCGAAGAAATTGTCGTACCCGCCGAAACGCTCGCCGCTTTTCCAGAGCTTTTTTCCTTGGCTATCCAGCACCTGAATATAGTCGTCGTCGTCAATCCATACGTAGGCGGGGACTTTTATATCCTTCCCGAGCTTGTCTTTCCCCGCTATGTCTATGATCGCGAAACCGTAAGGGTCCTTTATCTTGTAGGGCAGGCTGAACGTCCCCCGCCTTACGAGGACTCCGTCCTTCCAGGCCGTATCGTAGATCATGCCCGAATATGGCGCGTCCATGCCGACGGTGGTGGTAAGGAGCTTCCTCGATCCGTCCGGCATATCCAGCACTCTGAAAAGCACCTGCTCGGGGCCGAACACCCTCTTGAAATTCGAGCCGTCATATTTTATGACGTAAGAGGCCGCCTTGCCCTCGCCGTAAGCCGTGACATAGACCTCGTCTTTCCCGTCCCCGTCGATGTCGGCGCATTCGACGTCTAAATGCTCCGCAGGCAGCGCATCAGCTTCGCGCCAAAGCTCCCGGAGCACCCCTTTTTCCAGCCTGTATATAATTATCCGGCTGCCGGTAGATATCGCAAGCTCAGTCTTGCCCTCTCCCGTAATGTTCCCGGCGGCGAAATGTTTCGCCCTGTAAGGCAGCTCGTCCAGGTGGTAAAAATCACGCCTTTCAGCCGTAACAAGCGGGATGTCCATTTCTTTTTCTTTATATACGTCGCTTGTCGAATCCACCAGCGACGACAGATTTTCCACCACGCTTCCGTCCGGCGCATAGAGCTTTATTTCCACCGTCGTCCTGTCCAGCCTCTTTGTAGGCGAGGTCGAAAGCGTTACGACCTCTTGTGCGCCCTTGTCCTTGGCCAGCCCCGCGATCTCCTTTTGCCCCGCGCCTTTCGGAAGCTCCTCTATCCCCAGCATCTCGAACCGGCCTGAGTCGCGGAGGATGTTCAGCAGCCTGTCCTTGACAAGTTCATTGACGTCGCCGGCGGCGGAAGCAAAGACGAGCTTCGTTTTCTCGGTCGAGAGCCGGGCCAGGTCCCCCGGTATTATCCGGGTGACCAGCAGTTCCTTTAACTCGCCCGTCGCCTCTTTATCTTTCAGCTCTTTCACGATAAAGCTTCCGAGCGCCTCCTCCCGGTACCCCAGTATTTCCTTCGTCACCGGATGGAATATCGGTTTCCCGGGGCGGAAGAGATATACCTGCGTGCCGACTGTAAGCCCGTTCGCGGCCCCGATGTCCACCGTAACCGTCTTTTCATCGGCGTTTATGACCTTCCCCTCCGCACGGGGAAAATGCTTCAGCACAACGCCTGCCATCCGGTCCACGGTATCAGCCGGCGGGGCGGAAGCAACAGCGGGGGCGGTGGATTGGGCGGCTAAGGCGACCTGGGGGGCATTAAGGGCCAGGATAAAAAATAATGCGGGTATTGCCAACAACTTGTTCATAAAACCCTCTTACCTTCGAGCTAAATTCAATTTTATGGAAAGCGTGCTATCCACCCCGGGCTGGAGCGTCACCCTCCAGACAGGGACTACACTTGAACCTTGAAAAACGCGCTCGTACCCGGACTCGGATTGCGATACCGTCTCGACCGGGAAGCGCCAAAGCGCCGCCTTTTCGCTGAAAGAAAGCGTCAGCACATAGTTAAGCCATTCGTCGATCATCCGGACTTCCTGCACGTTATTCAATTCTCCGGCGCTGGCGAAGTTATTGGCCTTCAGGGAGTGCCCCGGTATCTCGAAATACCTGTCCGGCGAGTTTCCGGCAAGCAGGGAGAAATTAAACTCCACCGCGAAGGCGGTGTTAAGCTCCTCGTTACCTTCGTTCCGGAGGACGTAATCGGCATTAAGACCGCTCTCGTCTTCCCGGACCGTTACAGTCTTCCGGACCAGCACCTTCTGGCCCTGCACCTCTCCCATGCGGGATAGGACGACCATAACCTTGCCGTCCTGCTTCTCCACGGCGGATGAGTACGCGCTCTTTACGAAATCGCCCGCTTCCTTGTGCGAAGAGTTCCTGAACGCCTCGAAGTCCATCTCCTGGCCCAGGAAATGGTCTATGAGCGAAGCCTTCCTGTACCAGTCGTAGTGCAGGTACTTGAAAAGACCTTCCTCCTTCGCGCCCATCTTCTCGTGTATGGTCGCCGCGCCTTCGCCTGCGTGGGCCGCGGAGTACTGGTCCTTCAGCTTCCGGTGGTAAGCTTCCGGCCGCCGGGAAAGCGTATTCATCAGGTTCATGGATATCGGGCGGTAGTCCAGTTCGTAGATTATCCCGCCCTCGCCGGGGTCAAGGGCCACGGCCATGTCGCCGTTGGTTATCATCACCTCGTCGGAGAGGTCCCCGTCCAGGTCGGCTGTCTCCACCGTGAGCCTGCCCTGCGCTCCAGACGCGGCTTCGGCGGCTATCTCCGCTTTTATCAGATGGCGGTAAACCGAGTCCCGGAGGTGCGGGAGGTATAACCCGCCAAAGACGCCGTGCCAGTACGCGTCGTTGCATTGCCCGCGCCAGAGGTCGTCGAATGCTTCATCGTTTAAGGACGAGCCGCCGGCGTCGTGCACCTTGCGGCTGACCTGGAGCATCCGCTTGTGCATGGCGTTCGCTTCCGGATATTTCGAAAGGAAGTTCCGGAAGAAGCCGCCCTTGACGAAAAGCCTTTTTATATCGTATCCCGGCTGAAGTTTCAGCTCTTCCAGGAAGTCCTCGTACTCGACCATCGCAGCCGCCGGGAGCGACCACTCGCCCATCTCCGTGTACGAGCAGGTCGGAAGATACACCCTGCCCCTGGGGCCTTCGGAGTCTATATACTCGCTGAAAGTGGCAGTCTGCACAAGGTCCGAGTTGTCCTCCAGCGCCTTGATGAACCGCCGGAGCCAGCCTTCCTCGTAGACCCATTTATAGGTGCCGGGCCAGCAGCCGAACTTCTCCCCGTCGTCCGCCATGACCGCAAGCGTGTTCTCGCCCGCGTCCGGGATGTCCCGGAAGCACTGGATGGTTTCTTCCGGCTCCTTGAAGGGGATAGTGTAACGCAGCCTCTCGCTCCCTGGGAATACCTTGAGCGTCTTGCCCTGTTCTTCGGTAATGAAGTACCCGGTCAGCTCATTGTCCCTGAGGCCCGACATCTTGAAATGGAAATCGTCCACCACGACGTATTCGATGCCGGCGTCGCTTATCGCGGCAGGCAGGTGTGGCTCCCAGACCCTCTCGGCAAGCCAGATACCCCTGTGGTTTTTTGCCGAAATGCTCTTCTACGAACTTCGAGAGCTTCCGTATCTGGCCCAGCTTGTCCTCGTCCGGGAGCAGCGCCAGGATGGGCTCGTAGAAGCCGCCGCCCATGACCTCCGCCTGCCCCGATTCCACCATCGAAGCGACGGTTTTGATGAAATCAGGGTGGTTTTTCAGCATCCACTCAAGGAGCGAGCCCGTGAAGTGCAGGTTTATCTTGAACCAGGGGACCTCCCTGACCGCCTCCACGAGTGGGAGATAGGCGTTATGGTACGCCTCTTCCGCGATATGGTCGAAGTTCCCTACCGGCTGATGGTTATGGATGGCGAAGACGAATTTTATTTTTTTCATGGCCCTTTTAAACGTAAGTTTTGATATTAACAGAGAAAGAGGGTGTAGTCAAGGATTTAGCGGGTACCGTTTCGCTTGAAAACGCGGGGGATTTCGGCTATTATTTAAGGAAGAAGGGGCATCACCCCAAGAGGCCGTAATGAAAGTTCTTGCCGGGTTAAAGTCGGACACCGAGCAGTCGAGAAACCTGCTTTTCTCTCTCATACTGACCGGATTTATTTTCCTGGTGGAGGTTACCGCCGGGTTCCTCACAAACTCCCTGGCCCTGCTCTCCGATGCGGCCCATGTCCTTACCGACCTGGTCTCGCTTGGCTTAGCCCTTTTCGCGATAATACTTTCCGCCCTCCCCGCAACGGATACACGCACCTACGGCTGGCACAGAAGCGAGGTTTTCGCGGCCCTTATCAACGGCATGACCCTCGTAGTCATATCCGGGGTCATAGTCTTTGAGGCCGTGCAAAGGCTTTCCGCACCCGAACCGGTAAAAAGCGTGGGGATGCTGGTCGCCGCCGGTTTCGGCCTGGTAGTAAACCTCTTCGTCGTCCACCGCCTGCATGGCCACGACGAGCATGACTTAAACGTCCGGAGCGCATTCCTGCACGTCGTGGGGGACGTGCTCATCTCCGTGGGCGTTATAATCGGCGCGGTTATAATCTATTACACCGGCTGGTATCTGGTAGACCCGATACTGTCCATAATATTCTCCCTCGTAATCCTGCGCGGGGCGATAACGGTGCTTTACGAGGCGGCCCATATACTCCTTGAAGGCGTGCCGAAGGGGCTGGATATCAATGCCGTGGTGGGCGAGATAAAGGAGGTGGACCACGTCCTGGACGTTCACAGGCTGCATGTCTGGAGCATCTGCCCAAGCATATCTGCGCTCTCTGCGCATATCATGATCGACCCGGACTACCACGGGGAGCGCAAAAAGATAATCGACGACATAAACTGCCGCCTCATTTCCTGCTTCCACATAAACCACTCCACCCTTCAGCTGGAAAAAGGAGAGTGCGAGTTCAATAACCTTGTCTGCGACATCGTCCACTGTGAGCGCCGTGTAGCGCACACCCACGCGCACGGCCACAGCCACGAAGAAGAGCACCTCCCCGCGCATACGCATTAAATCCATAGCCCCACGCCCCCCTTTTCCGTGTCCCGCGTCCTTGCGCGTAAGCCGCGGGTCCGCATTAATTTTGTGGTATATTAGGAAATGTACTTGCAAGTGGTCCCGCGGTTACCGATACATCAACCTACAGGCATGGAAAAGAGGGGAAAAATGGCAACTAAAAAAAAGGGCCTGACAACTGCCTTTGGAATTCCCGTCGGTAATGATCAGAACAGCATGACCGCCGGAGAACGCGGCCCCGTCCTGATACAAGACGCTCACCTTTTAGAGAAGCTGGCTCATTTCGACAGGGAGCGTATTCCGGAGCGGGTGGTGCACGCAAAGGGTGCGGGCGCGCACGGGTATTTTGAGGTTACGGCCGACGTTACAAAATACACTAAGGCGAAATTTCTTTCGAAAATCGGCCAGCGGACCGAGGTCTTCGCCAGATTTTCCACGGTTGGCGGTGAAAGAGGCTCGGCGGATGCAGCGCGTGACCCGCGGGGTTTCGCGCTGAAATTCTATACGGAGGAAGGCAATTACGACTTAGTTGGGAATAACACGCCGGTCTTCTTCATCCGCGACCCGCTCAAGTTTCCCGACTTCATCCACACGCAGAAGCGTAACCCGGCCACGAACCTGCCGGACCCCAACATGTTCTGGGACTTCCTTTCCCTGACGCCGGAATCGATACATCAGGTCACCATCCTCTTTTCTGACAGGGGCACGCCTGCCACTTACCGCAACATGAACGGATACAGCAGCCACACCTATAAATGGTATAACGGCAAGGGCGATTATGTCTGGGTGCAATATCACTTCAAGACGGACCAGGGCATAATAAACCTTACCCGTGAGGAGGCAAGGCGCATCTCAGGCGAAGACCCGAATCATGCCACCCGCGACCTGTATAACGCCATAGAGAGCGGCGAATACCCTTCCTGGACGCTTGAAATGCAGATCCTGACGCCTGAAAAAGCCCGGAATTTCCCCTGGGATATCTTTGACATAACCAAGGTCTGGCCGCATAGCGAGGTCCCTCCCATCAAAATCGGTAAATTGGTGCTGGACCGAAACCCGGTTAATTATTATGCGGAAGTGGAGCAGGCCGCTTTCTGTCCCGGCAACGTGGTGCCGGGTATAGCCATTTCACCGGACAAGATGCTGCAATCCAGGGTTTTTTCCTATCATGATACCCACATCCACCGCCTGGGCCCCAATTACAACCTGATCCCGGTAAACGCCCCCAAAAACGCCCCTGAAAACAGTTACCAGCGAGACGGCCTCATGCGTGTCGACGCCAATGGAGAAGCCGGCCCCAATTACTGGCCTAACAGTTTCGGCGGGCCGGAACCGGACCCGAAGGCGGCTGAGCCTCCATTTGAGATTTCCGGCCAAGCCGGGCATTATGCCTTTACGTTTCCTAATGATGATTTCGTGCAAGCCGGCAACCTCTACCGCAATGTCATGAAAGAAGAGGACAGGGAACACCTGGTCGGCAACATCGTGGACCACTTGGGCGGCGCTCAAAAACGCATCCAACTCCGCCAGACGGCGATCTTTTACAAGGCTGACCCGGAATATGGCCGCCGCGTGGCAGAGGGGCTTAAACTGGACATAAAGGAAATAAAGGCACTGGCGGCCAGCATATCCAAAGAAGAGCGGGTCGCTTGAGTAGAAGCATGACATTGGTGACGGGCGCGACCGGCTTCGTCGGAAGCCACCTCGTCAAAAGACTCGCCTCCTCCGGCAGGCCGGTGCGCGCGCTCGTCAGGAACCTGGAAAAAGCCCGAAAACTTTTCGGGGGGAGCGAGGGGGCGCTGCTCCCGAACATCGACCTTGCGCAGGGGGACGTCGGCGACCGGGAGTCCTTAATCCGCGCGGCCCAGGGGTGCGAGGCTGTCGTGCACCTTGTCGGGATAATCCAGCCCGCGCCGGGTCAGAGCTTCCTTTCCATCCATGTCGAAGGCACGAGGAACGTCCTGGACGCGGCACTTGAAGGCGGGCACGGTAAAGCATTTCGTTTACCAGTCCGCGCTGGGGACCAGAGAGGACGCTAAATCCGAATATCACAAGACTAAATACATGGCGGAGGAGATGACCCGCTCCTCCGGGCTTAACTGGACCATCACCCGCCCGTCCATCATCTACGGGCCGGGCGACGAGTTCACCCTCAGGATGAAATCGCTGATAAGCATGCCGTACCCGTTCATACCGCTTCTAGGTTCCGGAAAAGGGCTTTTTCAACCGGTTTACATAGACGACCTGACGGAGGCGCTGGCGAAGATAGCCGGGGAGCCGGAATTTTATGGAAAGGTTGCGGAGCTATGCGGGCCGAGACAGCTTACGCTGGACGAAGTGGTACTTGAAATCGCTTCCGTCCTCGGAAAAAAGAAGTCCATCATGCATATCCCCGTGCCGTTCGCAAGTCCGGCAGTGATGGCAATGGAAGCCATCCTGCCCAAGCCGCCGGTAACGCTGGACCAGCTCCTGATGCTAGGTGAGGATAACGTCTGCGGGACGAATTGCATGGCTGAGCTGGGGATAGAGCCGATTGACTTCCGGGAGGGTTTGAGGAAGTTTCTTTAGTCAAAAGAAATTTGCATTAAACGGCTTCTTCGCTCCGCTCGGAATTGCATTCCCTGACTCGCCCGCCACCGTTTTTTAACACCCTCTTTACGAACAGCGCCGTTACGGGCAGGAATAAAACCACTCCCGTCATGCCGAGACTTACCTCCCCTATCCAGAAAGTCATGGAGAGGTTGAAGACTAAGACGATGAAGTAGAGCGCGGGGCCCATCAACTCTTTTACGGGAACAGGCGCATTATCTTTACTCTGATGGCCATCCATGGCCCCATCCACGGCCCCATCGACGGCCTTCCATATCCGCATCGTAAGCGCACCCACGAAAAACCAGCCGACGAAATTCTCGATAGTCACGCCGAAATAAGGCCCCGGCGTTGGATAGTAATAAATCTTGCCCAAAAACCATCTGTCTCCCCGGAGCGCGAGCGGGTCTATCACTACGTCCAGGAGCGTCATCAGGAAAGCGCCAAGCCCGATGATCCTCCAGGAAAATTTTTCACCCTGCGGTATAAAAAAACGCGCCATGCGCCAGCTCGAGTACGACAGGAACGTGAAAGAGAGCGAGTCCATGAACGGCACGCCCATGACCCACAACTCCTTACCCGTTGTCGAGGGGATGTAGTAATATAGCCCGAACGGGAACCCGGTCCTGACGGACGAGAACTCGGAGAGATAGGCGACCGCCCAGGCGATAAGGGTGAAGAGGACGGCCTTCTTGGGCCCGAGTTTTTTTATCGCCGCGTATAAATAAATACCCAGGAATAAAAAAACGTACGGGCGGAAAAGGACGGTCAGGAATAAAAGCCTGAGGTTTTCCATCAGGCGTACCCGTTCTCGCGGAACCATTCGACAGCGGCGAGGAGCGCCCCCTCCACCGGGCTTTGCGGCAGGCCCAGTTCCCGGATTGCCTTGGACGGGTCGAAGAACATCATCTTCTTTGCCATCTTTACGGCGTCCAGAGGCGCAAGGGGCGGTTTCCTTGTAACGTAGTCGGCGAGCTTCGTGCTGACGTAAGCGATGGGCAGCACCGACCAGTACGGGAGCTTTATCCTGGGCGCGGGAATACCGGTTATGCCGGAGAGGATAGTAAATATCTCTTCCAGCCGAAGGTCCCTGTTACCCAGGATATATTTCTGTCCCGGCACCCCCTTCTCCATCGCGAGGATATGCCCTTGGGCCGCGTCGTCCACGTCGATAAGGTTAAGGCCGGTGTCCACATAGGCGAACATTTTGCCCTTCAGGAAGTCCAGTATCATCTTCCCGGTAGGCGTGGGCTTTACGTCCCGCGGGCCGACCGGCGTACTGGGATTTACTATCACGACCGGCAGTCCATTGGCCCCGTATTTTTCCGCAAGACGCTCCGCCATAAACTTCGACCTCTTATAATCTCCCGCCATATCCGCCAGCGTCACGGGAGTATCTTCCGTGCCTGGAGTGCCGTCGCCCGGGTTGCCAAGCGCGCCGACCGTGCTGGTATAAACGACACGCTCCACCCCGGCTCTTTGCGCCGCGTCAAGGACGTTCTTCGTGCCCTGTACGTTCACCTCGTATATCCTGCTTGAATCCGGGACCCATAGGCTGTACTCCGCCGCGGCGTGATAGACCCTCCGGCAGCCTTTCATCCCCCGGCTAAGAGAGTCCGCATCCAGCAGGTCGCCGTATGCTACCCGCACCGGAAGCCCCTCTAAATTTCTGCCGTCGCATCCACGCCGGGCTAAACAGACAACCTCCTCGCCCCGCGCGAGAAGCTTTCTGACCAGCGCCGCGCCAAGGAAACCCGTACCGCCCGTAACGAAATTCTTCATAAGGGAAAGGTTATAAAAACGCGGCTTAAGTGTCAACAATAAAGCGCCCGCACGGCTCAATATTCTTGACAGGGGCTGTGATATTGAATTATTATTCGACTCTAATTTCAGGAGGTCTTAATTGCTGAAGACGATTTTAGTACTGGCTGTCGGGCTTTGTTTCGAGTCGTTGGGAAACGTCCTGCTCAGAAAAGGTATGCTGCAGGTGGGCGAGGTTGAGTCTTTTTCCATCCCCGCGCTGTTTCACATCTTCATCAGGGGCGTAACCAACCTGACGGTCGTTTCCGGCGTCGCGCTCGACGCGCTATTTTTCGCATGCCTGCTTATAGCGCTTTCCTGGACGGAGGTCAGCGTGGTAATGCCCATAACCGCCATAGGCTATGTCACCACCACCATTACCGCAAAGATAATCCTGCACGAAGAGATTTCATCCCTGAGATGGGCGGGGACGCTCGCCATAGTTGTCGGCTGCATGCTGGTCGGCAAGAGCGGGGCCCACTGATTACCTGAAATACCTGCTTATCTCCGACCATCCCGAATACGTAGTTCTGGCCCCTGTTCGGCTCCTTGATGCCGGCATTCGAGAGGTGCAGGTACCTGCACTCCGCGTTTATCGTCCACTTGTCCGTGATGAAATATTGCGCGCCCAGTTCGGAGTTTGTAATAAAATTGTATTTCGTACCCTGCACCTCGCGCGGGACGTTTAAGTAAACTATCCCCAGCGAGGCCGCCGCATAGGGGACGAACCTGCCTTTAAACCCGGTGAAGTCGTACCTGAAGCCCAAGGGATTAAGCCCCGCAAGACCCCTGTTATTTAATGTTGCAATCAACCCCAACGGGACCTCCAGCTTATATTCCAGGACGCCCCGCAGAAAAGAATTTTCCAATATGACGTCCGTAACCGGGAGCGTCAAATTTGGCAGGAGGAGCGCGGTGTCCAGGCGGAAATGATCGTTGTCCCAGGCCTTGTCGCCGTAGCCGCCCTGGATGCCGATGGACATGCTGTTGCTCATGGCATCTTCGTATTTTGTTATTGGGAAGGGCTGGGCTTTGTCCTGAGGAGCTGTCTCCTGCGCATGGACCCCGGCCGCGGACAACGTAAAAGAAAAGAATATGAATATCGCGGCGAGCGGCAGGAGTATTCTCTTCATCTTGAGGGGATACCTTTTAATGTGGGTTTATTTATGACTTCTTTCAGGCCCTTTTTATCATCCTTCCTTCCCGGTCGATCTTAAAACTCTCGCCCTTCCAGCTGATGGTGCTGCCGGTGAAACTAAAGAACCATATCAGCGCGCTTGCAAGGTCCCTGGCCGGGAGGAGCCAGTAATATTTAAGCGTGCCCGGGGCCTTTATATATTTCATCTCCAACCAGACGGCCAGAGAAATTCTAAGCGTCAGGTCCGCTAATAGAAGGGCCCATCCGGCCGGGGCAAAGCCGGACGCCATTAAAAAAAGCGCCGCGAAGGCAGTCCCTTTTGTCAGTCCGGCAAAGAAATAGCTTACAGGTCTGCAAGCCCGGTACGTCCTGCCCCATCTCAGTTGATGTATAAAATACTCTCTGAGACTCTCGCTGCCCAGGATACTGTCCACTACGAAACGCGAAAGCTTCAGCTTGTAGCCTGATTTATATATCTTGTTGCCGAACTGGTAGTCGTCAGCTAAGTAGTCCTTCAGCGCGTCGAACCCGCCTATCTTCTCCAGCGCCTCCCTGCGGGCCGCCATCGTCGCGCCAAGGGCGAAGCTTACCCCCTCCAGTCTTTCGGCTACGGTTACCGACGGGAAAAAATCGGCGTTTATGGTCAGGGCCTCGAAGGCCGCGCCAACGCTTTTGGGGTTACAACCCCTGTACGGACAGGTCACAAGCCCTACCGCCGGGTCGTTAAACCCTTCTGAAACCTGGGAAAGATATTGCCTTCCCACCAGCATGTCCGCGTCGGCAACCAAAATTATATCATACTTTGCGAGAGCATACATGGAGGTGAGGTTCGAGACTTTCCTGTTCGGCGAGCGGGGCGGGCCGGTTTCCACCAACAGGATCTCTTTTCCCGGGTATTCCGAGACGAGCCTCCCGGCTACGGAGTATGCGGGGTCGGAGCGGTCCGAGACGCCGAAGATGACCTGAAAACAGGGGTAATCCTGCTCCACGAAGCTCTTCAAGTTCTCGTAAAGGCTTGGGTCAGCGCCTTTTAAGGGCTTCAGGACGCTGATGGGTGGAGAATATTTTTTATCAGGCGCCGCGGGAAGGCCAGGGCTTTTGTTTTTATAAAAAGAGGCGAGGCAATATGCGGAGATTATGTAATAGGAGGCGGCGGACAACCACAAGAGCAGCAGGATGGCAAGGATGACATGCAACCTTTACCTTGCCTCCTTCAGAAGTTTCGCGGCCTTTGCTTTCGTGTCGGCGGCGTCCTTGTCGCCTTTTCTGGCCGGTGCCGCAACTATAAATCCAAGCTCCGCCTGAGCTTTGTCCTTCATCCCGTTCTTCAGGTATGCCTGGGCCAGGTAGAGGCGGTTCACCAGATTCTCCGGGGCTATCTCTTTAGCCTTGAGAAGCAGTTCAAGACCTTTTTTCTTATCCCCTATGAACGACCAGCCGGGGGCGTCTATCAAGACCTTTCCCCTGCTCCTGTATGCGCCGGCGTAATCGTAATCCGGCTCCCTGGCCGAGACCGTCTCCAGGTCCCTTAAGGCCTCCTTCACGTCCGAGAGCGCCTTCAAGCCCCCGACCACATCGGCCTCCTGCAGGAGCGCCATCGCCTTCCAGTAAAGAGAGACGGCGTCGCCTGGGTTTTCCTTGAGAGCTTTTTCGGAAGCGTCAAGCGACTTCTTCAGGTAGTCCAGCTTCCGGTTTTTATCTCCTTCGCCTTCCCCCAGCAGGTAGAGCGCGCGTCCAAGCTGCTGGTAAACTTTTTGAGAGGGCGATGTCTTAATCAGCGACTCAAGCTGGGCGGCCTGCCTGATTATATCGTCCTTTGAAGAGGCCTTGTCAAGCGCCGCGGCGATGTCGCCTGTCTGCGCGGCGAATGAGACGCCGGACAAGCAAAAAATCGCAGAGCGCCAGTAATAGTAAAATCAGCCAGCGCATTTATCCTTTGAAAGCCTCGGTTTCGCGCCCAGTTTGTTCAGTAAAATCGACATCGCGCAGAACCCGGTCACGGCGAATACTATCAGGTTAACGCCTGCCAGGCACGTCAGTATCAGCCAGTACGGGCTAACGAACGCGCCCAGAAGCGCCGATATAAGTGTGATGCTTCCGCCAATGAGAAGGGTTATTCTCTCAAGGTACCATTTGTCCGTATTCAACATATACATGGTTATTCACCTGCCTTTAACGCCTCGCGCCTTTTGGCGAGGAAGCCGTAGAACTCCTTGGCCTCCCGGTATATCCTCTTCATCTCGTCCTTATTGCCGAATGCCTTTCTCAGCACCTTTATCACATACTTCGGGCGGTAGTAGAACTTCTTGTAGAACTTCTCCACCGCCATGAATATCTCTTCGCTCGAAATGGACGGGTAGTTAATGACGCAGCTCTGGTAGCCTTTCTCCGAGACCAGGCTTTCGAGGTTTATATAACCCTCTTTCACGCACATGTCAAAGAACTTCGTCCCCGGATAAGGCGAGGCGAGCGAGACCTGTATCGTCTCCGGGTCCATCTCGCAGGCAAATTTTATCGTATTTTCCACGGTCTCTCTCGTCTCGCCCGGCAGCCCCAGGACAAACGCCCCGTGCACGATAATACCTAAGTCCCTGCAGTTCTTCGTAAACGTCTTCGCCTGCTCTATGGTGGTGCCCTTCCTGACGTTATTCAGGATATTCTGGTCGCCCGTCTCGTACCCTACCATTATAACGCGCATGCCCCCGTCTTTCATAGCCTTTAACGTCTCGTACTTCGCGCTTACCTTGGAGTTGCAGCCCCAGCTTATTCCGAGCGGCTTTAGAAGCTTTGCTATCTCTATCGCCCTGGGCTGGTCTTCGCAGAAGTTGTCGTCGTCGAAGAATATCTCCTTCACGTCCGGGTAGGCCTTCAGCGCGTATTTCACTTCTTCGATCACGTTTCCCGCGCTTCTTGTCCTGTAGGAGTTCCCCGAGTAGGTCTGGGGCCACAGACAGTAGATGCACTTGGACGAGCAGCCGCGCCCGGTATAAAAAGACAGGTACGGGTACTGTATCCAGGGTATCTCGTATTCCCTGTAGTCCAGGTCGCGCTTATAGATTTCCGTCGCGAAGGGAAGAGAGTCCAGGTCATGTATCAGTTCCCTGTCCGGGTTATGGACGATGTTATTGTCCCGGTCCCGGTAGCTTATCCCTTTAACGTCTGACAGGCTGGCCCCTCCGGCTATCTCCGGGATGGCGTAATCGAACTCGCCGCGCACCACGAAGTCAACCGCCGGGGCGGCTTTAAGAGTCTCTTCCGGGAGTACGCTCGGGTGCGGGCCGACGAAGCATACCAGGGCGCTTTTGTCCCGTTCTTTTATCTTTGCCGCGAAAGCGGAGTCGTTGCCAAGGGAGGGCGTGCTGGTATAGAGCACGAACAGGTTATAATCTTTCGCAATTTCGAGGCTCTCCGGCACTCCCAGCCCGGAGGCCGGTGCGTCCAGGATGCGGGAGCCGGGCAGCATACCCGCCGGGTACGCAAGCCAGGTGGGATACCAGAAAGAGCGCACCTCGCGCGTCGCCTGGTAACGGGAACCCGCGCCGCCGTCGAAATCCTCGAAAGATGGCGGGTTTAAAAAAAGCGTCTTCATTTTCTGTCCTCTCCGAATTGCTTTATTCGCTCGATGACTCCCTCAATCAGGATATCGGGAGTGGAGGCCCCGGCCGTCACTCCGACTTTCTCCACGCCCTTGAACCACTCAGGGTCCAGTTCCTGGGCGTTGTCCACTAAATATGATTTCGGGGCCACGGTTTCCGCCACCTCTTGCAGCCTTTTGGAATTCGCGCTGTTCCGGGAGCCGACGGTGATCATTATCTCCACCTGCTTGCCCAGGTCCATAGCCGCCGTCTGCCTTTTCTCGGTTGCGTCGCAGATGGTGTTGTATATCTCCGACTGCGGGTAGCGCTCCTTTATCTTGTGCGCCACCTCTTCAAAGAACTTTATGTTCTGGGTAGTCTGGGACACCAGCGCGATCGGCCCGTCCACCATCGGCAGTTCATCTATCTCTTCCATGAAGCGGAATACATGGGTATTCTCCGGCGCGACCGCCTTGAGGCCCTTGACTTCCGCGTGGTCCTTGTCCCCCAGGAGGAATATCGTATAGCCGGAATTTGTCAGCCTGGTGATAATACGGTCTATCTTGCTGACCAGCGGACATGTGGTGTCCACGACCTTGAGGCCCTTCGCCTCCGCCGTCTCTATGACCTCCGGCGCCGCCCCGTGCGCGCTTATTATCAGCGTGCCCTCGTCCACCTCGTCCACGTGGTCAACCGACTTCACCCCCCGCGCCTCGAGGTCCTTGACGACGCTTTTATTGTGCACTATCTCATGCAGGACGAATACGGGGACCGCCTCCTCGGACGCAGTCTTGTGCGCGAGGTCGATCGCCCTCTGAACGCCCATGCAGAAGCCCGCGTATTCGGCTAAATAAACTTTCATTAGACCCCTCTAAAATGGAAAATCCAGCCCCACGAAAGCGTTTATCCCTTCCTTGCCGTAACCGATATCCACCCGTCCGACGACATTCGGCTGGACGATGGCCCGGAAGCCGACGCCTGGATTGACCTGGTAGTCCTCCAGCGGCTCCTTCCTGAGCGAGCTATAGACGCGGCCCATGTCGATGAAAGGCGCCATCTCCCACTCGCTCCAGACATCGAAGAGACGGAGCTTGAAGAGCCTTATCCTCTCTTCGACGTTAAAGAGTACATATCCCTTGTCACGGAAGCGGAAGTCTCCGAAGCCCCGGAGCGTATTCTCCCCCCCGATGGTACTCAGCTCGAAAAAGGGTATGTCGTGCCCGCCGGTCATCTGAAAAGCCGCCTTCAATACCGTCACGAACCCCTTGTTCTCGTCCAACGCGATGAACGTCCTGCCGTCTATCCCTATCCTGGAAAAAATCCTGTCGTGGCTGAAGCTCTGGCCAAGCATCCCGTAGAGGTTTGAGTACCAGCCTTTAGTCGGGAAAAGCGTTTCGTCTCTGGTGTCGTACGAGAGCGTCGCCTGCCGCTCTATCGCCGCGCCGCCGTTAATCCCCTGCAGGGTCGGGAATTCATCCTTAATGTACGGAAGGCTCTTGGCCGTTCCTTTGCGGATGGTCAGCCAGCGGAGCCTCTCCCCGTATGAGATCAAAAAGTTGTGCGGGAGGTAGTATCCAAGCACGAACTCCGGCGTTAGTTCAATATTCGAATAGTCCGTCTCGTCATCTTCCGGGCTTCCTTCGGTCAAACCGAAGAAACGGTACGTGGAGTCGCGGAAGTAAGTCATCCTGGCGTATATTTTGAACTTGTCGTCCAGTATTTTATTGTTCCAGTACTCTCCGGTATACTCCTGGTCCACCTTTGTGGAGCGGTTTATGAATATCCTGTAGTTTTCATCTATCGTCGGATAACCCAGGTAGCGGAACGTGATGTTCACGCCCGTATTCGCGTTATATATTACCGACGGCGCTATGATACCGTAAATATACTCGCTCTTCTCCTTTAGCAGGAAGACGGGCATAACCCCATATTCGTCTCCGCCGTTTCGGGAAGTATCGTATACCGGCAACGGTATTATAGAGGTATCCGCCCCCGCAACAGCCGGGAAGTAACCAATAGATAACAATAAAGCCGCGGCAAAAGCGCATGCCGTGGCCTTAGAATAAGGAAGCGCCCCCTTCAACCTCAGTTCCACCCCTTCAGCTTGCGGACAAAAAAAGATGAGGGTAGATATTATCATACCCTCATCTTAAATGGCAATAGCGTTTTGGCCGGGCCGGTACGACCGGCTGCGGGGGCCGGCTGCGAGCAGACCGGCTAAGTTACTCAGGCCGCGGCCCTTCTATCCTGTCCGGTCAGTTCCCTGACCACCTTCAGTGCGGCCTCGAAATTGGGGAATTCGCCCGTCTCCTTTACGTATTCGACATGCCTTATCACGTTATCCTTGTCCACCACGAAAACCGCCCGCTGAAGGAGCCTTAAGTCCTTTATGAGCGCACCCCAGTTCGCTCCGAACGAGGCGTCCCTGTAGTCGGAGATTATCGTAAGCCCCCGGACGTCCTCGTCCTCCATGAACCGCCTCTGGGCGAAAGGAAGGTCCATGCTGACCACCAGCCAGGCAACGTCGGGGTTGTCCATCTTCTCCGCTTCGTCGTTGAAACGTAAGGCTTCCTTGTTGCAGACCGACGTGTCGAGCGACGGTACGGAAGCAATCAGCCTGACCTTGCCCCTTGCGCTATCGAGGGTATAATCGTTAAGTTTTATGTCGACACACTTGAACTGCGGCGCCTTGTCGCCCTTCTTCAGCTCCGAGCCGAGCACAGTAACGGGCTGCCCCTTCATCGTGGCGGCGCCTTTTCTTTCCGTCATGGCGTTACCTCCCGTGTTTCATTTAAAAATATTCGAATTTTCTTTTTCTATTAATAACAAGGGTAACACTCAGGTAAGCGGAGCGTCAAGTCCGGTTCAGGGGCGGAAAACCGTAAAATTCTCTCATTTCAGCGGTGTACTCTCTCTCTTTCGCGTAAATGAACAGCGGCGGAAGTACCTTCAGGCCCGGAGAACCTTCCTTCACCGCCTCGACCAGGACCATCCGGGCCTCGTCCCCTTTGTGAGAGTGGACGAACAGCAGCCGCTTCGGCTCCAAGGAGTGCGATTTCATCAGCGTTATCAGCTCGCTCAGCCGGTCCGGATGATATATAATGCACACCCGCCCGCGGTTTTTGAGCATTATTCTGGCGGTTTTTATGGCCTCCTCTATCCCGCCCTTAAGCTCGTGCCGGGCGCTCGCGCGCTCGTCTCCGGGGCTTATCCTGCCGGTCCCGGGCTTTCGAAAGGGCGGGTTCATCACGCAAAGCTCAAAAGACCCTGCCGGCAATTTTTTCGGAAGCTCCCGCAGGTCGCCGTGTATAAAATCGACCCTGTCCGAGAGGTTATTCACTTCAGCGTTCCGCACCGCCCGCTTATAAAGCGAATCCTGTATCTCCACCCCGGTCACGCGCGCCTTAGGGTATTTCAGGGCCAGGAGCAGCGACACGACCCCGCTACCCGCGCCGAGTTCGAGGATGCTCTTGCAGGATTTCAGGCTGGGAAAATCCGCCAGCAGGAGCGCGTCCAGGGAGAACCGGTATCCGCTTTTCGACTGATATACCTGCACTTCAAAATTGCGGATTTTTATGGAGTCGAGGGTTTCCATCAGATCATGCTCTGCGGGTCAACGTCCACTTCCACCTTGCAGGCCGGGGCGGCCTTATTCAGCTCAATCAGTTTAAGCCCGGCCTCCAGGACTTCGTGGAGCTTCTTATGGCTCTTTGAGCGAAGCGTAATGAAATGCCTGTACTTCCCGCGCACCCGCTTCACCGGGGCCGGCGCGGGCCCCATCACCTCGACACCCTTGCCCCGCGCTTCTTTTTTAAATATCTCAGCCGACGCCGACGCCCCCGCCCCCGCCTTTTCCGGCTTTACTCCCTTTACGATTACCAGCGCGAGCCGCGAGAAGGGCGGGAGGCCCAGCTCCTTGCGGAATACAATCTCCTCATCGTAGAAAGACTTGTAATCATGCCGGGAAGCGCATTGCAGACTATAATGTTCGGGCCGGTAGGTCTGGACTATGACCTCGCCCGGCACGTCTCCCCGTCCTGAGCGTCCGGCCACCTGGGTCACCACCTGGAACGTCCGCTCCGCCGCCCGGAAGTCCGGCTGGTTCAGCCCGTAATCGGCGAGGACGACCCCGACGATGCCTATGCCCGGCATGTCGTGGCCTTTCGATACCATCTGGGTCCCCACGACTATCTTCGTCTCTCCGGATGCCACCTCGTCCAGGAGCTTTACGAACCCGCCGCCGGGCGCGACACTGTCTTTGTCTATGCGGGAGGTCTTGAATTCCGGGAACAGCCGCTCCAGTTCGCGCTGTAATTTTTCAGTCCCGCCACCGACATATTTTATCCGGTCCCCGCCGCACTTCGGACAGACGGAAGGGGCGGGATAAGCGGCTCCGCACCAGTGGCATTTCATCTCCTCGCGCCTGCCTGTGGTAGGTCATGGATACGGAACAGGCGCCGCATTTGGGGACTTCTCCGCAGTCACGGCAGATGATGAAGTCTGAGTGGCCCCTGCGGTTAAGGAAAAAAAGGGCCTGCTCTCCATTTTCAAGCCTTGCCTTGGCGGCGTTTACGAGAGGTTCCGTAAGCTGGCCTCCGTGAAACTGGGCGGCCGGCTGCCGGTCCACCGGCTCCTTCAGGTCCACCAGGGAGACCTTCGGCATCGGCCTGCCCGCCGTCCTGCCAGGAAGCTCGAGCAGTGTATATTTCCCTGATACGGCATTATGGTAGCTCTCAAGCGACGGTGTCGCGCTGCCCAGGATTACCGGGCATCCGGACAGCTTAGCGCGCATTACCGCAGCGTCCCGCGCGTTATAACGCACACCCTCTTCCTGCTTATAGGATGCGTCGTGCTCTTCGTCCACTACGACCATACCGAGCCGCTCGAAAGGAGCGAAGACCGCGGAGCGCGCCCCCACCGCCACCAGCGCCTCTCCCTGCCTTATGCGATGCCACTCCTGCCGCCTCTGGACAGGGGTCAGGCCGCTGTGCAGCACCGCCACTTTCTCTCCGAACCGGCGCGAGAACCGCCGGACAAGCTGGGGGGTAAGGGATATCTCCGGCACCAGCACGACAGCGCCCATACCGGCCTCCACGACGGGCTTGATCGCCTGGAGATAGACCTCGGTTTTCCCGCTACCTGTCGCGCCGTGGAGCAGGAATGGGACAAACGTGCCGCTATCCACGGCATTTATTGTCCCTAAAGCGTCTTTCTGCGCAGAGGTTAACTGAAAAACCGGCTCCGCCTCGCCGTAAGCCCCCATTTTTTCCCGCACTTCTTTCCTGGGCCGGGAGGCCTTCCCTTCTTCCACCCCCGGTGGAAGGGCAGCGGCAAGGACAAGCCCCAGCGGTGCGAGATAATAATCCGATAGCCATTTAGCCAGTTTAAGAAGTCCTTCCGGCACCAGGGGCGATACATCCGGGAGGTCGATTATATCTTTGTAATCAAACTGCCCGTCGCCTGACGAAAAACCGACTATAAAGCCGATTTTGAGCCTGGCCTGAGAGCGGGACTATTGCCCTCTGCCCCAGCCGGGCCTTCTCCCGAAGGCGTTCCGGGACCATGTAGGTAAAGGTTTTCCTGGCGGCCAGGCCGATAGCTATTTCAGCGTACATAATTTATTTGTTTTGATAGTTGAGCGTTAGCAAGCAATAACGGCAATTGAAATCGCGCAAAATTAATACTAATGTGCTATAAATCACGCTAATTTACTAATACTCGGACAGGCGGGAATTGTTATGAAAAGTGAAGCTTTGTATCAGCTTACATCTTCTTATTTAAAATAATTCTTTTAATACGTCCAGGGCCTGAAATTTGCATCAGTATTTGAAGAAGCTCTATCTATTCACTGATGTATTCGGACACTTAAAGGATTATGAAGGAACTGCTCTCCAAAATCAACAGCAATCTAAAGGCGAAAATAGTAATATTCGTCGCGGGCTCCATGGTCCTGTTCCTTGTCGGCTCCACCTTTAACTACATCCGCACGGAACGCCAGTTCTATATAAAATCGGTCGAAAACAACCTGCGCGGCCTTTCCAATACGATAGAATCAAGCCTCGTGGATGCCATGGGGCGCGGCCAGCGCGAAGAACTCCAGCGCTCGATAGAAGGTATAGGGAATAACGGAGACATATCCAGCGTCAGGATATTCGACGGCAAAGGGACCATTCTCAGTTCGTCAAACCCCGCCGAAACAGGCTCCCACATCGACAACGACAACTATAGAGAGTACAAGCAGGCCGCTGGTACCTTCATCTTCAATAAAAACGGCCAGAATAAGCTTTTTTTTGTTAAGCCCATCCTTAACCGCCCTGAGTGCTACGGCTGTCACGACTCGAAACAGCGGGTCAACGGCGTGCTCGAGGTAAGCTATTCGCTCATGAAGGCCGATGCGGCGATAAACCAGCACTTAAAGCAGATGATAATATCCGCCCTGCTGATATGTCTCGCGCTCGTGTTGTCGATTTTTATCGCACTGGAGATGCTTGTCAACAGGCCGATAAAGAAACTCAAGAAAGCGATGGGACAGGCCGAGTTGGGCGAGAAGGTAGAGCTTGGCAGTGCTAACAACGACGAACTCGGCCGGCTCCAGAGAAAATTCGTGCAGATGCTGGGCCGCATCCGGGAGTTGAACCTGGAAAACAACCGCAAGGAACATGAACTTATCCGTAACTTCGAGATATCCAACTCGCATGCGCGCCTGAAGAGCATGATCGAGGCCATGCCGGACGGCGTTTCCATACTCGACCGGGACATGGTAATCCGGGAGATGAACCCCCGGAACATGGAGATATTCCCCGGCATCCAGACGGGGAGCAACTGCTACAGGAGCATCCACGGCAGGAGCGACCCCTGCCCCCATTGCGGCGTAATGAAAGTCTTCCAGGACGGCATGGTGCATGAGCACCAGTCTTCCTTCTATCTGGCGGACGGCAAGGAACGCATCGTCCATAGCATCTCCGCGCCCGTCAGGGATGTCGAAGGCAACATTACTCACGCCATCGAGGTCATCCGGGACATCACGGATAAACTGGTGGCCGAAAAGGCAAAGATAGAAACGGAGCAAAGACATCAGAAGGAACTGGAAGCTGTAAACCTGCAGCTTGTCAAGCGGGTCAAGGAGGTGGAAGACGCAAATAACCAGATCGCAATGCTTATCAGGGACCTGGCTCAGAAAAACAGCGAACTGGAGAAGGTCGTCGAGCGTCTCACCACCGTCAACCATATCGGCAATATACTGAATTCCCTGTTAGACCAGGAAAATGCCATGGAGGTCATCGTCAGGACGATGGCCAAAACGATGAACGCCAGGATCTGTTCGCTCATGATGATCAATGAAGAGACGGGCGATCTGGAAGTGGCGTATTCAGTGGGTCTGGAGGGCGTAAAGCTCCGCAAGGTAAAGTTAGGCGAGGGCATTTCCGGTTACGCGGCCAAGGAAGGTAAACCGCTCCTGGTCACAAATATCGAAACGGACCCCCGCTTCAATCTGCCGAACGACCCGCAGTATACCACGACGTCGCTTATCGCCGCGCCTCTTTTCATTAAAGGCAAAGTGATAGGCATCCTGAACATCAACAACAAAAACAATGGCGACCAATTCACGCACGACGACCTGAGCCTCCTGACTACCGTGGCCGGACAGGCCGCGATCGCGGTGGAGAATTCGAACCTGTACAGAGACATCCGGTCCAGCTACTTCGATACCGTCCGGGCGCTTGTCAACGCGCTCGAAGCGAAGGATAAATACTCAAAGGGCCATTCCGAGCGCGTCACCCTGCTCGCGATGATGATTGCGGACGAGATGGGGCTGTCCGAGGAACGCAAGCAGGCGCTACAGCACGCCGGGGTGCTGCACGATATAGGCAAGATAGGCATTTCCGCCTCCATCCTGAATAAGGCGGGCAAGCTCACTGGCGAGGAGTACGACGTCATCAAGGACCACCCCCTTATCGGGGAAAAGATACTGGACCCCATATCATTCCTGAAAGACGTGAAGGTGATAGTGGGCCAGCACCACGAACGTTTTGACGGAAAGGGTTATCCGCACCAGAGGATGGGAAGCGAGCTATCGACGGAGGCAAAGATCCTCGCGGTGGCTGACACTTTCGACGCCCTGACCTCCGACAGGCCTTACAGAAAGGCCCTTCCATTCGACGACGCAGTAGCCGAGATCAAGCGCTGCGCGTCCAGCCAGTTCGACCCGGATGTGGTAGACGTATTTTTAAAGACGCTCGGCGTGTCCGCCCTATCCCATTAGGATTGCGCCGCCCTCCGACGAAGTGGAAGCAGCGGGTCACGCTCCGTCGCCCCTTTTCCTCACTTTTACCTGAAAAAAATATTGAATTCCGCGCCCGATTATGCGTTAATTGTCCGCAAATGATTTACCTGTCCAGAGGAACGAAGACAGAAACGCTTTACCTGTCCAGAGGAACGAAGACAGAATGGATAACCGGCACATAATCGAATCGTTCAGCAAGTACTGCCGCGAGTGCAAAGGCAGGTGCTGCAGCGGCATAATGGTGGGGCTCTTCGACTGGGAACTGCCGCGCGCGGAAGGACATAAGCTTCCCTGCCCCCCAAAGAACGGCGTCCTGAATATTTCCTTCGAGGACGACTGCCTCTTCCTGAAAGACCACCGGTGCAGCCTGCCCAGCGACCAGAGGTTCCTGGACTGCCTTAGCTATCCGGTATACCCGAAAATCGAGGACGGAAAGGTCGAGGGCTTAATCGTCCACAAGGGCTGCCCCTATCATAAAGAGATTGCCGGGAACAAAGAGCTTACGGTGATGATAAGGGAGATATGGGAAGAGCACCTGGAGGATTTAAGACCGGAACAGGTCCGCGAATTCTTCTCCGGGGAGTTCTGGGATAATGATAAAATAGAATACCTGCCGGTATAGCCATTCCCGCGAAAGCGGGTATGTGTCCCTAATTTTTAATTTTCCCCTCATTTCCCCGCACGTTGACCTGAGACTGCCCAGCCATTCTGTGCATAAGGACTACTCCCACGACCATGAGCGCGGCGATAACGAACGAAGAAGTGAAACGGCCCAGCGCCAAGCCGCCTTGAGCTTGGGATTTGGTAAGGGTATCGCCCAGCGTGGCTCCGAGGGGACGCGTTAGAACATAGGCGGACCAGAAAAGTACGCTGCGCGGGATATTTGTTAACAACCCTGCAGCCACGAATAAAAGAGCGGGTGGTACCGCTTCGACGAGACCTGAGCCGAGAGCGTGATGCAGAAGAACGCAAGAAATATAAGACTACTGACGGCATAACCGAGCCGCAGCGTCATGGAAAGGGCGTCGCCGCCTGTCTCGCCAACCGTTGTCGCGAGTATCTTGATGATCCAGAACATGAGGGTGACCTGCGGGACCTTGTTGTGCAGGTGTTCGTCGGAGCTTAAATTCATCATCATATCCTATCGGCCAGTGTAAGAACCGTTAGCTATTCAATGTATTATACAATAAAAAAGGGATACAGCAGAAGCTGTATCCCTTTAATTTATGGTGAGCGGTTCCTTACGCCTCTGCCTTCTCCGTGTTCACCGCCGCCGGGGCTTCCTTCTTCGGGAGCTTCATCCGCTCCGCCTGCTCCTTAGACGGGTCCAGCATGTCCTTTATAGTCCTCTGCGGGCAGAGAAGCACACACGTCTCGCAGTGCGTGCATTTCGCATAATCCATCATCGCCAGGTTATTGTCCATCGATATCGCGCCCTCCGGACATCCCTTCGCGCAAAGCCCGCATCCGATGCAGCCAATCTCGCACGCCTTCTTTACCACAGGCCCCTTGTCGTGCGAGCTGCACAATATATGCACCTTTTTGTGCGCCGGGGTAAGGTGGATGATGCTCTTAGGGCAGGCCGCGACGCATACGCCGCATGCCGTGCATTTCTCGCGGTCGATTATGGGCAGGTTCTCCGGCCCCATCTTTATGGCTTCGAAGGGGCAGGCCTTCGCGCAGGTGCCGTAGCCCAGACAGCCGTACTGGCAGGTCTTATCCCCGCCAGCTACCAATATAGCGGCGCGGCAGTCCTTCACGCCATCATACTTAAAGCGCCTGCTCGCCTTGCACTCATCGCCCCGGCAGAATACCGTGGCCACCGTCGGCACGGCCTCCGGCGCGACCTTGCCTGTAATCTTCGCCACCAGCGCGGCTACGTCCGCCTTGCCCGGCGCGCACAGTCCCGGGGAGAGGTTCGGGTCCTTGACTACCGCCTCCGCGTAACCCTGGCAACCGGCGAACCCGCATGCGCCGCAGTTCGCCCCGGGCAGGACCTCGCGCACGGCTTCCACTTTCGGGTCCGTCTTCACCGCGAATTTCTTCGCCGCAAACGCCAGCCCCAAGCCGAATACCGCGCCGACGCCGCCCATGAAGGCCACGCTCTTTAATACGGCATTGATTAGATTAGGTTGAAAGACTTCCTGCATAGCGATTGATTTTATCATTTCCTAATAATAATTGCTACTGAATCCAGCCTATACTGTTATCAGGCCCGAAAACCCGAGGAACGCCAGCGCGATAAGCCCGGTCACGATAAAAGCGATGGGCATGCCCTGAAAGGGCTTCGGGATGTTGGCCAGGTCCAGGCGCTCCCTTATGCTCGCCATGATTATAAGCGCCAGCGAGAACCCCGCGCCGGAGCCAAGCCCCAGCGTAAGGCTTTGTAAAAAGTTATATTTTTCGTCCGAGTTAATAACCGGCACGGCCAGGATTATGCAGTTCGTAGTGATAAGGACGAGGTATATCCCCAGCTTGTAGTACAGTGTGGGGTTCATTTTCTTCAGCAAAGTATCCGCGAACTGGACGAACCCGGCGACGATGCCGATAAAAAGCACGATCTTCAGAAACTCGATATGCAGGGGCAGCATGATGAGGTTGTACACCAGCCATGAAAGCGCGGCGGAAATCACCATCACTGCGGTGAACGTCATGCTCATCCCCACCGCGGTATCCATCTTCTTCGACACGCCGAAGAAAATGCACAGCCCGAGATAGCGGCTGAAAACGAAGTTATTTACGATGGCGGAGGCTATAAAAATGGTGCCTATATCTTTAAACATTCAACCTCCGTTACTTTCTTTGGAAAGAAAGTAACCAAAGAAACTTTAAGTTTAAAAGTTTTTGGCGTTACCTTTTTCCCAAAAAGGTAACGGTCTTGCCTTTAATGGTGGTGTCCGCCCACGCCGCCGGGCTTGCCGCCGTAATATTTCTGGTCAATCCAGTTAAATAGCCCCATGAGCAGGCCGATAACGAAGAAGCCGCCCGTGGGTAGCACCATGATGAGCAGCGGGTTCGAGCCGGCCAGGTGAAAACCCGCCAGGCTTCCCTTGCCGATCAACTCCCGGACCGCGCCTATCAGCACCAGCGCCCCGAGGAACCCCAGCCCCATCCCGAACCCGTCCACCGCGGACGGCATGACTTTATTCTTGCTGGCGAAAAGCTCCGCGCGCGAGATGATAATCGCGAACACCACGATAAGTTGGATATAAAGCCCCATCTCCTTGTACGCTGTGCGCGAATATGCCGACATCACCATGTCCGTGATGCTGACGTAGGTCGCGATTATAAGGATGTACGCCGGGATGCGCACCTTCGGGTTTATGAGGTTCCTGAGGATGCTGACGGTGATGTTCACCATCGTCATGACGAAAAGCACGGCGGCGCCCATGAGGAAGCCGTTTTTTACTGACGTAGTGACGGCCACCGCCGGGCATAGCGAGAGCGCCAGCCGGAAAACGGGGTTTTCGGCGAATATGCCGTTGATTATTAGTTTTTTGTACGATGTAGCCATTATAGTGCCGGGTCCTTCGCCCTCTCCGCCCGGAGCGCATCCATCGCCTCTTTCGCGCCGCGAGTAACGCCCCTTGAAGAAATCGTCGCGCCGGAGATAGCCTGAATGTCGGTATCCGTCTCGCCTTTCACGACCACTAGATTTTCTTGACCCTTCCCTTTGAACTGACGCTTGAACCAGTCCTTGTCTATCTGGTCTCCAAGGCCCGGCGTCTCCTTGTGGTCTAATATCTCTATAGCTATCAGCTTGTAGCCCGGGTTCACGGCCACCAGCATGGAAATAAAGCTGGAGTATCCTTTGGTATAAGCCAGGACGACGTACCCGATAGTCTTGCCTTTAGCCGTCGCCTTATAGATCTTCCCCTCCTTGCCGGAGGTGACTATGTCCTTTACCTCTTTTATAGAATCCGCCTGGGGTATCAGCGACTTCAGCGCCGCCTCCCGTTCCTGTGCCTCTTTTTGCACCTTCACCGGGTCCGTAAGGGCCCATGTCGCGGATAGTATTACGCCTGCAAGCGCGCAGATGATGACAAGGTTCATCGTTATCTTCATGATTTCCTTGTTGCTCATGCCCTTGCCTTTAACGGGATTTCTCCGAATTTCTTCACTCGAAACGCGCGGTCCAGCAGCGGTGTAAAGCAGTTCATAAGGAGTATCGCGTAGCAGACGCCCTCGGGGTACCCGCCTTTAAGCCTTATCAGCACGGTAATCGCACCGCATCCGATACCGAAAGCTATCTGCGCCCTCTTCAGCTGCGGGACGGTCACGTAATCCGTCGCCATGAAAAAAGCCCCCAGGACAAGCCCGCCGGATAGCAGGGCAAGCCACGGGTCGCCGCCGAAAATTTCTGTCAGGACGGCGACGGTCGCCAGGAACGTGACGGGAATGTGCCAGGTGATATAGCCTTTGTAGAGCAGATAGGCCGCGCCGAAAAGAAGGGCTATAATGGGTACCTCGCCCATCGCGCCACCCCTTTGTCCGAGCAGGAGCTGAACGTACATGTCGTGCTGGCTTGCGAAGTGGGAGAGCAGTTTCTGGTAGCCTTCCTCCTTCAGAATCCCCAGCGGCGTCGCGCCCGTAATCACGTCCGCATTTGCAGGGTTAAGCGAGCCGTGGGGGACGAGCCAGGTAGTCATGAACTTGGGGAACGAGGCCATGAGGAACGCGCGGCCGATTAATGCGGGATTGAAGATATTGTAACCGAGACCGCCGAAGAGCTGTTTGGTGATTATTATGGCTACCGCGGAGCCTATGACCGGGAGGTAGAGCGGCACGCCGGCGGGCAGGTTCATCCCGAGGAGCAGGCCTGTGAGGAAGGCGCTGCCGTCGCTCACGGCTACCTTCGCCCCCATGAGCTTCTGCACAGCCGCTTCGAAGGCCATCGCCGAGACAATCGAGAGGACTAATACCAAAAGGGCGCTCATGCCGAAGTAATAAACGGAAAGAGCCGCCGCGGGCATAAGAGCCGCCGACACCGTCCACATTATATGCGGCACGCTCTCGCCCGATTTTATGTGCGGGCCTATCGAGGCATGGAAAAGCCTCGACTCTGCGGCTGTAGGAGTCTCTTTGGTATTCATAAGTTATATAAGAGCAAAAGTTCGTACTTTTCTTTCACGGGAAAGAAAAGTACCAAAAGAAAGCGGGACAGTTTAAAAGTTTTTGGCGCTACCTTTTTCCCAAAAAGGTAGCGGTTTTCTTAAGATGCCTTTACTTTTTTCCTCGCCAGTTCGCGCTTGGCCCATTTCGTGAACTGGACCATTGGCCTGTTCGACGGGCAGACGAATGAGCAGGAGCCGCACTCGAAGCAGTCCAGCACGCCGTATTCTTTCGCCTCCTCGAAGCGGCCTTTTTCGATGAGCTGGCCCAGCAGGCTGGGGTTTAAGCCCATGGGGCAGACGTCGATGCACCTTCCGCAGCGTATGCAGGGGCCGAAGTCCACCACGTTCACGGCCTCGGCCTCGGTGAGGGCCACGATGCCTGAGGTGCCCTTTATCACAGGCACGCCGAGGCTGGATTGCGCTATGCCCATCATCGGCCCGCCCATTATAACCTTTGTCGCCTTTTTGTTTACTCCGCCGCACTGCGAGACGACGTCATCGAAAAGCGTCCCGATGCGCACCCGGAGGTTCCTGGGCTCGTTTATCCCCGGCCCGGTGACGGTAAGCACCCGTTCGATGAGCGGCCTGCCGTACCTTACCGCCTGGTAAATCGCGGCGGCCGTGGCGACGTTCTGCACTACCGCGCCCACGTCCATCGGCAGGTTCCCCGGCGGGACCTCAAGGCCGGTTATAGCCCTTATAAGCTGTTTCTCCGACCCCTGCGGGTATTTCACTTCCAGCGGGACGACCCTGACCCCCATCTTGCAGCCCTTCGGGACCTCGTATTCCAGACCGTCGCGCTCGTAGTAAGTCTCCACTAAAAGCTCGCAGGCCACTTTTCCCGCTTCCTCGGAGATTGCCTTTATGGCGGCCTTTTTATTGTCCTCGATGCCGACGAACCCTTCCGTAACCCTGAGGACGGTCATTATGACCTTCAGGCCCTCGATTATATCTTCCGCATTTTCCTCCATCAGGCGGGAGTCCGCCGTCAGGTAAGGCTCGCACTCCGCGCCGTTCAAGATGGCGTATTTTATCTTCTTTTCCTTCGGCGGGGAGAGCTTTACGTGCGTGGGGAAAGTCGCGCCGCCCATGCCGACTATGCCGGCTTCCTTTATAATGTTCTTCAGGACGTCCGGGTTTAAGGAGAGGTAATTGTCATGCCCGGCCACCTCGTCAGCCCACTCGTCTTTGCCGTCCGACTCTATGACCACGGCCTGGGCGTCGAACCCCATCGGAGACGGGAAATTGCCCACGGCGATTACCTTGCCGGAAATGGAGGCATGCGCCGGCACGGAGACGACACCCTGGGCTTCCCCTATTTTCTGGCCCTTCTTCACCAGGTCGCCCACCTTGACTATCGGCAGGGCAGGCGCGCCGATATGCATCGCCATGGGGATTACCACCCGTTCCGGGAGCCTTGCGTCTATTATCGGAAGCGACGCGGTAGCTTTTTTGCTGTCCGGAGGGTGTATCTCCCCCTTTAAAGCTTGTCGCGCTCATGGTTTTATTCCCGTTTTATTCTGGCCCTCGCTGCCGGCCGGCCGGCTTTTCTTATCCGGGCCCAGGAGTTCGGTCAGCTCGCTGACAAACTCGTCTATATCCTTGAAGTCCCTGTAGACCGACGCGAAACGCACATAGGCCACCTTGTCCAAGTCCTGGAGCCGCTTCATCATCTCTTCGCCTATCTGGCTGGTGGAGACTTCCTTCTGGGCGCCGTCAAGGAGCTTCTTCTCGATCTCGTCCACCACGGTCTCAAGCACTTCGATGGAGATGGGCCTTTTTTCGCAGGCCTTCTTCAAGCCCCCAAGGACTTTCTGGCGGTCGTAAGGTTCCCTTCGTCCGTCCTTTTTTACCACCATCGGCATGATCTCCTCGACGCGCTCATAGCTGGTGAAGCGCTTGCCGCACTGCTCGCACTCGCGCCTGCGCCTTATGGCTTCGCCGTCGGTAGATAGCCTGGAATCGACCACCTTGTCTTCAAGATGGCCGCAGAAGGGACATTTCATTAATTACCTTGTAGTGATAGTTAAAAAAACGGGAAGATTATGCAAGGTATAACTATGTTTGTCAAGGATTTTAAATGGCTGTATTTAGCGATTTTATGGAGTTGCGTCCGGCGGTTTAAACTGTTCGATGACTATCCCCGCCTCGGACAACATTTCAAAGCCGAGTTTATCAGGATAACCCACCTCGTAAATGATCCTGGTTATCCCGGCGTTGATTATCATCTTGGAGCAGATGACGCACGGGAGGTTGGTGCAGTATAGGACGGAGCCCGTGATGGCGGTCCCGTGCTTGGCGGCCTGGATGATGGCGTTCTGCTCGGCGTGGAGCCCGCGGCATATCTCGTGCCGTTCGCCCGACGGGATGCCCAGCTTTTCCCGGAGGCATCCTACGTCTATGCAGTGAGACGTGCCGGACGGAGGACCGTTATAGCCGGTGGCGAGGATGTTCTTGTCCTTGGAGAGCACCGCGCCCACCTGCCTTCTGAGGCACGTGGAGCGCTTCTTTACCAGGTGCGCGATCTCCATGAAATATTGATCCCAGCTCGGACGGCTCATAAAATCACCATTACAGCGCGGACGCCCCGAAACCTTCATACACCGGGAACTGCAAGGCCAGCGCTTTTGCCCTCTCGCGCACGCGTTCCAGGTTAGAGGCGTCGTTTATATCGTGTATCACGGAGGCTATCATATCCGCAATCTCGGCCATCTCCGGCTCCTTCATCCCCCTGGTCGAGACGATGGGCGTGCCTATCCTTATGCCGGAGGTTATCGTCGGGGGCTTTAAGTCGAAGGGTATGCCGTTTTTGTTGACGGTTATCCCCGCGATGTCCAGCGCCGCCTCCGCCTCCTTGCCCGTCACCCCTTTATTGGTGAGGTCGACAAGCATCAGGTGGTTGTCCGTCCCGCCGGAGATAAGGTCGAAGCCGCGGGCGACAAGCTCGTCCGCGAGCGTGGAGGCATTGCGCACAACCTGGGCCTGGTAGGTCTTGAACTCCGGCTCCGCCGCCTCGCGGAAGGCCACGGCCTTGGCGGCTATAACATGCATCAGCGGCCCGCCCTGGATGCCCGGGAAGATGACGTGGTCCACTTTCTTGCCAAATTCCTCATTGCACATGATCATCCCGCCCCTGGGGCCGCGGAGTGTCTTATGGGTGGTGCTGGTGATGAAATGCGCGTACGAGACAGGGGACGGGTGAACGCCGGCGGCGATCAACCCCGCTATATGGGCGATGTCGGCCATGAGATACGCGCCGACCATGTCCGCAATCTCCCGGAAGCGCTTGAAGTCTATAATCCTGGGATAGGCGGAGGCCCCGACGACTATCATCTTCGGCCTGTGCTCCTTCGCCAGCGACTCCACCTCGTCGTAATCTATATGGCCGTTGTCGCGCCTTACGCCGTAGCTGAAGGAATTATAGAGGTTCCCGGAGAAGCTGACTGAGGCCCCGTGGGTGAGATGCCCGCCGTGGGTGAGTTTCATGCCGAGGATGGCATCCCCAGGCTTCAGCGCCGCGAAATACACGGCCATATTGGCCTGTGAGCCTGAATGCGGCTGGACGTTCACGTGCTCCACGCCGAAAAGCTCTTTCGCGCGCCTTATCGCCAGGTCCTCTACAACGTCGGCAAATTCGCACCCGCCGTAGTATCGCCTGCCGGGATAGCCTTCAGCGTACTTGTTCGTAAGCACGGACCCCTGCGCCTCCAGGACAGCCTGAGAGGCGTAGTTCTCGGACGCTATGAGGACTATCTTCTCCCCTTCGCGCCTCTTTTCATCTTCGATTGCCTGCCAGACCTCGGGGTCCGACTCCCTGAGTGAGTGCATTATAGAACCTCTTGAAACGATACTGTTTATGTCCACCATTCTATACCGAAAGCGCAGATTTTTCTATCTCTGATATTTTGTCCAGCCTCTTTTGGTGTCTCCCGCCTTCAAAGGGCGTGGAGAGCCATATGTTGACGATATCCAGGGCGACCTCGCGGCCCGTGACCCTGCCGCCGACTACCAGTATGTTGGCGTCGTTATGGAGGCGGGACATCCTTGCGGTGAAGGCGTCGTGGCAGAGCGCGGCGCGTATGCCGGGGAATTTATTGGCTACTATGGACATCCCTATCCCCGTGCCGCAGATTAATATGCCGCGGTCGGCCTCTCCGGCTGATACCGCGCGCGCCACCTTCGCGCCGTAATCAGGATAGTCCACCGAGCAGGAATCACCCGTCCCCATGTCCACGACTTCCGCGCCAGAAGAATCAAGGAGCGCGTGAATTTGCTCTTTCAGCTCCAGCCCCCCGTGGTCGCAGCCTACGGCAACCTTCAAAACGTACCTCCAACCTTAAATATCATAAACTAAGCAACAGCCAAGCCTGCAAAAAGACGGCCCTCACCAGTCCCCCCTGCCTGCTTGCATTTAAAAGGTATAGTATATTAACGTCCGGGGGAAATGCTGTCAAGAAGAAAAGCCTCAAAAGACCCTAAAACTGTTGACAAACAAGGGACGCTGTGCGAATATTTGACGCTTATGAAAATAATCCGGGGCCTTGGGGACATACCGAAGAGAGGACTTATTAACCCGGTCCTTACTTTGGGCAATTTCGACGGAGTTCACCTGGGGCACCAGGCGATATTCAAACAGGTCGTGGCGTGGGCGCTGAACATCGGCGGCTCCTCCGTCGTGTTTACCTTCGAACCGCACCCACTTAAGGTCCTTGCCCCGAACCGCTCGCCCAAGCTTTTGTCCACTTTCCGTGAGAAGATGGAGCAGATAGAGGCGGCGGGGATGGACGCGGTAATCTGCGCCAGGTTCACTCCGGAGTTCGCCTCGCAGAACCCCGAAGATTTCGTGCGCGAGGTTTTAGTAGATAAAATAGGCGCCAAGGCGATATTCATCGGCCACGACTACGCCTTCGGAAAGAACAGGGAGGGCGACATACCGTTTTTGCGGGCCGCCGGAGCGCGTTACGGCTTTGAGGTCCATGTCGTGGACCCGGTCAAGGTGGAGGGGATAACCGTATCCTCCACCAAAATAAGAAAACTCATCATGGACGGCGAAGTCTGCCTTGCCTCGAAGCTCCTGGGAAGGCCATATTCCATAGAAGGGACCGTCATCCCCGGACATTCAAGAGGCAGGGAAATAGGTTTCCCCACGGCCAATATCACCACCCCCAACGAGCTGCCCCCGAAGGAAGGGGTCTATGCGGTGACCGTCGAGGTGGAGGGAAAACTCTATAAAGGCGCGGCAAATATCGGAGCCAACCCGACCTTCGGGGACGAAACTCCCTCTTATGAAACCCATATATTCGATTTTTCAGAGGACCTGTACGGCAAGTTCCTGAAGATGAAGTTCATCAAGCGGGTCCGGGACGAGGTGAAGTTCAAGTCCGTGGAGGAACTCGTCGAGAGAATAAAAAAAGACGTGGAGATTGTCCGGTCGGTCCTTGAATAGCGGGAGGGAGCTTAGGTGCGCCTGAAGTTCTGGATCGGGATATTAATAAGCGCCGGGCTTCTGGCTTTGATGTTCTGGTGGATAGGGTTCGATTTCCGCCGGCTCTGGGACGCCATGCGCGGTATCGAGCCGTGGCACCTTGCGGCCGCGACGGTGTCTAAACCTGCTGTTCTTTGTCGTCAGGGCACTCAGGTGGCGCTATCTGATGGACCCGGTAAAGGAACGGGTTAAAATATCCCACCTCTACTCGGCCACCATGGTCGGCTTCATGGCGAATAACCTCCTTCCCGCGAGGCTTGGGGAAATAGTAAGGGCATATGTCATAGGCAGGCGGGAGGATATACCGAAAAGCTCCGCCTTCGCCACTATAGTCGTGGAGAGGGTCTTCGACAGCCTTTGCGTCTTCCTGCTCCTCATAACGGTGCTGGCCTTCATGCCGGAATCTATTTCCGGGGGTCATTTAGCCGCCACGATACGAAGGACGAGGACAATTTCCCTGGTTGGCGGCGTATTTCCTTGTCATATTCATCGGAGTGCTGATAACCAGACAGAGAAGGCTTAATCAAAATCGCCGGCTCTTTTATAAGACCCATATCTCCCAAGCTGGCTGACGGTGCGGTGGGGCTTCTGAACAAATTCGTCTCGGGCCTGAGCGTGATTAAAAAGCCTCGCCTTTTGGCGCCCATCATCTTTTACTCCGCCGTCCACTGGGGGTTTCTGTGGGTTCCTATTTATATAGTCTTCAAAGGCTACGGCCTGAACCTGGGAGTTTACGCCGCCGCATTCATTTTTGTCGTCATAGCGTTCGCCGTGGCCCTGCCGTCCACTCCGGGGTATATAGGTACTTTTCATGCGGCAGTCGCGGCGGCTTTAATGGTATTTGGAATACAAAAGGAACAGGCATTTGGCTCTGGCCATCGTCTTGTGGGCGATTGGTTATTTTCCGGTCACCATCATAGGGCTGTACTGCCTTTCCAGGGAGAACCTCACGTTTTCAAGTATTAAGGCCGTCGAAGCAGGTGCAATGAAATGATAGCGGTATTCATATTCTTCGTGTCCATGCTGGTCTACCTGATGACCATCGCCCCGACGCTTTCCTTCTTCGACAGCGGCGAGATGATCGCCGGGGCATACACCCTCGGTGTCTCCCATCCGCCGGGCTATCCGGTTTACGTCACTTTAGGAAAGCTCTTCACCTATCTTCCCTTCGGAAACGTGGCGTTCCGGGTAAACCTGATGTCGTCGTTTTTCGCGGCCATGACCTCGGTGATGATCTACTACATCACCCGCGCGATGTTAAACGACAGCGACAACGATAGCTTCGTTTTATTCAAGCGGTTGAAATTTTCCGATATCGCCGGCATATTATCGGCCCTGGCCTTCGCGTTCTCGTACAACCTCTGGGCCTGGGCGGTAGTATCCAAGTTCTATACCTTAAACGCCTTCGTCGTGGCATGCATCCTGATGCTCCTTATAAGGTGGAGACGCGCCCGCACGGAGGAAGGGAGCAGCGGCGGCAGCCATTCCCTTGCATACCTCTACACTATCGCGTTCCTTTTTGGAATTGCGGCAGTCGTCCACATATCTCAATTTGTACTGATACCCGTCTACCTGCTCTATATTCTGATAGTTGACGGAAGCGCGGTACTCGGGGTCCCTGAAATAAAAAAATTAATCAAAGAACCTTTAACTTACGTAATTCTTTTCATTTTTATAATATTGGAACTGGTTGCATATTTTAGTCCGCAAAACAAGAACCTTCTGATGATAGGCTTGGGTTCCTTAGCCCTTATACAGATTCTGGCGTTTGTAGCGTTTTACGAGAGGGAAAAATTATTAATCCCTGTTTCATTAATTCTTGCTGTAGCAATATCACTTGAAGTCGCTATTTATCAGGTCCCTGATGAATTAAATAAAGTACTGATACTAGGTCCTTTCGCGCTCCTGACGGCATATCTTTTCATAAGGGAGACAATTAAATTTAAAGTAGTGGCGATAATGACCTTCTTCTTCTTGCTGGGGCATTCCATCTACATGCACGTGCCTCTCAGGGCGGCGCAGGAGCCGCTGATCAACTGGGGAGAGGCTTCCAACTGGACCCAGTTTAAATGGGTCTATAACCGCGAAGGCTATCCCACGGTCGGCGGCGAAAGAAGCTGGGGCCTCCTCTGGAAGCAGATGCAGAGTTTTAACCTCGTCCGGGAGTTTACCTGGGCCGGCATCCCGATTATGCTTATGGGCTTATGGGGACATTTCAAGAAGGACTGGCGGCATTTTACAATCCTCGTTTTCGGCTCCCTATGCCTGATCGCCGCGATTATCATAGGGGGAAATCCGCCCGAGGAGAACATATTCCTCCTGCAACAGTTCTATATACCCGTCTATATCTTCCTGTGCATCATCATGGGCGGGACTATATACGTCGCCCTGAAGGCCCGGCCAAAAAATATAATAATGGCCGCTATCGTGGCGCTGGTCGTCATCGCCTATCCCGCCTCCGAGATTAAGGCGCATTACTGGATGAACGACAGGAGCAACAACTTCATCGCGTATGATATGGGCAACGCCGAACTTACCTTCTCACCGCAGTTCGCCGTGCTCTTCACCTGGGGCGATTCCGGAGCGTTCCCGATGTGGTATCTGCAGGACGTGGAGAAAAAGCGCCCCGACGTCCTGCTCGTGCATACTCCGCACCTGCCCCTTGCATGGTTCCTGAACAGCATAAGCCGCGAACCCGGCCAGCTTGGGGATATCTCGCAGATAAAAGATTACCGGTGGCTGCGCAACTACAACGGGTTAAAAGGGATCCCACAGTTTTTGTCTCATGCCGGAGGAACTCCGTGACCCGGCGGCGCTCATAAAGCAGATAACCATCCTGAACCCGGAGAGGCAGTTCTGTTTCGACTACTCCTCCCGCTATTCCGTGGATATGCCGTTCGACACGGTCCCGTACGCGATAACCTACCAGAAGTTCCGGAAGGACTTCGTCGATACGAACCAGAGAGAGTGGTCGTACCTGGTCACGCGGGGGCTCCCGGACCCGAAGATATTCCTGGATTCGGACGAGACAAAGGCGGCGTCCATTTACGGCTACGTCCATGCCGACCTGGGAAAGAAATATCTGGAGATGGGGCGTCCCTCGATAGCGCGGCCGGAGTTTATCCAGGCGGTCCGGTACGCCCCGGAGTTATGGGGGTCCCTGGCCCGCTACATCAAGTAAATCTTGACAATATTATTTATAAACATTATTATAAGACGTACTTTTTACAGGTGCAGATGAAGCGAAGTTTTCTTATAATCGGCAGTCCGGCGCGGTGCCGGAAGATTGCGGGACTGCTGAAAAAAGAAGGGTATACAAAGCTCTTTTCCGCCCATGACTTACCCGGAGCATTGTCGGCCGCATCTGAGACCGAACCCGATGTAGTCGTGCTGGACGGACAAGGCCTGGCATTGGGAGAGCCGCTCATGATTGTGGACAGGCTCATCTCCGAGCACCCGGCGCCCGTAGTGATGCACTATAATTTTGACCAGCTTTCCGACGCGGTGCGGGCAGACGGGCTGGGAGTTTCATCCCATTTCTTCGGCCCCCTGACCCGCGAAAACGTGCTGGGCTCAATTGAGCTTGGCATATCTCGTTTCCGGCAGTGCCAGGCCTTAAGGGAAGAGGTCGGGGACTGCAAGGAAGCGCTTCGTGTGCGCAAGATAGTCGAGCGGGCGAAGGGTATCATGATGAAAAGGAACTCCTTAAACGAAGAGGAGGCCTTTTTAAGGATACAGAAGCTTTCCAGGGATTCGAATGTCTCCATGGAAAAGATCGCCCAGTCGATAATTACGGCGAGCGAAATCATATAGCTAAAACGCCTCTCAAGACGGAGGTACTCGATAGGAAAGGCCGGGAAGCCTTTCTCTTTGGCCCATGAAGGCCATAGGGAGAGGTTTTTGTTTTTTCAGGGGGATCTCAAGGTTTATTTAATTTATATGGAAGGAGTATTACGATGTCCGATGTTGCAAAAATTGCCATAATTGCCTCCAAGGGAACGCTCGACATGGCGTATCCTCCGCTGATCCTTGCATCCGCGGCGGCGGCCCTCGACATGGAGGCGCAGATATTCTTCACGTTTTACGGGCTGAATATCATCCACAAGCAGAAGATGCACACCATGAAGGTGTTCCCGCACGGCAACGCCGGGATGCCGGGCCTGTTCCAGGGTTTCCTGGGGACCCTGCCGGGCATGCCGACCATGGCCACCATGATGATGAAGGGCATGATGAAGAAGCAGAACGTGATGAGCATACCCAAGCTCATCGAGATATGCCAGATGGCGGAGGTAAGGATGATCGCGTGCCAGATGACCATCGACCTCTTCGGCATGAAGCAGTCCGATTTCATAGAGGGTACGGAGTTCGGCGGCGCGGCTATGTACCTCGAGTTTGCGGCAGATTCCCAAATACCGCTTTTTGTGTAGATGGGCCTGAAAAAAACGCGGGAGTAGCCCGCGACATTTTGACGGCCATAACCGAAGGGAGGGCAGGTTCTATGAGAAAGTTGCTTGTTTTGGCGGCTTTACTGGCTGTAATATGTTTCGCGGTCCCAGCTTTCGCAACTAACGGGGACAACATTATCGGGGTGGGCGCGATATCCCGCTCCATGGGCGGCGTCGGCGCGGCCGCTCCGCAGGACGCCATCTCGGCCGTCTTCGGCAACCCTGCCGCGATGTGCTATATCCCCTGCGAGTCGTCCGAGGTTGATTTCGCGGCGACCCTTTTCGTACCAAAAATAAGTGGGCGGATAAACGCCGGCGCAGGTGATGATTCGGCGGATAGCCGGGGCCTGCCTTACGCTTTCCCGGCCATAGGTATTTACACGCCGATTACCCCGGATTTAAGGTTCGGCCTCGCCGCTTACGGCGTCAGCGGCCTCGGCGTGGATTACAAGGATACTAATCTGAAAGGCGCCTTCGGCTTCCCGGCTTCGGTCGCCCGGGCCGATATTAAGACGGACCTCCAGATAATGAAGTTCTCGCCCAACCTGGCATACAAGATACTCCCGAACTTATCCGTCGGCGCGGCCCTTCAGGTAAACTGGGCCCAGCTTGACCTCTCAGAGGGAAGCGCGCACACCTTCAGCTTCGGCACCCAGGTAGGCGCCATATACAAGCCCATCGACGCGCTTTCCTTAGGCCTCACCTACCAGAGCCCGCAGAACAACAGATTCAGAAGGGTGTACAACTTTGACCAGGCCCTGGGCAGCACCACCTTCGATACCCTGAACCTTGAGCAGCCCCAGCAGGCAGTCCTCGGCGTGGCTTACGACATCATACCGAACAAGCTCCTGGTCGAGGTCAACGAGAAGTGGATTAACTGGAAAGATGCCGACGGCTACAAGGATTTCGACTGGAAAGACCAGTATGTTACCGCGGTGGGCATCCAGGGCAGGCCGATAGACTGGCTGGCGCTCCGCGTTGGCTATAACTATGGCAAGAGCCCGGTAACGGAGCATAATGGCTGGAACCCTGCCGGGTTATCGGCCGTCCAGGGCACCCCTGTCCCGACGGCGCAGTTCGAGGCGTTCAGGGTAATCGGGTTCCCTGCCATCGTGGAGCACCACGTGACGGCGGGCGTCGGCGTGAACCTGAGCAAGAAGGTTTCCGTAAACCTGGGCTACATGCACGCCTTCGAGAACAGCATCAAGGAGACCTCCGCTTTCAATGCAATTACTTACGAAAGCAAGCTCCACGAAGATTCTTATGAATTAGGTCTTAATATCATGTTCTAAAGCATTTCATAACGCCCCCTTGCCCCACCCCGGGCCACCCATTCTGACGGGTCGCATTAAGAGGGTGACAAGGGGGCGTTGCTTTTACAGGGAGGGGCGAATAACCCCTCCTTTTTTTTATGCCTGAAAGTGCCCAAGTTCCTTGACAAACCTACCTCTTGCCGTTAAATTTTATAGATATATGCATAACTTACGGGGACGGATATGTTCATAGCCGCTATTGCGTTCGCGGCCCGGGGAGAGCTTACGGGCGAGAGGCCTGCGGGGCTATCCCAGCTTGCGTCGTTGGGTGTTTACGCCCTGATGGTGCTGGTGATACTGGGAGTCCTGATGTTCCTCACCACATGGCTGGGCGGCAGGAAACCCGGCCCCGAGAAGGACATGCCGTACGAGTCCGGCGTCATCCCTACGGGGACCGCGCGCCTGAGGCTCCCGGTTCAGTTTTACCTGGTCGCCATATTCTTCATCATATTCGACCTTGAAGCGGTATTCGTATATTCCTGGGCGGTCGCATTCGACCTCCTGGGCTGGCCGGGCTTCGCCTATATCGGCTTCTTTATCGGCACCCTGCTCCTTGGCCTCGTTTACGTCTGGAAAAAGAAAGGACTTCAGTGGGGGCCGAAAGGAAAATAAGGGACGCGTGGAACACAGGCGGCGTGGGCAGCGGGGGCCTTTCGTCCCGAAGCCGGTCCACCGGCATAGCCGTGGCCTCCATCGAAGACGTCCTGAACTACGGCCTGAACTGGGGCCGGAAGAACAGCCTCTGGCCCATGTTCTTCGGGCTTTCCTGCTGCTTCGTTGAGTTCGCCAATGCCGCCACGCCCCGCTATGACATCGCGCGCTTCGGCGCGGAGGTCCTCCGCGGCTCGCCCCGCCAGTCGGACGTGATGTTCGTGGCAGGGACCGTATTTAAAAAAATGGCCCCGTCCATACTAAGGCTCTATGAGCAGATGGCCGAGCCGCGCTGGGTAGTCTCGATGGGCTCCTGCTCCAATTCCGGCGGGATGTACGACGTCTACAGCGTGGTCCAGGGGATAAACCAGATACTTCCCGTGGACGCATACATTCCGGGATGCCCGCCCCGCCCGGAAGAAGTCCTGCAGGCTCTCATCATGCTCCAGGAGAAGATAGCTAAGGAGGAGCGGCCCCTTCGGCCCGTATTTCATATGAAAGGCGGGAACCAGGGGACTTCCGGCGCCGCGCTCATCGACGGGGTCACGAAGTCCAGGGACGGCAGAGGCCCCGGGTACGAAGGGACGGCGCTGCGCGGGACGGATGTCACCCCGCCAAAGCTCTGGGGGAGCCGCGCGACCCAGATGTGGACGCCGCCCGCCGCGAAAACGCCACAGCCCGAAAAGATTTCCGCTTTAGTCGGGACCTTGAAGCAGGAATTCGGCGATGCGGTTACGGAAGACATTTCCGCCGGAGACATGGTAACGGTTAAAATCCCGCCGGAAAAAATCCCGGACGTGCTGGCCTATCTGAAGAAGAAATCGCCCGTGAAGTTCCAGCGGCTGGAGGATTTAACCGCCGTGGACGAGTCCGCCCGCCGGGACAGGTCAAATTTCAAGGATTACACGCTGGTCCACACGCTGTTCTCCTACGACGTCCCCGGACATATCCGGATAAAATCCGACCTGTCCGGAGAGAGTCCCTCGGTCCCCACCGTCACCGGCATCTGGCCGTCCGCAAACTGGTACGAGCGGGAGGCGTACGACATGTTCGGGATACGTTTCGACGGCCACCCGTACCTGCGGAGAATCCTCATGCCGGACGACTGGGAGGGCCATCCGCTGCGGAAGTCCCACCCGTACCGGGCGACGGAGATGAAGCCGTATACGAGGGACGACGCAGCCAGCCACGAGCCGCGCGATATTCAGGATTATTTCAGACGGCCCGCCGGCGGCGGGGCGGGCGGCGGCGGGGTCGGGAACGTCGGCAAGGGCCGCGCGGCAAAAGACGACCTGGACGTAGCTTACCTGAACTTCGGCCCGCACCACGTAGGGACGCATGGGCTTATACGATATGTATTGAAGCTCCGGGGCGAGGAGATACTGGACATGGCGGTGGACATAGGATACCACCACCGCGCGGCGGAAAAGACGGGAGAGCGGCAGTCCTGGCACCAGTACATCGTCTATACGGACCGGGTTGAATATTTAATCGGCGCGAACAACAACATGGCCTACCTGGGCGCGGTGGAGAAGCTCCTGGGCGTGAAGGTGCCGGACCGCGCGCAGTACATCCGCGTGATGCTCTGCGAGCTTTTCCGTATATCGAGCCATCTCGTATGGCTCGGCACGTTCGCGCAGGATGTCGGCGCAATGGCCCCGGTATTCTATTGCTTCCGGGACCGCGAAAAGATAATGGACATCGTGGAGCATATCACCGGCGGCAGGATGCATCCGTCCTGGTTCCGCATAGGCGGGGTCGCGGACGACCTGCCGGATGGCTGGAAGGTACTCGTCGATGATTTCATCCGCGAGTTTCCATCTAAAATAAACGAGTATTCAAAACTCCTTACCAAGAGCGCGATATTCAAGGCCAGGACAAAGGGCGTCGGGGGCCTGGACGTAGAGCAGGCGATCGACTGGGGGATGACCGGGCCGAACCTTCGGGCCTGCGGACTGGAATGGGATTTAAGGAAAAAGATGCCCTATTCCGGCTACGAATCTTTTCAGTTCGATATCCCCGTCGGCAGTACGGGAGACTGCTACGACCGCTACCTCGTGCGGCTGGAAGAGATGCGGCAGAGCCTCCGCATAATCGAGCAGGCGGCAAAAGAAATGCCGCCGGGCCGCTGGGTTTCCGAGGACTACCGTTACTGCCTCCCCCAGAAGCGGGACACCCTAAACGACATCGAAAGCCTTATACACCACTTCGTGAACGTTACGCGGGGGATAACGCCGCCCAAGGGCGAGGCATATTTCAGCATCGAGTCCCCTAAAGGCGAATACGGCTATTACGTCGTCTCGGACGGCCTCAATTATCCATACAGGGTGCGGGTGCGCGCGCCTTCGTTCCCGCACATGCAGATGACGCCGATGCTGTGCCGCGGCTGGTTCATCTCGGACCTGATAGCGATAGCGGGCGCGCTGGATTACGTCATGGCGGATATAGACAGGTGATTTTTTATGCTTTCTGAAGAGCGGATAAAAGAACTTCGCGAACACGTATCCTCGCTGGAACATCCGGAGGAGGCGCTGGCGGACCTCATGCACGAGGCCCAGGAAGCCTACGGCTACCTCTCAGACGAGGCGGCGGAGACTGTCGCGGATATCGCGGGCGTGCCGGTAATAAAGGTGGACGAGCTTGCGACGTTCTACAACCTTATATTCAGGCGGCCCGTCGGCAGGAAGGTAATCTTCGTCTGCGACAGCATATCGTGCTGGGTCATGGGGATGGAAAATCTGTTCGACCACTTAAAAAATAGGCTCGGTATCGAACTAGGCGGCACGACCGGGGACGGGGCTTTCACCCTTCTCCCGATATGCTGCCTGGGAGCGTGCCATGTAGCTCCGGCGATGATGGTGGGCGAGACGTTGTACGGAAACCTCACGCCGGAGAAGATTGACGAAATATTAGAGAGGGAGCGGAAATAACTCCAATTATGTTTCAGCCTCTACTGACAAAAAACTTTCACCTCGGCCATCCGGCATCGCTGAAGGAGTACGAAGCCTCCGGAGGATACGAGGGGTTAAGGGCCGCGCTGAAGCTAACGCCTGACGACGTGATAAAAACCGTCATCGACTCCGGTCTCAGGGGCCGGGGCGGCGCGGGCTTTCCCACCGGAAAGAAGTGGAGCTTAACTGACAGGAAGAGCGCGGGGCAAAGGTATTTCCTGGTCAACGCGGACGAGATGGAGCCGGGTACTTTCAAGGACCGCTTCCTGATGGAGAACGACCCGCACCAGTTGATCGAGGGCCTGCTCATCAGCGGCTACGCGACGGAAGCGGGAAAAGGATACATCTTCATCCGGTATGAATATATCGAGGCCGCGCGCGCGCTCGTTAGTGCAATCGAAGAAGCGAGGGGCGCGGGCTACATCGGGGAGAACATTCTGGGGAGCGGCTTTTCCATGGACATAACAGTCCACAGAAGCGCGGGCCGGTACGAGTGCGGCGAAGAGACCGCGCTTATGAACGCGCTCGAAGGAAAGCGGGCGAACCCACGCTCCAAGCCCCCCTACCCCGCCTCGAAAGGCTTCTGGATGAAACCGACGACCATAAATAACGTCGAGACCGTCGCCAATATCCCGCACATAATCAATATGGGCGGCAGCGGCTGGAAGTCGGCTGCGGCATACGACGGCGGGGCCGGGACGAAGCTTTACGGGGTCTCCGGGAGGGTAAAGAAGCCGGGGCTTTTCGAGCTGCCGACCGGGACGACTCTCAGGGAGATAATCGAGACTCACGCCGGCGGGATGCGGGACGGATATTCCCTGAAGGCCTGTCTGCCCGGCGGCGCGTCCACTCCGTTCCTCACGCCGGAGCACCTGGACGTGCGGATGGATTTCGATACGGTGTCCAAAGTCGGCTCCCGCATGGGGACCGGGTGCGTCACCGTGTTCGACAATACCCACTGCGTCGTCCGGGCGATGATCAATAATCGATTTTCTTCGTGCGCGAATCCTGCGGCTGGTGTACGCCATGCCGGGACGGGCTTCCGTTCGTTTATAATATCCTCCAGCGGATCGAGGCCGGAGTGGCGGAGATGGATGAACTGGACGTGCTGGAGGAGAACTGCGACGTAATATATCCGAACTCGTTCTGCGCGTTCGCGCCCGGCGCGGTGGACCCGGTAAAGAGCATGCTGAAGCTCTTCCGGCCAGAAGTTGAGGAGCATATAAAACTGAAAAGGTGTCCGATGGAGTCCCTCACCCCCTGCCCCTCTCCCGGGAGGCGAGGGGTTAAGGAAGGATGTATTAAATGATTTAAAACTATGCCTAAACTAACAATAGACGGCCTGGAAGTCGAGGTCCCTGAAGGGTTGAGCGTGCTGGAGGCGGCGAAGAAGCTGGGGATTGTCATCCCGCATTTTTGCTACCACGACGCGCTCGGCTCCGTCGGGGCCTGCCGGCTGTGCGCCATGAAGTTCATCGAAGGCCCGGTTAAGGGCGTCCAGATGTCGTGCATGGTGAAGGCCGCGGACGGCATGGTGGTCCAGACGGCGGACCCTGACGCCATGCGCGTGCGGCGCATGGTTATCGAGTGGCTGATGACCAACCACCCGCACGACTGCCCGGTCTGCGACGAGGGCGGCATGTGTCTCCTGCAGGACTACACCATCGCGGGCGGCCACGGACGGCGCAGGTACAAGGGTAAAAAGCGCACATATCTCTCCCAGTACCTGGGCGAGTTCATCGAGCAGGAGATGAACCGGTGCATACAGTGCTACCGCTGTCACCGCTTCTACCGCGACTATGCCGGGGGCGAAGACTTCGGGACGAAGAGGATCGCGAACCAGACATTTTTCGGCAGGTTCAAGGACGGCTGGCTTGCGAGCGAGTTCTCGGGAAATCTGGCGGACGTATGCCCCACGGGCGTATTCACGGATAAGACTTACCGATTCAAGGGCAGGATATGGGAGCTTGAAACCGCGCCTTCCATCTGCCCGCACTGCGCGCTCGGCTGCAATACCATCCCGGGCGCGAAGCTTCGGGAACTGGTGGTCATAAAGGCGCGGGAGAACCTGAAAGTCAACGGCTGGTTCATCTGCGACCGGGGGCGGTTCGGATACCGCTCCCTGTCTTCGCAGGACAGGCCGAGGAAGTTCCTTGTAAATGGACAGGCGAAGGACAAAGACGATGCGGCGAAGGCGGCGGCCAGGATAATATCCGACACCCTTGCCCGTCACGGTCCAGGCTCGGTAGCGTTCATGGGCTCGCCGCGTACGAGCGTCGAAAATAATTATGCCCTGGGTAAGCTCGCGGCCCTGATAGGGGCGGAAAATATCTGCTACTCCGCCGACCCCTGCCGCGAACGAAAAGACAGGCTTGCGGTCTCTAATCTAAAACCGGCCAATGGCCGGTCGCTTCGGGACGTGGAGTTTTCTGATTTCATAATCGCGGTCGGAGCGGACCCCGTAAACGAGGCGCCGATGCTGGCGCTTATGATGCGGCAGGCGGCCAGGCGCGGCGCGAGGATAATAGTAATAGACCCGCGTCCCGTGAAGCTGCCGTTTGATTTCACGCACGTCCCGGCCTTGGCCTGAGGAGTTCAGGGATAAACTGGCGGAGCTGATAAAAAATGCAGCCATTCCCCCCTCCCCCTGCCCCGCCGGGGGAGAAGATAACGATAATCTGCGGGACGGACATCGCGGGAGCCGATGCGATAGACGCCTGCTCCGACTTGGCAGAAAAATCGAAGTGCGGCCTATTCTACACGCTTTCAGCCGCCAACTCTTTCGGTGCCGCCGTCATGGCCGGTAACGGTCCCGATTTTGAGGATATACTCACGGGGATAGAGAAGGGCGAGATAAAAACGCTTATCGCGCTTGAATCGGACCCGCTCGGAATGTATCCGGACAGAGAAAGGGTGTCCCAGGCCGTTAAGAAGCTGGAAACACTTATAGTGATGGATTATTTATCCACGCAGACGGCAAGGGCGGCGGACATATTTTTCCCGACGGCGGCATATGCGGAGATGGACGGGATATTCGTAAACAACGAGGGCCGGGCTCAAGCATTTGCGCGCGCGTACATCCCGGGGATCCCCGTGAACACGATGGGGCCGAAGCTGCACCCGCCGAGAGAATTTGTCCCTGAAGTGCCTGGGCGGTCATACCCTGCGTGGGAATATGCCAGGGACATTGCACGCGGGCTGGAAATTGAATGCGGCGACATTGAGTCGCTGGAAGCGATAAGGCAGTCACTGGCTGGATCGGCTGCCCAGTTCGCATCAATCGGAGAGGTTAACCCGGAATCGCCGGGTGCGGTGATAACGGCGGGATATGAATATTCCACCCCCGTCGCTCCGGCGCTGGCGGGCGAAGGGCTTATACTATATGCAATCGACCTGACTTTCGGCACTGAGGAGATTTCTACCCGCTCGGATAAAACCCAGCTTAAGGCGCCCGCCCCGTATGTCCTGATGAATAACGAAGACGCAATGAAATCGGGGCTGAAGGACGGGGAGCGGGTAAAAATAACGTCGGGTAATTTAAGCCTCACATGCGACCTGAAGGTCTAGCGGGTCATGCGCGAAGGGCGCGGCGTTCGCGCCGAGGCTGCACGGCTTTGATGCGGCGGCGCTTTCCGGGAAGAGGGTTAAAATTACCGGAGGCGCAAAGTGAGTAATTACGCCATACCGTGGCTCATAATCATCGTTAAGTCCTTCCTGATCCTTTTCGTGACGCTGACGCTCGCGGCATACATGGTGCTGGCCGAGAGGAAACTTTTAGCGCGTATGCAGAACCGCTACGGCCCGAACCGCGTCGGTCCGTTCGGCCTTCTCCAGCCGCTTGCGGACGTAATAAAGCTCATCACGAAGGAGGACATCCTGCCGGACCAGGCCGATAAGTTTATCTACTTTATCGCCCCTGGGGTCGTGGCCGGGACCGTGCTTCTGACCTTTGCCGTGGTGCCGTTCGGGGCGCCTGTTACCGTGAACGGGACCACTGTGGGGATGCCGGTAATAGACTTAAACGTCGGGACGTTGTATTTCCTCGCCATGTCCTCCCTGGGCGTCTACGGCGTCGCGCTCGCCGGCTGGTCGTCCGGGTCGAAGTACAGTCTTCTGGGCGGCATACGCGGCTCCGCGCAGATGATTTCCTATGAGCTGTCGATGGGTCTTTCTCTGGTCCCCGTAGTTATGCTGACCGGGTCTTTCAGTTTAAACGACATCGTCGCCGCCCAGTCTCAGCGTCCCATTCGTCGTCTATTCCCCCCTCGCCTTTATAATATTCCTGGTGAGCGTCGCGGCGGAGTCCAGGAGGATACCGTTCGACCTGGCCGAGGCCGAGAACGAGCTGGTCGCGGGCTACCATACCGAGTACAGCGGGATGCGCTTCGGCCTTTTTTTCATAGGCGAGTACGTGAATATCATCGTCCTATCCGCGCTCGCCGTCACCTTCTTCCTGGGCGGATGGCACGGCCCCGGCCCCGAGTGGCTTTCCGTATTCTGGTTCTTCCTGAAGGCGGCGGTGATAGCGTTCTTCTTCATCTGGATGCGGGCGACCCTCCCAAGGCTCCGTTACGACCAGCTCATGCACCTGGGCTGGAAGTTCCTTGTGCCGCTCTCTCTCTTAAACGTCCTTCTTACCGGCTTTCTGGCGCTAATGTTTAATTGGGGGCGTCTATGAAGGACGTGTTGACCGGGCTTTTCCAGGCATTCGCGACCACGCTGCGGGAGATGTTCAGGAAGCCCGTGACCATACAGTACCCGGAGGAGAAAAAGCCGCTCCCGGGACGCGCCCGCTGGCGGATAGTCCTGACGCGCGACCCGGAAGGCGAGGAGAGATGCGTCGCGTGCTATCTATGCTCGGCGGTCTGTCCAGTCTCCTGCATATCGATGCAGTCCGCGGACAGGGGGGACGGCAGGCGTTATCCAGCCTGGTTCCGCATAAACTTTTCCCGGTGCATACTCTGCGGGATGTGCGAGGAAGCCTGCCCCACGCTCGCCATACAGCTTACGCCGGATTATGAGTTCTGCAAGTATAAGGCTCTGGACATGGTCTACGAGAAGGAGGACCTGTTAATCGACGGGACGGGGAAGGACCCGGACTACAACTATTACAAGCACGCGGGCATCGGCATGGTAAACCCGAAGGGGGAGAACCCGGACGAGTACGGGCCGGTGGACATCAGGAGCAACCTGCCATGAGCGCGCTCACTTTTTATCTTCTTTCGGCGGCGGCGGTGTTTGCTACCCTGATGGCGATATCGAGAAGGGAGCTGATACACGCGGTGGTTTATCTCGTGCTGTCGTTCTTTTCGCTCGCGCTCATCTTCTTCATGATGGGCGCGCCTCTTATCGCCGCGCTGGAGGTGCTGATCTACGCGGGCGCGATTATGGTGCTGTTTCTTTTTATCGTGATGATGCTGGAGATGGGCGCGGCCTCGATAAAGTTGACCCCTTTCTGGAAGGTATGGGGGCCTGCGGTCTTTATTGCCGTTATAATACTTCTTTGCATGTCGCTCCTTTTCTTGGGCGCGCCGGAAACCGCGGCCTCCCCCCCTGCTGCGTTCATTTCGCCAAGGCAGTTCGGGCACGCGCTATTCACGAAATATATGCTGGCCGTGGAAGCGGCGTCGCTTCTGCTGCTCTTCGCGTTAGTTGGCGCGCTGTACCTCGGAAAGAAGGATAACGATTCATGATACCCCCGTTTTCACATGTCTTGATCCTCTCGGCTATCCTCTTTGGCCTGGGGGTGGTCTGCGTCGCGGTGCGCAGGAACCTCATCATGATACTCATCGGCGTTGAAATTATAATCAACGCGGCGGGGCTCGCGTTCGTCGCCGGGAGCATGCGCTGGAACATGGCGGACGGACAGATTTTCATGCTTTTCCTGGCGACGATGGCCGCCTCGGAGGTATCGGTCGGCCTCGCGATGATAGTCTACCTGCACCGTAAGAAGCAGAGCGTCAACATCGACCATTTCGACGACATGAAGGAATAGATGCACCCATCTTTTTACATGCTGGCGCTCCCGCTCATCGGCGGGATTATAAACGCGGTCCTGGGATGGAAGCTGCCCCGCAGGCTTTCCGAATCCATTGCCTGCGCCTCCATCTTCCTGTCTTTCGTGTTCTCTATCCTGGCGTTCAGAGTCATTACCGCGGCCGATGTCTTCCTGTACAACTGGCTCTCGTTCTCGTGGTTCTCCGCGCCGTTCGCGCTCAGGCTGGACGCCCTCTCGCTCGTGATGTCCGTGATGGTCACGGGCGTATCTTTCCTCATCCACCTCTACAGCGTCTGGTATATGCGGGACGACCCCTCGTATGCCCGGTATTTTTCGCTCCTGAACCTGTTCGTGTTCTCCATGCTCCTGCTGGTGACGGCGTCTAACCTGCCGCTCATGTTCGTCGGCTGGGAAGGCGTGGGGTTTTGCTCGTACGCGCTCATCGGGTTCTGGTATGAAGACCCGGCCAATGCCGACGCGGGCAGGAAGGCGTTCATCGTCACCAGGCTTGGGGACGTGGCGTTCGGGGTGGCGCTGGTATGGCTTTTCTATTTCGCCGGTTCAACGGAAATAACGGCCATCAATGAACTTGCCGCGGCCTCCATGCCCGCCCGGACGGCTTTTATAATCTCCATCCTTCTGCTTGTCGGCGCGGCGGGCAAGTCCGCCCAGCTTCCCCTGACAGTCTGGCTGCCTGACGCCATGGCCGGCCCTACTCCCGTCTCCGCGCTGATACATGCCGCGACGATGGTGACTGCCGGGGCATATCTCCTCATGAGGATGTTCCCCATAATCAGGCTTTCCGAACCGGCCATGATGGTTATCGCGGGTTTGGGCGCCGTCACCGCTTTTTACGCCGCGACCGCCGCACTCTACCAGCGGGACATCAAGAGGGTCCTGGCCTACTCGACCATCAGCCAGATCGGTTATATGGTAGTGGCCATCGGCGCGGGGAGCCTGTCCGCCTCGCTCTTTCACCTCGTCGTCCACGCTTTTTTCAAGAGCCTCCTTTTCATGGCGGCGGGCTGTGTCATCCAGGCGATGCACGAGGAGCATGACATATTCAAAATGGGCGGACTGGCCAGGAAGATGCCGCTTGTTTTCGCATGTTTCCTGGCGGGCGCCCTCGCGCTTGCCGCCGCGCCCGGGACAGGCGGCTTCTTCAGCAAGGACGCCATACTCACCGCGGCGTTCATGCGCGGCGGATGGTTCTACTACTCCGTTTATGCTTTGCTAGAGCTGACCGCGCTTCTTACGGTACTGTATATATTCCGCGTGGTATTTGTGGTGTTCGCGGGTCCGGAGAAGAAAGCGCCCGCGAAGATTCCCTGGGCCATGCCGGTGATACTCGCGCCGCTTGCCATCTTGAGCGTTGCCGGCGGGGTTCTTAACATGCCCGCGCTTTTCGGGGGTTCCGAGATGCTCACAAATCTTTTGCGCGCGCAGGGGCTGGCGGGAGAGGCGGCTGCGGCGCCTGGCTTAAGCCTTCAGGTCATTACTGCGCTTGTATTCGCGGCCGGCCTGGCCGCGGCATATTATTTCTATGTAGCCAGGCCTGAAAAACGGGAAGCCATGGCAACCTCACATGCCCGCCTCATCGACTTCATGGGCGAAGGCCTGGCGCCTGGACGAGCTGTATTACAGGATATTTGTCCGCCCGTACAGGAAGATGGCGGATATCCTCTGGGTGCAGGTTGACGAGGCTTCCATAGACGCCTCGCTTGAGAAGACGGGAGAGGGCTTCGCTAGGCTTGGGACCTGGCTTCGCGGGGGCGTCACCGGCAAGGCCGCCGCGTATATCTCCTCCGTCGCGGCCGGGGCGGCGATCATCCTCATCTATTTCTTGTGGGGGATGAAATGAGCGGGGCGTTGACGTTCCTCATATTCCTCCCGGCCCTGGCCGCCCTGCTGCTTCTTTTCGAGAAGAACGCTAAAGCTGTCCGGTGGCTTGCCGTATTCATTACCCTTGACGAGCTTATCGTCTGCCTTGGCCTGTACTGGCTCCGCTGGCAGGGGATGATGTTCTCCGGCCCGGACTTCCTTTACTTTGACCATCTCTGGATATCCCGGTTCGGGATACATTACGCGCTTATGATGGACGGGGTGAGCCTTCTGCTTGCGACTCTCACCGCGTTTTTGTTCCTGCTCTCGGTGCTTGCCTCCTGGAACCAGGTAAAGGAGCGGGTAGTGTTGTTCCACTGCATGCTGCTTTTCCTGGAGACGGGTATAATGGGCGTGTTCCTTTCAGCCGACCTCTTCCTGTTCTATATGTTCTGGGAGGTGATGCTCATCCCGATGTTCTTCCTTATCGGCATTTGGGGGCATGGACGGAAAATATATTCCGCCGTAAAGTTCTTCGTCTTCACTATTTCCGGAAGCCTTCTGATGCTGCTCGCCATAATTGGAATTTACATCGTCCACGGCAGGCAGACCGGCGCATATACTTTTTTGCTCCAGGACCTTATACATACCACGGTATCGCCGGGGCTTTCGGCGGCGCTGTTCCTTGGGTTCCTCCTGGGGTTCGCAGTCAAGGTGCCGCTGTTCCCGCTTCATACCTGGCTCCCGGACGCCCACACGGACGCCCCGACGGCTGGAAGCGTCATCCTTGCCGGGCTGCTTCTGAAGACCGGCGCGTACGGTCTGCTCCGGGTGGCGTTTCCGCTTTTCCCGCAGGCCGCTAAAGCATTCCTGCCCCTGATATTTACAGTCGCCGTCATAGGCATATTCTACGCCTCCTGGGTCGCGCTTGCGCAGAAGGACATGAAAAGGCTGATTGCATATTCCAGCGTATCCCATCTGGCATATGTGGTGCTGGGGATCGCTGTCTGGAACGAGGTGTCGTTAGCTGGCTCGGTGCTCCAGATGGTGAACCACGGCATCACCACCGGCGCGCTTTTTATAATGGTCGGGATGATGGACGAGAGGATGCATACCCGCGAGATGAGCGCGTACGGGGGGTTGTGGTCGCAGGCCCCCGCCCTGTCCGCGTTCTTTCTTTTTTTCGTGCTCTCCTCTCTGGGACTGCCGGGCCTTAATAATTTCGCCGGGGAGTTCCTCATCCTTACCGGGGTCTTCCGGGCGCACCCGTACCTCTCCGCGGCCGGTTTCTTAGGGATGGTCTCTACCCTCATATACCTGCTGTCGCTTGCCCAGAAGGTGCTGTTCGGCCCGCCGAAAGACTATACGGCGACCGGCTTCGGCGACTTATCGGGGCGGGAGCTGGCGGTGTTAATCCCGCTCGCCATTTTGGTGGTGCTCATCGGGGTCTATCCGCACGTTCTCCTGCGGGTTCTGGAAATGCCGGTCAGGGATATGGTAAACGCGGCCTCGCATAGCGCATACGCCGGGGGAGTAGCGCCATGACGGTTATGGATTTCTATCGGCTCCTGCCGTATATAGTGCTCGGGATGGGGGCGGTCCTTACTCCTCCTGCTGGGGGCGTTCTGGCGGTCCTTAGGCCCCCGGCGGCTGAATATCCTGGGTGCGGCCATCGCGCTCGCCGCCGGGATCTCGGCGATATATACCCAGCCTTCCCAGGCCGAGATCGGGAACCTGCTGAGATACGACAGCTTCGGCAGGTTCTTCACCGCGGCATCGTCTTTCATTGCCTGCGTCTCACTTTTATTCTCCTCCGGGTACTCGACAAGGAGGCCCATCGGAGACGAGGAATTTCCATCACTCGCCCTCTTCGCGGCGTTCGGGATGTCGCTTCTCGCGTCATCCTCGAACCTCCTGGGCGTGTTCCTGGGGTTGGAGAGCATGTCGCTTTCGCTCTACGTCATGCTGGCAAGCAACAAGTCGGACCCCCTGTCCGGAGAGTCCGGCCTGAAGTACCTGATAATCGGCGCTATCTCCACCGCCTTCTTCGCGTACGGCCTCGCGCTGATCTACGCCGATACAGGCACGCTCTCTCTCGCCGGTTCGATTTCGTCTCTATCTAAGGGTCAGGCAATCGGCGGCGTCGGCCTTGCCGGGTGGGCGATGCTTGTCGTGGGACTTGGGTTTAAGACGTCGCTCTTCCCGTTCCACCTCTGGGCCCCGGACGTCTATCAAGGCGGTCCCGCGCCGACTGTCGGTTTCCTGTCCACCGCGTCGAAGGCCTCGGTCTTTGCCGTATTCCTTAAGTTCACCGACGCCGCGGGCGCGGCATGGGGCGAGCTGTCCGTCGTCCTGTGGGTCATGGCCGTTTTTACCATGGCCTTCGGAAATATCGCCGCCCTTACCCAGAACAACGTCAAGAGGCTATTGGCGTACTCTTCGATCGCCCAGATGGGATATGTCCTGGTCGCGCTTATCGCGGCTCCCGAGAGCGGCCAGTCGGCGGCTATATTTTATCTTGTCGCCTATAGCGCGATGGAGCTTGGAGCTTTCGGCGCAATCTCCGCATTCTCCGGTAAAAGAGGCGAGTTAGGCGACATAAGGGCCCTTAAGGGAGCGGGCTTCAAATATCCGCTCAGGAGCGCCGCGCTCTCCATCTGTTTAATCTCGCTGGCCGGGCTTCCTCCGACGGCGGGGTTCATCGGAAAGTTCGGGATATTCTTTTCGGCCATGAGCGCCGGATACGTCTGGCTGTCGATAATAGGCATCCTGACGGCGATAATCTCCGTCTATTATTATCTGCGCGTGGTCGTGTTCATGTACATGCGCGAAGAGGAAAAACAGGCGCCAACGGACGCCGCGTTTCCCGCGCTCGATTTCCCCGCGGGGTTTGCCCTCGCCGCCCTTTCGGTAATAGTCATTTACCTGGGAATATTCCCCGGAAAATTACTGGACCTGATCGCCTCTCTCAGGCAGTTGACCGTTTAACGTCGGCCTTTTTTTGTCCTATCGCAATTTGACTAAACAGTCAGTCCCATCTAAACTTCAGTCAGATAATCCATCCTTATGTAAAATTCAAATTCGTATGGAACCGCCGGATAAATCCGGCTGTCGATAATATGCTTATGAAAAAAACTGAGGAGTTGACACTCCGGCTTATTGCAGTCCTCTCGGTTGCGCTTCTTTCCGGATGTGTCACCACTGACGCAAATAGAGCAGGAGCGTCCGAAAAAGGTAGAGAATATCTATCTCCTTGCGAAAAAAATTCTACCCGCGACAGAAACTTTTTCAGTGAAACTAAATTCGCCACATGGGTAAGATTTGAGAATGCTAATCGGGCCCGGGTATTTAATGCGGCCGTCGCCGCGTTAAGAAATCAAGGTTTCACCCCTACCATCGCCGACAGGAAGGCGGGCACGATATCCGGTTCTCACGCGGCTGTTTATCACGGCAAGAGCCTGTACTTATAGGTGTCAAAAGCGACAATAAAGACGTAATCGTCGCCATTAAGTGTTTATCGTGGTTTTGGATTGATGGGCGGCGCCGCCGACGTCATGTGCGGCATCATGGCCGATATCGAGCAGCAGCTGAAGGTCCAGGCGAAGAATTCTATTTCAGTCAGGCCAAAACGTAAAGCGGAACCTAAAAATACAAGGCAGAAGAAAAAAGACGCCCTGCTGGGACAACAGGTCGTCCTCTCAGAAAAGGACCAATGCGGCAGACAAGCCCTCGGCTAATACTGGAAGCGTGCATTTCGTATGCGTGCCAAAATGCTACGTGAGACAGACTCCCGATCCTAAGAGCCGGGCAGTTGCGGAGCTTTTGCAATACGATTGGGTAAGGGTATTAAAAACCAAATCCAGTTGGTGCCAGGTACAAACAGGCGCCGGCTCCGTGGGATGGTTGAGCCAGAATACGATTAAATAAGGGACGGAAAGAATAATGCGAAAACCAAATCGAAAGGAGTCAAGATTAAGCCGCAAAAAAAGGGCCCCGTGACCGGGCCCTTTTTTTATTTCCGTCCCCCCGAATGCGGGAATGACGATATATCGTTTATCTGAAAGTGCCTTCGATGTATCCGGCGATGGCTTTGGCATCTTTGTCCGGGAGTGTCTTCTTGTCGAACTTCGTCATGCCGGGACCCGGATTACGCATCTTCTTCACGATGTCACCCGCCGACTTTACCCCGTTATTCTCTCTATCTTTCCTCGATAGAGTCTTCTGCGGGTTTATGATGTTGCCGCCGTCTTTATGGCAGGCGGCGCAGTTCGCTTCGAAGAGCGCCTTCCCGTCGGGCTTTGCGGCATGCGCTGCGGTGGCGGCAGTGGCGGCGAAAACGAGGCCAAGCGAGAGTGCTATTATTTTCTTGCGCATAGGTGGTTCCCTCCTTTGTTTGAGATTTAGTTTATCCGGCGGTTTAAACCTTGTCAAACAAAAAGCCCGCTATCTTTTCAGATAACGGGCGATGGATCCAGGTACGGACAATTAGCTGACAATTGCGTAAAACGTAATCCGCGCGATTATGACTTGTAAGTTGCGCGGCTTTCTCCTCGTCGGAGTTATTTACCTGCGGAGCAGGAGCAGGTGCGGGTGCCGGAGCAGCAGCAGGAGCCGCGGTGGTCGAACCGCCCATTGCCGGAGCAGCCGGAGCAGGAGCCTCGGTCGGAGCGGGAGCGGGAGCAGGCTCTTCTGCCTTCTTGCCGCAAGACGCCAAAGAAAGCACCAGTGCGCCGGATGCCAACAGCACAACCAATTTCTTCATTTTCATTCTTCGTCTCCTTTCATTAGTGTCAACTTGCCGGGCCAGCCGGTTCCAAAACATTCCAAAAGAGTTTAGTCAAAGCGATTCCCTTTGTCAACTAAGAAATTTTATCTTTTCTAATTTATTTCATGCAATTATAGCACAAATTCCGGTTTTTTGGAGGACGCCGGGGGGCATTCCGGAAAAACCCTTGAAGAAGGGCCTCCCCTGGGATATAATGGCGCAGGACTTTATTCCTTGGGAGAGGTGACTTAAAATGTCGATTGAAAAGATAGACGCGCTGGAAGAGAGGATATCGAAGGTAGTCGAGCTGGTGAAGGCCCTGAAGGAGGAAAAGCTCCGCCTCCAGGACGAGGTAACGCGCCTTGGCGAGCAACTGAAAGCCAGTCAGGCTCTGGAGGAGGAGGCCTCGGTCCTACGGTCCGAAAAAGAGCAGGTGCGCGAGAGGCTGGAGAAGCTGCTTCAGTCCGTTGAGGGTCTGGCGGTGTAACCATGAAAAGTGCCGACGTGGAGATATTCGGGACTTCCTATACCGTTAAAGGCGATGCGGACCCGGAATACGTGCTGCAGCTCGCCCGGTATGTGGACGAGAAGATGCGTTCGCTCCAGAGGAAAAGCCCGCCCACGGCCAGCCCGCAGAAAATTGCGGTGCTCACTGCCGTCAATATAGCCGACGAGCTATTCAAGCTCCGCAGGAGGCAGGCGGAGGTGGAGAACATGGTCCAGAAGAAGACCGGAGACCTCTTCGACATCCTCGACGGCGGCTGATTTTTCCCTTGAATTTTTCAGTCGGATAAAGTACCCTTATACTTGTTAAGGGTTTTTTTATCCCCTGCCCGGTGCGTGATTGCTGGGGGTTTTTTGACCAACGCTAACAAAAAGGGAGCTGGGCAGTCTGAAGAGGGTGTGCATGCCCGCAAGGGAAGCCTGAACTCTTCATCCTGGCGCCCACCTAGTTTACCTAGGTTCAAAAACACTCTCTGACACGGCTTGGGCGGGGGCTTGATTTTCCGGGGCGGATATTCCGCACCGGGCGTTTTCTCCGGGCGGCCCTTGATAAAAAGCGGAAGGGCCGCAAAGGGACTTTGAGCAGGAACAAAAAAAGAATAATAAGGAATTTAATGACTTTTGGGCTTCTCATCGGCATCTTCTTCATCTGTCCGGCTATTTTCCGGTTAATCCCGGAATTTCCGGAAGTCAGGAGTTTGCCGTTCATAACCTGGTCGAATGCAGGGCAACATCCTGCGCGGTCTCTCCGAACCACCACGGTCCCCCGGGGAGTTATTCACCGCCGCTTTTGGGAACCCTGCGGATGCGCCAGAAGTCATAAGATCTCTTAGCTTTTCCTCTCTTTAGTCCCTTCTCTTATCGACGGACCGGGGTGGTCAGTCGGGCCGGGCGTGCCCTGTTGAATTTATGGCACTGGTCGTTTCACTGATCCGGGCCATGAATGGCCAGTCTGAGCCGGTTCAACCGGTTTTTCCGTCGATATCCGCTTTACCTTTGGAAGGAACATACATGCCTGACCTGTTATCCGCCTTGAAGGAGGACTCGAGCAGCTCTCCGCTCGCCTGGCGTTTAAGGCCACGAAGCCTGGATGAGTTCGTGGGGCAGGAGCATATCCTTGGGCAGGGGAAGATGCTAAGGCGCATGATAGAGGCGGACCGTTTAGGCTCCGTGATTCTATACGGGCCTCCCGGTTCCGGGAAGACTGCCCTTGCCCATGTCATAGCGAACAGGACCAGTGCGGTCTTCGAGCCGATAAACGCCGTGACCTCCGGCGTGGCGGACATAAGGAGGATTACCTCCCAGGCCGCCATGGAGCTTAAGCGGAGCGGCAGGAAGACCATCCTTTTTATAGACGAGATACACAGGTTCAACCGCGCCCAGCAGGACGCGCTTCTGCCTGACGTGGAAAAAGGCGTGGTGGTATTGATAGGGGCCTCGACCGCAAACCCGTTTTTCTCGATAATACCGGCGCTTTCTTCCCGCTCCCAGATTTTTGAGCTAAGGCCGCTCTCGGTGCAGGATTTAAGCATTCTTATCGACAGGGGCCTTTCCGACAGTGAGCGGGGCCTGGGCGGGCATAAGGTCCTGCTGTCCGACGAAGCGCGGGAGTTTATATTGTCGCGCTCCGAAGGGGACGCGAGAAGGGCCTTAAACGCGTTGGAAATAGGCGTTCTGACGACAAGGCCCGGCCCGGACGGTTTTATAAATTTCGACCTTACCGTCGCGGAAGAGTCCATCCAGAAAAAGGCGGTGGTCTATGAGGAGGATGAGCATTACGACACCATATCCGCCTTCATAAAGAGCCTCCGCGGGAGCGACCCGGACGCCGCCGTATATTGGCTGGCGAAGATGGTGTACGCGGGCGAGGACCCGCTCTTCATCGCAAGACGCCTCATCATTGCGGCCTCGGAGGACGTGGGCAACGCCGACCCGCGCGCGCTACTCGTCGCGGTGGCCGCGCTTCACGCTTTAGAGCACGTCGGGATGCCGGAAGGACGGATCGCATTAGCTCAGGCGACTACGTACATAGCCTCGGCCCCGAAATCCAACGCGTCGTATATGGCGCTTGAATCGGCAATGAGCGATATCAGGGAAGGAACAGTTCTCCCGGTGCCGGACCACCTCCGGGATGCAAGCTATAAGAGCGCCAGGAAGCTTGGGCGTGGCAAGGGGTACAAATATCCTCACGATTATCCCGGCCATTGGGTAGAGCAGGACTATCTGACGGAAAAAAGAGATTATTACATCCCGTCGGACCAGGGTTTCGAGAACGAGATTTTGCGGGTGCAGGCCTCCCGCAAGAAGAAGGACATAGCTTCATAAAATAACTCCCAGGGAGGGTTTAAAGCGTCATGAACTTAATGAACATAGTCTGGATAGCGGTAGCGGCCATAGCGGGGCTTGTGGTCGGCATCCTGATAAAAAGAGGGATGGCCGAATCGAAGATACGGGAAGCCGAAGAGAGCGCCAAAAAGATAATAAAAGACGCGGAACGGGACGCGGAGACGAAGAAAAAGGAACTCCTGCTGGAGGCGAAGGACAAGCTCTATCAGCAGCGCTCGGATTTCGAAAAAGAGATAAAGGACGGGCGGGCCGAGCTGAACACGCTGGAGAAGCGGCTTATCCAGAAAGAAGATTACTTAGAGAAGAAAACCGACTCCCTGGAGAAGCGGGACGGCGACTTGAACCGCAAGGAAAAGGAGATGGCGAACCGTGAAAAGGCGCTCGTCGAGAAGGAGCAGCGGTACGACGACGGCCTGGCCGAGCAGGTACGGAGGCTTGAGCAGGTAGCCGGGATGAGCTCCGAGGAGGCGCGGAAGGAGCTTCTGGCGCGGATGGAGGGTGAGGCGACGCTGGAAGGCGCGAAGATGGTAAAGCGCATCGAGGACGAAGCCAAGTCCACCGCGGACAAGAAGTCCAAGGAGATAATGGCGCTGGCCATTCAGAGATACGCGAGCGACTACGTCGCCGAGTCCACCACGTCGCTGGTAAACCTCCCGAACGACGAGATGAAAGGCCGCATCATAGGCCGCGAGGGCCGGAACATCCGGGCCCTGGAAGCCGCGACCGGCATCGACTTGATAATCGACGATACGCCCCAGGCGGTTATCGTTTCCGGCTTCGACCCGGTCCGGCGCGAGATCGCCAGGCTATCCATCGAGCGGCTCATGGCCGACGGTCGCATCCACCCGGGCAGGATCGAGGAAGTCGTAGACAAGGTAAGGAAGGAACTGGACGACGCGATGCGGGAGGAAGGCGAGAAGGCGGCCTTCGACCTCGCGATCCACGGCATCCATCCGGAGATAATAAAATTAATCGGGCGGCTTAAATACCGCACGAGTTACGGCCAGAACGTCCTGATGCACTCCCGCGAGGTCGCCTTTTTAGCCGGCGTAATGGCGGCTGAACTCGGCGTGGACACAAAACTCGCCAAGCGCGCGGGCCTGCTGCACGACATAGGCAAAGCGGTCGACCACGAGATCGAAGGCACGCATGCCGGCATCGGACACGACCTTGCCAAGAAATACGGTGAAAACCAGAAGGTGCTGAACGCGATTATGGCGCACCACGGGGACGAACCCTTCTCCTGCGTCGAGTCCGTCCTTGTAGCGGCTGCCGACGCGCTGTCCGCGGCCAGGCCGGGGGCGAGGCGCGAGACGCTCGAGACCTATGTCAAGCGCCTTGAGAAGCTGGAAGAGGTGGCGACATCTTTCAAGGGCGTGGAGAAGTGTTATGCCATTCAGGCGGGCCGCGAGATACGGGTCATCGTAAAGCCTGAGGACGTGGACGATATAAGCGCGGCTCAGATATCCCGCGAGATAGCCAAAAAAATAGAAGAGGAAATGGCGTACCCCGGCCAGATAAAGGTGACTGTGATACGCGAATCGCGCTACGTGGAATTCGCCAAGTAATGGAGACCCTCTTCATAAGCGACCCCGGCATGAAGTGGGAATCCGACTAATGGAAATCCTCTTCATAAGCGACATAGTGGGCGACCCCGGCCGGAAGGCCGTGGCCGCTCACCTGCCCGCGGTCCGCGAGAAATACGGCGTCCATGCGGTGATAGCCAACGGCGAGAACGCCGCGGGGGGTTTTGGCATAACGCCTAAAATCGCCCAGGAGCTTCTCGATATGGATATCGACCTCCTCACCTCCGGCAACCACATCTGGGATAAAAAAGAGATATACGAGTACCTGGACAGGACGGACAAACTGCTTCGTCCCGCCAATTTGCCGCCCGGCGTCCCGGGCACCGGCAGCGCGGTATTCACGGCATCCGACGGCACTAAAGTCGGCGTATTGAACCTGATGGGCCGGATATTTCTGACGCCGTCCGACTGCCCGTTCAGGAGAGGTAAAGAGGAAACGGAGAAACTGAAAAAACTGGGCGCCGAAGTGATACTGGTCGATTTCCATGCGGAGGCCACCTCCGAAAAAATCGCCCTCGCCCTGTATCTCGACGGCCAGGTGAGCGCGGTAGTAGGGACTCATACCCATGTCCAGACATCGGACGAGAGGCTGCTCCCCGGCGGGACGGCCTTCATCACGGACGTCGGCATGACCGGGCCGCACGATTCCGTCATAGGCGTCACCTCCGAACTCGCAATCGGCCGCTTCCTCACACAGATGCCCGCAAGATTCGATACCGCAAAAGGCCCCGGCACTTTCGAGGCGGTGATAATTTCGGCCGACCCGGATACCGGGCTGGCGACAAAGATACAGCGATTAAGTCTTACTTAAGTCGTTACTTTTCTTTCGAGAAAAAAAAGTAACACAAAAGAAAGCTGGACTTAAAACAAATTTAAAAGTTTTTGGCGTTACCTTTTTACCAAAAAGGTAACGGTTTATCATGCAACTTGACCTATCTTTCAACGGCCCCATTACAGTCTCCGAGCTTACCCGGCGTATCCGGGAGAAGCTGGAGTCCGGCTTCTCCGACGTATGGATAACCGGCGAAATTTCCGGCCTGCGCGTCCCACCCTCCGGCCATATATACTTCACGTTAAAGGACAAGGATGCCCAGATAAAGGCGGTTTTTTTCCGCTCCGGGAACCGCTACCTGAAATTCGCCCCACGGGACGGTATGGAGGTTATCCTGCGGGGCCGGGTGACGGTTTACGACCCGCGCGGCGAGTACCAGGTTGTCGCGGAGTATATGGAGCCTAAAGGCATTGGCGCGCTACAGCTCGCGTTCTTGCAGCTAAAGGAAAAACTCGAGAAGGAAGGGCTTTTCGATCAAATCCGGAAACGCCCCCTGCCCGCCCACCCGAGGCGTGTCGGAGTCGTAACGTCCCCGTCAGGCGCGGCGATACGGGATATATTAAATGTCCTAGGCCGCCGCGCGCCCGGCGTGAAAATATTAATCGCTCCGGCGACGGTGCAGGGCGCGTTCGCGCCGGCGGAGATAGCCTCCGCGATATCGGAACTAAATAAGATAGACGGCCTGGACGTCATTATCGTAGGGCGCGGAGGAGGGTCAATGGAAGACCTAGCCGCTTTCAATACGGAAGTGGTAGCGCGCGCTATAGCCTCGTCCAACATCCCTGTAATATCCGCCGTCGGGCACGAGACGGACTTTACGATAGCCGATTTTGCCGCCGACTTAAGGGCCCCCACCCCGTCCGCCGCCGCCGAAGTGGTTGCGAAAAACGAGGAGGATATGGCGGATATTCTTCGTTCGCTTCGCGGCAGGTTAGTTTATGCAGTAGTACAGGAGCATCGGCGTCTGCGGGACAGGTTAAATTCCGAGGAACGGGCGCTGATAAACCCGATGAGGCGTTTGCATGATCATGCGCTCCGGCTGGACGAGCTGTCCGGGAGGCTGATGTCGGCAGAAGCGCGGTTAATACTCACTTTGAAAAACAAGGCTGTTTCGCTCTCCCGCGCCCTGGCTCTGCTTGAGCCACTCGCGCCGCTTGAAGGCCGGTTTCGCCATCGTGAAGAGCTTTCACGACGGCCGGATAATAAAGTCGAGCGCCGAGGCAAGGGCCGCGGGCAGGTTGACGCTTCAGTTTGATGACGGAGAAATCGACGCCGAAGTAGTGAAATAATACCCGCCGCGCCTCGGCCCCCCCCAACGCCGAAAATTCGGCCCCGCCCGCATCCGCGAATATCACGACGGTCGCCGATGTTTATGACCAGGGGTGGCGTTACGCCTCTTTATATCTGAAGTTTCCCGGAATTTATAATGGTCTTTGTAATGCCGTCTCGTAAGACGTAAAGGGTGGGCTTAAAAAACACGAAGTCCTGATGGAAGGGAGTGCTGACGGTCCCGCCGAAAGAGCTGTTGTCGCCGAAGGCCAGGTGGATTGTCCCGAAGATTTTTTCCGATTCCAGTACGTTGTCCGGCTTCGTGGCCCGGTCGTTCGTGCCGATGCCCAGCTCGGCCAGGTTCCTGTTGCCGGGGGCGTTGTCGAGCGATGCCCGGAACTCCTGCACAAACGGCTCGTCTCCGTCCACCTCCGCCGCCAACCCGCCGCGCACTTTTACAGTAACGGGGCTTAAAAGCTTCCGGTCCGGGGCCCAAAGGAGTGTCAAAATGCCTTCGCCGGTCCCTTCCACGGGGGCCAGATATACCTCGCCTGCGGGAAGGTTCGAGAAAGCGCCGGGCATGTCGAGGATGCCGGTATCCACCATCGGCTTCCTCCCCTTGATGCCGAAAGTTATGTCCGTGCCGTCGGGGGTGGTTATCCTTACGGTATCGGCCCCGTCGATAGCAATCGCGATACGCCGGGACCGGGCCGCGACCTCTTCCCAGTCCGCTTCCATGGAGCCGAAAAGCATGTCCTCCTCGAAAAGCGGCATACTGGCGTACCTTGCCCCGGCTTCGGAAGTGAGCAGGTCCCGGAAACGGGTATGGCTGGTCGAATAATTGGAAAGCGCGACAACGACTGAGACCGCGGAGCTTTTTTCGTCGGATACGATCTTCCTTGCCGCCCGGATTTCCTCCGGCGAGGCGGTTTTGGACCTTATCTTCGAGAGCAGCCCATTTTCATTCAGCGCCCGGACGGCGCCCTCCCCGAAAGCAAGCTTCCAAAGCTCTTCGCCCGGCTCGGTGCCATGGCTCCCCAGGGCGGGGAATTCCAGGTAAACGGCGTCAATGCCGAGTTCCTTTGCGGCGTCTTTCGCGGCACGGGCAATCTCGACGAGTCCCTGTCTTCTCTTTCGCCCGGTCTCGTCCGTCCTCTCCCCATCCGCGATGAAGTCGGTAAAAACCAGCACCCTGTCGCCCGGCTGGACGTTTAGATTTACCTGATAAATCTTCTTGAGACGCTCTATAATCTCCCTCGACATGCGGCCTGCCCCTTTAACCTTTTTCCAATAGTTCGAGGGCCTTTTTCGCCTGGGGCGCACTCGCGCCTTCCGGATACGCGTCGAGATATTTTTTATATGCGGCCGCCGCCTTGTCCTTCTCGCCCAGGCTCACGTAGTTCTCCGCCACCTTGAGCATGGAGTCCGCCCTGTACGGGTTCTCTCCGAGTATCAGACATCCCGTGTACGCGATTATCGCGGCTTTAAAATCCGATTTAGCTTCCGAACATTCGCCCGGAGATATAAAAACTCTCCGCACGGACATCCAGTGTCTGGGGATGGTCCGCCGCCTTGCCCAGCGCCGCTATGGCCTCGTCATATTTTTTCTGCGCGAAGAAGGCCTTCCCCTCGCCAAGAAGCGCCTCTCCGGCGAAATCGTTGTCCAACGAGGCGGTGTCGAACTCAGCGCAGGCCTCGGGCAATTTTCCGGCATTCGCCAGAAGCTTTCCCGCATGCAGGGCCGAAGGGGCTTTAAGCCGCCCGCCCGCCGCCTCGGCTTCGAGATAAGCCTTTATGGCCTCGTCATTGCGGTTCAACGTTTCGAGGGCCTCTCCCAATTGAAAGCAGGCGTCGGCCTTCAACGGACTGTCCTTTTTCAGGTCAAGGAACTTTGCGAAAGCGTCGGCGGCGGAGGCCCAGTCCTTTGCCGCCATCCCGTACTCGCCAACCTTATACCAGGCGTCCGCCGCATGGGGGCCGTCCGGATATTTTATCGCCAGCGCCTTGAAAGCCTCTTTGGCGTCGGCCCCCCGGTCCAGTTTCTCAAGCGCCCAGGCCCGCCCGTACTCCGCCTCAGGCAGGAGCTTCTCTTTGGGATATAATGAAATATACGATTCATAAGAGCTTAAGGCTTCCTGGTATTTTTTCAGGTTATAACAGCTGTCCGCATACCAGTAAAGCGCGCCGGCCTTAAGCTCCGGGTCCGGCGAGCCGGCTACCATCTTCAAGTCCTCGGCCGCCGCCTGATAGTCCTTCAGGTTCACCGCCGAAAGCGCCGCGAAATATCGCGCCTTCAGTTCATAGCCGCTGCCGGGATAGCTCTTAACGAACTGGTCGAAGAGCTTTTTCGCCTCGGCGAACTCCGATTGATTGAACTTCAAAAAGGCCTGCTGAAATGCCGCTTCCTGGACAAGGTCGCCAGAGCCGCCCTTTTTAAGCTGGTCGAGCAGGGCCTGCGCCTGGGCCTGGTCGCCCGTCGCCGCCATAGCCTTTGCAAGCGCAAGCTTAGCCCGGTTCCCGACATCGCCCGAAGGGTCCCTGTCCGAAACCCCTCTCAGGAGCGCTTCACCCTCTCCCGTATCGCCCTGCCGGATCAGTATAAGGCCTCTCTGGTAATCCGCCTCGTTCGCCAGCGGGTCTTTGGGGTTCGCCTTCGAGAACTCCCCGAAGGCGGCCTCCGCGTCCTTTGTATTATTTAATTTCAGCTCCGCCCATGCCAGAGCGTATACCGCCTTCTTCGCGGGCTCCGTCCCCGGGTATTTTGCCAGCACGTCTTTGTACTGAGTTACAGCTTCGGCGTATTTTTCCTGGTCGTACATCGCCTCGCCCGCGTCGAGAATTGCTTCCGGGACCAGCGAGCCGTCCTTCGCTTCTGTCGAGAGCTTGATAAAAGCCTCGTAAGATCCCTGGTACTCCTTCAGCCCCATCAGCGACCAGGCAAGCCCGTACAGGGCCTGGTCCCTGTGCGCCCCGTCGGGGTATTTCTGGAGGTAGCCTGAATAATTTTCCTTCGCCTTCGGATAATCCTTGGCGCCGTAACAGGATTCCGCCAGCCCGAAGAGCCCCTTCTCCAGGTATTCCGGGGAAGAAGTCCCGGAAAGAAGAGCGGTAAAACCCTGGGCTGCCTGCTGGAAGTTCTCCTGCTCCAGGTAATCCCGTCCTATGCCGAAGAGCGCTTCGTCCTTGCCTTTGCTGTCCGGGTAATCTTTAAGAAGTCTTTTATAGGAGTCTATGGCCTTATTCGGCTCATCATGGCGCTCATATGCTTCAGCCAGCCCCAGCAGGGCGTCCTGGGCCAGAGGGTCCGTCGGGTATTTGTCCGCTATTTCCTCGAAGCCCGAGATCGCGGACGGGTATTTGCCAAGGTACAGCCGGCACCGGGCCAGGAGGTTTTTTGCCTCGATATTTTCCGGCGAATCCGGTCCCTGGTTTCCCGCAAGCATCTCCAGAAGGGCCTGCTCTGCTTCCTTGAACATCTTTGCCTGGTAATATGCCCATGCGAGGTCGTACCTCGCGGTCTTTATGTCGGCGGGGTCCTTCGCCTTCGCGAGCGCCAGTTTATACGCATCCGCGGCCCGCGCGTAGTCCTTCATCCTGGCCCTTGCCTCGCCCAGTTGGAGGTATGCCGTTACGGCAAGCTCCGAATCCGGATATTTTTCCACCAGGGCTCCGAAATTATCCGCGGCCCCCTGCATATCTCCCAGCTTGAAGAAGGACCAGCTCAAGCCGTAGAGGTAGCGGTCCCGCTCCTTTAGCGTCCGGGTATTTAGCTATGAGGCCGCTATATTTCTCTTTCGCCTTCTCGTAGTCCTTCTTCTGGTAATAGCTTTCCGCCTCGCGGTACTCCGCTTCCGGCAGGAGTTCGCTGGCGGAGTATTTATTAATGAACATGTCGTACTGGACGATCGCGTTATCGAACGAGCCCGTCTTGAAATACGCGTCGCCCAGGTCCAGCCTCGCGGCAGGGGCGTCGTCCGAAGCCGGGTACTTCTGGAGGAAACCGTCAAGCGACTTCTTCGCCTCTTCGTAATTCCCTCCTAAAAAATCGGACTCGGCTATCCTGAACGCGGATTTCTGCCCGTACTTGCCCTGAGGGTCCTTCTCAAGCACCGTCTGGTAATAACCCCTGGCCTTGGCGAAATCGCCTTTCTGCACGTAACTCTCCCCCGCCATGAAATTGCACTCCACCGCCTTGGGGGAATCCGGGAACTTCGTTGCGTCCAGGTCGAAGGCCTCTGCCGCCTTTGTGAAATCGCCGAGTTTAAGGTAGCTGTGCCCGGTCATGTAGAGGGCGTCCGCCCCGGATTTGTTCGCGGGATAGGCAGCCACGAAAGCCTTATACGCATCTACCGCTTTTTCATATTCCTTAAGGATGTAATGGCAGTCTCCAAGCCTCAGCTTCGCGTCCGGCGCCTTCTCGGACGCCGGGTATGAGGCCAGCAGTTTTTCGAAGGTCTCAAGCGATTCACGGACCTGTCCGTTGGCAAAATCGGATTCGGCCAACCCGTAAAGGGCGTCGGCGACATGCGGGTCGGAAGGGAACGACGAGGTGTATTTTTTGAACTGTTCCGCCGCAAGCTCATAGTCCCCGTTCTGATAAAGCTGGACCGCCGTCTTCATCAGTTCGTCCGGAGTATCCGCAAAAACCAGCGAGGCGCTGGCTGCCAGATATATCGACATCGCCGCAAGTATAAACAGTTTTTTCATAGACCCTTACTCCTCCAGGAATATTCCTTCAGGCATCCGAATCTTCGTGACCTCCCAGGTATTCGACCCGTCTTTCGTGCCCGTCTGCAAATGAGGGCCGAAGACGCGGACAATCCTTCGGGAGGGATTATCGCCGTATAAAATTATCGTCACTTTCGCGTGCGCGCCGCCGTCGCCGCCGCTGTATAATAGTTCGATTTCACGGTATATATTCCGCGCTCCGCGAACCTTTCGTCAAAGACCTCCGGGCCGAAATTCCCCTTCGCGTCCTGTTCGAACTGGCCTCCCGGCACCAATTCTTTCGACCCGTCAGTGTTCGGGTTCTTGGAGTACGTATCCCTTCCCGACGGGCTATAGACATGGAGGTCGAAGTCCGCATGCGGCTTGTCCCAGGAGAGTACGACCATGACATCCTTGGGCTTTACGTTAACGGTGCTGACGTTAACGGTCGGGCTGTGCGAGGTGCCGGAGCTGTCCGTGGCTTCCACTACCATCGTGTTCTGCTCCTGCGCCAGCGCCACCTTCTGCTCGAAAGAACCATTGTTGACCGCGATATCCATCGGGTTGCCGTTGAATATCAGCTTCGCGCGCTTTATCCCCGGGTCTCCGATTGTACCCTTGACCATTATCACGCTCTTTTCGGAGACGTCGAACACCTGTCCGTTCCTGGGTGAGGTAATGACTACGGGGGTGTCCTCCGAGGGCTCGGAGTAATACAGGTCCACGCTGTCCTTCGCGACGTTCCCGTCCGTGTCGAACGCCATTACCGTTATCCGGTTCCTGCCCTTGGAGAGAGACACTGACGCCTCGAACGCGCCGTCCTCGACGGATATGACGCGTGAATCGCTGTTAACCGTCAGGGTCATCTTCTTCACCCGCGCATCCGAAACGTTCCCGGCCACGGTCTGCGAAATACTGTTCGTATTCCCGGAGGAGGGCGATGATATGCGCGCCTGCAGGCCGATTATTTTTTTTGCGATAAGTGCGCCGCCTGTTGCCCCCGAACCTCTGTCTGCGGACATTGGCGCTGCCGCCGCGCGCTCCGCGGAAGCGTTGCGGTTTTCCCCGGAGCCCCCCGGCGTACGCCCGGCAAATTGTTTCTCGCCGCCCGTCTGCCCCTTTGCCGAAGCCAGGGACTGTGTTTGCGCGCTCCCGAAACGCTGCACGCCCACCGTGCCTCTGCCGTGAGAGCCGGTCCCGCCTGCGGCGCCGCCTGATAGCGCGCCGGACCGAAGGCCCGCGACCCCGCCCCTTTTCAGGTCTCCAGCCGACGGGCCGGAGGGGCCCGTTGGTTGGCCGAAACCTAAAGCGCCGGCCATTTTCCTTGACGCGCTTTCAATGAGGCCGCCAATACCGCCTTCGCTCCCGGCCGGAGCCAGCGCTTTCGGGCTTGTCCCCTTTGCAATTCCGGCGTATCCGCCGCCCGCGCCTTGTGAAGTAATTCCAGAGTGAGCGTATCCAGCCGGGGCGGTGGACGATTTCTCATCGAGTTTCGCGACTCCCGCTCCTGGCGTCCCGGCGCTGGGACTCACCGCCCTCTGCCCGGGCATTTGAAGTCCCCTTACGCCCGGAAGCGCCTTCACCGAGGCAAAACTCCTGCTGGTCAGGCTGTCCGTCGGCGCGGGCATTCTGTCACTGCCGGACAACACCCTGGGCTGGTCCGTAACCGCCGCGCTGCCAATCCGCGCGCGCGCCTTGGACAGCGCCGCCCCCTCCCGTGCCCTTGAGGACGGCATGGGGGCTCCGAGATTTTCCTGCATCTTGTCGTAAGCGGGGACATTATCCCTCATGCCGCCAAGCGACTTAAGGCCCGGAGTTCTCCCGGATTTCGCGCCTTGCCGGGAACCACCCACATCAATTTTCAGAGGCCTGGCCGGGAAATTTTTAATGTCGTCCTGCACCGAAGCCTTAAGGGCCGGGTTGGTCAGGCCGAGATTTTTCCCCGCCTCGGGCTTCTCCCTGGCGGCCTCAAAGTCCTGTTCGTCCAGCTTAGCCAGCCTTTTCTTCTCCAATGCAGGCCCGCCTCCCGCCTGGCTGGATGGGCCCATCGCCCCCCCGGCCAGAGCGGAAGCTTTATCCTTAAGCTTTGCCGCCTGGTACTGCTTTCTTGCCGCCGTTTCCGCGCCGCCTGACATGGCTGTCAAACTTTTCTTAGACAGCTTCACATCCCCGCCGGAAAGCTCCGTCTTGACGTCTTCCATCTCAGTCTTCTTGCTTCCGTGCATAACATTGACCGCCGCGATATCTCCCGGCTTCATCGCCTCGTCGGCCGCCCCGCTTTTCGCGCTTAACGCGCCCCGCGCGCCGCTCTGTGTTTCTTTTATCTCCGGCGCCGCCGGGGCGGGAAGGTTCTCCCTCTGCATCCCCGCCACTTCCGGCTGGGCCTCCTGGCTGACTTTTGCCGGGACAGTCGGCAGTTTAAGCCCTGCCCCGGCCCGGGCCGGCTGCGGGAGCGGCGCCTGCTCCTCGGGCGCGGCCGCCCGCGGCTTCTCTCCAACGGGCCTTGCCTCTTCCGGCGGCGGAGCTTCTCCGGACTGTTGTATTTCTACGATTGTGAAGGGGGCGATGTCTTTTTTGAACGGCAGCTGATGGGTTGCCAGATACATCATAATCATCAATATGAGCGCGTGCGCGATGAGGGAGGGCAACACGAAGAACCGGGCCTTCACGCTCCTGTGGCCATACTGGGCGGTAAAGAACAGGCTGCGCGGCCCATAGGTTTTCGGGACGTACGGTGTTTTTGCTACGCTTTTCTTTTTTGCCAGGTCCAGGTAAAACTTCAGGGCCTCCGTATGGCGCTGGTTTTTTTGCTTGTCCTCCGAGATCGCGTATTCGAAGACCTCCCGCGCCCGGACATATTTGGCCTGGCTGATGAGCACGATGCCGAGGGTTTCGAGATAGCTGGTGAGAGAACCCGGGTCCAGCGCGGCCGCCTTGTTCAGATACTCTTCCGCTTTATCGAAATCCCTGTTCTGGTGGTACAGGGCCCTTGCGAGGAGGTGGAGGGCGGCGGGGTCGTCCGGCCTGTGCTCCAGGTATTTCTCCAGGCAGGCGCGGGCGGAAGGATAATCTCTCGCCCTCAGGTGTCGACCGCCCGCCGCGTAAAGCTCTTCTGGCAGGAGACCCTCCAACTGGACTTCAGCTACGTGGCCTTCCGGCCCGTTTATGGTTGTGTCTGGCATAAGGTTTTCCCGTAGATTCTCGCGTAGTAATAAAAGCAGTTTATTTTACGATATTTTCCGGGGCGATTTCAAGATAAATAGTGGGCTTTCAGCGGCCAATGAGCCCCTGGGCAAAGTACAGGACGTTGCGCTTCTTCTCCAAGAGCCTCCTGATACCGTAGCCGTACCAGTCCGTACCGTACGGTATATATTCCACTACCCGCTTGCCCTTCCCCAGAAGCTCTTCCTTCAAGGAATCCCGGACTCCCATCAGCATCTGGAACTCAAACCGCCCCGCGTACCCTTCCGAGAGCTTTAATGCCCGCCCGGCCAGGGACCTGTCGTGCGTCCCAACGGCAAACCTGCCGGATTTATTGAATAATTCCTTAGCAAGCGTAAGCCAGTTGCGCGCTTACCTCTGAAAATTTCTGAAACGCCGCCTCCGGAGGTTCCTTGTATGCGCCCTTCACCAGGCGGATTACCGCCCCGTCGCTTATCAGCGGCCCTAAATCCTCCCGCGTACGCTTAAGGCATGCCTGAAGAGCGATGCCGCACTCCCGGTTCACCTCGTGTATCTCCCTGTAAATCCGGATAGTGTCCGAGGTGTGAGCCGAGCCTTCCATGTCCACCCAGAGGAAAACCCCCTCTTCTTTCGCGGCCTTTGCAATGTCTGACGCATTGTCCCGGGTAAGCCCATATGAGAACCCCAGGCCCAGGTTGGTGAGCTTTATGGTAAAAGAGGCGTCCAGCCCCGCCTTGCCGATAGCCTTCAGGACCCGCATATATTCCGCTTTGGCGCGCTCCGCCGCCTCCGCCTCGCCCACGTCTTCCCCAAGGAAATCGATAATCGCGCCCATGCCCCGCGAATTGACAAGTCTCGCCCGGCTTATGGCGTCCTCCAGCTTAAGCCCGGCAAAGAACTTCTTTGCGAAGGGATAGAGCAGACGCTGGCGGAGCTCCATTCTCGTGGCCTCTTGTAGAGTGGGGAAGTTAGGGTTTTATTTTCTTATAATACAGGAAAGAGGAAATGCCGAAGAATACGGAATAAGAGTTGCGGTAAAAGATTTTCAGGGTCTCACCGTCCATCCCGGAGACGCGGCCTATGCCCCAAAGGGCGAATATCCCGCCAACCGCGCCCAGGATGAAGCCAGTCTCCGAAAAGGAATCCTTTATCCCTGCCCGGACCTTGGTGCGGGCTTCTCCGTTATTTTGAGGTTCCATAAGTTGAAGTACCTTTCTTGTTGAGTTTTGGCGGGGGTATTATGGGGAATCGGGGCCGGGAAGTCAAGTTAATGGTTTTTAATAATATTGACTTAGCTCCACTTTGGGGTTATAAAATTGCCATTCCATTTTGGATGAAAACATGGGCCTTCTGAATTATGTTTTAATAGGACTCGCTTCGGTCGCCGGCGGGGCGGTAAACGCGCTTGCCGGCGGGGGCACCCTCATCACGTTTCCCATGTTGACCGCCGTAGGCATACCCGCGGTGGCCGCCAACGTGACCAATACCGTGGCGCTCTGCCCCGGATACCTGGGGGCGGCCTTCGCGCAGTCGAGCGACTTACTTAGCCAGAAACGGCGGCTTAAGTTTCTTGTACCCGTCAGTGTCCTGGGCGGGTTGGCGGGCGGGTTTTTGCTCCTTAACACGCCCGAGAGGGCGTTCCGCTCTCTGGTGCCTTTCCTGATCCTTTTCGCTACGGGACTACTTGCATTCCAGGATAAAATCCGAAGACTGCTCGTGGACCGGAGCGCCCATCGGGGAGGCAAACCGCACGAGGCCTGGATAATCCTTGCCGTCATCCCGGCGGCAGTGTACGGGGGCTATTTCGGCGCGGGTGTAAGCGTAATAGTGCTTGCGGCGCTGGGGATAGTGCTGAACGACTCGCTCACGAGACTAAACGCCTTGAAGCAGGCAATATCGTTCAGCTGCAATACCGCCGCCGCGATATTTTTTCTTTTTTCCGGAAAGGTCGTCTGGCCTGCTGTAGCCGTCATGGCCGTCGGCGCCATAACCGGCGGGGTCCTGGGAGGCAGGCTTGCGGGAAAGATAAGGCCGTCGGCGCTGAGAAAGACAGTCGTGATTATCGGCGTCGTGGTGGGAGTTATTTATCTGGTGCGGTGGCAGAGGTGAAAAAAATCTATTCGTGCAGCACCTTATGGACGAAGGATACCGAGATTGACCCCTCGCCGACCGCCGACGCCACACGTTTGACGTTGCCGCTTCGGACATCGCCGACGGCTAACACGCCGGGCAGGCTCGTCTCTAACAGGTAAGGGTGCCGGAGCAGCGGCCAATGCGCCGCCGCCAAGTCTTCTTTTGTCAGGTCCGGACCCGTCTTGATGAACCCGCCCCCATCGAGTGCGACACACCCGCCGAGCCACTGCGTATTTGGCGCCGCGCCCGTCATAACGAAGACATGGCGGACCTCGCGAGTCTCTAACGTGTCCGTGTTACCATCCCGCCATTGCACGCGCTCAAGGTGGTCGCCACCCATGAGAGCCGTGAGTTCTGTCTGCAACCGCAAGGCGATGGCGGGAGTATCCTCAATGCGCCGTATAAGATAGCGTGACATGCTGTCCGCCAGCCCGTCGGACCGGACGAGCAGGTTAACGCGTTTTGCGGTTTGCGCCAGAAACACGGCGGCCTGCCCCGCGGAATTTCCCCCGCCCACGACGACCACTTCATCATCAGCGCACAACTGCGACTCTATGTACGTCGCCGCGTAATAGATACCTGAGCCTTCGAATTGCGACAGGTTATCAAGAGGCAGCTTTCTATATTGTGCGCCGGTCGCAATGATAACCGAACGCGCCTGCACGGGCGGACCGTCGTCGAACTCGATGGCGTATGGCTTATGATCACCCGTAAGCCGTCTGGCGCATCTCCCGACCATCACTTGAGCGCCGAATTTCTGCGCCTGTGTGTACGCGCGCATTGCGAGTTCCTGGCCTGTAATGCCCGTCGGAAAGCCGAGGTAGTTCTCGATCCTGGAGCTCGAACCTGCCTGCCCTCCGGGCGCGTCCGTTTCCAGCACCAGGACGTCCAGCCCTTCCGAGGCGGCGTACACGGCAGCCGCGAGCCCTGCGGGTCCGGCGCCGACGATCACGACGTCGCGCAAGGCAGTAAGGTCGATCGCCTCGTTGAAGCCGAGACTCTCTGCTATCTGGCCGTTGGTCGGGTTGCGAAGCACCGCGTCGCAGCGGCAGATTACCACCGGCACATCGTTCACGGAGACGTGAAAATGGTCCAGCAGTTCCTGGACGCCGGCGTCGCGGTCCAAGTCGATGTACGAATAGGGTTGCCCGTTTCGTCCCAGGAATTCTCTGATGCGAAGCGTGCCCGCGGAATGGTCCGACCCGAGGACTACGACGTCTCCGAACCCTTGCGCGATCAGTTCCACCCGGCGCAGCACAAAGGCGAGCATGAAAATCTCGCTAAGCTCGCTGTCGTCTTGCACCAACTGAAGCAGGTGCCCGCGGTCTACCTCGATCACCTCGCCCGCTTCCTTTGCGCGCACCCGGACCATAATGCGGCGTCCGGAGAGCATGCTGACCTCCCCGGTGAACTGCCCCGGCAGAAACAGGGCCACGGGTTTCTCGGCGGCGCCCGACGGCAGGACGGCCTCCACCTGGCCGGTCTTGACGACGAATAGCGGCGCGCCCTTATCTCCGGCCTCGATGAGGACCTCGCCGGACTGGACCTGTCGGACGCGTCCCAGCGCAGCCAGGCGCTCCATCTGTGCCGGCTTCAGAACTGGAAACACCGCGGCGGCCGTGGAAAGGGGCGATTTGAGGGGAGGATATTCGTCGGTCATGTCGATGTGCCTCCGCTGTTCCTCCATAGATTACCACGGCAGTGCGCGCTGTCAACTGCCGGCAAAAGGAGTTTAGCGGAGCGTTCGGGAATGATTTATTTACTGCGGTGTAAGGTCACGGGAAGCATCCCAACTGGCAGTTCTTGATCCTGATATTCTCTTCGTTGCAGAACGCGCCGATTTCCTTCAGCGGGACGCCCGTCTCTTTGCAGAGAGCGAAAGCCACGGGGCACGGTAACTTGCCGCCGTGCTCCGCCGCAGCCTCGCGGATTTTCTTTTTCTGCTCCTCAGTCATGCGCTCTTTGCTCTATCCGCACTTCGAGTAACCGCACGAACTGCATACCACGCAGCCTTCGGCGAACGAGACCATCGAGCCGCATTCCGGGCACTGCGGGCAGTGGTTCAGGAGGTTGTCAGCCGTCAGGCTCTTATCCTCCGTGGCAGTCCCCTGCTTCTTTTCCAGCAGGTAGTCCTCCAGCACGGTGGCGATAGCGTCCGCGCAGGAATATATCGTGGTGCCGGAAATCCAGGTCGGCGACGGGCAGCGTATCCCTTTCAACTGGTCGATGATTGACGCCGGGTCCACGCCGGAGCGGAGCGCGAGAGATACGAGCCTGCCGGTGGCCTCCGTCTGGGATGTCGCGCATCCGCCGGACTTGCCCATGCTGGCGAACAGCTCGCACAGCCCCTTCTCGTCCTCGTTTATCGTGACGTACAGCCTGCCGCAGCCGGTATTCACCTGCCTGGTGATACCTTTGGTGACAAGCGGGCGCGGCCTTGGAATTATCTTGCCCGGCTCAGGCGGCAGCTTCTGCTCCGCCGCCGCGGCGCGGGCTGGCCTTTAGCCTCCTTGGTCCTGCCGGTGGAAAGCACCTGCTCGTCCTTGGAGCCGTCCCTGTATATGGTGACGCCCTTGCAGCCGAGGCTGTAGGCCAGGCGATAGACCTCTTCAATGTCCCCCACTTTCGCGTCGTGGGAGAAGTTCACGGTCTTCGATACGGCGTTGTCCGTATGGTCCTGGAACGCCGCCTGCATCTTTACGTGCCAGACCGGCTCTATGTCGTGCGCCGTGACGAACAGCCTGCGGACGTCTTCCGGCACCTCCGCCATGTCCGCGACGGTTCCGTGGTGCGCGATCCTCTTCATCAGTTCATCGGAGTAAAAACCGCGTTCCTTCGCGACGGCCGCGAAATGCGGGTTCACCTCTATCAGCTCGTCGTTATCCATAACCGTGCGGACGTAGGATACCGCGAAGAGCGGCTCGATCCCGCTGCTGCACCCTGCTATTATCGACAGGGTGCCGGTCGGAGCGATGGTGGTGACCGTGGCGTTACGCATCTGACTGCCGCCGTCTTTGTCGAACCGGCTTCCCCCGAAGTTCGGGAATACTCCGCGCTCTTTGGCAAGCAGTCTCGGACGCGGCCTTGGCCTCCGTGTTTATGAACTTCATTATCTCCCGGCCCGCGGATACCGCTTCGTCGGTATTGTAAGGGATGCCCAGCTTTATTATCATGTCCGCGAAGCCCATGATGCCGAGGCCGACCTTCCTGTTAGACCTGGTCATCTCCGATATCTCGTCCAGCGGGTAGCGGTTCATGTCTATCACGTCGTCTAAGAAGCGGACCGAAATCTTCACCGCCGACCGGAGCTTCTCCCAGTCTACGGCGCCGCCCTCTATCATGTTAGAGAGGTTTATGGAGCCCAGGTTGCAGGACTCATGAGGCAGAAGCGGCTGCTCCCCGCAGGGGTTCGTGGACTCTATCTCGCCCACGTGGGGCGTGGGGTTGTCCCGGTTCAGCCTGTCGAGGAACACTATACCTGGGTCTCCCGTCCTCCACGCAAGCTCCACTATCTGGCCGAATACCATCTTGGCCGAAAGCTTCTTTACCGGCTTGCCCGAACGCGGGCTGATAAGGTCGTAGTCCTGCCCCTTGTCCACGGCTTCCATGAACTTCTCCGTTATGCCCACGGAGATATTGAAGTTGTTGTACTCGCCTGAGCCGTCCTTGCAGTTTATGAATTCCAGGATGTCCGGATGGTCAACCCTTAATATCCCCATGTTCGCGCCGCGCCTGGTCCCGCCCTGCTTCACGGCCTCCGTCGCCGCGTTGAAGACCCGCATGAAAGAGACCGGGCCGGAGGCGACTCCGCCGGTGGATGCGACTTTATCGTTCGAGGGCCTGAGGCGCGAAAAAGAAAACCCGGTGCCCCCGCCGGACTGGTGGATGAGCGCCGTTTTCTTGATGGTGGAGAATATGCTCTCCATGGTGTCCTCTATGGGAAGCACGAAGCAGGCGGAAAGCTGCTGGAGTTCCCGTCCGGCGTTCATCAAGGTCGGCGAGTTCGGCAGGAAATCAAGCCCGACCATCATTTCGTAAAACTTGCGGGCAATCTCCCCGGCTTCCTTTTTCCCGGTGCCGTAGTTCGTCTCCGCTTGAGCGATATTTTCCGCCACCCGGCGGAACATATCCTCCGGCGTCTCTGTTGGAACGCCTTCCTCGTCTTTTTTCAAATATCTTCTTTCGAGGACCTTTATTGCGTTGGTATTCAATTGGATTTTCCTTTCATTTTTAACGCGAACGCGGCGTTTATTCGGGATATCGGCCTGCACCGCCGGTTCGGGCGGGAGCGCGGCCGAAAATTTCGGGTCAAATGACGCGACAGGCCTCCGGTCAGCCTGAGGCTTTCCTGTATGGGGCTGTCCTGCCTGGGGCATCTCTGCCTGAGGCAGGTCTGCCTGAGGCAGGTCTGCCTGCCCGCTTGAACCTTCGTTTCCGGACATATTGAAGAAGTCGTCCTGACTGTCCGTCCCGTTGCCTTCCGAAACTCCCCCGCCAGCTTCCTCGAATGCCATAGCCGCCTCCGATAAGAAGTATAAATTCTTAGAATTCTATAGCTAACCGCTGGTTCTGCCAAAGGAAATTGTGGAAAATGACTGCCTATTTTGTAGTTTTTTTATTATACACCACAATATATGGGAGTCAACCATTTTTTTAGAACTTTTTAAGCTCTATTCGCATTTTGTCGTTTAGAGCCTTTTCCCATCCAAACCGCGGATAATATTACGTGGTATGCGACAGGATAGATGTACTGCCAGGGGCACATGCGAAAATAAGGATATAGCAATAAAAAGGCACGCGCAGGAGCAACCCGTATATCTGGACACTATTATGGAACTAACAGGAATGCAGGTTGCAGCCGGTGATGCGGGAGATAACGGACGAAACCGCCGCCGTCTTCAGGACCCCGCTTTGAGTTTCTCGATTTCCTTCAGTATTATTTGCTCGGCCAGCCCGGGGACCACCTCCCAGACAACCTTCTCGACTACAGCCGGCACGACTTCCCAGACAACCTTCTCCGCCACGCCGGGTATGACCTCCCAGACAACCTTCTCGGCCGCCTCTTTGGACATCCTTGAAATAACCTCCCGGACCTTCGCCTCCACCAGCTTATGGAGGTCATCCGGTTCAGCCGCTGCAACAACGATGGCTCTTTTTCTCCCTGGGCGATGGGGGCAAACGACGGCACCTGCATGAAATCACTCACGTCGAGCGCCGCGGGCCCCGCTTCCTCCGCTTCTAAAACCTCGTCCGTTTCTACAAATTCATCCGCTTCCACTGCTTCCAGTGCTTCTTCAGGGGCTTCCTGGGCCAGAAAAACCGCGTCGTCCTCGTCTGCCAGGAATGCCTCCGCAGGCTCTTCATCTTCTTCCATCACGGCGTCCATTGGCAGTTCGTCCCAGGGCAGTCTCTCGTCTGGGGCCTGGGGGGCAGGCGCGGTAAAATAAGACATGACTTCCGACGCCCCCGCCAGAGGCTGGTCCTCGCTCTGCATATCCACGACGCTCCAGAGGTCGTCCACGGGTTCCGCGTCCAGGATTTCTTCCGCCGGTTCGGCCTCCAGGGGTACGCGCTCACCATGGGGCGCCTGGGGCCCCGGGGCCATCCTGGCCTTTCTCTCCACCAGTTCTTTAACTTTATTTATCAGTTCGGAAGACTCGAAGGGCTTTATGATATGGCCGTCAGCCAGGGAGGAGGAGGCCAGGCCGGCGTCAAAATTCTCGAAGGTCCCGGCGAGGAGCAGCACCGGGATGTTTTTCAGGGCCGGGTCCTGCTTTACCGCCTGAGAAAGCTGGTAGCCGTCCATACGGGGCATGACGATGTCCGCGAGGATGATATCCGGAGCGGCCTTCCTGGCAGCGTCAAGCGCGGATTCCCCGTCACCGAAAGCAGTTACTTCAAAATCCTCTTCGGACAGGGTCAGCTCGACGACTTTCTGTATCGTGATGCTGTCGTCTGCCAGATAAACCTTGTATGGCATAGTTCCTCCAGAAGGACGCGCGCCTATCGCCTTTTTTTATAATACAAATAAGGAATAAAATCAATTTATTTGTTAAGAGGTAACGAGTGCGTAATGCCTTATGAGGAAGTTGAGAGCTTACATCTCCGCCCAGGGCCTCGGTATGAACAGGTCCTGGTAAAGCTTCAGGGCGTACCTGTCCGTCATGCCCGCCACGAAATCGCTGACCTTGCGCGCCCGGTCCGAATTTAATTTGCCGTAGGACCCGGGCAGGATTACATTTTCATCCAGGAAATAATTATATATCTCGGTCAGGATTTTGGTGGCCTTTAAAAACTCGCCGTAAGTCTTTTTATTCTCATACACATTAACGAAAAGAAAAGACCTAAGCTCTTCCGTGGCCTCACGGACGCTATCCCCCATCCTTATCTCGTGAAGACCGCAGTCCAGGCTGGAGAATATAACGTCTTTCACCATGGTGTCTATTCTCTTCGCATGGCTGTTTCCCAGTGTTTTTATAATTTCCTTCGGCACGGCGGAATTTTTTATCACCTTCGCCCGGACCGCGTCGTCCAAGTCGTGGTTGGCGTAGGCTATCCCGTCCGCCACCCTCACGACCTGCCCCTCCAGCGTCTCCGCCCTGTCGTTAGCGCCATCGGGAAGCATCGCGCCCTTGCCCTTGGAGTGCCTTAGAATCCCGTCCCGCACCTCATAGGTAAGGTTCAGGCCCTGCCCGTCCCTCTCCAGCACGTCCACCACCCGAAGGCTCTGCTCGTAATGGTTGAACCCGCCGGGCAGGATGGAGTTCAGTACCGATTCCCCCGCATGGCCGAAAGGGGTATGCCCGAGGTCGTGCCCAAGCGCGATGGCCTCAGTCAAGTCTTCGTTGAGCCTAAGCGCTTTAGAAATGGTTCGAGCTATCTGGCTTACCTCAAGCGTATGCGTTAGCCTTGTGCGGTAGTGGTCGCCTTCCGGGGACAGGAACACCTGGGCCTTGTGCTTTAAGCGGCGAAACGATTTGCTGTGGATTATGCGGTCGCGGTCGTGCTGATACGCCGTGCGGATGATCCCCTCGGTTTCAGGAACAGCCCGGCCCTTGCTCATCGCCGCCTTCGCCGCACGGGGATGCAGGATTTCTTCTTCTATTTTTTCTGTCTGCTGGCGTATGTTCATATTTTAGACCGTTACTTTCTTTTGCGAAAAAGAAAGTAACACAAAGAAAACGGGACAGTTTAAAAGTTTTTGGCGTTACCTTTTTCCCAAAAAGGTAACGGTTTTGCTAAGATAGCGACTTTAAAAAGCTCTTCCCTCTGTTGATTTTTATTCCCAGCGCCTCCGCAACCGTCGCGCCCAAATCGGAGAAGCTCTCCCGCGTGCCGAGGTTTACGCCGCCTTTTATTCCGGGGCCGTAGACGAGTAACGGCACGTATTCGCGGGTATGGTCTGTGCCGCTAAAGCCGGGGTCGGTCCCGTGGTCGCCGGTGATGAAAAGCAGGTCGCCCGGCCTCATCGCGCCCATCATCTTAGGGAGCCAGCCATCGAACTCCACCAGGGCCTTATAATACCCGACGGCGTCGTTTCTGTGCCCGTAGAGCATATCAAAGTCCACCAGGTTTGTAAAAATAATTCCACGACTTATCCTGCTCCGCCGCCGCCGAGTCTTCCGTGCCATCCCGTCCGTGTTGCCCGCCGTATGGACGGCTTCCGTCAACCCCCGGCCGTCAAATAAATCTTCGATTTTCCCAATTCCGACCACGGGCAGTCCCGCCGCTTTTGCCTTGTCCAGCAGGGTATCGCCCGTGGGGGACAGTGAAAAATCTCTTCTATCGGTGGTGCGGCGGAAACGGCCGGGTACGCCTTTAAACGGCCTCGCGATTACCCTGCCGACGGCATGCTTGCCAGAGAGCATCTCCCGCGCCGCCCGGCAGATGTCGTAGAGTTCCGGAAGCGGTATCACGTCCACGTGCGCCGCGATCTGAAATACGCTGTCAACGGAGGTATAGACTATCGGCTGGCCGGTTTGCAGATGCTCTTCACCAAGCCTGTCGATTATTTCCGTGCCGGACGCGGCGACGTTGCCAAGCGCCTCCCTGCCAGTTCTTACCCTGAACTCGTCCATCAGTTCCGGCGGGAACCCGCGCGGATAGACGGGGAACGGCTTATCAAGCTTAAGGCCCGCGATCTCCCAATGCCCGGATATGCTGTCCTTGCCCTTCGATTTTTCAGCCATGCGACCGAATGAACCTCTACAGTCATCCCTTTTCGCAAGGCCCTTGAAATCCCCCAGGTTCCCAAGTCCCAGAGACTCGAAATTCGGCAAGGAAAGCCCGCCCGCGGCCAATGCCACGTGCAGGAGCGTATTCGCGCCCTCGTCGCCGTAATCCTTCGCGTCCGGGAGCGCGCCGACACCGAAGCCGTCTAAAACGATAATAAAAATTCTACGCAAGAACAATACCTAATCCTGCCAAGTTAGGATTCCGTTTTCAAAAAAACTGCCATGAAGCTTTATTTGAATTTCTTCAGGAGGTCCCGGCGGGCCTCGCCGATTGTAAGCGGGAGGCGGTCGAAACTTACGTGGTCTTCGTCCTTCATCTTCTCGATAAGCTCGGCAATCTGCGGGAGGCGGAGTTTTACACCTTTTAAGTCCGCTGAAGCGTTGAAAACTTCCGCCGGCGTGCCTTCCCTCGCCACTTTACCCTTGCTCAGGATATACAGCCGGTCTATAAAAAGCGGCACCAGGTCCACGTTGTGCGTCGCCATTACCATCGTTATCCCCTTCTCCCGGTTCAGGCGCATCAGGAGGTTCATCGTCTTGTACTCGCCCATCGGGTCCAGCCCCGCGGTAGGTTCGTCGAGTAACATTATATTCTGCCCCATCGCGAGCAGGCCCGCTATGCAGGCCCGTTTCTGCTGGCCGTAGCTAAGGGCCTGGATAGGCTTTTGTCCAAGGCCGCCAAGGCCCGCGTCCTCGATGGCCTTATCCACTCGCTCCTTCACTTCACCCGGCGAGAAACCCATATTTACCGGGCCGAATGCGACGTCCTCGGCAAGCGTCGCCGCGAAGAGCTGGTCGGCGGGGTTCTGGAACACCATTCCCAACTGCCGGAAAAGTTCGCGCTTGGGAATGTCGTTAATCCTTTTTCCGTTTATCTCGATTTGACCTGCGGAAGGCTTCAAAAGGCCGCACAGAAGCCTTAGCAGAGTAGTCTTTCCGGAGCCGTTGGAAGCGAGTAGCCCTATGAACTCCCCTTTTTCCGCGCGGAAATCGACGTTAGACAGGGCGGCAGTCCCGTCCGGATAGGCAAAAGAGATGGTTTCGGCCCTTACAGCGTCCATTATCCTTCGTACCCGCGGAGTTCCATGGAGTCGGCGGCGGCCTCGGCGCGGGAGTAAGCCCTGACGAATACCGCGCCGCAGAGCGTGCCGAGCGAGCGGACGGACACCCCCGCCCCGGAATATCCCAGGCGTACCTTCTGCGCCTGATATATTGTTACGGCGTCGTCTATCAGGACGAATATATAACGGTAGGCAAAGAGGGACAACTCCACCAGCGCCTTCGGCATCCTGAGCTTCGCGGCCGCGGAAAGGAGCTTATGGACGGGCGTCGTCATCGTGAGGAAGAGCACGGCAAAGACCGCGCCGAATACGCGGGCCATTATATGAAGCCCGTTGTCGAGGCCCTGCGCGCTTGGGGAAAGGTTCAGCCCAAAAACCTCGAAACGGGCAAGCGGCGCGCCGCCGGTTAAGAACAACTGGAACAGCGCAAGCATCAGCGCGAAGAACAAGGGCTCCGAGACCCTGAAAAGCACGGTCTTCAAAGGCGCGCCGGACGCAAGGAGCAGCGCGAGGCAGACTATCCCTATCGTAACCGGCACCGCCGGGTTGGAAGAGGCTACGGCAAGGACGAGACACGCCGCCGACGACGATAATTTTGACCCTGGCGTCCATGCGCCTTATAAACCCGCCATTTTCGGAGACTTCCGAAAAAATCTCAAATCGCATCTGTCTCTCCATCGCTCTTTTTTGCCGTGAAATCCCGGTAATAGTAGCCAAGAGTGAAACCGCCGGCGACTCCCGCGATCAAAAAAACGAACAGCAGCGCGTCGCCCGTAGGCTCTATAATGTGCAGTTTTGGGGGACGTCCGTGTTCCACGGAGTATTTCTCCACAACCGTCTCGTCCACTCCCTGCCATTTTTCCCCGGCGGCAAAAGCGGCTACGGAAAAACACAAAAGCAGGGCGCACGATAGGGCGAGCATAAGGCCGGCTGCCCGGCTTCGGGCTTTCATGCCTCCACCTCCCCGGTCGCCGGCTTTAATACTTTTACTCCGAAAAGCTCCGGCCTGCGGCTTTGCAGGAACTTTACCGCCCCGGCTGTTAGAAAGCCCTCAAGGATGCCGAGCGGGAGCTGTGTCGGCACGAATGCGAGCGCGATAGTATAGAAAAGTTTATAGAACTCTCCAGGCCCGTGCAAAGCGGAGGCAAGTTCAAACGATGTTGTCGCGTATACGGCCCAGTCTCCAATAAGCCCCGCAAAGAAGGCCGCAACGACCAGCGGCACATTTAATTTTGTAAGCCCCTTGAAGACTGCGTAGCCGACGAAGGAACCGACTATCCCCATGGAGGTGATGTTCGCTCCCCATGTGGTTATCCCCCCGTGGGCAAGGAACAGCGCCTGGAGCAGGAGCGCGACGGCAGTTGCAAGTACGCTGTAGAGCGGCCCTATGAGTATCGCGGCCATCGCGGTCCCGGCCGGGTGCGAGCAAGTACCCGCCGTCGGGACCGGTATGGGCATGCACGATACTATGAATATCGCGGCGGCTACCATGCCGAGAAGCGGCTTTTTCCTGCCGACGTTTTTGTCCTTTTTAAGTTTATAAAGCCCAAGGGCTACGAAAGGAGCCGCGCAGGCGAACCATAACGCGCACCAGTTGAACGGGAGGATTCCTTCACCGATGTGCATGGCGAAGGCGTTTACCGGTACGGCAAACAGGGCAACCAGCAACCCCGCGACAAGCAGCTTTCTGTTTTTCATCCCGCGTCTCCGGCCTTAAGGGCCAACAAGGTTAAAGTCCGTATAAAAAATGCGGCCGAAACAAAAAAATCCTCCCCGGGGCACCCGCAAGCGGGTTTTAAGGGGAGGATTATACGTTTTTATAATCCAAATGTAGATGCCGCCTCCTTTTCCATAGAGGACGGCTTTATTTCCGGCAGGTCTTCTGGCTCCCGGGTCTTCCTACTCCCCACGCCTTCCCATCCCTAAAGGACAGTGGCTTATCTTATGGGTTTCGTCACCGGTTACAGCGGCGGGTCCGCTCCCGGTTCAATAGCCCCACCTGGGGCCACTTCACGGGATTCCCTTTTAAGCCCCGAAGGGCGCCGAAAATCTCAACCAAAATATATCCGAAGCGGAAGAGCCATGTCAAGAAATTCTAAGCGGTTGGTCTATTTGGTTGCAATGGGGGGACTTCTATAAATTAGTGGCGCACTCTGCTCTTAATAGCCCTTCCTGTTTCGCGCCCGAACTAATCGTAAAATAAACTCCATCAATATATAAATGACTTATCCGGCGATTTCCCGGCGGGTATCGATTTCAGACGTTTTAAGGGTACCAGGGAGCGATTTTGATGCATGGAAGGGGGTTTACGAATACATGTTTTTTTGCGCGAATTAAACGAAATTCGCTTTATTCCGCAAGGAGTTACGCACTAAATCGCCCGGTTTTTTCGCACGCGGAAAATCGAACTTCGAGGCTCGGAACTATTTGAAAAATAAAGGTTCACCTTTGCGCCTGAACCGGCTTTTCCGCCCCCGGTCAGCCTTTAATCAATGAGTATTTATATTAGGCCAGATTTTTCCCCGTGGTGGCCATGGTGAGCTTGCCGTGGACGACGCCCTTGGTGCCGATTAACCTGTCCGCGATCTTCTTCACCACCGAACTCTTTCCCCGGACGACCATTACTTCCAGACAATTGTGGTGGTCCAGGTGGACGTGGAGGTTTGATATTATGGAGTTATAGGAGTCGTGCTGGATGTCGTTCAAGGTATCCGGAAGCTCGCGGGTATGGTGGTTATAGACCAGCGTGATCGTCCCCACCACCTCCTTGTCCGACTCCCACTCCCCTTCAACTAACGAGTCCCGGATAAGGTCGCGGACGGCCTCGGAGCGGTTCGTGTACCCCTTTTCGCTCAGGGAGCGGTCGAACCTGTCGATGAGCTTTCTGTCTATGGATATTGCGAACCTTGCCAGTCCTTTTGTCATTTTTGCCCCCCTCGTCAAGGTATTATTGCCATTTAAAAAAAACACTGTCAAGAAAAATTTTCGGGTAACCATCCAAAAAAAACATGGGTTTACCCTACATTTATCTTGACAAGAGAAGTATGGTATTGATATTCTGTGACCGGCGCAGTTTTTAAGAAATTATTCAGGGACTTAATGTACGAAGTCAGGGCCTACAGGGATTTTTCACGTCCGGCGGACCTTGTCCCTTTTACCGTGGTGGTAAAGGAGACGGACCTTTTCATCCTGGCCAGGACGGACCTTAAGGAACTGGCGCTCGAAACGGTTATCAACCACCGGCACAAGCTGGAGTCTTTCATAAGGAAATACCCTGAATTCCAGACGTCGCTTTCTCCGGTAAAGATACCCGAGGGAGCGCCCGAAGTCGCCCGCATCATGGCCTTAGCCGGTGAAGCCGCGGGCGTGGGCCCGATGGCCGCGGTCGCCGGGACATTCTCGGAGCTTGTGGGAAACGCCTTGATGGAACGCTCCCCCGAGGTGATAGTAGAGAACGGCGGAGATATCTTCATCAATACGGTCAAGGAACGCTCCATCGCCCTTTTTGCCGGAGATTCTCCGCTTTCCGGCAAGGTGGGCATAAAAATATCTCCCGGCGACTGCCCGCTCGGCGTCTGCACGTCGTCGGGCAAGGTAGGGCCTTCCCTGTCGCTTGGGCTTGCGCACGCGGCCTGCATAATAGCCAAATCCGCAGCCCTCGCGGACGCCGCGGCCACGGCCGCCGGAAACGCCGTCAAGGCCGAAGGCGACGTAAAGGCGGGGTTGGACATAGCCGCGAAGATAGAGGGCGTCCTGGGCGCGGTGATAATTTCGGGCGATAAACTGGGCGCATGGGGCAAGGTGGAACTGGTGGAAATATCCATCTCCGGGAGGGGCGAGTGAGCGAAAAGGTATTCGGCGGGATGCTCGACTTGATAGGCAGGACGCCGATGGTGAGGATTAACAAACTTACCGGCCCGAAAGACGCCGCTTTATATGCGAAGCTCGAAGGGGAGAACCCCGGCGGGAGCGTAAAGGACAGGATTGCGCTGGCGATGGTCGAGGAGGCGGAAAGAAGCGGACTTTTATTACCGGGCGGTACGATAATCGAGCCCACCAGCGGCAACACCGGGATCGGCCTTGGGATAGTCGCGGTGCTCCGCGGATACAAGCTGATACTTACCATGCCGGACACGATGAGCGTGGAGAGGCGCTCGCTTCTTGCCGCGTACGGGGCGGAGCTGGTGCTTACGCCGGGGCAGGACGGGATGCGCGGAGCGGTGGAAAAAGCGGAGGAGCTCTTAAGCGCCACGCCTAATTCATACATGCCCCAGCAGTTCAACAACCCCGCCAACCCGGAGGCGCACAGGAAGACGACGGCCAGGGAGATACTATCCGCGCTCGGCCCGAAGATAGACGCGTTTGTCGCGGGGGTGGGGACCGGCGGGACGCTGACGGGCGTCGGCGAGGTGCTCCGGTCCAAAAACCGGGAAATAAAGATTATCGCCGTGGAGCCGGCGGCGTCTCCGGTACTTTCCGGCGGGGTCCCCGGACCGCATAAAATACAGGGCATAGGGGCCGGTTTCCTGCCTGGCGTCCTGAACACGCAGATATACGATGAAATAGTGCAGGTGACCGACGATGAGGCGGCAGAGGCGACGCGGCAGCTTGCCACAAAGGAAGGCATCCTTTGCGGCATATCGTCAGGCGCGGCGTTTTTCGCGGCTTTAAAGACGGCTAAGGTACTGGGCAAGGGGAAGAGCGTTGTCGTTATATTGCCGGACAGGGGCGAACGCTACCTGAGCACCGGCTTATTCGGCCGGGGCTGATCATCTGGAGGGAACGTATGCAGTTATCCACTAAAGGGAGATACGCGGTACGCGCCATGTTCGACCTCTCCTTTTATTCAAAAGGGGAGCCGGTTCCGCTTTCGAGGATTTCCGAGCGCGAGGAGATATCTCTTCATTACCTTGAGCAACTCTTTAACAGGCTGAGGAAGGGCGGCGTCGTCGAGTCCGTCCGGGGCCCGTCCGGCGGTTTCAGGCTTTCGAGAAAACCGGCCGAGATTACCGTCGAGGAGATAATCCGGGTGGTCGAGGGCAGCATAATGCCGGTGAACTGCGTGGAGGCCAAGGACAAGAAGAAGATATGCCACCGCGCGGACAAATGCGTGACTTTCATCCTCTGGAAAAGGCTTGGCGGCCATATCACGGACTACCTCTCGTCCGTCACGCTTCAGGACCTGGTGGACGAGGCCAGGGAGATGCAGGAGTCGGGCAAGGTAAGCCACGACTACATGTTTTACATATAAAAACACCGGGGCGAGAATCCTATGGACGACCATAAGCTGAAAGTTTTTTGCACGGTGGCCGATACGAAGAGTTTTTCCAAGACTTCAGAGATAATACACCTGACCCAGCCCGCGGTGAGCCTCCAGATACAGGCGCTCGAAGAGCTGTACGAGACGAAACTTTTCGACCGCTCCGGCGGCTCGGTGACTCTCACGCCCGCGGGTGAGCTTCTATATAAGTATGCGAAGGATATCCTGGGGCTGTACGCCTCCGCCAGGAGGGACATAAACGCGATGATAGGCCTGGTGAAGGGAAACCTGTCCATCGGCGCCTCCACGACCGTCGGGAACTACCTCCTGCCCTCGGTTATAGTCAGCTTCCGCAAAAACCACCCCCGCATCTGGACGAACCTCGTCGTAGGCAACACGAAGATTATCGTCGAGAAGCTCCTTTCCGGGGAGATAGACCTGGGGATAGTGGAAGGGGACGTGGCGAAGCACAACCTCGTGGTGGAGAAGCTTATCCCTGACGAGATGGTCGTCATCATGAGCCCGGACCACGAATGGGCCAAAAGGAAGAACCTCTCTATATCCGAGCTTTCGAAGGAACCGCTGATAATGCGGGAAAAAGGCTCCGGCACAAGGCAGATGGTGGAGAAGTTCCTGGAGGAGAACCAGGTGTCGCCGGACAGCCTGAAAGTTACGCTGGTCATGGGCTCCACGGAGGCGATAAAGACCGCCGTGGAAGACGGACTCGGCATTTCCATCCTCTCGGCCTGGGCGGCCAGGAAGGAGCTGAAAGCGGGCCTTCTTGTCGCCAACACCTTCAAGGACGCCCGGTTAACCCGCTATTTCAGCCTCATCCAGAGGAAAAAAGGGTTCACGTCGCACACGCTGAGCGAGTTCCTGGAGTTCCTGAGGATATACCAGTACGAAGACCCGCTCATCGCCTCACAATCGTCGCAGTCATCACAATCCTATTGATTTGGCATAAAGTTCGGGTATAATACCGAATATGAGATTAACTCAGCAACAGATACGCTCGGTTTCCGAAGGAGTGGTCAAGGAAGCCGTCCGGCGCCGGGCGCTTAAGCTGCTCGTCCCGGACGAGGAGGCTTTCGCCCTGGTCGAGAAGGCGATAGCCGAGGACCTGATGGTGGAAGACCGCTTAAACGAGGAAGTGAAACAGATACTGAAGACTTACGAGCGCGAGATAGAGCAGGGCCGCGCGGACTATAAGACCATGTTCGACCTGGTCAAAAAGAAGCTCGTGCGCGAGCGGGGACTGGTGCTTTAAATGAAACTCTCCGATGACAAGGTAGCCCACCTCTCTCACGTCGTATTCGACGCGCTTGTAAAGAGCGGCGCGGCGGAAGTCCCGGACAAAGACGACGCGCGGGCCCGGCGCGAGCTTAAGCAGGCGATCGCGAAAACCGTGGCGGGTGAAGAGGAACTGGAAGAGACGGTCAGGAAAAAAGTCCTCTCTTACTCCCGGAAGGTCGTGGAAGGAAGCCAGGAGTGGGATATATTATTCCATAAGCATTACCAGGAAGAGCTGAAAAAAAAGGGCAAGGGTTAACCCTTCGGCCGGAGGTGTACGCAGTTGTCAAGTTCAACCGAATCCGGCGGTTTCTTAAGAAGAAATTACCTGGCGATCTTCGTCTTCCTGGCGTACGCGGAGGCCGCCGTCAGCCCCTTCATGGACATGAAATGGGACTCGCCATTCCTCGTTTTCTGGTCCGCCCTCCTTTTATCGCTCCTGACAATCAGTTTTTTCAAGCTGCTTCACCCCGTGGCGCAGGCGCGGGCGGACCTCTGTTTCGTCGTCTCTTTAATCCTGGTCCTGAACCTTTTCTCCGTCCTTCTGGGTCCCGACAGCCATTGGCTCCAGCCGATGAACTATGTCTTAATCGCGCTCTGCGCGGTCTATTACTCGCTGGGCTTTAATTTCATAGTCGCCGCCCTTATCTTCATCCTTCAATTAATGGGCGCAATCTCCGTGGGCTCCGCGCCTAAATCCTTCGCCAGTCTTGCTGTCTTCGGCGCATATCTTCTGGGCACTGCCATAATCCTGGGCAGGCTTTTTCAGTCCGAGCAGAAAAAGAAAGAAAAAGCCATGCTGGCAGTCCGCAGGATACATGAAGGCGCGGCGGGCCTGACCCCGGGGGAGGAGCAGCAGTTATCCTCCATCTCCCCGCAGGGCCGTTTTTCACACCTGGTGGAGACCGCGGCGGAGCTTGACAGGGTATTAGAAGAGCTTCTCCTGACGGTTAAAACCGCCATCCCCTGCGACAACGCGGTGATTTTCATGGCTACCGAGGATGAGGACAAGCTTTATCTGCGCCTGTATATAGGCACCTCCGAACTGGCAGATTCCCCGGAAATTGCCCTGGGCCAGGGACTTACGGGATGGGTGGCGAAGGAGAAGAAGCCGGTGCTGGTGAAAGACGGCGCCCACGGCCTCGGCTACTTAAAAGACGAGCGGGAAGTAAACGCATTTCTCGCCGTGCCCATAATGAACGGCGGTTTCCTGGAAGGCGTTATCGCGCTGGACTGCTCCACCGGCTCCTTTACTGAAAAAGATAAAGAAACCTTGAGCGGGTTCGCCTCTCTCGCCCTTCACGTCCTCCAGAACGCAAGGGCATATCAGCGGGTGGACATGTCCGCCAAGGAGTTCGAGGCCCTGCACCGGATAAGCGCGGAACTTTCTTCCAGCCTCGACCTTAAAACGATATTGGAGAAGCTGGCGACGTGCTCGCGGGAGATAATCGCCTACGACTATCTGACCGTATCTTTCATGGAGGGGCCGGAAACCGCTACATTCAAGATATTAAAGGGATATGACGGCCTTAAAATCCCGGAAGGTCCCGTACCTCATGCCGGGAGCCTGCTGGGGTGGATCGTGGAGAACAGGCAGGAGCTTTGCTTCACGGACTTGGACCAGCGGGCCCAGAAGCTCCCCGTCTTTCCGGACGGGCTGCTGAAGACGGAGTTCAAATCTTTTCTTGGAATACCCTTCTTAAGCCAGGACGCGTGCATGGGCGTATTTACGATAGCAATGCGCGCGCCCCACGCGATAACGGCCTACCAGCACCAGACGCTGTCCATCATAGCGAACCAGGTAGCCGTCAATATCGCCAACGCGAAGTTCCACCACATGATGGAGAAGATGGCCACGACCGACGGCCTGACCGGACTTACAAACCACAGGGCTTTCCAGGAGAAGGCGGACCAGGAGTTCGAAAGGGCCCAGAGATACCCTCAGTCGATCTCACTTTTGCTCTTCGATATCGACCACTTCAAGAAGATCAACGACAGCTACGGCCACCCCGTCGGGGACGCGGTGCTGAAGAAAATAGGAAAGCTCTTAAACGAAACGGTGCGCACGGTGGATGTGGCGGCCCGCTACGGCGGAGAAGAGTTCGTCGCTCTCCTCGTAAACACCGATTCCAAGGGCGCCTCCCAGATGGCCGAGAGGATACGCGCCAGCATAGAGAAAAGCAAGTTCCTCTTAAACGGCCAGAGGATACCCGTCACCGTAAGCGTCGGCTTCGCCGTCTTCCCGGAAGACGCGAAGGAAAAGAGCGCGCTTATAGAGATGGCCGACCAGGCCTTGTATGCCGCCAAGGACGGCGGCCGCAACCAGTGCCGCGCGTACAAGGAGATGGCGCAAACAGCGTCTTCTTCGCGTTAAAACCGTCACTTTCTTTTCGGGAAAAGAAAGTAACACAAAGAAAAGCTGGACTTTGACCCCGCTTTCTTTTGTGTTACTTTTCTTTCCCGCGAAAGAAAAGTAACGGTTTGCCTTTCTCTTTGACACCAGCCTATACATCATATAAAATTTAATAGAAAATACAAATACATCCGCGGGGGTTATATTGCTCGACAAATTCTTCAACCCCTCTTACGTGGCAGTGATAGGCGCCGCCAGAGACCCGGCAAAAGTCGGCCACAGCATCCTCAAGAACCTGAAATCGAATGGCTATGCGGGAGCGCTCTACCCGGTAAACCCAAACGCCAAGAAGATACTTGGGCTGAAGTCTTATCCCGGCGTATTGTCCATCCCCGGGCCGGTAGACTTGGCTGTAATCGCCGTCCCAAGCAGGTTCGTGATGGACGCGGTCAAGGATTGCGGGGAAAAAGGCATACCCGCCGCGATAGTCATTACCGCCGGTTTCAAGGAGACGGGCGAAGAAGGACAGTTGCTGGAGCAGCGCCTGTTGGAGGTCGCCGCCGCAAATAAAGTCCGCATCCTCGGCCCGAACTGCCTGGGCCTCATCAACACCGCAAACGGAGTGAACGCGTCGTTTGCCCCACTGATGCCAAGAAAAGGGAGCATCGCTTTCTTTTCACAATCCGGCGCGCTCTGCACGGCAATACTGGACTGGTCCCTGGTGCGCGGCGTGGGTTTTTCCAAGTTCATCTCGCTCGGCAACAAATCCGACATAAGCGAACTGGACATGATGGAATATCTCGCAGAGGACCCTCAGACCCGCGTGATACTGGGTTATATCGAAGGCATAAGCAATGGCCGCGCGTTTATGGAAAAGGCCTCGAAGTTAGTCCGGGAAAAACCCATGGTGGTGATGAAGGGGGGCGGGACTGCCGCCGGGGCAAGGGCCGCGTCGTCTCACACCGGGTCGCTTGCCGGGTCGGAGAACGCGTTCGACGCGGCGTTCAAGCAGACAGGGGTGCTGCGGGCGCACACGATAGAGGACCTTTTCAACTTCGCCCTCGCCTTCGCCGATAACCCCATCCCCAGGGGCCCTCGCCTTTGCATCGTCACCAACGCGGGCGGACCCGGCATAATTGCGGCTGACGCTTGCGAACACTCTGCCGCGAAGATGGCGGAGCTGTCGTCGAATACGGTTGCCGCCCTGCGCAAAAGCCTTCCGCCGACAGCCGGGTTTTATAACCCGGTGGACGTGATAGGCGACGCAAAGGCAGACCGGTATGCGAGCGCGATGACGACAGTGCTGGACGACCCGGGCGTGGACGGATGTCTTGTCATATTGACGCCCCAGGCGATGACGGAGGTGGAGGATACGGCGAAAGCGGTCCTTGACTTAAAGGAGCGCAAGACGAAACCGGTCCTGACCTGCTTCATGGGCGGAAACAGTATTAAAAAAGGAGTGGCGTTAATGCAGGCCGGGGGGCTTCCGACATATCCGTACCCGGAAGACGGGATAAGGGCTTTCGATGCGCTCGTGAGATACCGGGAGGCGAGAGAGAGGCCCGAACCGAGGCTCCAGCAGTTTGACGTGGACAAAAAAAGGGTGCGCGGGGTAATATCAAGTGCCAGAGAGGCCCGCAAAAGAGAACTGGGCGAGAAGGACGCGCGGGAGATAATATCCGCCTACGGCTTCCGTATTCCAAGGAACGTGCTGGCCAGGACGTCCGGCGAAGCGGTGAAGGCCGCGTCCGATATCGGCTTCCCGGTCGTGATGAAGATCGCGTCTCCGGATATCCTCCACAAGACGGATATCGGCGGGGTGCGGATAGGCCTTCGGACTGCGCGCGAGGTGGAGGCGGCTTTCCTTGAGATAACCTCCAACGCCCACAGGTTACTGCCCGCGGCGATGGTACTCGGCTGCATGGTGCAGGAGATGGTGACAGGCGGGAAAGAGGTGATCCTGGGGATGACGCTCGACCACCAGTTCGGCCCGATGATAATGTTCGGCATGGGCGGGATATACGTGGAGGCGCTTGGGGATGTATCGTTTCGGATCGCGCCCGTCGGTGTGGAAGAGGCTGTCTCGATGATGGAGGAGACGCGGTCTTTCAGGCTTCTTAAAGGTCTTCGCGGCGAGAAACCGTCGGACTTGAGCGTAACAAGGGATTGTATTTTGAGGCTTTCCCAGCTCGTGACAGATTTCCCGGAAATAGTCGAGATGGATATTAACCCCCTCCTGGTGCTGCCGGAGGGCGAAGGCGCAGTCGCCATCGACGCGAGGGTTGTGCTAAGCTAAGCCGATAAAGAACCATTACTTTTCTTTCAGGTGAAAGAAAAGTAACCAAAAGAAAGCCGGGCCGAAGGGCCAGTTTAAAAGTTTTTGGTGTTACCTTTTTACAAAAAGGTAACGGTTCTGGAGGGAAATATGGTCCCGCTATACATAGGTTCCACTACGAGCTACTCCGGCAAGAGCCTCGTATCTTTGGGCCTTGCGCTGAAGATGCAGGAAGACGGGCTGAAGGTAATGTACATGAAGCCTTACGGGAGGGTGCCGACAGTCGAGGGCGGCGTCCTGACGGACGGCGACGTGCTGTTCATGAAAAAAAGGCTGAACCTGCCGGGGCCCGTGGAGAGGCTCTGTCCGGTGGTATATTCGCGCGACCTGATGGCGGGGTCCCTGCATGGGCGCGAAAAGGACCTTCTTAAGAAATTCATGGCCGCATATAAAGCAGTCTCCAAGGACGCGGACGTCGTAATCATCGGCGGGGCACGGGATATCTTCGACGGCCAATCGATTGGCATATCCGGTGTCCGCATAATCAAGGAGACGGGCGCCAAGGCGGTCATGGTGGACCCGTTCACCGGAGAGGTATGCGTCGACTGCCTGCTGTCCCTGAAGGACCTCCTGGGGGACAACCTCATAGGCGCCGTGATAAACCGCGTCCCACCGGAAGGCATGGAATACATTAAAGAGACCGCAGGGCCATTCCTTAAAAGGAAAGGCATCCCCCTGCTGGGAATACTCCCCGTTGACCTGGTGCTGAACTCAATAACGGTGCGCCAGGTGAACGAGTCCATAGGCGGGACGGTTTTGTGCTGCGAGGATAAACTGGACGAACTGGTCGAGAACCTGTCCATCGGCGCGATGGACGTGGAGAACGCGCTCAAATATTTCAGACGCACCCACAACAAGGCCGTCATAACCGGAGGCCACCGCTCCGACATTCAGCTCGCGGCGCTGGAGACCTCGACGAAATGCCTTATCCTGACCGGAGACCTTTTGCCAAACGCCCTTATCATAGCGAAAGCGAAGCTGTCCGGCGTCCCGGTAATATCCGTAAAGGGCGATACACTCTCGACCGTCAATCGGCTGGAGTCGATGCTGGGCAAGGTGCGGATACGTGAAGAAGAAAAGGTCGGGCGGGCGATGGAACTCATGCAAAAGCATTTCGATTTCGATATGCTCTACGCGAAGATGGGCATAAAGAAACCCTTAGGCAAAAGAGGCGCCTGATGACGGATTCCCTGACAAACAGCTTCCCCCCGCTGGAGGAATTCTCCGACAATGCCCACATAAAGAGCATGGAGGAGTACGAGAGGCTTTACAAAAGGTCCATCGAAGACCCTGACGGCTTCTGGGCCGAGATGGCGGAAGAAAACCTGGCGTGGGAGCGGAAATGGGAAAAGGTTTTTGAGTACGACTTTAATAAGCCGGAGGCGAAGTGGTTCATCGGCGGGAAGCTGAACGCCTCGTATAACTGCCTGGACAGGTTCGCCAGTACAGCCTTACGGAACAAGGCGGCGCTGATATGGGAATCCGACGGCGGCAACTATAAGACGTACACCTACCAGCAGCTCTTGCTGGAGGTAAAAAAATTCGCCAACGTGCTTAAGAAGAAGGGCATAAAAAAAGGCGACAGGGTCACCATATACCTGCCGATGGTCCCGGAGCTTGTAATATCGATGCTCGCATGCGCGCGCATCGGCGCCATACACAGCGTGGTATTCGGCGGCTTCAGCGCGGACTCTCTCAGGAACAGGATACAGGACTGCGAGTCGTCTCTGCTTGTTACAGCCGACTATGGCGTCAGGGGTGGAAAGCATATCCCGCTCAAGGCCAACGCGGTCGAGGCGCTGCATGGGTGCCCGTCCGTGAAGGCGGTGATAACGGTCCGGAGGGTCGGGTCGGAGACCGTGGACATGGAGCCGGGGATAGACTCCTGGTGGCACGAGGAGATGGCCGCGCCGGACATATCCAACGACTGCGAACCTGAGTGGATGGACGCCTGCGACCCTCTGTTCATACTCTACACCTCGGGCTCTACCGGCAAGCCCAAGGGTGTGCTGCATGCGACCGGCGGATATCTGCTCTTTGCAAACCTTACGTTCAAATGGATATTCGATTACCATGAGGACGACCTGCATTTCTGCACGGCGGATATCGGCTGGGTCACGGGACACAGCTACATCGTATACGGCCCTCTCTCAAACGGCGCGACCACGCTCATGTTCGAAGGCGTGCCTACATATCCCGACCCCGGAAGGTTCTGGGACATAGTGGACAAGTTCGGGGTGAGCATATTCTACACCGCCCCGACTGCGATAAGGGCGCTGATGCGTGAAGGCGATAAATGGGTGACGGGCCATGACCTGTCGTCACTGAGGGTCCTGGGGACGGTGGGTGAACCCATAAACCCGGGCGCGTGGCTATGGTATCACGACAAGGTCGGTAAGGGCAGGCTCCCCATAGTAGATACATGGTGGCAGACAGAGACGGGAGGCATATTGATTACCCCCCTGCCCGGCGCCATGACGCTTAAACCCGGCTCCGCATGCAGGCCGTTTCCGGGCGTTTTGCCCAGAGTGCTCCGGGAAGACGGTTCCGACGCGGCGCCCGGGGAGGCGGGCTACCTGGTCATCGATAAACCGTGGCCCGGGTTTATGAGCGGCATGTACGGAGATCCCGAAGGCAAACGCTTTAAGGAAGTATATTTCAGCCGCTTCCCGGGCAGATACTTTACCGGCGACGGAGCGAAGGTAGACGAGGACGGCGACTATTGGCTGCTCGGAAGGATAGACGACGTCCTGAACGTTTCCGGCCACAGGCTGGGGACGGCGGAGCTGGAAAACGCGCTCGTCTCGCATGAGGGCGTCGCGGAGGCGGCGGTCGTCGGTTTCCCGCACGACATAAAGGGAGAAGGCATATACGCATACGTGACCGTCCAGTCCGGCTATGAAGCCGTCGGACGGGCTGAGGGAAGAGCTGGTGGCCCATGTGCGAAAGAAGATAGGTCCCATAGCAAGACCCGACAAGCTGCAGTTTGTTCCAGGCCTCCCGAAGACCCGAAGCGGTAAGATAATGAGGAGGATACTTAGAAAAATCGCCCAGGGCGACGTCGAAAACATGGGCGATACTTCCACGCTCGCCGATCCGTCGGTGGTGGATTCCATTATAAAGGACAGGCTGTAATGCAGCAGGAAAAGTACAATATCGAGTCCGGGGAAGAGAAGGCCTGGCGGGAGCTTGAGGCGGCGGACCCTGCCCAGGTGGAGAAAAACAGCGGGGCCGAATACGACGCATCGAGAGGTGCCTATAGATTAGAAATCTTAGGCGGGGTCTATGAGGCGTCTGTCGGCGAAAAAAAGATAACCTGCATATCCGACCCTGGCCGGAAAACCCGAATATTTCATAAACCTGGCGACGCCGGTATATCTCGTGCAGGCGAAGCCTGTCGGGCCGTCGGGCGAACTGGTGAAGGAGTTAAAAGGCGGGGACTTCTTCTTCCGGGGGTCGCATATTCTGCCGCTTAATTCCATAGCCGAAAAATACGGCAACGATAAAGAATTATTTATAAAATCGGCAGCCTCGGTCGGCGGGACGCCTGTCGCTATAGGCGACGCCGGTTTTACCTTCAGGGCCTACCCGAGGATAGGCATGGCGTTCGCGCTATGGCTCGCGGACGATGAGTTCGAGGCCAGGGCGAGCCTGCTTTTCGATTCCCTTGCCGACCGCCACATGGCGCTTGACGCCGTATGGGCGGTAGCGCTTGTGGCCTGTCAGAGGGTATTGTCTTTCACTTCCTGACGTATTCGTTCACGAGTTTTAGAAGCTCTGCGGTTTGAATGGGCTTTGACAGATAAGCATTTGCGCCGAGCGCTAGTCCTTTGCGCCTGTCTTCGTCCGCGCCTTCCGTCGTGATTATAATTATCGGAATTTCCTTGTGCTGGTCGTTCCCCCGGATAAGGGAGACGAGCTTCAGGCCGTCCATGATCGGCATGTTTATGTCCGTCAGCACCAGGTCGAACTTCTGCGCGGATAGCTTCTTGAGGGCGTCTATGCCGTCGGTCGCCTCGACAATCTTCGACCCGTGCACCCTCTTAAGTGCAAATGAAATGAGCTGCCTCATCGTGGGTGAATCTTCGACTACCAGAAAATTTATTTCAGCCATTACTTTGCTCCTCCTTGAAGAAGGGTTATTCCCCCTCTGGTTTGCCTTTTATAAGGTCCAGGAAACTCTGGATGGTAACGAGTTTCCTCTCAGACTCCGAATACAGCCTGGAAGAGAAAACCGCCGTGGCCGCGTGTCCAGCTAACATCGAGAAGAGCTCGTAGTCCACGTCCGTGAACTCCTTCTTCTGTACGAGCAGCGTATATATTACGATCACGCCGATTACATGCTCTTTTATCTTCAGCGGTATGCATACCATGGGAACGGAAAGGTCCAAGTTTTCGGGGGGCGCATCGGTCGCGTAGTAGCTTTCGCCCTCGCTTGCGACCTGGCCGATTATCCCCTCGCCCATGGATACCTGCGGCATGTCTTCGACCGCTATGCCCTCCGCGGCGATCGCGGATAAGTCCTTGGTTTTTTCGTCCAGGAGCATTAAAGCGAATTTTTCCGCGCCCACCAGGTTCATTATGATCTCCAGCACCGTCTTTACCACCTCGGAAAAATCCAGAGTGGAATGGAGCTGGTAGCTCGCGACGTAGAGGTTAGCCAGGTTGTTATTCTCCTGCTCCACCTCGAGGTACTTCTCGGCGAAACTCTTGTTCTCCAGTTCCACCTCCCGGTACCGCTCCATCAGATGCCTGTTCTCCTCCACCAGGGAGGCGACCTGCTCTTCGAGCGTCTTAACCTTGGTGGGGTCCGTACTCCTGGCGCGCCTGAAATCTTCCTCCAGTTGGACCAGCCTGAAACGGAGTTTCTCGTTTTCCTGGAGGACTTCCTGCGTAAACGCCTCGCCCTTCCTGAAGATCTGGAGGAACTCCTCCGTCCTCGACTTCAAGTCCTTATGTCCTTCTCTGCCGTCCTTATCCAAGACTACCTCCCTCGTTGGCGGCGCTTTTTTAAACGCATATCCTTAAAATTTCGGCGGCTATCTTGTCCAAGGGCATGGACTTTTCTACCGCCCCCGCTTCCACGGCCTCTTTCGGCATGCCGTATATCACCGCCGTCTCCTGCGATTCCGCGATTGTCCTGCCGCCCAGCCCTCTGATAAGCGACATGCCTTCCCGGCCGTCGTTACCCATCCCGGTCAAGATAACCCCCATTGTCCTCTTCCCGAAATTCAACGCGGCGGAGCGCATCATCGCGTCCACCGAAGGCGTAAATTTATCTTGTGCCACCGCCTCTTTAAGCGTGGCCGCCACCCCGCCTTCAGTCCTTTTAAAGGACATGTGATAGCCGCCCGGAGCGATAAGAGCTGTCCCCGGAAGAAGCGGGTCGCCCTCACGGGCCTCCTTCACGGAAATTGCGCACAGCTTATCCAGCCTCTCCGCGAAGAACCTGGTAAATACCGGCGGCATATGCTGGCTTACCGCGATTGCCGACGGGAATTCTTTCGGCAGGTTGGCCAGTATCGCCTGTACCGCCGGGGGCCCGCCGGTGGATGCCCCTATCGCCACCAGGTCCATGCCCTGTCCGGCCAGCGCTTGCCTCTCTTTCGGAGCGCTCAGAGGCAAGGTCTGCCTGAGCAGCTCCATGGACCTGCTGACCCTCGATATCTCAACGCCTGCGAAAAACCTCGCCTTCTCGATAAGGTCCGGTCCGAGCTCTTCCAGGTTCTCCGGCGAGACGGGCTTCGGCAGGAAATCGACCGCCCCGAACTCCAGGGCGGTAATGACGCTCCTGTCGTCGGCCCTCGAACTTATTACCAGCACCGGCGTCGGCACAGACCTCATCAGCCACCGGAGGAAGGTAAAGCCGTCCATCCGCGGCATCTCGAGGTCGAGCGTAATGAGGTCGGGCCGGAGCTTCACGACCCGCTCTATCGCTTCTTCGCCGTCCGCCGCGGAGCCTACAACCTCTATACCGTGCGCCGAACCCAGTATCCCGGTCAGGACCTTCCTGTTCTGGGGGGAATCGTCCACCACGAGCACTTTTATTTTCTTCATCAGAGCCGCGTCCCCGCTTGGTTCCCTGTGGGCATTGCCACACCGGCCGAATCCGGCTTCTGATAAACCATGTCGTTTCTTAAGTGCACCAGCCTGAATGTCGTCGTAACGTTCAAAAGCGACTCCGCGTGCCCCAGCAGAAGGTAGCCGCCAGGCGTGAGTTTATCGTAGAACATCTTTATCAGCTTCTTCTTGGACTCAGCGTCGAAATAGATCATGACGTTCCGGCAGAATATCACGTCGAACTCCCTCAGGAAGCTTAACCGGTACGGGTCGAAGAGGTTCAGGTGTGAAAACGTCACGAGCTTTTTTATTTCATCTGAAATCCGGAAGCTGCCCGGGCTTTCCTCCTTGAAGTACTTGCGCATCATGTCTTCTTTGATGGCACGGAAAGAGCCGCGCTTGTAAACCCCTCTCCTGGCGGAAGTCAGGACCTTCTGGTTTATGTCGCTCCCTATTATCTCTACCTCTGTCTCGCCCAGACGCCCCGCCTCCGCTAATATCATGCCCACGGTATAAGGTTCCTCGCCCGTCGAGCAGCCCGCGCTCCATACCCGGAGCGACTTCTTGCCTCCGGGCCGCAAAAACTCCGGGATTATCTCGTCCCTGAACGCCCTTAGCTGGGCCTCTTCCCGGAAGAAATAGGTCTCGTTCGTGGTAAGGCTGTCAACCACCTCGACAAGCTCCGCCTCTCTCCTTCTGTCATAGGTGAGGAAGCGGTAGTAATCGAGGAAGGTGTTTAACTGATGCAGGCGGACGCGCCTCGTGAGCCTCCTTTCCAGGAGGTATTTTGAGGAATCGTCGAAATAAAGCCCGCAGTAGTCCCGGATGAAGTCCCTTAAAAGCCGGAACACGTCGTCCGGGAGTTCTATTATGTCTTCGCTAAAGATCATCTGCCTACCCTGATAAGCCTCGCCGCGGCCTCTCTTACCAGCCGCTCCGGGTCGGTATCCGCCGCCTCGGCCAGAAGCTCCATATTCCCTTCAATCCCGGCGCTTTGCAACGCTTCAAGCGCGGCCTTCCTTACACTCCAGTCCGGGTCCTTCGCGAGCTTTTTTATATCGGAAAGCGTATCTAGCTCTTTCAGGGACAGCGCGGCCGAGATGCCCGCTTTCCGTATTTCGGCGTCCTCGTCCGCCATCGCGGTCCGGATATATTCCCGGGCCTCCGGTTTGCCCGTCCTGCCTAAGCCCTCAATGGCCTCCATCCTGACAGGCCCGTAAGAATCGTGCAGGATGCTCAACAAGGCGTCGAATACCCCAGGGTCGTCCTCATATGAAAGCGCGCGGGCGGCCTGGGCGCGCACCCAGGGGTCGTCGTCCTTCAAAAGCAGAAGCATCGGCGCCGCCGCATCCGGCACTTTTTTTCCCGAGAGCGCGTTCACCGCCGAAAGCCGCACTCTCGCGTCTTCGTCCACGATGCATTTCAGCACTGCCCTAAGAGATGCGCCTTCGCCCGCCATCGCAATGGAATCCACCGCCGCGGTGCGGACAACGGGGTCCTCGTCTTTTAAAAGCCCCTCCAAGACGGCCGCGTTCCCTTTTCCTAAAAGGCCGGATAAAAACGCTATATTTCTCCTGAAGGAAGGGTCCGGGTCCTGGGCCAGAGCCTTTAAATCCAGCTCTTCCCGGACGCCCGGCAAGATCGCTATGGCCTTGACCGCCACTTCCTGTACATCCTGATATTCATCGCGCAGAAGCTCCAGCATGGAGGCCGCCGATTTTTCGACCTGAAGCCTGCCTAAGGCAAAAGCCGCGGCCGAACGGGTATGGCCGTCCTCGTCCTTTAAGAGCGGCAGCAGGAAATTGGCCGCCCTGGCGTCGCCCGCCTCGCCCAAAAGCTCCGCGCAAGCGCGTCTCACCGCCGTGTCCTGGTTATTGAGCAAAAAGAGCAGGGGCTCTACCCCATCCTTTGATATTTCTAAAAGCGCCGCATAAGCGTCTTTCCGGAGGTCGTCATAATATAAAAGCTTTGCGAGAGCGCCGACCGCGGACCTCTCCCTCATCCATCCCATCATGCGGGCCGCCGATTTACTCAGCTCCGGCTCATGCGATTCGATAAATCCCTTTATAGATTCCACGTCCTCCGGCTTCAGTATCCCTTTCAGCTTCCTGGCGAGCGACCCCGGATCAGGCGAAGACGACATGATTTTCGCCGCGCCCTTTACGGCAATCTCCCTTATGACCGGGACCTCGTCCGTAACTGCTTCCTCGAATACCGGCCAGGCGGAAGAGTCTCCAAGCGTGTAAAGCGCGTCAAGCGCGGCCTCGCGCAGGAAACTGTCCTTCGAAGCCTCGATAAGCGGCCCGACGGCCCCGGAATCCCCCAGTTCGCCCAGCGCGGCGGCGGCGTTGAAAGCAAGCCACTGGTCATCCGACTTCAGGAACTGGACGAGCGCCGGCAGCGCGGACTTCGCCTTCATCTTTCCGAGATGCTCCATGGCGGAGGACCGGACGTTCATGTCGCTGTCGCCAAGCGCCTTTATAAGGGCTCCCGCGCAGGATAAGTCGCCTATCTCTCCTATAATATCCACTATGAACTTCCTGACGTCCTGGTCCGGCTCGTCCAGCCGGATCGAGAGCGCTTTCGCGGCCGTGGGCCCCATCCTTATCAGCCCTTCCGCCGCCGAGTTCCTTGCACCCGCGTTGTCCTCGGAAAAAAGCGCCCGGTACAGCCCCTCAAATACCTTCTCGCCGCCAAAAGAGACGAGGGCGTCAAGAGCCGTCTTCCGCACGCGCCAGTCCGGGTCGAAGACGGACTTCAAAAGGGCCGGCACGTATTCGTCGGAAAGCTTTTCGGAAAGCTCCGCCGCAGCGAGACGCCGGATCTCCGGGTCATCCGACTCGAGTCTTTTTAATATCTCCATAGTTCGACCGTCACTCATAGATTATTCTTCCGGCCCGGGTTCCACGCGGGCAGAGTCCAGCTCGGCCAGTTCCCGGCGGTTAAGGAGTTTTTCGGGGTCCAGCACCATTATAAGCCTATCCCCCGCCTTCCCGACGCCTTGCAGGAACTGCGCCTCCGGCCCCTTCACGACCTCGGGCGCCTCCTCTATCTCGCCCAGGTCCATATATATTATCTCCTTGACCTCATCCACAACGGCGCCCAGCATCTTCCCTTCCACGAGCAGGATAAGGACCTTATCCCTGGAGACGCCATCAGATGCGGAGCTTACGCCCAGCCTTTTGCGGACGTCGATTACGGGGACCACGCTGCCGCGCAGGTTTATGATGCCCTCGATGAACTCCGGGGCCTTCGGCACGCTGGTCAGCTTCTGGGGCCTGATGATCTCCATGATCTTCATGATGTCCACGGCGTACTCGCCCGTTCCTGCGCGAAATACCGCGAGCTGCACCCGCCCCTTTTCTTTTTTGACGGCAACGTCAGTCTGCATCTTACCTGCCTCCGGCGACGGCGTACTCTATGCCGTACAGCCTTTTTACCATCCTCCTTATCGCATCGTACTCATCGTCTGTTACATCCGTGAAGCCCTCGCATTCCGAGTCTATCGCCTGGAGTATCCGCGTATGGGCGGGGTCGGACCCGGAGAGTCCGAGGAACGCCTTTCTTAACTTTTCCCTGGTCTCCAGGCCCACCTTCTTGCAGGCGGAGAAATTGAAGTTCGCGATCGAGTCGGAGAAATAGATTATCTTCAGCCCGCTGCCTACATACTGCTTGGCCACCGACTCCATCATCCCTCCGGCGTCGCATTCCCCGGCAAGGACGGCCTTGGCCACGGCGTCATGACGGCCGAAGTACTTGTACGATTTCAGGTCGTAGAGCCTTATCCCCGCGTCGCTCAAAATGGCCCTTGGCATCAGGTGTGAGGAAGTCGATTTTTCGCTTCCGAAGCCGAAACTCCTGCCGCGGATATCTTTTATATCCTTAACGTCCGAGCCTTCCCTGGTGACGATGACCGAGCGCGTGAAGATATTCCCTTTACCTATGGACTTCACGATGGCCTCGACCCCGTACTTATGCCTCGCTTCCACGTATGTCGTGGGGCCCAGCCAGCAGATATCGGTAACGCCCAGGCCCAGGTCGTTTACCGCCGAGGCCATATCCTGCCCGGGCACTATATCCACCTCCACGCCCAGCTTATCCGAGAGGTAGTTCGCCAGCGGCGTGAAGCGTCTTATCATCGCCTCGGGATCTTCGAGCGGGAGCACTCCCAGGCGCATCCTGCCCGAAGAAAGGCTGTACTGCTCCATCAGCGCGAAGTGGTTTATCTCTTTCCTTAAGAGGTCTGCCTGCGAAGTGAGTTCGGAGACGGACAGGTCCATTTCTTCAGCTAACTTCACGGAGGCGAAAGTTATATCCCTTATCTTGCCCAGCGAGCGCACAATTTCCTGGCTCCCCTTCCTCTGCTCAGAAGTCGCCGTGGCTATATTCTGCACCTTGTCGGAGACGTTTTCGACAGCAATGGTAATCTCCTTGCTGCCCTTGGTCTGCTCGGACATGGCGTTTTTCACCTGCTGGGTGATATCGTTCATGTTCTCGGAGGCCACCATGATCTGTTCGGACCCCCGGCTCTGTTCCTGGGTGGCCGTCAGTATCTGCTGGACCATGTTTGAAATGGACATCATCGCCGCCGATACCTGGCGTATCCCTTCGGCCTGTTCCACGGTCGCCTTCTCGATACCCTTGGACATCGCGGCGGCGCGGGTGGAACTCTGGACTATCTTTATAAGCGCCTCTTTTGCCTCGTGAGCTATCTTTACCCCCTGCTCGACGCTCTCCCGCCCCGTCTTGATGGATTTCACGGCGTCCTTAGCCTCGCTCTGCACAGCGCTTATCAGCTTCGCTATTTCCTGGGTGGAGGAGGAGGTGCGCTCCGCCAGGTCTTTTATCTCGTTTGCCACGACGGCAAAGCCCTTGCCGTGCTCGCCGGCCTGGGCCGCGAGTATCGCGGCGTTAAGCGCAAGGAGCGAGGTCTGGTCGGTTACGTCGTCGATAACGGTCAATATCTCGCCTATCTCCTCGGAGCGTCCACCGAGCTGCTCGATGACCTTCGCCGCCTTTTCGACCGTCTCCTTGATGTTGCCCATGCTCTCGATGGTCTTCTGGACAGAGCTCATGCCAAGCCCGGCCGCCTCCTCCGTCACCTGTTCTGAAAGGGAAGCCGACTCCTTCGAAATCGCCTCGACCTCTTTTATGGAGGCGCCCATCTGCGTGGCCGAAGCGGTAGTCTCCTCCGCCGCGCTCGACAGCACGTCCATGTTCTCCGCCACCTGCTTTATCGAAGCCGCCATCTCCATGATGGAAGATGATGTGGACTCCGCCGAGCCGGAGAGCTGGCTCGTGCTTCCGGCGACCTCGTCTATCGAAGCGGCCATTTCCATAATGGAAGAGGACGAGGATTCGGCGCTTGCTGAAAGGGATTCCGCGCTTTCCGCGACTTCCTTTATCGAGGCGTTCATCTCGTCCATAGAGGAAGACGTGGTCTCCGTCAGCTCGTGCTGGGCCTCGGAACCTTCGGATATTTTCTTCGCGTTCATGGCTATCCGCTCGGTTGCGTTCGCGACGCTTATGGAGGCGTCTTTTACCCTTGCCAGCATGTTCTTCAGGTTGGATACCATCGCGTTTATAGCATTGCCAAGCTCGCCAAGCTCGTCATCCGAATCGGCCTCTATCGATTTCGTCAGGTCGCCGCCCGCTATCTGCTTGGCCGTCAATACCAGCTTGGATATCCTGCCGGTGATGAACCTGGAGACGAAGAAGGCGAATATCACGATAGCGATGATCAGTGAGCATAACGCTATCAGCGTGGACCGGAACATCAGCAGCCGCTTTGCGGCGTAAACTTCATCGTAGCTGAGCCCCAGCCTGATGGCTCCCAGATGTTTTCCCTCGGGGTCGGTAAGCGGGATGACCGTATCGTAGTATTTCTTCTGCCCGTACATGAAGACCGGCGCCTGGTCCTTCACTTCCTTCAGGGCCTTCGCGGCGGCCTTGCTGACCGAATCGTTATAGACTTTCCCTATATGGGCCGCATTGTCGGCGAAGAGTATTTTTCCCGTAGAGTCAACGACCATGCAGTACCCTATGTTCGGATTCTTTTTGGTCAATACGACGCAGCGTTCGCTGACGCCGGAAAGGGATTCAAGCGGAAGCCCCAGGCTCAGCGAGTCCTGCAAGCTCCCCCTGAAAGAATCGCCTATCGCGAACGACTGCCCTAACAAGGCCTTCGTGTAAAGGGACGTGAACCCGTACGTGAGGGCGATCGTAGAGGCGGATATGACGCCCAGCAGCACAAGGGTCACGATCACCAGCACCCTCATCTGGAGGGATTTAAGACCTGTCTTCATTCTTTCCTCCTACTTTATTACCTTCGTCGCCGCGTTCAGGACCTCGAACGGCACCTTCAGGGAGAGTGAGTTCGCGGCCTTCAGGTTAAGCACCAGGTCGATCTTCCTGGCGCTTTCCACGGCTATGCTTGAGACAGGCGCGCCCTTCAGTATCCTTGCCACGATCCCCGCGGCCATCTCACCCTGCTCCGAAGCGGAAGGGGCCAGCGCGAGGAGCGCCCCTTTCTCCGCCATGCCCGAAACCTGGGCCATCGCCGGGATCTTCTTCCTGTTGCTGGCCTCGATTATTCCGGAAGCGTCCTTGTCCACCGCCGCGCTGCACGATATGTACACGCAGTCCGCGGCGGCCTTCTGCACCCCGGGCCGCGCTTGGGATGTGCTCCTCACCTTTACCTCCACCGGCTGAAAACCCAGGGCGGCCGCGTTCTTTATGACCTCGTCCAACTGGACCACGGAGTCCTTTTCATCGGGGTTATAGATCACGGCGAGCCTGGTGAAAGGTTTTATCGACTTCATGGTCCGAAGCAGGGTAACCATCGGGACCTTGGAACTGGCCCCGGTGGAATTTTTCGTTTTGGACCCGCAGGCGGCGGGGTCGTACACGTCGGCGAAGACAACGGGTATCTTGCTCGTCTCCCTTACCGCGGTCAATGCGGCGGCCGCCCCGTACGCGACTATAACGTCGGCTTCCACCCCTATGAACTTCCGGACGCTGTTCGTCCATGACATCTGGTCCGGGTTTGGCGATTGGACAAATACCGAGACTTTGCTCGGGTCGTATCCCTCTCTTGCAAGCGTCGCCATAAACGCCTTATGCGCCTCCTGGTACCGAGGCAGGTCGCCAGAAAAAATCACGCCTATGGTTTTTTCCGCCGCGAATGCGCCGGGGACGCAGATAGCCGTGACCATCATGAATAGGAGGACGAGAATTAATTTTTTGAAAGACATGTTTCCCCTTACCATTTTTTGGATGCCACTATCATGACCGTCTGGGCCGTGCCGTTCTGAGGCCCGTCCTGCGGGTTGTTCTTGAAGTCCACGTAGTTGTTTATATCGTAGGTGAGGGATAACCCCCAATTCTGGGGCAGAGTGTATCTTCCGGTTATCCTGCCGCCGGTCTCCCTGACAGCCATGTCCGCAAGCAAGCCCACATCCAGGGTATTGAACGCGCCGAGCGTCTCGTTTATCCTGAAACTCCCGCTGCCGAAGCTCTGGTAGAATTCCATATCCGCCGTCAACGGTATAGCGAACGCATAAGTGCCCCCGATAGAATACACGTGGGCCTGGTCCGTATATGGCGCGCGCTCCACCGGGAACGGCGTGGTGACTGCCCCGACTGCCCCGAATAGCGCGACATCTCTTTTTATCCTGTACCTGAAATAATCGTAGTTCGCGGATATCGTAACCGGACCGGCCGGGCTCCATACCGCCTGGATGCCGGGGTTTTCGTAATTCGTATGCATGTCGGCCTGGCCGTTATCTTCCGAGGAGAACCTGTAATGGGCGTTGGCGGTAAGCTCCGGAAGCGGCATGAAATTAGCGTCCGCGCGAACCTTGTAGGAGTTTTTCGGGCTTAGCGCGTAGGCTGGCTCTTCCGTGTACGTATATTCGAAGCTGCCATTGAAATCGACCCATCTCGCCGGCCTTGAAGTCACCCCCGCCGTTATTTTATGTATGTTCTGCTCCGAAGGTATGATCCCGAACGGCGCGAGTATGGTCGAGGTGATGAGTGACTGATTGCTCCATAAGTCGGCGTTGTCTCTCTTCTTGTTATCGAACGAGTATTCGGCCTTGAAGGCGATTATGCTCACGGGGTTGTACCGGAACGCCACTTGGGCCGTGTTGTCCCTTGTTTGTATCGGGTTATTAGGGAAACCCGTCCTGGGTGTCGCCCCATTAGTATCTACAGTCACCGAAGCCGGGACAGTTTCAGTGGTATTGTTGTAGCGGTAGCGGACAACCATAGTCAGGCCCGGGAGTGGTATAAGGCTGAAGTCTCCGTATGCCCGCTGATAGTTCACTTCCGCCCGCGAATGCTCGTTTTCGCGTTCGCCGTTTATGTACTGCGCGTCGGCGGATATCCTACCGGTATAATCGGTATGGATTTTCACCGAGTCCAGGTTCTCGTCGTACTCCGGCACCACGCTGTGATGAAGCTCTTCGCCGCTCATCGTATCAACCAAGGCGACCTGATCGTGCGGCTCGAAGGTCTTGGCCGTATGGCTGTATTCGGCCTCGACGGGGCCGAAATGGCCGTTGATCCCGACGGTAAGGTCCCTGGTTATCCAGTCTATATCCCTTGAACGGGACCCTTTCACGCTTGATCCCTCGTAAAACCTCGCCTGCACCGTCCCGTCCTTCTCGAACTGCCGCAGATTAATGAAAACGTGATACGGCCTGTCAGGCCATTTGAGGATAAGGGAGAGCCTGTTGTCCTGGTCGTCGGTGAAGTATTGCCCGCCGGGGTCTTTGTCGTCAGAGCCGACGATTCCGTTTCCGACAAGTCCGAAGTGGTTGTAGTTGCGCCAGAGCGCCCAACCCGTGTAATCGATCTTTAAAATATCCCTGTACCCGAGAGACGCATCCGCGCTCCAGCTGTTCGGGTTCACCCAGTCCAGGTTGGCTTCCCATCTTTCGGGGAGCGGGACGTAAAGCATCCTTAATCCGCCAACGACGCTGCTGGAAGGATATTCGTATTCGGCGGCTTTTCTGGAGCCCTGCAGGTCGAAGAACCTGTAGCCAAGCCAGGTATCCGTTTCCGGCGCCAGCTGGTAATGCGTCACTTCCGCCGCGGGGGCCTCCGGCGTTTCTTCATCCGTAGCTTCTTCCTCCTGCTGATCCCCCACGTCCTGTGTGCCTTGTGCTTCATCCGGCGCCGTCAGAGCTGGCGCCGCCGACTTTTCTTCCGCGAATGCCTTGCCGCCCATAAGGACAGCAGTAAGGACCAGCAAGGCGATCAATATGTTTTTCATAGTATCACTCCTTTGGTCCTATCGTGTGAAAGTGCCGCCGTTACCATTGAGCCCGGGGGTATCGGAACCATGTATTTCGGTGTGACAGTCGGTGCATTTGTTGCGTAGCATCTCTTCACCCTTGGGTTGTCCCCCAGCGCTTTCAGCGGCGGTAGGCGTCAGGTTGTGGTGGCTGTGGCACTGGTAGCAGAGGTACGGCATGCGGACCTTCAGCATGTTCAGGTTCACCGAGCCGTGCGGCGCATGGCAGTTCCGGCAGTCGTCCGTCACGTCCGCGTGCTCGAAAGCGAACGGCCCTGCTTTTTCAGCGTGACAGTTGCCGCAGAGCTGTTTCATGCTCCCCTCTTTCAGCTGCTTCTCAAACGCCGAGCCGTGGGGGTCGTGGCAGTCCAGGCATGTAACCCTGCCTTCGTTGACCGGATGGTGGTTCGGGAGCGAGAACTCGGCCTTTATATACGGATGACACTTGTAACAAAGGGCCGCCACGTCCTTCGCGCGCACCTTCAGGTCCACGCCCTGATGGACTTTATGGCAATCGAAGCAGGAGACGCCGGAGATGTTGTGGACGCTCGAATTCCAGTAATGCAGGTTAAAAGTTGCGTTGGCTGTATGGCATTTAAGACAGATAAGAGATTGCGCCTGCTTCGGCAGTTCTTTAAGATCTATGAATGTGGAGAAATCGCAAGTCGGCTTGCCGTTTATGACTTTTATATTGGCGATTGCCAGACTGCCCGGGCCGTGGCAGGACTCGCAGTTTACCAGCGGCAGCCCGGAAGTGGGGCTTAACTGCGCCCCCATCGTGGATGCGTCGAACCACTTCTTGTACTGGTCGTGCGCGTGGCACTTGGCAAGACATGCGTCATTGCCTACGTAATCCGCGTCCAGCCTTCCCGCAATCAGTTTTTCATACTCGCTTACCGGTATTATCGGTCCGCTTTGCTGCAGGCTCGCGCATCCCGCCGCGGCAATAACCGCCGCGAGAAGTATCGCCAAAAATACAGGCCTTCCCCTCCCCCGTTTGGAACATCTTACGCCTCCTTTTTAGCCGTAAAACTCGTTAAAAAACGTAAAACTCTTGACCCCCGTTTATTACCTTTTATGTTCCTTTTATTACCTTGCTTACTTAAGCGGACAGCGCCCTGGACGCTCTTATGAGTATAAGGAGCCTCTCCGCCGCCCTGCCCACGCCCTCTATGTACTCCGCCTCGTTTCCGCCTATCACCGCCGGAGCGGACTCGATCCCTTTTTCCGGCACGGCGGTCACGCCCGTTATCCTGTCCACTACCATCCCCGAAAGCGACCCGCCCTCGGAGACGACGATTATCCTCGTATAGCGGGAAGGCGTAAGTTCGCCCAGGCCCAGGCGTCTCTTTACATCGAACACCGGAAGGATAACCCCCCGAAGCGAGATGATCCCTATAATATATTCCGGAGCGCGGGGGACCGTCGTAGGCTTCCTCCACCGGATTATTTCCCGCGCCTCCTCCATCTTGAGCGCGTACTCCTCGTCCCCCAGCATGAATGCCAGAAGCTCCATCTTTCCGGAGGATTCAGTTTCAACCGCCCGGGCGGGGGCGGCTGAAATTTCCGCTTCCTCATGTCCCTCCACGCCTGGGCCGCCTTGCGGAGCCGAAGGCTCCGAAGATGAAGGGATACGATGCGCCTCGGAAAGGGAGGGTGGCGCCAAGTGCCCGGCGGGGGTTTCTTCAGGCGCTGCTTCCGCAATGGAAATCGCCCGGATGGCCGCCTTCTCCTGACGCCTCTTGCCGCTCTTCTCGGCACTTTCTACGGCAGGCGCAGGTCCCGGAACGGATGGTGCTTCAGGTTCCGGAACTGGCGTTGCCTTGGCCTCGGCTTCTTTTGCCGCCTTGGCCTCTTTCGCCTTTTTCCTAATATCTATTAAGTCCATCTTAGTCTAAAAATCCCAGGTCTTTGATAACGTCTTCGATAATGCCCGCGCCGACAAAGGCCTCCCCGGCGCCGAAACCGGTAAGGAGCGCGCCCGTGGCTATGGTGTTTATAAGTCTCGGCACGCCTCCGGAATGAGCGTGCATCAGCTCGATTGCGTCTTCACCAAAAAGTTTCTCATCCCTTCCCGCCACCATAAGGCGGTGCCTCACGTAAATTTCCGTCTCTTCTTTCGTAAGGGGCGGGAGGTGATACGAGATGCCTATCCTCTGCCTGAGCGCCTTGTATGCCGGGCGTTTAAGCCTGTCCCTAAGCTCCGTCTGGCCCACCAGCAGAAGCGACAGCAGGTTCATGTCGTCCAACTGGTAGTTGGTCAGAAGCCTTATTTCCTCAAAGGTGTCTTTACCCGGTATTAACTGCGCCTCGTCTATGATTACCACGGGAGAAATCCCTTTTTCATGGAACTCGTACAGACAGTCGTTTATCTGTTCGACCAGGTCCGCCTTGTAGTGCTTCGGCTTCTCCACCCCGAGCTTCTTCGCAAGGGCCCGGAGGAACTGCGCCGGGGAGAGCCGCGGGTTCGTTATAAGGACCGGTTTGTTTGAGTCTTCCAGGGAGTCGATAAGGGCGCGGGTAAGGGTGGTCTTGCCGGAACCTACTTCTCCCGTCAAGAGCGCGAATTCCCGTTCCTCCACGGCGTACTGGAGCCGGGCCAGCGCCTCCGCGTGCGACCGGCTCATGTATAAAAACGCCGGGTCCGGAGTCTTTGAGAAGCACCTTGTTTTAAGTCCGTAGAATTCTTCGTACATGGTTTCCTACACCGTCTGCCTTTTCCTGGTCGATTCGCTGATCAGGGACTCCAGGTCCAGTATCAGCACCACCTCGTTATCCCCCAGTTCCGTCGCCCCGGCAATGCCGTGTATATCCTTCAGCTTTTCTCCCAGGCTCTTTATTACCATTTCCTGCTGGCCCAGGAGCCTGTCCACCACGAAGCCGAGCCTGCTCTCGGCCAGGCCCGCCACGACGACATATATAAACTCCTGGCCGCCCTTCCTGGGCAGGCCGAAAATTTCATCCAGCCTCAAAAGCGGCAGGGTCTCCCCGCGAAGCGTGATTACCTCGCGCCGCTCCACGCTGTCCACCTTGTCCGGCTCAATCATCAGCGTCTCCGATACGGCGGACAGCGGCATGGCGAACTTCTCGCCGCCCGCTTCCACCATCAGCCCCTTTATTATCGCGAGCGTGATGGGCAGGGTAAGGGTGATGTTGGTCCCCCTGCCTATTGCGGTATCTATGTCTATGGTGCCGGACAGCTTCGCGACGTTTCTCCTTACCACGTCCATCCCCACCCCGCGGCCGGAGACCTCGCTTACCTGCTCCTTCGTGGAAAACCCGGGCAGGAATATGAGGTCCAGCATCTCCCGCCGGTTCAGCGTCAGGGAGGAGTCCACCAGGTCTTTTTCCACCGCCTTGCGCCATAGCCTCTCCGGGTCTATCCCGCCGCCGTCGTCCTCCACGGATATGGCGACCCTGTTCCCTTTCGGGTAGGCGTTTAAGCGTATCTTGCCGCGCGCGGGCTTTCCCCGCCTGGCCCGTTCCTGGGCCGGCTCTATGCCGTGGTCTATGGAGTTCCTTATCAGGTGCATGAGCGGGTCGGAGATCTCTTCCACCACCAGCTTGTCAAGCTCGGTGTCCTCGCCCAGCATCTCCATGTCTATGTCCTTGCCCGCGTCCATCGCATATTTCCTTACCGCCTGAGACAGCCTGGTGAATATCTGCCCGATGGGGACCATCCGGACCTCGATAACCCCCTCCTGCAGCTCCGTGAGCTTCCTCTCCAGAAGGCGCGACGCCTTGGAAAGGTCCACCGCCAGGCCCTGAAAGCCCTGGATGGCCCTTAAGTCCTTGCTCAGCCGGGCGATCACGTTCTTGGACAGCACCAGCTCTCCCACTATGTTCATTATACGGTCGAGACGGGCAATGTCCACGCGGATGGTTTTGGAGAAACTCCGCAGGGTCTGCGTTTCCAATTCCGCCTTCCTCTGGACCGCCTTGTATTTTATTACCGAGACTTCTACGTCCGGCCCGGATACCTCCCGGACGAACTTCTCCATCGGTTCCTTCGTACCCACCACTATGTTGAACTCTATGCCCATCTCCGGGCCCGTCCCGGTGGAGGGAAGCGTGCTGATTATCTCGCCCATCACCTTCAGCCGGTCGTTCAGCGAGGTCAGGTCACGGTCGAAGCTCGACATGTCGAACCGGGCGGTAACCAGATATATCGAGTTCTTCGCCTTCACGTTCTCGCGGAGGCGGTGCTCCTCGTATTCGGTCAGGACCTTCACAATCGAGGCGTCTATCTCTATCTCGTCGATTATGTCTTTTGCGTCCCGGCCGCGGCCTCTGGACAGCGAGTCCTCGATCATAGAGGATATGTCGGCATAGTCCGAGCTTTCGATGCCGCCGCGGCTTATTTCCTCGGAGAGGACTTTCAGCCTGTCCAGCGCCGCGAATATCACGGAAGTGACTTCATGGGAAATTTCGACCTTGCCCAGCCGGAGGGCGTCAAGGAGCGATTCGAGCTTGTGGGAGAGCTGGGAGACTCCTTCGAATCCGAACATGCCGGAGAGGCCTTTCAGGGAATGGACGCCGCGGAAGATGGCGTTCACGACGTCCGGGTCTATCCGGCCGGACTGAGTCATGCCGTCCATGCGGGTCAAATGCTGGCCTAAGTCTTCGAGGATATCCTCGGTCTCGGCCAGGAACTCTCCCCTGGACCTCTCGTCTTTCCCTGTCATAGTGCTCTCTCCAGAACCCCCTGCGGGGGGTTTATTCAAGGACTTTCCTTACGAGTTCCTGCAGCTCGTTCCCTTTGAAAGGCTTTACGATATATCCCGATGCGCCGAGGCTTAAGCCGCGTTCCCTGTCCTCGTCGCTTCTCTCCGTGCTGACTATTATAAGGGGTATTTCTTTATACTGCGGATGGCCCTTGACGAAGCTGATCAGCTCCAGGCCGTTTATGTCCGGCATGTTTATGTCGGTGATTATAAGGTCGTACTTGCGCGCGGGCAGTACCTTCAGCGCGTCGAATCCGCTCGCGGCCTCGAAGGTGGAAAAGCCTGGCATCTGCTCGACGGTGGCCCGGATAAGCCCCCTCATGGCTTTCGAATCTTCGACTATCAGGACTGAATAGGCCATAGGCTTTAGCTGTTTCCCTTTGCCAGCTGTTTTTCGAGGTCGGAAATCTTTCGTTCGAGTAGCGCTTTCTCCATTGCCAGGCCCGCCTGGTGCATGAATATTTCGAGGCCCGCGATATTCGGGATGGCCTTGTCTTCGGGGAGGTTGTCGCCGTAGAGGATGGCGGCCACCCTGCCGTTGCTTATCACCGGCACCAGAAAAAATTCTTTCGGTTCCCTGCCCCCCAGTTCCTTTATCATGTATATGTCCCAGGCGCTGTCCGAGAAGCCGCTTATCTTCACCCGCTTGTCGCGTATGACTTCGGAGAAGATGGACGCCTCTTTTGTCGGGACCTTTATATCCCTTACGCGCTTGTCCGGGGACTCGTCCTTGTACTCGATGCCGAACTGTCCAAGGCCCCTGACTTCGTCCCTGGTCACCATGAACAGCACCGCCCGGTTCACCACCTCGCTCGCGTACCGGAGGACCAGGAGCGTTATCTCCGCCGTCGCCGAAGGGAACCTCAGCTCCTCGAACATCGACTTAAGCGTGTTTAAATCTTTACCGCGGTCCGCCGCCGCTCTCTCCTCCAGCGAAGGCTCGGCTTGCGGGGCGACACCCTGCTCCTGCAGGAACTCCGCGAACTCCGAGACCTTTTGTTTGGTCTTCGGCGCGGGCGCGGGCGGAGCTGGCGTTGTCTTCTTATCCCGCTTCTTCTCGTCCATCACCCGGGCGCTCTCCATCAGGAGATATTCCGGGTTGAGGCCGGCCTTCAGCAGAAACTCGTGGGTCACCACCTCTATTTTGTCCGAGGGGGTAATGTCGCCCAGGTCGAAATTGAAGAAGCCTTCTTCCCACGCCAGGAGCGAGTAGATCATGTTCTCTATCTGGCCCCGGATAGTCTCTTCGAGCACTTCCTGGGATATGGCCCCCATCTCGACCATTATCTGGCCCAGGCGTTTCGTGCCTTTAATCCTCTTCTGGGTTTCGAGCGCGCGCGTCAGGTCGTTTTCGGAGACGGACCCTTTTGATATAAGGATATTCCCAAGCGTATCGCGGAGGTTATCCGTAGCCGCCTGGACTATCTGCCCGTTCCTGAAAACGACCACAGCGGAACCTTTGGCCTTATTCTTCAGGATAAGGGTCCCGGTCTTCTTGCTAAGGCTTATAATCTGGAAGATATCTGAAAGTGCCAGGTCCTCCAGGCGTCCAACCAGGCTCATCTTGTCCCCATTTCGGATTTCGGAGTGTGGGGATTATAACATCTTGAAAAATGATTGTAAATAAAATCATCGAACCCTTTATTTTTCCTTAGGTTATTATAAAAAAATTTTATACGGAAATACCTTGACAGAAAAAGGCGGGTTGATATAACATCTTGCGGTAATCAAAATCCTTATAATATAGAGGTGAATATGAAAGAAGCGCCGCTTTTCATACACGGGATGACCCTGGGGTCATGGCAGGTGCCCGGTTTCATTGTCTATACCTGGCTTGTAATGGCGATACTCATCGTCGCGGGCGTGGCGGTAAGGAGCAGCTTGAAGCCGGTGCCGGGCGGACTTCAGAACTTGATAGAAGCGTTCGTCGGCGGGCTTCGCGACTTCACCGTCACCACCATGGGTCCGCACGGGATGGACTATTTCCCGCTAATCGGGACGGCGGCGTTCTTCATCCTGCTCAGTAACCTCCTGGGCGTAATCCCCGGGTTCGAGTCTCCGACCGCAAACCTTAACACCACCGCGGCCTGCGCAATCACCGTATTTGCCTCCACCCATATTGTCGGCCTCAGGAAGCACGGCTTCCATTACATAAAGCATTTCATGGGGCCTGTCCTGTGGCTCGCGCCGATGATGTTCTTTATAGAGGTAATCGGACACATAGCCCGTCCGGTATCGCTCTCGCTTCGTCTGTTCGGGAATATCAAGGGCGAGGACCTGGTCGTGCTGATACTCTTCATGCTGGTGCCGCTGGCCATCCCCGCTGTGATGCTCGGGCTTGCGGTATTCACCAGCTTCGTCCAGACGTTCGTGTTCGTCCTACTTACTATGCTGTATATCTCCGGAGCCATGGAAGAGGCGCATTAGAGATAAAACCGTTACTTTCTTTTCACGTGAAAAGAAAGTAACACAAAGAAAAGCGGAATTTAGTCCAAAAGTTTTTGGCGTTACCTTTTTACAAAAAAGGTAACGGTTTAAAGTTCCATCAAATGGGAAAGGAGGAATAATCAAATTATGAAAAAGACATTTTTCTTCATGCTGTTCAGCCTTATCGCGGTAGCCCTTTCGGCCCCCGTGGCAATGGCTCAGGAAGCGGCAGCTGCGGCGGCAACCGGCGACACCAAGAGCATATACGCTTATGTGGCGCTCGGCTCCGGCCTTGGCATCGGCCTTGCGGCGCTCGGCACCGGCATTGGTCAGGGCATCGCGGCCAACGGCGCGGTCGAGGGCATATCCAGGAACCCCGGCGCCTCCGGCAAGATCATGACCACCATGATCATCGGTCTCGCCATGATCGAGTCCCTGGCCATTTACGCCCTGGTCGTCGTCCTCATCATGCTGTTCGTGAACCCGTACAAAATATTCTAGTTCACGGCAACAAGGAAAATAAAAAGCCCCGCCCATTAAATCTAATGGCGCGGGGCTTTTTAATTTCTAATACATGCTACGTCCGCAGAGGAGGGGTAGCATTCTCTGCGAAAAATTATTATTCACAATTTCGTTTTATGCACGACCGTTCTGTTTTTCGTTCAACGATAATTTTCCTCCGAGAATACTCCCCCTCCCGAAGCTAAAGCGAATTCGTCCTTTTTTTATGTTTGCGTGGCGCGGCTTTTTCCCCGCCGATATCCGCCGTGCCCACCAGGTCGTACGGATGGGCCTCGGTAATAAGGACGTCCGCGAATTCCCCGGCTGCGGGAGTGCCGTCGTTGATATAAACGACGCCGTCGATCTCCGGGGCCTGGAAATAAGCCCTGCCGGAAAGGAGCAGGTCCGTCTCCGCCGAAGGCCCGTCCACAAGCACTTTATAGGTCTTCCCCACCCTCTCCTTATTCTTCTTGAGCGAGATTTTATTCTGGGCCTTCATTATCTGGTCGCGCCGCTCCAGCGTCAGCTCTTCGCTGACCTTGCCCGGAAACTTCGACGAGGCCGTGGACTCTTCGTCGGAATATCCGAATACGCCAACATGGTCGAACTCGACCTCTTTGACGAACCTCAGGAGTTTTAAAAATTTCTCCTTCGTCTCGCCTGGGAAGCCCACCATCAGCGAGGTCCTTAGCGCTAACCCAGGTATTTCTTTCCGGAGGCGATCTATGAGCTTTAGAACCTTGGCGGAGGTCACCTTCCTGCCCATTTTTTTGAGTATGTCGTCATCCGCGTGCTGGATGGGGATATCGAGGTATTTCACCACCTTTTCGCTCTCGGCCAGAAACTCTATAAGCTCATCCGAAAAGTGCGCGGGATGCGCGTAAAGAAGCCTTATCCAGGACAGGTCCCGGACCTTCTCCAGCTCCTTCAAGAGGCTGGTTATAGACCTCTTCGATTTCGTTTCGGCGCCGTAGGCCGTTATGTCCTGGGCAATAAGGCACAGCTCCTTTACCCCCTGAGAGGAAAGGATGCGCGCCTCCTCCACGATGGAGTTAATCGGGCGGCTCCGCAGATTTCCGCGAAGCGCCGGTATGATGCAGTAGGTGCAGCGGTTGTCGCAGCCGTCGGCGATTTTTAGATAGCTCCAGTGCTTCGGGGTGAAACGGATGCGGGGGGTGTCATGGCTGTATATAATTTTGGGAACGGGTATCGTACGGCATCTCTCGTCCTCGCCTCTGCCTTTAGACAGGGATTCGAGGACCTCGGCAATCCTGTCGAACTCGCCCGTTCCAAGATACGCGTCCACCTCCGGGAGCTCCTTTACGAGTCCCTCTTTATAACGCTGGGCGAGGCATCCCGCGGTGATCAGATATTTCAGTTTTCCGCGGTCCTTTAAAGAGGCGATTTCAAGTATAGTCTCTATCGACTCCTCGGAGGCGTCTTTTATGAAGGCGCATGTATTGACAACTATCGCCTCCGCCTCAAGCTCGTCGGAAGTAACCGTGTGTCCCGCCTGCTTTATGAGGCCCGCCATCACCTCGGCGTCCACCTGGTTCTTCGGGCATCCGAGACTTACCATCCCGACCTTCATTTAATGTCCCTTCCTTTTACCTGAATCTCCGGCGGGATAAAAATTCCCCCCGACGGCGCGTCTTTTTACTTAGATATAGCCCAGGTCCTTCAGCCTCTGTTTTACCAGTTCCTCTTCGGAGTCTTCCGCCTTGACGACGCCCGCGCCCAAAAGGTCGCCCGCGCGGTTCCTGTACAGTTCCGGCTTGATAACCGAGGCCATTTTCCCGGCGTCCAGACTGTTGCCGAAGAACCGGCCAAGCGTCCTCGCGTTCTCGTGCGGGAAAGCGATAAGCTCGTTATAGTCCATGTACAGGACATCGAAGTTCGGTTGTCCGGCAAGCCACTCCTTCATGCCCGCGATATGCCGCGCGTACATCGCTTTCGTTTCGGCGTCGCTCTTCCCGCCGGTCTTCCCCATCATGTCCAGCATCTTCCGCTGGGAGATTAGCACTTCATCTAAGTCTCTCTCCATAAACACGACCTTGAAGTGAAAATCTTTTGGGAGGTCGTAGAGCAGCATGGACACCATTTTGAATACCTTGCCCTGCGCCCCGGCGAGCCAGCTTATGTCTTCTTTTATCTCCTTGACCTTTTCAAACTCATAGTACCCTTCCGGGTTGCCGATATCCGCCTGCCGCACGTTATCGGCCACGACGCCCATCCCGCCCGCTTCCAGCATTTTCATCATCATGGAGGTGCCGGTCCTGGGAAGGCCGGAAACCACGGTAATGAAATCCCTCTCCGGGGCGCGGATGATATGCCTTTCGGCAAGGCAGGCTATTATCTTGTCCACGCAGTGGTGCGGGGTAAGGTTGCCCGTCTCAAGGACAAGCTCCGGGGAGGCGGGCTTTTCGTAAGGGTCGCCGACGCCGGTGAAGCCTTTCACCTCTCCCGCGCGCGCCTTCTTGTAAAGGCCTTTGGGGTCCCTCTGTTCGCATACCCCTATGGGGCAGTCCACGAATACCTCAAGGAAATCGCCGTCCTTCTGGATGGAGCGTGCTCGGTCGCGGTCGGAGCGGTAGGGCGAGATAAACGCGGTGATATTTATGATGCCCTTGCTTGTAAAGAGTTTCGCAAGCTCGGCTATGCGGCGGATGTTCTCCTCGCGGTCCTCCTTGCCGAAGCCCAGGTTCTTGTTCAACCCGTGCCGGATGTTGTCGCCGTCAAGGACTATCGTATGGCAGCCGCGCTCGAAGAGCTTCTTCTCCAGCAGCACGGCTATGGTGGACTTGCCGGCGGCGGAGAGCCCTGTGAGCCATATCGTGGCCCCCTTGTGCCCGTTTACGCGCTCCCTGTCCTCGCGGGTGATGTCCGCCTGGTGCCAGAACACGTTTTCATTTTTTCCCATCATGCCTCCGAACTTCTCTTCCCTGACAGCGGGGGCGCTGTCATCTTCCGTAATCGTCGTCGAAGCGTACTATATCGTCTTCTTCCAGGTATTCGCCGTTCTGCACCTCGATTATCTGGAGCGGGACCTTGCCCGGGTTCTCCAGCCGGTGCCTTGTGGACATCGGGATGAAGGTGGACTCGTTCACGTGGACGTTATATTTATTTTCTCCGCTCGTAACCAGCGCGGTCCCGGCGACCACTATCCAGTGCTCGCTCCTGTGGTGGTGCATCTGGTGGCTGAGTTTCGCGCCGGGGTTTACCCCTATCCTCTTTATCTTGAACATCGGCCCGGTCTGCATCACGGTATAAAAACCCCACGGCCTTCTCACGGTCTTGTGGGTGATATATTCGTCGGACCCTTTTTCTTTAAGGAGCGCCACTACGTCCTTGACCTTCTGCGCATCCTCTTTTTTGCAAACCAGCGTCGCGTCCGGCGTGTCCACCACGACCAGGCCTTCAAGCCCAATGCCCGCGACAAGCCTCTCTTCCGCATAAAACGTGGTGTCACTGCAGCCGATGTTTATGACGTTCCCCACCGTGACGTTCCCGGCCTTGTCCTTCGGGAATATCTCTTCTATCGCCCGCCAGCTGCCCAAGTCCGACCATGTGAAATCGACCGGCACCACGGCGACCTTTCCGGAGCGTTCCATAATGCCGTAATCGATGGAGAGCGGCGCGAGTTTCCCGAACTCCGCCGCTATTACCTTCTGTTCTTTCCCGGTGCCTATCGCGCCCGATATCTTCTTCAGAGACTTGTAAAGCGGCGGCATGTGGCGCTTTATTTCTTCCAGTATCGTCTGCGCCTTCCAGACGAACATCCCGCTGTTCCAGAGATATTGGGAAGAGGCCAGGTATTCTTTCGCCGTCTTTAAATCCGGCTTCTCGACGAACTGCGCCACCTTGAAGGCCCCGCCGGATATGGGAGCGCCGGTCTTTATATACCCGTAGCCGGTCTCGGGGCGGCCTGGCTTTATCCCGAAGACGACTAAGTATCCTTCCTTCGCAAGCTTCTCCGCTTTTTTAAGCGCCGCGTGGAACTTCTCTTTTTCCTTTATGAGGTGGTCGGACGGAAGCACCGCCATCACACAGCCTGGGCTCGCGTGTTCCATATATATCGCGCCAAGACCTACGGCGGGTGCGGTATTCCGGGGGACTGGCTCAAGGATGACCTCCGGCTGTCCGCCGGGGATCTCGCTTAACTGGGAGTTCACGTCCAACTTCAGCTTATCGCTGGTTATCACGCATATGTCCTTTGGCTTCACCATCGGGCTCAAGCGGAGTACGGTCTGCTGAAGGAGCGTGTCCTTTCCGTCGCCAAGCTTTAATAGCTGCTTCGGGTACAGTTCGCGCGAAAGCGGCCAGAACCTCGTACCCTGGCCCCCCGCAAGGATAAGGGCTTTCATCTAAATTTCCTGATTCTCCATTTTTTCCGGCGCTTCCGCTTTTTCCTGCTTCAGTTTTTCCTTGCCCCTGCGGTAATATTTGATCCCGAAAAAGGCAAATACGTATGCGGCTACCGCGGTCGCCGCGCCGGCGGCCATGGTGCCGAAGATGAATGCGGACACGTAGGGCTTGAACTCTCTGGCGAAGTTCTTCCAGAAGGCCATCTGCCAAACGGTATGCTGCGCGGTATGCTTTAAGAAGTGCGTCGATATGAGTTCGTAGTTCATCGGATGGATGTCGGAGCCCAGATAGCGCATCACGGATACCATAAGCCATGTGGGGCCGATATATACGAAAGCGATTGTCCAGGGGTTATTTACGAATGTCCCGGTAAGGGCCGCCAGCTTGTTCAGCCTGAACGCCCAGGCCACGATAAGGATTATTGCGGTATGAAGGCCCAGGAAGGGCGTGAATGCGACAAAAACGCCCGCGGCGAAGGCCTTGGCCAGCTCGTGCGGCGTCTCGTCCACGTGGAGGAGATTTCTTATATGTTGTTTAAGTTTTGACCCGGTCATTCAAAATGCTCGTAGCCCTCAGGCTTCAACGCCTTCCTTATTCCGTTTTCCAACTCAAGGTACGCCCGGTCTCCCTTCAGCACCTCCCCGATTTTCGTAAACTTTACCCCTGCTCTCTTACCAAGCGCGGAAAGCCCTCGTTCCCCCTCAGGACCCCTCACGGTGAACAGAAGCTCATAGTCCTCGCCTCCTGAAAGGCTGAGTTGAACCGCCCTTTCCCTGCCGGCATATGCGGCCAGTTCCCTTGAAACCGGCAGTTTCTCTTCGAATATTACCGCCCCGGCGCCGCTTGCCTCGGTGATATGCCGGATGTCGGAAGAAAGCCCGTCGCTTATATCTATCATCGAGGAGGCAAGACCGCCCTTGCCTAAAAGCCTGCCCGCCTTAACCCTCGCCTCCGGCCTCACATGCCGGGATATTAGGTATTTTTCGGTCTTCGATGAAGGCGCGTTCCGGGGTGGGCCCCCACTTCGCCCCCCCTTGCCGGCCCCTGCTTTCAGTATTTCCAGGCCCGCCGCGGAATCGCCCAGAGTGCCGGTTACCCAGATGCCGTCACCTATCCTGGCGCCGGAGCGCTCTACCGCCCGGCCTTTTTCCACCTGGCCTATTACGGAGACGCTTATGAAAAGCGGCCCCGGCGTATTGCAGGTATCCCCGCCCGCGAGCCTCGCGCCTCCCGAGGCCTCTTCCATGCCCGCGAATATCCGCTTAAAGTCCCGGAGTTCCATTTCTCCCGGCGCGGCAATGGAGACGAAATACAGAAGCGGCTCTCCGCCCATCGCGGCTATGTCGCTTAAGTTAGCCGCGAGCGCTTTATAGCCCAGGTCTTTTGGCCCGGTATATGAAAGGTCGAAATGGACCCCTTCAATCAGCAGGTCCGTGGAGACAAGGCACTCATACCCCGCCTTGACGTTGAAGACCGCGGCGTCGTCCCCGATGCCCGTCTTCAGAAAATCTCCCGGCCCGGCTTTTTTCACGGCCGCCTTTTTGGCGGCCCCTTCCGCTATTTTCCGAATCGCCCCGAATTCGCCGATGCGGTTCAGCTTCATTTTAAAAGAGCGATGTCCAGCACCTCGTCCATGTGCTCGACAAACCTTATCTCAAGGCTCTTCCGGACGATCTTGGGGATGTCCTCGATGTCTTTCGCGTTACGTTTCGGGACGATCACCGTCTTTATACCCGCGCGCCTCGCCGCGAGCGTCTTCTCTTTCAGGCCCCCGATCGGGAGCACCCTTCCGCGCAGCGTAATCTCGCCGGTCATGGCCACGTCCTTTTTGACCGGCCTGCCGGTCAGCGCGGAGGTGATGGCGGTACCCATCGTGACTCCGGCGGACGGCCCGTCCTTCGGTATTGCACCCGCCGGCACGTGTATGTGGATATCCGTCTTCCCGAAGACGTCCTCTTTAATCCCCAGGGCCGGGGCCCTCGAGCGGACGTATGAAAGCGCGGCCTGCGCGGACTCCTTCATCACTTCGCCCAGATGGCCGGTGAGGGTTAGGCTGCCCTTGCCCTTCATGGTAGTGGCCTCGATGAACAGTATTTCGCCGCCGCTCTCCGTCCAGGCAAGGCCTGTGGAGACGCCCACTTCGTCTTTTTCCCGCTCTTCCTCCGGCAGGTAACGGGGCGGGCCCACGTACCTGTAAAGGTCTTTGGGGGTTATGTGCAGTGGGCCTTTCTTGCCCTCGGCGATCTTCCGGGCTACCTTCCTGCAGATGTTGGCGATCTCGCGCTCCAGGTTCCTTAGGCCCGACTCTCTCGTGTACTGCGATATGAGTTGGGTAAGGGCCTGGTCCGAGATCAGTATATCCTTCTCCGTCACCCCGTTTTCAACTAACTGGCGCGGGATGAGGTATTTCAGCGCGATGCCTTTCTTTTCCTCTTCGGTATAGCCCGCGATATGGATGACTTCCATCCTGTCCCTGAGGGCCGGGATGATGGGGTCGGCAAGGTTCGCGGTGGTGATGAACATGACGTTGCTAAGGTCGAACGGCACGGCCAGGTAGTGGTCCACGAACGCGAAGTTCTGCTCCGGGTCCAGCACTTCGAGAAGAGCCGCGGACGGGTCTCCCCGGAAGTCCGCGCCGACCTTGTCCACCTCGTCCAGCATGAACACGGGGTTATTGGTGTTGCACTGCCTTATCCCCTGGATAATCCTGCCGGGGAGCGCGCCGACGTAAGTGCGCCTGTGTCCCCGTATTTCCGCCTCGTCTCTTATGCCGCCAAGCGACATCCTGAAGAACTCGCGGCCCAGTGCGCGGGCGATGGATTTGCCGAGCGAGGTCTTGCCGACGCCCGGCGGTCCGACGAAGCAGAGTATCGGCCCTTTAAGCTTATCTTTCAGCTTCCGAACCGCGAGATATTCGAGGATCCTGTCCTTGACCTTCTCAAGGTCGTAGTGGTCTTCGTCCAGTATCTTCTTGGCGCCCTTGATGTCCAGGTTGTCCTGGGTGGTTATCGACCAGGGAAGCTCGGCCAGGGTCTCTATGTACGAGCGTATGACGGCGGATTCGGCGGCGTCCGGGTGCATCCTCTCAAGGCGCTTCAACTGCTTTTCCGTCTCCGCGAGCACCTTCTCCGGCATCTTCGCCTCTTCCACTTTCTTTCTTAAGTCGTTTATCTCCTCGGTCCGCTCGTCGGTCTCCCCAAGCTCCTTCTGGATGGCCTTCAACTGCTCGCGCAGGAAGTACTCCCGCTGGCTCTTGTCTATCTCGCCGCGCGCGGAGGCCTGGATCTTCTGCTGCATGGTGAGTACTTCGAGCTCCTTGGAGATTATCTCGTTAACCTTTATCAGGCGCTCTTTCGGGTCCAGTATCTCCAGCACCTCCTGGGCGATATCGACCTTCAGGCCCAGGTTGGAAGCCACGAGGTCCGCAAGCTTGCCCGGGTCGTCGATATTCTCCACTATGACCATGATGTCCGGCAGGAGCATCTTGCCCAGGGTTATCATCTTCTCGAGCTGCTCCTTGACGTTTCTCATCAGGGCCTCGGCCTCGAGGGTGAGCTTCTCGTCCTTGGGTTCCGTTATCTTCTCGATGTTCACCAGGAAGTACGGCTCCGTCTGGACGAAGTCCTTGATGCGGGCCTTGGACATTCCCTGGACGAGCACCTTCACCCGTCCGTCCGGGAGCTTCAGCATCCGCATTATCATCCCTACCGTGCCCACCGGGTAGAGGTCCTTTGGGTCCGGGTTCTCGGTGTTTAAGTCCTTTTGCGCCACGAGCAGGATGAGCCTGTTCCCGGATAAGGCGTCGTCAATCGCCTTTATGGACATGTCCCGCCCGACGAAAAGCGGCAGTATCATGTACGGGAAGATGACTATATCCCTTATCGGCAGTAGCGGGAGTTTGTCCGGTATCTCTACCTGCTGCTGTTCTTCCTGAGGTTGTTCGTTTAGTTCGGCCACTATGCTCTGGTCTCCTTTATCCTGATTTTTTCTCTATTTTTATCCTGATCGGCTCCCCGCGCTTCTCTTCCACCTTCGGGAAGTTTATCTTTAAAACGCCCCTGGCATAGACCGCTCTCGCTTTTTTGGGGTTTATAGGAACTGTAATCCTTACTATCCTCTTGAACGGCTCGAAAGAGCGTTCCAGGCAGAGGTAGCTCATCTTTTCGCCCTCGTCCTGCCTCTCCCTTTTTAGACCCTCTATCGTCAGGAACCCGTGGAACATGCAAAGCGCAATCTCGGCCGGGTCTATCCCCGGCAGGTCCGCCTCCACGACCACGCTTTCCTTCGTCTCGTAGAGGTCGAGCAGCGGGCCCGACGTCTCGCCCAGGTTCGCGTTTCTCTCTTCCTCCTCGATAAGCCTGAGGAGGTTCTTCAGTTCCTCTCCCACCATGTTAGCTGGGAAAATCCCTTTTTTAACGGCCATTTCAGCCTTCTCCCCCGGCTCACTCCGCCGGCAGCCTCAACCTCAATTTATTTATGTAGTTCTTGAATTCACGGCCCAGCGACGGGTCCTTGAGTGCGTACTCCACGGTCGCCTTTAAAAACCCCAGCTTGTCGCCGGCGTCATAGCGCACGCCCTTGAACTTGCAGGCGTAAATAGGCCGGTCCCTCATCAGTTCCCGAAGCCCGTCGGTGAGTTGTATCTCTCCGCCCTTGCCGGGCCTGGTCCCCTTTAAATACTCGAATATGTCCGGGGTAAGGACATACCGGCCTATTATGGCGAGGTTGGAAGGCGACTTTTCAACGGATGGCTTCTCCACCATCTCCCTGACCTGGTAAACTCCCGGCTCCACCTCAACGGCGTCGATTATGCCGTAGCTGGATACGGACTCCCGGGCCACCTCGCATATCGCCACCACCGGGGAACGGTACTTGTAGTACACGTCCATCAACTGCTTTGTGGCAGGCACTTTCGAATCTATTATATCGTCGGAGAGGATGACCGCGAACGGCTCGTCGTCCACGGCAGGCTCCGCGCAGAGCACCGCGTGCCCAAGGCCCAGGGCCTTCTTCTGACGGATATAGGAGAAGAGGACCATGTTGGATATCTTCTCCACCTCCGCCAGGAGCCTCAGCTTGTTTTTCTCCCTGAGCTCGAACTCCAGCTCGAAGGATGTATCGAAATGGTCTTCGATGGCGCGCTTTCCGCGCCCGGTGATGATGACGACCTCCTTTATCCCGGAGGCCACCGCCTCCTCCACGCCGTACTGGATAAGCGGCTTGTCAACAAGGGGAAGCATCTCTTTTGGCGACGCCTTTGTTGCCGGAAGGAACCGGGTGCCAAGGCCCGCGGCTGGGAAAACGGCCTTTCTGATATTGTGGCCCTTCTTCTCGCCCCTCTCCAAAGACATACCTCCCTATTCGCCCATTATGCCAGCCACCCGACATCGTATAAGTTTATTTAAAACAAGAGTAAAAGTCAATCTTATTGTGCCAGTTGGGGATATATCGACCTTGCCTGGCTGATTGCCGCCTGAAGCTCGCCGTCGTTATCGATTACCCATGAGGCGTATCTTTTTTTCTCGTCCAGAGGCATCTGAGACTCTATCCGGAGCCTCGCCTCCTCCGGCGAGAGACGGCAGTTTTTAACCAGCCTGTCGATCTGCGTCTGCCTCCTGCACCAGACCACGATTACCCCGTCCATCCGGCGGTAAGCCCCGGATTCTATGAGGAGCGCGGCGTCGAAAACTATAACCGCGCCCGGCTCTTTCCGGGAAATCTCATCCGTCATCTCCGCCTCCCGGCGAAATACCTCCGGGTGGACGATGCCTTCGAGCGCGGCCCGCTTCTCCGGGTTCTTGAATACCATGCCGCCAAGCGCCTTTCTGTCTATGCGCCCGTCGGACGAGAGTATCCTTTTGCCGAAGAGTTTTACAGTCTCGGAATATGCCGCCGTACCCGGCATCAGGACCTCCCGCGCAAGCAGGTCCGCGTCTATTATCCGAGCGCCCATCTCCATAAGGACATGGCTTATCGTGCTCTTCCCGGACGCTATCCCGCCCGTCAGGCCGATTTTTTTCATGCGGTAATTATAGCTTTTTTTCATCAGTTCATGTTAAAAAAATCCGGCGCTATGGGGGGATGGCTTTATCTTGCCAATTATACAGCAAGATTATGACTCCCGTCTATAAAAATTAACTGGATTTTATGAAACTATTTAGTATAAATTGCTAACATCGTAAATCCACGAGTACTAAGGAGGCAAAGTGCACAGGTTACCCAAGATCATATCCCTGTTATTTTCGGCTGCATTTATTCTGATGGCATCGACTTTCGCGATGGCGGAGCCCGTGGAAGACTTTACCGCCCCCACCAGCGCCGAGATACAGAAAGAGGTCTCGGACATAAACGCCGAAAAATAAGGATATTTTTTCGCCCCAAGTCAATAATATGGGCCATGAAGTTAAAGTTCCCAACAAGACCCGAGCGAACGATTTTTAAACGGGCCCCGTTTGAATTTTAGTTTGAAGGAGGAGTATTATGGAAATGGATTTAAAGAGTCTTATGTCGAAGGTCGTGGAACTGGAGGGCTCGCTATCCGTCGTTTACCAGAAAATCGCGGACCGTTTCAGCAGCGATCCCGAGGCCAAAGAGTTATTTTCGCTGCTGAGTTCCGAAGAGTCGAACCATAAGGAAATCGCCAGCTTCGAGCGGAGAGTTATAGTGGCAAATGCAAACTTATTCCATCCCGTGGAGATGGATCAAAAGGCGTTTGACTACGTGATGGTGAAGATAAACAGGCTTTCAAATAACAACCTTGCAATAGACGAGATAGTGGATTTATGCGTCAAGCTTGAAAACAGCATGGCGGAGCATTACGTTTTTATTGCGGCTGGCAAGACTAACAAAAGGTTCGGGAAATTCATAGTGCAGATGTCCAGCGAGTCGCTTGGACATGCGAACAAGATTATCGCGTTCGCTAAAAAAAGAGGCATCATCCTTACAAAGCAAGAGGAAAAAGTGCCCGACCGTCCAAGGTTCTGCCCGATAGTATAAGAACGCGCCTCTTATTTCCTCCCCAGCCCGTTTAGAGCCTTTTTATTTTTCGGGTCCAGGTTAAGCGCCGCCTCGAACGCGTCTCTCGCCTTGTCCCTTATCCCCGCCTTCTGGTACAAAAGCCCAAGGTTTGCGCGGTGTTCCGAGGCGCCCGGCTCAAGCACGACTGCCGTCAGCATAGCCTCCTCGGCCTCCGCTTCCCGGCGCGGCCTCTGGAGGAGCGCAAGGGCCAGGTAGCTGAAATACGAGGCATTCGACGAATCGAGCCTGGTTGCCTCCTTGAAATGCACGGTAGCCGACTCGAAGTCTTTTTTCTTAAAGCTTTCAATGCCGTTAGCAAACGCATCCTTCGCCTTGCCCGCATCCTTGGGCTTTGTCTTCTTTGGCGCGGGCGCCCCATCCGTCATGACCGTGGCGAGCGACAGGTCGTACTCCCACCGGCGCGAGTCGTTGGAGAGTATGGCGTAAGCCTCTGAAACCTTGGCGAACAGTTCCCCCAGCTCCCCGGCCAGCTTCTCCATCCCCGGCGTAAACTGCCCGTCCGGATGATAGAGCCGGGCAAGCCTCTGATATGCCGACTCTATCTCCTCCTGGGAGGCCTCCGAGTCCAGGCCCAAGACCTCGTAATGGTTCTGGATTTGCGCATCGAAATACGCCTTCTGGATGGCGGTCCTGTCTAATGCGGGCTCCGCTTCGAGGCGCGTCATAACTTTCGGTTTCTTTTGGGGTTTTCCCCCTTCCTTCTCCAGCATGCCGATGGAAAAGAAGACATATACCGCCTTCAGGGCCTCGAAATCCCCCGCCTTGGACTGGCTGATCGCGTCCTTTATCGTCCGCTTCCCGTCAAAGAGCGAGAGGATTATCTTCTCCTCGCTTGATAAGTCAACGTCCTGGTAGAGCTTCAGCGGGTCCGAGGTCGGCCTTAGCACCGTCTCCATCGGCGGGATTCCCCGCGAAATGCGCGTCCAGTCGTCTATCCTCTTGATGCCCTGCATTATGAGGTTCGCGGTGGACATATGGAGCGTTATCACCTCGCCCGGCGGTATCTCGCCCGGGATGAACTCGTAGCTCCCTTCGGTCATGCCGAAAAGGCTCGCCACTATCTCCTGCACCTGGTATTTCACGCCCCAGAAGAGGTCCTTGGGCTTTAAATATCCAAGCTCCACCAGTATTCCGCCCAGGCGTTTTTTTGCATGGGACATCACCTTCACGGCCATGTCGAACTGTTTTACGTTTATCTTACCCGCCTTCAGGAGCACCTCGCCAAGTCGGTCCCCCTCGTAGTTCGAGGACGCGAATATTATCTCCCCGTTTTTTATGTACAGGTTCTTGACGGTGCTGTCCTTAGCAAGCGAGAGCGTGCCGGATGCCTTGATCCTGTGCAGGTGGGTGAGTATCCCAGGCAGGCTGTTTTCATCTAACTTTCCGGATAATGGGGCTGGGTTTGGCATGACTTGTGATTATACTTGTTGCCCCGTCTTTGTCAATCCCCATAATTTTAAAAGATTTTCGTATCGTTTCCTTCATTGACAGGAGTTTTATGCCTGTGATAATATTTTTCAGTTAATAAAAATTTTTGAAAAGCCAGAATTTTTCGCAATTTTATAGGTCCACGAAAGGAGAAGTTTTCATGAAGCACAGAATTGGCATCCTCACGGGGGGCGGGGACTGTCCGGGCCTTAACGCGGTCATCAGGGCTGTATTTCGAAGGGCCGAGCAGTTCGATTACGAGGTTATCGGCATCCGGGACGGCTGGAAGGGCCTGCTGGAAATGGAGTGCGAACCCCTGTCGCGTCAGCAGGTTTCCGGCATTCACCTCTTCGGAGGCACGATACTCGGCACCTCCAGGACGAACCCGTTCAAGAAGGAAAACGGCGCCGAGACTGTCGCCGCAAACATGAAGAAGATGGACCTGCACGCGCTGATAGCCGTGGGCGGCGACGACACACTGGGTGTTTGCAACAAGCTGTCGAAGATGGGGCTTAACACCATCGGCGTACCCAAGACCATAGACAACGACCTCTCCGCGACGGATGTCACGTTCGGGTACGATACGGCCGTCTCCATCGCCACGGAGTGCATAGACAGGCTGCATACCACCGCGGAGTCCCACCACAGGACGCTGGTGGTGGAACTGATGGGCCGCCACGCCGGCTGGATAACCTGCGCGTCGGGTATAGCCGGAGGCGCGGACATGATACTTGTCCCGGAGGAGCCCTTCAATATTGTCGAAGTCTGCAATGTACTAAAGAAGCGCGCGGCAAGGGGCAAGAAGTTCAATATCGTCGCGGTCTCCGAGGGTGCGGTGTTCTCCGATGCGCCCGGCGTGGAAGGTTCGGTGGTCCTTCAGACGGCGGACAAGGACGCGTTCGGCAACGTACGCCTTGGCGGCATCGCCAATATCCTCGCCAAGGAGATAGAGACCAGGACCGGGTTCGAGACGAGGGCCGTCATCCTGGGACACCTCCAGAGGGGCGGGACGCCCACCGCCTATGACCGGGTGCTTGCTACCCGTTTCGGCGTAAAGGCGGTGGAACTGGTGCATGAGGGCAGGTTCGGGCTGATGGTGGCAATCCACGGGACGAAGATTGAGGCAGTGCCCCTGGAGGAAGCGGTCGGCAAAACCAAGACACTGGACATGGAACTCTACGAGACGGCCAAGATTTTCTTCGGCTGACGGAGTAAAATAAACTTTATATGAAAACCATCGCCTTACTCACCTCCGGAGGAGATTCCTCCGGGATGAACGCCGCCATCAGGAGCGTCGTGCATACCGGACTGGATATGAACCTGCGCGTGATCGGCTTCATCCAGGGTTATCAGGGGCTGATTGAAAACCATTTCATGGAGATGGACTCCGACTCGGTGGACGGGATAATCCAGCGCGGCGGCACGATACTGCGCTCCGCCAGGAGCGGCGAGTTCAAAAGCGACTGGGGACAGAGGACCTCGCTTGAAAACCTTTCAAAAGATTCGGTCGACGGCGTCGTCGTAATCGGCGGGGACGGCTCCCTGCACGGTGCGCAGGTCCTGCACGACCTGGGCATCCCGGTCGCCGGCATACCGGCCTCAATCGACAACGACATCTACGGCACGGACATGGCAATCGGCGTGGACACAGCTCTTAACAACATCGTCCATGCCGTGGACATGCTACGGGATACCGCGTCGTCGCACGACCGGGCGTTTATCCTGGAGGTCATGGGCAGAAGCTCCGGATACCTGGCCTATACTTCCGGGCTGGCATGCGCCGCGGAAGCGGTGATAATACCTGAGATCCCTTACGACCTCGACGCCATCGGGATACGCCTGCTGGAAGCCAAAAGGCGCGGCAAGACGAACAGTATAGTGATAGTCGCCGAAGGGGCGGGCTCCGCCTACGCCGTGGAGCTTAAGCTTAAATCCTTCGCCGGTTTCGAGACCAGGATTACCGTGCTCGGCCATCTCCAGCGCGGCGGCGAGCCGACGGTCTTCGACAGGCTCCTTGGGAGGCGGCTCGGGGCGGCGGCGGTAAAGCGGCTTGTCAAGGGGCAGCGCGGATTTATGGTGGGGCTTATAAACAACGAGGTGGTTTCCACTTCTTTCAAGGACGTCTTTGCGCAGAAGAAAACCTTAAGCGAAAAGAACCTTGCAATAGCGCGCCAGCTCTCCGGAGCCGACCGGCACAACCCGGAAAAGGAGTTAGAAGATGCCTGAGAAACCTGAGAGCCCCGAGACCCCCGAAACGCCCGAATCCCCCGAATCCGTGGACGAGCTGTACATGCGCGGCAGAGAGTCGTTCGACAGCAAAGACTACGCCCTGGCCCAGAGTTATTTCGAGCAGGTAGTGGCTATAAGGCCGTACGCGGACGTATTCAACAAGCTGGGCCAGATATATCACGGAAAAGGCGAACTCTCGAAGGCCGCGGAGGCGTTCAAAAAGGCGCTCGCCGTAAACCCCGGCTATACGGAGGTCTCCCTGAACCTGGCGGTCACCTTAAACGACATGGGCAAATACAACGAGGCAAACGAGATATTCGGAAAGGCCGCGAAGATCGCGCACGCGACCCCCTACTCGATGGACCCGTACATAAAAGGCAAGCTCGCCAACGAGCATTCGAAGATAGCGGACATATATTATGACCTTGGGCTTTTCGGAGAGGCGGTCGAGGAATACAAGAAGGCGGTAACCCTGCGCCCGTCGTTCGTGGACATCCTGACCAAAATAGGCATCGCATACCGCGAAAAAGGTATGTACAACGAGGCCATCCGCGAGTTCATGAAGTCCAAGGAGATTAACCCGCACTACGTCCCGGCGCGGATCAACCTGGGGATAACCTACTACATGAAGGGTTTCATCGACATGGCCGTCAGAGAATGGAACGAGGCGCTGGAGGTGAACCCGGAGAGCACGGACGCCATGATGTACCTGAAGTTCGTCGAGAGCGAGCAGGCAGGCGGAGAAGACCTGACCAGCCTTGGCGAAGATTAATACCAAACCCGTTACCTTTTTAGTAAAAAGGTAACGCCAAAAACTTTTAAACGTTTTATGCCCCCACTTCTTTCAGTAAAAAATCTCCGCACTGAGTTCCATACCACGGGAAGGAAGCTTCTTCGCCGTGGACGGCGTGAGCTTTCACGTTGACCAGGGAGAGGTGCTGGGCCTGGTCGGCGAGTCCGGGTGCGGCAAGAGCGTCACGGCACTTTCCATCATGCGCATCCTCCCGGACCCTCCCGGACGTGTCGCGGGCGGCGAGGTGATATTCGAGGGGGCAAACCTGCTGACGCTGCCTGAGCCGCAGATGAGAAAGATACGGGGCGGCAGGATAGGGATGGTCTTCCAGGAGCCGATGACCTCGCTGAACCCGGTATTCACGGTGGGCGACCAGGTGGCGGAGGCGCTTATCGTACATAAGGGGATGCGGAAAGAAAAAGCGTTTGACCGGGTGGCGGAGCTTTTCGATATGGTGGGCCTGCCCGAGCCGAAAAGACTTCTTTATAATTATCCCCATCAGCTATCCGGCGGGATGCGCCAGAGGGTTATGATAGCGATGGCCATCTCCTGCGGGCCGAGCCTCGTCATAGCCGACGAGCCGACTACCGCGCTGGACGTGACGATTCAGGCGCAGATACTAGCGCTGCTCGACGACATCCGGAAAAAGACCGGCACGGCCATCATGCTCATCACGCACGACCTGGGGATAATCGCGCAGATGGCGGACAGGGTCGCCGTGATGTACGCGGGCAGGATAGTGGAAGAGGCGAAGACGGACGATATATTCTACGACCCGCTGCACCCATATACCGAGGGGCTTTTAGCATGCATCCCGAAGCCGGGCGAAAAGCCGGACAGGCTGAGGGCGATCCCCGGCATGGTGCCGAAAATCACCGAACTCCCGCACGGCTGCAAGTTCCTTCCGAGGTGCCAGTACGCGAAGCCGGAATACGCCGAGAGCGAGCCGGAGCTTACCGAAGTGAAGCCGGGCCACTGGGTGCGCTGCTTCCGGGCGCAGGGGAAATAAACAGTATATATTAAAGGAGAATATTATGGCAATAATTCGATGTATAATCATGGCAGAAACAATATAAAAAAGTTAATAGAAAAATCAAAATACATGAGTATATTCCTTCGGAAGAATTGCCAGACGAATTAATTTGCGGTATTGCAGATTGCTCTGAAAAAGGTTGCGTCTTAATACAGCAAACGAAACAACTAATGACATTCTCTGCCTGAACATCAACTTTTGAAAGGGCCGACATCTGAAGAAGTTTGCCCTTAAAATCGTAAACCATTTACAAGAGAATTTTACTAAAAAAGGGGCCGTAAAGGCCCCTTTAATTTTATCCCCAAAATATTCTACTCCTTAATCAGCGACGTCATCTCCGGCACGGTAAGCACCGCGTCTATGCTGTTCTCTTCCCACTTGCGCGAGGGGCCCCAGTCCATTATCACCAGCACGGGCTTCACCTCGAACCAGCCCTCCTTCACCTTCGTTATGGTCTCTTTGTGCGGCAATATCCCCGCCACGTCCGCATGGCAGAAAATAGCCAGGCCTTCCTGGGCGTTCTCCCGTATCACGGACTCCAGCTGGTCCGCCTTGTCCAGGCGGCCAAGCCGTCTGTCCGTATCCACCTTCGATACGTCGTCCGAACCGAGCTCTTCCAGCGTAAGGAGCGCCGTGTCGAGACACCGGGCCGCCGGCGACGATACCGCCTTCTGGACCCGGTATCTTTCGCCAAGCTTCCCCTTCACCATGTCCACCACCTGCTCCACTTCGTACCTCCCGGTGAGGCTGAGCCTCCTGGGCGGCCTGTTCGCGGTCTTCGCATGAGTTATGATGACTATCTTCATTTTCTGCCTCCTCGTTTTATATTGCGCGTTAAAAAAAATTAATCTAAAATTAATCGCCGTTTAATAATCGTAAATTATAATTCAACACGTCGCCGCAATCGCGGCTGGAATTATTTTATATTATATATATATTTCAGAGGATTTTAATATGCTCAAGAAAATCATTGTATTCGTCGTGCTCCTTGTCGCTTTCGTCGGTCTCGCGATGTTAAACTACTCTTCGGCCGGACCAGTCGGTTATTAGCTATTTCAGGTTCGCAGTCAGCCAATCCGCTACCTGCCCGAGAAGCTTCGGGTCCTTCTGGAACATCTGAGCCCCGTGCCCGGCGTCTGTCAGGATAACCGTTTTCTTCGGCCCGGCCGCAATTTTCTCAAGCGTCTTCACGGTCTCGTACGACGCCTCGTCTTCCGTGGACGCGGCCATGAAGACCGGCCTGGCCCCATACTCCTTCATCGGCCGGGTAGTATCGATGTTGTGATAACCAAGCCCCGGCGAGAGCAGCACGAGCGCCTTCACCTCCGGGTGCTTTGCGGCATACAATAGCCCGGTGGACGACTGTATCGAAGCCCCCACCAGCCCTATCGGACCAAACCCCGCTCCCTTCTGATGTAGATATTTCAACACGGCGGCTATATCTATGGTCATATTCTCGAAATCCTTATCCGAAAAACTCTCGTAAGTAACTTTCTTTCCGTTCAGCTGGGTACTCTCCCCGTGGCCGCGCGCATCGTACGCCGCGACGTTATAGCCTCTCGCGTTCAGCGCCTTCGCAAGCCCGGTAAACTCCGAGCGGTCGCTGCCCAGCTTGTGCATGAGGAGGATTACGGGGCTTCCCGGCTTGCCTGGGTAATAGGTCCCGCGCAGCAGCCAGCCGTCCGGGGTCTGGACGCTTATCTCATGGGGAGCGGATGGCCCGTGGGACTGGTCCGTTTTCTTTTTCGCGCCGAATGCGGCGGCGGGGATGAGGGTCAATACAAGGATTGCTGCCAGAATTTTCATATGACCTGACTCCTTTTTTAAAGCGAGTTGGCGTATCGAGACAGTATAGCAGACCGCGGAATTATATCACAAAGCGGGAAAAGGTAAATGAGAAATACCTATACCACCTCCCATTTGCTGGTCTGCCAGTTGTCCA
>CAVOSJ010000001.1:0-117099 GCA_963698885.1 Nitrospirota bacterium | reverse complement strand
ACTGTGCCTATCAGAAGTGCCTTTCGACAACCTCGCCCGGCAGCCTGGGCTTTCCGGAACCGGGCTCCCACCCGCTCGTCTGCCAGTTGTCCGAACGGTGAGATTCCGGCAACCACGGAGGGAGGCTCATGTGGAGGTACTTTGAGAGGGAACGCACGTACGGCTCGTACATCGCTCTAAGCTCGGCGAGCTTGCGGTCGGCCTCTTCACCTTCCTGAAGCCTCAGGCCGGAGCTTGCCAGCAAGCCCCGCAGCATGGCCAGGTCCTCAGGTGGCAGCCGGTCGCGGCCCGACTTCATCGGCGCGGCCCTGAATATGTAGGACAGGTCAATGATGGCATGCCTCGCCACGGCGAAGGTGAGCTGCGCCTGGCGCACGCACGCGCCCTCCAGGCCGACGATTACGAGCGCGCTCGTGTCGAGTATCGCGGTCATCGCGGCAAGCCAGGACTGGTTGTCATGTTGGGAACGGAACAAGGTGAGTACGGGGAAAGAGAGGTGGCTCTCGAGCAGTTCTGCCGCCCAGCGCTCCCACTCGTAGAGGAGCTGCTGTAACGCCCTGAACCCATCGTCGTCTCCGTGCCTCCGGAGCATCTCTCCAGCGGTAGACGGCGAACCCGCGCGCGCATCCAGCAGCGACATGTTCCTTTCCCGCCTGGAGAATGACTGGTTGAGCGCGGGCAGGTACCCGATGACGAGCGCGAGGAAGCCGAAGCCGATGCCCGCCTCGGTAACGGCAAGCGCCATGGCCAGGTTGGAGTGCGGGATCACGTCCCCGAGCCCCAGGGTAAAGAACGTCGTCCCGCTGAAATAGAAGTCCGTGCCTAAGCCGTGCGCTCCGCCCGGCCCGGTTACGTATGAGCCCGCCCCCCAGTGTATGAGCGCAAAGCCGGTGATGAGCCCGCAAGCCCAGACTGCGAGCAGAAGTAGCAGCGACAGCGGGCCATAGTAGCTGAGCAGGGTCTCCTGCCGCCTGCCCCTCGATACGCGGGTAACAAGAATCGACCAAGGTATCCACGTGTATCGGATGAAGAGGCGCGCAAGCCGCACCTTGCGTGTCACCCTGCGGGGGAGCACGACCGTCTCGAACCCGTCCCAAAGCACGATAAGGACCAGCACTATGCCTGCTACGCAATAGAGAGCCATCATGAAAAAAGTATATCAGCTACTCAAAAAAAACGAGCGCTGCCGGAAAGAAAGGCGACGTATTCACGCCGCCTCCCTGTATTTGGCCGCCGCCTCTTTCCATCCGTGCTTAATGAGGTATTGTTCAAGACTCAACATCTCCGGATGAATCTTCCTGAGCGCGGCAAGGTCCACCCTATAGTCTGTCTCGTTGAACCACTTGTACATCCTGCCCATGTCCTCATTCAGCTTTAGAATCTGTTCAACCGGCAGTTCCCTGTACTCCACCGGCTTTCCGATTACCCGGCTGAAGACCTTCGCAGCCTCGGGCAGAGTCATCTCGTCCCCCACGATATCGAGCGCTTTGCCGATATACTCCCTCGGCTTATCAAACGCCAGGGCGACGAAATACGCGAAGTCCTCCGGACTCAGCATCTGGTGCACCCGCTCAGGCTTTATGGCCAGAGAGAGGACGCCGTCCAGTATGGAGTTTTTCAGCTGATCGCGTTCAAAGTTGAACATGTAGAACCCCGGCCTTAAAAAAGTGTACCTTAGTCCGGTGGACTTTATGTACTCCTCAATCTCGCCCTTGCTTTCGAAATGAGGGATGCCGGTCTTTCTGTCCGCCGCGATGACGGAGCTGTAAACGTAGTGCCTTATACCGGCGGCTTTCGCGGCGTCAGCCAGGTTTTTCCCTTGCATGACCTCGCCTGCCACGCCCTCTTCAAACGGCGTAATTACTGCGAATACGCCGCAGACTCCGTCAAGCGCATTATCCAGGCTGCCCCGGTCATTCAAGTCGCCTTTCACCACCCCGATGCCTTTTTCGGCCAGGTGATTCGCGTATGGCTGGTCTGGGTTCCGGGTAAGTGCGCGCACCTTCCAGCCTTCCTCGAAGAGCTTATCGGCCACGGCGCTCCCCTGGTTCCCCGTAGCGCCGGTAACGAGGATTGTGGTCTCGGATTTTTTAATCATCTTCCCCTCCTTCCCGGTGTAAAAGCGGAAAATCCGCTTCCGGGAAATAAATTTATATCTTCTTTATATTATACCTTCCCGGCCGCACTTATCCAAGCCGCGGCCAAGCCTTGACACCCGCCATTTCCGGCGATAAAATTTTATATATGGACGGGAAATTACGTGAGAAAACAATGGGCGGCGCAGGTTTGCGAGCTTTATAGAAGCTGGCCGCGATGGAGGTTGAAATGGCAAGATATGGCAAGAAAGCGCAGGAGACGGTCAAGGAAGCTATGGAGAAATTAAAGAAGGGCGAATTAAAAAGCGGAAGCGGAAAGAAAGTGACAAGCAGGAAACAGGCTATAGCTATAGGACTCTCGGAGGCCAGGGAAAAGGGGGCAAAGGTACCCGCGCCTCCAAATAAATCCAAAAAAGCGGCATAGTTACTTTTGCTTCGCGGCCCGGCTATTATTTAAACTTGCAAAAAGGCTTTACACGGGACTCGGGGCTTAAGCCAGCTCCGCCAGGTCGCGGACTAATCTCTCGGAGTCGTCCCAGCCGAGGCAGGCGTCGGTGATCGATTTTCCATGAATGTTTTCCCCGACCTTCTGCGAGCCTTCGACAAGATAGCTCTCGATCATCAGACCCTTGACCTTGCTCCGGAGCGTCTTCGAGCCCGAGCGGCTTAGCATCACCTCTTTGGCTATCCTCGGCTGATCGTTGAACATTTTGTTCGAGTTGGCGTGGTTCGTATCCACAATTATCGACGGGAATAGCAGGTTCCGCTTCTTGTAAATCTCCGAGAGCCGCATGAGGTTCTCGTAGTGGTAGTTCGGTATGTTGGTGCCATGCTGATCGACCGCGCCCCGAAGGATGCAATGGGTAAGCGGGTTGCCGGTGGTCTTTACCTCCCAGCCGTTATAGATCAGGACGTGCGGGAGCTGGGCCGCGTTTACCGAGTTCAGCATGACTTCAAGGTCGCCGTTGGTGGGGTTCTTCATGCCCGCCGGGACGTCGATGCCGCTTACCGTCAGGCGGTGGAGCTGGTTTTCGACGGAGCGCGCGCCTACCGCGACATAGCCTAAAATGTCCTCGATATAGGCATAATTTTCAGGGTACAGCATCTCGTCGGCGGCGGTCAGATGCGTTTCCTTCATCGCGCGGATATGCATTTTCCTTATTGCTTTCAGGCCCTTAACCATGTTCGGCGCCTCGGTGGGCGTCGGCTGATGGGCCATGCCCTTATAGCCTTCCCCCGTGGTGCGGGGCTTGTTCGTATATATCCTGGGGATGAGTACCAGCTTGTCTTTTACCTCGTCCTGCAGGCGTGCCAGCTTCGCAACGTACTCTATCAGCGCTTCCTCGTTATCGGCGGAACAAGGGCCGATTATGACAAGGAATTTATCGCTTTCGCCCTTGATGACCGAGGTGATTTCGCGGTCGCGCGCCGCCTTGACCTCCGCCAGCTTTTCAGGCAGCGGCATCGTGTTTAATATTTCCTCTACCGACGGCATTTTTCTTAAGTACTGAAAACTCATTGATTACCTCATTATTAAATAAAGCTGAAAAAGAAAAGGTAACGGCGCTTGAAGTATAATATATTGTTAGGTTTTTAAGGTCAATAACATTTTATCGGACGTTCCCGGCGTCAGCTGGAAGGATGGACATGCGGCTGATTGATTTTTTCGTATAAAAAGTTGTTGATTTATGGCTGCCGCGGCAGGAAAACTGGATTATCGTCTGAAAATAAACCGTTACTTTACAGGTAGTTGCAGAGTTCAAGGCCGTGATTTCCGCACCGCCAAAATCGCCTGATTTACGCGTGTAAATCAATATAAAATAAGGGATAATATACATTCTGGCCGCTAAAAACGCATGTCTTGAAAACCCCTCCCGGACCCCCTGAAATGGCTTGTAATGCCCTTACAGACGTCATGAATTTGATACCCGGTGAAATTTGTTGATTTTTCTATTTATATATGAATAAATGTGAACCGATGACGGCTTGGCCGATTAAGCAGGAGGAGCTATTAAGAGCAGGAAAAAATATGTCCTTTGAAGAGGCGAGGGAGAAGGTAGTCCGGCTGTTAGAGCGGTTCGAGGAGAACTATGACTCCCGCATGAACGGGCGCTATAACGAGGAGGAGGTACGGCATTAGATGAAGAAATCAGCCTCGTATGGTATTGAGCTTGACCAATTCAGGGATTACCTGCTAAATCCTGGTAGCGAGAAAGCCAAGGACTATTTCGTATTTCCTTTGTTTAAGAAATTATTCGGCAACAAGTTCAAAAAAGAATCGGATGCTGAAGGTGCTGATATCTATATTGAAGGAAAGTTGCTGGTCGAACTTAAATCCGATTTCGATGATTGGAAAAAAGGATTTTATCAAGCACTCCATTATGCAAAGAAAGGGTTGACATTCTCTGCGGTCTGCGTTGTGACCCGGAAATTTATTGCCGTATGGAAAGTAACTAACATTCCCGATTATGCTAAGCGCCTATCGGCAGAAGCGGATGCATCGGCAGCTCCAAATGACATAGGGGTTCAGAATGCAAGACGGACAACAAAAGCACAAGCCTCAGAAATTATAAGAGCTGCCATTTTTAGCCTACTTCCTGATGACCTTGAAGGATTATTTAAGAGGGATTTTGACACGGCACTGCCAGAGTTCGTTCAAGCGTTGAAGAACTTAGAAGCGGAGCGTATTCAAATCAACACGCATAACTTTATTGATCATATCGCTCAACTTGAACAATTCTTCACCGACCCGTTAGATGCTGTTCACTGTTTCTATGCCATTGTTGGTTTCTGGGATGTTACCTCAAAGGTTGCATTTGATGAATCCTCCGACAAAGTCCGTGTATTCGGACAAAAGGGAACACGATATAGCGAGGAACTGAAAATTAAACCCCGTTTTCACGAAGAGTTCAAAAAGTTCGTAGAGAACCGATTCGTCTTCACAAACGAGGGCTCCGGTCTGACGGTTGATTACTATTTCAGCCGATTCGACGAGGTTATAACGCGAATTAAACCGGAATATGCCAAGCAGCATGGTATTTTTTTCACGGACAACAATCTCAGCAAATTTGCACTTTGGTTCGTTCATGAGTTTTTTGAAAATAGGCTAAGTGACAAATATATCGTTCTTGATCCTGCTGGTGGCTCTGGCAACTTGGTGACAAGTTGGAGAGGACATCTTAAGCACAAAATTATTTCTGAGTTACAGCCCGACTTACTAAAAACAATTGAACGGAGAATGAAGCTGGACCCTGACCAAATCGACGGTGGTTTCACCATTATTCCTAAGACAAGTAAAAACGAAGGTCTGAACTTCTTGGACAAGTCGGCTGAGAATTACGTGAGCCGTCTTATGGCGGAGCTAACGGAGCAAAATTTTAAGTTCGACAAGCCGATTGCATTTCTGCTCAATCCGCCCTACAAAAACACGGATGAAAACGAAGAAGTCCGCGATGAAGTTGAGGCGTCATATCAGATTCACCCATCAATTCTCGACTTGACAGGCAATGATGCCGGGAAAGAACGATATTTGGCTTTCCTTGGGCAAATTATAAATATCTCCCGTGTCCAAATGGGTGACATGCCAGTCATGGAGTTGAATTTAGATAACTTCCATCTACCCGCACCGTTGGACACAGATAAAGTTGAGACTCCTTTGATTCTAATCTTCACCCCGACATCGTGGCTAATCCCGAGACCATCCTATGTCGCATTCAGGAAACTTTTTGACAAATATTTTAAATACGAGATGGGTTTCATCGTTCTGGGAAACGAGTTCTTCAAGATCAAGGGGCGCTTTCCTATTTCTTTTACCATTTGGAGCTACCACTATAAGGAAGAGGGAAATAAGAATAACGTCGTGGTGAAGGACCTAACGCATTTGACAAAATCCGATTTGCAGATCAATTGGAATTTGTCGATACAAACCATATCAGAGAAATCGAAAAGTCTAATCCTTGCAACAAAGGACGTAAGGTTTAATAACACACGAGGCGACATCAGAACTCTCCTTCCAAAAATTGCAAGCAAGTCAGGTAATCTTATTTTACAACCCCGCTATGATTACAGTGTTGCAAAGACAAAGGACGAAGTAGGCAAAATTGTAAGTGGCTTCCCAATAAAAGACAAAGAGAAGCATTACAAAATACAGCGCAGGTGTGGAAATCCTGCCGGAGAGTTTTGTGGATTTTATGATGATAATACACCTGTAAGAGTTGGGCAGGATAATTATGGACGCATGTCAAAAAAGTGCGACCGAGTTTGGTTTAGACTAGATAATGACTTCAAATCGGTTAATAAGACTCGAATACTTGGCGGGCCACCTGACAAATATGGATTTTGTGCATTTGAAATCAACTCGGCCAAGACAACGTTTATGTGGTTTGCTGTATCAAAGGCAGTGAATGGTAAATATCCTATCTGGGCGAACCAATTTGATATCTGGGCTCCAAACATTCCCGAGCATAAAGAAAAAATATTTTATTCTCTATGTTTCGCTTTTGGTTTGTCTGAGAACCGTTGCTTGGTTACAAGGTTCGAAAAGGACAATCCTATAGAAGGGGCTCCTGAGATATTTGTTGATAATCCACTCTGTCCAACTAATCCTGAATCATTTTGGGCAAAGACTCTTGATAGTGAAATTGATTCGAAATCACAATTGGCCGTGGAATTAGTAGAACTTGTGAAGCAACTCTACAGAAAGTGGAACCATCAATACTGCAAGGGGCAGGTCCTACGCAACGCTGGCTTGCAAGATGAGCCCTATTTTAAGTATTTTAATTATGAGGATTTTGCCACACCACATTCAGGACTTATTCAAATTCGCAAATATGCGGAGAAGCACAATGCAGAAGATCTGATGGGGCTATTTGAGAACATCTCTGCAAAGACTAAGGAGGTGCGAGAAGAAATTTACCAAATGTTAACTCATGAGTATGGGTATTTTAAATAAAGTGTTAAACGGTATGCGCTGGTTTATAAGCTGTACGACCTGACGGACGATGAGATAAAACTGGTCGAAGAAAAAAATTAAAAAATATGTGGAATTGTCCCGAATTTCCCCCTGATTTCCCGCCTGGATTTAAGAGCGGCCGGGCTTTAGAGAAGGCAGCCGGCCTGGAGGGGCATCTCAGGCAGACTGCCTTTTCTATCCTATCTATTTTGCGTTGCGCTCTAAGCGCCCATCATGGTTTTTCGCTGCGGGATTTCTCTACCTTCGTCACCTTTCTTGCATAGCATTCTTCACCCTTTATCATGCAGGTCACCTCGACCTTGTCCCCGGCCTTGACTTTCTTGCCTTGCATCTCCTTTATCTTGAAGGTCGTGTCTTTGCCGTCCTCGCCGGTCAACACCATCTCGCCTTTTTTCTTGTCTATTGACTTAAGCGTGCCGGTGACCATATGGACACCCTCGAGCCCGCAATTTTTCTTGCCGGCACAGGGGTTCTTAGGGTTAACGGGCGCCGGCTTCACGTTTTCGTCGGCAAATGCGCCCCCGGTAAATACGACAAACGTCAGGACAGACAGGATGGCAACCAGATATTTCCTCATGCGAACCTCCTTGTTATATCGCCTTGTATAGTGCCCCACTTTGCGCTTTGATTTCAATTATAGCATGGTTAACAAGAACCGACCTCGGGGGTGCCACTGAAGGCATAGCCAAAATGCTCCGCACTCAAAAACGGCGTCACGACAAAAGTCTATTTGCGTGATATATTTATGGATATTCCTAATACAACCAGTCACGACACCGCTATCTTTCAGCATTATTGCCGCCGTAATTGACGATTGAAGATACCGGACGGAGAATGCCATGCCATGCTGAAAGAATATAAAGAATTCGCACTGAAGGGAAACATGATCGATATGGCCGTCGGCATCGTTATCGGCGCGGCCTTCGGCACAATAATCAGTTCACTCGTGGCGGATATCATCATGCCGCCTATCGGGCTTCTCCTGGGAAATGTCGATTTCGCCAACCTCTTTATCCTGCTGAAGGAAGGCAGGATTCCCGGCCCGTACAGTTCACTCGCCGTCGCCAAAGCCGCCGGTGCGGTGACTCTCAACGTCGGCGTTTTTATCAATACGATAATCAGCTTTCTGATTATCGGGTTCTCGGTTTTCTTCGTTGTCCGTTTCATAAATAAGCATAGACAACAGGAAGCCCCGCCGCCTGTTGCCGCAACGAAAGAATGCCCTCATTGTCTATCCGTCATCCCGCTTAAGGCAACTCGCTGCGCCCATTGTACGGCGGAGTTGAAGGCAGGGGCTTAAGTAAAGCTTGTTCAATAACGCAGGATAAGCCGTTGGATACCAATAAAAAGGGGGTATCATGAACAAGAAGCACCAGTGCGCTTTGACGTTATGTCTTGTGTCTTTATTTTATTTCGCTTTTACTCAGGATGCGCGGGCCGATCAGGTCACCCTCGACAATGGAGATTCTCTCAGCGGGACGATAGAAAAAATCGTGGCGGGCAAGCTCACCCTTAAGACGGATTACGCAGGCTCCATCGACATTGATGTAACGAAGATAAAAAAAGTCTCCACGACATCTCCCGTGGAGGTACATCTGCAAGACGGCGAGGTCTTGAAAGGGCAGCTTCAAACGACAGAGGATGGTCAGGTCAAAGTTGAGGGAAGTGAGCAGCGGCAGGCGACCACATTCGACTGGGCAAAGGTTGCATCGATTAATCCCCCTCCCGTCAAATGGACAGGCAGCATCACCGTCGGGGCCAACGACTCGACCGGAAACACGCACAGAAACGGAGCGTCTATCGCCATCGCGGCCTCCAGAAAAACGGAGACGGACAAATTCGACCTCGGATATCAGTTCAACTATTCCCAGGAGAATGGCTCGGTCACGGCACGCAATCATTACGGTTATCTGCATTATGACTATTTCTTTACGAAGAAATTATATGGTTATTTAGGTACAGAATTGCTGAGCGACACCTTTCGCGACTTGAAGCTCAGGGTCGCCGTCGGCCCTGGCGTTGGATATCAGATCTGGGACGACCCGATAAAGTCCTTGAGTGTTGAAGCCGGGTTGTCGTATATCCACGAGAGCCACGAAACCAGGAGCGACGAAGACTTCCTCTCCGCGAGAATCGGCGGGAACTTCAAGTACAACATCGCAAATTTCATCATTTTCACTGACGGTTTAATCCTCTACCCCCGCCTCGACCATGTTGGGCGATACCTTCTCCACAATGAAGCCGCGCTGTCCGCGCCGTTAGGCTCCGCATGGGCCCTTCGGTTTGCCAATATACTCGACCACGACAGTAATCCGAGTCCCGGAAGGGCAGAGAATGACATCCAGTGGCTACTCGGCATGCAATATGCCTTTTGATTAAGCGCGCGGAGGCTGACTTCCATTTAAAACAACACAGGCGGCCTTTAAAGGCCGCCTGTAAAACTGAGAGCGGGCTCGCTCTATGATGCTGTAGTGAGACGTCGCCTTCATTTCTTCTTTTTCTTTGCCGCCTTCTTCGCGCGCGGAGGTTCTTCGGCCTTGGGTTTCGCGGCTTTTGCCTTCGGCGCTGCAACTGCCGCGCCGGACGCTTTCTTCGCCGGCACTTCCGCCGTGTGCGCCACGCCTTCCGCCATCCGCGCCGCACCCGCCACCGCCGCCGTCCCCGCCGCCGCTTGCGCCGCATTTGCCGGGGCGGCCCCCCTGGCCGGGGCGGTCTCCCTCGCCGGGGCGGCGTTTCCGGACGGTCCCGGTTCGTCGCACAGCGAGCGGTCGTGCAGCCATTTGGAAATATTCGGGGCCAGTTCTTTCTGGGATTTCGAGCCGACGAAGACGCCGATGTGTCCGCCCTTGAACTCGTAGAGGGATTTATCATCAGAACCTACGAGGTCGTTAAGCGGCTTGGTGGAGCTGGGCGGGACAAGGTGGTCGGAGCTGGCGTAGATGTTGAGCAGAGGCATCTTTATATTTTTCAGGTCCACCTTTTTGCCGTTAATCGTGAGCTCTCCTTTTACCAGCTTGTTCTGCTGGTACATTTCCTTTATGAACCGGCTGTACGCGGCGCCCGCCTGTCCGGGGCTGTCGAAAATCCATTTCTCCATCCGCAGGAAATTAAGGAGTTTCTCCCTGTCCTCCATTATGTCTATCATCTCGACGTACTTGCGGATGTTGAGCGTGAACGGCGCCATCATCAGAAAACCCGCGTTTAAAAACTCGCCCGGCACCACCCTGAACACCTCGGCGATCTTGTCCGCGTCCATATAGTCCGCCCAGGAAAAAAGAAGGGCGTCGTGCGTATCGAAATCGATCGGCGTGACCAAGGTCACCAGGTTCTGCACCTTCTCGGGATAGAGCGCGGCATAAATCGTGGAGAAGGTCCCGCCCTGGCATATCCCCATCAGGTTCACTTTTTTGGCAGGAGTCGTCTTCGTTATAAAATCGACGCAGTCGTTTATGTATTCGTCTATGTAGTCGTCCAGGGTGACGTACATGTCCTGCTTCGTAGGATAGCCCCAGTCTATGATATAGATGTCCAGCCCCTTCTGAAGGAGCTTCCGGATGAGGCTCCTGTCCGGCTGGAGGTCCAGCATGTACTGCCGGTTCACGAGCGCGTAGACGATGAGCACGGGGACCTTGCACGTTATCTTCCCCTCCTGGACGTAGTGGTACAGTTGCAGCTTGTCTTCCTCGAATACAAGCTCCTTCGGCGCCGTGCCGACGTCTATCTTCTCGATAGTCGAGATCGTCTGAAGGCCCTTTATGGTCTTCTCGCTCAGCTCGCCCAGTTCCTTGATTATATTTTTCGAATCGAAAGCCGCCGCCATGCCGTTCATGCCGCCTCCCTCTTCTCGTCCGGCTCCGCGCTTAACTCGTCCACCCGCCTCTCCAGGCCCCTGATCTTTTTCTTCAGGACGTAGATGGTCTTGTAGAGGTCGTCCATCTCGGAGCGGAGCGCGACCGGGACGTCGTAGAGGTACAGCTCCATGAGCTTGAAATTATGCCCTCTGACGGTCACCGCCGAGTTCATCAGGTCGCCCTGCAGCATGGCGTATTCCTTCGTCTTTCCCAGTTCGAGGTATTTCTTCTCGGATACGTCCATCCACAGGTCGAAGAACTCGTTGAACCCCCGTATCTCGTTATCCTTTATCCGGCTGGCGAAAACCTCGACCACCCTCTCCGCCGCCTTCAGCCCCGTCATGTACATCACGTACTGGTATTTTACCGCCTTCGACATGAAGACGGACAAGTCGTCCATCCCATGGAGCAGAAGCTCTATCTTCTCCCTGTCCTTGCCCACCTGCCTTACGTGGAAGATCTTGCCGAAGGTGCTGTCGTAGGAGTTGAAGACGTTATGGAAGATGTTGGTGATGGATTCAGGGTGGCCCTGGATGAGCTGCGGGAGGTTCTTGATGTTGTCCTGCACGCCGTCCATCCAGGGCCCCAGGAATTCGGTCGCCGCGATGCTCCAGGTGTCGTACACCTTGGAGGTCTGGCTTGATAGTTCCTTTATGCCGTCCGGGCTGAACCCGAAGGTGTTGTCTATGACCTCCTTTAACTTGGCCGGGTCTAAAAGCTTCTGATAGACGCCCGGGTCCGTCGCCTTCTCCTGCATGGCCTGGAAAAGCGGCATCCATACCTCATAGAGCTTCAGGTATACGTTCTGGCCGTTGCACGACTTGAGTAAGGCGTCTTTCAAGACGCTGACGTTCGGGTATTTTGTGTCCGGTATTGAATGGGCGGCAGTCTGAAGCCATGAGTTGTAAAGCTTCAGGAAGAGCTTGCCGATGTCGTCGCGCGGGGCCTGCTTCTCCGGCGGCACGAAAAGCGCCTGCCTCAGTTCCCCCGCCGATTCTATCCACGACTGGACGAACTTCTCCTGCGACTTAAACCAGTCCCCGAAATAACCCGCCGCATCCGTAGCCATAAAATTCCTCCGGCCTCCCCATCCACCTCAGTACGCCCGAGCCAACCCCGGCCTCCCCGGCCCAGGTCAGGCCGCTTCTTCCGCGCCCTGCTCCGCCGCCTGGGCCTTCCGGCTGGCCTCTTCGGCCGCGTGCCTGCCCATCTCGAACAGGTTGGTGCTCATCCTCCGGCCTATCTCCATCTGCTTGTCCATGGTATGCCTCAAGGCTTCCTGCATCTTGATGACTTCGTCGGTATAGGCCTTGGAGGTGTTTACCACGGTCTCCACCATCGTGTTGTAGACATTGAAAGCCTCTTTTTGCGTGGCCTGCGCGCCCTCGCCCTGGGACTGGGTCTGGCAGATCGGGTTCAGCATCGCCTCCTGCATCTTCCGGGTAGATTCAGACATGCGCTCCCAGAGCTCCTTCTGGGTGTTCATCCACGTCTCCATGAACTCTTTCTGGGACTGTACATATGAATCGAGGATTTCAAACTCTTTAGCCATTTTCCACCTCCGGTTTTATTTGAGCCCTTTAAATAGCTCGAGGATATTTTGTGATAAGTCCTTGTTCATCTCGAACTGTTTGGAGATGATGGACTCCCAGACTTTCTGCGCCCTTTCCCCCGCCTCGCTGAACAGGTTCATCTGAAGCTGCTTGATGTTTCCCTTAAGAATTCGTTCTCCTTCTTAAGCCCCTCCTTCTCCTTCACGACCTCGTCGTATTTGTAATGGGGCATGAAGCCGAGGATTATATAAAAATCCGCCATCTTCTCGAACATCTCCGGCCCGAAAGGGAAACTGTCCTTCGCGGGATTCATGTTCCAGAACTTCTTCGCCGCCTCTATCCCCTCCGTCTGCATCTTTGAGTTGAAGTCGAAGAGACTCTTCTTGAAAAGAGGGTTCGAAAAAAGGTCCATCATTTGTTTGTAGACCTCGGGACTGAACATTTTGCCTCCGCTGGTGGTCAACTCGCTCCCCATCGTTTTAAGTATAGCCGATGGTCAACGCCTGTCAAAACGCCCAGTTTTAAGCCCTTATAAACAAGTATCTATTATAGCCCCGGCCCGGTTTGTGCTTATTCAAATGAGGCGATATAATATTGCAGATATTCAAAACACGGAGGTGACCGCAAATGGAAATCGCGGAAAAAAAAATAATCATAACCGGCGGCGGCAGGGGCATGGGCAAGCGGTTCGCGCTCGACCTTAAAAAACTGGGGGCGCGGCCTTTTATCCTTGACGTGGACCAGGCGAACCTGGACGCCATGAAAAACGATTCCGGCATACCGGGCATGGTCGTGGACGTATCGGACGAGAAACAGGTCGTGGATTTCCTGGAGAAGTACACTGCCGAGAACGGCACTCCCGACGTCATGATAAATAACGCGGGCATCACCGCGGACGCCCTTTTCATAAAGAAGAAAGAGGGAGAGGTAATCAGGTTCCCGGCAGGCAACGCCGAGAGGGTAATAAAGATCAACCTGTTCGGGGTGTTCTTCTGCGCCAGGGAGGCGGCGTACCACATGGTAAAGAACGGGGTGAAGGGCGTGATTATAAACATCTCGTCCATATCCCGCGCGGGCAATGTCGGACAGACGAATTACTCCGCGGCTAAATCGGCCGTGGACGCCATGACGGTCACATGGGCCAAGGAGCTGGCGAAGTACGGTATCCGTGTCGGGGCAATCGCGCCCGGGTATATCAACACAGAAATGGTGGCTAAGATACGCCCGGAGATGCTCGACAAGATTATCCAGAACATCCCGCTCGGACGCCTGGGCGAGATGGAGGAGATATCGTACGCGGTAGAGTTCATCATCAGGAACGAGTTCTACACCGGCAGAGTACTTGAGGTGGATGGGGGGATGAGGATCTAAATTATGTAGGAGGGCAGGGCAATGAACATTGCAGGAAAAAAAGCAATTGTGACGGGCGGGAGCAGAGGTCTTGGGAAGAAGATCGCGCAGACCTTGAAAGGTCTCGGCGCAAGTCCTTACGTCATCGGCCGCACGCAGGATAATATAGACGAACTCCACAAAGAGTTCGGGATACCCGGAGCCGCGGTCGATGTCGGAGACGAAAAACAGGTCGAGGAATTCTTCAGTTCGTACGCGGCCGAATTCGGCGCCCCGGACATAGTGATAAACAACGCGGGCATAACGGCCGACGCGCTGTTCATCAAGAAGAAGGGCGACGAAATCGCGAAGTTCCCGTTCTCCAACTGGGAGCGCGTAATAAACGTCAACCTGACGGGCGTATTCCTCTGCGCCAGGGAAGCGGCTTATTACATGGTGAAGGACGGCGTGAAGGGCATAATCATCAACATCTCGTCCATCTGCCGCGCGGGGAACCTGGGGCAGACGAACTACTCGGCCTCCAAATCCGCGGTCGATGCCATGACGGTGACCTGGGCGAAAGAGTTGTCGAGGTTCGGCATCCGGGTCAGCTCGATCGCGCCGGGCTATGTCAACACGGACATGGTGAAGGACGTCCGGCCGGACGTGATGGAGAAAGTCATCGCCAACATACCCGTGGGTAGGCTGGGCGAGACGGAGGATATTTCCCAGGCGGTCCGGTTCGTGCTGGAGAACGAGTTCTTTAACGGCCGCGTCCTCGAAGTTGACGGCGGCATGCGAATCTAAAATCTTTTCCACCTTTTTGCGGAAAAAGGTGGAGCCAAAAACGGTTAAACTGTCCAGCTTTCTTTTGTGTTACTTTTCTTTCTCGAAAGAAAAGTAACGGTCTTATGCGAGGAGCTAATGGAAGCATACATAATCGGCGCTGTCAGGACGGCGGTCGGAAGGTTCAACGGCTCGCTTACGCCCATGAACGCGGTGGAGCTTGGCACGATAGTCGTCAAGGAGATTATTAACCGGGCAAAGCATTAACCCGGCGCAGACGAACGAAGTGATAATGGGCAACGTCATCCAGGCGGGCCTGGGGCAGAACCCGGCGCGTCAGTCGGCAATACTCGCGGGCCTTCCGGAGAATATACCCTCCTTTACCGTGAACAAGGTCTGCGGCTCGGGGTTGAAGGCCGTGGCGCTGGCGGGTCAGGCTATCGTGGCGGAGGGTTCCGATATCGTCATCGCCGGCGGAATGGAGAGCATGACAAACGCGCCCTTTATCTCCCGCTCGATGAGGTGGGGACAGAGGCTCGGCAACGCGGAGATGATAGACACGCTGGTTAACGACGCGCTCTGGGACAACTTCTACGACTGCCACATGGGCATAACCGCCGAAAACGTCGCCGAGAAATATCACATTACCCGAAAAGAGCAGGACGAGTTCGCCGCGCTCTCCCAGCAGAAGACGGAGAACGCCATAAAGGAGGGCATTTTCAAGGATGAAATCGTGCCGGTACGGGTAAAGCAGGAACGCGGAGAAGACAAGATATTCGATACCGACGAGCATCCCAGGTTCGGCACGACGGTCGAGAACCTCTCGAAGTTAAGACCCGCCTTCAAGACGGACGGCACCATAACCGCGGGTAACGCGTCGGGGATAAACGACGGAGCCGCCGCCGTGGCGGTTGTATCGAAGAGGATGCTGGCAGAGATGAACCCGCCCTGGGCTTTCAGGATACTGGCCTCGCAGGCCTCCGCGCTCGACCCGGCGTTCATGGGGCTTGGCCCCATCACCGCGTGCAAGGCCCTCCTTGCCAAGGCGAACATCGGCGTAAACGACCTTAACGTCATAGAGGTCAACGAGGCCTTCGCCTCCCAGTCCATACAGGTCCGGCGCGAGATGGGCTGGGATATGGACAGGGTGAACGTAAACGGCGGGGCTATCGCAATCGGCCACCCGGTGGGCGCAAGCGGCGCGAGGATACTGGTGACTTTGATTTACGAGATGGTGCGCAGAGACGCGTCGCTGGGCCTTGCGTCACTGTGCATCGGCGGCGGACAGGGCATCGCGATGATAATCGAAAGGGCGAGATAACTAAAAGCAAGGGAGGACGCCGTGTCCTCCCTTGCGGTTCCGCACGGGGCCGGCTATTTTGCCGGCCCTGAATTTTTGGCAGCAGGGCCTTTCTTCGTCTCCTGGCCCGAGATGACCAGGTCCTTTATCGTCCGGCCGCCCGAGGCGTCCGATATTTTTTCTTCCATTTGCAAAAGAAGCGCGTCCACCTCGTGCGCGTCCCCCCTTGCAAGCCGGGCGAAGGCCTCTTCCCCGGCCCTCCTGGCATGCCGACATCAGTTCTTTCACGGTTATGTTCTCGATATCTTTTCCGGGCAGGTACCCGGCCCCCTCTTCACCCGTTTCATAAATAAGCTTTTCACCCTCCAGGATTGCGATAGTGTCCTGCACGATATCCGGCGGGAGCCTCAACCGGCCGGACAGGGTAGCCAGCGTCCAGGGCGGCTTCCCGAAATAAAAATTATATCCGACCAGGTACATTACCAGGACGGACAGCTTCTCTTTCAGGCTTCCGCTTAAGGCCTCCGGCGTCTGTTTCAGGCTCGCGTACCGCGGGTATTGATAGAAAAAAGAGACCGAGCCGCCGACCAGGAATATGAGCCAGCTCCAGTAAAGCCACATCATGAAAAGTACGACAATGGCGAGACCCGCGTAGATCGCGGAATAGTTGCCGGAAGATACTACAAACGTGGCGAACGCCCATCCGGTTATCTCCCATGCGACTCCGGCGAATATCCCGCCCGCAAGGGCGGAGGTGAACTTTACTTTCGTATTGGGCAGCAGGATATAGATGAGCGTGAAGACCGCGCACGTCATGATGTACGGGATCAGTCGGCCAAGGAAAATATATACGACGCCGAACGGACCGATAGCGGCGATCTCTCGCACCAGCGTGTTGCTCTTAAGGGAGGCGGTCAGGCCTATCGCCGAGAACATCAGTATAGGCCCCACGAGCAGTATGCTCAGGTACTCGCTGAACCTCCTGGATAAGCTCCTCGGCTTCCTCACCCTCCAGATGTAGTTCAGCGCCTCTTCTATCTTGTATATGACCCCTATGACCGTATAAAAGAGAAGCGACAGACCGATGACGCCCAGCACCCCGACCTTCATCCTGCCGATGTACTGTTCTATCCTCTGGGTTATCTCCCCTCCCTGCGGCCCCAGGGGGGCCAGGAACTTGTTCAGCATGGGAGCGACCTGGTTATGCACCCCGAACGCAGCTAAGACCGAGAAACTTACCGCAAGTAACGGGACGATGGAGAGAAGGGTGGTGAAGACGAGGCTCATAGCGCGCAGGGCGAGTTGGAAATCCGTGAACTGCCGCGCGGTCAGATAAATTAATTTCCATGCCTTTACAAGATACGCCTCGTGTCTTTTGAGCGTGCTTTCGTCCAGGTTCCAGACTTCCTCCGCGAGGAAGCGATACGCCTTTGGAAGTGTAGGTTTCAATATTCTTTTACCGGCTTCATGTCCAGCGCGCGCCGGAGCGCAGCCAGTTCTCCTATATGGAATGCGTTGTGGTCCGCCGCAAGCAGTATCTCCCGTAAGACCGTATACCCTTCGGCGTGTGGTATGGGCGCAAAGAGGTCCGTCTTCGGGCTGCGCGCCATGGCCGCCAGCGCCTTCAGGTCCGCCTTGAACCCCTGTACCGTCTTTTTCCATTTCGCGGGGGTCGCCTTCTCGCCCTCCGGCGGCCAGTATCCGTCGGGGAAGTCCGGCGAGACGTGGTCTTTGTCCTGTACAAAGTCCAGGATATCCCATTGGGCAATACGCATGTGCTCGAGCAGGTGCCAGACGGTATAGCTGGCGTTCGGGATTTTTTTGTTGATGTCCGTCATGGGAAAATCCGATACGGCGAAGTCGAAATCCATATGGGCGTTGCCGCCCAGCATCAGCGCGAGCAGTTCTTTCCTGATTAATTTAGTGTCCATAAAAAAACGATACCATTTGCGGGGGATTTTGTCAGCAGGGCTTTAGGTTGACTTTGCCTTTTAAGTTCTTTCATAAAATGATATTATCGTAACTTCAACCGGGGCTTTCAATGAAAAAACATAAGGTCATCTTCCAGCCGTCCGGCAAAAACGGCGAGATAAACGACGGGGCCACACTGTTAGATGCGGCGCGCCTTCTTGGCGCGGGCCTGGAGAGTATCTGCGGCGGCAAGGGTGTCTGCGGCAAGTGCAAGGTGCGGGTGGAAGAGGGCAAATTCGAGAAAGACGGCATAGACTCGAAGATGTCCCATTTAAGCGGTTTGACCGATTCGGAAAAGAAATTTATCGCCCCCTCGGACGGCCCCGGCGCGAGGCTCGCCTGCTTTTGCCATTTGCATGGAGACGTGAAGATCTTCGTGCCCGAGGCGTCCAGGGCCGGGAAACAGATAGTGCGAAAGGGCGCGCGTGAGGTTTCAGTAGTAGCCGTACAGCCTGCCGCGAGAAAATACTTCGTCCAGTTGACTCCCCCGTCGTTGCAGGACATGGGCGAGGGAGACCAGGAACGCCTTCAAAATGCCCTTCAGGCGCAGTATGGGCTATCCCCCCTGTCGGTTGATTATTCGGTCCTGAAGGGCATTCAGGATACGTTAAGAAAAGGCGAGTGGAACGTTACCGTTACGGTATGGAGCGGGAAAGAGATAGTAAAACTGGAGCCCGGGTTTGCCCCGTCCGCTTACGGGCTCGCGGTTGACGTCGGCACCACCACCGTGGCCGGGTACCTCTGCGACCTTGTCACCGGAAAGGTAGTGGCGACGGAGTCCGCCATCAACCCGCAGGTCGCCTACGGCGAAGACGTGATGTCCAGGATCACTTACGCCATGTCGAACCCGGACGGCCTCGCGGTCATGCAGGCGGCAATCAGGGAATGCGTAAACGGGATAATCGACAGGCTGACTTCCGGCATCGGCGGCGGGCATTCTGTCGTGGACATGACGGTTGTCTTCAATACCGTCATGCACCATATTTTCCTTCGCATAGACCCGGCAAACATAGGCGTCGCCCCGTTCGTCCCGGCATTGGAGCGGCCCATGGACGTAAAGGCGCGCGACCTCGGCATAGACATCAACCCGTCCTCGTACATCCACGTCCTCCCGGTGGTGGCGGGGTTTGTCGGACCGGACAATGTCGGCGTCCTGATAGCCGAGGAGCCGTACAAGTCAGACGAAAAAGTGCTGATAATAGACATCGGCACGAACGGGGAGCTGCTGCTTGGCAACAAAGACGGCATATCTTCCGCATCCTGCGCCACCGGCCCGGCCTTCGAGGGGGCGCAGATAAAGTTCGGGATGCGGGCCGCGAGAGGCGCGATAGAGAGCGTGAGAATAGACCCCTCGACAAAGGAGCCTTCCTTCAAGGTAATCGGCGGCGCGAAGGCCAAAGGCCTCTGCGGCTCCGGGGTTATAGACGCCGTGGCCGGGCTTTTCAGGGCCGGTATAATCGACAAGACCGGCAGGCTCGTAATGGACCCGGACGAGGGGGGTACGGTGGGCAGAGGGGGCAGGGTAAGGAGGGACGCCAGGGGAAAGCCCGAATATGTCCTTGCCTGGAAGGACGAGACAGCCCTTGAGACCGACATAACGATTACCCAGGCGGACGTGCGGGCAGTCCAGCTCGCCAAGGGGGCGCTTTACGCCGGCGCGAAGCTTCTTATGCGGAAGATGGGCGTGGAAAAAGTCGATAAGGTGATACTCGCGGGCGCGTTCGGAAGCTATATAAACAAGGAATCGGCGCTGACCATCGGGATGTTCCCGGAGTGCGCCCTGGACAATATTTACGCCGTGGGGAACGCGGCGGGAGACGGCGCGGTAATGGCGCTCATAAACACGGGAAAAAGGGAAGAGGCCGAAAGGGAAGCGAGGAAGCTTAAGTACATGGAGATAGCGATGGAGCCGGACTTCCAGGATGAGTTCCTTGCGGCGATGGATATCCCGGAGCGTGATTGACTCCGGGTTTGTCCGATTTGACAAATTCCGGGGCGGTGGTAGAATAGTAATTAATGAGTGAGGAATAAATTCGGAACCGTAAAGAGGCCAAAACTCGAAAGAGCAATAACCTCCGATAAGGGAAAGAATTAAAATTCCTTGCTCATTGTTTTTTTTATTCCTTTTTATTCCTTCACGAATTTAAGCGCCGCGGAGTTCATGCAGTAGCGAAGGCCGGTGGGCGCGGGGCCGTCGTCGAATACATGGCCCAGGTGCGCGTCACACCTGCTGCAAAGCACCTCCGTCCTCGTGACAAAAAACCCTTTATCGATTTTCGTATATACGTTTTCTTTCGCTATCGGCTGCCAGAAGCTCGGCCACCCGGTCTTGGAATCGTACTTGGCGTCGGAACTGAACAGGTCGAGTCCGCAGCAGACGCATTTATATATCCCTTTTTCGTGGTTGTCCCAGTAGGCGTTCTCGAATGCCGGTTCCGTACCCGCTTCCCTCGCCACGTGGAACTGCTCCGGCGTGAGCAGCTTACGCCACTCATCGTCTGATTTTATTACCTTCTCTGACATGATATATCCTTTCTTTTCGAGTGAATAAACCCTTATCGCATGCGGCCCTCCCGCAGCCGGAGCACTGCCTGGCACAGCTTTGCCCGAGCATGAGCATACGACAAGCGCCGCAAGCGCCAGTATCGCCGCCGAAAATTTCATCTGGTCCTCCTCTTTTTTAGTTTATTATAACATTTGTTGGTTATGTTATATTTTTAGGAACCTTTCTTTTCTTTTACGGAAAAGAAAAGAAACAAAAGAAAACGGGGGGGTAAGGGACAGTTGCAGATAAAATGGGGGCCCGCGGTCATTCTGGCCGCCTACGTAATCCTGCTCGTCCTCGAAACGCTGTTCCCGTTAAGGGGCAGGAAACTTCCCCGAAAAGGCCGGTTTCTGGTAAACGCGTCTATGACCGCGCTCGTATTCTTAACCGGGGGTTTAATCGTCCGGACGGTCGGCCTCTCCCTTGCCTCATGGGCCGAAGCGAAGACCCTTCGGGCTCCTTCATATTGCCCGACTGCCGGCTTGGGCCAGGTTTGCCCTGGGCTTTGGGCTCATGGACATCTCCTTTTATTACTGGCACCGGATAAACCACGAGCTGCCTATACTCTGGAGGTTCCATAACGTCCACCACGCAGACCCGGACATGGACGTCAGCACCTCATTCAGGTTTCACTTGGTCGAGGTGCTTTATTCCACGGGGTTCCGGGCGCTTCAGGTGCTGATAACCGGCGTGTCGCCTTTTACCTATGCCGTTTACGAGATTTTTTTCGCCTGCGAGACGGCTTTCCATCACAGTAACCTCCGCCTCCCCGTCAGGCTGGAATCATTACTGAACAAGATAATCGTAACGCCCCGCATGCACGGCATACACCACTCTTTCGTCATGGAGGAGACCAACTCGAACTACTCCACTATCTTCAGATGGTGGGACTGGCTACACGGCACCATGGACCTGGGAGTGCCTCAAGATGACATCACCATCGGGGTGCCCGCCTACTCATTGCCGGAGGATAACGGTTTTGTGCGGCTTAACCTCATGCCGTTCGAAAAGCAGCGGGATTACTGGAGGCTGCCGGACGGCGGGATAAAAGAACGCGGCGCGCACGACAGAAAGGAAATGGTGGAGTAAATGAGGTTCGAGGAAAAGATAGCGCGCTATACGGGCGGCGGGATAAAGTGCACGGATATCGAAGTCCTGCAGGTGAACCTCGGGCTTAAATGCAACCAGGCTTGCCTCCATTGCCACGTCTCCGCCTCGCCGGACAGAGATGAGGTTATGCAGTGGCCGACCATGTCGTTAGTCCTTGACGCGGCGTCTCAGGCCAGGCCGAAGCTCGTCGATCTGACTGGCGGCGCCCCGGAGATAAACCCCGATTTCAGGAGGTTCGTATCGGCCCTTTGCGACGGCGGTTTTACCGTCCAGGTAAGGACGAACTTAACCGCGCTCCTTCTGCCGGGAAATGAGGACCTGCCCGGATTTCTGGCGGAGCGCGGTGTCCGGCTTGCGGCCTCCATGCCCTGCTATCTCGAGGAAAACGTGCGCGCGCAACGCGGGGCCGGGGTATATGAAGACAGCATAACCGCGATAAAAAAACTGAACGCACTTGGATACGGCGACTCAACCGGTCTATCTGAGTTTCGGTCTGAGCCTCGGCCTGAGCTTCGGCTCGACCTTATCTACAACCCCGGCGGGGCGTATCTGCCGCCTGATCAGGGCGCGCTCGAAGCGGATTACAGGAGGGAGCTATCGCTTCGGTTCGGAGTAGTATTTTCGAACCTTCTGACTATCGCCAACATGCCGCTCGGGCGTTTCCGCTCCATGCTGCCGGGAGAAAAGGAACGCGAATACATGGAGCTTCTGGAAGGGTCCTTCAACCCGGAAACCCTGGAGGGGCTCATGTGCAGGCACCAGGTGAGCGTGGGCTGGGACGGACGGCTCTACGACTGCGATTTCAACCTCGCGCTTGGCCTCCCTCTCTCCGGGGACGCGCCGCGCACCATAGCGGATTTCGACGCCTTAAAGCTTGCCCGCCGGAGTATTGCCACGGGCCCCCACTGCTACGGCTGCACGGCCGGGTGCGGCTCTTCCTGTAAGGGAGCATTAGTCTAAACATGAAACCGTCACTTTTCTTTCGAGAAAGAAAAGTAACACAAAAGAAAGCTGGACTGTTTAAACCCCAAAAGTTTTTGGCGTTACCTTTTTACAAAAAGGTAACAAAGCTTTCAATCTTTATAATAGATTTTCGCAAGCGTCTCCGGCTTCACGCCCAGGGCGTACAGTATCCTTAACGCATGGTTCCTGACGGCGGAAAAATATATGCCGTCGGAAATATATTTTCTTGCCGAAGTCTGTGCGCGCTCTTTGAGGATGCGTATCCTGCCGCCTCGCCTCCGCACTCTTTTCATAAGCTCCACGTCTTCCATCAGGGGAATGTCTTTATAACCGCCGACCTCGTCGAAATAGTCTTTCCGGATGAAGATCGCCTGGTCGCCGTACGGGACCCGCGTAATACGCGAGCGCAGGCTTGCCGACCATGTAACGAACTTCATAAACCGGCGGTCTGAATTAATCAGCAGGTCGAAGGCCCCGCCTATATACCTGCCGGAGCTTATGACTTCGTCGATTTTCCTGAACGCATTTTTGGGGATAAGGGTATCCGCGTGGAGGAAGACCAATACCTCACCCCGAGCCTTTGCCGCGCCTTCATTCATCTGCGTTGCGCGCCCTTTCCCGGCGGATACCTTTATAACGCCTGCATCTTCGATCGCTTCCAAAGTGTCCATCTCCGGGCTGCCGTCAACGACTATTATCTCGGCGCTTCGGCCCCCGTCGATTTTGCGCAGATGTCTTATAACACGGTTGATATTTACCGCCTCGTGCAGCACCGGGATTATCACCGAGAATTTCTTCCGGACGGACAGCCCTGCGAACTCTATATCCTCCGCCCGGTCGACATCCGTCAGCTCCGGCAGGATGTGCGGCCCCGGCTCTGCCTCCGCCGCGCCCGCTCCCCTCGCCGCCCGAGCCCGCTTGAAGGCGGCCATCGTATCAGTGAAAACGGTATCCGTGCCCCATCTGATCCCGTTAAAGACTTCCGGCAGAAAACCCCCTTTCCTGAAGCCGATAAGGTAGTATCCGCCGTCTTTGGCCGGGCCGATGACCGCGCCGTTATCGTCCAACTTCGAAAACGCCTCTTCGATAATCTCGCCGCTTAAATCCGGGATATCGCTTCCGGTCAGGACGACGTATTCGGCCCCGTCCCTGAAGGCCGATTTAAATGCGTTTTCCATCCGCTTGCCGAGGTCCGCCCCGTCCTGCGGAAAATACACGCGTCCCTCTCCCAGCCACGTCTTTACGATTGATAACCGGTCTGGGGGACAGAAATCTATCCGGATTTCGTAATCCCCGCCTTCGACGGCCTTCAAGGAGCGCGCGCCGATATCTCTATATAGTTCTACGGCCAAATCCCTGCCTATCTCCGCCGAAAGGCGCGTTTTTACCGCCCCCGGTTCGGGAGATTTGACGAAGAATATAAGGAGCCGCTTGTCCATTATTAAAATATATGCCCGCGCGCCTATGCAGTCAAATATTATTCTCCCCGCCGTTTGAAATATCTGGCGGTGTTGATATATACTTAAAGAATAGACTTATATCAAGGAGGCCCGTGGGAGGCGATAATGGCTGAGGCGAAAGACGAAAGATTCGGCGTGGACCATGAGGGGCGCGGCATCGACTTGCGTGTTCTGGGTCTTATAATCGCTTCGGAAAACGTCTTGTTTACCCTGCCCGATGCATCCCGCATCGCGGAATATTTCGGCGATACGCTCGTCTCAGTACCCGGCGTAAAAGGATGCCGCGTCTGCATCGACGGCACATCGGTGCAAAGGGGCGAGGTGGACGGCGGCGCCTGCGGCGAATGCACGGCCTGGCGCGTGAATGACGGCTCCCCGTTCAGGTGCGGCCTGGAAGGTCAACCCGGCATACGGGTGGTCCCGCTTGAGGCCAAGGAACATTTTTTCGGTTTCCTCGTCATCCAGACGGACGAGACGGGCTTATTCGGGCCGTACGAACCTTTTATAGACAACCTCGCCAGGTTCATCACGCTTTCACTTGAGAACCGCCTGCAGAAAGACCTCCTGCAGGAGGCGCACGACAGCCTGGAATTAAAGGTGCGCGAGCGGACGGAAGAGCTGAACGAAAAGGTGGAAGAACTCAAAAAATTCTCCAAAGTCTCCCTCGGCAGGGAGCTTAGGATAATAGAGCTCAAGAACGAAGTCAAAAGGCTGAAAAACGAACTCTCACAAGACAAAGCCGCCTGATGCCGCACACGGCCTTCATGCGCCGGGTTGCGGTAGCCACTCCTGCTGATATAATTAATTAAAACAAAGCCGAGTCCGCTCTTCCCATGTTGAGAGCACAAAATCATGCGTGATACCCGGTTCCCCTGGCTTTTTTACCGTTCTTCGTTCACGACTGCATTACTGGCCGCGCTCGCATGCCTTTGCCTGGGTGTTCCGGCATGCGGAAAGAAAAAACCGCCCGCGCCGCCTCCGCCGGCGGTCGAAGTCGTGAGCGTTATCCAGAGAGACATCCCCGTCATCCACGAGTGGGTCGGCTCCACGGACGGCCTGGTCAACGCCGCTATCAGGGCCCAGGTCACAGGCTACCTGACAAAACAGGACTACGTTGAAGGCGACATCGTAAAGAAGGGGCAGGTACTCTTCGAGATAGACCCCAGGCCTTTCCAGGCCGCGCTGGACCAGGCGAAGGGGACTCTTTCACAGTTCACGGCACAGTGGGAGAACGCAAAGGCCACGCTGGAAAGGGTCAAGCCTCTGGTCGCCGAAAACGCCCTGAGCAAGAAGGACCTGGACGACGCGACCGGCGCGGAGCGCTCCGCGGGTGCGCAGGTCGCCGCCGCACGTGCGGCCGTGGAGAACGCCCGGATAAACCTCGGCTTCACCAGGATTATTTCCCCCATCAGCGGCGTGGCGGGCCTCGCCACCACGCAGATCGGCAACCTTGTCGGCCCGGCCCTCGGTGCGGAGTTGACGACGGTTTCGACAATCCAGCCTATAAAAATCTATTACGCGATAAACGAGGAGGCCTATATCGACTTCATGCGGCGGTTCTCTTCCGATGCCGAAGGCCTCAGGCAGGCCAGGAAGCTTAAGATTGAGCTGCTCCTGGCGGACGGCACGAAATATCCTTATCAAGGGAATTTTTACGCCCTTGACCGGCAGGTGGACGTTAGGACGGGTACGTTAAGGGTGGAGGCGCTCTTTCCAAACCCGCGCAACCTTCTGCGCCCCGGTCAGTTCGTGAGGGTACGGGTGCTGGCCGGCATGAGGAACGGGGCGCTTTTACTGCCGCAGAGGGCGGTTACGGAGCTTCAGGGGGGCTATCAGGTGGCCGTGGTCGGCCCGGATAACCGGGTGGCTATCAGGTTCGTCAAACCCGGCGAGCAACTCGGGACGTTCTGGGTGATAGAGAACGGGCATAAGCCCGGGCGAGCGAGTCGTGGCGGAAGGCGCACAGAAGGTGAAGCAGGGCCAATTGGTAAACCCGAGGCAGTTTGCCGTCAGCACCACAACGGCAAGAGGTAAATAATCCCCCATGTACCGTTTCTTTATCAGACGCCCGATTGTCGCGATGGTCATCGCGATTATCATGATAATCGTGGGACTGGTTGCAATGTCCAGCCTGCCTGTCGCGCAGTATCCGAAGATCGTGCCGCCTGAAATCCTCGTCCAGACAACTTATATCGGGGCCGACGCGAGTACCATAGAGCAGTCGGTGGCCACGCCGCTTGAGCAGCAGATGAGCGGCGTGGACAACATGAACTACATGTACTCCATCAATTCCAACAACGGCCTGATGCGCCTGACGATAAATTTCGACGTTGCTACAGAGCCGAATACGGACCAGATATTGGCCCAGCTGCGCGAGGGTCAGGCGGAACCGCAGTTCCCGTTGGACGTGCGCAACTACGGCGTAACGGTGCAGAAATCATATTCCACGCCGCTCGCGCTATTCGCGCTGTATTCGCCACACGGCACATACGACGCCACCTTTCTGGCCAACTATGCCTCCATAAACTTAAACGACCAGCTGACACGGGTAAAGGGTATCGGAAGCGTAGCCGTCTTCGGGGCGGGCCAGTACGCCATGCGCTGCTGGGTGCGTCCGGACGTGCTGGCGAAGCTGAACATCACCATCCCCGAAATCGTGACGGCGCTCCAGAGGCAGAACACGGTGAACCCCGCGGGGCAGGTGGGCGGAGAGCCCGTACCGCCTGGGCAGGAATATACTTACGCAATACAGGCGCAGGGGCGGTTAGTGACGCCGGAGGAGTTCGGGCGGATAGTCATAAGGGCGAACCCCGACGGCTCTTTAGTCCGTCTAAGCGACGTAGCCAGGATCGACCTTGGCGCACAGGACTACACCCTCATCGGGCGCTTCAACGGAAAGCCCTCCGCCATACTCGCCCTCTACCAGCTGCCGGGCACGAACGCGCTTGACGCCGTGGACGGCGCGAAGCAGGCGATGGCGAAGGCGCGGCAGTCGTTCCCGCCGGACTTGGATTACGCGGTCGCGCTGGACACCACGCAGTCCGTGAGAGAAGGGATAAAAGAGATCGCTATAACGCTGGGGATTGCCATGCTGCTGGTGATCCTCGTGGTATTCGTCTTCCTCCAGGGATGGCGGGCCACGCTCATCCCCGCGATAGCCGTCCCGGTCTCCCTGATAGGCACCTTCGCCTTTTTCCCGTTACTTGGTTTTTCGATAAACCCCATCGCGCTCATGGGGATGGTGGTGGCGATCGGGCTCGTGGTGGACGACGCCATCGTCGTCGTAGAAGCCGTGGAGAGGCATATCGAGGACGGGCTGGATCCTAAGGAGGCGGCAGAGAGGGCTATGGAGGAGGTCGCCGCTCCGGTCGCGGCCATCGCGCTGGTACTGGCGGCTGTCTTCCTGCCGACCCTTTTCATACCTGGCATAACCGGAAGGCTTTATACTCAGTTTGCCGTCACTATCGCCATCTCGGTGCTGTTGTCCGCGTTCAACGCCCTGACGCTATCCCCGGCGCTTTGCGGCGTCCTGCTCCGCCCGAAGAAGAAGACTCGCGGGCCGCTCGGCTGGTTTTACGGCTGGTTCAACCGGACCTTCGACCGCGCGCGCGAAGGCTATATCAGCATATCCCGCGCCGTCATCCGCAAGGCGGTAATCGGGTTTGTCATCCTGGCCGCGCTCACCGCCGGAATATATCTGCTCGGCAAACAGATCCCGGGCGGCTTCCTGCCGGAGGAGGACCAGGGCTACCTTTTCAGCGTCATCCAGCTGCCCAACGCGTCCTCGCTCCAGCGCTCGTCGGAGACCGCGCGCAACGTCGAGCGGGTAATCCTCGGCACGCCGGGGGTTAAGTCCTGCACCTCGGTCATCGGCTTCAGCCTCCTGAGCTTCGTGAGGAACACTTACAGCAGTTTCTTCTTCATTACCCTGAAGCCGTGGTCCGACAGGAAGGAGAAGGCCCCTGAGATCCTGGCCCATCTGAACGGCGACTTAAGCAAACTGCCGCAGGGCATCGCGGTGGCGTTTCCCCCGCCCGCCATACAGGGCGTCGGGTCATCCGGGGGCGTTACGTTCATCTTAGAGGACCGCGCCGGCAAAGACATTAAATTCCTGGCGGACAACACGAAGAAGTTCATCGACGCGGCCGGGAAACGCCCGGAGATTGCGCGGGTCAGCACGACCATTCTGCCCAGCGTGCCGCAGTATTTCGTGGACGTGGACCGGGACAGGGTGCTTAGCCAGGGCGTGGACCTGGGGGAGGTTTACGGCACGCTCCAGTCGTTCATGGGCGGGCAGTTCGTAAATTACTTCAACCGCTTCGGCAGGCAGTGGCAGGTATACGTGGAGGCCGAGGGCGATTACAGGACCAACGTCAGGCAGTTGGGCCAGTTTTACGTGCGAAACGCAAGCGGAGGCTCCGTGCCGCTTGCGGCGGTGACAAAAACCTCAAACCGGACGGGCCCGGAATTTACCATGCGCTATAACGAATACCGCTCGGCGCAGATTAACGCGACCGCCGCCCCCGGCTACAGCACGGCGCAGGCGATGAAGGCCTTGGAGGAGGTATTCGCGAAGACAATGCCGCCCGACATGGGATACGACTACCTGGGGATGTCGTACCAGGAACAGCTGGCAAGCAAAGGCATCGCTCCCGCGGCCATATTTTCTCTCTCGCTGGTTTTCGTCTTCCTGATACTCGCCGCTCTTTACGAAAGCTGGTCTTTGCCGTTCAGCGTCCTTTTAGGGACGCCCATCGCGGTATTCGGGGCGTTCGCGGCACTCCTTCTGCGGGGGATGGTATTCAATATCTACGCGCAGATCGGACTCATCGTATTGATAGGCCTCGCGGCAAAGAACGCGATACTCATAGTCGAATTCGCGAAGACGGAACATGAAAAGGGCAAAGGGCTGGAAGACTCGGCGCTGGCCGGGGCGAAGCTAAGGCTTCGCCCGATACTGATGACGTCCTTCGCGTTTATTTTAGGCAGCGTGCCGCTTGCGCTGGCCAGCGGTTCCGGCGCCATCGCCCGGCAGATTATGGGTACAGACGTCATCGGCGGGATGCTGGCTGCAACCGGCATCGCCATATTCTTAATCCCGATGATGTTCTATGTAATCGAGAAATTCAGCGAACGAGGGAAGAAAGTAACGCCGCCGAAACCGGAAGGGCAAGGACATGCGTAAACTTCTTTTCGCTATTTTTATCCTTTTCGCGTTTAACGGCTGCATGGTCGGCCCGGACTATAAACGGCCGACGGTGGACATACCGGGGTCGTGGCGCACGCCGGAGACAAACGCTCAGGACACGGCCGACACGGCCTGGTGGGAGCAGTTCGGCGACCCGGCGCTTAACGAGCTTATAAAAACGGCCATTCAACAGAACAAGGACTTGAAAGTGGCCTCGTACAGGGTGGAGGAGTTCGAAGGACAGGTTATCACGACGCGCGCGCCACTGTTTCCGCAAGTGGGCGCGGGATTTAGCGCACAGAGGAACCGCATATCCGAAAAGGGCCAGGAACCACCTTCCGGCTCGATTAAAAACCCGGCCGATATATTCAGCGCGTCGATAAACGCAAGCTGGGAGATAGACCTGTGGGGCAGGATACGGCGTTCGACCGAAGCGGCGCGCGCGGACCTTTTAAGCACCGAGGAAGCAAGGAGGGGCGTCATCCTTACCCTCGTAACGCAGGTGGCCGGAAGCTACGTAAACCTCCTCGACCTGGACAACCAGTTGGATATCGCGAAGCGAACAGCGAAGACACGCGGTGACTATTACGGGATATTTCAAAAGCGCTACAAGGCGGGCATAATATCGGACTTAGAGCTGTATCAGGCAAACTCGCAATACGAGCAGGCGCTGGCGGCCATACCGGCCCTGGAAAAAGCCATTGCCCAGCAGGAGAATGCCCTAAGCCTTTTGATTGGCCGCAACCCCGGCCCAATACCGAGGGGCAAAGGCATCAATGGTCTTAACCTGCCTCTCATACCCCAGGGGCTGCCGTCGGAGCTGCTTGAGCGGCGGCCCGACATACTTCAGGCGGAGCAGAATTTAATCGCGGCCAACGCCCGCATCGGGGCCGCGAAGGCCCAGTATTTCCCGGCGATAACGCTGACCGGCGCGTTCGGCTTTTCCAGCACGCAGTTGTCGAGCCTGTTCACCGGCCCGGCGCGCGCCTGGAACTGGATGGGCACCGCAATCCAGCCCATCTTCACGGTGGGCCTGATTTCCGGGCAGGTAAAATCGGCGAAGGCGGTCCGGGAGGAGGCCCTTTTCCAGTATGAAAAGGCGGTCCAGGACTCCTTCCGGGACGTGGACGACGCGCTCGTGGACCAGATGCGGACGAAAGAGCAGCTTGATGAACAGGCAAGGCTGGTGGAGTCGTTAAGAGTTTCCGCCAGGGTCGCGCGGCTCCGCTACGATAACGGCTACACGAGCTATATCGATGTACTCGACGCCGAGCGCAGTCTCTTCGACGCCGAGCTTGGCTATACACAGACGAAAGGCGCGTTATTTCAGGCGCTGATAGACCTTTACAAGGCGATGGGCGGCGGCTGGATAACGATGGCGGAAACGCCGGTTTCAAAGGCGCCGCCGGATTGACAACCCGCGCCCCGGAGATATACTTTTATAGATAGGGCACGATCTTTTAAAGGGAGGGATGTACTATGAAGAAGATTTTAACTGCAATATCAGTACTCAGCTTCATGCTGATGGCTACGGTCCTGTTCGCGCAGGCCGCGGAGAAAATTGACCGGAAGGACATGAAATTTGTCCACGATGCCGCAATCGGCGGCATGCTGCAAGTTCAACTTGGGCAGATTGTAAAGGACAAGGCCCAGTCGCAGGACGTGAAGGATTTCGGCGCGCGCATGGTAACCGACCACACCGGAGTCAATACCGCGTTGAAACAACTCGCAGATAAGAAGGGTATAATGCTGCCCGATAAGCTGGACGCAAAGCATGAAAAAATGGTCGAGAAGCTCTCCAAGCTCTCCGGCGCGGACTTCGACAAGGAATACATGAAGCATATGGTGAAGGGCCATGAAAGCGATGTGGCTGCTTTTAAAAAGGCGTCTATGAGCTTAAAGGACCCGGACCTGAAGGACTTTGCCGCAAAGACACTGCCGGCTTACGAGGAACACCTGAAGCTGGCAAAGGAAACCGAGGCTAAATTAGGGGCTAAATAAGCGGTTGCCGTACGACTTTGCCTTTTTAAGCCGCAGGGGGTTTAACCCCCTGCGGTTTCTATTTACGCGAAGTTATCTGGACGTTAAGGGTATGTAATCGATATGCGCGGAGTCCAGCGCAGGCTTTTTGCCTACCCCGTAATAGAAGTAGCTTCCGATTATCGTGAAATCCTTCTCTTCTCCATTTGTCTTCATCGTTATGGCAAAAGGCGAGGCCGGGTAGAACGGTGATTCTATGTCTTCATCACGCGGCATCCCTTCAGCCGAATTCACTATCTTGCCCTGCTCGTCCAGCCCGACCAGACTCAGCTTGACCGCTTGCAGTCCATTATCGAGGCTGAACGGTTCGACGAACCCCTGTGCGGTAACAGTATTTTTATCCGGCCGGATAATATTCCAGTACACCTTGATAAAAAGCGTATTCTTGCGGAACTGGTAGTCCCGGGCATGATACGTAGCGGCGGAGTAGTGAGCACAACCCGCGAACAGCAAAAGCGTTATAACGAGCGCCAGCTTTTTCATCGCGATTCCCCTCCCTGAAGAAACTCCTTTATTTTATTATATCTTTTTATTTTTTAATCAGAGGGAAAGCGGAAGCGGCGGAATTCGCTTGACAAGTAAACGTTTGTTCACTATGCTATCTACATTGGGCTACATGAGGGAATTATGAGAGAGAGGACAAAGATGGAATCCCATATAGTGGAAATAAACAGCTTTTACCGCGAAAAAGGCAGGATGCCGTCTTATTCGGAGATGGGTGAGCTCGTCGGGTTTAAATCCAAAAATGCCGTATTCAAGCTTGTCGGCAGGCTTGAGGCGGCGAATGTCCTGAAAAGAGACGATAAAGGCAGGCTTATTCCCGTATCGATTAAAAATACGACGAAGGTGCTGGGCACGGTCGAGGCGGGCTGGCCGTCTCCCGCCGAAGAGGAGCTTGCCGACACTTTATCCCTGGATGAATTTCTCATAGAGAACCCTGCCGCTACTTTCATGTTAAAAGTATCGGGGGACTCCATGACGGGGGCCGGGATAATGCCGGGCGATATGGTCCTGGTCGATAAAGGCGCGGTGCCGAAAAGCGGAGATATAGTAATCGCCGAAGTCGATAACGAATGGACGATGAAATACTTGCGTAAAAGAGGCGAAAGCGTCTCGCTGGTCCCTGCAAATCCCGCTTACAAACCGATAAAGCCAAAAGACGAACTCCGCATTGCAGGCGTGGTAACCGCCGTAATAAGGAAGTATAAGTAACCCCCACGGCAGCGCCAGATGAATAATCAGCCTTTAACTATTTCCTCGTGGCCGCGGGCCATCCTCCATGTGGACGCCGACGCCTTCTTTGCGTCATGCGAGCAGTCCCTGCACCCCCAATACAAGAACAGGCCGGTTATAACGGGCAAGGAGCGCGGTATAGTCGCCGCGTTCAGTTATGAGGCCAAGGCACGGGGCGTGAAGCGGGGCATGCGGCTTTTCGAGGCCAAGAAGGTTTGTCCCGACGCCGTGATACTTCCGTCCGATTATGAAAGTTACGGGCTCTTCTCTTTGCGTATGTTCGAGATACTTCGCCGGTTTTCCCCGGACGTGGAGGAGTACAGCATCGACGAGGCCTTCGTGGATTTAACCGGGTTAAGGAGGAGCTTCCACGGCTCCTACGGGTCCATTGCCGAAAAGGTCCAGCAGACAATCCAGAAAGAACTGGACCTTTCCGTGTCGGTCGGGGTGAGCCTCTCCAAGGTCCTTGCGAAGATTGGATCAAAAAACAATAAACCCCATGGCATTACCATCATTCCCGGACGTGAAATCCATGCTTACCTTGAGAAACTACCCGTGGAAAGCGTCTGGGGCATCGGCGGAAACACCGCCGCCTATCTTAATAAATTCGGGATAAAGACGGCCCTGGACTTTGCCGGAAAAGACGAGGCTTTTCTAAAGAAACACTTATCGAAACCGTATCAGGCCGTATGGCATGAGTTAAACGGCAGGAGCGTGTTCCCGGTAACGACGGAGACCAAAACCACCTATCAATCCATCGGAAAATCAAGGACGTTTACCCCGCCCTCAAGCGACAAGTCGTTCGTTTACGCCCAGCTGTCTAAAAACCTGGAAAACGCATGCATAAAAGCCAGGCGCTATAACCTCGCGGCCAAGCGGCTAATCCTTTTCTTAAAGAGGCAGGATTTCAGTCACGACGGTCTGGAGATTTCGCTGACGCGGCCCACGGCGTATCCCGTCGAATTATTCGAGACGTTAAGGGAGGGATTTTCCCAGGTATTCAAATCTAAGGTCTTATACCGTTCCACGGGTGTCGTCCTTGCGGGCCTCATGCCGGAGGTCCAGGTCCAGTACACCCTCTTCGACGACACCGCGAAGATTCAGAAGATGGAAAAGATTTACAGCGCCATCGACGCCTTATCGAATAAATACGGCAAACATACAGTCCAGCATTGTTCAAGCCTGCCAACTAAAATACAGGCCCAGCATGAGGGCGAGCGCGGGGACGTGCCGGTGAGGAAAGACGACCTGTTCAGGGGGGAGAACAAACGGCAGCGGATAGGAGTCCCGATGGTTTATATCAAGATTTAGGCTAAGCCCCACAAAAAAGGCCCCGGAATATTCCGGGGCCTTTTGGATTTACCAATCGTTTTTCAGTTTACGCGTTCCTGACGTTGACCGCCTGTGGTCCCTTCGGGCCGTCAGTCACTTCAAACTCTACCTGCTGTCCTTCGCTCAGGCTCTTGAAACCTTCCATCTTTATCTCGGAAAAATGCACGAACACATCCTTGCCTTCTTCCGGAGTGATGAAACCATAGCCCTTGCTCTCATTGAACCACTTCACTGTACCCTTCAATTCAATACCCCTTTTTCCTTGGCGGGCGCAAATTTGCGCTTTTCGCCAGTTGTAAACCTGTTCAAATGTCATGTCTTAAATATAGACCATCTATTTCAAGAACACGAAACATTTACAGGCATAAAGAAAGCTGCCAGCAACGCTGGCTGCAACACTTGATATAATTATATCTGATTATCGCCGGGATGTACAGTTTTAATTAAGCGCCCTGTATGTCCTCATTCAAAAACGGATGTTCTGATCAGGAGGTGGCATGATGAAATTTATAGTCCTGCCGGGAAGAATACTCTTTGCGGCGATATTCGTCATGGCCGCGCCGAACCACTTCAAGGCGGCCACCATCGCATACGCCTCCGGGCACGGCGTCCCCATGGCCGGCATACTCGTGCCGTTGTCGGGGGTGATGGCGCTCATTGGGGGCCTCAGCATAATCCTCGGATATAAGGCGCGGTACGGGGCATGGCTCCTGGTGCTGTTCCTGGTCCCGGTGACCTTTGCGATGCATAACTTCTGGGCTGTGGCTGACCCGTCGGCGGCGAAGTTCCAGCAGGTCATGTTCATAAAAAATATCTCGATGCTGGGCGCGGCACTGATGATCACTTACTTCGGGTCCGGGCCGTTCAGCCTCGACAGGGGAAAATAACTGAGAGATATTATGAATTTGCAGGCCCGGAAATAATCCCCATAGTTGCCGAATACGGAGTACTTTGATAGACTCTCATATATGGACAATTCTAATGGAAGGATAGTATCCATACACGGCGACGTAATGGACGTGGAATTTGACGATCCGCTTCCGCACATCAACGAATCCGTCCTGGCGCTATCCGCCAACGGAAAGCTTGTCCTGGAGGTGCACCAGCACCTTAACTCATCCACTGTCAGGACCATCGCGATGGGCTTCACCGAGGGCCTGAAGCGCGGGACGCCAGTCAAGCGCATGAATTCGCCGCTCAAGGTCCCGGTCGGAGAGGCCACGCTTGGCAGGATATTCGACGCGATGGGCAACCCCGTCGACGAGCTTGGCGAGGTAAATGCTACCGAATACGTCCCCATACATAAGCCCTCTCCTCCGATGGCGATGCTCGCGCCGGCAAAAGAGGTATACGAAACAGGCATCAAGGCGGTGGACCTCCTGGCCCCGTTCATAAAGGGCGGCAAAGTAGGGCTCTTCGGCGGGGCTGGCGTGGGAAAGACGGTCCTGTTGATGGAGTTCATTTACAAGGCCGTGAAGGTGCACTCCGGCATATCGGTTTTCGCAGGCATAGGCGAGCGGATCAGGGAAGGGCACGAACTCTGGCAGGAGATGGTCAAGGCGGGCGTGATGGACCGCTCCGTCATGGTGTTCGGCCAGATGAACGAGGCGCCGGGCGCAAGGTTCCGCACCGGATTGTCCGCAATAACCATGGCCGAGTATTTCCGGGACCGGATGGGGAAGGACGTGCTCTTCCTCATGGACAACGTCTTCCGGTTCGTGCAGGCGGGCAACGAGGTTTCCACCCTGCTCGGGAGGCTCCCGTCAAGGGTCGGTTATCAGCCTACCCTGACAAGCGAGCTTGCGGAACTCCAGGAAAGGATAACCTCGACCGCGCAGTCTTCCATCACATCCGTCCAGGCGATATACGTCCCGGCCGACGACATAACCGACCCGGCCTGTGCGGGCGTATTCCCGCACCTGGACACCTTCATAGTGCTATCCCGCGAGATAGCCGGCAAAGGCCTCTACCCGGCTATAGACCCCCTTTCATCCCGGTCTAAGCTCCTTGAGCCCGACACCGTCGGGATACGCCATTACAGGGCAGCGTTTTCGGTCAAACAGCACCTCGCACGCTACAAGGAACTCCAGGACATAATAGCCATGCTGGGCATCGAGGAACTCTCCCCGGCCGACAGGCTGACCGTATACAGGGCCAGGAAACTGGAACGCTTCCTTACCCAGCCGTTTTTTCTTACGGAGAAGTTCACCGGAGTCAAGGGCGTGAACGTCCCGCTGACAGACACTATAGACGGCTGCGAGCGCATAATATCCGGCGAGATGGACGCGGTAAGCGAGGAGTCCTTCTTCATGACTGGCGCGTTACCGGGGGGTCTATGAGCTTAACCCTTGAAATCATAACCCCGTCCGGGGGGGTCTTGAAGACCGTCGATTCGCTTAGGGCGGAGGACTTATCCGGCTCGTTCGGGGTGCTGGCGCGTCATATGGACCTCCTGACGGTCCTCAGGCCATGCATATTGATATACACGCAGTCCGGCAGGGAAGGTTACGTGGCGGTTGACGGCGGCATCCTGAGGGTAGAGAAGGGGACGGTGACCGTCGCCTCCAGGGAGGCGGTCGAAGGCGAGATGCTCTCCGCGCTTAAGGAGACTATAGAGTGCGACTTCTGCAAGAAAGCGGAGAAGGAGGCGACGTTCATGGACTTAATCAGCAATATGGAGAAGCTTCTTCTCGACAAACTGGTCAAGTTTGAAAGAGGGTGACGGGTTGAGCAGGAAGGACTTCTTAAAGGAAGTTGACGACGAGTCCAGGCGGCTGAAGGCCTCCAGGGGCGACAAAAAGGGGATGTGGCATTACCTCGCCTCGTCGGTCTCGGTTGGGTGGCTCGTAGTCATTCCGGCGCTGGGCGGCGCGTACCTGGGCCGGTACCTGGACCGCCGCCTGAACATGGGCGGATTTTGGACTCTGAGCCTCATGATGGCGGGCATTGTGGCCGGGATATTCTGGATATGGTATTCGGGTATGGGAAGAGGCGGTAAACTGAAATGACGAACATATCGTCCGACATCATTTTCACGCTGGGCCCCGCAGAGATCTCGGACGCCGTGGTGATAACCTGGGCCGGGATGGCGGCCGCCATAATCATGGGTTACATCGCGGGCAGGAAGCTTACGCTCTACCCGCACAAGTGGCAGAACCTGCTCGAAGCCGCGGCTACCGGCGTGAACTCCGCCATCGAGGAGGTCATGGAGCGCGACCCGTGGCCTTTTTTCCCGTTGATAGCGACAATATGGTTCATGATTGGCTGCGCCAACCTGACGGGAATAGTCCCGGGCCTCATTTCACCCACGAGGGACATAAGCACCGCGGCGGCGCTGGCCGCGATATCGTTTCTATCCGTCCATTACTTCGGGATCAGGTACAGAGGATTCTTGCACTACCTCAAGCACTACATGGAGCCTGTCTGGGTACTTTTTCCGTTCCACATAATAAGCGAGCTGTCCAGGACCGTCGCCCTGATGCTGAGGCTCTTCGGAAACGTAATGAGCGGCGAGATGATAGCCGGCGTGCTCCTTATAGTGGCGGGGTTTTTGGTGCCCGTACCTTTCGCGCTGCTCGAAGTAGTAGTGGCAATCCTTCAGGCATACATATTCGGGATGCTGACGCTCATATTCATAGCGGCCGGCGTACAGGCCATTGAGGTCGAGAAAACAAAGGAGGCGGCTTAAAATGGATTCCAAAACGATCGTGGTAGTCGTATCCATCGCGGCGGCGGCGCTCGCCATCGCGATCGGAGGTTACGGACCGGCAAGGTCCGAGGGCGAGGCTGTCGCGAAGGCGATGGAGGCGATCGCCAGACAGCCTGAGTCGTCCGGCCAGATAATGAGGACGCTCTTCGTGGGCCTGGCCTTCATCGAGGCGATAGCGATATACGCGCTCGTTATAGCCATGGTCATCCTGTTCGCCAACCCGCTCCTGGAGTTCATCAAAAAATGAAATTCAGCATAACGACATTCGTTATACAGATAATCAATTTCGTGCTGCTCTCCTACATCCTGTACCGCGTCCTGTACAAGCCTCTCAGGAACATCATGGAGAAACGCAGGCGGCTCGTGATGGAAGACATCGACCGCGCCCTTCGGATGAAAGAGGACGCTGTAAAGCTCAAGGAGAAGTACGAAAAACTGATGAAGGAGATAAGCAGCTTCGAGAAGAAGGAGATGGAAAAGGCGGTGGGACAGGGCGAAGAGGCCAAAGCCGCAATACTCGAACGTGCCTCGCGCGAGGCGCGTGAAGAAAAAGAGAAAGCCGCCGCGGTCATAGAAAATGAGCGCAGGGAGATGATGTCTTCACTGAAGGTGGACGCCGCCGAGATCAGCGCGGAGCTTGCTTCAAGGCTCCTTTCCTCCCTGGCGGACGTGTCGCTCCACAGGAAGCTGGTGGAGATGATGCTTAAGGAGTTGGAGGAACATCCGCCTGCCGTGGCCGAGAGGCCCGGCGAAGGGGGGAAGGCGGTAGTGGCGTCCGCGTACGCCCTTGACGAATCTGAGTCCAGAAGCATGGAGACGCTGCTTAAGGACTACGTCGGGCTAAGGGTCGCCATAGAACAGAAGGTCGAGCCGGAACTTATCGCGGGCGTGAGGCTGTGGCTGGACGGACACGTGCTCGACGGGAGCATTAAGGGCCAGCTGGCCGCGTTCAAGGACCGCGCCCTGGAGGGGCTTTAAACGAAGTGGAAGCGATAATAGAAAAACTGAGACAGGCGGCGGGCCTCGCCTCCATGCAGGTCGTCAGGCAGTCGGAGGGCGTGGTGCTCTCCGTGGGCGACGGCATCGCGACGATAAGCGGGCTATACGGCGCGAGCCTGTATGAGCTGCTGGAGTTTCCGGGCGGCGTCAAGGGCATCGCTTTCGACCTGGACCCGGAGGTTATCCGGGTGGTGCTCCTTGAAGGCGAGGAAGGCATAAGCACCGGGGACCCGGTAAGGCTGACCGGCAGGACGCTCTCGGTCCCCGTAGGCGAGGGCTTTATAGGGCGTGTAGTCAGCCCGACCGGGAGGCCGCTCGACGGGTTTGCGCCGCCTGTGGTGTCCGGCTACTACCCGCTTGAACGCATCGCGCCGGCCGTGGTAAAGAGGGACTACGTCTCCCAGCCCGTTTATACCGGCATCCGCGCAATCGATTCCATGATACCCATCGGAAGGGGCCAGCGCGAGCTTATCGTTGGCGACAGCGCATCCGGCAAGACGTCTATCGCCATAGACACGATAATCAACCAGAAGGGCAAGGACATCCTGTGCGTGTATGTGGCGGTGGGCCAGAAAGTCTCCACAACGCTAAGGGTGCTCGAGCAGCTCAAAAGGCATGACGCGATGGCGCATACGTTGATCGTGTGCGCCGGCGCGGACACCCCGCTCGGGCTTCAGTACATCGCGCCTTACGCGGGCTGCGCTATCGCCGAGTCTTTTTTCGACAGGGGCATCGATACGCTTGTCATATACGACGACCTGACGAGGCACGCCGAGGCGTACCGCTCGCTTTCGCTTCTGCTGAGACGTCCTCCCGGCAGGGAGGCGTTTCCGGGCGATATTTTCTTCCTGCACTCCCGGCTGCTGGAACGTTCCGCCAAGCTCGCAAGCCATTACGGCGGCGCGTCCATAACCGCATTGCCGATAGTCGAGACGCAGTCCGGCAGGATATCGAGCTACATCCCCACGAACCTCATCTCGATAACGGACGGCCAGATATACCTGGACCCCGAGCTGTTCGACAAAGGCATACTGCCTGCCATAGACCTCCGGAAATCGGTTTCAAGGGTCGGCGGCAAGGCGCAGGTGCCCGCGATGCGCGAGGTATCGAAGAGGCTGAAGATAGAATACGAGCATTTCATGGAGGTGGAGGTATTCACCAAGTTCGGGGCGAAGCTCGACCGTGAGACGCTCTCTGTCCTGAGACGCGGCGAGCTCTTAAGAGAGATACTGAAGCAGGAGCGGTTTAAGCCCATGCCCGAGGAGGAGCAGGTCTGCGTATTCCATGCCCACGGCCAGGGATATCTGGACGGACTGAAGCCTGAGGAGGTCTGGCCGTTTCTCGGCGCGTATATAAAAGAGCTTCACTTACTGCAGGAAGACCTCCTGGACGAGATGAGAGGCGACAAGACACTTACCTCGAGGATGAAGGCCAGGCTTGAAAAAACACTGAAAAGGATGACCGCAAAGAAAACGGTGACGGATGATATCGAGCAGGGAACTGGAGAACCGGAGAAAGAGCAATAAATCAATCCTGGGCGTCGTCAAGGCGATGAAGGCCCTGTCCGCGGCGAACGTCCGAAAAGGCGGGAGCGTGCTCGAACACACGCGCCGTTACAGGGCGTTCATCGACCAGACCGCCTCCGTCGCCGCCTCGCTTCCGGGAGTGAGCATACTGCCGCAGGGCGAAAAGACGCTGATCGTCGCTTTCGGCTCCCAGTACGGGCTATGCGGGGCGCTGAATGAACGCGTACTGGAAGAGCTCGCCGAGGCCGTACGGGGCAGTGCTGATATAGCGGGAATAATCTACACGGGCAGGCGTATAGCGGACCGGGCGCCCGCCCTTTCCATCCCGGTGGAAGACATAGACGCGCCGGGCTCCGTCGATGGGCTGGACGAGACGGTCAGCGAACTTTTGACGATGATTTACAACAGCTACAAGGACGAGGTTTTCGGGGAACTGCTTTTCATATACCCGTCGTTCGCCGCAGATGCGCTCGCGGTAATACGGCAGCCTGTCCTGCCGCCCCCCTTCAAGCCGCAAGAGATGGAGCGGACCTTGCCGCCCATGCTCTACATCCCGCCCGCCTCCGTGATGGAAGGGGTGTTAGAGGAGTATATTTATGTCCAGCTATACGCCACCGCGCTCGAAACGGTGATAGCCGAGAACGAAAGCCGGATGAGGAGCATGGACTACGCCGAAAAAAACATCAAGAAGCGAATCGAGGAGCTGTCGAGTTCTTACAATTACGCGCTCCAGGAGGAGGTCACGGGAGAGATCCTCGAGATAATCGGCGGATACGAGGCCCTCGGGGTACATTTAAAAAACACGCGATAAACGGCTTGACGAGCATCGTTTTGCACAAAAAAAAGCCACCCTTACGGTGGCTTATTGATTGCGGCTGCCTAGGCCGGGACTCGAAACCAGGGGTATTCCTTACGGACTCCTGCCCTTCCTTATCCCGCCCTTAACGGCGGTAACCCGTCATGCCGCCTTGCTGAACGCGACTTTGGCAGCCTCCTCGATTTCCTTCGCCGTCATGTCCTTTACATGGGTTGCGAGGCTCCAGCTGTACCCGAACGGGTCCTGCACCGTGCCGACCCGGTCTCCCCAGAACATGTCATCTACAGCCATCTTGGTCTGGGCGCCTGCGGTGGTGGCCTTTTTGAAAGCCTCGTCCACGTTTTCAAGGTAAATATAGAAGCTGACGGGGGAACCTCCCAGGGTTTCCGCGCTCTTGCCGGGCATCTGCGCACATTCCTCCCCCATCATGAAGATCGAGTCCCCTATCTGGATTTCCGCGTGCATCACCCCTTTGCCATCCGGTCCGGGCATGGCGTAGCGCTCAACGGCGCCAAGGGCCTTTTTGTAAAAATCGATGGCCTTGCGGGCGTCCTTGAACGTCAACATCGGTGTGCCGCTGTGATATCCTTCCGGTATTGCTTTTGGCATTACAGTACCTCCTTCTCATACAGACCGTTTGTCTCCTTTCATATAATTTTAGCATATATAAGGAGGTAATCAACTTTGCTGACGTATGAACGTTTCTTTATTTGGAATCGTATAAATATAATTATATCGGAAAAAAACATGCGCGGGAGGAAAGTTATCCGTCGGCTTGAGAAGTTATTTTGAATCGGAGGGGAGGCGATAGGCCACGAAAGCGAAACAGAAAGAGATAATGATTGCCGTACAGGCTACCGTATAGGCGAGTTGCTGTCCATGCCATAAGCCGTCAAACCACTGCATGAATTCTGTTGCAAGCACATTAGCCGTCCCGCCATAGACTTCCACCTCGCGCAGGTACGCCTTGGAATTTTCGAGCCCAGGCATCGGCACGCTATCCGATGGGCCGCCGGAGGAAAGATAAATAGAAAGAGCGCCAGTCAATCCGACCAGCAGGATTATGGCGGAAATGAGGTAGAGCATCGTCCGCTTTTGTATAGCCGAATTTTGCAAATATTTATCCTGTATATCAAAACAAAAAGGGAGGCCGGGAGCCTTAGATCACGCTCCCGGCCTGACTGTGACGTCATTTAATCGAAGTCCGACTTATTCCTCCCCTTCTTCCTTTTCCTCACCCATCTTCATCTTCATTTTATCGCAGCAGGCCATGCCGCAACCCTTATGCAGGTCCTTCAGGCTTTTAAGCTGCACGGGAGTCAGCACGTCGCGCGCCTGTGCGGCATGTTGCAGGACGGCTGTTTCCAGCGCCAAACGAGCGTCTTCGACATCTTTCAGCTTCGCCGCCGCATCCTCTACTTTATAGTCCGGCCTCTCCAAGGTTTCCTTAAGGTCAACTCTCTTCAGCATCACGTCGGCGCCTTTGGAGATGAAATCCTTCTTCATATCGAAGGATATCTTTTTCAGGGAAGCCATCTGGTCGTCGGTCAGCTTTAACTCCTGCGCGTGCATGATGTAAAACCGCGGCATTCTGCCGGCCATTAATTCGCCCATGCGGCCGAATTCGCCGTGTCCGCGTTCCATGCCTTTGCCATGCATCTTGCCCTTCATGCCCCCGCCTTGCATGTCCTTCGTGCCGCAAGACATGCCATGCGCCCCGGGATGGTCCGCCTCACCCGGCCCCTCGTGCGCCATTGACACTATTGGGACAGACAGGGCAAACAGAAAAGTAAACACAAACATGGTAAGCTTCTTCATTTTAACCTCCGGTTGATCCGTATTGTTATAATGTCGCCATCAGTGTAAGGGCCGTCTCAACTTATTGATTTTTCTCGCACACCTCCATGTTTAAGTTAAACTTCAAAATTAAGCGGTGTCAAATGCCCGACTTGTTAATTAGAAAGACGGCATGTCCGGCAGTGAAGTTACAGTTAATCGGCTTTTTTTCTGCCTGATTGATTAATTCTGCTTGTGCACTTATGGACAACGCATTAAAATATTACCCGGCGGCTTCGAGGGTAGAAGTAACCGTTACTGTTTGAGAAAGAAGTTGCCGGCCACGGCCCAGGTTTGCCGGAGGAAGATGAGAAAGGGAAAAAGACCGCTTGAACAAGAACACGCCTAAGATACTCATAGTCGATGACGAGAAGGCTATCCAGCGTTTCTTAAGAAATGCTTTAAGCGGCGGAGAATTCGCGCTGCATGAGGCTGAAACCGGGCGGGAAGCACTCGCGGCGGCGGCCCAGCTGCGCCCTGACTTGATTATCCTGGACTTAGGGCTGCCGGACATGGACGGCCTGGAAGTCATACATCGGCTCCGTGAATGGACGAAGATACCCGTCATAGTATTAACGGTGCGAGAACGCGAAAGCGACAAGATTTCCGCCCTCGACGCCGGGGCCGACGATTACCTGACAAAGCCTTTCGGGATTGGGGAGCTGTTGGCGAGGATGCGCGCGGCCCTGAGGCGCTCGGTCCAGGAAGCACCCGAGCCGGTATATAAAATAGAAGAACTCGAAGTGGACTTGCTAAGGCGCAGGGTGATTGTCGGGGGTCGTGAAATACAGCTTACGCCGACTGAATACGACGTCCTGAAGATGTTGGTCATGCATGCGGGGAAGGTGCTTACCCACCGCCAGATGCTGAGCCAGATATGGGGGCCGACTTATCTTGAGCAGCCGCACATCCTGCGCGTAACCATCAGCAACCTGAGGCACAAGCTGGAGCCCGAGCCGGAGCGCCCCCGCTATATTCTGACGGAGCCGGGAGTCGGCTATCGCCTTAAAGCCAATTTTTAAACCTTCAGCATACCCTGGACTTTTTCAAGAAGCTTGTTAATCTTATACGGCTTCTCCAGGACGACGGTCCTGCCCAGCCCTTCCATCAGATCTTTCATGTCAATCTCATGGTAGCCGCTGAGTAGCAGGATATTTATGTCATCCCTTATATTCCGTATCTCTTTTGCCGCTTCGTCACCCCGCACATGCGGCATGATCAGGTCCATTATTACGGCTGAAACAGAGTCCCGGTTCTTCTTGAAAATTTCAATGCCCTCGGCCCCGTCCGCCGCGGTCAGCACTGTATATCCCACGGTCTCAAGCACTTTCTTCGCCATCATCCGCGAATCTTCTTCATCGTCGACGACTAAGATTGTGCCTTTGCCAACCCGGATGTCTTCGGTCCAGGCCTTATTCGCGGCCGCTTCCACCGGCGTCGCGGGGACCGGCAGAAGCACCCTGAAGGTTGCGCCGCAGGCCTCCTCGGTTTCAAGCCCGACGCCCCCGCCATGCCCGATCGCTATTCCGAAGACAGCCGACAGACCGAGGCCCCGGCCCATGAACTTAGTGGTAAAAAATGGGTCGAATATCCTCTTGCGCGTATCCTGGCTCATGCCGCACCCCGTGTCCGAGACCTCGACATATACGTATCCGCCCTCCGGGAGCCCGACTGGGTGCAGAGTGTCCAGATACTGGCGGTCGGCATTTAACACCCCCGTCGATACACTTATGGCCCCCTTCCCCTCGCCCAGGGCATCCGAGGCGTTAATGATAAGGTTCATCACCACCTGCTGCATGTTCTGCGGGTTGGCCATTATCACGGGGAGGCCGTCCGACAGGGTATATCCAAGCTCGGCCTTTTTAGAGACAGAGGCTATAAGGAGGCGGCCGGTTTCCTTTACTACGTCGTTCAACCGGACCGGCTCTTTATTCTCATCTTTTTTGCCGGTAAAGCTCAGTATCTGCTTTGAGAAACCGGCTACCTTTTCCGCCGCGTCTTCTATGCCGGTCAAGTATTCCTTAACAAGTGAATCGTTGCCCAGGGCCCTTATCGCCAGGCCGGCGTTGCCTTCGACGGCGACCATCATATTGTTCAGGTCGTGCGCTATGCCTCCCGCGAGGACCCGGAGGCTCTCCAGCTTCTGCGTCCTGAGCGCCTCGTCCTCGAGCAGTTTGCGCTCGCTGATGTCGCGTATAACTTTCGAGAAGCCGCGCAGTCTTCCGTCCTCATCATACATAGCTGTAATAACCGCATTGGCCCAGAACGCGGACCCGTCCTTCCGTACCCGCAGGCCTTCTTCCTCCTCATAACTGCCCTTTGAGGCGGCATATTCGAGCTGCCGTGCGGGTTTTCCGTCGATGACGTCTTCCCTGGGATAAAAGCACGAGAAGTTCCTGCCTATTATCTCAGGCCCGGTATAGCCCTTTATCCGCTCGGCCCCCTCATTCCAGCTTACGACCTCGCCGGCCGGGCTTAGCATCAGTATCGCGTAGTCCTGGACGCCGGATACCATCAAGCGGAAGCGTTCCTCGCTATCCCTCAGCGCCTCGTCCGCCAGATGCTTCTCGGTTACATCGTGAAATACCAGGACCACGCCGATGATGTTGCCGCCGCCGTCGCGGATGGGCGCCGCGCTGTCCTCAATCGGTATCTCGCTCCCGTCCTTCCTGATTAAAGCCGTGTGGTTGGCAAGTCCCACGACATGGCCTTCCTGCAGCACTCTCACTACCGGGTTCTGGACTGGCTTGCGGGTCTGTTCATTGATTATGTGGAAAACCTTTTCAAGCGGCTGGCCTTCGGCCTCGGCGGATTGCCAACCCGTAGCCAGCTCCGCGACCGGGTTTAGAAACGTGACGCGGCCTTCTTTGTCCGTCGCGATTACCGCGTCGCCTATGCTCTTCAGCGTCACGCTTAACTGCTCGCTCTGCCGCCTTATCTCAAGGTTCTTGGAGTCGAGTTCGGCAGTACGCGCGCTTACCAGCCCTTCAAGTTCCTTCTCGGAGCGCTTCTGCTCGGTAATGTCGGTATTCGTGCCGAACCAGCGGATTATATTCCCGTCCTCGTCGCGTACCGGTATGACGCGAGTCAGGAAGGGCCGGAATACGTCGTCCGCGCCCCGAAGGGGGAAGACCATATCGAACGGGTTTCCGGTCGCGATGGAAGCCTGCCATTTATCCATGACTCCCGGCAGCGCCTCCGGGTCGTGCACGGACTGCCAGCCCCACCCTTCCATCTGATCGGGAGTAGTGCCGGTATATTCATACCAACGCGAGTTGTACCAGAAAATCCAGCCGTCGCCATTTGCCATCCAACATAGTGTCGGTATCGCATCGGCGAAGGTACGGAACTGCGCCTCGCTCTCTTTCAGTGCCTGTTCCGCCCGTTTGCGTTCGACGATTTCCCATGAAAAGTCGCCAAGGAGCGAAGCAATCTCAACGTCGGTCTCGTTGTAATCGGCAGGCTTGTTGCCTATTCCTATAATGGCCACGATCCGGTCTCCCCTTATGATGGGGATGACCATTTCCCTTATCACCGGAGCATGACCCGGCGGCATCCCCTTTCGATGGGGCAGGGAGGCATAATCGTTATGGATGACCGGGCGCCGCTCACGCAAGCAATCCACCCACACGCCTGCATTGGAGACAGGGTAATGGTTGCCCTTGCCCTCCGCAGTGCACATGTCACTCAGTGTATTGGTAGACCAGGCTTGCAGCGAAAGTGTCTCCTGGTCGGCTTCCAGAAAGTGGTAGAAACCTATCGTGCTTTGCGTCAACGTTTCGATCTCGTCCATCGTCTTCTGAAGCATCTCATCCAGAGAAATGTCGCTGGCCGCCACTGACAGTCTCAGCCGCGCCTGAATGACGCTTTCCGCCCGCTTCTGCTCGGTAATGTCGGTATTCGTGCCGAACCAGCGGACCACCTTTCCCTCTCCGTCCAGTATCGGCACTCCCCGTGTAAGGAAGGGACGGAATACTCCGTCCGCGCCCCGCAGGGGAAAGACCATCTCGAAAGGGTTCCCGGTCGCGATAGAAGCCTGCCATTTATCCATGACTCCCGGCAGCGCCCCGGGGTCATGCACAGACTGCCAGCCCCATCCTTCCATCTGCTCCGGCGTGGTGCCTGTATACTCATACCAGCGCCGGTTATACCAGAATAACCAGCCGTCGGCGTTCGCCATCCAGCACAATTGGGGCATGGCGTCGGCTAAGGGTGCGGAACTGTGTTTCACTCTCCTTAAGCGCCTCTTCCGAGCGGAACTTGGACAGGGACACGGCCAGATAGCCCGCCAACCTCTCCCAATGGGCGACGGCTTCGGGCGTAAGAAGCCCCTTTCGCCGGTCGTTCAACTGAAGGAGTCCCAGCTTTTCCTGGCCGACGCGCAGGGCAATCAGGGCCATCGACTCGTATCCCTCGCCGTTGCACCGGTTGCGCGTGCGGGCCTGCCTGTCGGTCTCGGTCGTGCTGGCGAGGAGTTCCGTGGTGCTGTTTGTCCAGAAACTGCCGAGTTCCGAGAAGAAGGGTTTCGAGCGGTCGAACCGTTCACGGATGACATTTCCGCACATGCAGGAAAGCACCGGGTTGCCCACTTCATCCCTGATAATCTCGCCCGCCCCGTCTCTGGCGCAGAGCGAGCTTTCCATCTGGATAAACTTCGCCGGAAATCCCCGCGCCTCATAATAAGGGAAGTCGTCTCCATCTTTTAAGCGGATGCCCACGGCCTCGAAGCCGGATTGCTCTTTTATGAAGGTGACGACCGAGCAGACCAGGTCCCGCGTCCCGATGCTCTGGTTTACTATGCGCAGGAATTCCACCGTTATCTCGCGTTCCTTTTCCTACCGCCTGCGCCCGGTGATATTATCAAAAACGGCCACGAAGTATTCTTTTGCCGGGCTGTAAACCGAGATGGAAAACCATATTCCCAAAGATCTTACTTCGGTTTCGAACCTCTCTGGCTGGCCCGTCGACGCGACGCGGCCGTAAATCTCGAATAACTCCGGATTTGACTCTCTTACCCCTGGGATGACCTCGGTCACTTTTTTACCGATTACGCTTTTCAGGCCGGTCAATTTTTCGAATGCGCTATTGACGTCGAGATAGACGAAATCATCCGGACGGCCCTGCTCATCATAAAGCATCCTGCAATATGCAAAGCCGTCCAACATGTTTTCAAACAGCGACCGATAACGCTCCTCGCTTGCACGTAACTGTTCGGCGGTTTCCTTGTCTTTCATCATTGCAGACCTCGGTTTTTATAAATCTTTATCTTCTTGTCGGGGGACTTGCGGGACGCTGGCGGACCTGGAGGGTTGCGAGTATGAAGGCCTTTCCCCGCGGACTTGACTGCAATAATTGTCAATTAAGCAAAGTTGTGTAATTGTATCATAATAAGTAAAAAAATAACAACCATGGCGCATAAAAAAATTACTGGACAAAACGATGACCCATATAATAAAATCATTTAACTTCTCAATTAAATCATAAATTTATAGCCTGAACTCCACGGGAGCAGTCGTAAGTTACCAACCAAATGAAAAAAACATTCAAGGAAAAGACTCTTTTTGCATTCGGGGCGTTCGCCCTGAGCGTGCTTGCCGCCACCGCTATTATCGCGTTCCAGTTCATGCACGGCTGGACTTCCAGCGGCGATTGGGTGCGGCACTCATACCAGGTGTCTACCGAGATTGAACAGCTTGACACGGCGTTAACCACCGCGGAATTCTGTTGCCGGGGCTATCTCCTGACCGGTGACGAATCACTCTTTGAGCGATATAACAGCTTGCTCCCTTCCGCCAGGTCCGAAGAAAAAGAACTACGGAAACTTACAAAAGACAACCCCGTCCAGCAGCGGAACCTCGATATCCTCGAACCCCTTTTAATACGGGAACAGGCCTGGCAGAAGGAAGTCATGGCATTGCTGAAAAGCGGCAGCTATGCGGCCGCAGGGCGGAAGCTGCCTTACCTCAATGCCAAAGAATTCATTGAGGATGTCCACAGGATGGACGATGTCCGCAGTGTGCTCCATCAGATGGGGCTTGAGGAAAAGACGCTTCTAAATCGCAGGCTGTCCACATATCAAGCGACCACCAGCAAAACGGTCGGCGCGACAGTTGCCGGTTTCTCTTTAGGTTTTACATTTCTGGCTATAATCATTTATGTATTAAGTAAGGAAGTTTTCCGAGCGCAAGGTGCGGAAGAGACGCTCCGGAAGAGCGAGGAGAGATACCGTTCCTTGATTATCGCTACCGCGCAGGTCGTCTGGACCACTGACGCAAACGGGCAGGTGCTGGAGGACATGCCCTCATGGAGGGAATATACCGGACAGAGCTATGATGAAATAAAAGGCTCCGGATGGGCGGGGGCGCTTCATCCCGACGACCGCGCCAGGACAATCGAGGTCTGGTCGCGGGCGCTGGAAAACCGTTCTTTGTATGAAACCTATTACCGCATGCGCCGGTCCGATGGAGAGTACCGTCTCATGGTCGCGCGCGGAACGCCGATAACCGAGGCGGACGGGTCGATCCGCGAGTGGGTCGGCACCTGTACGGACATTACCGAAAAAAAGCGCGCCGAGGAAGCGCTGCAAGTATCCGAAAAACGTTACCGAATGCTGTTCGACACAATCGACGAAGGCTTCTGTATCGTCGAGATGATATTCGATGAACACGAACGTCCGGTCGATTACCGCTTTTTGGAGGTTAATCCGTCGTTTGAGAAACAAACGGGGTTAGTCGGTGCGCAGGGCAAGAGAATGCGCGAGCTTGCGCCGCAGCACGAGGAGTTCTGGTTTGAGACTTACGGAAAAATCGCTTTAACGGGCGAACCGGCCCGTTTTCAGAACCTCGCCGAACAACTGCACCGCTGGTATGACGTTTACGCCTTCCGTTTCGGCGAGCCGGAAAACCGGCAGGTTGCTATCCTTTTTAATGACATCACCGAGCGCAGGCGCACGGAAGAGGCGCTCCGGGAGAGCGAGGAGAAGTTCAGACTCCTGGTTGACAGTGCGCAGGATTATGCGATAGTGATGCTGGGCACCGACGGACGGGTGGCGAGTTGGAACGAAGGCGCACAGAGAATGAAGGGGTATACCGCCTCTGAGATAATCGGAAAACATTTTTCGTGTTTTTATCCTGAAGACGATGTCCGCGACGGAAAGCCCGAGCTTGAGCTTAAAATCGCCTCGGAGACCGGGAGGTTCGAAGACGAGGGCCTGAGGGTGCGCAAGGACGGCTCACACTTCCAGGCCAATGTCGTGATCAACGCCATCAGAGACAAGTCCGGGAAACTGCGCGGCTTTTCAAAGATTACAAGGGACATTACCGAGCGTAAACAGGCCGAAGATGAGATAAAGAAGCTGAACGAGGACCTTGAGAAGCGGGTCGTGGAGAGGACGACGGAGCTGACGGCGGTTAACAAGGAGCTGGAGGCTTTTACATATTCGGTGTCTCACGACCTGCGGGCCCCGCTTCGGCACATACACGGGTTCGTTGACCTGCTTGTCCAGACCTCCGGCCAGAACCTGGACGAGAAAGGCAAAAGGTATCTTGCGACGATATCCAAGGCGGCATCCCAGATGGGGAACCTGGTGGACGACCTCCTTACATTTTCCCGGATGGGCCGCACCGAGATAAAGAAGCATACCATAGACTTGGAAAACATGGTTTACGGCGTGATCGACGAGATGAAGTATGAACTGAGGGAAAGGGATATAGAGTGGAAGGTCGGCGGCCTCGCGCCGGTTTACGGCGACCCATCCCTGCTGAGGCTTGTGATGGTAAACCTGATAGCCAATGCGGCTAAGTTCACAAGACAACGGGATAAGGCGGTGATTGAGATAGGCTCTTATACCGAAGCCGGCGGCGAGGACGTGGTGTACGTCAAGGATAACGGCGTAGGGTTCGACATGCGGTACGTGGACAAGCTCTTTGGCGTGTTCCAGCGGCTCCACAGTATCGAGGAGTTCGAAGGGACGGGCATCGGGCTCGCCAATATCCGAAGGATTATAAGCCGGCACGGCGGCAGGACCTGGGCCGAGGGCGCGATAGGCACGGGTGCGGCGTTTTATTTTTCCTTGCCTTCGAAGGACGGGGATAATGTATAGTATAATGTACAATGGCGTATGATTTTACGGGTGACAAGAGAGGAAACCGATGACAAGGAACGCTGAATTAAAAAGGATACTGCTTGCGGATGACAACCCTAACGATGTCGAGCTGACTCTTGAGGCGCTGGGACAATATAACCTGGCGAACGAGGTCGTAGTGGTAAAGGACGGGGCCGACGCGCTCGATTACCTTTACAGGCGCGGTGAGTACGATGCGCGCACGGGCGGCGACCCGGCGGTTATACTGCTGGACCTGAAGATGCCCAAAGTGGACGGGCTGGAGGTGCTCCGGCAGATAAAATCGGACCCGGCGCTTAAATGCATCCCGGTCGTCGTCCTGACCTCCTCCCACGAGGAGAGGGACCTGGTTGACAGCTATAACCTGGGCACGAACGCATACGTCGTAAAGCCCGTGGACTTCAAGGACTTCGTGGATGCGATAAAAGGCCTGGGCTCCTTCTGGGCGGTATTGAACGAGCCTCCGGCTGGATGCGTCAGAAGAGAGAACAGCTAAAATGCCACATCAGCTTCGGATACTCCATCTGGAAGACAACCAGCTCGATGCCGAACTGGTGGCCGCCACGTTTGAGGCCGCCGGCCTGAAATGCAGGATAACCCGCGTCGAGACGGAGCAGACCTTCTCCTCCGCCCTGGAATCCGGCGGCATGGATTTAATCCTGGCCGATTATTCCCTGCCTTCTTTCGACGGCCTCACGGCCCTGAAACTTGCGCATGAAAAATGCCCGGACATACCCTATATCTTTGTCTCCGGCCAGATGGGCGAGGACATCGCCGTGGAGGCGCTGAAGCTGGGGGCGACGGATTATATCCTGAAGAACAACCTTAGCAGGCTCGCGCCCTCGGTGCGCCGCGCCCTCAATGACGCGCTGGACAGGCGTGAGCGAAAGAAGGCGGAGGAAAAGACGGCCGCGGCGGAGAAGGCGCTATGGGAATCCGAGGCGAGGATGCAGAAGCTGGATAGCCTCCGGGCCCTTGCCGGGGGCATAGCCCACGACTTGAATAACCTGATGGTAGCCGTGGACGCGAACGCGGGGCTTGCGCTCAAAGCGTTAGCCCCAGACTCCCCCGCGCGCGAGATGATAGAGGGCATCGAGAGGGCGGTCGCCAAGGTATCCACCTTCTCGAAGCAGATAATGAGCTTTACGGGAAAGTTCGAGGCGATGAAGGAGCCCGTCAGCTTAAACGAGATGGTGAAGGACACGTCTCATTTCCTGCTCGCGTCCATTTCGAAGGACGCCGCACTCGAATTCCGCCTATCGGACGGCCTTCCAGCCATCATGGCCGACGCCCAGAACATCCAGCAGGTGGTTATGAACCTGATTTTAAACGCCTCTGACGCACTTGAGAAAAGAAAAGGGAAGATCGAGGTCTGCACCGGAAAGCTCCACGCAAAGCGTCCATACCTGGACTCGCTGCACCTGGGTAAGGATCTGGCTGAGGGAGAATACCTGTTTGTAGAAGTCTCCGACACCGGCTGCGGCATGGACGAAGAGACAAAGGGGCGGGTATTCGACCCGTTTTATACCACGAAGTTCACGGGCCGGGGGCTTGGGCTCTCCGCCGTGTTCGGCATAGTAAAAGGTCACGGCGGGGCGATTGGCCTGACGAGCGCGAAGGGGCAAGGCACGACTTTCAAGGTACTTCTTCCGGTATCGGGAGAGCCTTTGCAGGCCAGAGTCGAAAAACAGGAATCAAAGGACGTCTGGTCCGGCGGCGGGACTATACTTGTAGTGGACGACGACGAAAGCGTCCGCATGCTTACCCGGAAAGTCCTGGAGACCGCCGGCTATAAAGTCCTCACCGCCTCCGACGGACGGCAGGGGATTGAAGTTTTCAGGCAGAGCGGCGACTCGATATCTTTAGTCCTGATAGACCTGATAATGCCGCAGATGCGGGGCGACGAAGCGGCAAGGGAGATGCGGAAATTAAAGGACGGTATAAAAATTTTATTCCTTAGCGGGTATAACGACGTCCAGATGACGGACATGGCCGATGGGCCCGGCAAGGCGGCGATTATGATGAAGCCGTACAAGGTGACTAAGCTGCTTCAGAAAGTTCAGGAGGTCCTGGAACAGAATGTCCGTCAATAGGATTTCCGGCCAGCATTAACCCCCATACCTCCTGAACCATGCATCAATCCCGGCTTATCTTGAAACTTTTCTCATCCATTTTTACCCTCAGTTTTACATAAGGGCCCCGCCCCCAGAAATCTTCCTGGGTCAGATCGGAATCGAACTTATCAAAAGAATAGCCTGCCGAGAGCCATATATTCTTTATCACCCTGTATCCGATCTCCGCCGCACCACCGAACATCCGGCTCTCTGAATTATGGTCAGTCAGCATTCTGGCGGTGCCGCCTATGTCGAAACGGTCCGTTAAGTCATAGCAGGCTTTCATGGAAATCAAATCGGTAAAGACAGGCCGACTGCCGGACACGGCGTACTTGCAAGCGTATTTTCCCGCAATCTGCAACAGGGTCGATGGCTGCAACACGCCGTCCGCCGAAAAGATATAGGAGTTCTCGCCCAATCCGGCAGCTGCCGGATTCTTTTCATATTTGTACTCGAACTTCGCCAGCGCGTTGAAAATATCCGTCCATGCGGGACGATATGCGACTCCGGCGGACGCCGTGGAGAGAATGTGCCCGCCCGAGCTGACGTTTTGGTCGTCGAAGTAGCGCCCATGCGCCAGGAGAAAAAAATCCCTGTTAAATTTATAACTGCTTCCAAGCTCGGCAAGGTAGGACGTTTCTCCTGTGGCATGCCGGTACTCGAAGCGGGACGTGGCCTTAAGGTCCTTGTTAGCGAGGTATTCGAGCCCCAGGGAAGTGGCGAAGGTATCGGGTTCGGCCGTGTTGGGTACGCCCGTGCTGGATACGGTTGTGCTGGATACGGTCGTCTTCTGGCCGGAGAGGGTGCGCAGGTCCTCTATGGCCACATTGCCCGTTATGCCGTACCCGAGGTTGAACTTATTTCGTAACCCGATGCTCTGCTGGTTTCTCGCTCCGTCGGTCCCGCCGTCAAGTCTGTATTCGTTGAAGGCGACGGTATCCTTGGCTACGGTCGATTCGACGCCAGCCACAGTCTGGGTCTGGGAGTGGTCTTCGAGCGTCATGTATCGTTCGCGGACATAAAAACGGGTGGACTGAGTATACTGGTATTCAAGCCCGATCTGGGAAATGTTGTCCTTGTTCCTGAGTACGTCCTGCGTGTGCTGGACGTTCAGGGTCAGATCCTTCCAGAGTTTTGCTTCTATAAACAGCTTAAGCGCGGTTAGTTTATTAGGCGTTTCCTCACTGTTATCGAACGGGAATCTGGTCGTGAGGCTGTTAGTCGGGACGAACGTATCATTCGATTCCTGGTATTGCACGTCCAGGCCAGCCTTGAATATTTTGAGGAAGGTATCCTCGATTCCGGCGGATGCGAAGTTGTTGTGCATGTTGTTCAGGCGGTCGTCGTCCACAAAGAATTTTCCATAGGCTTTTAAGTCTCCGGCCATCTTGTAGGCAAGGTCTATGCCATAGCTTTCCTTCCCGCGCAGGTAATTGGAGGCGGACGGGTTGTTGAAGTAATCGCCGGTGTTATAGTAATAGCCGCTGGCTTTCAGGTTATTGACGGGGCTGCTGTCGAATTTCAAGGACCAGGCCGAGCCGACCTTAGGCGTGAATACGCTATCCAGGGTAAAGACCGAATCGGTCTGGGCCCATTCGCCCTTCACGGTAGTCTTCAGCGGCAGATGGGCGGTGACGTCCGCGCCGAGCAGCCTGGAATCCGATACGTCATTTTGCTCCACGATCCCGGTGAAGCCCGTCTCCAGCCATGAAAACGGGTCCACTGCGGCGCGGCCGCCATAGACGTAATGCTTGGACGTCCCGAGATTTTCGTAGCTGACTATTATGTATACGAGGTTAAAGTTCTCGTCGCGTATAGGCACCGGGGCCTTGAACAGTATCGAACCCATTTCATAGTCTACGGTGTAATCCGTCCACCTGGTCATCGGGGTCCTGCTTATGACCCGCGTGGGCTGGCGCCAGTCGCGGGTCTCGATTACGACCATCTCGCTGCCATCAACAACAGGGGGCTTGGAGAGAAAATAGTACCCGGCGATGCCCTCCCCTTGGATGGAGTCCACGACTTGGACATTTTCCGTATGGCTGGCGAAGGAGCGCATTTTAAAATGACTGGTATTAACGTCGGCAACAAGGCCGGTGAAGGTCCTGGTGAAAGCGCTTAAATCCCCTTCGTTCAATTTTGTCTGAAAATCGCCGTACATCACGGACGACTTGTCCTTCTCCACGCGCACGTAGAGCTGGTCGCTTGAGAGCGCTTCATAGCCTACCTTGCTGTCGTCGCCCAGTATCGGGTACAGATCCTCGGACTCTACGTTGTTTATCTTGTCTTTGAAAAGCCCCACGTCCTGCTTTTTCTTCTCGGAATCATACGCAGCCGTGAGAAGCACGCCCCAGCCCACATCGCCCTTCGCGAAGAACGCCCCCCTGCCGCCGAAAAAGAAGTCCTTGTCGAGCCAGTTATTGCTCATGAAGGTCCCGGCGGAGCCGTTTTTGGTTGAGCCGAACCCGGCAACTACCTCGCCGTCGCCGATAGCAAGCATTTTGCGCAGGTACGGAGAGAAAAACACCGGCACCGTCGCCTTCACCCCGTTGCAGGAGACCGTTATCTTCTCACTGCCGGTCTCCCACGGAGACCGGAGGTGTAATTTGACTTCGCCGTCGGAAGGCTCAAGCTGAGTCCCGGGCTCCGTAGTATCCGCATCCGTATCGAGTATCTCTCCCTTCGACGCCTCCACCGTTACAGTGCCCGGATAACCGACAAGGTTCCCCTTCCCGTCAAATATCTTTATGCTGAATTCGGTTACGGCCTTCCCATCGGCGGGGATTTCCGGCCTGTCAGGGTTTATGACTATCTTTGCGGGCTTGCCGGAGGCATGAAGCGCTATCTCCGTAGTTCCGGTTACCGCCCCGGATTCGTCATTCGTCTCAGCCCTTATAATATTTTTTTCGCCCGGAGTAATCCCTACATTGATGAATTCATATGCGGCAACGCCGCTGACTGGGTCTTTTACCGTTTTACCCAGATGCCCCTTGACCTCTTCATCATTGACATAAAGCGACAATACTGCGCTTAACGGCCCTTTCACGGTTACATTCACATGGGCGATATACGCGGCAGCGCCGTCCTTTGGAGAGAGTATTTCGAGCGCGGGCGACATCTGTCTTATCCGCTTCTCGAGAGGCATCTCCTCTGCGGGAGCTTCCTGTATCTTGGTTTTCGCCGTCTCCGGCTCATGGCCCGCTTCTGGGGACGATAAGATTGGCGCTATGTTGCCTGTCACCGCAAAATTCGCCTTGAACAATCCGCCCGGTGGCATGTCGACAAACTGCGTCGAACCGTCGCCCATGAACCTGTTCGATAACGGCTCAAGCACCGCGCCTTTGGGTAGCGAGGCTTCGTCCACCCTGAGCACATGGGTCGCGGGCGGCACGCCGAATATGGAAAACTTTCCGTCGGTTCCGGTGATAACCCGCGTGCCGTCCTCCATGTATATTACTACGCCAGGTATCCCCTCTTCTCCGGGGTCCTGCATTTTATTTTTATTTTTATCGATGAAAACCTTGCCTATAATAAGGCCTTTGGACGTGAATACGCCTTCATTGATAATAAGCTTGAACTGCGCCCTGTTGGACATGAGGACGCCCGTCGCGGTGGACCCCACGGCAAACGCAGTGTTTATTCCGTCGCCATTTGGACTGTCCGGGCCGATGGATGCGCTGTAAGCAAGCGCCACCGACGAACCGGCGGCCAGGCCGCCAGCGGCAAAGGTAAGCTTATCCGCCCCGGTTATCGCGGGGTCTGGCGTCTTTTTGCCACCGGTCGCCGCGGAGCCCTTCAGATAGAACACCCCGCGCGGCATGTAGTCAGTTATCGTCAGGTCCGTAACGTCAGTCTTCCCCATATTTTGGACGGTCACAGTGTAGCGTACTATATCCCCTATTGACGCCCCGCCCAGGTCGGCTGTCTTGGATACCAGCAAATTACTCTTGGGCGGGTCAACAGGCAGGTCTATGTTCAGGGGAGCCATGTTTTTGGTGATGGCGAAACTCTTGCCATAGGAGCCCCGGACGATATTGTAGGTTTTCGGAAGGTCTCGCGCCGGGACGGCGGATGGGTAGATATAGTCGCTGCCCGGCGAAACCACGAGATGGTAATTGCCGGGTTTTAAGTATTCGAACCGGAATTTACCGTCAGCGCCCGTAATGACCGGATTCTGCTGTGCCAAGGGCGCGACGGGAGGCTGCGGCAGGATTGTGGGCCTGCCGGTTGCGTCGTCTACAAGGGTAACGGTAGCCCCTCCTATCAGTTCCCCGGTGGCTGAATTGAAGACAGTGCCGAATGGGTCTACGAGCGCGCTGTCGTCTACCGAGGATACCTTGCTCACGGGGTCGGTATATACCACTTTAATCATGGAATCACTGCTGAGCGACAGGATGTGGTAAGTTGGGTCAGGCGGCCCGCCGCTTGATATTACGCTGCCGCGGAACACTCCCGTATCCGGGCCGGTCTCGGTCAAAGTGAGGGTAAGCGAATCGCTCAGGGCCTGGTAGTCCGCCCCTGTGTAATTGTATACCGTTACGACGACTGTTTCAGGCTTTGTCGGGTCTATATCCTGGTTTTTGTCCGTGACCTGGATATATACGGTATCGCCGATATTATACTCGTACGCCTTTTTCCAGGAGGAATCAGAAAACTGCACATTGATGGGAGTTGGGGCAAGCACATTGTCGGCAACCGAAACGTTCCGTTGCAAAGCCTCGTTGGAGGTTACGGCTGCATTGTCGATTATGGCGCTCCCCGCCGTCCCCGGATTAGTCTTGACGATAAGCTGCACGATTTGCGATTGGTACGGGTCAAGGCCGCCGATTGCCCATGAAACGACACCGGCGGATGAGGTCCCGCCGGAATCAGCGCTGACGAACGTCGTCTTTCCCGGTATCGGGTCGGTTAATGTAACCCCCGTCAGCGGGACATTTCCGGTGTTGCTGACCGTAAGCGTGTAGGTGATGCTATTTCCGGCGTATACCGGACTTGGACTGGCCTGGACCCCCAATGAAATGGAGGGAGCGGTGGCTATTACCGCGTCGGCGCTGGCCGAAACGGCCGGCATCGATTGCCCAAAGCTGTTGGACCAGAGTGCCGATGCAGTGTTAAGGATGTGGGCGCCGGGCAAGGGGGCGGCGGCCCATGCCTGCGGGAGCGCGAAAAACACTCCCAACAGGCATAGAAACACCGCCCCTACCCGGAATTTCATCCGTATCTTGCCGAATGCGCCCATATCAGCGGTTTACCAGTAAACCGCCCTAGTTGACCGTCACGTCGAACTGCAGTGTCCGGGTTGCGCCGGGAGCGATGGAGACGGCGGGAGTGCTGATGGTGCCGCCGGAATTCAAAGAGTCAGGTGATGCTGAACCACTTCCATCGAGGTGTATCGAACCCGGCACAAAGGTCGTGTCGGCCGGTATCGAATCCGATATCACCACGTTGGTCGCCGTGCCTATGGCAGCGCCGGTGGCATCGGTCGCGGTAATCAGGTAGGTCAGGGTATCGCCCGGCTTGGCGTTTGCGGATGAGCTAAAGCCGCCGGCGTGGTTTACCTCTACCGTCTTGGTAAGGGTCAGCGAAGGCACGCCCTTGGCGGTCACGGTGACTGCCGGGGAGAATGTCGTGCCGGCGTCGTAGGTGATTACCGCCGTGTTCGTGATTGAGGTGCCGTCGGCAACGCCGCTGTTGACCTGGGCCTGGTAGGTTATCGTATCGGTCACGCCGTGGTTCAGTGTCCCGATGTTGATGGTGATCGTCTTGGTACCGGCATTCCAGGCGGTGCCATCTGACACGGGGGTGCCGTTCATTGTGATGGTGCCCGGTATGTAGGCCAGGTTCGAACCTATCACGTCGGTGACCACCACGGTTGCGGCGTTCTGGGTGCCGGCGTTATTCACGGCTATGGTATAGGTGAAGGGGACGCCATCCACCGGGGTAAGCGTTGAGCTTGTCTTGGTGGAATTTCCGATATTGTCCGCGCCGGCCGCCGTGGTCGTGCAGACGTCGGATGCGTTGGCCTTAGGCGTGCCGCCGTCGTTATGTGACGTCGCGGTAAATGTCGTTACGGCCTGGTCTCCGGTAAACGCGCCCGCAGGCACTGTGACTACCATGTATACCGTGGCTGTTGCGTTCTGCGCAAGGCTCGCGGTAGCGGTAAGCGCGGTGCCGGTTCCATCTGAATTCGGTGCGAACGTCACGGATGACGGCGTCCAGACACCGGTAGTCGCCGAGCTGAGGTCGAAGCTGTCCGGACCGTTGCCGTTATTGGTTACAGTAACGGTGTATATGACTTTGGTGGTGTCTGAGCCGCCCTTGGCGTCAGTTGCAGGTGTAACCGTCACGCCGTAAATCTGGGTTATGGTGACCACGACGTTTGCAGTAACCGGGGTCTGGGCCACGTTGTTTGCGTCTTTGTAGTTGACGCTGGCGGTGTTGGTGATGGTACCGACTGGTGCATGAGTATTTGCCATCGCGGCCGAGGCCATGAGCAGCACCATAAGTGCCGTAAATAAGACTTGCGGGATTGCTCTTTTCATCTTGATTCTCCTAAGTTACGAATTACTTACGTTAATGAAAACTACAATAAAAAACTACTATTAAAAAAGCCCTATTACACCCTCGTTAAATGTTTTTTGACCTCCTTTTCTTTATTTAGATTACATTAATGTGATAACCCTGATAAAAGCCGCTAATTCTTTCCTCACCTCCCTTTTTTTTGGTGATTTTTTATTTAACCGTCGCCTTGAAGATAACGCTGCCTGATCCCTTCGGGGCGATCTTCTTGACCGTCCACCTTATGTTCGTATACATCTCCGTGGGCGCGTCTTTCTCCACTTTCCGCCCGTCCGGCTCCGTTAAGACCTGTTTCGGGGTCTTGTGGAACGTGCGTCCCTTATCTATGCTGAAATCTGCATCCGCGCCCTGGGCGCTCCCGGAGACATAGACCATACCACCGGGCACGGGGTCCGATATCACCGCGTCGATAGCGTCCGAATCCCCTACGTTGGTATAGGTAATAGTGTAGACAACCTCCTCGCCCGACTTCATCGTTGCGGTGGGCTTCAACTCGACCGTCTCCTTGCCGTTTTTAAGTATTTTTACCTCCTTTGCAGCCGTCATTTTCAATGTCAACTTTGGGGCTGCCCCCGCCAGCGCGGATACCGCCAGGACTGCAATTGTAATTGCAGAAACTGTCAGAAACAAAATCGCCTTTACAAATTTCGCGGACATTCCATTACCTCCTTTGATGTTGGGAAAGATTAATTCACCGTAACTTTGAAACTCAGCGTCCCGCCGGCGTTTGGAGCAAGCGGCGATAGGGTCCATGTGATGCCGGTTACCGGCGCTGCATCAGAGATGTTCCATGTGCTGCCTCCATCATGACTCCATTGGGTTGCCGAGCCCGTCCCCTGTGTGCTCGATGTTACGTAGGTCGTGTAGGCGGGGATATTGTCAAGGAAGACGACCGTATATGCGGGCGCGTCCCCCGTGTTGTTGTAGGTTAACGTGTAAGTGACGGTGTCGCCGGGCTTTACGCTTGTTTTGTCCGCGCTTTTGCTCAGGCTCATGACCGGGCTGACGATCTGCAGCGAGGCGGTGGCCCCCGTCGAAAATGGGCCGAAACCGGTCCCGGACACGGTTGCGGTATTCGTGAACGTCCCGCGCGTATTCGGGGTCATGGCCTGGAAGCTCAGCGTCACCGTTCCGTTCGACGGCAGGGTCCACGAGCCGTTCCACGTGATCGGCCCGGTCCCGGTCGGGTCGGCGGTCGTAAGGCCGGTCGTCGAACCCGTCACGTAGGTGAACCCCGTCGGCAGCGTATCGGTTATGGAGGTCAGTGAAAATGTCGGTGGGCCGGCGACCGTGATCGTGTAAGTGACGGGCACGTTCTCCAGCGACTGAGACACGTTGACGGCCTTGGATATGGTCATGTTGACTACCGTGACCGGCGCGTTCGCGCCGGTGGGGTAGGTAGTCTGTCCTGTTATCACCCACGTGGCGTTGCTGGTATACGTGCCCGGCGTCGAGCTCGCGGTCGCCGAGAAGGTCAGCGTGAGCGTGCCGCCGTTCCTGGCTATCGTATATGTGCCGCTCCAGGTAATCGTCCCGGTAGTCCCTGTCGGGTTGGACGTGGTCATGCCGGAGGACGAACCCGACACGTATGTGAACCCGGTCGGGAGGGTATCCGACACGCTGGTGACGGTTTTGCTTTGGTTTGAAGTGTTCGTCATTGTAATCGTGTAGGTTACCTTCCCGCCCGGCAGCGAGTACGCCGTGTTCACGTACTCGTTTATGTCGAAGGTGTTGGATATGGTGACGTCCGCGGTATTCCCCGTGGAAAGCGTCCCGTATGCCGTGGTAAAGGATGCGTTGTTGTAGTAGGTGTTTCCGTTCGTTCCTGCTGCCGTGGCGTTGAAGTTGAGCGTGAGGCTGCCGTTCGCCGGAATAGTCCAGCTGCCGGACCATGTATACGTATGGCCCGCAGTGGTAGGGTTGTTCGTCGTCATGCCCGATGAACTGCCGGCAATATAGGTGAAATTAGCGCCGCCAGTACTGGGAAGCGTATCCACCACGCTGATGACGGTCACAGGGGAAGCGCTCGTGCTCGTCATCGTGATCGTGTAATTTACCGTCCCGTTGTTGACTACCTCGTCTTGTACCGCCGTCTTGGTGATGCTTATCTGGAAGACCGCGACCGGCGCCGTATTGCCGCTCGACTGGACCGGGTATCCGGTCGGAGTGAATGAAACGTTGTTGTAGTAAGTGCCGTCCGTTTCCGACGAACTGACCGTGGCATGGAAAGTCAGCGTCAGAGTGCCGTTCGCGGGCAGCGTCCAACTGCCGCCGGTCCATGTCAGCACCTGGCCGGCCACCGTAGGGTTATTCGTGGTCATGCCAGTGGTAGTGCCAGCCACATAGGTGAAACCCGCGGGCAATGTATCCGCTACCTGCGTCACCGGGACCGAGTTAGGGCCGGTATTCGTCATCGTGACGGTATATGAAACCGTCCCTCCGGCATTCACGTTGGGCTGGCTCGCGGTTTTGGCTATGTTCAGGTGAAAAACCTGTACCGGCGCGGTCGGGCCGGTGGACACATTCGGATATCCGGAGGTGGTAAACGACGCGTTGCTGGTATATGTCCCGTCCGTCGGGCCGGTTGTAGCCGAAAAGGTCAGTGTGAGCGTGCTGTTCGCGGGCAGCGTCCAGCTTCCGCTCCACGTAATCGTCCCGGTAGTACCGGTCGGATTGGCCGTCGTCATGCCCGAGGTAGCGCCGGTATATGTGAACCCGGACGGGAGCGTGTCGCTGACGGACGTGACGGTGACCGGCGAAGGGAGGTAGTTCGTCAGCGTGGCAGTGTAGCTCACCGTGCCCCCTGCTATGGCGGCGGACGTGCTCGCGGTCATTGACATGACCTGATCGTATACCGTCACCGGCGCGGCAGGGCCCGTGGACGTAACGGGGTATGGGGCGTCGGTATACGTAGCGGTGCTGTTATACGTGCCCGGCGTCGAACTGGCGGTGGCCTGGAAGGTCAGAGTCAGATTGCCGTTCGCGGGCAGCGTCCAGCTTCCGTTCCAGGTAATCGTCCCGGTGCTCCCGGTCGGGTTGGTTGTCGTCAGGCCGGTTGTCGTGCCCGTCTTGTAGGTGAACCCGGACGGGAGCGCATCCGACACGCTGGTAACGGTCGTCGCGGTACTGCTGACGCTCGTAAGGGTAACAGTATAGGTTACGGTGCCGCCCGCGTCGGACCGGGGACGGGCTCACGGTTTCGGTCGCCGAGAGATTGAGCACGGTATCCGTGTCCGAGGCGGTGTTATTCGCCAGGTTTGGGTCGGTCGTATTGTACGGAGTGGATACCGTGACGGAATACACCAGGGTCGGGGTGCCGGCCAGCACGGTGCCCTGGACCGTCAGCACGGCGCTTTGGCCTGAAGCCAGGTTGACGTCGGTCCAATATTGTGAAGTAACTGTTATACGTGCCCATGTTGGGCGTATAAACCGGGTTCTGAAGGTTTGCCGGGATGGTGTCTCTTACCCAGCAGCTCGTAATACTGCTCGGCCCGCTGTTGGTGACCGTGATGGTATACGTGACCTGGGTTCCGGGCAGGGCCGTAGTTTGTCCGTCCGTATTCGTGATCGAAAGGTCCACCTGGGGGGTGAGCGTGTCGGTGTCCGTGGCGGTGTTGTTCGCGCTGAATTGGGGTCAGTAATGCCGGGCGGAGACGTACGACCGTCGCGGTAACGGCGAGCGAACCAGTGGCCGTCGGGTCTATCGTTCCCGTTATCGTAAGGGTAATACTGCTGCCCTGCCGCGTAAGGTTAAGCCCTGTCCACGCTTCCGGTTGCCGGAGTTGTACGCGCCGGTCGAAGCCGTATATGAAGGAGACAGTACTGCCGCGGGAAGGGGGACGGAGAGCGTAAGGCTCGTGACCGTTGCCGGCCCGGCGCTGTTGGTGACGGTGACCGTATAGTGTCGGAGGTGCCGGGCATTTTGTCGTCGCGCCGTCCGTTACGGCTACGCCGAGGTCGGCGTTGATCGGGGACGTGCTTCGCGATTGCCTGCACGGACGCGTCGGTCCCGGCGGTGCCGTTGGGGTATATGGTGGCCGTGTTCGTTTTGGCAGGGAAGTCTGTCGGACATGTCGATTTGAATACGACCGTGACCGTATCGCCGGAATCGACCACGCCCGCGGCCCTGCCGGGGCCGTGTATCAGGCCGCCCGACGCGAAAAAGGCATGTGGCCGCCCACGTCAGCGACAGCGGCGCCGTTCATGGTCGTGGAACCGGCTGCATATGTCGTGCCGGCGGGTACGGCGTCCGCAAGCCATGACCCCGAGGTGTTGGTCAAACCGGTGTTGGCAACCGTTATGGTCCATGTAATTGTCGCCGTGCCTCCCGCCGTCTCACGCTCGCGGCCTTGGCTGGCATCGAGCCTGTCTATCAGCGTCGCTGTCGTGTTATTGGAGCTCGTGGTTGCCTGGAGAGCGGTGCTCCGGGGCAGGCGGAAAGTAATTATATGTCCAGCTTGAATTGGTTACATAAGACGCCGGCGCCGGCGAGAGCGGGACCGCATTAACCATCACCTGGTACTGGACCCATAACTGTGCGCCCACGGCCATGTTGCCGATATTAAAACCAGCGGTGGGGTTGGCGCCGGAGACGGAGGTATAGGTGACACCGTCCGTGCTGGTTTTCACGGTCCCGGCTGATGAACGAAGTATACTGGCGGCGGGCAGGATGTATATACCACGCTCTGCGCGCTGGCCGAGCCGGTAGTGTTGTCGAGTCTCGTGGTGTATGTCAGCGTATCGCCGACATAGGTCGTCGCCTTGTCGACGGTCATGACTGTTGTCGGGAACGTCGGCGCGCCGACGTCCACCTGTATTCCGATGGAGCTTATTGCATACCCGTCACCGTTTGTCGTCCCTTGGGCGCTGGCCGCAGTCTGCCCGTGCTGGAGTATGCCTGAGACGTCAACGTTTGTTATGTCCCAGCCCTGGCGCGCTCCCGCGGCTGCGCCGTCCGCGTTCAGGCTGCCGAACGTCCCGCACGTATCGAGGCGCCGGTGTCCTTGTTTATCTGGCTTGCCGAAGAAATTGCCCACCTGGTTGTTCGGCCCGGATACCGGCTGCATGGCGCCGGCCGGGCCGAACAGCATCTGGTCGCCGGTAAGGTCTATGTCGCCTTCCATGGCGCTTACCATCAGTCGGGCGTTGATGGTGCCCAGCGTTGTTCACGCAGAAGCCCGCTACGGCGGATGCCGTGGAGCCTCCGGTCGGGGCCGTGAACTCGCATCCGACGAAAACGGACATGCTCCTTATGGGCAATGCCGTGTTCCTGATAGACCACCGCGAGCGTCCAGCCCGCGCAGTTGTTGCTGTCGTCGTTGGGATCAACTCGTCGCGGGGACGCCAGCCGACCGTTGTATGTCCCGTCCCCCGGCCGACTGCACGTAAGCTGTCACGTCGGCCGAGCGCACATAGAAGTAATGGGTGGAATCTCCGCACGTTTTCGCCGTCTGGCCGTCCGGGGATATGGGGTAGGAACCGGAATGGAGTGGTCATCGTGACGCTGTTGTTCAAATACGCCGACACGTCCTGGGGGGTGCGAGCTCGGCGGATATATATTGCCGCCCCAGATCAGTTCCGCGTAAAGTATGGTGCTCCCCGCCGGTATGTTGAGCTGAGCCGGATGAGGAGTTCTGGGACCATGTGAGGGTCGTGCCCGCCGGATAAGTGCCGACCTGCGAAGTGGGGTTGGTGGTCTATGAATGCGCCTATCGAGCCTGCCGTGCCAGGGTTGTTCTGGCCAGCTGTCTTATCAAGGCCAAGTGTATTGCCGGTAAAGGTCATCGCGCCCGTGTCGATGGTCGTGAAGCGTGTGATATAAGAGGCCTGCGCCGGGATCGCGAGACAAAGGACCGCCATCGCCGCAAGCAGGCTGGTTAATACCGTGTTAAAAGGAGAAAACTTTTATGCATTACCTGTTACTCGCAGTGCCTTTTAAATTTACTGGACGTAATGTGTAAACCGCTTGATCCGGTCGTCCAGCCAGAACTCTTCTGCCTGTGCCAGACGCTCAAAGTCCAGCGACCCTACGATTTGGCGTTCCGCATCGGTTAAGTCATACCCCTCTTCGATGCAGACCGCGTTCAATTCATGTGAAGCCCTTTCACGAAAACTCGCATCGGTAACAAGGCGTCCGATGAACTGCTCTACGGCTTTTTGAGACATGGCGATTTTCCTCGGTTAATTGAAACAGCTAACGATTATTAGGTTAGAAATGTTCTTACTACTACCTTAGTATTAGCAAGAGTCGTGCCAATAAAAAATATATTTAAATTCAAACAGTTACGATGAAAGCAGATATCGCGGCCTGGCCCATTTAGGGCCAATGATTTCTCGATGCAACGCCCTTGAGGTGCGAGAGGAGCGGAATTAAAGGAAATTTCTCTGAAAAATTAAATGGTTGGCTAAGGGGGAACTAACGGGGGAAAGAGTTTGGCCCAAATTGGGCCATTGTCCCAAATCTTCAGGTCCTAATTATCTTTTTCCATTGACGTTTTTTTCCGGTTGAACATCTTCCGGTTAATCTTTAGCCGCTGTGCGGCAAGCGACTTGTTGCCGCCGCAGCTTTTCAGCGTCTCATCCAAGACCCTGTTTACCACGGCTTCGAGAGAAAACTCGCCGTCGTTAAATTTCAGATGAAAGTCCATGCCGCCATTCGATGCGGCTTTGTGGTCTTTATAAATTACGAGGTGCTCCGGGCGTACCAGTTCTCCGTTTACAAGGATAGCGGCCCGCTCCAGACAGTTTCTAAGTTCCCGTATATTTCCAGGCCAGTCATATGCCATGATCACATCCATGGCCTTGCGGGATATTCCGGGAAGGGCCTTTCCCTGGTGTTGTCGGAATTCGGGCAAAAATTGCTTCACGAATAGCAGGATGTCTTCCTTCCGTTCTCTGAGAGGCGGGATAACGATGGGGAAGACATTCAACCGGTGGAACAGGTCTTCCCTGAATTTTCCCTGCCGGACGAGGGTTTCAAGGTCCCGGTGGGTTGCCGCGATTACGCGGAAGCCAACCGGCAGCAACCGGTCGGAGCCGATTTTATAATAGACGCGCTCCTCAAGGACCCTCAGGAGCTTGACCTGGAGGGAAAGCGGCATGTCGCCTATCTCGTCTAACAGCAAGGTGCCGCCATCGGCCAGCGCGAACTTGCCGTCCCTGTCCCTGTCGGCCCCGGTGAAGGCTCCCTTGACATGCCCGAAAAGCTCGCTTTCCAGGAGGGTTTCGGGGACCGCTGCGCAATTGATCGCCACAAAATTGGACGGCAGACCGCCGCTCGCAAAATGGATGTCCCGGGCCAGGACCTCCTTGCCAACTCCGCTTTCGCCGTAGATGGCAACGGTGGTAAGCGGCGAGGCCGCCACCATTTCAGCGGCTTTCAACGCCTCGCTCATAGCCGGTGAATGGGTCACTATAGACTGGAAAAGGTGGCGGCTTACTACGTATTCCTTGAACTTCTTATTCGAGCTGTTCTCTATCGTCAGACGGCCAAATTCCAGCGCCCGCTTGATAACAAGGGCAAGTTCATCGCCCGAGCAATCTTTGTTCAGGTAATCGAATGCGCCGCTCTTCATGGCTTTGACCGCTGTTTCCACGCTGCCGTGGGCCGCGACAATAATAAAGGGCATATCGAAACCTTTTTCGCGCACCGACACGAGCAAATCATGTCCGTCCATCCCCGGCATGAACGAGTTCGGAGACGATTAGCTCGTAGCTCTCCTTTTCAAGGAATGCCATAGCTTCTTCCGCGGAGCGCGCCACGGTAATCTCGCACCCGAAGTCGCTCAGCTGGCTCTTCAAGGTCTGGCGCCATAGCTGGCGTTGTCTTCCACGATGAGGATGCGGGCGGCGGTCATGATGGTGTACTCGCTTTGGGTTCACCCTTTTCGCCTGAACAAGACGTAAAAGGCAATTACTCGAATTTCCTCGCTAATTTAGGCAACCGTTTGCATTCTAACCTATTTCGGAATAGTTTTCAATCACGATGACGCATGAATTGCCGCTGAAGACCCCGACAGGACTTTCGCCGAGGGCGGAGCGATGGAGGCCGACTTCTGACGTTCGACAGCACGGCCCATAATCCCAGGTGGCTGACCTTACGGATTATATGCTGTTACAGTGGCCTTAGCCTCTTTGTCGAAAGGGTTTGTCCTGAACTCAAGCGAAAAAAGAAATGGATACTGCTCATTTAAGTGCTTGATATAGGCCACCCACTCGACAAGCAACAGGCTATAAGCCCGCTCGATGTCCCCCGCCAGGTGTTTGCCGTCCGTAACCGGGATATCGTCAAGGTTACCCCTTCGCGCCAGCTCTTCCATCAGATGAAAAATCGCCCAGAGCAGGTCGGTAAAGGTCTCATGTTCCAGGAGGTTCGGGTTTTCAAGGAGCCCAAGGAGGAACTGCCTTTTCTCTATCAGGATATTTCTCAACTCGCCAAGGTCCCCAAGCTTATAATCTATATCGAGCGCATGGGCGGAAATCTTTCTTGAAAGCGAGGCGAAATCCTCCGGCTTCCATTCGGACGATAAACTATAAAGCCTCAAAAGCCCTTCCCTGTCAGGGTCGAACTCCTGGAATTCTTTCAGCATGTCTCTGCCTATCTCGCTGAAGAAGACCCCGATTACCATGTTCATCTTATTAAGCCGCAGTTCCCGCTCTTTCCTGTCCAATAGCTTATGGATTATCAGTGTGACTACCAGGACCTCGACTGGCAGGAATGCCAGCTCGCCGACCAGATAAATAAAAATATGACGGAGGTCGTGAAATAAGAGGTAATGCAGGAAGTATAATGCGGCGGCAAGGAAAAGAAGGATAATGCCGAATTTCATCTGCCAGCGGTCTTTTCTCATGTGTGGATAATAGCGGGAAAAGAGGCCTTATGCAACTTTTTTTGGGAAAAATCAGGACGGCAATCGTGTCATTTTGTTCGCCCCGAATTATTGGGGACCTGCCTGATAGCCAGACAGTCATATGCGAACCGGCCGCCTTCGTAGGAGGCTTTTTCCCGTCGTAGAATGCGCCACTCGCCGTTCTGGTACACGCCGTCGGCGGCCAGCTTCTCTATAAGTCCGGTCGCGGCGTCGAGCCAATCCGCTAGTCTGGGATTGTGCGTAAGGGCAATCGGCTTCATATTCGGACTCGATATCAGGGTGACCGGCTCTACAATCAGGTTCGAAAGTTCGCGGAAGGAGACAGCTTCGGCGGCTGGCTTGGCTTGCAGCCGGATCATCCTGGCCCGCGCATCCGGCCCGGCCGTTTCCTTGGTGGCGTCAATTAAGTCGAGCAGATGGCTGCGAATATCGTTTAAGTCTTTCGCTTCACGCAGTTTTTCGAGGCCGGGATAGGTTTCAAGCGCCTTGGCGAGCATGGATATCTCGCGAAGGTAATGGTTCCTCTGGTTATCCGGGACCAGGTACATGACGAGCAGCGATACGGGCTTTCCGTCCGGCGCTCCGTAATCGATACCCACGGGGCTCCATCCGATCACGCACATGAGGTCTTCATCGAACGGTACGCGCGCATGGGGGCAGGCCCATCCCTTGCCGAGCGCGGTGTTGGTCTCCTGCTCCCTGTCCATTACATGTCCGACCACGTCCGTCCCGCCGGGAACTTCCGGAAAGGCTTCGATGATATGCGCTAAGAACTGTAACGCGTGCCCCTTATCGTGTTCAGGCAGTTCGAACAGCCTGCCTTCCTGTATGGCGTCCAAGAGGCTATCCATCTATTAATTACCTCCGTAACGATTGAAGAACCAGGTTTTCACCCGATGGGTCAAAACGGCGTATGTCGCCAGGAATAACATTATCCATAGCCAGTAGACGCCGGGCAGTGGGACCATCCCCAAATCGGACGCGAAAGGCGAGTAAGGCAGCCACGCCCCGATGGCCATGATGGTCAGAGTGGTCAAGGTCAAATGCAAAGAGGCCCGGCTTCCGAAGAAAGGTACCCGCCTTGTCCTGATGATGTGGACGATCAGCGTCTGGGTCAGCAGCGACTCAACGAACCATCCCGTCTGAAAGAGCTTTGCCAACGACCCCTTTTGCAAAGGGCTCGCCGCAGGGTCCATGAAGACATTGCAGCGGAAGAAGAACCACATCAGGGCGAAGGTGGCGTAATCGAAAATGGAGCTGATCGGCCCGATGAAGACCATGAACCGCTTGATGTTGGCGATGTCCCATTTGAGGGGCCTTCTTATAAGCTCCTCGTCCACGTTGTCCATCGGAATCCCGGTCTGGGAGAAGTCGTAAAGCAGGTTGTTAGTAAGTATCTGCACCGGCCGCATCGGAAGGAAAGGCAGCAGGTAGCTGGCGCCGACCACGCTGAACATGTTGCCGAAATTGGAGCTTGCCCCCATGCGTATGTATTTGACGATATTGGCGAAGACCCTTCGGCCCTCCATGATGCCCTCTTCCAGTACAAGAAGGCTCTTCTCGAGGAGCACGATGTCCGCCGATTCCTTGGCCACGTCCACGGCTGAATCCACCGAGATGCCGACGTCGGCCGCTTTCAGCGCCGGGGCGTCGTTGATGCCGTCCCCCATGAACCCCACCACGTGGCCGTTGTTACGCAGGTCTTTTACGATCTGCTCTTTTTGCGCCGGGGACAGCTTTACGAAGACGTTGCTTTCCTCCACCGTCTTTGAAAACTCCTCCGGCGAAAGCTTTGATAGCTCGGCCCCCGTAACCATCCGGTCCACACCAAGGCACACGTCCCGGCAGACCTTCTCGGACACCAGGGCGTTATCACCGGTCAGGACCTTGACGGTCACTCCGGCTCCGGCCAGAAGCGCAAGCGCCTCCGTGGCGGAGACTTTGGGCGGGTCGAAGAACGCGATATAGCCGAGCAGGATAAGCTGGCTTTCGTCATCGACCGTGAAAACGCTCTTGTCGCGCGGGAACTCCCGATAAGCGATTCCCAGGACACGGAAACCGTCACGGTTGAGCCTCTGTACTTCCTCGAACAGGTCCCCGCGGATCATGTCGATCAGGGGGTATATCTCTTCATCTATCTGGTAGCGTCTGCAACACGCGTAAATTTCTTCCACCGCGCCCTTGCAGACCAGCACGTGGTCACCTTCATAGTCCACCACCACGGACATGCGGCGGCGCTGGAAATCAAATGGAAGTTCGTCCACAAGCCGGCAGTCATGTTCGACGTCCAGGTCGGCATGGTCGATTACCGCGCAGTCTATCAGGTTGCGCAGGCCGGTCTGGAAGTAGCTGTTGAGATAGGCGTAGTTAAGAACCTCTTCGCTGGTGTGTCCGACGATATCTACATAGTGCTCCAGGACCACACGGTCCTCAGTCAGGGTCCCCGTCTTGTCCGTGCATAAGGTGTCGATGGCTCCGAAGTTCTGAATAGCCGGGAGCCGCTTGACGATGACCTTCTTCTTGGCCATGGTCAGCGCCCCTTTTGCCAGGTTGACGGTAACTATCATCGGCAACATTTCAGGGGTAAGGCCGACCGCGATGGAGAGACCGAAAAGCAGCGCCTCCAGCCAGTTGCCTTTTGTGAGGCCCACGATTAGGAACACCGCGCAGACCATCACCACCATGAACCGGATCATGAGCCAGGTGAAGGAACGGACTCCCCGGTCGAAGCTGGTTTCCTCGCGCTTTTCCGACAGCCGCTCCGAGATGGCGCCGAACAGCGTGCGGGTGCCGGTGTTCACCACGACGCCCTTAGCCGTGCCGCTGGTGACCGAGGTGCCCATGAAACAGGCGTTCGGCAGTTCAATGGCGGACTGGCAGGATAAGCCTGCGCTTGCAATCGTTTTCTCGACGGGCATGGATTCTCCGGTCAGTGTCGATTCGCTGACGAAGAAATCCTTGACGGCGATAAGGCGCAGGTCCGCAGGAATGATGGAGCCGGCCTGCAGGAGCACGACATCGCCGGGAACGATTTCGGATATCCTGACCTCGGACGCCGCCCCGTCCCTCAAGACGAAGGACCTGGACTGGACGCGCTTGCCGAGAGTTTCTACTGCCTGGCTGGACCGGCGGTCAAGGATGTAGGACAATCCGACGCTTAGAATTATCATTGCGCCGACGATGACGGCGGATTTCAACTCCCCTATGATCCCTGAGACGGTAGCGATTATCAGAAGCTGAATGATAAGCGGGCTTCTCAGGCGGCGAAACATGTCGGCCCCGAAACTCAACCGCTTGAGATGAGACAGTTCGTTGGAGCCGTACTCGTTCAGGCGGTGTTCCGCTTCTTCGGCGCTCAACCCCTGTATGGTGGTTTTGAGCGTAGCCAGCGCCTCCTGGATGGGTACAGCGCAAAGCTCCGCCATCTGCCGTTCGTGGCCGTTCAAACCGGGCTGTCCGGATGGTTGAGCCTGTGAGACGCCTGGGAACTTCGTGAACAAACCTTTTCTCATGGCGCAACCCTGAGTTCAAGTGTGGTGTTGCTTGCTTGATTTAGGAGCGAGTTGGCAGGGCATCGCTACGGACCGCGACACCGCGCATGGGCGTTGAATTTTGACCAGTCCTATTCTTCCACCATCCTCCAAGTCTGGTCTGGGTCGTACTCCTCCATTTTACGGGCGATCTCCTCGGTTTTCGGCCCCAGGTCCTTCTGATATACCCTGCCGCGCTGGTTCACAATGAAGGTCATCACTCCCGAGACTCCCCACCGGGCGGGGTAGGCGACCAGTGCATGGCCCGCCACCATGTTGCCGTTAACGATATAGCTGAACTCCCCGCCCGGGGCGCTTGGCCCCTGCCGCTTGAGCATCCGGAAATAATAGCCGTGGAAAGGCCGGGGGCCGTTCTCGCCCGCGCCTCGCTCTCCCATGTACCCTTCTTCCTTGGCCTTGGCGACCAGCGGGCCCAGAGGGCTCTCTTTCTCTCCGTCTGCGGTCGGCCAGTAGAGGCCGTCCTTTCTGCCATGAGAGCTGATCATATGCTGGGCGTACTTGGGGATCTGGACGCCGTCCGGCTCAGGCATGTTGTAATATTCCCGTTGCGCGTCCACGTAGGCGCGGCATGCATTGATCGCAAGCAGTTCGTTGTGGCCTATGCGCCGGTTTAAAAGCTCTTCGCGGCCCGCCTCGGTGTCAAATATCCAGGTGTCTCCCTTTTTTACGATCGGCACGGGAAACGGCCATTTTTTAGCGCCGATAATAAGGGTGAACCTGGTCTCACCTTCCTTGACGAGCAGGGCGCCCTCAAGCACGTGCTGGGCGAAATGCTCGAACTCGGAGGCCTGCTCCACCGGGTCACCCGGCTCAAGCTCGCAGGCGACCGGCCCGAAAATCGCCCTCATGGCCTCGTTGTCTTTTGCCTGAGCCGCCGCAATCAATGCCTGGCGTAGCTCCTCGGGAGAGGAAAAAACCCGTTGGGCAGGGCAGGGCTGGGCTGCAAGGCTGACGGCCGGAAGTGCCGCCATCACCAGCAGCACGGCTGCCATGCACCAAAATTCCGCGCGCCGGGAAAAAAACTTTTCAATATACTTCATCATGCCTGCTTCCCTTTCTTAATGAGGTACACGCCGGATGCTCGGCCATTGATGCACATGGTTCTGTCTACCGCCGGCCGCCACCGCCGCCGAAGCCGCCACCACCGCCCCCGCGACCGCCACCGCCGCCACCGACGCCTCGACTACCGCCACCGCCGCTACCGCGACTGCCGCCTGAAATTGCAGGTTGCCGGCTCGGAGCAGGGAGGTTAAACTGCTGCATGTTCTCGCGGCTGGTCTTGCCGCGCTCGCGGTAAGTTGCCGCGTCCCCGCTGGTGCCATAGCCGCCATAACCCGAAACTGACGCAGGTTTTTTTGTCTGTACGTCCCGGCCACGGTACACGTCGCTATTATCAATGCGTACCGGTGGGGAGGGTCCGGTAATGGCCTGACGGGGCTGCGTAGTCTTGACCGGGGGTGCAACTCCGGCGTGGGGAGCAACCTTGCTGGTAAGCTCACGGCGCTTCTGCGCATCGCGGCGTATTCCCTCGCGGTAGCCTGCCGTATCGTGCCGCGTCACCTTCCTGTTGACGTCTATGACGGAGTAGCTGTCGTTTATGTATCTGTTGTGCCTGTCATGTATGTGCGGCCGGAAACGGCCAATCCAGCCGCCGCCCTGCCAGCCGTGGTAATGGATGCGGTGTCCGTGCCAGTCGCAGTCGCGGTTCAGCCAGACTCCTATCGGCAGGCCTATGCCGAAGGTAATGAACCCGTAGGACGGTGGTTCGAAGTACACCTCCATAGGGTCGTACTGAGGCACATAGATTACCTCGGGCTCCACCGGGACGATGCTGATAGTCCCATCTTCGTTTATCACCTGCTGCTCTGGGGTGGAGACCAGGTTGCCCTCCGCCAGCGCCTGCGCGCGCAGCCGCTGGATCGAATCGAACACGTCGTCTGGCTGGTTGACGAAGGCCTGCCCCAAAGAAACAGTCCAGTCGTATTTCTGGTCCATCATTAAAAGGATGCTGGGGTAGTGGGCCACGGCCCTGACGCTCACGTCCCAGGGCTGGGCGTCAACCTGAGCCGAGTTTCCGTACTGACCTATGTAGCGCTCCGCTTCGTCGATCTGGTCGACGAAGGTCGCGGCCGGCAGCATCTGGGCGAGAAGCGGGTCCGGGTAGAGGGCGATAGGGGCTAACATGTCGTCAAGCTCGTCCGCGGCGAACGGGATATAGTCGTCGGCCCACGCCGTATGTCCTGAGACCATGCTAAGAAAAAGGAGCGCTATGGGTATCGTAATAAGAAATTTTTTCATGGCCTCTCCCTGATAGTTCGGCTACGGAGCTGATATATAACCAGTATACCAATAAAACCTCTGCGTCCGGCCCAAAAATAGTTTTAATATCTTAACTAACAGACGGCAATTGAACTGCATGCGTTACAGAAAATCAGATTTCACCAAAGTTGGGATTGACCCAGGGAAAAGCAGCCGCAAGGGATTTGAAGCCCTTTGCAACTGGTGAGTTTTTAGTTTATACTTTAATTTAAGAGGTGAGGTCATGTTTTACAATACCTTGCTTATACTATTGTTCGTGGTGATTCTCGCGCTCGCTGCCTCCGGCTTGCGGACCTGGCATTAGGTATCAGGGCGAACGGTTGAACGCTGAGCAGGGATTTTTTTATCCGCAGGTCTTATCGATTAGAACAGAACATTTTGAATTTGCAAGCACTTGGCTTGATACGCTGCCCAAAATCTTCTTAAATCCTCTTAAACCCCTGCAACCCACGGCAATTAAATCCGCTTGCGTCTCCTCGGCTGCCTTCAGTATTTCGCTGGACGGCGTACCCGATTTCAATTGCACATGAATATTTTTGAAACGTTTTCCTAAACGATTCGCTGCCTCCTGAGCTATTCTTTCAGATTCCATAACGCTTTCATTTGTCCCTGTTACATTTAAGACCGTTACTTCCGCATCGTCGGCAAAAGGAATCAACGACAGCAGATCCGCGGTGGCAAGCGAATGTTCGGAGCCGTCCGTAGCATAGAGGATTTTCATACTGCCCGATTTTAAATCGGGAGGACGTTTTACGACAATGACGGGCTTTTTGGAATTGGCTGTAATAGACTTCATAACGCTTCCAAAGATAAACGGCTCGGCGCCTTTTGCGCCAATGACTATCAGGTCTGCATCCAAGTTGTCTGCCGCCTCGGGAACGCACTGTCCAGGGGGGCCGTCATCAAACGCCACGCTTTTAATTGCCTGCGTCGAACTTAAAATTTGAAGTGCGGGATTAAGCACGTTCGGCGCGATATTATTTTTTAGATTCTTAAGCGTGCCGAAATAAAAATCCTCGTCGTATTGGAAAGGTATCCAGTCTATAGCGTGAAAAATCGTTATGCTGTCGGAAGATGAAAGCTGGAGCCGGGCGAGAAACCCGGCCGCCCACTCTGAATACTTGAACCCATCTGTTGCAAGCAAGATTTTCATTTATTAAACTCATTTTTCTCCAATATAAACATCCACCAGCTGGCCCGGATAAATATAGAAGTTTTTGGGTTTCTCAAACCTGAAAATTACGGGCAATACCCTGACGTCCACCCTTTCAGTCCTTTGATTTGACAATTGAATCTTAGGCGAGACATACGGCTGGACCCGCACATATTGCAACGGAACGTGGATATCGGTGCCCCTTATAAACATTTGCGCATTTATTTTTGGCTCCTGCGGCATTCTGGGCACCAGTATCTCGTCAATATAGCATCTGACGGCAAAATATTTCTGCGAGCCCCCCATTACGAGCAGAGGGTTAAACCCCTGCGTGTATGTCTCATATGTCCCTTGCCCTGATACGTAGCTGCCTACCGCCGTATTTATGGAAAGCACTTTACCATCCACAGGCGCTTTTATAGTGTACTTGGCAAGCAGGGCATTTGAAGCCTGGTATCCCTTTGTTAAAGCGATATATTGGTTCTCTTGATTCTTTATATCGTAAATCCACGCTCCGGATTTAGTAAGTCCATACTGTCTGCTGGCAACTTCGAGGTTTGCCTTCGCCGTTTTCATCGTGTTTTCAGCGGTATCCAATACATCCCTGCTCACCGCCCCCGGCGAGAGCTCGTAAGTTTTTCTCTGCTTGTCGTATGAATCCTGGGCCGTCTTGAGGCTCGCGCTTGCAAAGTCGACCTGCGATCTGGCAATCTCCAAATTTTCTTTTCTTGGCTGAGCCTTCAGTTCCTTTAATAGGGATAACGCGGCCTCCGCCTGGGATTTCTGCTGCTCGACGATTGCTCTTTGGATTGAGTCGTCCAACATCAGCAACGGCTGTCCCTTATGCACGTCGTCTCCTTCCGAGACCAAAATACTCGTTATAACTCCTGAGACCTCGGGATATATATTGATATTTTCCCCATTGCTCTGGTAGCTCTCAATAATGCCGTTGGCATATATGCCTTTCCCGTAAGGGTTGGAGGCCGGATTAAATGCCGGCGGCTGGGGCTTTTTTTGTATTGCGAAAACGTAAGCGCTCACCAGGCCCGCTATCAGGCCGATAGCTGCAAGAGAGAACAATAATTTATTTCTCACCGTTCCCTCCTTTTTCAACGCCGATTATCCTGCCGTCCTCCATCTTCATTATCCTGTCGGCGTATTCAAATATCCTGCTGTCATGGGTAACGATTAAAATGCACCTGTTTTCATTCAGTATCTCTTTCTTTCACGAAATCCACAATCCTTCTCCCTGTGTCCCCGTCCAGGGAAGCGGTCGGCTCGTCAAATATCAATATATCGGGGCGGCTCGCAATCGCGCGGGCTATTGCGACCCTCTGCTGTTCCCCTCCGCTTAATTTTACCGGAGGCAGGTGGGCCCTCTCCTTCAGCCCCACTATCTCCAGATACTGCATGGCCATATTCATGGATTCATCCCAGTCGAGCTTTTTAAGGATCAGGGGGATTGCGACGTTCTCCGCCGTGGTCAGCCGTGGGAACAGATGATAATCCTGAAACACAAAACCTACCTTGTTGAGTCTGAACTCGGCGATCTGGTCGCTTTTTAAGTTCCAGATATCCTTATCCTCGACCTGCACCGCACCGGAGTTCGGCCTGAGTATCCCGGAAATCATGCTCAATAATGTCGTCTTACCGCTACCGGACGGGCCTTCTATATAGAGCATTTCGCCGAAGTAGGCGTCGAAGCTAACCCCTCTCACGGCGTAAGTCTTGGCCTCGCCCTCGCCAAACCATTTAACAAGTTCTTCCGCCCTGATTGCAAGGTTTGCCATTATTATCCTCGGAAGATGTCAAACGGCTCTATCTTCAGCACTTTCCTGACGCCTATATAGCTTGAAATGCCCGCTATGATAAGCACCATTACAAATGCCAGCCCAAGGTTACCGTAAGTTATTCTGGCGGCGTAGCTTGGAAGCCTCAATCTTGCCATGGCTATAATCAGGGAGGCCAGGCCGACGCCAAGGCCGTAGCCTGTGAGGGCGGTAAAACTCGCCTGGAATAATATCATCAAGACCAGCTCGTTTCCTTTTGCCCCTATCGCTTTTAATGCGCCGAACCTTTCGAGATTTTCCAGTATGAAAGTATAAAAAGTTTGCCCTGAAATGGATAAGCCTACCACAAAGCTTATTATAGTCATTAGAAGAACGTTGATGCCTACGCCTGTCTGATACTTGTAGAAGTTGGATATTTTTTGGATAAATTCATCGGCCGTCAGGGCCTCATAACCAAGTGACTTTACCTGCTGCTTGATGTACTGCACATCATTGCCGCTCTTTGGCTCAACCAGAACATATGAGACGGTGTATCTCATTGAAGGGATGTATTGAATGGCACGTATTATATGTCGTGTAAAGTGTAGGGACCCCGAACAGGCCGCTTGACGCGAGCTTTCGCAATACCGACGATAACGCCCCTGTTGTCGTTTATTTCGAATGTAGTACCGAGTTTGGGGTTTTCGAGTTTGGGAAATTCCGTGTCTTTTATCGCCACGAATGCATTTTCAGCATATATGTCGTCGATATTTCCTTCTATAAGCTCAGGTCTGCCAAAAAGGCTGGAGTCGTCCAGACCAACAACGGTTACTGCCTGATAAGTGCCATCATGCAGCTTGACCAGGCCGCCCCCTGAATACAAAGGCACCGCATATTTAACACCTTTAATGCTCCGGACCGCATCAAGAATATAATCGGGCATCGGAATGCTGCTCACCGCATTGTTTACCGCCGGGTCCATCACCCATATCTTGGCTCCGATATTTATTACGGTTGATGACGACCTGTGCAAAATACCTGCAAACATCGACGTCATCATTACCATCAAGAAAACCGCAAAAGTTATCCCGACAAGCAAGGCGGCAAATTTCCCCCTGTCGTTTACCAACAGCTTGTATGCGATCTTCAGGATTCCCGGCACGGTTTTCCCTAAATTTTCCGGCTGCTTTCGGAATGATTTAATTTTTATTTAAGTTTATCACAAATGTCTTGCGGCATTCAGCGCCGCCATCTCGCCGGATTGTTGGCAAAGCCCGATGAGAGCCATCACAATTATAACTGACGTTTTTTTAATAAAAAAGGTTACAGAAACTCCGTAACCCCTTATAGCGACTGACCGTCGGAAGTGAGAATTAGTTTGGATGAAGTTTTTATGTTGCCCCTTTTTATTTGACTGCGTTTTTGGGGTTCCTTTTAAGCCAGCCGTCCAGAATTACCCAGAATATCTTGAACGGGTTAATCCGCCAGCCTTTGATGGGCCAGTCGATCTCGTGCTTGTAGCACAGCGAGTCGAGCGTGTTAAGGCTGGCTATCTCGTCCCGCATGCCGACGGCGATGTTATCCGGGTCGTTTATCTTATCGTTGAGTTCGAGCGCCCGCAAGGCATGTTTCCTGACCACCGCACCTTTTTTCTTTCCTATGGCCCCGTACTTTTCCTTGAGGTCGAGCAGTTTAAGCGCTGCGTGATACGTGGCCTTTACGATTTCTTCACGCGTCATCCATTTTGTCTCGTAGTTCAAGGTGTACTTCCAACTCGGCATGAGCATGGCTTCCCGATGCTCCTTGAGGGTCCGATAGAAAAACCGGTAGCCGAACTTCTCGGGGTCCTCGAATATGCCGCTGCCAGGGTCGATGAACGGCGCGAGGGGCGCAATAAACGGCAGGAGCCTGTTGCCGGAACCGTATTTTGCCATAAGTTCGCCGCAGTAGTCCACGGTCTCCATGACCGAACGGTAGTCCTGGTGCGGAAGGCCGACCATGAAGAACAGGTCTATACGTTTGCAGCCCGTATGAAACAGCTCCTTTATCAGGGTTTCAAGCTCGTCGTTCGTGTAGCATTTTCCGAACGTCTTCCTGACGTTGACGTCGTGGGATTCAGGGGATATCTCGACGTTGAAGGTCTCAATGGAATCCGCGACCCTCTCCAGGAACCCGGCGGGAGGGGGGTTGAAAAACTCCAGGGCGATCTCGTTCTTGACGCGGCGCTTTTTGAGGGCGTCGAGGAACCGCTCGCCGTACTCTCTGCCCGCCTGGAGCAGGTCTCCCAGCACCATCACAGGAGCTTCGGTATATTCCGATATGCGGTGTATGTCTTCGGCAAGTAACTCCGGAGAGCGGAAACAGGGCCGAGGACGCATGCAGACTTTCTGGAATGCGGAGATCGAACCGCCGCAGGAACCGCAGTTGTGGTTGCAACCCCTGCACGAAAATACCGCCGTGACGGGATAGTTGGACCAGTTATCGAACGGCATATAGCCAGAAGGGTCGCGGTACTTAATTGCCATCCTCATAAGGTGCGAATAATCAAAACGGACGTGGTCGAGGTTTGGCGGCGAATAGGACCCGCTCGTTGATCACGATGCGCCCGTCCGCGTCTCTCCATACGAGGTTGGGCACTGCCTGATAGCCGGTACCGGACTTGATCGCCTCCATGAGCAGCCGCATGGGCTCCTCCGTGGATTCCCCGCAGACGACGAAATCCACAAACGGGTAGTCTCTTATTATCTCTTCGTGGAAGTAGGTCGCGCTCAGACCGCCGAGGATGACAGGCTTGCCCGGGTGGTGTTTCTTGACGAGCGCGGCCAGGCTCAGGCTGCCGTCCACATGGGGGAGCCAGTGCAGGTCGATACCGAAGGCAAGCGCGTCGAGCTTCCTGACAAAGGGATCGGGGTCGAACGACCGGCCCCGTAACATCTTCAGGGCGATGTTTATTATCCTGACGCTGGTGCCGTGCCGCGTAAGGTACTCCGAAAGGGTGAGGAAACCTATGGGGTATATCTCAAAGACCGACGATGAGGGTATGACATCGCTTACCGGGCCGGAGAAAACCGGCTCTTCCCTGAAGTTGAATACGCTTGGCGGGTGAAGGAGTATCAGGTCGGGCTTGGGCATAGGCGTCCCGGCCCTCGGCGTATTCCTGGCGTACAACTCTCGGCCATAATGCTTCTCTCCTCAGCTTGCCTGAAAGCCCATCCCTCGATAAAGCGCTTATCTTATGTATACCAAATTAGCTGGCTGAATTCAACTTTTGAGCGTGCAATTTTTTGACCCTTAACCGGAAGACCTCTGGGATTAGTGCGCCTCAATATCTCTCTTCGCATCCGGCTGTCTGCCGGTGATAATCTGAGACATATATGCCGATAACAAACCGCCCACACCGTCCCCTCCCTGAACAAGCAGGTCGGGGGTTATTTTTATATTGCCTGCTGAAATCTGCTTGGCTATCTCTATGGAAGTAACAGCCTGCTGGCCTAAGGCCTTGTTCTGCAACTCGTACGCCTCGGCGGTGGATTTGCCCACGGCCAGTATCCTGGTCGCCTCCGCCTCGCCTTTCGCCTTTATCCCGGCGGCTTCGCCCTGGGCCTTCAACCTTATGCTTTCCCCTTCGCCCTCCGCGTTCTTTATGGCCATCTGCTTGTTCTGCTCGGCCACCTTGACGCCTATCTCGGCCGTGACGAGCGCGGTCTGCTGGTTGGCCTCGGCCCGGGTCTTTTCGGTCGCTATGCGCGTCTGCTCGGCCTGTTGCTCCGCCTCGTACATTGCGCGCTGCTGTTCGGCGATTATCTTCTTGGTTTGCGTGTCCATAAGTTCCTGCGGCAGGTTTATCTGGCATATAAGCACGGACACGCACTCCACGTGGTACTTAGCAAGCTCAAGCTTTGTACGCTCCTCTGCCTTCCGCTGTTCCTCCTGGCGGTCCTGCATGAAGTTCATCGCGGACGTGGAAGATGCCTGGTTGCGGAAACTCGAGTCTATCATAGGATGTATGACATGCAGTATCAGGTTGTCAATCGAGCCTATCTTTGAGACCATGTATGGCGCCTGGTCTGGGCGGGACCCTAACCACCACTTTGACCGAGACGTCTATCGGGAACCCGTCTTTAGATATTACCTTGAGAGGGTCGAACCGGGTCTCCTGCGAGTTGTCCCAGTCTATTGTGATGTTGGTGGTGTCCAGGATGTATGCTATGTATGCCCGCCTGTTCAGGTAGTACCTCCCGGGGCCGGCCACCTCCTGCTGTATGCCCCGAAATCCCTTGGGCACTACATAGCGCTCGAAGCCCTTGCGAAGGCGAGTCTCTATCTTCTCTGCAGTCTCATCGCTTATCTGCGCGTCGTCCACCCGTATTTCAGCCGTTTCCGCTATCGCGGTCGGCTCCGCCCCGACGTTCGATACTAAGACGGCGACCTGCCCCCGCTCTATCACTGCCACGTCATCAAGCTCTATTTTGAACATCAGCGGGTTGATGTAATAGGTGCCTGGTCTGAGCACGTCGAACTGCGGGCCCCTCTCGCCTCCCTCGGCCAGAAAACTGGACGCATCCTGGTAATCGTTATGGTTTTTCACGGGCTTCGCCACGTACTCGCTTTCCGGCAGGGGATCGCCGTCAAGGGCGGTTACAAGCCCGACCTTGTTGGCGGGTATTATGGTGGCATCATAGACCTCGACCTTGAAGAGGGCGGTATTTATGCGATAAGTGCCGGGCAGGAGGATGTCTATCTGCGGGCCTTTCTGCCCTTGGTTGTTCAGGAAGGCCTGTCCATCCTCGAATTTCGAGTGTCCCTCGACATGCCTGGCGAGCAGCCTGCCCACCGGTATAGGCTGCCCGTCCATCGAGGTCACCAGCCCTACCTTACCCTTGTCTATAATTATCGCGTTGCCCTTTATCATTTTGAAGAGGACAGGGTTGATCCTGTAAGTACCAGGCGGCAGCATCTGTATTTGTGGCCCCTTCTCGCCCCCGTGGGCCAGGAAGGCCTCTCCGTCCTGAAACGAGTTATGCCCCTCGACTACCCTGGCGAATATCTTTCCCGGAGGTACGGGGTTGCCGTCAATTGACTCCATCAGCCCTACCTCCAACTCGCCGATGGAGGTAAACGGGTACTTCGCCGCGCGGTACAGGAAAGGGACAAGGATGTGAAGGCCCGGCCCCAGGGTCTTCGCCTGGATGCCTACCTCACCCTCCATGGCCACGACGCGCCCCTGCGGCATGCCCCGTCCGACATACTTCCTCTCCAGCACCACCAGTTCCCTGCCGCTGACAACGACAACGGACATGTAGATCAGGAATAACAGCGCAAGGCCGAATACTGCCAAGACCGCATATACAAAATACGCTTCCATGTTTATCCCCTTTTAACGTCCCGATGACCCAAAAAGCTTGATGTAACCCGATTATTGACATTATAAGACTACATCAAGTTAAGGTGTCGGTCAATAATAATTCCTTATTTTAAAAGGTGATTATCTACGTCAGCTTATTTGGCGCTGAACTCGTTCCGAGGTGGGGCAGGGAATCATGTTATCAAGGATTCCAATACTTTCACGCCCCCGAGTTGTCCGATCCGGAGATTACGCCTTGCTCAAGCCGTCAAAAAATTCGCTCTCGTCTTTATCACCGTTTTTATCCTTTTACTGCCTTCCTCATGCTTGGTAGCGCCTTTTCCATTACGCTGCATTTTTTAACTATGCGTCAATAACTAATTGATTTTAAGGCTTGAAAAGTGTTTAATATAAGATGTGTTAGAGTCTTTATCCCCTTTCCGGGCGTGAGGCAATCATGAAGGTAGTGATACTCGCAGGAGACTTCGGGACAAGGATAAGCGAAAAGTCTCATTCGAAGCCCAAGCTTATGTTAAAAAACTTTGGGAAAAGGCCGGGAAGCTAAATGAAAAAGTGCGCTTACAGGCGGGCCGGGTTGATGGGGCTGAAGCGGAGTTGCGTGCTCTCCGTCCTGGAGATGTACAAAACCGCCAACGCGGGCCACATCGCGTCCTCTCTCTCCTGCATGGACATACTGATATACCTGCACTTCTGCCGGATGAGGGCCGGTGACAGGTTCGTGCTCTCGAAAGGCCACGCCGCTGCAGCGCTTTATGCCGTTCTTGAGAAGTCGGGCAGGATTACCAGCGACGACCTGGCCACCTTTTACAAAGACGGCACTCTCCTCGCGGCGCACCCGCCGTGCGGGAACAAGCTGCCCGGGATTACATTCGGGACAGGCAGTTTGGGACACGGGCTGTCGCTTGCTGCGGGCATGGCTCTGTCAACCAAGTACACAGGCAAGAGGTTCGGCGTCTACTGTGTGCTCTCCGACGGGGATATAAACGAGGGCTCAACCTGGGAGGCCGCCCTGTTCGCGGCCCAGCACGGCCTCGGCAACCTGACCGTCGTGATAGACAACAACGGGCTGCAAGGTTTCGGGAGGTCGAAGGACGTACTCGACATGGAGCCGCTTGTGGAGAAATGGAGGGCCTTCAATTTCGAGGTCTTCGAGGCGGATAATGGAAACGACTTCGACAGCCTGCACAGCTGCTTCTCCGGCATAGACGCCAAGGCCAAGCCCGGCAGGCCGAAGTGCGTCGTCGCCAGGACCGTCAAGGGGTGCGGCGTCTCCTATATGGAGGACAGGATGGAGTGGCACTACCTGCCCATGGATGATGAACAATACAAAAACGCGCTTACACAGGTTAATAAAATTTGCGTAAAGAGTTCTCTGCCGTAGTCGAAAAAATTGCCGCCAGGGATAGGAAGGTCATTTTTCTTACCGGCGACCTCGGATTCATGGCGCTCGAAAACGTACAGCGCGCCATAGGCAAGCGGTTCATCAACGCCGGGGTAAGCGAGCAGAACATGGTCTCGATGGCCGCCGCCCTGGCGTTGGAGGGGTTAACCCCTATCTGCTACAGCATCGCACCGTTTTTGGTGTTTCGGCCGGCGGAGCAGATACGCCTCGATGTTTGCCTCCACGACATGGACGTGAAGCTCGTCGGCAACGGAGGGGGGTACGGTTATGGGATAATGGGTGCCACCCACCACGCCATCGAGGACATCGCGGGTACCTTCCTCGTTCCAGAACATGAGGTGTTACATACCCTTTTGCAACGAGGATGTCGAAGGCGTCGTCTATCGGATGATGAAAAGGCGAGGCCCATCGTATCTGAGGCTGGGCTACGGTTTAAAGCCGGACTGGCTGAAGCTCCCCTCCCATACAGGCGCAAGGAGGCTGACTACCGGGGGTAAGGTGACGGTGGTGGGCATTGGCCGTCGTCCTTAATGTGTTCAAGGCCATGGATAAGCTTCCGGGCGGCCGGGCCTGCTTGAGTTGTTTGTCGTATCGGAGATGCCGGTGACCAGCCTGCCGGCTGGGCTCAGAGACAGCATCAAAAGGACGAAGCGTCTCCTTGTCGTCGAGGAGCATGTAAGCCGGGGCGGGCTCGGCGAGAACCTGTCCCTCCTCATGGCGAAGGGCTCCCTCGCCTGCCGGTGCGTCCACCTTTGTGCAAGGGTTATCCAAAGGGCCTCTATGGGAGCCAGGCATATCACCAGCGGGCCAGCGGCCTCGACCCCGCTTCCATAGCAAGGGCCGCCAGGAGTTTGCTAAATGGGTGACAGTATCCTGTATTCGCACGTATGGGACGAAGACGACGTCCATGACGCAAGGGAACTCGCGGGCCCCATAATGGTCGTCGGGGCCTCCGGTTTCATAGGCTCAAAGCTGTTCTTCAGCCTCAGCCAGAGCCGCGACGATGTCTTGCGTGCTCGAAAAACGCAATGCAGGGCTGGCGACTGGGCGATGTCGGCCCTCCCGTCTCATCAATATGGACATCCTGGACTACGACGGCCTGAAAGACGCGGTGGAAAGACTCCAGCCGAAAACCGTCTTCAACCTGGCCGCATACGGAGCATATTCGCGGCAGGTTGATGTGGAGAGGATACACCAGACGAACTACATAGGTGTGCTCAACCTTTTCAGGGCCATGATGGACGAGGGATGCAACGCCTTTGTCCAGGCGGGCACCTCCTCGGAGTACGGCTTCAACTGCGCGGCCGCCGGAAGAAGGCCCGATGGCCCCGAACAGCGACTACGCCGTTTCCAAGGTGGGCGCGTCCTACCTGGTCGAATATTATGGCGCTGTGCAGAGGTTCCCCTGCGTGAACCTCAGGCTCTATTCGGTCTACGGCCCTTGGGAGAAGGGAACCGGCTCATCCCCACCCTGGTGTCTAACTGCATGAAGGGAAAGTACCCGAACTTTGTCAACAAAGACATATCGAGGGACTTCGTCTACATAGACGACTGCACGAGGGCCTTTGTCAAGGCAGCCCTGACGATATGCAAGACCAACCCTGGCCTCTCCATAAATATCGCCTCGGGCAAAAAGACGACCCTCGAGGACGTGGCCAGGACGGCGCAGAAGGTCTTCAATATAGCCGATGAGCCGTCCTTTGGCTCCATGACCAACCGGAATTGCGACTTGGCCGACTGGTACGGGAACCCAGCTCTTGCGCGGGAGCTTATGGGGTGGCAGACCAGGATATCTCTCGACGAGGGCCTGGGCTCTGCGCGCAGTGGGAGAAGGCGGCGGAACAGAGGCTTAGAACAGTCCACATACCCAAGAGGAAAGGGAAGCTCTCCGCCATCGTCGCATGTTACAAGGATAACAAGTCCATACCGGTGCTATACGAAGGCTCACCAAGACGCTGGCAGGCAGCGGGTACGACTACGAGATCCTGTTTGTGAACGATTCGAGCCGTATGACGACGAGGACGTGATAGCCCGGCTCACGGGACAGGACAGCCATGTCATAGGCGTGTCCCATTCGAGGAACTTCGGCTCCCAGTCCGCGTTCATGAGCGGGATGGAGATAGCCAGCGGCGATGCGGTCATCCTGATGGACGGGGATGGGGTTACCCGCCCGAGGTGGTGTCCGACTTCATAAAGAGATGGGAGGAGGGCTACGACATCGTCTACGGGGAACGGGTGAAGAGAGAGGCTCAAGCCTCTTCATGCAAGTGAGTTACAAGCTTTTCTACAGGCTATTCAGGAAGCTCTCCGACATCAAGATACCCGTGAACGCTGGCGATTTCTCGCTCATAGACAGGAAGGCCGTGAACCACCTTTTGAAGTTCACCGAGAAAGATGTATTCCTGAGGGGCTTGCGCGCCTGGATAGGATTCAAGCAGACTGGGGTCTCATACGTCAGGCCGGAGAGGCTTTTGGGACGAGTACCAACAACCTCATGAAGAACATCTGGTGGGCCAAGAAAGGGATATTCTCCTTCAGCGTGAAGCCGCTTCATTACATACAGTCGCTGGGCGTGGCCGTGTTCCTGCTTACGAGCCTTTTGTAAGCATATTCTACCTGATCGAGTATTTCGTTCACCCGCCGACGGATGCAAAAGGGGTTACGACCATAGTATTGCTCGTCCTGGGCATAGGCAGTATCCAGCTTATATCCACCAGCATACTTGGCACGATATAGGGAAGATAACCGAAGAGGTTAAGAACCGGCCGAAGTACAGAAGGAGCAAGGTCTTCTATAACGGGAAATCGTACACCAGGGACGAGGACGTCTCGAAGGTCATCGAAGAGATAAAAGAGCAGCATAGGTGAAACGGCGAGATGAGCGAGGATTTCAAGCCGATAACCAACTTCGCCCCAGATTCCTTCAATGCGAAAGATGCTGTTCAGGCTCAGGATGCTCCTGGACTTCCATGTAGCGACGGTTTACAATAGCCTCAAGAAATCCGCCATCGGCCTTAAAGGCAGCGTCCTTGACATAGGCTGCGGCCAAAGCCCCTACAAGCATCTCTTCGAAGATGGAAGGTTCCGCTACCACGGCGTTGACATAAACGACTCCGGTAACTTCGGCTACCTGAACCTGGACGTGACGCACTTCGACGGCGAGAACATCCCTTTCGGCGACGAGAGTTTCGACGTCATCCTCTGCACCGAGGTCATCGAACACGTGGCGAACCCGTCCAGGCTTATCTCGGAAATGGGCAGGGTCTTGAAGCCCGGAGGTACGGCCGTCATAACGGCGCCCTGGTCCTTAGAAATCTCACTACAAGCCCTACGATTACCACCGTTACACACCCTCTATGCTTGAAATACTGTTTTCCGGGATGGGGCAGGTATCGGTTACCCCTAGGGGTAACGACGTCACGGCCATAGCGGCGAAGGTCGTGGTCCTTTACGCACGCGGCTTCGCAAGGATTGCCAAGCGGGCTCCGGGGGCCCTTTGCTACTGTTGCCTCTGAACCTCATGATAACGCCCCTTGTAATTCTTGGCGGTGATCGCCGCGCACGCCTCCTTGATGTTCGGCATAGGCTCCAAGGACGACCCCCTGGGTCACACTCTGTTTTCTCGACAAACAAAAAGACACGGCAATATGTCCAGCATAACCGACGACCGGGGGTATAACCAGGTTTACAAGCCCTCGCTGTCCCTAAAGATAAGGACGGAACGGAGGTGCGACTATATCGCCGGGAAGATGGGGAAGGTAAAGGATGCCCGCGTCCTTGAAATAGGCTGCGGCACGGGGCGAGATGTCCTACCTTCTTGCCAAGAAGACCGGCCACACGGTCGTCGGGGCCGACCTCTGCCTGCCGTTCATCGAGAATGCGAGGGCGCACTACAGGCTCGAAAACCTGAGGTACGAACGGCTTGATTTCAGCGACCCCGGGGACATATCCAGGGTGCTCGGCAATGACGGCTTAGATTTCGTCGTCGGCAAAGGGAACCAGCACTACCTGTATTACCGGCTGCAGGACTCCCTGAAAAACATACACCGCCTGCTCAAGGACGGCGGGGAAAAGATGGTATTCCTGGAGCCGAACCTGGTCAACCCGTACTGCTTCCTCATATTCAGGTTCCCGTATTTCAGAAGGCTTGCCAAGCTGGAGCCATCTGAGATGGCCTTCACGAAGGGCTATATATCAAGGGAGCTTGAGATGGCCGGATACCGGGATATAGAGGTCGAGTACAGAGACTTCCTGCTTCCCAACACGCCGGACTTCCTCTATCAGGCCGGTCATACTCCTGGGTGCGGCCGCCGAGTAAAACCCCTCTCTTACGCAATATGTCACAGTCGATTTATATCTCGGCCTCCAAGGGGCGCTGATGGCGCCTGCCCGGAATAAACGTTCATCATCGCTTCCGGACGACAAGAAACCCGTCTTGGAAGATAGCGTTGTAGTCTTTAAATACAAGACCCTTCAATAGTTCCGGTTCATCCTCGCGCAAGAAGCCTCCCCCTTCGTCCCATACCAGGTAGTAATGCCTGTCTAGACTTCAGGAAAGCGGCAAGTTCGGGTTTACACACCGAGCTCGCGTACGGGATGAAGCGGCCCTGGGGGACGTAGTTGCCGTAGTAATAATACAGGCAGTCCCGATCGCTCACGATGTAGACGTCCCGGCTCCCCCCGGTAAGCTTTTTTACGGCATCCACGTCAACGGTGTCGGGCGGGTAAAGTAATCGCAGGTTCATTAAATCGTCGTATTTTATCTCGGCCTTCTCTACAACCCTGCCGGAGTAAAGGTATGCGGACGCCAGGACGAACATTACCGGTAAGACGGATAAGGCCGCAGTCCTCATGATTCTCCCGGCATGGAGTTCGTCCGCCGCGCGGCCCGTCACGTCGAACAGGAGGAATAGCGCCATGACCAGGACCCCGGATATGTTAATGATATTGTGCTCGTGGCTCCGCCCGAAAAAGTACATTGAGTTTCCCATGGCCAGGAATACCAGCAGCAACCCGGCGGAAAAATAGTTCGGAGGGTGGCCTTCCCGGACACCCGCAGCAGCAACGCGGCAAGCAGGAAAGAACACGCACCGGGACATACCAGTAAAACGAAGCGTCTGAACACTGCATGAACCCAATGCCTAGTTGGCTGTAAAGGGTAACGCTTTCGTTCAGGAAGTCTTTGAACAGGTACGCGCTCAGCAGAATAGCGCAGCCGACTATCACGAGGTTTTTAGTGATAAGGCCCAGGTGCTTTAAGCTTACCGTCTTTGCCCAGGTCAGGCTGAACTTCTCCCCGGCTTTTTGTCCCATGACGTCCACGAGAAAGAGGACGGACACAAGTTCAAGATACAGATGCGAGGTAATATAATCCCAAACGTCCTGGTGAAGAACAAAAACAGGCCGAGGACCAGCCCGGTGGCCCAATGGTAGGCGCCCTTGAAATAAACGACCATCAGGAGTATGAGCCAAAGGTCAAGCCTGAGCGGCGTTGCCTGTAATATCATGGACGGGTCGTCATAAACTGCGAGCAGCCTGACAATAACCAATGCCATGAACAGGTATATCGGAAGCTTCTTATCCGTGAAAAACCGCTTCGAGAAAAGGAACGCCCCCCAGGACGAAGAGGTAGCACGAGAACTGCCCGACCACCTGCAGACTGTTCGGGCCCAGCCCGATTTAAGCCAGAGGGCGGCAAGCAGGGGCATAAGAAGGTCGTATTGGAGATATCCCTCGGAAAGGTTGTTTCCTGTGAAGCATCCTCAAGGCAGGGCCGATAGTGAAACAATAATCCGCCTGAGAGATCGGCGCTGTGGTGACAAAACAGACCGGCAGAAGGATGACCGCGAAAAACGCCGTGAGCATACCGCCGCGTATTTTATAAATTATTAAGGACGCCGCGATTACCAGAGACACGGCGACCAGCGAGATCGCCAGCGAGGAACCGTACGCGATCTCTCGCACGGGAGGATAAAAGTCGATGCTGCTGTAATAACATAAGATGAGGACGGGTGTCGCCGCTGCGGCGGCGGCTACGCCAAGCCTTCCAATCCTTACCAAGATACGGGAAAGAGCCAGTGTAAGCGCTATATCGGCGAACGTCAGAACATACAACATATAGCCTCTTATCCCCTCCTGGCTTACCCAGGGTCTAATGTGGGGCAAGAGCTTGCCGACGGAGAACGGGACATTGAGCGACCAGATGACGGCCGAGAATTTATAGAAGAGAGAATACAACAGCAGGTTTACGAAGGATGCGGCCGCGGCCAGCATAAAAAGCGTACTTGGCGTCAGAGACGCGTCTTTTTGAGGGGCTTCATCTGCCCAGTCATTCTGTACGGCAAATCGGATTCCTTGGTTTTGGAGCGGACGACTTGAAACCGCCCGGATATTTTTCGTCGGCCTCATCGGGGAGTACATAGGCTCCATCCATAACCAGGTTATGATGAGACCTCCGGCCATAGAAAAGGAAAGGATTAACTTTTCTAGCTCCTATTTGTCTCCGCCTTTTCCTTATGAGATACCACCCGCCCGTGGCTGATATCAAAAGAGAGGCCATGCTGGATAATAAAAGCTGCTTCCATAGATGCGGCTCATATTTCCAGGTCACGGAATGTCTCCCGGCCGATAGATATACACCTCGGAAGTAGAGGTTGGATTTATAGACTCGCTGTTCAACCCCATCCACGAAAGCCTTCCAACCCGCGGAATATCGCTGGTCTGCCAGGAATCCGCCAGGCCCCGCCGGCACGTTAACCTCCATTTGTATTTTTTCGGGGTCATATGAGATTATCCTGGTCTCGCCGAACGAACCGGGCACTACCTTCGCGTCCGGCAGCGGCACGGTCGCGTCTTCAACCAGATAGGAACGGGCTCATTACCACCCGGGTTGGCCAGAACGGAAAGCGCGAAATCCCTCGATTTAACTGGTGTCACGCCGGGCGAGAGCCAAAACCTATACGGCGCGCTCATCACCTCTATAAAGCGGCTATTTAAAAGCACTTCGTCAAAACCCTTGGATTTCATCGTCACGTAGCCTGAGGCGTCGGGGATTTTCAAAAACTGCTGTACATTCATAAAACCAAGCAAATTTCTTGGTTGTCGAGGGCCAGGTTCGCCGTCCACGTGCGTAGACCTGACATGCATCGACTCCACGCGGCTTATCACATCGTTTTTTGTGAAAACCGTAAAGGAGTTATTGTACAGGTGCATGGACATATCGGCTGCGGCGACCGCCAATATAAGCACCGGAGCAAGCCTGAAAAAAAAGCCCTGCCGTTCTCTTGACCAGTACCAGAAAAGCGCCCCCCGAAGACGGCTATAATTATCGCGGGCAGGTAAAGATCTGGAAATACCTCCGACGTGGAAATTTTATCCGAGGCGCAGGCTACGGCTACGGCTATCCCAACGCAAAGACCCGCCGCTACCCAGCCCACAAATATTCTGAACATCAAAGCCCGGTCTTCCGGGTGTTTTTGAAGGTATGAGAAACCGAGACCGGCGGCAAGCGAAAGTGGAAGCATCCAAAAGACCCTGAAGGGAGCGCTGAACCTCATGAAACGGATCGGTGGGTAGATGTAATAAAGGGCAATTGTGCGCAGGTCGGCTTGGCCTCCGAGGGATAAGATGAACATGAATAGCGCGAATACGAATAGCCACCACATTCGGCGGCGTCCATCTCCCGCACCCTCGCGTCCTTTTATCAACCAGAGGGCCGCAAATGGAATGGTCAACAGCCCCACGTAGCCGTTGGTCATCGAGTAGTCCGCATTGACCAAGGATGGGAAGATAAGCGTTGCAAACGGAAAGAACAGCGAGACCGAGGCGGCAAGAGGGAACGGGTGGCCAAAATTGGCCAGGTGCGGGTCGAGTTGGCTTACCCGCTCAGTATAGCCCTTCCCTTCCGTGAAGAACGCATTAAGCACCGGCGACCAGACGGCAAGCATGACGATACCGATTACGCCAAGCGTTATAAAAATCCATAACAGGCGTTTCAAGGGTTTATCGGAGCTATCGAAACCTATTGAGATATATCGAAGCGCAAGCCATAGAAGCAAGGCAAAACCGAAGACGGCTATCAGTCCAGGGTATCCGCCCAGGCAACAAAAGCCCCCCGCCGCCCCCGCAAGTAGCGCGTATCCAATACTCGATTCCTTGACTGCTTTATGGGCCAGACCGATTATCCATGGGAACCAGGCTGCGGTTAAAATAAAACTTGTATGTTCAGCATGCCCTATAAAGAAACCTGATAGTGAAAATGCGATTGCCGCCAGGAATGCGCCTGAGGGAGTAGCCCCAAAATTCTTCGACAGCCAAATCATCCCAAGGCCGGCCCAGCACCAGTAAACAATCCATAAAAATACAAACCCCGTCGCGGCATTATTCAATGTAAATCCTATGAGGATCGCCAGGGGGTTATAGGCAAAAGAGATCGGGTCAGCGTGATATGGCATGCCGCAGTTGGTATAGGGATCCCAGAGCGGAAACCTCCCCTCCCGGATGGAATCACCCATATAGGCGAAGGCTGGATAACCATAATCGCTCGCATCCCATTTCGGATAATATCGTCCGGTCAAAAGTGGCATAAGCAGCATTATGAGGAAGGCCGGAAAAACGATATAAGGCAGAAATTTATTATATTTCATTAAACCCCGACGTTATGAATTTAGGAGTTTTCTTTATACCACCTGAAAATGAACAAGTCAATTCATTATCGGTTCCGTTGAACGGTGGCTTACTCCAGATGAAGGGATGTTGCTTTTAGGCGAATGCCCTGAATGGCTAAAGGAGATCGTACCGTTCGCAATCTATGCCGGGATGAGGCGTAACGAAATTCTATCGCTTAGACAGCCCGAAGCGTTATACTCACAATGTTGAGAACTGCGCCGTGTGTAAACGCCTTAGTTTCGGGGCATGTCTAAAATAAAATGCTGCAATTTTACTGCAGATGCCATTTCTGGCAAAAAAAAGGACTCACGGTTGAGTAAAAAAAAGGTGCTTGCGATGTGCTACCCCTTGCGCTTATCCAAGCTAATCCGTCATAAAACGCCTTTCAGGTCAGACGCCCTTGGCTCTTTCGAACGCGATGACGGCAGCGGCAGGGGCAGATGATCCCATCTCAACTATGCTTGCAATAGGAGTTCGAACCTACCCCCTGTGAACGGGAGCTATGCAGGCAATGAAAAAAATTTAAAAAACCGCATCTTCATACTCTTCCCCGATCCTCGCCATCAAGGCTTCGGTCTCCATGTCCCCGTCCTGTCCCAGTGTCCCGCAGGCGTCAGCTCTGCACTGCTTGCAGTGGCTCATGATGTTTATGTATGGCAGGCAAGCATGCCGCATACGCGTTATCTCATGTATTGACGGCCGTGCAAGCCCCGCGAAATCGCCCTGCGGTATGAGCGCCATTATGTTTATGAGATCGGCCCCGATGCCCCCGGCCTTCTCTGCTATGGCCGGGATCTCTTCTTCGTTTAATCCGGGCATCAGTATGGTATTAACCTTCACGGCAAAACCTGCCGATACCGCTGCACGAAGGCCCTCCCACTGGTTTTTGAGAATGAGTCTGCCCGCTTCCTGGCCTTCATATAATTTTCCGCCATACAGCGCCCATTTATAGATTTTACCCGCCATTTCTTCAGTAACCGCGTTAATCGTAACCGTTAAAGTCTTGACCCCCAGGCGCGCAAGTTCGTCCACCCTCTCCGTAAGAAGAAGTCCATTTGTCGACAGGCAGAGGATAAGCTGCGGGAACTCCGCCCGCGCCATCTCCAGGAGCTCGAAAGTGGCCTCGTTGGCAAGCGGGTCGCCCGGCCCGGCGATGCCCACGACGGACACGTTCTCATCCCTTCCTACCGCCGCGCGTATCCTCTCCAACCCTTCTTCCGGCCTGAGCACTCGGCTCGTCACGCCCGGCCTGGACTCGTTGGCGCAGTCGAACTTACGCACGCAGTACCTGCACTGTATGTTGCAGGCGGGCGCGACCGGCACATGTATGCGGCCGTATTTGTGATGCGCCTCGCGCGAGAAGCACGGGTGGTATTTGAGTATCCCCTTCATTTCAGTATCGCGGCAACAGACTTCCATGTTCGTCCTTTCTTTTGACTTTCATATTGCGCAAAGCGAGAGCAGTTCGCCGTCATTCACGGGCCTTTTATGGAGCGCGCCAATCTCTTTCACCCTGGCAAGGAGCGGGCCCGCATCCTCCTTGCCGAGCTGGATACCAAGTTTCGACAGCCTGTAAATCAGTGCGCTTTTGCCGGAATGCTTGCCAAGCGCAATCTCTCGCGCCGTCCCTACTTCCTCCGGGCGATATGGCTCATACGTTTTCGGGTCTTTCAATATGCCGTCAGTGTGAATTCCAGATTCGTGCACAAAAATACCTCCGCCTACCACGGGCTTCCCGTCGGGTATCCGGCGTCCGGAAACCCGTCCCACATACTCGCAGACCCGGCCGAGCTGTTCCGTCCTGATGCCCGTCTCAACGCCCGCGACATGCCCCAGAGCCATCGCGACCTCTTCCAGCGCCGCGTTTCCCGCGCGCTCGCCGATGCCCAAAACAGTAGTACTGAGGACACGTGCCCCCGCCTTCGCCGCCGCTAATGCATTCGCCGTGGCAAGGCCGAAATCGTTGTGCGCATGAAACTCGACTGGTATCCCCGCCGCTTCGACAAACCACTTTACCTTAGTGAAAACGGTGAAAGGGTCCAGCACACCGACGGTGTCCGCGAACCGGAGCCTGTCCGCCCCGCACTCCCGCGCGATACCGGCATATTCGGATAGGAACTCCATGTCAGCCCTCGAGGCATCCTCCGCACCGGCGCAGACATATAGACCCTTGTCCTTTGCGTATAAAACGGATTCCCTCAACTGAGCTAACACCCATGCCCGGCCCCGCCCGAGCTTGCGCGTTATCATGATGTCGGAAACGGGAAGCGATAAAGCCACGGCCCCGACGCCTGTTCTTATAGACGCATCGATATCCGAGTGCACCGCCCGGTTCCATGCCAGCAACCGTGGACGCAGTCCCATCGCGGCCACTGCCCTCACCGCATCCGCCTCGTCGCCGCCCATAGCGGGCGTCCCGGCCTCGATTTCGTGCACGCCTATCTCGTCCAGCATGCGAGCGATATTGCACTTTTCTTCTATCGAGAAAGCGACACCTGCCGCCTGCTCGCCGTCCCGTAATGTCGTGTCGCAGATTTTAATCATTTTAGACCCCACTTTCTTTTCGGGTGAAAAGAAAGCGGCCAAAGAAAAGCCGCGTATTTAACTTAAAAGTTTTTTGGGCCGCCTTTTTTTCAAAAAAGGCGGGAATTTCATTCTTGTAGTTGACTATAGTCCCTCCGAAAAATTCGGCGTCCTCCGGATCATGCGTCACCAGCACGACCGGGACCTTAAACACGGATTGGATGGTTTTTAGTTCTTCTCTTAATTCTTTACGGAGAGGTCTGTCGAGCGCGGAGAACGGCTCGTCCAGGAGCAGGATTTCCGGATTTATTACAAGCGCCCTCGCCAGCGCGACTCTCTGCCTCTGCCCCCCGGAGAGATCCCTCGGCCTCATCGTGGCTTTTCCCGATATATGAAACAGCTCGAGCAGGTACTCGATGCGCGACTGCTCCTGCGTTGAAAGCTTTCTGCCGATCCTCTTCAGTCCGAATGCCACGTTCTGCCTTACATCCATGTGCGGGAACAGGGCATAGTCCTGGAAAAGGCAGCCCGCCCCACGCATCCGGGCCGGGAGGTCCACCCCTTCATCAGGGTCGAAGAATACCTTGTCTCCCACGGCTATCCGCCCTTCGTCCGGCCTGAGTATTCCCGCCATGCATTTAAGTGTCAGGCTCTTGCCGGAGCCGGACGGTCCCTGGATCACCAGAAAATCGTCGTCGCTCTTGAAGGCCGCATTCAACTTAAAGCAGCTCCCGCGCGATTTAAGCGCCAGGGTTATGTCCACGTTGATTTTCATTTAGCTTTGAACCCGTGCTTCGAGAGTATCTCCTGCCCTTTTTCGCCGGTGACATATTCTACAAACTTGACGGCTTCTTTCTTGTGTTCACTGTTTTTTACAACCGCTATCGGATAGCTTATAGGTCCGGTCTTCGAGACCTCGCCCACCATCTTCACTTTATCCCCGGCCGTGGCTGCATCGGTGATATAAACGAAGCCCGCATCTACCTCGCCTCTTGCTACATAGTCCAGGACCTGCCGCACGTTATCCGCATAAATAAACTTCGGCGACAGCCTATCCCACAGTCCATATGCCGAAAGCGCCTTCTTCGTGTAATGGCCGGCAGGGACGAATTCGGGGTTCCCCACGGCTATGCGTTTAACGTCGGGGAAAGCCAGGTCTTTAACGGAGGTAACTTTCATCTCCCGGCCCGCCGGGACTATAAGCAAAAGCGCGTTGGAAGTAAAATCCTTCCTCGTGCCCTTCGCGATCAGGCCTTCCTTCCCGGCCTTGTCCATAGTCTCTTCGTCCGCCGTCGCCAAGACATCCACCGGGGCTCCATTTTTGATCTGCTGAAGGAGCGTTCCGGACGCGCCGAAATTGTATGTGACGGTCGTGCCCGGATTTTCCTTCTCAAAGGCGGTTTTTATGTCTTTAAACGACTCTGTCAGGCTAATCGCGGCGGATACGGTCAGGTCCGCGGCCATCGCTGGGGTCGCGGAAAGGATAAGCGCCGCCAAGAGAACGTATAGCGATTTCTTCATTTTCATACCTCCGTCTTTAGAAGCCTTTTCGACAGGAGCAGGACGCCTGCGCACACCGAAGAGGTCGTTAGAACGAGCACCGTGCCGAGTGAATCATTGCCGGACTGCACCGCATCGTAAATCGCAAGCGATAGGGTCTGCGTCCTTCCGGGCAGGTTTCCGGCAATCATGAGCGTCGCCCCGAATTCGCCCACCGCGCGTGCGAAAGCGAGCATCACTCCGGAAAGTATCACGCGCCAAGCCAGCGGCAGTGTCACCCGCAGGAAGACCGCAAACTCACTTTTCCCAAGAGTCCGCGCGGCGTCCTGGAGAGTACCGTCCACCCCTTCAAACGCCGCCCTGGCGGATTTCTGGACAAGCGGCAGGGAAACAACGGCCGCGGCTAACACCGCGCCCTGCCAGGTGAATACGAGCGATACGCCGAAGACATGTTCCAGCCATCGCCCCGGGATGCCGTTCCTGCCAAAGGATACCAGCAGGTAATATCCGAGCACCGTGGGCGGCAGCACCATCGGGAGCGTGAAGAGCGTGTCGAGCATCTCCTTGCCCGGAAAGGAATGCTTCGCCAGGACATATGCCGACACCGTCCCCAGGACAAGCGCGAGCAGGGTGGCAAGCCCCGCTACTTTAAGGGTTATAAATAATGGGGATAGTTCCAAGGTCGTCATGTCTTTTATATAGAGCAAGACGTGTGCCAAACATCCGGATACAATGTTGGCGGGCAGTTAGCGGGAGGCTCTACGGGATAACCGGAGCGGGTCGCTACATTTTTGTCGCGCGGGTTGCATTATTGTATTAAATTTGCCCTCCTCCTAAAGACTTACGCGCGAACGAGGGCCATTCCTAATCTTCAGGCCCGAAGCATTTTGCGTAATCTACGCAGGCGTCGCAGGAGGGCGACTTGCAAAGGTAAAACCCCTCGCGTTCGCATATCTGCTTGTAGAAGAACTTCTTCCATTTCATGTTGGCCGTGTTTTTACCGTGCAGGGGCCTGAAATACGACTTGATCACCTCTGAGAGCGCCTTCCGGTGCGGCAGGCCCATGTCCTGCCAGAGGTGGTTTTTGCCCAGGCATGCTACTGCCATCCCTCTTGCCATCCAGGCCGTTTCCTCGTCCGGATGCGTGGCGCCGTCGAGAAGCAGCTTCAGTAGGTCGTCGAACTCGAAACGCCTCTCCTCAAAGGACTTACGGTCTTGGGCGGACGGGATGAATATCCCATACTTGACATCCGGATAAAACCTCTTGAATACGCGGTTGAACTCGCCTACCCTGAAACCGCACGCAAGATGAGGGATGTCACCGGCGACGCCCCGCAATAAGATGCTCCATAGCGCCCTGGCCACCCGGTTCAGGAAATAATCACATTCCGGTTTGGGTGAACATTCAAGTATATCCGCCGTATTCATCCCGCTCCTCCCATTACTCGCTTACCGGAGCGTACGCGTGGCATTTCTTTGTGCACGCCCGGCCGCACGCACCGCATCCGATGCAGTCTTCCCGGCTCATTATGGACATGACCTTGTTGCCCATGTCGTCGCCGAAATCGTCGTCGCCTTCAAACGGCTTCTCGATCAGCTCCAGTACATTTCTGCCGCACGCCTTGTAGCACCTGCCGCAGCCTATGCACTTAGAAACGTCTATGGAGAGTATGAAACTCGGCACCCACTCCAATCCGCCGCATGTCCTGCCGGTCAGCATGTCGCCCTCCTCATATGATGGCCGCGTCGCTTGTTTCGCCGGTGCGGATGCGTACAGCGTCCGTAACAGGCAGTATGAAAATCTTTCCGTCGCCGCACCTGCCGGTGCGGTTGACCGAGGTCAGCGCCTCCACCACCTTTTCCACCGGCACCTCCGATACAACCAGGTTCAGGAGGCTCTTCGGCACCCAGAAGACGGGCTTGGTGAGCTTTGAGTCCCCGGCCATCGACGACGGCGTCGGGAACTTGTATATTTTCGAGACGCATTCGACGTCCGTCTTCATCTCCGGATCGACCGACTCCATTATGTTGCCGCCCTGTTTGCCCCGCCCGTTCAGGCTGTGTATCGTAACGGAACTCACGCCTATCTCGACAAGGGCCGAAAGCGTCTCCTTTACCTTGGACTGACGGATTATGGCCATTACCTCTTTCATAAGCCCTCCCCGGTCCTTATGGTATAGGCGTCTTCCACTTCGGAGACGAATATCTTGCCGTCGCCGATGAAGCCCGTCTTCGAGTTGTCGGTTATTACGGACATCACCTTCTGGACCTCTTCGTCATGGACCACCAGCAGCAGCAGGACCTTCGGGAGCAGGTCGTAATGCACCGGCCCCACCTGCAGCCCCTTCTGCTTGCCGCGCCCGAACACGTGCGCCTTGGTCATCGCGGGAAAACCCGCGCCCTCGAGCGCCAGCACCACGTCATCTTCCTTCTCCGGCCTGACTATCGCCCTTATCATCTTCATTTAAAGACCTCCTGATTAACGTCGCGCCCTTTTTTGAAAAAGGTCGCCCCAAAAAACTTTCAAACTGTTTTAACTGTCCGGCTTTCTTTTGTGTTACTTTTCTTTCACCCGAAAGAAAAGTAACGACTTTAAAGTAACTTTCTCATCCAGGGCGGGGGCGAATTTTTTATCGTCTGCATCAGCGCCTCCGCCGAGTCCAGTATGCCCGTCCCTTCCTTCACCTTCACGGGCAGGATGCCTTTCCTGCCGAGCCTTGCGGCGGAAGGCCCGCCGATATTTGTCATATACACTATCTTGCAGTCCGAGATCTTCTCCACCTTCGCCTCGACCGCCGCGTCGTGCTCCGCTCCCATGCCTTTGGTGTTCTCTACTGCGGCGTCTCTTGCCTCGCCCGAAAATACCCTCTCTTCAATCTTCTTGTAGCCATCCCCCGTAAACTCATATATGAGGAATTTCGCCGCGCGCCCGAAATGTTCGTCCACGCGGATTCCGTCAGTGGTTGCGAATGCGACCTTCATGCCCTTCCCTCCATCAATGCGTTTCCTATCATATTGACCATGTCCAGCGTCCCCTTATATCCCGCGGACAGCGCCGTGGTATGCCCCAGCCGCTCGAAGACCGGAAAGCCCCAATGAAGGTGCGAGGCGTCCAGGGCCTTGGCTGTCATTGCCCCGTGCGAATTGGCAATGAGCAGGTCGAACTCCCCGTCGACTGAGCCGAAATCCCCAACGACCACCTTCCGCGCGTTTATCTTCGCGCATGACTGCGCCTCGACAGGCACTACGGCAAGCTCAGTATCGCCGCCCATTTCGCCGATTAATGCCGAAAGGCCGACGGCGGCGTCGGACTCCTGGGCGAGGGCGATTTTCTTCCCGCCGAAGAAAAATGCCGCGTCCCTCATCCCGTCAACCAATATCCTGCGCTCCCTCAGGTATCTCTCGTGCGCGGGACGCCCCGCTACCTCCGAGAGCTTCCTGAAGAAACGGTCGCATGCCGCAAGGCCGGTAATGGAATCGAACATGATATACGGGACGCCGCACGTCTTGCGGAGCGTCCTTGCCGCCTTGAGCAGGCTCCCACCGATTGCGATAGTGAAGGAGGCGGTGCCAGCCGCGCGTATCTTTGAAACCTGGACGCCGCCCTTTGCCAGCGGGGAAAAACCTTCCCGGCTCCCGTCGAGTGCGGACAGGTCCGGCAGCATTACCGGCTCAAGTCCAAAGCTTTCCATAACTTCCCTTATCCAGCTAAAATCCGCCGGCGTCAAAGACCCGCCCGCCAGGACATTCACCCGTCCCATTACCTTATAGCCCGGCTCCGCGAGCGATACCATCGCCTCCACCGCAGATGCATAGCCCTCCTGAAGGCCGCCCTTGTAATCCGGGGCGGAAACGTGCAGGAGCGTTGTCCCCGGCGCATCGATCTTATTGACCGCCATCTTCGTGTCCTCGCCCTTCACCTCCGCAAGCCCGGCAGTAATTATGCCGATTAAATCCGGGCTGCTTTTCCGGGCCGCTTCCTCCACCACCTCGATAAGCCTTTCCTCGCTTCCCATCACGACGTCCTCTGAAAAAAGCTTCGTGCTTGCCATCGCGATGGGTTCCCTGAAATGTTTCGTCAGGAGCACCTTCCCCAGGAAATTGCAGCCCTGGGCACCGTGCATAACCGCGAGTGCCCCGTCCACTCCCTGCAAGGCCATCGCCGCCCCAATCGAGGGCGAATGTTTCAAGGGGTTGACGGATGCCGCGCAAGACGTCTTCTCGATTAAAGGGACACGCTTCGACGACGCCGCCCGGCCCGCATAAAAATCTATCGAGGATGTTATGTCGCGCGCTAAATTGACGAGGCCGTCGTATCCGGCATACGCGGAGTGCCGTTCCTGGTTCACGTCCACGAACGGGAAACCTTCCTTTATGCCAAGGTACAGGTTTCGTCCGCCCGCAATCAGTATGTCCGCATGGCTCTGCCTCATCAGCTTCAGTATGTTGGCGGGCGTCATGTTCTCGTAAAGCGGCGCGTCCGGGCCCATAATCGCCCGCATCTTCTCCTCGTCTTCGGCGGTGCTCTTCTTCGTCCCGACGGCCGCGACTGTAATGCCTAAATCCATGAGCGCGGAGATGAGCGACCAGCTCTTCACGCCCCCGGAATAAAGCACAGCCTTCTTGCCCTTGAGGGATTCGAAACTTTTCAGCCTCTCGGCAAGTTTTCGCTCCTTTATTTCGATCAGCACTTCGGTGCGGTCCACCACTTCCGCGCCCTGCTTTTCGAGGGCTGTCGCAATGGCCCTCAGCGCCTTAGAGAACTCCGCCTTCCCGAAGAACGATACCTCGACATACGGTATACCGTACCTGCGCTCCATCTCCCTCGCGACATTTATAAGCGCCCGCCCGCAGACGACTACATTCAGTTTCGCCCTGTGCGCCCGCGTTATTTCCTCGAAGGTCGCGTTCCCGGTCATATGGGAAAGCACGTTAAAACCCGCCTTCTTAAGTACCGGCTCCACAAGGTAGAGGTCGCCCGCGATGTTGTATTCGCCTATCAGGTTTATATCGGTAATCGTAGTCGTTTCAGGCTCCGCCGTCCCGATAACGTGCTCCAGCAGGACGTCGCCCGCTATCCTGTTCCCCAGGTTCTTCGGCCCGAGGAAGCCGGGCGAGTGCACCGGTATTACATTTATGCCAAGCGCGCCGGAAGCCCGCCTGCATACCGCATCCATGTCTTCGCCGATCAGCCCTGTCACGCATGTCGAGTAAACGAATATGGCCGAAGCGTTGGAATCCTTGCGTGTCTCGGCGATTGCGCGGAACAGTTTTTCTTCCGCGCCGTAGATTATGTCCATCTCGGTTAAGTCCGTGGTATACGCCCTCTTGTGCAGGATGCCCTTGTCCGAGACGGTCCCGCGCGACTCCCACGAGTTTCCAAAGCATGCGATCGGTCCGTGCACGAGGTGCGCGGCGTCCGCTATGCACTGTAGCACTATCATCGCCCCGTCGAACGCGCAGGACTCGCCGCCCCTGCCCCTGCATACCCCCGCCGCCGAACCGGGCCGACAGGAATGCTCGAAATATTTATCAACCTGTGTAGGCATTGGAACCTTCGTTACTTTTCTTTTGGAAAAAAGAAAAGTAACCAAAAGAAAACCAGAGTTAAAACAATTTTCAAAGTTTTTGGCGTTACCTTTTTCCCAAAAAGGTAACAGGTCTTATCTCAACAATTCGAAATGCGCATCGTCGCTGTTACGATCTACCTCGTCGATGAACGCGTTGGCGATCCAGGTAATGAGGTTGACCGCGCCCTTGTAGCCTAGCGTCGCGTAGCGGTGCAGGTTCACCCTGTCCACTATCGGGAAGCCTATCCTGACTAAAGGGATGCCCGCGTCTCTGGCCGCGTATTTGCCGTGCGAGTCGCCTATCAGCATATCCACCGGCTCCGTCATGAGGAGCGAGCGCATGTGCCAGAGGTCCTTGCCCGGATAGACCTTCGCGGACGCGCCGTACGGTGAGGATTCAAGAAGCGCCTGCATCTCATTGCCCCATTTCTTCGTCCCGTTCGTACACACGACATACGCCGGCTCGCCGCCCATCTCCATGATAAAGCCCGCAAGGCCGAGCATAACGTCCGGGTCCCCGAAAAGCGCGAACCGCTTCCCATGCAAGTACTGGTGCGCATCCGTCGCGGCGTCCACCGCAATCCCGCGCTCCCACTTTATGGCCTCCGGCACCGGTTTCCCTGTAATCTCCGACACCTTTATAAGGAACCTGTCGAACGCGGCTATGCCCATCGGATAGTTAAAAGCCTCCGTTTGCTGGCCGTATGCGGTCTTTAACGTCTTGAGCGTCTTTACCGAGGCGTATGCCTGCATGGATACCGTCGCGGCGGCGTTTACGGAGTCGCCGGCCTCGTCAAGCGTGGTCTTTCCTTTGTACATCTCATATTCGCCCGTTAGCGGGGAATCGAAGCTCTCCGAGTTGTCCGCCAGCACCGTGGCGTCCACGCCCATCAACGCCATGTAGCGTTTTATTTCGCGGATGTTCTCGATATGCGGGTCGAACCCGGGGATGATGTTCAGCTTTCCGTTTCTCTCCCCGTTTTTGTACCTGCCCTCGGACATGCCCTCGATTATACCGTTCAGCATGTTGTCGTAGCCCGTGAGGTGCGAACCGATGAAGCTCGGCGTGTGTGCGTACGTTACCGGGAAGTCCTTGGGGATCGAGCCCGCGTCCCTGGAATTGGATATGAACGCCTTCAGGTCGTCGCCTATGACTTCCGCCATGCACGACGTGCACATCGCAATCATCTTCGGCTTGTATATCTCGTAGGCGTTCTTCAGGCCCTCCAGCATGTTCGCCCTGCCGCCGAAGACCGCCGCGTCTTCCGTCATGGAGTCCGATACCGCGGGAAACGGCTCGCGGTAATGCCGGGAAAGGTTGTTCCTGAAATAGGCCGCGCATCCCTGGGAGCCGTGCTCGTACGGGAGCGTGCCCTCGAACCCCGACGCGCAGAAGAAAGCGCCCAGGGGCTGGCATGCCTTGGCGGGATTTACCACGAGCGCCTTCCTGGCGAAGTTAAGCTCCTTATATTCGACTGTATTGATCCATTCTTCGGTTTTCATTAATTGCCCCCTAAGGTCCCGCCTTTTTGAAAAAAGGCGGCCCAAAAACTTTTAAACTGTCCCGTTTAAAACGGGCTCTTTACCAAATTCCACGTCGGCGAGTTTATCGCCATGTCCATGTCGCGGGCGAAGATGGGGAAGCCGTCGTAGCCGTGGTACGGCCCGGAGTAATCCCACGAGTGCATCTGCCTGAAAGGCACGCCCATCTTCTGGAAGACATATTTTTCCTTTATCCCGGCGCCGACTAAGTCCGGCTGGATGTGTTTCACCAGCTCGTCCATCTCGAACTGGGTCACGTCGTCGTATATTACTGTGCCTTCGCCTACCTGCGGGAGCGTGCGTTTGTAATCGTCCGCGTGCCCGAACTCATACCCCGTCCCGATTATCTTCATGCCCAGGTCTTCGTAAGCGCCAATCACGTGTCTGGGCCTTAAGCCCCCGACGTACAGCATCACGCGCCTGCCGTCCAGCCTCGGGCGGTACTTGTTTACAACGGCGTCCATCGCCGGTTTGTATTTTTCGATTATCTTCTCTGCGTTCTCCCTTATCTTGTCGTCAAAGCGGGATGCAATGCTCCTGAGGGAGGCCTCTATCCTCGTCGGGCCGAAGAAGTTGTATTCCAGCCAAGGTATGCCGTATTCCTCCTCCATGTGGCGCGCGATATAGTTCATGGAACGGTAGCAGTGGATAAGGTTCAGCTTCACCGCGTGCGTGAGCTTCATGGTCTCAAGCTGGCCGTCGCCGGACCACATCGCCACGACCCGAAGCCCCAGCTCTTCCAGTATCTTCCTGGAGGCCCAAGCGTCGCCGCCTATGTTGTAGTCGCCGATTATCGCGACATCGTACGGGCCGGGGTCGGCGAGTTTGCCCTTTCCCAGCACGTGGTCCCGGATGCTGTCGTTCGCGATGTGGTGGCCCAGGGACTGGCTGACTCCCCTGAAACCCTCGCAGCGCACCGGCACGACGTCGATGCCCAGTTCCTCCTTCATCTTTTTGGCGGACGCCTCTATGTCATCGCCTATCAGGCCGATGGGGCATTCCGATTGAATAGATATTCCCTTCGCCTCCGGAAAGAGCGTCCTTATCTCCCTGCATATATCTTCCAGCTTCTGCGCTCCGCCGTAAACGATATCCTTCTCCTGGAAGTCGGACGTGAACTGGAACGGCACGAAGTTGTCGACGCCCGGCTTTCCCCTGGGCCAGGTTACGCCTTGTGCTCCACGAGTAATACCCGCATCCGACGGGGCCGTGGGAGAGGTGCACCATGTCGCGCACCGGCCCCCAGACGACGCCCTTGCTGCCGGCGTATGCGCATCCCCTTGCGGTCATGACTCCGGGTATCGATTTCACGTTCGCTTTTACGGCGCAGGTACTGCAGGCGGACTCGCCGCCCTCCGGCGTTTCAACGTCCTTAACGGCTAAATGCCCCTCCCTTTTTTTGCGGGTCTTCTCAGGGTAGGCCTTCAGTATCTCGTCGAGTATCTCCCGCACGTCTTTTACAGGTGATTTCATGTAATACCGCCTCCTATACCGCAGCCGCTTCCGTCTCGGCATCCATAAAACCGTAAGTTATGAGCAGCTCTTCCAGCTCGTCCATCGTCATGGGCGTAGGGATCACGAGGTTCTTGTTCTCGGATATCTTCCTGGCGAGCGTCCTGTACTGGTCGGCCTGGTCCGCCTGCGGCTCGTACTCTATCACCGTCATCCTCTTAAGCTCCGCGCGCTGGACGACGTTGTCCCTGGGCACGAAATGTATAAGCTGCGTGCCGAGCTTGTCCGCCAGCGCCGCAATAAGCTCGTACTCCTTGTCCACCTTCCGGGAGTTGCATATCAGCCCGCCCAGGCGTATCCCGCCGCTTACCGCGTACTTGACGATACCCCTGCAGATGTTGTTCGCCGCGTACATCGCCATCATCTCGCCGGAGGTGACTATGTATATCTCCTGCGCCTTCTTCTCGCGCATCGGCATCGCGAACCCGCCGCAGACGACGTCGCCCAGGACGTCATAAAAGACGAAGTCCAGGTCCGGTGTATATGCGCCGTTTTCCTCCAGGAAGTTAATGGCCGTTATGACGCCCCTGCCCGCGCAGCCAACGCCCGGCTCAGGTCCGCCCGACTCAGTGCACTTTACGCCCCTGTACCCGGTCATCAATACCTCGCCAAGCTCAAGCTCCTCCACTCCGCCCCTGTCTCTTGCCAGGTCCATCACGGTAGTCTGACACTTCGCATGCAGCATGAGCCTTGTCGAGTCCGCCTTCGGGTCGCACCCCACGATAAGCACCTTCTTGCCGGCTTCCGCCAGCCCCGCAACAAGGTTCTGCGTCGTCGTGGATTTGCCTATCCCGCCTTTTCCGTAGATTGCTATCTGCCTCATTGTTTACCTCCGGATTTTTTAAACCGCCCTATGCCATACTTATAGAGCAACATGCGTGCCAAGACGCATAAAATCGCGCGAAGGCCTAATGGGCAAGGCTTTGTTGGAATTTAAGCTCTACGATGAAAAATTAAATATGGAACAAATCGGTAGGAGTCAATACAAAAATGTCGGACAAGTGAAATCTTGAGACGAGTGCCGCCAGATGGGATGAACCGACGCCCGACGAGCGGCCCCGTTTCCATCCCGCGAGGGAACGCAGGAGGAGGACCCGGCCTGGCGATAGCGTCGTATGGGTAATTTATAGCGGTTGACCGTCGGAAGGTAGAAGGCCGTACTTGCGCATTTTGTACCCGATCTGCCGGGGCGTGATGCCCAGGAGCCTTGCCGCGGCCGCCTGACGCCAGCCCGTGCGGGCAAGGGCTTCCTTCAGGGCCTTCAGCTCTACGTCCTGGACCGCCTGGGGCAGGGCTTCGTGTTCCCTGGACTTATTTACGGGCTTTATCTGGACGGGTAAGAGCTTTAGACCGGACGCGTCTATGACATTATTGTCGGTCATTACTACGGTGCGCTCGATTACGTTTTCGAGCTCCCTCACGTTGCCGGGCCAGGGATAGCGCGTCAAGGCCACGACCGCGTCCTCCGTAAAATGGACACTTCTGTCCGCCCTCGCGCCGTACTTTTTGGCAAAGTAATCGACCAGCTCGGGTATGTCCTCCCGCCTGTCCCGGAGCGGGGGTATGAATATGGGTACCACGTTCAGCCTGTAGTATAGATCCTCGCGGAACATGCCGTCCTCGAGGGATTTTTCCAGGTCCCGGCTGGTCGCCGCAATTACCCTGATATCCACCTTGATTGTATTCTCGCCGCCGACCCTTTCGAACTCATGCTCCTGCAGGACGCGAAGCATTTTAGGCTGGAGAGAAAGGGGCAGGTCGCCAATCTCGTCCAGGAATATCGTGCCGCCCTGGGCAAGCTCAAAGCGGCCCTTTTTTGCCGCGATGGCACCCGTGAACGCGCCTTTCTCATGGCCGAAAAGCTCGGATTCGAGAAGCCCTTCCGGAATGGCCGCACAGTTGAACTTGATAAACGGCCGCTTGCTCCTCGGGCTTATATAATGGATGGCTTTGGCGATCAGCTCCTTGCCCGTGCCGCTTTCTCCTCTTATCAGCACAGTCGACCGGCTCTTGCTTACCACCTCGACCGAGTGAAAAACCTCCTGCATGGTATCGGTGGTCCCGATGATATTAGGCAACCTGTATTTTTTCCCAAGTTCCCTTTGGAGCCGGACGTTCTCCTGGACAAGCTTCTTCTTGTCGGCCTCAATCATGTCGTGCAGGATTACCGCTTGTCCGATAATGGAGGCGACTATATTCAGAAGTCTCACATCTTCATCGTAGACTACCTTCACCGGGAAGAGCCTGTCGACGGAAAGTACGCCTATAACCTTGTTCCTCACCTTTACCGGAACGCCTATGAAGGATATATTCTCCTTCTTTATATCCCCGCGTGAACCAGTCCTGTTTAAAAACAACGGCTCCTTTTTCACGTCCGGGGCGATGAACGGGAGGCCCGTCTCAAACACTTTCCCGGTTACCCCCTCTCCTATCTTGTATCTCCCACGCTTCATTTCGCTTGCGCTGAGGCCGTAGGAGGCTTTGACCTCCAGAACGCCCGTAGATGAGTCGAGGAGGGTCAGCGTACCCCGCTTCATCTCAAGCGATACCGAAAGCGCATGAAGTATAGAGCCCAGTGTCGAGTTAAGATCCAGCGAAGACGACGCGAGCCTCGCTACCTCGTACAGGGTTGTGAGCTCCAGGATTTTTTCGTCTTTCTCTTTAACCATATTGAGTGTTAGATACAATTTTTATGCCAGAAAACAAGCAAGAAAACTCACTACATGCAACACCCTGATTGAACGAGGTTTTTACCGGCGCCGCACCAACTGAGCAGGAATGTGGGTAGAAAAGGAACTGCAATTTGTAGTGCTATATGCCTAAAAATTAAGCATGACAGTTGAAATAACGGTTAAGCGATTTGTTGCAGGGATTTATATTTCCAGTTCCGCTTCGCCGCTTTCGATAATTTCGGCAATCTTTCCAGCGACTTTTTCATTACTATCCATAGGCGGCAATTTTCTTGAGCCGAAATCAGGCATACCGCCAATCATGTTCGCATAGAAATTTGAAGCGGTCATTCCAGGAAGCACCAAGCTCACAATGATATTATCTTTTTCGAGTTCCTGACGTGCAATAAACGAAATCGCGTCGATATATTCGAGTAGCAGCCTCAGGGTCTTGCCGGGCGCCAGCAGAATGGCTCGGTTGATGACGGGTGAGCCATCCACTACTGTAGCAAATGCCAATTTTCCAGAAAAAGTCGGCTGAAAACTACTACAATTCTGCTACAATGGCCGTTTTTGACAAAAAAAAGGACCCACGGAAATCCGTAAGTCCTTGATTTTAATGGTAGGCGATGGGGGGTTCGAACCCTCGACCCCTGCCGTGTGAAGGCAGTGCTCTCCCGCTGAGCTAATCGCCCGTGCTACCTGTACTGATACCATAAAGTACGCCCGTTAGTCAACAGCTTTCGGAAAAGCGGTTGCAGTCTCGATGGATGTATGTTAGCATTTTTCAAAAAAGTGGAGGATACGTTGAACAAACCGGGCTCGAAAGATATAGATAACGTGGCGAGGATCCTTACCGCGCTCCCGCCGGATGAGGCTAAAAAGGTAATCCGCGAGATAAAGAATGAAAAAGACCCGGCGGGCAAGAAGAGGATTATAGAGCTCGCGCTTAAGAAAAAGGGCATTAAGCCGCTTTAGGGTAAATCTTCAAACCTCGTTCCGGCCCTCGATAGGACCAGAATCTCTCCGAACATCTCGCCTTGCGATTCCGGTTTTATTATTGAGCTTACTACTGTCAGGGGCCTGCCCATTATTTTTATTTCCCTGGGCCTTCTGAAAGCCTCCGCCGCGGAGCCGATTACTTCACATTTTGAACACTGGCCCCAGAGTTTTGAGCTGTCTTTCCCGGTGAAACTTCCGCCGCGGCAACTATATCCTTCAGAGTTTGCCCAACACCTGACGTAGTCTTTCTTGTACATGGGGCACGTCGGGCAGCTGCATTCCATGACCTCCCAGCATCTCTTGCCGGGGGGGGCCGCGACGTTCCAGCCAAATACCTCGTCAAGCGGCGGGAGATTTATGAACTCCTGCACGGACGTCCCCAGGAGTTCGTGGGACTTAAGCGGCAGATATTTCTCCACCGCTTTGTTCGCCTTCAGCACCACGCCTTCATGGGATAATAAAATAATGCCGTCCTCAACCGCGTCGAAAATAGTATTAAGCTTCTTCCGCTCCTTTGAGAGCTCCTGCATAAGGTGCGCGTTATCTATGACCACCGCCGCGTAATTGGCAAGCCTGGCCAGCTCAGCCTTGTCTTCGTCCGTAAAGGCCGGGCCGCTTCTGAACGCGGATAGACCGCCCATTATCTTGCCGCGCGCGATAAGCGGGGCCAGCGCGGCGGTCGTATAGCCAAGCTCTTTCGCCAGGTCCCTTGAGACGCGGGGGTCTTCGAATAAATTTTCGCAGAGGATGGATTTTCTGTTTTCCAGCACCCAGCCGCAAAGGCCGGACCTTTCTATGGGAAGCCGGATAGAAAGGAATTTCTCTTTGTTCCTGCCGTAGACGTGCCCATAATGGATTTCCAGGTTATCCGGGGAAAGCATGGGGACCGCGACGGTATCCGCGCGTATCATGCGGGCCGCGGTCTGCGCGACAATGTCGATAAGCCTTGCGGGATCGGGCTCCTCGGCGAAGCGCAGCAGGTTCGATTCAAGACTTTCGTTTTTTTCGAGCCTGTCTTTAAGGTCTTGAATCTCTCTTTCGTAAGAGTTTTGAAGTTCTTCCATCTTTTGTTCCATTTCTCTTTTAAAACATAAAGCTCAAAAAAAATTCTAAACAACTATTTTTGCATTATATTTCCGGAAGATAAGTATGTCAACATTTATATAAATAAATACTTGAAATTTATTTGTAGAATCTATATAATCTAACCCTAAAGTGTTAGAGAAAACTTAAAAAGAGTTTTTTATTAAGCAAAATCATAGTGATAAAATTTGAGAAAAACTCCTATTAAGTCTCTGTACTGTCCCATTCGTAGCGTAAAATGAGTAAACCCGCCTGAGGAGGGGTTGAAAAAAAGTGGAAGTTAGAGTAAAATAGTTTGTATAACGGGCGGCAAACAAAAAGAAAGTGGAGCAAAACATGACTAACAATCTGATTTATCAGGAAATCGGCAAGCGGATCAGGGAACTGAGGGGGAACGAGAGGCAGAAGGACTGGGCTTCAAAGATCGGTTGCGACCAGGGTTATATCTCCCAGGTGGAGAACGGCGTGACGAAGCCTTCGCTCTCGTTTCTTAAGGGGGTCTCCAACCTCACCAACTCGAGCATCGACTGGATGCTGACCGGCAGGGGGGACAGGTGGTGCGGCTTCAAGAGTTATTCCGCGCCGTCCGGTGACGACACTATCCAGAAGCTGAAGGACAACCCCAAGCTCCTCTTGGCGGTGGACAAGCTCCTTCGGATGAAGGATACCGGCATGGGCGTCCTGGAAGCCTTCTACGATATGGACGAACTGAGGATCGAGGGGCTTGCCGAGTTCATCGGGGCGAAATAACGGCTAAACCCGTTACTTTATCATCTACGGACTCGTCGCGAAGATGATTGCCCATCGGCATACAATAGCATCAGACGCGCACGCCGCCATCCTGGATTGATGGCCCGATTGCACGAGCATGCATGACGAGGGGCGAACACTTATGTGTCCTTCAGCAGCCACCCGAGGAGGTCGATAAGACCGCCCACGACTGCGCCCTCTAACACGAAGACGAATAAAAAGATAATAAAGATAAGGCCGCCTTCCAGCGATAAAAGCTGAGCGGCCTCTTTTTTTGCTCCGAAAAAAAATGCCGCGGCGATCGCAATCACTATAAATGCCGTCCATGCAGCCGGCAGCAGGATCATCAGCCTGAACCAGAACCCCCGCCGGTAGACCCAGACCCAGGCCGGGAAAAGCGGTTCCAGGGGAGACCTTCCCCGGATGACCAGGTCCAGTATCCCTCCAAGAAGCGCCCCAGCCCAGCCCGCAAACAGCATCAGCAGGAAAACGTCGAATACTTCCGCCTGGCCTTTGCAGCTCCCGGAATAGACATAGTACGAATATCCCGCCCCGGGCAGAAGGGCGGCAAGCGAAAAAAACAGCCAGAGCGGCCTTTTTATTCCACCTGCATCAGCGCACACTTCAGGTACTCCGTCTCCGGCGCGCTCAGAAGGACGGGATGGTCCTTCGACTGGGAACGCGTCTCGATTATCCGGACTCCCCTGCCCGTCCCCGACGCACTCGCCCGGAGCATTTCATAGAAATCTTCCCGGCTTAAGTGGTGAGAACAGGAACAGGTGATGAAAAATCCTCCCGGCCTGACAAGCCTCAGGGCCTTCGTGTTTAAATCCTTATACCCGCGCAGCCCTTCGGCGATTTTGGCCCGGCTCTTTATAAAGGCGGGCGGGTCGGCCACCACCGCGCCGAATTTTTTTCCCTCATCCGACATTCTTTTAAGGGCCGTCAGCGCGTCTTCCCGTATAAAATCCGCCCGCTCCGTACATCCGTTCAACTGCGCATTCTCCCTCGCGAAAGCCAGGGCCGGCGCGGACGAATCCACGAAGGTTGCGCCCTTCGCCCCGAATTTAAGCGCTGAGATGCCCCAGGCCCCGGTATGGCAGAAGAGGTCCAGGACATCGGCATTGGCGGATATTTTTTCAAGCAGGGAATAGTTGTCGGCCTGGTCCAGGAAGAAGCCGGTCTTCTGGCCTTCGAGCAGGTCGGCCCTCAGCTTCAGGCCTGATAAATCAATCTCTACAGCCCCGCCGTATTCGCCGTATGCGATTTTTTTCTCCAGCGGCAGGCCCTCCAGAGCCCGTAGCTTCGAGTCGTTCCTGAGCACTATGCCGTAAGGCTTGTAAACCTCCCTCAATGCGTCCAGCACGTCCGGCAGCAGCCTCTCCATCCCCTGCGTCAGCGCCTGCACGGATAGCCAGTCTCCATACCTGTCCACGATAAGCCCCGGCAGGAAATCAGACTCCGAGAATACCGCGCGCCAGGAATTTCTGTCTGGATAAAACCTCTCCCGGAGACGCTTTGCGTCCTCTACCCTTTTCTTCAAGAGAGCTACCGTAAACGGAACCTCGCCGCGGGTAAGGAGCCTGACGGCGATCAGGCTGTGCGGGTTGACGTACCCTGTGCCGACGGGCCGTCCGGCGTAATCGGCCACCAGTACCAGCTCGCCCGGCGCAAGGCCCTTGGGGATTTCCTCGAACTCGTTTGAGAACGCCCACGGGTGCCCCCGGCGGATGCGGCGGTCTTCCTTCTTTTTAAGCTTCAATATTTTTATATCGCCACCCCATAATAACTACGCGTCACCATTTCGGACTAATCATAGGCCGAAGCCAATCAAAGATAACTGATAGTAAACCTAAGGTTCCAAGTATTAAAGCGAACGTCCCCCATAATAGTCTCTTTTTTCTGGTAAAAAAATTGTCGAATGGGCTATAAAAAAGGTCCATAAGGGACACTAGTATAACAACAAGTGAACCGGTAAATTGAAATACCTTAGCAATGTTCATTGAAAATGACTAACCACAGCCTAAAAAATAAGGACGCAGTCTCCTGCGTCCCTGCTATTTGTCATTTTAATTTGGGCCTGTTACTCCCGGACATCGACATACGCCTTTTCCCGCAGTTCGCCTATCCATTTCGCGAACAGTTTCTCGCCCTGCTGTGCGGAAAGCTCCTGGACTATCTCGGGCCGTGCGTCATCAAGGGTCTTGGACGACGCCTCCGTTTTTTCCATCACCTTGATTAGCTGGTATCCTTTATCGTCGGATTTTATCGGCTGGCTTACTTCTCCCTGCTTCAGGCCGAACGCAGCGGCTTCTATATCCGGGGCGAGTTCCCCTTTGCCGAACGTGCCCAGGACGCAGGTCTTGGACGCGCCCTCGTCCCCGGTGCATTTCGCGGCCATCTCCTCGAACGGCGTCCCTTTTTCTATCTCCGCCCTCGCCTCGGTCGCGGCCTTTAGCGCCCCGTCCATGTCTCCGTCTTTAGCGGGGAACAGGATATGCGCCACCTTAACGGACGCGGGGATAACGAACTTCGATTTGTTATCGTTGTAGTATTTTACGATGTCCTCGTCCTTGATGGATATCCTCGACTTTACGTCGTGGCCGACGAGCCTCATTATCAAAAGCTGGTCGCCCAGGTTCTGCTTATAGTCGTCGGCGACATATCCCTCGTTTTCCAGCGCGGCGTCGAAGGCGGCTTTATCCATGTGGTTTTTCTTCATGATGTCATCGATGGCCGCGTCCACCTCTTCTTTGGAAACCTCAATCCCCTCTTTCTTCGCCTCCTGGACCTGGAGGTACTTGTCCACCAGGCCGTTAACGGTCGCCTTCCTGAGCTTCTCCTCAGCTCTCGCCAGGTCCTCGCCGTCGTAACGCTGTTTAAGCTGGCTAAGCGCCGGGGCCATCTCGCCCTGGAGTTCGCTTAAGGTTATCACGTCCGGGCCGACTACCGCCACTACCCGGTCTATCTCGACCGCCTGCGAAGTCGAAACAAAAAATAGCACCGGTAAAAGCGCGCCCATGACAAGGCTTAACTTCTTCATAATGGAACACCTTCCGTAAAGATTGTAAACATACACAAAACTCCCGAAAAGATAACATGAAAGGGGCGGTTAAAGCAAGAAAAGAAAGTAAAATATGCTCTTGTAGGGGCTTTTCAACTCTGCTAAAGTGCCTTACCATGAAAAAGCGCCAAATAATGAAAAAAATATTCCTTCTGCTCATCACATTGACCCTCGTTTCCTCGTGCACTAAAAAAGAAGGGCTGTACAAGGAAACCCGTGTGATAATGGGGACGTACGTCACCATTACCTTAAACGAGAGCGGCAAGAGTCAAGACTATTTGACTAAGGCTGCCAGTGATGCGTTCGCACAGATTGAGAAAGTGGACGAGCTTATGAGCACGTATAAGCCCCAGTCCAACCTGAGCAGGATAAACCAGTCCGCCGGAATAGCGCCCGTACAGGCGGACCCAGAGGTGATTGATGTCATCGAGAAGGCGCTATATGTCGCCAGGTTAACTGACGGCGCGTTCGACGTGACCGTCGGGCCGCTGGTGAATGTCTGGAAGATAGGCTCCAAGGATGCGCGGGTGCCTTCTCCCGATGAGATAAGGAGGGCGCTCACACTAGTGGGCTGGCGGAATATCGAAATCGATAAACATGCCGGGACGGTTTTCATAAGGAAGCGGGGGGCAAGCATCGACCTGGGCGGTATAGCGAAGGGCTATGCCTCCGACATGGCGGTTTCAGTCCTGAAGAAGGCGGGGATAAAGGGCGGCATCGTTGCCTGCGCCGGGGATATAAAAGTTTTCGGCGTACGTCCTGACGGCACGCTCTGGACGGTCGGCATACAGCACCCGCGCAAAGCAGACGGCGTGCTGATGGCCAAGTTAAGCCTGACAGACTGCGCGGTATCGACCTCTGGAGATTACGAGCGCTATTTTCTAAAGGACGGCGTGCGCTACCACCATATCCTTGACCCCAGGACCGGCTATCCCGCGCGGGGCCTGATGAGCGTCACGGTGCTGTCGAAGGAGTCATGGCTTGCGGACTCAATGGGTAAATTGTTCGTCCTCGGGCCACAGAAGGCTTACGCGCTGGCCCTTAAGCATCCGGAGATAGAGGTCCTGATGATAACCGACACAGGGAAGGTCCTGGCGACGGGCCGCTTTAAGAATGTGAAGGTAGCGCCGGTGGAGCCGGACAAAAAGTAGTTCGCTGCTATGGTACAAGATAAAATAAAAAAGGCCCGGCAATAGCCGGGCCTTTTGCTATGGCTTACAGTGGGTTAATCGTCCCCGCCGCCGCCGGACACACCGGCGAGCGCCTGAGATATGGCCTGTATCTGCGCGCTCGTGAGAGAGCTACTTAACGAGCTCATCTGGTACACTGAGCTTAGTGCGCTCTGTATCGTCGAGGTCGATGCGCCTCCTATCGACGATGTTGCGAGCGCTCCATGACAGCTTGAGCAGTACGTTGTATAAAGGGTCGGCCCATCCAGTGTCGTAGTGCCTCCTCCACCGGTCGAGCCGCCGGACCCGCTGAGCGCCGCCGCTATGGCCTGGATCTGAGTGGTCGTGAGGGAGCTTAACGAACTCATCTGGGACACGGAGCTGATGCCCGTCTGTATCATGGCGGCAGTTGCGCCTGACTTGGACGAGGTAGCGAGCGGGCCGTGACAGCCGGAGCAGTATGTGCTATAAAGCGTAGCCCCGTCTGTTGTCGTTGTGCCGCCTCCCCCGGTCGAGCCCCCTGAAGTGCCGCCGCCGAAGGTGCCTGATGTAACGTTGCTGTTCTGCCACTGGTACTGGTGCGGCCAGTTCGTCGTGTCGGTCGAGTTGATCGCGGTATGGCAGATGTTGCAGCCGTTCTCTTTCTGCGGGTTCGCATAGCCGTGCTCTTCGAGATAATCCGACAGGCCGGCCCCCTTAGAAGAGCTGTGGCAGGCGCCGCAGCTCCCGATGGTCTTCGACGAGGCCTGATACTGGTTGGCCTGGTAGTTGTCGGAGGCCTCCCTCGACGGGATCATCGCGTGCGGCGAGGAGTGACAGGCCGAGCAGTGAAGCCCGCCGTGCCCGGCCGCGTTCCTGTACAGGGTAGTACCCGTATCTACCTCGGCGACGCCCTGATGGCAGGTTACGCATTTCGGCTCGCTCATCCAGGGTATCCTGCCGCCGGTCATCGCCGTATTGGCTACGTTCGCCATATCGCCGTGGCAGGTGGTGCAGCCGCCGTCGGTATTGGTATGCGCAAGGCTCCTGCTGCACTGGGTCTTATTGCCGGGATGGCAGTCGTAGCAGGTCGCGCCCTTGTCGCTGTGGAACTTATGCATCGCCACGGAGAGGTATTCCGTCGCGCCGTTCTGGTTGACGGTATGCAGTATAGGGTCGGCATGGCAGCCGGCGCAGAGCACCGGGCCACTGCCGGAGAGGTGCGTGCCTTGCGCTGCGTCATGTTTCTTAAGGATATCGCCAAGCGGGTCCGTGCTGCCGTGGCACTTGGCGCAGTTTATCTCGTCCGATACCGGCAGCGTCGTCCGCGTCTGGGCGACTATCGTACCGGCCTTGTTCTTCACGGTAATGATTGCGACCTGGTACGGGCTCCATACTCCTTTGTCGTTAAGCGGGGTGGCGGGTATGCCGTCGGCCTCGAACTGCGAGCCGTGGACGACCATTTTACCGGCAAGCCCGTTGTGTATCGTCGGGTCAACTAAGTTCAGCCCCGTGTTCGCCTTAAGAGTGATCCCGAACAGCTTCAGGCAATTGGTCCAGAACTGTCCAAAGAGACCCTTGCCGGAGGAATAGGTGTTGCCGACTAAGCTGTAACTGACGGTCAGGCCCGTCGTTACTACCGTCGGCGGGTCGCCCCGTTTTACGACCTGGACTATCAGCGTATTATAAGGCGGCAGGATAACCGCCTTGTCGAATTCATTGTTCGCGCAGTGCATGCCGAGGTCGTTCCAGGCGAACACCACGTAATTTGATTTAACGGTTACACTTCCGGCCAATGCTGACTGCGCCAGCATTATAATGGCAAACAAAACTACGGTAATCGCCGCCGCTATGCGTTTAGTTCCAAACATTGTCTTTCTCCTTTGTTCCACTCGGAATTTCTTCCATCTGCCGCATCGAGAAAGCTGCTGTCCGCGGTGCAGGCGTCTTGACCTTCACCTAGTTTATTACCGTTTAAGGTAATGTAACCACGGTCCAGGGTGCAGGCGTCGCGACCCGCGCTCATCCGGTCTTGCAACCATGGTTAAAACTTAGGATGAGGTTACAGCCGCCCCGTTTCATCGTCAATAATAATTACTATTAAAAACATTTAACTTGATTCGGATTATTTGGTTTTTATCCTTAATTAAAGATAGTTATATCACTATTTGACTTAGGATTTTTCTGAAGGAATATTAAATTCGTTTAAG